>NZ_CP159355.1:72500-2115610 GCF_052588255.1 Streptococcus sp. KHUD_012
CGTTTGTCACGTCCTTCTTCGGCTTCTAGTGCCAAGGCATCCACCGTGCGCCCTTATTAACTTAACCTTATTTTTGGTCTTACGACCTAAACTCTTTAAATATTTACAGCGTTTCGGTTTATTTTCTTGTTACTATTTGATATAGATATTCAATTTTCAATGTTCAATCTTAACACCCTTACAGTGTTAATGGAGCCTAGCGGGATCGAACCGCTGACCTCCTGCGTGCAAAGCAGGCGCTCTCCCAGCTGAGCTAAGGCCCCACAAGACCTCTCAAAACTAAACAAGACCAACGTACAGGTTTCCATTTCCTTAGAAAGGAGGTGATCCAGCCGCACCTTCCGATACGGCTACCTTGTTACGACTTCACCCCAATCATCTATCCCACCTTAGGCGGCTGGCTCCAAATGGTTACCTCACCGACTTCGGGTGTTACAAACTCTCGTGGTGTGACGGGCGGTGTGTACAAGGCCCGGGAACGTATTCACCGCGGCGTGCTGATCCGCGATTACTAGCGATTCCGACTTCATGTAGGCGAGTTGCAGCCTACAATCCGAACTGAGACTGGCTTTAAGAGATTAGCTTGCCGTCACCGACTCGCGACTCGTTGTACCAGCCATTGTAGCACGTGTGTAGCCCAGGTCATAAGGGGCATGATGATTTGACGTCATCCCCACCTTCCTCCGGTTTATTACCGGCAGTCTCGCTAGAGTGCCCAACTGAATGATGGCAACTAACAATAGGGGTTGCGCTCGTTGCGGGACTTAACCCAACATCTCACGACACGAGCTGACGACAACCATGCACCACCTGTCACCTCTGTCCCGAAGGAAAACTCTATCTCTAGAGCGGTCAGAGGGATGTCAAGACCTGGTAAGGTTCTTCGCGTTGCTTCGAATTAAACCACATGCTCCACCGCTTGTGCGGGCCCCCGTCAATTCCTTTGAGTTTCAACCTTGCGGTCGTACTCCCCAGGCGGAGTGCTTAATGCGTTAGCTGCGGCACTGAGTCCCGGAAAGGACCCAACACCTAGCACTCATCGTTTACGGCGTGGACTACCAGGGTATCTAATCCTGTTTGCTCCCCACGCTTTCGAGCCTCAGCGTCAGTTACAGACCAGAGAGCCGCTTTCGCCACCGGTGTTCCTCCATATATCTACGCATTTCACCGCTACACATGGAATTCCACTCTCCCCTTCTGCACTCAAGTTAAACAGTTTCCAAAGCGTACTATGGTTAAGCCACAGCCTTTAACTTCAGACTTATCTAACCGCCTGCGCTCGCTTTACGCCCAATAAATCCGGATAACGCTCGGGACCTACGTATTACCGCGGCTGCTGGCACGTAGTTAGCCGTCCCTTTCTGGTAAGTTACCGTCACAGTGTGAACTTTCCACTCTCACACTCGTTCTTCTCTTACAACAGAGCTTTACGATCCGAAAACCTTCTTCACTCACGCGGCGTTGCTCGGTCAGACTTTCGTCCATTGCCGAAGATTCCCTACTGCTGCCTCCCGTAGGAGTCTGGGCCGTGTCTCAGTCCCAGTGTGGCCGATCACCCTCTCAGGTCGGCTATGTATCGTCGCCTTGGTGAGCCGTTACCTCACCAACTAGCTAATACAACGCAGGTCCATCTGGTAGTGGAGCAATTGCCCCTTTCAAGCAGATATCATGCAATATCTACTGTTATGCGGTATTAGCTATCGTTTCCAATAGTTATCCCCCGCTACCAGGCAGGTTACCTACGCGTTACTCACCCGTTCGCAACTCATCCGCTCGGTGCAAGCACCAAGCTTCAGCGTTCTACTTGCATGTATTAGGCACGCCGCCAGCGTTCATCCTGAGCCAGGATCAAACTCTCATTAAAATAATTGTTTGTCTTAAACTCATTCTGTCACTGACAGATTTATTGTTTTTTATTGTTCAGTTACTATAACCTTAGTTATAGCGCCCTGCACATTGGTTCGTCTTGTTCAGTTTTCAAAGGTCTTTGTCGCTCTCGCGCGACAACTATATTAGTATATCATGACCTCACCTTACTGTCAACACTTTTTTCCAAAAAATTTTATTTTTTTGAAAGTTTTTTTGAAAGTAATAAAGAAAAGCCTGTAATAAGGCTTTTCTATTAGTCTAGTTCTTTGGTAATGATAAGAAATTTTTCTTCCTTGTAGCCTCTTTTCATTAAACCTGCTTTAGCTATATCTAGAAGATCTTTTGAAAAGGATTGTATCGCTTCTTTTTCTTCTTTACTTAGAATTTTCTTTGAATATTTCTTTCTAAGTTTTCGATAGTCCTGTTCTTCATTTTTAAAAAATGAAGAATCTTCAAAAAAGTTTTCCAGTTTTTCTAATTCTACAAACAAGCCCAACTCAAAGGCTATCGGGGCAAATGTGGTTTCTAATGGTTGTGTACAAACACTTCTAAATTCTACAGTCCCACGAGCAGTTAGATCTTGAAATTGGTAACTTCGATGTTGTTTTAGATCTTCTTTTACAGGGTTAATAATTTTCTCATTTCCATCAGCCGTATAGGCTGTAATTTCTTTTTGATCTAGATAGTACTCCACTCGAATTGGTTTAAAATAATAAGATTTCCCCTCTCTAGTTGCTGTAAAAATAGCCGTTCTAGCGAGATTATTAAAAAACTCTTCTTCGCTTTGGTAGTCCTTAGGATAAACCCCTACATTTTCCTTATAATAACCATGTAAGGATTCTTCCCAGAAAATATCTCTAGCAATTTTTGTATCCCAAGCTTCTGCTGTAAATTCTGAGTTAGAAAACAAATATGCTTTTGCTGCTTCAATTTTATTAAATGCATTAATGATGCGAAGATAGTTATCGCGACTTACATCCAATTGAACCTGGTTTCCGCATATAAATGCTCCGTACGAAGGATAGGAGTGTGTCTTCATCCCTGTACCATTCAGCGCAAGGAAAGCCATTAACATCTTGTATCGTTCGATTTTCACTGGGCTATTATCATTTTCTTGCCACAGAGGATGGATTCCGTGCCCTTGGATTTCGTGATTATTTTCTTGCAAAATCGGTTGAATAATCTTCAAATAGGCCTCAAAACGTTTGGCCACCTCATTTATAGAACGAGCTCTCTCAAATGCAAATTCAATTGTATTGTAACTCAACTCGAATAGAATACGATCTTTAGAAGAGCAGTGAATCAATTGAATAGGATTTTGATCGTCATCTATTTTTTCAACTTCAAAATCTGATAAGTTGGCTAAGGTTCGAAAAAGATTTTTCGTCACCTCTATATTTGTTTTGTTTCCATTTGTTTCTACAATCGGAAACTCTAATTCAACTCCGACAAAGAGTTCCGAATCCTCTTTCATATTACTAAGGTACTTCTCTTTTAGTAATTTAATTGCTTGTTGTTTTGTCATTGAATCCTTTTTCTTCTATTGGAGATATGGGTTCCATTATATCATTTTTTGCTATTCTCGACTACTCACGAAAACAAGACAAAACGCCTGCTTACGAAATTGTTTTAAATTAAAGCAATTTCGTAAACAAGCGTCTACCATTCATTCAATATGATGAGTGTTCCCGCTGGGGAAAATCCCCAGCGGTAGACCAGAGCTAGACTAAGAATAACAGTGTATTCCATCATCATAACACTCAACAAAATTGATGATATTATACCAATTCGATGATAGCCATTGGCGCAGCATCACCACGACGTGGTTCAGTTTTAAGGATACGAGTATATCCACCATTGCGCTCAGCATAACGAGGTGCTAATTCAGAGAACAATTTTTGAAGTGCAGTTGTTTCTGAGTATTTACCTGTTTCTTCATCAAAGTTTTGTGATGCAACTTCGTTACGTACGAATGCAGCAGCTTGACGACGTGCATGCAAATCACCACGTTTACCCAAAGTAATCATTTTTTCAACTGATTTACGGATTTCTTTCGCACGTGCTTCAGTTGTTACAATTGCTTCATTGATGATAAGATCTGTAGTCAAATCGCGAAGCATCGCTTTACGTTGTGAGCTAGTGCGTCCTAGTTTACGGTAAGCCATGTATTCCTCCTCTATTTATCGTTTTTTAACCCAAGGCCTAAGTCGGCAAGTTTGATTTTAACTTCTTCAAGACTCTTACGTCCCAAGTTACGAACTTTCATCATTTCTGCTTCTGATTTTTCAGTCAAATCGTAAACAGTATTAATGCCAGCACGTTTCAAACAGTTATATGAACGAACTGAAAGATCTAATTCTTCGATCGTACGTTCTAAAATGCGATCATCAGAAGTTGTATCCACTTCCTTCATAACATCTGTTGCAATAGCAATTTCAGTTAAGTTTGTGAATAGATTTAGGTGTTCTGTCAAAATACGAGCAGACAAACCTAATGCATCTTCTGGAATGATTGTCCCATTTGTCAAAATTTCAAGGGTTAGCTTGTCAAAGCCATCGTTGCTACCAACGCGTGCTGGTTCAACTTGGTAATTGACTTTAGTCACTGGCGTATAGATTGAATCTACAGCAAGTGTTCCCACTGGTGCATCATCTTTTTTGTTTTGATCAGCCGGAACATAGCCACGTCCACTGTTTACAGTAAGCGTTGCTTTCAAAGATGCTCCTTCTCCGATTGTAAATAGATAATGATCAGGGTTTACAATTTCGATGTCACTATCAGTAAGAATATCTCCAGCAGTTACTTCTGCAGGTCCTTCTACATCAAGTTCAATAATCTTTTCGTCTTGGACGTAAGATTTAACGGCGATTCCTTTAACGTTAAGAATAATTTGCATAACGTCTTCACGGACTCCTGGAACGGTATCAAATTCGTGGAGTACACCTTCAATGTTGATTGAAGTGACAGCTGCACCTGGAAGTGAAGCCAGAAGTACACGACGAAGTGAGTTTCCAAGTGTTGTACCATAGCCACGTTCAAGTGGTTCTACGACAAACACGCCATAATCTTTGTTTTCATCAATTTTTGTTATATTTGGTTTTTCAAACTCAATCATTTGCTATACTCCCTCTTAAACGAAAAGCTGTGTAATTGTTGATGATTATACACGGCGACGTTTTGGAGGACGAGCACCATTGTGTGGTACAGGAGTTACATCGCGAATTGCAGTTACTTCAAGACCAGCAGCAGCAAGTGCACGAATAGCAGACTCACGACCTGAACCAGGACCTTTAACAGTTACTTCAACAGATTTAAGTCCGTGTTCTTGAGCAGCTTTTGCAGCAGCTTCTGATGCCATTTGAGCAGCAAATGGTGTAGATTTACGAGAACCTTTAAATCCAAGTGCACCTGCAGATGACCAAGCGATTGCGTTACCATGCACATCAGTAATCATAACAATTGTGTTGTTAAATGTAGCGTGAATATGAGCAATACCAGATTCGATATTCTTTTTCACACGACGTTTACGTGTTGGTTTAGCCAAGATTTTTACCTCCTTATTTTATTTTATTTTTTCTTACCTGCAATCGCAACAGCTTTACCTTTACGAGTGCGAGCATTGTTTTTAGTGTTTTGTCCACGAACTGGAAGTCCACGACGGTGACGGATACCACGGTATGAACCGATTTCCATCAAGCGTTTGATGTTCAAGTTTACTTCACGACGAAGGTCACCTTCAACTTTGATTGCGTCAACTTCACGACGGATAGCATCTTCTTGATCTGGTGTAAGATCGCGAACACGAATATCTTCAGAAACGCCTGCAGCAGCAAGGATTTTCTTAGATGTTGGAAGTCCGATACCGTACACATAAGTCAATGAAATTACTACACGTTTGTCATTTGGAATGTCAACTCCAGCAATACGAGCCATGTTTTCTCCTTTCTATCTTATCCTTGACGTTGTTTGTGTTTTGGATTTGCTGGGCAAATTACCATAACACGACCATTACGACGAATTACTTTACAGTATTCGCAAATTGGTTTGACCGATGGTCTTACTTTCATTTTTATCCCTCCAAGTTTTTCGATTATTTAAAGCGGTATGTGATACGTCCACGTGTCAAATCGTACGGACTCATCTCCACTGTAACACGATCTCCCGCTAAAATACGAATATAGTTTTTACGAATTTTACCAGAAACTGTTGCTAAAATCTGATGTCCATTTTCAAGTTCAACCGTAAACATAGCATTCGGCATAGTATCAACTACTTTGCCTTCTACTTCAATCACATCGTCTTTTGCCACGCAAAAGTACCTCCATAAATTTCGATTCATTCCTCTGAGCACAGAGGTAACAATTATAAGTCAGACTAACTAATTGTAACACTAGTTGTCCAATATTGCAAGCATGAAAAACGCTTTTATTTCAAATTTGCCAAGACTTTTTCAATGTCTGAAAATACATCATTGATATCTTGGTTTCCTTGGATATCATGTACGAGTCCTTTTGAACGATAAAATTCAATGATTGGTTCTCCTTGTGCAATATTGACGTCCAAACGACGTTTAACCGTTTCTGGTTTGTCATCTTCACGTTGGTAGAAATCTTCCTCTTTGTAATCAACTGGTGGGTTGAATACTTTATGGAAAGTTTCGCCAGTTTCACGGTGAATGATACGACCACTCAAACGTTCAAGTAGGCATGATGGATCTACTTCGATGTTAATAACACCTTCAAGTTCAATTCCAAGTTCAGCCAATGTTTTGTCCAAGGCATGAGCTTGTTCAATTGTACGTGGATAGCCATCCAAAAGGAAACCTGTTTCTTTAATATCATCTTGAGCAAGGCGTTCTTTCACAATTCCATTGGTTACTTCATCTGGTACCAACTCACCTTTATCAATGTATGATTTTGCAAGCACACCCATTTCAGTTTGGTTAGCCATCGCTGCGCGGAACATATCTCCAGTGGAGATGTGCGCTACGTGAAACTCTTCAACGATTTTAGCTGCTTGAGTTCCTTTACCTGCTCCAGGCAACCCCATAATTAAAAGATTCATGATGAATTCTCCTTATTTTGTTTTTAAATGGAAGCAGGAGCGAATTCCTATTTCCATTTAAAAACAAAATAGAAGGCTGACAAAGTCAACCTTATTCTATTCTGTTGTTGTGTCCATAAATCCGACATACTTACGTTTTAATAAGTAGCCTTCTAATTGTTTCATTCCCTCAATACCTGTTGAAATAATGATTAACAAACTAGTTCCTCCAAGAGCAACTGCATCTGTCAAACCAAATAAATCTCGAGCTAGGATTGGAATGATGGTAATAAAGCCAAGGAATACTGATCCGACACTTGCTAAACGACGTAGCAAACGAGACATAAACTCTTCTGTCCCCTTACCAGGGCGTACGCCTGGGATATAGGCACCACTCTTTTGAAGGTTTTCTGCCGTTTTTTCAGGATTGATCTGAACAAACGTGTAGAAGAAGGTGAAGAGAATGATCAATAAGGCATACATTGCCACACCAGTTGGTGTGTTTGTAGCCAACATGGCTTGAGCTGTTTTCACCCATCCTGCATTGTAACCCATAGCGCTAATCACTTGGAAAATCGCAGCAGGCGCTGCTGTAATCGAACTAGCGAAGATGACAGGAATAACCCCTGCTGGGTTTACTTTCAAAGGAAGGTAAGAACTTGACGGAGCTCCTTGTGCAATCTTTGTATATTGGATTGGAATCTTGTATTGTGCTTGCTCTACAAAGGTTGTAAAGTAAACAATAACCAAGACAGCAAGGATTAATACCCCAACAAAAATGAGGGAATTGGTCATTTGACCAGAACGAACATTCACAAATGCATTTTCATAGATTTCTTTAATCATCTCAGGAATTGATGACACAATCCCTGCAAAGATAATCATTGAAACACCATTACCGTAGCCTTTATCTGTGATTTGTTCTCCAAGCCAAGTCACAATCATGGAACCGGTCGTCAGAATCGCACCGATTAACAGATAAGTTTTGGCATTTGGAGTAGCGACTAATTTCGCCTGAGACAAAGTGTGGAAGGTGGCTGTAATCCCGATGGATTGAACAAAGGCTAGAACCAAAGAAATATAGCGTGTTGCTTGGTTGAGCTTTCTTCGACCAACTTCCCCTTGTTTGCCCCATTCAACAAACTTAGGTAACAGATCCATTTGCAAAAGTTGTACGACGATCGAAGCTGTGATGTATGGGCTAACCCCTAATGCGAAAACTGAGAAGTTCCTCATGGCATTCCCAGAAACCAAACTGAGCATGTTCAAGAAGGACACATCTTGAAGGTTGTTCAGAATTTTCGCATTTACACCAGGCACTGTAATCGTGGTCCCAATGCGGAAAACAAGAATGATGAAGATCGTAAATAAAATCTTCGACCGTACTTGTTTCACCTTAAATGCATCTTTTAATAATTTAAAAAACATAGGTCACCTCACTTAGATGACTTCAACTGAACCACCTTTAGCAGTGATAGCTTCTTCAGCTGATTTAGAGAATTTAGCTGCTTTAACAGTCAACTTCTTAGTCAATTCTCCGTTACCAAGAATTTTGATACCTGATTTTTCAGCTTTTACAATTCCTGATTCTACAAGTACTACTGGAGTTACTTCAGCACCATCTTCAAAGGCGTTCAATTGATCAAGGTTCACAATAGCATATTCTTTAGCGTTGATGTTTGTAAATCCACGTTTTGGAAGACGACGGAACAATGGAGTTTGTCCACCTTCAAAACCAAGACGTACACCGCCACCGCTACGAGCTTTTTGACCTTTTTGACCACGGCCAGAAGTTTTACCATTACCAGATGAAGTACCACGACCAACACGGTTGCGGACTTTACGTGAACCTGTAGCAGGTTGTAATTCATGAAGTTTCATTATTAATTTTCTCCTCTTTTGTAAATTGCTAACGCATGTAATCAGGAAAAGGTGTCCTAACTACAAACTCGCCTATACTTATATTTAGTTTTAGGGGATGAGAACCTCTCATACCCCTGAAAACTTTGTTTCTATTTCAAATAGATTATTTTACTTCTTCAACTGTTACTAAGTGAGATACAGCAGTGATCATACCACGTACTGCTGGGTTATCTTCTTTAATAACAGAGCTGTTCAATTTGCCAAGTCCAAGTGCTACAACAGTTTTACGTTGTGACGGGATGCGTCCGATTGGAGACTTAGTCAAAGTAATTTTAATTTGAGCCATTTGAATCTCCTTTCTTAAGCCAAGTCAGAAACTGAAATACCACGAAGGGCAGCAACTTCATCAGCGCGTTTCAATTGTGCCAAACCGTTAACAGTTGCACGAACGATGTTGATTGGAGTGTTTGATCCAAGTGATTTAGATGTAACATCTGCAATACCTGCCAATTCGACAACGGCACGAACTGCTCCACCTGCAGCAACCCCAGCCCCTTCGATAGCTGGTTTCAACAATACACGAGCTCCACCAAATACTGATGTTACTTCATGTGGAATTGTTGTTCCAACCATAGGAACTTCGATCAAGTTTTTCTTAGCATCTTCAACAGCCTTACGGATTGCTTCTGGAACTTCTTGAGCTTTACCAGTACCAAATCCAACACGGCCATTACGGTCACCAACAACTACAAGAGCTGCAAAACGAAGACGACGTCCACCTTTAACAACTTTTGTTACACGGTTGATGGCAACTACGCGTTCTTCAAGTTCAACTGCATTATCTTTAAATGCCATTTTCTAGTGTCCTCCTATTAGAATTTCAATCCGTTTTCACGAGCTGCATCAGCCAAAGCTTTAACACGTCCGTGATATAGATATCCACCGCGGTCGAACACCACTTCAGAAATACCTTTAGCAACTGCACGTTCAGCAACAAGTTTGCCGACAACAACGGCTTGTTCAGTTTTAGTTCCTTTTGAAACTTCTTTGTCAAGAGTTGAAGCGCTTGCGAGCGTTACACCCGCTACGTCATCAATTACTTGAGCGTAGATGCCTGTATTAGAACGGAATACGTTCAAACGTGGGCGATCAGCAGTTCCAGAGAGTTTTCCGCGAACGCGACGGTGGCGTTTTTGACGGATTTTGTTTTTATCTGGTTTCGAAATCACAATTTTCACCTCTTAATTTTAAAATCATGTGCTAAGCACTGAGTTGGTAAGATGAAGGTTGGTTGAAAAACAACCAAACTACATTATTTACCTGTTTTACCTTCTTTGCGGCGAACGTATTCACCAACATAACGGATCCCTTTACCTTTGTATGGTTCAGGTGAACGAAGGCTACGTACATAAGCAGCTGTTTGACCAACTACTTCTTTTGAAATTCCGCTAACAACGATTGTTGTTGGGTTTGGGAGTTCAAAAGTAATTCCTTCTGGAGCTTCAACTTCGTCTGGGTGTGATTTACCAACAGCCAAAACAAGTTTTGATCCTTGAAGTTGTGCACGGTATCCAACCCCGCGCATTTCAAGTTCTTTCTTGAATCCTTCTGATACACCAGTAACCATGTTGTTCAAAAGGGCACGAGTTGTTCCGTGGATTGTTTTCATTTCTTTTGAATCGTTTGGACGGTGAAGTGTTACTTCAGTACCTTCCACACGGATTTCAATATCTTTTGAGAACTCACGAGTAAGTTCTCCTTTAGGTCCTTTTACAGTTACAACGTTGTCATTGTTAGTGATTTCAACACCAGCAGGCAACACGATAACTTTATTACCAATACGTGACATGTTTTTTATTCTCCTGTTAAATTGTCAGGCCTTTGCGGGCCAGTTTTCACGGGGTTTAAATCTTTTTGATTTAAAAGTTAATGTTTAGGTCTCAATTTCTAAGTGAATCGAGGCATTGTCTCGCAGACATAACTTTGGGTTAGGCAAGAGACAATAACGAAGAATCACAACGAAATTGGGAGCTAAATATTACCAAACGTAAGCGATAACTTCCCCACCAACGTTCTTTTGGCGTGCTTCTTTATCAGTAAGCAAACCTTCAGAAGTTGAAAGGATAGCAATTCCAAGTCCGTTAAGAACTTTTGGAAGATCTTCACGTTTTTTGTAAACACGCAAACCTGGTTTTGATACACGTTTCAAGTTTGTGATAACTTTTTCACCGTTTTGTCCGTATTTCAAGAATACACGGATGATGCCTTGTTTGTCATCTTCGATGAATTCAACGTTTTTTACAAAACCTTCGCGTTTAAGGATTTCAGCAATCCCTTTTTTGATGTTTGATGCAGGTACTTCAAGTACTTCGTGTTTTGCTTGGTTAGCGTTACGAATACGTGTAAGGAAGTCTGCGATTGGGTCAGTCATAACCATTATAATTTCTCCTCTTACTAGTAGTTTGCAAGTTGCACTTGCTAGTTAATACATGATACAGAGAGCGTAACAGCGAGAGCAAAAATAGGCAATTTGATGCAGGAGCGATGCTCCAAAGAAAATTGGTCTTTTTTGCCAAAGCTGTAGCTCGTGTTCAAATTGGCAAGCCCAACTGAACCCGGGCTAAACTCTGTGTGAAAAAGATAAACTTTCCTAGAAACTAAAGTTTCTTCGTCAAGTTTCCTATTTTCACTTGGAGTTTTAACGCCCTTGATATCTTAAATTACCAAGATGCTTTTGTGACACCTGGGATTTGACCTTTATATGCCAATTCACGGAAGCAAACACGGCAAAGTTTAAACTTGCGGTAAACTGAGTGTGGACGTCCACAACGTTCACAGCGAGTGTATGCTTGAGTAGAGAACTTCGCTGGGCGTTTGTTCTTAGCAATCATAGATTTTTTAGCCATTAGTTTTACCTCCTATATTATTTTGCAAACGGCATACCGAGGCCAGTAAGCAATGCACGTGATTCTTCGTCTGTGTTCGCTGTAGTTACGATTACGATATCCAAACCACGCGTTTTATCAACATCATCAAAGTTGATTTCTGGGAAGATCAATTGTTCTTTCACACCAAGTGTGTAGTTTCCGCGTCCATCAAATGATTTTGTTGGAACACCATGGAAGTCACGTACACGTGGAAGTGAAACTGTTACCAATTTATCTAAGAATTCGTACATACGTTCACCACGAAGGGTAACTTTTGCACCGATCGCAACACCTTCACGAAGACGGAAGCCGGCGATTGATTTTTTAGCCTTAGTGATCAATGGTTTTTGACCTGAGATCAAAGCAAGCTCTTCAGCAGCTTTTTCAAGGTTTTTAGCATTTGATACTGCATCACCAACACCCATGTTCAAAACGATTTTATCAACTTTTGGCACAGCCATAACTGATGAATAGTTGAACTGTTCAGTCAATGATGGTACTACTTCATTAAGGTATTTTTCTTTTAAACGATTAGCCATTATACTTCTCCTTTCCTTCGTGATTAGTCAAGCACTTCGCCTGATTTTTTGTTGTAGCGAACTTTTTTGCCGTCTACAAATTTGTAGCCAACACGTCCAGCAACACCGTTTTTGTCCAAAACTTGAACGTTAGAAGCATGGATTGGAGCTTCTTTTTCAACGATTGCACCTTGAGGGTTTTCGTTATTTGGACGTTGGTGTTTCTTGATGATGTTTACACCTTCTACAACAACTTTATTTACTTTTGGAAGAGCAGTAAGAACAACAGCTTCTACGCCTTTGTCTTTACCAGCGATAACGCGAACTTTGTCGCCTTTTTTTACAAACATTTTATTCTCCTTTTATTCTTACGCCCGACGGGCACCCTGGCTGTGCCAGGGGACTGTGTTTGTTTTTTTATTGATTAAAGTACTTCTGGAGCAAGTGATACAATCTTCATGAATCCACCGTCACGCAATTCACGTGCAACTGGGCCGAAGATACGAGTTCCGCGAGGAGTTTTGTCGTCACGGATGATCACTGCTGCATTTTCGTCGAACTTGATGTATGAACCATCTTTACGACGAGCACCTGATTTAGTACGAACGATAACAGCTTTTACAACGTCACCTTTCTTAACCGCACCACCAGGAGTAGCTTGTTTTACAGATGCAACGATTACATCACCGATGCTCGCGAATTTACGTTTTGAACCACCAAGAACTTTGATTGTCAAGATTTCGCGTGCGCCACTGTTGTCAGCGACTTTCAAACGAGTTTCTGTTTGAATCATTTACGTTTTCTCCTTTCAGGTATGATTAGATGATGACCGCTTTTTCAACGACTTCTACAAGACGGAAGCGTTTTGTAGCTGAAAGCGGACGAGTTTCCATGATACGAACGATATCGCCTTCTTTAGCAACATTGTTTTCATCATGAGCTTTGTATTTTTTAGAATAGTTGATACGTTTACCATAGACTGGGTGGTTACGTTTAGTTTCAACTACAACTGTGATTGTTTTGTCCATTTTGTCAGACACAACGCGTCCAACAAGAACTTTACGATTATTGCGTTCCATTGAAATTCTCCTTCCCTAGTCTATTATTTAGCTTCTGATTGAACAGTTTTGATACGAGCGATTTGTTTTTTCACTTCTTTCAAACGTCCAGTTTGTTCCAATTGACCAGCAGCTGCTTGGAAACGAAGTTCAAACAATTCTTTCTTCAATTCATTTTCACGCTTCGCGAGTTCTTCTTGAGAAAGACCACGAAGTTCTTTAACAAATTCTTTTACTTCTGTAAGTTTCATGACCTCTCCTTATTCTGCTTCACGTTTCACAAATTTAGTTTTAACTGGCAATTTGTGGCTAGCAAGACGAAGCGCTTCGCGTGCGATCTCTTCAGATACACCAGCGATTTCGAACATCACTTTACCACGTTTAACTGGTGCTACCCAACCTTCAGGAGCCCCTTTACCAGATCCCATACGTACCCCGATAGCTTTAGCGGTGTATGATTTGTGTGGGAAAATCTTAATCCAAACTTTACCACCACGTTTCATGTAACGAGTCATGGCGATACGAGCAGCTTCGATTTGACGGTTTGTGATCCAGTGGCTAGTTGTAGCTTGAAGACCGTATTCACCGAATGCTACTTCTTTTCCACCTTTTGCTTCACCGCGCATTTTACCACGGAATTCGCGACGGTGTTTTACACGTTTAGGTACTAACATTGGTTATTTACCTCCTTTAGCGTCTTTACGAGCCGGAAGAACTTCACCACGGTAGATCCATACTTTAACACCAAGTTTACCGTAAGTAGTGTCTGCTTCTTCCCAAGCGTAATCGATATCAGCGCGAAGTGTGTGGAGTGGAACAGTTCCTTCAGAGTATCCTTCTGCACGGGCAATATCTGCACCGTTCAAACGACCTGATACTTGAGTTTTGATTCCTTTAGCTCCAGCACGCATAGCACGTTGGATTGCTTGTTTTTGTGCACGACGGAAAGCAACACGTTGTTCCAATTGACGAGCGATTCCTTCACCAACAAGGTGAGCATCCAAGTCAGGACGTTTGATCTCAATGATGTTGATGTGTACTTGTTTACCAGTCAATTTGTTAAGAGCTGCACGAAGTGCATCAACGTTTGCTCCACCTTTACCGATAACCATACCTGGTTTAGCAGTGTGAAGAGAAACGTTAACTTTGTTTACTGCGCGTTCGATTTCAATAGTTGAAACGGCTGCGTCAGCCAATTCTTTTTGAATGAATTTACGGATTGCAAGATCTTCATGAAGGTAATCCGCGTATTCTTTTTCAGCATACCATTTGGCATCCCAATCACGGATGATACCAACACGCATACCAATTGGATGTACTTTTTGACCCACGAGTTTACCTCCTTATTTTTCTGCAACAGCTACTGTGATGTGAGCTGTACGTTTGTTGATTGGTGAAGCTGAACCTTTCGCACGTGGACGGAAACGTTTCATTGTTGGTCCTTCGTTTGCGAATGCTTCAGATACTACCAAGTTAGCTTTTTCCAAACCAAAGTTGTTTTCAGCGTTTGCTACTGCTGAGTTCAACACTTTAAGGATGATCCCTGCAGCTTTGTTTGGTGTGAATGTCAAAATAGCGATGGCATCGGCTACGCTTTTACCACGGATGTTGTCAAGAACAAGACGTGATTTACGAGGTGAAACACGCACTGTACGAGCCATTGCTTTAGCTGAAGTAATTTCTGCCATTTATGTTCTCCTTATTTTCTACGTGTCTTCTTGTCGTCTGCCGCGTGACCTTTGTAAGTACGAGTTGGTGCAAATTCACCAAGCTTGTGACCTACCATGTCTTCTTGGATGTAAACAGGTACATGTTTACGTCCATCATAAACTGCGATAGTGTATCCGATGAAACTTGGGAAGATCGTTGAACGACGTGACCAAGTTTTAATTACTTTTTTCTTTTCGTCGTTTGCTTGAGCTTCAACTTTTTTCATCAAATGCTCATCGACGAAAGGTCCTTTTTTAAGACTACGTCCCATTTTGTAATTTTCTCCTTTAAAATTTAGTACCACAGCGGCTTGCGCTGCTAAGCAGCGCTACCGAGCTGGCGGAAAGTGTAAGCTAGTTGCTTATGATTATTTTTGGTTGCGACGACGAACGATAAGTTTGTCAGATTTCGCTTTCTTGTTACGAGTTTTAAGACCAAGCGCAGGTTTACCCCAAGGAGTAGATGGCGCTTTACGTCCAACTGGTGCTTTACCTTCACCACCACCGTGTGGGTGATCATTCGGGTTCATTACAGAACCACGAACTGTAGGGCGAACACCTTTCCAGCGGTTACGTCCCGCTTTACCAAGGTTAACAAGTCCATGTTGTTCGTTTCCGACAACACCCACTGTAGCACGGCAAGTTCCAAGAATCATACGAACTTCGCCTGATTGAAGACGAACAAGTACATATTTACCTTCAGAACCCAATACTTGAGCAGAAGCTCCAGCAGCACGTACCAATTCTCCACCTTTACCAGGTTTCAATTCGATGTTGTGGATCAAAGTACCAACTGGGATGTTAGCAAGTGGAAGAGCATTTCCGACTTTGATATCTGCTTCTGGTCCTGATACGATGCGTTGACCTACTTCAAGACCTTTAGGGGCGATGATGTAAGCTTTCACACCGTCAGTGTAGTGTACAAGCGCGATGTTAGCTGAGCGGTTTGGATCGTATTCGATCGTTTTAACGACTGCTTCAACTCCATCTTTGTTACGTTTGAAATCGATCAAACGGTAATGACGTTTGTGTCCACCACCTTGGTGACGAACAGTGATACGACCGTTGTTGTTACGACCTGCTTTGTTTTTAAGAGAAACAAGCAAAGTTTTCTCAGGTGTGTTTGTTGTGATTTCAGCGAAATCCAAAGAAGTCATATTACGGCGACCGTTTGTTGTTGGTTTATAAACACGAATTCCCACGATATTTTCTCCTTAGATTATTCAGCTTCAGTAGCAAACAACTCGATTGCTTTAGAATCAGCTGCAAGCGTGATGATAGCTTTTTTAGTTTTTGAAGTAAAACCAGTGTAACGTCCAACGCGTTTTGCTTTAGGTTTTACGTTTACAGTGTTCACATTCGCAACTTTTACACCTTCAAACGCAGCTTCAACAGCTTGTTTGATCAAAAGTTTGTGAGCGCGAGTGTCAACTTCGAATACATATTTGCCTGCTTCAAGTTGAGCCATTGACTTTTCAGTGATAACAGGTTTTTTGATAACATCATACAAATTCATTATGCAAGAACCTCCTCGATTTTAGAGATAGCTGCTTGAGTAACAAGAAGTTTGTCACTATTTGCGATGTCAAGAACACTTGCAGTTGTAGCAGTCGCAACTTTCACGTTTGGAAGGTTACGAGCTGAAAGAGCTGCGAATTCGTTTCCTTCTTCAAGAATAACAAGGACTTTAGAATCGATGCTCAAAGCTGCAAGAACTTTTGCAAATTCAGCAGTTTTTGGAGCTGTAAATTCAAGAGAATCAACGGCTACAAATTTGTTTTCAGCAACTTTTTCTGAGTAAACAGATTTAAGTGCAAGGCGACGAACTTTTTGAGGAAGTTTGTACGCATAGCTACGTGGAGTTGGTCCGAAGACGATTCCACCACCACGCCATTGTGGAGAGCGGATAGAACCTTGACGAGCACGTCCAGTTCCTTTTTGACGCCATGGTTTGCGTCCGCCACCTGAAACGGCTGAACGGTTTTTAACTGCGTGAGTTCCTTGACGAAGGCTAGCACGTTGGCTGATGATCACATCAAATACAACTGCTTGGTTTGGTTCGATACCAAAGATCGCATCGTTAAGAACAACTTCGCCCGCTTGTTTACCAGTTTGGTCGAATAATGTTACATTTGCCATTTTGACTGTATTCCCCTTTCCTTATTATTTACCAGCTTTAACTGCTGACTTGATAGTGATAAGAGATTTCTTAGCACCTGGTACGTTACCTTTGATAAGGATAACGTTCTTTTCTGGAACAACTTGTACAACTTCAAGGTTTTGAATTGTTACACGATCGCCACCCATACGTCCTGCAAGGTTTTTACCTTTGAATACGCGGTTAGGTGCAACAGGTCCCATAGAACCTGGACGACGGTGGTAACGAGAACCGTGAGCCATTGGTCCACGTGATTGTCCGTGGCGTTTGATAACACCTTGGAAACCTTTACCTTTAGAAGTACCAGTTACATCAACAATGTCTCCAGCTTCGAAAGTGTCAACTGTGATTTCAGCACCAACTTCCAAGCCTTCAACGTTTTTGAATTCACGAATGAAGCGCTTAGGAGCCGTGTTAGCTTTTGCTACATGTCCTTTAGCAGGTTTGTTGCTCAATACTTCGCGTTTGTCATCGAAACCAACTTGGATAGCGTTGTAACCATCTGTTTCAACAGTTTTAACTTGAAGAACAACGTTTGGAGTTGCTTCGATAACTGTTACAGGGATCAATTCGCCAGCTTCAGTGAAGATTTGAGTCATTCCCACTTTTTTCCCTAAGATTCCTTTTGTCATGAGAAAATAGTTCCTTTTCTATAGTTTTTTATTCAAAAAGTTTTTAACGAGCGTTTTTTATGCTCTGGATCAAGCTTTAGATTAAAGTTTGATTTCTACGTTTACACCACTTGGAAGATCCAATTTCATCAAAGCGTCAACTGTTTTTTGAGTTGGGTTGATGATGTCGATCAAACGTTTGTGTGTACGCATTTCGAATTGTTCGCGAGAATCTTTGTATTTGTGAGTCGCACGAATGATTGTGTAGAGGCTACGCTCAGTTGGAAGTGGGATTGGACCCGCAACTTGTGCACCTGTACGAGTAGCTGATTCTACGATTTTTGCAGCCGCTGTGTCAAGTGTACGGTGTTCGTACGCTTTCAAACGGATGCGGATTTTTTTGTTTGCCATCTTTTTCTCCTTTTCGTCTATTTAAGATAATAGGCTAGCTCCACAAGAAAACCGACGCGCGTTGCGTGGCAATGCAACCGAGCGTGTCGCAACCTCTTGCATCAAAGCTAATAGCTGTTTTTCACAGCACCATAGTAGTTTAACACAAACAAAGGCCCAATGCAAGGGATTTGAGAAGATTTTTTTCGTTTTTTTTAATGAAAGTGTTTTCGAAAAATATAGAATGCTAAAAATGTTGCCATTATATAGAAAAAAGTTCTACTTTTTTAGCTAAGTAGAACTTTTTAACGTAAAGAGATACGCTGATCGCATCCTTACATCTTTTCACTTTTTATTTATTGATTTTCATGGCCGCTTTTATTTCACCAATTGTTGATGCAGTGCTTGTATCTTGGAATGATTTTAACTCTTTATTTCCTCTCTCATCAATAGTTTCAACTGGATTACTATAATCATCCGTGGAACTCGTTGTAAATCCACCGGATTCATCAGCAATAATTACTTTACTATCAGGTAAATTACCAAAATAATCATTTATTTCTTTTTCTGATTTACCTCTTAAGAGTTTTTTATAGATTTGTATTGTTTGGTTTTTCTTTTGATCGATTCCTGTTGATTCAGCAATGGCGTTTTTTTGTAATGCATACGATACAATCCCAATAGTTAGAACTGTTGCTATTAGAGATATGATCTTTTTAGTTTGATTAGCCATTTTTTTCACCTACTTTCTTAAACAGGATTTTCTCCTCTAAACGATTTCTACGGAATTATTTCTAATCCATTTGCTATTTACACCACCAACAAGTTTCAACAAATAATAGTATCAAATTAACCATATCACCCTCCATTTTCTTTCTTTGTGGTTATTATAGAACCTTTAAACATAGTTTAACAGGACAAAAATGTCCTGCTAATTATTTGATATCCTGTTGCCATTCCTGTTTTAGTTTTTTTAGTAGCATTTCTTCTTTAATCATTTCTGCAAAGTGTATAGCTGATTCGTAATACTCTTTGGCCTCTTTTTTATCATTCTTATAACTGAGATAATATTTCCATTCAAACATATCTATCAAAGATTTTTTCTGATAGTCTTGAGTTCGTTCCATAATTTGAATTAACCTGTCTAATATTTCTCTAACTTTTTTATAATCACCTAATCTAAAAAACAACCCTAAAGCTAGAAAAAGTGTATCTCTCAATACAAATTGCTGATAGATTAATAATTCACCATCATCTACCAATAACCTTTGTACAATTTTCGGTAATAATTTCCATCCTGGATTACAGTATATGTCATCATCGTGTATCATTATTATTAAAAGTAATTTAATCAACAAAAGATCATTTAAGGTATATGTATTCTTCTTTTTTAGTTGATCAAGATAATCCTCCAATAAATGATTCCCAAGTTCAATCAATTCACTCTCATTAACATCGGATATAGTGGTTAAGATATCAACAATCAATTGCTCCTCTTCAGGCAAATCTTCATAATAATTCTCATATATGATTTCGAAACGTTTTTCCTCTTCATAAATCTTTCTTTTATCCGAATACGTCGTATTTCTTAATAATTGGTATTTTAAGTCTAAATATTCTTTTGGTAATTCTGTATAGTCTGGCATCAATGAAAATAAATTCATGTCTAGTCGTTCAGCTAAAAAATTTATCTTAGTTAATGTTGGTCTCGACAAGCCTGACTCTATTCGAGTTAATTGACGCACAGTCAACTCGCTCTCATCCTGACACAACTCTTCTTTGGTCATTCCTTTTTGTTTTCTATATTTTTTCACAAGAGTTGCAAATTTTCGAAGATCTTCTACCATAGTTATCATCCTTCCTGAATACATTATACCCAATAACAATTCTGCTTACAACAATATCGATGCTCTATGAAATTTAATCAAAAAAGTTCTACTTTTCAGTAGAACTTTCTTTATTTTTTATCTATTCCTAGAAATTCCGTCCTGATTTGTTATAGCCATATTTTTCGACGAAATGCTCCCGGAATTCTAAGAGATTGTCATCCATGATGGCTTGACGGACCTGTTTCATGAGGTTGATCAAGAAGTATAGGTTGTGGTAGCTAGTCAAGCGAATGCCGAAGGTCTCATCTGCCTTGAGGAGGTGGCGAAGGTAAGCTCGGGTATAGTTCTTACAAGTGTAGCAATCACATTCAGGATCCAGCGGTGTAAAGTCTTCTGCAAATTGCGCATTTTTCACTACTAGGCGTCCTTGGCTAGTCATACAGGTACCATTTCGCGCAATCCGCGTCGGCAAGACACAGTCAAACATGTCCACTCCACGAATAACGCCATCAATCAGACTGTCTGGAGCTCCTACTCCCATGAGATAGCGTGGCTTGTTCTCTGGTAAGAGCGGCGTTGTGAAATCTAGTACCGCATTCATCTCTTCATGGCTTTCCCCAACAGCTAAGCCACCGATGGAATAGCCTGGAAAGTCCATGCTGACCAAATCTTGGGCAGACTGACGGCGCAAGTCTTCAAATCCAGCCCCTTGGACAATCCCGAAAAGACCTTGATCATGAGGGCGACGGTGAGCCTTTAGGCCACGTTCTGCCCAACGACTGGTCCGTTCGATTGATTTTTTCACATAATCATAGGGCTGATAGAACTGAGGACATTCATCAAAGGACATCATGATGTCGCTTCCTAGATTGTTTTGGATGGAGATGGCCTTTTCTGGAGAGAGGAACATCTTCGAGCCGTTGAGGTGGTTTTTAAAGGTTACCCCTTCTTCGGTGATGTTGCGGGTATCCGCTAATGAATAGACTTGGAAGCCTCCACTATCTGTCAAAATTGGCTGGTCCCAGTTCATGAACTGGTGCAGTCCTCCTGCTTTTGCAACCAAGTCGTCCCCCGGACGAAGCCAGAGATGGTAGGTGTTGGCCAAGATAATGCCGGAACCCATTTCCTTGAGTTCTTCTGGCGATTGGGTCTTAACGGTTGCCTGAGTCCCTACAGGCATAAACATTGGGGTTGGGAAGGTCCCGTGAGGGGTGATAATTTCTCCCAGACGAGCTCCTGTATGCTTTTCTTTTTTGATTAATCGATATTGAATCGGTGAATCTGTCATGGTTACCTCCGTACTGGGAAAAACATTCCCAGCCTTCTTATTCCTGTCACAGTTTTCCTGTGAGCACCTGTACGATTGTACCAAATTTTACCAGCTCTGTCACGGACTTATGTTATAATAAAAAGTACTACTATGAAGAGAGTGTCATCTATGAACCTTAAACTGATTCGCCTCCGGGCACGCACCATGCAAGTCCAGCAACCGGGCTTAGCTATCCTTTTTGCTCTTCCGGTCCTGTTGACCATTCTTGCTAACTTTCTCTTAAGCGGGCAAGATCTGATCGATCTACTACCGGATATGACCTTGCAGCAAGCAAGTATCTACATGATCCAGCGACAGCTCTTTCCTTCTGTCGTCTCCTTTGTCATCTCCATTTTAGTGGTCGGTGCGACTTTTAGCTATTTAGATACGATTAATCCCAAGATCGAACACCGAACACGCGTCTTAGATATCTTTAAACAAGATCGCTTTACCTCTGTATTTGCCACCTTGATCTTGAAGCAAGTCGTCCTCTTTTTATGGGGAGTCATTCTCTATGCGGGTAGTCTCATCAGCACCTACGCCAGCATTCGATTTTTGGCGATCTACGATAAGGTGAGCAACCCTAGCACTCTGAGTGCTTCCAGTCCTGAATTCCAATCTCTCATGCAACAAATGCCTCTGATGACTGCTGGTGTCATACTTGGCCTACTTGGCCTCCTCTTTTACCTGCCACAATACTACAGTCTCAGCCTGGTCGAATTGATCCTCTACGAGCAATTACGAGACGGCAACTACAAGGGAGCCTTTGGAGTCCTTCGCCAAAGTCGTGAAACCATGAAAGGGTTCCGCAGCAATCGCTTGGTGCTCGATCTAACCTTGATTGGTTGGTACTTCTTGAATTACTTCACGCGCGATGTCATCGGCTTTTATACCATGCCTTACTTTATCAACTGCCAAATTGCCTTTTATGATCAAATCAAGCAGATTAAACAAGGGCCGCGCCATTTTACAGGCCATCCAAACCATGAAACTGAATAAGAGTAAGAAGAAAACCCCAGCAAGCTGGGGTTTTCTTCTATGTCAATTGTTTATCATTTATAAACCGTATAGGGAGTCTCCTAAGATCAGTCGGGTGTGTTCCCGTTTGATACAGCGGTTCATGACAATATCTTCTCGTCCAGCTCCACGAAGGATTTCTTCTGCTTCTTGATTTTCCAGCTCCAATTGTGCCCAGAAAATTTTCGCATCCGTCTCAATAAAATCACGTGCCACATCTGGTAAAAACTCACTGCGACGGTATACATCGACGATATCTACTGGGAAAGGAATCTCCTGCAAGCTAGCGTACACCGTTTCTCCAAGAATCTGGCCACCGGCTGCACGAGGATTAACGGGAATAATCCGATAGCCCCGCTCTTGCATCTCCTTGCTGACACGATGACTGGTCGTCTCTTCACGGTCAGATAATCCAACCACAGCGATGATCTTGCTGGTTTCTAGGTAATGTTTGATAATGCCATCACTAGGATTGCGAAATGAATAAGCCATAAGAATCTCCTTTTGTATGCGTTTCCTTTCTTTAAATAGTATAACAATACGGAAGGCATTGCAAGTGTTTGTCGTTAAAAGCGGTAGGGAACTGAAAAGTCTCCTACCGCTTTCTGTTTTGGACAAACTCAATCTTATTTGGCTTCATACCATGTCTTGCCTTCGTTTTCATCGGCTTCCAGTGGTACTGCAAGTTCGATAGCGGATTCCATGGTCTCTTTGACGAGTTCTTTGATCGCCGTCAGTTCATCACTTGGTACTTGCAGAACGATTTCATCGTGCACTTGAAGAAGCATCTTGGTCTTGTATGCTCCTCTTTCTAGCGCTTGGTCCAAGTGGATCATGGCAATTTTCAAGATGTCTGCTGCAGATCCTTGGATTGGTGAGTTGATAGCTGTCCGCTCCGCAAAGCCTCGAACATTGAAGTTGCGAGAATTGATATCTGGAATCTCCCGACGACGCTTGAAGAGGGTCTCCACATAGCCTTTGTCACGCGCTTCCCGTACCACTCTCTCCATATAGTCCTTGATGCCAGGGTAGCGTTTGAAGTAAGTCTCAATGTAGGCCTTGGCTTCTTTTCGACTGATCCCTAGGTTATTAGACAGTCCAAAGTCGGAAATTCCATAAACCACACCGAAGTTTACTGCTTTTGCATTGCGACGGTCATTCGGCGTCACGTCTTCTGGTTTTTCAATATTGAAGACGCGCATAGCAGTCGATGTATGGATATCTGCCCCATGCTTAAAGGCATCAATCAAATGCTCATCTCCCGAAATATGGGCCAAGACGCGCAGTTCGATCTGTGAATAGTCCGAACTCAACAAGACACTGTTTTCCTCTTCTGGGACAAAGGCTTTACGAATGAGACGGCCTTGTTCCAAACGGACAGGAATGTTTTGCAGATTGGGATCCACGCTAGACAAACGGCCTGTCTGCGTCAAGTCTTGCACATAGCGGGTATGGATTTTCCCATCTTCCAAAATCCAGTCTTGAAGCCCGATGACATAGGTTGACTGAATCTTAGCAATCTGGCGGTATTCGAGAATCTTAGACACAATCGGTGCAATTGGAGCCAGGCGTTCCAAGACATCAACAGCCGTCGAATAGCCGGTTTTAGTCTTTTTGGTGTATTCAAGAGGGAGTTCCAATTTTTCAAAGAGGATGACCCCCAATTGTTTTGGAGAATTGATATTGAACTCTTCTCCTGCCAACTCGTAGATTTCTTGGGTCAGGCGCTCCAAGACTGCTTCGTTTTCCACCTGCATGTCTTGGAGGGTCTGGCGTTCTACTTTAATCCCTGCGATTTCCATTTTGGCCAAAACAGCTGCTAGTGGTTGCTCCATATCATAGAGCAAATCTAGTTGGTCATGGGCTTGCAACTGTTCCACCATGGGCTCTTCGGTATCCAGTAGAACAGCGACTTTCCGTGCCAAATGCTCTAATAGGACCGCCTTTTCTGGGATAGCTTTTTTGGCTCCCTTGCCATAAACGACTTCGTCCAGCGGCAGCGCAATCTGACTATAGAGACTCGCAATGGTTGAAATTTCATTGTCCTCTACGGTCGACAAGAGATACTTGGCCAATCGACTGTCAAATGCGGGATTTTGAAGGGTAATGCCCAAGTGGCTGAGCAAGACCTTGGCCCGTTTGAAGTCATAGACCTTGAGGGGCGTTTTTTCGAGAAATTCTTTGAAAATCGGTGTTTGTAAAAGACCAGTATCTGTACTCGCGTAGAGCTGACCTTTGGTCCCCCATGCGAAACCGATGATGGGTTCCGTATGGTAATTGTCCCCAAAAATCTCAAAATGGAAGAAACTATCTTCCGTGAGCATATCTGAAGTGACCCGCTCGACTTCTGTATAGTCAATGGCTACAGGAGCCTCTTCTTCTCCACTGAGATCCAAGGCCTGACGGAGTTGCTTGAAGCCCATCTCCTCATAAAACTTGGCGAGATTTTCTAGATGAGGGCCCGTATAGGTGATATCGTCCAGGCCAATTTCAATGGGCGCATTGGTATCAATGGTCGCCAAAGTCTTAGACAGGTAAGCCCGCTCCTTGTCGTTGATGAGATTTTCCTTCATCTTGGAAGCCTTCATCTCGTCAATATGCTCGTAAATGCCATCGAGAGAGCCGTATTCTAGGAGTAGTTTGATCCCGGTCTTTTCTCCGATCTTAGTCACACCTGGGATATTATCCGACTTATCTCCCATCAAGGCCTTGAGGTCGATAAATTGCTCTGGTGTCAGCCCCATCTTTTCTTTCAGATAGGCTGGAGTGAATTCCTCAAACTCCGCTACCCCTTTTTTAGAGATTTCAACAACCGTATTGTCATCTGTCAGCTGGATCAAATCCTTATCCCCTGAAACAATGGTCACATCAAATGGCACCGAGGTAGTTTCTGCCATCTTATCTAGCGTTCCAATAATATCATCCGCTTCATACTGGGCCAGCTCATAATGGCGGATTCCCAAATGATCCAGTTGCTCACGAATGAAAGGAAACTGCTCGCGGAACTCATCTGGAGTTTTTGCACGGCCCCCTTTGTAGTCGGCATACATCTCCGTCCGAAAAGTCGTCTTTCCTGCATCAAAAGCAACGAGGACATGGGTCGGTTGGATGCGCTCCAATAGATGGCTCAACATGAGGTTAAAGCCATAAACCGCATTGGTATGCAGACCATTGGAATTTTTGAAGCGATCAATTTGATTATAGAGTGCAAAAAAGGCACGAAAAGCGACGGAAGACCCGTCGATGAGTAGTAATTTATTCTTTTTTTCCATAGGCCTATTATACCACGAATCACAAGGTCTCTGGTACATAAAAACTCTACCCTTTCGGGTAGAGCCTTCTTTAGGAGTTTCTTATGAAAAATGAAGAGAAGTGTTTATTCGCCGTAACAAGAACCTTGTTGTGGCAATTTCTTAAAGCGTTTTGGATAATTAACTGAGATTTTCATTTTCTGTACCTCATTTCTTATTGGATGAGTACAGTATACAAGAGAAACCTAAACGATTCCTTATAGAAAGCTTCAAGAAAACTAAAAGCTGAGACGCAAAACACGCAGTTGTTTTTTGCTGCAAGCTGGTAACTGAAGATGGAGCCCTGTCTCATCTTGTCTCCAAGAAAGGGGCTGGCTTTCTCCAAGGAGCTCTAGCTTTTGAATGCGCGCATGAAGAATTCTCGGTTGCTTGAGGTCATAGGCGAGAGATGGCAAGGTCAGCTCTTCTGTCCTTCCACTTGGTTCCAGCTGGATGGCATAAAGAAAGCCATCACGCATGGTATAGCGGAAATCTTGGCTGGTATAGAGTGGTGCTTGTCCATCTGAGAAGGAACCTTCCTGGGCCTCGGTCGGTCCGTCCGATGACACCCGCCAAGGCCGGCTCTGATAAATGGCTTCTCCGTTTACCGCCAGCCAGTCCCCGATCTCTGTAAGGATGTCTTGATCTTGCTCAGGGATGGTGCCATCTGCCTTGGGTCCAATATTGAGCAGAAGGTTGCCATTTTTGGCCACAACATCAACTAGATTTTGCAACAATTCCTTACTGGTCTTGTAGGCTAGATCCTGGGTATAGCACCAAGAATTACGGGCATTTGCAGTATCCATTTGCCACGGAAAAGCTTGCGTCTCTCCGTATCCTCCCCGCTCCATCTCAACGATTCCTGAACCGAAAGGGAGGGCATCCTGTTTGTAACAAACAGCCACCTTGCGATCCTCTTGTGCTACTAGATTGTAATAATAAGCCAAAAAGCGCATCAAGTAGGGACGGAAACTCTCATGCTGGATCCACCAGTCAAAATATAGGAGCTCTG
The DNA here is from genome assembly GCF_052588255.1 of Streptococcus sp. KHUD_012. Taxonomy (NCBI): domain Bacteria; kingdom Bacillati; phylum Bacillota; class Bacilli; order Lactobacillales; family Streptococcaceae; genus Streptococcus; species Streptococcus sp. KHUD_012. The sequence goes on from NZ_CP159355.1 coordinate 99,104, forward strand.
GTTGGTAGTCCCGCACCAGTTCACAGGTTCGCAAAAGCCAATCTTCCAAGAATTCTTTGCTTGGATAAGGCTTGGAAGTCAGATCAAAATGATCCTTGGGCTCTGACTCGGCTGGCCAATAAAGGCTGTCTCTTGGGACTTCTTGCGGAATGTCACTAGTGAATTCCTTGCCATGTGAAAAGAAAAACTGGTGTTCTGCCCGGTGAGAGGACGTACAGAAGTGCAGGCCACGTTTTTCTGCTTCCTCCCTCAGCTCTCCTAAGACATCTCGTCTCGGCCCCATTTCTAAACTATTATAAGGCGAGAGAGTAGAGGCATACATCTGAAAACCATCGTGGTGCTCCGCAACTGGGAAAAGATACTGAGCTCCCGCTTTTTGAAAGAGATCTAGCCAAGATACCGGATCAAAGCGATCGGCTGTAAATAGAGGAATGAGATCCTTGTAGCCAAAGATAGCCTGATCTCCAAAATGCGCTCGATGATAGTCATAGCAAGGATTCCCTTGGATATACATATTTCGCGAATACCATTCCGAACCGAAAGCAGGTACACTATAGACGCCCCAGTGGATAAATATTCCAAATTTGGCATCCCGATACCAATCTGGACAGACTTGATGGCTAAGAGAGTCCCAGGTTGGTTCAAAAGGACCTGACTGGATGACTTGATCAATCTCTTCAAGGCTTATCATGCTCTTCTCCTCTTTTCTTGTTACTACCTCTATTGTAACGAGAAACCCTCGTTTGTAAAGAAAAACGAGGGGAATGTTTAAAATAGTAGACAAAGAGCTTGATCTAGGAGAATCAAGCTGATGATGAATGAAATGAAGCTTCTAGCCCTTCACTGCTTGAGAAATAAAACGAGCGATGGCGTCTGTCTCCCCTTGGTGGAGAGCCTTAACAATTTTGGACCCCACAATAACCCCATCTGAGACCTTGTTGAAACGGTGAACATCCTCCATGCTGGAAACTCCAAAACCTGTTAAAACAGGAATGTACGCTATTTCGTGTAATTGGGCCAAGTGGTGATCCAAATCATCTCGATAGCTACCAGCTTTCCCCGTCACCCCATTGACAGCAACGGCATAGATAAATCCTTCTGCATCATGGATTAATTTCTTCTGGCGCTCGATTCCTGTGGTTAAGCTCACTAGCGGCACCAAAGCGATGTCTTTATCCACTAAGAGAGGCTCTACCAGATCTGCATGCTCATGAGGAAGATCCGGAATAATCACTCCCTTGACCGCTGTTCCTTCTACATCTCTAAAGAAGTTTTCAAGCCCATATTGGAACAAGGGGTTGAAATAGGTCATGATGACCAAAGGAACAGTAGTCTTCAAGCGCTGGATCGTTTGCACCAGTTCCTCTGTCGTCGTCCCATGGGCTAAACTTCGTAGTCCTGCCTCTTCAATCACAGGACCATCTGCCACCGGATCTGAAAAAGGAATGCCAACTTCAATAGCTGAGACACCAAGCTCCTCCAAAAAGTGGATGGTTTCCTGCAAACCTGCTAAACCTTTTTCATGGTCTCCTGCCATGATATAAGGAACAAAGATCCCTTGCTGCTGGTCTTTCAGCTCTTGTAAATGCTCTGTTAAGGTCTTTCTCATCTTACTCTCCTTTCTCTTCTTCTAGGCGGTCTTTGACTTGTACCACATCTTTGTCCCCACGACCTGACAAGCAAACGATCATAGATTTTTCAGGCCCCATCTCCTTAGCCAACTTCACCGCATAGGCGATAGCATGGCTCGATTCCAGAGCTGGAATGATTCCTTCTACTTTTGAGAGCAATTGAAAAGCTTCCAGCGCTTCTTGGTCTGTCACAGGTACATAGGTTGCCCGCTTGATGTCATGGAAATAAGAATGCTCTGGTCCAATTCCTGGATAATCGAGACCTGCTGAAATGGAGAAGGCCTCTAAAATCTGTCCATGCGCATCCTGTAAAACATCCATCAAGGCTCCGTGAAGGACTCCCGGGCGCCCCTTGGTCAAGGTTGCTGCATGCCGGTCTGTATCTACCCCAAGTCCAGCTGCTTCCGCCCCATACATGGCAACAGATGGATCCTCCACAAAAGGATAAAAGAGACCAATGGCGTTCGATCCGCCTCCTACACAGGCGAGGACCGCATCTGGTAGAGCACCGTCATTTTGCTCTGCAAATTGGCGCTTGGCTTCCCGACCGATAACACTTTGAAAATCACGGACAATTTCTGGGAAGGGATGGGGGCCTAGAGCAGAGCCCATGATATAGTGGGTATCCTCTACGTTTGCTACCCAGGCTCTCAGGGCTGCATTGACCGCATCCTTGAGGACACGTGACCCATCTGTTACTGATTGAACCTTGGCGCCCAACAATTCCATCCGAAAGACATTGAGGGCTTGGCGTCTGACATCTTCTTCCCCCATGTAGATGGTACATTCCATATCAAATAAAGCAGCGGCTGTTGCCGTTGCAACACCGTGCTGTCCGGCCCCTGTTTCTGCGATGATCTTCTTTTTGCCCATCCGGTGTGCCAACAAAACCTGTCCTAGGGCATTATTAATTTTATGAGCCCCTGTGTGGTTGAGATCTTCTCTTTTTAGAAAAATCTTGGCTCCGCCGACATACTTGGTTAGATTCTTAGCGTAATAGAGCGGTGTTTCCCGACCGACATATTGTTTCAGAAGCTGATCCAATTCTGCTTGAAAAGAAGGATCTGCTTGACTTTCTCTGTAGGCTTCTTCTAATTCTAAAACTGCTGTCATCAAGGTTTCAGGGACAAATCGTCCTCCGAACCGCCCGTAAAATCCGTTTTGATCTGGTTGTTTATATGCCATGTTTGACCCTTTCTATAAATCGTTTTATCTTTTCTTGATCTTTTTTCCCATTTGTCTCGACCCCACTGGACACATCCGCCGCATAAGGATGAAAGAAACGAATGGCCTCTGCTACATTGTCTTCTGTCAAGCCTCCTGCAATAAAGAAGGGCTTTGTAACCTTTTGGGTTTCGAGTTCTTGCCAGTTAAAAGTCTCTCCACTGCCTGCTACAGGAGCATCAAAGAGCAGATAATCCGCACCGGTCTCAGGAAGAGCTCTGTCTTTCTCCACTTGAACAGCGCGAATCGTTTGTTGGGGAAACTCTTGCAAGATGGCATCATCCATCGGTCCATGCACTTGTATCAGGTCCAAGCCCACAACTTGGCAAGCTTGCTCCACTTCTTCTCTTTGTGGTGATACAAAAACTCCGACTTTTTGAACCCCCTTTGGAATCCCTATAGCCAACTGCCTAGCTTGCTCTAGCGTGACTTGACGTTTGCTCGGTGCAAAAACAAAACCAATGTAGTCCGCACCGGCCTCCACAGCTGTCTGGACGGCTTCCGGAGTGGACAGCCCGCAAATTTTAACCTTTGTCAATCTGCAACTCCTTTACTTTTTCAGCCACATTGTCTGCCTTCATGAGGGCTGTCCCAACGAGAATGCCATTAAAATAAGGAGCTAGCATGCGCGCATCTGCTGCTGTGAAAATAGCAGACTCCGAGATGTAAACCGGTTCTTGTTCAAAATTGGCCGCCACTTCAAGGCTAGTATTGAGATCTGTCTCAAAGGTCACCAAGTTGCGATTGTTGACCCCTATGATCTGAGCCCCAATCCGGTGAGCTACCTCTAGTTCTGTCAGACTATGGGTCTCCACCAAGACCTCCAGACCAAGATGGGTCGCAAAGTCATAGAGCTCCTTCAGACGAGCCTCTGATAAGGCTGCGACAATCAACAAGATAACGGTCGCCCCTGCATTTCGCGCCCGAATCACTTGCTTTTCATCTACAATAAAATCTTTGTTGAGGGTTGGAATACGCACCTGACTGGATATTTCCCGGAGATACTCGATACTGCCCTTGAAAAAAACTTGATCGGTCAAGACAGAAATCATCACGGCCCCATTTTCTTCATAGGTCTTAGCTTGCGCAACGATATCCACATCCACATGAATATCTCCCAGACTCGGGCTAGCCTTTTTCACCTCAGCAATGACCTGAAGCTTTTCTGGATGACTCTTTAGGTAATCATACAAGCGGTAGGTCTCACGCAAAGGTTGGAGCTCCTCTTCTTTCATCACAGCCACTTCACGCGCCTTTTCCTTTAGAATCTTTGGTAAGAATTCTTGACTCATTTTTGATACTCCTGTAATAATCTCAATTTCTCAAGGGCAGCCCCACTGGCAATCACTTCACGTGCCAAGGCAATCCCCTCCTTGATAGAATCTACCTTACCGTTGGCATAAAAACCAAGGCCAGCATTTAAGACCGTCACCTCTAAGAAGGGACTCGCTTCATTCTTCAAGACACTGAGCAAAATTTCCGCATTGCGTTTAGCGTCTCCACCACGTACTTGATTAATTTCGATACGCTCCATTCCCATATCTTCTGGTTGAAAGCTGGATAAGGTAACCTGTCCATTTTCCAAAATAGCGAGCTGGGTTTCCCCATCGAGGCCTGCCTCGTCCAAACCTTGTGGACCACTCACCACCACTGCGCGTTTCCTTCCCAAATTCTTTAGAATCTCCGCCGTACTTTCCAGCATATCTGGACGACTGGTTCCCAATAGCTGGGTTTCTAGAGGAATCGGATTGATAAGAGGACCGGTTAAGTTCATCACCGTTGGAACCCCTAGCGCCAAGCGAGCGGGCATAATATAGCGCATGCCAGGATGCAGATTTTTGGCAAATAGGAAGACAATTCCCGCCTTTTCAAACACTCGTCCCAAGTCTTCTGGACCCAAATCAAGGTTAATTCCTAGAGCTTCTAGTACATCCGCAGAACCGGATTTAGAAGAGATCGAACGATTTCCGTGTTTCGCCATCTTGATGCCACCACCAGCAAGGACGAAGGCAGCTGTTGTTGAAATATTGAAACTATAAGAACGATCGCCCCCAGTTCCACAATTGTCCATTGCTCCTTGAACTTCAGTCGGAATAGCGACGGCATAGGCCTGCATCACTTTTGCAATAGCCGTCCGCTCTTCAACCGTTTCTCCCTTCATTTTGAGACCTAGAAGAAGGGCCGTCACCTGGGCTTCTGAAGCACGACCAGCAACGACTTCCTCCATAGCAGCTTCTAACTCTGCACTGGTTAGATCCATTCCTTCCGCCACTTTTGCAAGCACTTGTTTCATCTTCCGCTCCTTGACTAGTTTGACAAAATTTTCGATGGTCTTGAGCCCATCTGGCGTCCCGATACTTTCTGGATGGTATTGAAAACCATAAATCGGTAAGCTGCGGTGTTGAATTCCCATAATGGCTTGATCATCCGTCGTCCGAGAGGTAATGACAAAATCCTCTGGCATGTCTTCAATCGTCAGCGAATGATAGCGCATGACTGGGACTTCTTTTGCGACACCCGCGTATAGCGGAGATGGAGCTTCTAGCTGGATCTGGCTTTGTTTGCCATGCATGACCTGTGGTGCCAATCCCAAGCGCCCTCCAAAAACTTCCGCAATCGCTTGATGCCCCAAGCAAATCCCCAAGATTGGTTTGATCCCCGCGAAATCTCGAATCATCTCCTCCATCTTGCCCGCATCCTTTGGCCAACCTGGACCTGGAGAAAAGACCAAGGCATCTGCTTCTTGGGCAACTTGGTACAAGTCCGGATCATCATTTCGAAGCACCTGGACCTCATCAAATTTTCCGATATACTGTGCTAAATTGTAGGTAAATGAATCGTAATTATCTACTAATAAAATCATCCTTCTTCTCCAATCCTTGTCATTGATTTTGCCTTATTGACGGTTTCTTGGTATTCATTTTCAGCGATCGAATCATAAACGATTCCTGCTCCGGCCTGCACATAAGCCTTCTTATTTTTGAGGATCATGGTTCGAATCGCAATAGCAAAATCGAGATCCCCCGTCACAGAGAGATAGCCAATAGCACCCGCATAGACGCCACGTTTCTCTTTTTCTGCCTCATAGATTCGCTTCATGGCTCGAATCTTGGGAGCACCAGAAACGGTCCCAGCTGGAAGAGTTGCCTTCAGAGCCTCAATAGAGGCTAGTCCAGGAAGCAATTGACCCTTGACCACACTCGTCAGGTGCATCACATAACGGAAGAACTCCACTTCCATATATTTAGTTACTTCAACCGACCCATTTTGAGCGATACGACCAATATCGTTTCGCCCTAGATCCACCAACATCCGGTGTTCTGCGACTTCTTTTGGATCCCCTGCCAAATCAGCTGCCAATTGCCGATCACTCTCTTCATCGATCCCTCTTGGACGCGTGCCGGCAATAGGATTGGTCGTCACCACTCGATCCTTGACCGACACCAGACTTTCTGGACTAGCACCGATAATTTGGTACTCCCCAAAATCATAAAAGTAGAGATAATTCGAAGGGTTGGTCACGCGCAAATTGCGGTAATAATCCAATGGTTTACCTGAAAAATCAGCTGAAAAACGTTGACTAAGCACGCATTGGAACATATCCCCTTTTCGAATATAGTCCCGCGCTAGGGCCACCATTTCCTCAAACTCTTTTTGCTCCAAATGATTGTGGAAATGAAGTGCATACAGATCCTTGTCCTGAAACTCTTCTTTTGCAGGTCTTGCCAACTGTGCTAATACTTGCTCCAAGCTCGACGCTTGCTCTGCTTCACTCCGTCCACTATAGAGGTTCTCTTCCACCACATAGACCTTTTCCTTTTTGTGATCAAAAATCACATAGCTCTCATATAAGAAAAAGTGGAGATCTGGGGTGCCGATCGTATCTTCAGGAATGGAGCCAATGTTCTCATAGAGGCCAATCAAGTCATAGCCGACAAATCCAATCGCCCCACCGTTAAAAGGAAGTTCTTCTGAAGTTTTCGTTTTGATCGTGATGCGATTCAAAAAGTCCAAAGGATCCTCTTCAACAATTTGATCATTGTAATAGAGGACGCCATGTTCAAACTTGACTTCACTGACTGGCCGATAGGCTACAATTGAAAAACGCGCATTCTCTTTTTCACGAGGGATTGACTCCAAGATCATTTTATGGGGCGCATCCAAACGCATATAAGCCAAAATTGGACTCAACACATCAGCAGATAAAACTTTTTTCATATCAGAAACCTCTCTTTTAGAACTCTTTTATTCTAAGGAATTCCGCTGGCCCATGCTTTTCTTGCTAAGGCGATCAAGGGTATCCCACGCTCTATTTGCGCTTTGGGATCAATGTGCCTAAGCGCGCTTCGCTTGCTAAGGCACATAGAAAAGCCCTCACACAAAAACTGTGTGAGGGCGTAGTGTCCGCGGTGCCACCTCTTTTATAGGGAAAAATAGCTGGTCTTTCCCTACATCTCTATCTCCTCTATCAAGGAGTTGCACGGTAAGGGGTGCCAACCGAATTCACATGGGTTAGAATTCATTAATCATAACAGTCCAATTTTCATCAGTCGCTATTGCTTGTTCACAATTCCCACAAGCTCCCTGAAAATAGCTGACTCATTACTTTTCTGTTGCTACCATTATAACCCTTTTTCTTAGAAAGTCAATAAAATTTTTAGTCTTTTTTTATACTTTTTTCTACACTTATTTAATAAAATCAGCTCAAAGAGCCCGAGCGGCCCGTCCTTTTTATCCCAAAAATAGAATACTCAATAAAGCTAAAATTGCAGGACCACCTTGGGTCAAGATAATCTTTTTATTGGCTGTCATCGCACCGTAGGCCGCAGCTCCAATAATAAAAAGCACAAAAATTGTAACAACTTCACTATTTTTAGAGACAAACAATCCATACAAGAGGAAGGCACCAATCAAGGCATTGTATATCCCTTGATTCTTAAATAAAGAGGTCACAGATGGGCGAGCGAGTTCTTCTTTATCCATGTTGAAAACCCGACTTGTGGTATCAGATGTGGTTCTGATGCTCTCCAAATAAAAAATATACAAATGCTCCAGTGCAGCAAGACTTGCTAAAATAATCGTCAGTAATGACATCGTAGATTCTCCTTTTTATTCAACTGTTATTTGTTCAATGCCAGATACTAATTTGTCCAGCAGGTAAGAAAATTGCTCTTGTTCTTGAGCAGTCAAAATCCGACTCATCTGTTCTTTCACTGCCACATGATGGCGAGGGGGATGTTTGACCAAACGATTATAGGCCGTATCCGTCAAATGAATTAAGATTTCCCGCTGGTTTTTTGGATTTCGACTCCGATGGACAAACCCTTCCTTTTCCAATATTTTAAAATGCCGGGTTAAAGCAGCTGGATCAATCTGCAAGCGTTCCTGAACCGCGATCTGATTGCAAGGCGCTTGTTCTAATAAATCCTGCAAAATTTGATAACGCGTTAAGCTAATCCCTAGGCGCTTTTCAAAGAGTTGCGTAGTTGATTGATCTGCCAAGCGTAGTTGGTAGAGCAAATCATTTATTTCTGCCATATTCCTTCTCCGTATTATTTTTGATAAATCAATAATTGACTAATCAATTATAAAATATTTCATATCCTCTTGCAAGGAAAAGAGCTTACACTATTCTTGCGCACAAAAAAAGCCGCCTGATTGGGCGACTCTTAGGGAGATTATTATGAAAAAGAAAAGTTTTAGGATTTTTCTAAACAAAGTTAGGAGGTCTTTGTTTATGCTTCTATTATAGCGGACATTTCTTAAAGAAAGCTTACGACTTTATTTCAAAATGAAAACAAATTCTTTACAGATTCTTTTCAGCGTTTAAAATAGCTGGAATATCTAATAAACTTTCCATCTGATGATTACCTTCATAGTCAGACGTCAAGAAATTGATACTCTGAATCTGGCTATTTCTTGCAAAGTCAATATCCAGACTCCGATCCCCAATATAGTAGGTATTTTCTGGCTCCAAGCCGTACTTCTCCATCAGATACATGGCAGCTTCTGGGTCAGGCTTGCGGGCAAAACCACTTTGACTGGTCAAAATCTCTGTAAAAAAAGATTCCAAACCCAAATCCCGTAGGATGACAAAGGCATTCTCTCCCTTATGGGTATAGACAAACTGCTCAATTCCAGCTTCTTGTCCCCAGGATAGGACATCACGCGCCCCATCCATCAGAAGGACCTGGGCATTTTTCTCTGCTAGACTTTCTGCTTGACGCTGATTTAAGTCCGTCACATCCAGATGATACTCTTCCGCCACGGCTACTAAAAGATCTTGAACCGAATGCTTCAAGATGTAGTCTTTAATGCTGGCTCGGTCAAATGGAAGCTGATAAGTTGCATAGGTCTCCTCAAGACCTGCCAGAATAGCATCATAGGAATCTAGCAAGGTCCCATCCAAATCCCAAATAAAGGCTTGTTTTGTCATTTTTTCTTCTCTCCTACTTTTCGTCTATATAGCTGACTCAAAAATAGCCAACGAAAGCCATTGTCGAGCAGTGTCCCCGTCCAGACCCCTGGAAGGCCAAAGCCAAGGGTTACTCCAAGCAGATAACCGGCTCCAATTCGAATGACCCACATACCAATCGTCGTTGCATAAAATGGAAGTTTCCCATTTCCCAAGCCTTGCCAAACAGCTGTATAGATGACCGTTCCTGCTGTAAACGGCGTTCCCAACAAAGAAAAGAGGACAACCGATAGACTAGCTTCTACCGCTTTTGTATCTTGTGTGTAGAGATGGGTCAGAAGGGTGCCCCCAAAAAAGATACTCAGAGCAATGGGCAACATCAACACAAAGGACAAGCAGTAAGACTGCTTTCGAAGGCGGTCAATCTGCTCAAGATCCCCTTCGCCTAGGCTCCGTGCTACGAGCATGACCGTCGCTGTGGCCACTCCAAACACAGGCATGTAGTTGAACTGGGTCAGGGTCTCTCCGATGGCATTTCCTGCGACTGCCTCGGTCCCAAAAGCAACCACGATCGCAATGATCACCACATCTCCAGCCCGCATCATCAGCCGCTCTCCGGCAGCTGGAAGTGCTAAGTTCAAGAGCTTACGATCCAATCCCCAACGAAGGGGGGCAAAGGGTAGCCGGACCTTTTGCCACAAGAGGACAACCCCAACCAGACGGGCCAGCACAGTCCCCAAGGCTGCTCCGACAATTCCCCAACCAAAAAGGAAAATGGCCACAGAGGAGAATAGAGCATTCAAAACATTGGTCAACAGGCTCACATACATAGGAAGACGTGGATTGTTGGCCACCCGAACCAAGGAGCCCAAGGTCGTCATCAAGCCTAAGAGAACTATGGTCCCGCCGACCAAGGAAAGGTAAATCCCCCCGCTTTCAGCGACTGCAGCTTCAGTCCCCAACAGCGAAATCATCTGGCGTCCAAATAACAGCGAAGCCCCTCCTAAGAGAGCACTCAACAACAAGGTCACCTTCAGTGACTCTGTCGCATGGTAGGCAATGTTGGCTTGATTTTTTTCACCCAAGCTTTTGGACATAACACTGGCAACTGCCGCACCCAGTGCCAAAAAGATGGCTTGATAGATGGTGATGATATTCCCTGCGACGGAAACACCTGAAATGGCAATCAAGCCCAGGTGAGCCACTAAATAAGAGTCCACCATACCCATCAGCATTTGTAAGAAATTTTCACCCATGGCAGGGAGGGCAATGTTTAAGATTTTTTTGTATGAATTCATGCGTATAGAAAAGAGCCAAACGGCTCTTTTGATCTTTCTAATAGGGAGAATTACAGTCCCAAGTAGTCTTCTACTGCTGCTTGCATGTCTTTAGCAGCTACGCTTGTACGATGGCGAACCGGCGCAGTTTCAAGTCCATCTACGGCCGGTGGCACAGGAACACCTGAGAGGGTGTGTAATTTGGCCAAGGCTTCGAAATCGCCTAGACCTGTCTCGCCTGTCACCGCTTCTACTGCTACAACTGGGAATTTATAAGGACTTGCTGTAGAGGCAATGACTGTTTTAGCAGCATCCCCTGTTTGGGTCCGGTATTTTTGGTAAACGGCTGATGCTACGGCTGTATGAGGGTCTTCGATGTAATCAGACGCTTCATAGACCCGCTTGATCTCTGCAGCAGTTTCTGCTTCATCTGCGTATGCAGCCGCAAACAAATCTAAGATATCTGCATCAAAGTCGGACAATTGGTATTGACCTGTTGCAACGAGGCTTTCCATCAACTCTTTGGTCTTTGTGGCATCATTGCCTACCAAGTGGAAGATCAAGCGTTCCAAGTTTGAAGAGACTAAGATATCCATCGATGGACTAGTGGTCACCTTGAAGCTGCGTTTCTTATCATAGACACGTGTTTTAAAGAAGTCTGTCAAGACATTGTTCTCGTTTGAGGCACAGATCAATTTCCCAACTGGAAGACCGATTTGTTTGGCATAGAAAGCTGCCAAGATATTTCCAAAGTTTCCTGTTGGGACGGTGAAGTTGACTTTTTCTCCAGCTGTGATTTGACCTGTTTTCACCAATTGCGCATAGGCGTATACGTAATAGACAACCTGAGGAACCAAACGGCCAATGTTCATGGAGTTGGCTGATGAGAATTGCATCTTGTTGGCTGCCAATTTTTCACGTAGTTCAACATCGTTGAACATATGTTTCACATTGGTTTGGGCATCGTCAAAGTTTCCATCAATGGCGATGACATGGGTATTGTCCCCAGTCTGAGTCGTCATTTGCAACTCTTGTACCTTGCTGACCCCGTCTTTTGGATAAAAGACAATGATCTCTGTTCCTGGAACATCGGCAAAACCTGCCATGGCAGCTTTACCAGTGTCCCCTGATGTCGCTGTCAAGATGACGATTTTATTTTCCAGACCGTGCTTTTTAGCTGCTGTTGTCATGAAATAAGGCAAGATCGACAAAGCCATATCTTTAAAGGCAATGGTGGAGCCGTGGAAAAGCTCCAAATTGTATTGCCCATCGAGTTTGACAAGAGGAGCAATAGCTGGAGTATCAAACTTGCTGTCATAAGCATGAGAAATACAGTAGTCCAACTCTTCTGCCGTAAAGTCGTCCAAAAAGGCTGACAAAACAAGCTTGGCCACTTCTTGGTAAGAAGCGTCTTTGAGGGTATCAAAATCCAGCTCTACTTGAGGATAAGAGACTGGAGTAAACAAACCGCCATCTGTCGCCAATCCTTGAAGGATAGCTTGACTAGCTGTTACAGTATTTTTTTCATCTCGTGTTGATTGATAAACTAATGTCATGACTGTTTCATTCCTTTACTAGTAGTCTTCTCATTATATCATAAATGTCAGAAAATTTAACGGCTTTTCGCCAAATCTTGGCAAAGGTCGGAAAACAGAAGCTAGATAAAAGAGAGCAGGCGCAACGACTTTGCCCCTACTCCCATGCGAATCTCTTTTTCAGGTGTCTGCAAGACTTGATCAAGCCAATCCCAACTCTGCTAAAACAGATGGGAAGTCTTTCTTCAATTTTTCAAGAGCTACCGTTACTTCTTGACGAGTTTGGTTATTTTTCACAGTAACTTGACCGCTCTCAACTTCACTACTTCCTAAGGTAATCAAGGCTTTGGCCGCAAAGACATCTGCTGACTTAAATTGTGCCTTGAGCTTGCGTCCAAGGTAGTCACGTTCTGCCTTGAAACCTTGGATTCGAAGGGCTTGAACCAAGCTAAGCGCTGCTTCATTGACCTCATCTCCTAGGACAGCGATATAGGCATCTAGGCCTGTTTCGATCGGTAATTCAATGCCTTTCTTTTCAAGAACGAGAAGGATCCGTTCCACACCGATACCAAATCCAAAACCAGCTGTCGCAGGGCCACCGAAGTATTCAACCAACCCATCATAACGACCACCCGCACAAACTGTCAATTCATTGCCTTCAATTTCTGTAATGAACTCAAAAATCGTGTGGTTGTAGTAATCTAAGCCACGCACCATATTGGTATCGATGACATAGGCTACACCTAAGTCTTCTAACATCCGACGAACCGCATCAAAATGCGCTTGGCTTTCTTCATCTAGATAGTCTAGGATGGAAGGAGCCTGTTCAACCGCCGCCTTGTCTTCTTTTTCTTTTGAATCCAAGACACGAAGCGGATTTTCTTCTAAGCGACGTTGGCTGTCCTTAGACAATTGATCCTTCATTGGCAAGAGGTAATCAATCAAGGCTTGACGATAAGCCTGACGACTAGCAGGGCTTCCCAAGGTGTTCAAGTGCAAGGTCACATTGTCAATTCCTAGTTCTTTCAGGAATTGTGCTGCCATGGCAATGGTTTCGACATCCGTTGCAGGATTGCTCGATCCAAAGCATTCTACCCCAATTTGGTGGAATTGACGCAAACGACCTGCTTGAGGACGTTCGTAGCGGAACATTGGGCCTATGTAATAGAACTTACTTGGTTTTTGTACCTCAGGCGCAAAGAGTTTATTTTCTACATAGGAGCGGACAACAGGAGCTGTTCCTTCTGGACGAAGCGTGATATGACGGTCTCCCTTGTCATAGAAGTCATACATTTCTTTGGTAACGATATCCGTCGTATCCCCTACTGAACGGCTGATGACTTCATAATGTTCGAAGATCGGTGTGCGGATTTCATCATAATTGTATCGCGCAAAGACCTTGCGTGCAAAGCCTTCTACATATTGCCATTTCGCTGAATCGCCAGGAAGGATATCCTGGGTCCCTTTTGGTTTTTGTAATTTCATAGCCTTCATCCTTTGTCTTACTTTTGCCTCTATTTTACCACAAATTCGAAGAGAAATGGAGGCTGGATCGAATTTCCTTCGATCGACATGTTCAAATCGTCTTTCTCTTCTTGCCTTATCAGCCGAATTATGAGAAAATGGAAGCCATACTACACTGAAAGGATCTTGCGATGAGAGAGGATATCAAAATCAATGACCGCGCCCTGGCACTAGAGAAGTCGTTAATCGAAAAATTGGAGCTTGTATTTGATACCGACGTTGAGTTAGATGTCTATAACCTAGGACTGATCTACGAGATCCATCTAGATGAAGCCGGTACTTGCAAGGTGGTTATGACCTTCACCGATACGGCTTGTAGCTGTGCTGAGAGCCTTCCGATCGAAATCGTCGCTCGCCTAAAAGAAATTGAGGGGATCGAAGATGTCAAGGTCGAAGTGACCTGGTCACCCGCTTGGAAAATTACACGAATCAGCCGATACGGGCGCATTGCCCTTGGCCTTCCACCACGATAACAATCATTACCATTTAAGAAACGCAGTCAACTAATGAAGGAAGGCCTCTTCGGAAATCCGATCCACAATAAAAAACGAGGAACACCAGCTCTACCACCAGAGTCTGTTCCTCGTTTTTTATAATGTTTGAATCCATTCAAACTTTTTCACTACCAGAATGGTCTAAGCCTCGTCAGCTTTTGGTTCTGGAAGAATTTGATACAACACAATCCCAAGAATGGTTGACGTTGCGACACCCGTGATTTGAAGACCACCGAGGTCAATCATCAAACCACCGATCCCTGATACCAAGATCACACTAGCAATCAAGAGATTCTTTTTATTATCAAAATCAATCTTATGTTCAACTAAAATTTTCAAACCGCTAGCAGCGATCACCCCAAAGAGGGCAATAGACAACCCTCCCAATACAGGAGTTGGAATAGAGTGCAAGAGTGCTGATAGCTTCCCAATAAAGCTCATGACAACCGCAATCACTGCTGCGCCTGAAATAACGTAAACTGAGTAGACCTTACTAAGGGCCATAACCCCAATGTTTTCCCCATAAGAAGTTACCGGAGGAGCTCCAAAGAATCCGGCAATAATCTGAGCCAAGCCATCACCAGTAAGCGTATGGTCAAGCCCTGGATCCTTAAAGTAATCACGCTCAGTCAAACTATTTAAAACCATGAGGTGCCCAAAATGTTCCGTCATGGTCACAAAGGCAATCGGAGCCATGGTCAAAATCGCACTTGGATAGAGTTTAAAGCTATAATCCACAAATGGAATGTCAAAGTTTGGGACTTGAATCCAATGCGCCGCACTTACCTCTGAGAAATTGACAAAACTATGTCCTGTCAGCAAACCAAGAGCCAATGAGAAAATATAGCCCACAATTAATCCAAGTAAAATTGGGACGACACCGACAATCTTCTTGCCATACATGTTAAAGAGGATAACCGCAAAGAGGGTCACCATCGAAATCAATAGAGCATAACCACTATAGCTTTTATTTAAGGTTGTCGCATCAGTGACTGCATTCGCCGCAAGACTCAAACCAATTACCATGATAATGGGACCAACCACGATTGGTGGAAGGACCTTATTAATCCAATCTTTACCCGCATGCTTAACAATCAGAGCTACAAACAAGTAGACCAAACCACCCGCCATAGCACCCTGGGCAACTGCCGCGATCCCATCTGACTTCATCAGCATTTGCATCGCTGCAATATAAGCAAAACTAGACCCCATGTAAGCAGGAATCTTATACTTGGTCACTGTCAAGTGAGCCAAGGTCCCCAAACCAGATGAGAACAAAGCAATGGCAGGATCAATCCCAACCAAAATCGGCACCAGCACTGTCGCCCCAAACATGGCAAACAAATGCTGGAAAGATAAACCAACCAGCAAGCCTGGTTTTGGCATATCATTCACATCATATTTAACGTCATTCACGATCGTAAAAACCTCCTAAAATTAAGATGCGGCAAGCTATGGCTGAACAAAAACGTCTACCTTCGATGACCAAATCATAAGGACGCACTCCCTGCTTCCATCATCGACGATTTCTTTTTTATCAAACCACTTTTCAACTATACAAAAAAATCCCCCACAACAAGGAGATACACAAAATATAGGCTGGTCTTCCCAGGCCTTTCATTTCCATAGCTCCTTGCCTGCCTCTCTGGACAGTATTAAAGGATTGATTCGATTAGTCACAATTATAGCAAATTATAGACGGATTTACAAGAAAAATGACAGATAATACACTCAAATCTCCCAAAAAGTAATATTCATACGCTTCAGCGACAGGGTTAAAAATAGCGACTTTGAGCCCAAAAAGAGGCTGGGACAAAAGTCCTAGCCTCTCAATTGTTTTTGGATTGTCGAGCAAGACGCAGTGGTTGAGTGGGCTCTACTACACTGATTTCATCAGCTTTTACAGCCCTACTCAACTGTGCGGAGGTGGGACGACGAAATCGAATTCTAACGAATTACCGATTTCTGTCCCACTCTCTCTTTGGACAAAGTCGTCCTTGTAATTACTGTTTACCAGACTGTTCCATATTCCAGAAGTCGGTTACAGCACCACGTGATGCTGAAGAAACGATGTGGGCGTATTTACCCAAAACCCCACGGCTATACAGTGGTGGCAAGGTTGTTTCAGCCTTGCGTTTCGCTAACTCTTCGTCTGAAACGTGCATGGTGATTTCTTTGGTATCTTGATCAACTGTTACCATGTCCCCTGTGTGGAGGTAGGCGATTGGGCCACCGACCTGAGCTTCAGGCGCGATGTGACCGACAACGAGACCATAAGTCCCACCTGAGAAGCGGCCGTCTGTCAAGAGGGCCACCTTGTCTCCTTGGCCTTTCCCAACGATCATAGATGACAAGGACAGCATTTCCGGCATACCAGGACCACCCTTAGGACCTACAAAACGAACAACAACAACGTCGCCATCCACGATTTCATCCGAAAGAACGGCTTCAATGGCAGCTTCTTCTGAGTCAAAAACCTTAGCAGGACCAGTGATGTTACGAACTTTCACACCTGATACTTTGGCAACCGCCCCTTCTGGAGCCAAGTTCCCTTTCAAGATGATCAATGGACCATCCGCACGTTTTGGATTTTCAAGTGGCATGATGACTTTTTGACCTGGTGTCAAATCAGCAAAGGCTTCCAAGTTCTCAGCTACTGTTTTACCAGTACATGTGATGCGATCCCCATGAAGGAAACCATTCTTAAGAAGGTATTTCATGACGGCTGGCACACCACCGACATTGTAAAGATCTTGGAAGACGTATTGACCAGAAGGTTTCAAGTCTGCCAAGTGAGGCACACGCTCTTGGAAATCATTGAAGTCTTCAAGTGTCAAATCAACGTTGGCCGCATGAGCGATCGCGAGCAAGTGAAGGGTCGCATTGGTGGAGCCACCCAGCGCCATGGTCACTGTAATCGCATCTTCAAAGGCTTCACGGGTCAAGATGTCAGATGGCTTGAGTCCCATTTCCAGCATCTTGACAACAGCACGACCTGCTTCTTCGATATCGGCCTTCTTATCCGCTGATTCAGCAGGGTGAGAAGAGGAACCTGGCAAGCTCATCCCAAGGACCTCGATCGCTGTCGCCATGGTGTTGGCCGTATACATCCCACCACAGCCACCAGGGCCAGGGCAGGCGTTACATTCCAGTTGCTTCACTTCTTCAGCCGTCATATCACCGTGATTCCATTTCCCAATTCCTTCGAAAACCGAAACCAGGTCGATATCTTTTCCATCAAGATTCCCTGGGGCAATAGTCCCACCATAAGCAAAGATCGCTGGGATATCCATATTGGCAATGGCAATCATCGAACCAGGCATGTTCTTATCACA
This sequence comes from Streptococcus sp. KHUD_012, assembly GCF_052588255.1. NCBI lineage: Bacteria > Bacillati > Bacillota > Bacilli > Lactobacillales > Streptococcaceae > Streptococcus > Streptococcus sp. KHUD_012. The sequence goes on from NZ_CP159355.1 coordinate 116,539, forward strand.
GCCCCCGATGGCTACAAAAGCATCAACGTTGTGACCACCCATAGCTGCTTCGATAGAATCCGCAATGATATCGCGAGATGTTAGGGAGAAGCGCATACCAGGAGTCCCCATAGCAATCCCGTCCGCAACCGTAATGGTTCCGAATTGGACCGGCCAAGCTCCTGCATCCTTCACACCTTCTTTAGCCAATTTTCCAAAATCGTGAAGGTGGATGTTACAAGGGGTATTTTCCGCCCATGTCGAAATCACTCCAACAATCGGTTTCTCAAAACTTTCATCGGTCATTCCCGTCGCGCGAAGCATGGCACGGTTGGGAGATTTCACCATGCTATCGTAGACACTACTACGATGGCGTTTGTCTAATTCTGTCATGTCATTCCTCTCGTTACATTTTTTACCATTATAGCATAAAAGAGGCCATAAAGATAGGCATGGACTTTGGAGAAACAGACAACAGAAAAGTTTCTTTCAAAAATTTCAATTTTTTTGTCAAGTAACTTTACTTTACAAAAAAGTTTTGTTATACTGTTACAGTTGATGAAAATCAAACCTAATTGAATTTATATCTTAAAAGGAGAAAAACGAAATGGCAGTACCTGCACGTCGCACATCAAAAGCGAAGAAAAACAAACGTCGTACGCACTACAAAGTAACAGCTCCATCTGTAAACTTTGACGAAGCAACTGGAGATTACTCACGTTCACACCGTGTATCACTTAAAGGATACTACAAAGGACGTAAGATCGCTAAAGCTGCATCAGCTGAATAATAGAAGGGAGATACCATGCGCGTAAATATTACACTTGAACACAAAGAATCTGGTGAACGCTTGTACCTTACTTCTAAAAACAAACGTAACACTCCAGACCGTCTTCAATTGAAGAAATACTCACCAAAACTTCGCAAACACGTTGTGTTTACAGAAGTTAAATAGTGGGTCATTACGTTTCAGTAGAAACGAAAAAACCTTGATTTAAAGCGATTCTTGAATTTTCAAATTTCAATGTATTGCAATAAAAATCAACCGAATGACTACATTTTTGACTACATTTTTTGTGAAATAAATTAGATGTTCGGATATATAGAAAACGCTCTAGTTATATTGTCTAGAGCGTTTTTGTGTTGTTTAAGAAAAGTAGATGTTTATTTTGCTCATGCCTATTCATCTTATGAACGAGGTACAAATGAGAATTTCAATGGTCTGCTAAGAGAGTTCATTCCAAAGGGAAGTTTACTAAAAGAATTAAATTAGATCCTTTTAGAGGATTATACAAATGCTATCAATGAAAGGCCAAGACGAATTCATGGGTTCGGTTCGCAAAAAAGCTGTTTGAGTTAGCTCAGACAGCTTTAAAGATACTCACTTAATCAGAGGTATGACTTTGTTGCACCTGACTTAATAATTGGGGAAAATGATTTTTTCAGAATAATTTTAAAATGTTAGTATTTGCACATAGTTTTCGTTCACACAGCTATTTTCGTGAACTTAGGTAAAAAAAATGGTATAATCTATAATATAGAATACGAATTTTCGTTTTCAAGGAGGTCAGTTATGCTATTGGAGTTTGTATTTAATAATTGCTACTCATACAAAGATGAAGCATATTTCTCAATGGAAGCCGTTAAGAAAACTCGCAAAAATAATGAGTTTGCATCTTTTAATGGTCATAGAATTTTAAAGAGTGCTATTATTTTTGGGCCAAATGCTTCAGGGAAAAGTAATTTAATGAAATCTCTCAGAACGTTTCAAAATTTAGTTTTAAAAGATGATAAACTAAAAAATCCATTTCCAACTTACGCTAATAATCCTGATAGTATTAATTTCGAGATAACAATCTTAATAGAAGAAACTATATATAAATATTCAGTTTCCTATTGCTCTGATGAAATAATTGAGGAGCATCTTGAAATAGAAGATGGAAATAAGTTTGTGACATATTTCCATCGTATTAAAGGAAATTATGAGGTTATACCGAGAGAATTGGAATTGCTAAAGAACAAAACACGAATGGATAGCTTATTTTTAATCACTGGAAAGGCATTTAATGATCATCACTGCTTAAATGTGTTTCGTTGGTTTAGAAATAATTTAATTTTTATCTCTCGAGAGGTTCCGCCTGTTTTCGATCATCTTTATAAGTTACAAAAAGATAAAAAAAGGAAGAATAAATTAATTAATTTTTTACAAGCTGCCGATTTCAATATTGTAGATTTCGAAGTTCTTCAATCTAATGTTACAATGCCAGATGAGATAAAACATCTATTTAAATCTTCAGCTGGTTTCACAGAGTTTCAAACAAAGATTAAACATAGAGATCATGATGGAGAAACTTTCGATTTATCAGTTAGTCAAGAGTCTGATGGTACTAAAAAAATGATTGCGTTATCAACTATATTATTAACTTTAAACAATAGTACTATTTTTATAGATGAATTTGACGATTCATTTCATCTAGGTTTATCAAAAGCACTTGTTGATGTATTTAACTCAGATGAAAATTCGAACCAAGTAATTTTAACGAGTCATGAATTAGAGCTAATGGATGCTGGCTTCAAAAAAGAACAGATTTATTTCACAGACAGAAGTGCTGATGGAGCAACAGAACTATATTCTGTTTACGATTTTAAATCCGAAGTAAATAGACAAGATTATTCTTATGTAAAAAGATACAATAAAGGTTTATTTGGTGCTGTCCCTGAAATTCTTGTTGGGAAATTAAAGGAAATTATTAAAGGGGATTAATACTATGGGTAGAAGAAAAAGCCAGGAGAGGAAAAATCCACCTCAAATAAAACTTTATACAGAAGGGGAAACAGAAAAAATTTATTTTGATGCTCTAAGATCTATTGTTGGTATTAAAGGTGGAATAAGCTATTCTGCTAAGCAAGTAAATAAGCAGGGATTGGATTTATTTTATTATGTAAAAAGGTGTTATACAATGCATAACTTTGAAACGTCTCCTGTCAAAATTGTATTAGTTATCGATAAAGATAATACTTCATCTGAAGAACTTACTACCTTAAAAAGTCTTTGTGAAGAAAACAATTATGAACTAGTTTTTTGTAATAAATGTTTTGAATTATGGCTATTGTTACATTATGAAAGGGTGACTAGAGCTTTAGATGCTAAACAATTAATTGATCAGTTAGAACATCATTTATCTAAAGAATATATAAAAACAGATAAAAAAACAATAACTGTTATTTCTAGTTCATACGCACAAGCTCTATCAAATAGTGATCATATGGCTTCCATTGTAAATAACTTTGATATAAATCCATATACAAATGTTAATAGATTTTTAAGAACTTTTTTTGATATTTGAAAACGATGATAAAAAGCAGCATGATTGCTGTTTTTTTAGTAGTTTTATTTTTGTTATATTGAAATAAACGAACTTTAACTGTTTAAAATTAAATAAGACTAAATTTTGATATAATTAACATGATAAAAAAATAAGGGTAGATAATATGAAAAAAACAACTTGTATTAACTTTTCTGAAAAAATCCCTGAGATTTCTAAACAAATAGAAGAAGTAAAAATAACTTGTTTTTACATGCTTAGTACTGATTTATATAAAATAGAAAATAACAAATTAACAGAAATAATCACTAAGAAATTTGAGAATCATCCTGCTACAATTATGGAATTAATAGGTACGGAAGAAAACGACCTTTTTATAAAAAGATACGAGTCATGGACGATTCCGAAAGAATTGAATCGTTTAAAAAGCAAAATAGATGAGAAAACTAACTACTATTTAGATTTATATTTTGTAAAATTAGAAAAAAAAACAAAATTGTCTTTTTAGTTCTAAATCTAATCAATTTGTTAAATTTATTTTTGCTCCTTTAATTGAGGTGGATAGGGAAGAGGAATTACATTTTTTCTTTATTACGCTAACTATTTTTCAAAATGGATCAATAATCATTGAATTATTCGAAGATTTAAGATCTTCTTTCTACATGATCGACTTTTTTCATCCCTTTACAGTTATGAAATGGCAAATATTCCCAGATTTCAAAAATAAAAAAAGGGAATATACTTTAAATTCTAATTATCAAATTGATGATATATTGAAGTATATAAAAAAAGAACTTTCCTCCATAAACGGAGGATTGAAGTTAACTGAGAGTATATTTTATTTACATTTTGTTACAAATATGAAGCAGATGAATAAAATGGACTTTTTCAAAAATAATAAACTGTATACATGGATGATAAATGCTCCCTATAGTGTTAACAATATATCTTCAGAAATTAAATCAAAAAATTATTTAACCAACTATTATAATTTAGATAGTATTAATTATATAAATAAAGGCGTAAATTATATAGTATGGAGTGAGGATGATTTTGACAAATTTGAAGTAAATTTTTTAAGACAAGCGAGCTTCTTTTTATCTTCAGCCACTCCATTCTTTCAGTTAGTGTGTCTTGATGAGACTATTATGGATGGGCTGGAAAAATTCCAACTTTCAAATGAGGGACAGTTGATTAAATTTAACGAGTGGATTCACAATTATAAAAGATCTTCTCTTTATATGTATCGAGTTAATCATATAGCTGTTTTTAATTTATTTAGTCATTTACAAAAAAGTTCTTACTTCAAGCCTGATGAATACATAGAAAAAATTAAGCAAGAGGAATTCAATTTGTTAAAGGAGCGAAATCAATTTAATGAGTTTCAAAAGAAAAAAGTAATGGAAATTATACTTTTTATTATCAGTTTATTCTCTGTTATTCAAGTTCTAGATATTTTTATTGATAATAAAACAATATTAATGATAATTACTTTGAGTATATGTTTTGTAGTTTATTTGATTTTTAATAGGAGTCGCAAGTGATATTTATAACTTTAGTTTAAATGATGATTTGTTCTTTCAGTTTTCCGTCAAAACGTAATTAGTATTTTACCCGAAGTTAAATAATAGGTCATTACGTTTCAATAGATACGTAAAAACCTTGATTTAATACGATACTTGAATTTTTAAACTTCAATGTATTGCAATAAAAATCAACCGAATGACTACATTTTTGACTACATTTTTTGTGAAATAAATTAAATGTTCGGGTATATAGAAAACGCTCTAGTCATATTGTCTAGAGCGTTTTTGTGTTGTTTAAGAAATTGGCTCTATAATTTCTGTAGCGGGTAAAACTACCATAGGAATTATGGAATCCATAATAAGACCTCTTAAGTAGATTTTAGGTATTTACCATGTCTACTTAAGAGGTATCATATCAGAATGTGAATTAGAGTGTTTCTTTTGCTGTAAGTAATGGAAAATTACTCTCAATAGTATTTTAAAATAATCTTTTTATTCTTGAGGGTAACTAAACAAATTAGAAACGCAAAGATAAACAGGTTAAACTACCATCGATTTTCTTAAATTCGTCTGTATTAACGACTTTTACAGGGTAACCTAGATTTTTTATATGTTCTAATGTTTTTGGGTATCCATCAGGAACTAACACTGTGCCATTTATATACAAACTATTAATTGCATATAATTCCTCTTTAGGAACTACAAATCTATTAAATTCTCTGAACTCGGGAACTTCATTCATTTTTGCACTAACCAACATATTGTTATTTTCTAGATAAATCACAAAATCTTTCAAATGCAAACCTTCTGTCACTGGTATTGTGGAAGAAGTGTAACCGAATTGAGAAACTATTTCACCAAATTGTTTAGCACCTTCTTTATTGGTACGATCAGATAAACCTACATAGAAATGTTTTCCTACAAGCATTACATCTCCACCTTCCATCGTTCCTGGGGATTCAATGTGAAAGATTTGTTCGTCAGCGTAGAATTTCTTTATAGCAGGTTCAATTTCAAATTTTTCACCGTTCCTCGATTCTCTTGGGGAATTAGTAATAATTGCACATTCTTTCATTACTACTGCTGGATCTTCAACAAAACATGAATCTGGGTATTCCTCTAAAGCTTCAAGAACCAGTGCTTTTACTCCTAAACTTTCAATTGCATCAACATATTCTTGGTGCTGACTAATTGCTTTTTCATATATAGGCTTATCGTCACTGAACATTCCTGTACTAATTCCTTCAAGCATCGCTTTACATGGTTTTCTAACAATAATATTCTCATATTTTATCATATTACTTCCTCCAGCAATCATATTCTTCTAAATATATTCTTTTTCAACATACTCAGATTGGCTTAACATCAATAGATTTTCATACATTACATGGAAACTAACAATATCTCCTAATTCGTAACAATGTTCGCTTTCAGTAATATCTAATATCGTATGGTCGCTACTACCACCAATTACTTCAATGTTTGAGTCTAATGGCCGAAGATGTAAACAATCTCCTAAATCTTGCCTTCCAACCGCTATCAGAGCTCTGCGACGAATACCTTTGTCTTCATATTCCTTCTTGTTTCCAAATGCATCAACTGCAATTGTACCAATTGGATGACTTGGTTTGTTTTTCAATTCAACAATTTCCGCCTGTAGAGTAAACGCTTCATCTTCAGCAGGAAATACCTTATAATCAAAGCAATCATCCAAATCACTAATATACAACGCATCCCCAACTCTTAGCTGCGTGATACCCTCTGGCATAGATCCCTTTGCAACTAAAGGTAAACTAGTTGAAGCACCCCCAGAAACAACCTCAATCCTACGTCCAATTGCTTTACTAACTTTTTCAGCCTTTGAAATCAGTTCCATCATTTTTTCTGGGGTAGGCATAATTGAGCCATAACACCCTAGATTTGTTCCAACGCCTAATAAATGTAAGTTTTTTAATTCTTGTTCAACAGTACGTGTTGTATTCAGCAATTCCTCTTCGTCAAAAATTCCCTCACGCAAATCACCACATTCAGTCATAATAATCACATTATGAATTTTATTTTGCTCTGAAGCAGACCGGTTTAATTCTTTTAAAATCTCTAACGAAGAATTCAAGCTAATATCTGCACAAGAAACTAATTCATCAACTTCACTAAGCATTGGTATACGTAAGTCGTAAGTAAGAATATTTGGATTAATCTCTTTTACTCTTTTCAATTGAGATAGTCGCGAAGAAGCCAACGTTTTAAAACCTGCATCTATTAATGTCTTAATAATTTCTTCAAGTCCGTTAATTCCTTTTATTACACCAACAACCTCAATTCCAATATCATTACACATGTCTAATACATTTTTGGCATTATGTTTTAACTTTTTCTTATCAATAACAAACTTTGGATAACCCACGTTGTTCACCTCAAATCTATTATTATTTATTTTTTACATGGTAGATAAATCAATTGTACCGTTAAAAATCAGGACTAGACTGACAATTGCCAAGGCTACTATTACTAGGGCAATAATTTTTTCGATATTAGTGAGGAATTTCTTATTATTTTCTTTACGAGCCAAATAGTAAACAATCATACAAGGGGCGAAAAGAAGTGCTGTAATAATAATATACTTCCAGCCTGTTGAATACATCAAATATCCCATTGCAATAGTTGAAATACAACCAAGCAAAGCATTCAATTTAAAACCGTTATCAAACTTGATTGATTTTTTAATCATAGTCAAACTAACTGTGAAATATGGAACCAACATTGTACTTGAAGCAAATAAAGCCATAACATTATAAATTGATTCATTGATTATGATGGTAATGAAAAATGCTTGTTGAATAATTGTGGATACCAGTAATGAATTTGTTGGTTGCCCAACAGTATTTTCAACACCAAAGAATTTAGGGACAATTTCATGCTTCGCTGCAACATCTAAAATTTCACCAGCAAATAAACAACATCCGAACCAACATCCCATTGCTGAAAGTGCAATACCTAGGTTCATTAGAATTGCTCCCCATTTGCCTACGACTGCCTCTAATATGCCACCTAATGCAGGTACTTCCATTTTTGAAACTTGTACTTGTGAAAGTACTCCAAAGGTTAAGAAGGTCAGCAAGAGATAGGTCACTGCAATTACAATATAAGAAATCACAATTGCTTTTGATGCATCTGATTTCGATTTCGCACGTGCAGAATAGATTAATGCCCCTTCAATACCAACATACACCCAAATAGTTGAACTCATAGCTGTTCCAATTTGACCATTTATAGATGAAGGTAAATCATTTGAAGCAAAAGCGTTTTCCCACAGTCCAGAGTTAAATACATCTACCTTAAATGCCATCAATAAAGCTATAATAAATACTACAATTGGAATCATTTTTGCAAACCAAATAACAGTATTAACTAATGAAGCGTTTCTCGCTCCTGACGCACATATATAGTAGAAGACCCATAAAATAACTGATAACAGAATTAAAGAAGGGATATTATTTCCCCCACGAAACATTGGAATAAAATATCCAAGAGAACTTACCGAAAGTACTCCTAATGAAATATTACCTACAACAATAGATAGCCAATATCCTACACAAGATAAAAATCCAATAAACTTTCCAAATCCTTGTTCTGGAAAACTAAAAATTCCTGCGTCTAAATCTGGATAGTGATCTTGTAGATATTTCAAACAGTAAACGAAAACAGCAAAGGCAATACTTGCAAATACTAGTGCAATTAAAGCAGGGCCTGGAGCTACAGATTTTGCTAAATCACGTGGTAAATTAAAAACCCCTGCACCTATTACCGTAGTAACTGTTAAAGCAACTAAGCCGAGTAGACTAACATTTTGTTGGACAGTATTTTTCTCAGTCATATAACTATCCTCCCCATAAAAATTAAATTATTTTTTTAAATATGATGGGAAAAAGAAAATCTTTATCCCATCATATATATTGTTTTATTAAAAACGTAATGAAAGACAGCTCAAACCACCATCAATTTTACGATATTCAGAGGTATCGACAACAAGAACATCATATCCTAAATGTTCAACGGCAGATTGAACCTTAGGATATCCGGCTGGAACAATAACAGTTCCATTAACCCATATACAGTTTGCGGCATATGCTTCATCAGAATCAACAACTATCTTATTAAATGATTCAAATAAAGGATTATCAACAAATTCACCAGCAACCAATAAATTATTATCCTCTAAATAATTGACTCCTGTCTTAAGATGCAATACTTCTTCCAACGGGACTTGAATGACCGTTTTACCATATCCCTCTAATATTTCTTTCATCTGTGCAAAACCTTCATCATTTGTACGGGCTGATTTCCCAACATAGAAGGTATCGCCAACCATCATAATATCGCCAGGTTCAACCATTCCTGGAGCTTTAATTTCATGAACATTTGAATAAAAACTAGATAGCAGTTTACGGAAGTCTTCTAGTTGAGTCTCATTTCGACGAGTATCCGCACCTGGTCTGGAAATTATAGCACATTTATCCGTACAGAGTGCAGTATCTTCCATAAAACATGAATCTGGAAAATCGTCATTTGGTGGTAACACATTAATTTTGACTCCACATTTAGTTAAAGCTTCAACATAATGTTCATGTTGAACTAATGCACTTTCATAAACAGGTTTTCCAAGTTCTGGATTAGAAGTAATACCTTCACTAATTCCTCTTCCAGGAATACGAACAATTACATTCTTAAAGCGTTTCATAAATTACACCTCTCTAATATATCCTGTAAAGTCTGAGTGATACAACCGAAAACATGCCCCGTTGTGTATGCGCTTACATTTTCGTGGAGGAAATAACAATGGGACATATAATGGACGCCATCTTTACTTTGAGCAACTATTGAAATACAATAAAACTAAGTTCATTGCACATCATTTTTCCTGTTTTACATAAAAATGTTAACAATATTGTTTCCGAGATTATTCCTTTCTAGTTAACAATTCATGTTCTATTTCTATTCTGCCACTTAATTATTGCATGTCAATATTAGTACTTTGAAACTAGTTTCAAAAACATATAATATCAAGTATTTTGGTATTTCAAAATAGAAAGTTGATATCGGTTGATATCTATATAGAAGTTAAATAATTGAGTAAATAAAAGCCTTTGAAATCAACATTTCAAAGGCTTTTTTCTTTTTGTTCATTTGAGTACATTGCAATATAAATCAATCGAATCACTACTTTTTCTTCTCGAATTTGATTAATCTTATTAAGGTAAATGTCAACTGCTTCAGATTTATTAAGAGCGTATATTTAGATGTAATCTAATCTATTTTTATCAGAACAAGCAAAAACAACCGGAAAAGAAGCAATTACCAACTCCTTCTTCTCTGGTTGTTTTTTATACTAACAATCTTCCCGACTTAGTTGATAAGAATACAGGATCGGAATGAGAACAATGGTGAGGATGATGATCCCCATTACATAAGGGACAGCGAACTGAATACCTGCTTCAATAAGAAGGATCAAACCTCCGAGGACCCACAATTTCCCTGCCAAGCGATGGGTTTTGTGCCAGTTATCTTCACTCTGCAAGGTCCAAGGAAGGCGGATCCCAACCGTATGGTTCACTTTTAGCTTCGGCATGTAATTGCCCATGATCACAAAGATGAGCCCTAGCAGAACCGAAACAAAAACTGATGGATTAGTAGTAGATCCTAGCGCCTTGCTATAGAGAGATAGGAGATACTTAAGGAAACGATTGGGGTCAACCAGTAAATCGCTCTGATCATTTTTTCATTCATAGCGCTATTCTTAGAATCGCGACCGATCATAAAGATCATAAACAGATGCACCATGAGATCGAAAATAGGAAGACCAAACACAACCAGGGGTTTCGATTGGAAGTTATTGGGCTGGCCAGCAACATTAAAGTGAATCGGGATTTGGTTAGGTAATTGCGACCAAATCATCAGCCCCCAAAGCATGGGGAAAAGTATCACCATAGAAGTTAATAGCAATAGTTTTTTATTCGTTTTCATCAGTAGAGTCTCCTTTCAAATCAACGAGCCAGACCATTAAATCCTCCAAGACAGAAGTATTGAGTTCATAGTAGATAAAATTCTTCTCTTTTTCCTCTCGAATTAAATCTGCCTGCTTGAGGAGGCTTAAATGATGGGAAATGGTCGCCCCTGCCACATCAAAGTGACCAGCGATATCGCCAGCAGATAATTTCCCCGCCTTTAGCAGCTCTAAGATACTTCTTCTTATCGGATTTGATAAAGCTTTAAATGTTTGCGCAAAATTCATTCTCTATCTCCTCTAATCTATTTAGATATCTTTCTAAATAGATTGTAAACCTTTCATATGATTTTGTCAACTCTATTTAGAAAAAATTCTAAATAGTTTCTGTTGTAAAAAAATTATCAGACCTAAGACCGATTCTTATAAGCAGCGTCTTTTCTTAAGTTTTCTTTAAGATATGAGCCTTATAATAAAACCATCAAATGAAGACCTCCTAACTTTGTTTGATAGAAAATCCTAAACTTTTTCATAATAATCTCCCTATAAGGGCCACCAAAACCGGTGGCTTTTTCTACGTACCTTAGCAAACGTTAGAGAGCTTAGGTACGTTGACGCAGTTCGAACGACAGTGAGAACTACTTGTTAAAATCCAATAAATAAAATAACCTCCACGAGAGCTCTGATTTTTGATCTGGACTATCAGGAGGTTTTTTCATCTTTTATCTTTTTGACATTACATATCTTTGTGGATGCGATAGGTATTATAAGCAGTAACTACATTAGCAACGGCGCTAACCCTTGAGCTACGTGCGATATCAGCTTGTAGGGCATTGGCTTCTTCTTGCAGATTGACTTGCGTTTCATGGAATTGTTGCATTTCAAGCAGATTGTAGGCTTCAGGCAAGGTAGAGGCACGTCCTTCTGCAATTAAGTGATATAGTCGGAAGAGGTCATGGTAATTGTAAAATTTTTGTGGGAAACCTTGCATCCCTTGTTGGTAGGCTGGTTGGCTGATTTCCTGGTTGTAAAGGGCCTGGGCATTGGCAAGAGCCTGCTTGGCTGGGGCTACAAATACAAAGTATTTGAAAGCAATCAGCCCGCCCATCAACCCGAGCATCAATAGAAAACCGTGCATGAGGTGACTTTGTTCTAATAGAAAAATCGTAAAGGCAAAAAGAAGATTGAGGGCTAGTGTGACCGTGATTAGCCCATTGAGTCTCTTCGCTGCTTTATTTAAACGATTTTGTTGCCGCTGAACTTCATCCCAAGCAACTGCTGCAGGGGCTGTTAGCACGCGCTTTTCATCTAATAGCTGTAAAATTTCTTGTGTCGTCATTGTAAATCTCCTTTTGTTATAAACTTATCTTCTAGAATTGACCTTATTTTATCAAAAATCCCTCCCTAAAAAAGGGCCATGTAAACTATAGTTTCATTTTTCTTAAAAATCGAAGAATTTCTAGTTTTTTTGTCAAAAATTAAACTCTGAGTTTAATTCCAGCCTTTTTTGAGGTATACTACTGGTATGATAATTGAAAGGAAGTCCCCTATGTCCTCATCTTCGCCATTTGGTCCAACATTTCGTAAAATTCGTGAAGCACGCGGTCTTTCCCTAAAAGAAGTCGCTGCAGATATTGTCTCTCCTCAGTTCCTCAGCCAATTTGAGCGTTCTCAAAAAGGAGTAACCATCGAAACCTTCTCTCGCCTCTTGCTGTCTATGGGGGTGGATTGGGATACCTTTTTGTCCCATTATCCTGGCTTAACCATTCAAAATTTCAGCCCCATTTTGATGAAACACATCAATCAAGAAAACATGGATTTCTTAGCAATCATCGATCGGTTAAAACATGAGAAATCACCTGTAGCAGAGGAGAATAAAGAGCTCTGGCAACTCTATTTGCGCTCGCTTGAAATCAATGTCAATAACGCGATGGGAAAAGAAATCCACCTGGAGGATGCACCTGTCTCTATTCAACGAATCGCTCAAGAAGTACCTTTTGCCTATCAAAATGAAATTGAGCAAGACTTTACCATTGCCCTTTTATCTGTCTTGCCCTATGAAGTCGTCGCTAAGATTCGAAAGGAATCCTTGGAACTTTTTGAAAGCAGTTATTCAGCATACTCTGCCAATGCATTGGCCTCTTTGTTGTTAAATCTGGCCAACTACTTGATTAAAAAAGAACTCTACCTAGAAGCTCTGAATTTTCTTCAATCGATTAACCAGCTTCGCAAGCGCAAGCCAATTTTAAACACCAGCATTTCCATGCAGTTAGAATTTATGCAGGTCTATGCTCTCCTTGGCTTAAATGACAAGGAAGGGATCTACCGTGCCAAACAGGTCATGAAAGCACTTGAAGGCTTGATTGCACTTGAAAATTTCGGAACTCCGCTCGTTCAAATCAAGACGAAATTCACGTTGCGGGTCAATGAACTCAACAAAACTGGCATTGATTTCTTCAGCGAATAAAAGCGTCTCAGACTTCAGACCGATTCTTTCGATCAGCGCCTTTTCTTAAGTTTTCTTTAAGCAAACCACCTTATAATAAAACCATCAAATGAAGACCTCCTAACTTTGTTTGATAGAAAATCCTAAAATTTTTCATAATAATCTCCCTATAAGAGCCACCAAAACCGGTGGCTTTTCTATATCTCTTAATGAGGTGAACTCAGAGAGTTCAACCGAATTTAGAGATATTGATGCAGTTCGAACGACAGTGAGAACTACGATCCTTATTTTTTAGTGAGTCAAGTCCAATAGAGACGTGGACGAACTTAGGTACGTTGATGCAGTTCGAGCGACAGCGAGAACTACGTTCCTTCTCCTTCATTTGTACAAATACTCCAATTTATGCTCGATCTATGTTATAATGAAGGGAATTTTTGTCTGAGGAGGATTTATGAAAAAAACACATTCTATGCTATTCATCCCGGGCATCATTATGCTTGGGATTGTTTTACGAACACCATTTACTACGCTTCCGACGGTCTTGTCTGACATCGCAGCTGGTTTGGGGGTTGATGTGAGCTCTCTGGGACTATTGACTAGCTTGCCACTTCTCACCTTTGCCATTTTCTCTCCTTTTGCGATTCAATTTGCTAAAAAGTTGGGGATTGAGCGCCTCTTTTTCCTAGTTTTGATTGCGATTACGATCGGATCTGCCATTCGGATTATCAACCTCCCCTTCCTCTATCTGGGAACCATCTTGATTGGAGCTGGTATCGCCTTTCTCAATGTGCTGCTTCCAAGCCTGATTCAGGCGAACAGACCCCGCCAACTAGGCATTCTGACCACTTTGTACATCACTTCTATGGGGATGTCCACAGCGATCGCCTCTTCTGTCGCTGTTCCGATCACCAAAGCCACTTCTTGGCAAGGTTTGGTCAACATCTTGACAGCCTTGTGTGCTCTTGCTTTGGTCATCTGGATTCCCAACCTTCGCTACAACCACCATCTTAAAAAGACGACTACTAGTGAATCTAGTAGCAAGTGGTATACCAATAAATATGTTTGGGCTATCATGATTTTTGGGGGCTTGCAGTCACTGCTTTTCTACACCAGCATGACTTGGCTTCCGACCATGGCTGTTCAAGCTGGCCTTTCAAAGGTTGAATCTGGACTACTGGCCTCCGTGTTTACCTTGATCAGTCTCCCATTCTCCTTGACGATCCCAAGTTTAACCACACGGTTATCCGATCGCAACCGACGCTTGATGCTGACGATTGTTGTCGGAGCAGGGATTCTGGGGGTAGCCATGCTCTTAATCCCGACTAGCAACTTCTTCTACTGGTTGGTATTAAATGCCCTGATTGGAAGTTCCGTTAGTTCGCTTTTCCCTTACCTCATGGTCGCTTTCTCTATGAAATCCAGCACACCTGAAAAAACAGCTCAACTTTCCGGTCTTGCCCAAACAGGAGGCTACGTCTTTGCTGCCTTTGGCCCTATCCTCTTCGGCTACAGCAAATCTCTCTTCCACTCTTGGACACCAGCTATCCTCATGCTACTGGTCTTAACCATTATCATGGCGATTGCCCTTTATCAAGTGGAAAAAGTCGATCATATTTTATAATCATCGTCTGGCTGGAAGATTCGTCTTCCGGCCTTTTTTGTGCATACAAAAAAAGAACTAGGCACTTGTCCTAGTTCAAAGTTTTATTATCCGTTAAATGAGATATGTACGTGGTCGTTGTGGTTTGCTGTATCTCCACCACGGTCCGGCATTTGGTTCCATGTATTAGCTGGTCCGTAAATGTTATTTACTGGCATGTAGAATTGTTGTTTCCAGATAATATATGAGATACCTGCACGGTCCATGTTATCAATCGCATACTGTGCAACTTGATCTCCAAGCTCTGAATTTGTTGGAACCATCACGTCTACTGCAAGTCCTTTACCATGGTCTTCTGGATCCCCTTCACGGTAACCACCGATGTTTGTGATACCGAATTTCGCTGCAATTTCTTGACGGAAAGCTTCCGCTTGAGGTTGAAGATTTGGATCAGTTGGAATAGTATTTCCGCTTGTTGGAGTTGATGCTACTGGTTGCACTTCAGGTGCTGCAGCAGTTTCTACTGCTGGTTGTGCTGCTGGAGCTTCAGGAGCAGAAGCTGGTGTTTCAGCAGGAGCTTCGGTTGCTGGAGCAGATTGAGGAGCAACTGGCGCTACTTCTTGATTTTGAACTTCAACATTGACAGCTGGAGCACCGTAGTTTGGTGTTTCTGGAACAGCTGGTTGTGCTGGTGTTTCTGCTGCTGGTACTTCAACTACAGGAGCTTCCGCTGGGGCTTCTTGAGTTTCCGCTGCTGGAGCAACTGGAACAGCTTTGTTATCTTCGTTTACTGGTTTAGACAAATCGTTGACAGCGACTGTTTGGTCATCAACTGTCACTTGGTTTGTTGTCAAGTCAGCACTTGCAACAGTTGCATCTGTCGCACCTGCTTGAGGAGTTTGGATTTCAACTGAAGTTACTTCTTTTTGATCATTTACTGTTGTTTTCAAAACAGTACCTGGGTAGATCAAATCCATGTTGCTGATGTTGTTCAAGTTTGCCAACACATGTACATCGATTCCAAGCGCTTCTGCGATCGAACTCAATGTATCACCATATTTGATGGTATAAGTTTGTTGGTTTTCACCGCTTTGTTGGATATCATGTTTGATTTCATCTACTGAGCGAGCTACCCAATCTTCAAGTGTTTCTGCAGTGGCTTTTGTAAATGGAATCACTGCAAGAGCTACTGTTGAAGCGATCAAGGCTTTCGTATTAACTTTTAATTTCATCTTTTATCCTCTTTTTTCTTTGTTTTTTTGCTCAAGATTTTCTTGGACAAATTAACTACCATACTATCTTATCACAATTTAAAAATAATAAAAGGCCTTTTTGGCTATTTAACAAAACTGTATTTTTCTTGTAACATTTCGTCTTTCTTGTCACATTGTTACAAACTAGTAACATGAAAATAAGGTGCTAGAAAAGAGTGCGAGGGCGCAAAAAACCTCATCAAGGAACGATTCCTTGATGAGGTTCTTGTCTTTTTCAAGTAATTGAACACGCCTACAACTCTTTGTATCTTATGCATTGAACACGCCCTAAATGCTGGGTGAAAAACGCAAACTGTAATAGTACTAACTTCAAAGACACAGTAGCTGATTGGACAACGAAGCATTCTATACAACAGTGCTTCTGTCCTGCTCCCTATTTTCACTTTGCATTTTACGGACTTTGTTTCTTATAACTGAACACGCCTACAACTCTTTGGAAAAAGATAAATCCAACTAGAAGCGGACGCTTCGTCGTTGGATTTCCTATTTTCCTTTGAGTTGCTTAACGGCTTTGTATCTTATTTTACCTTCATGATTCTGACGAGGTTGGCGCGTTCGGCTTCTTCGAGTTTCATTTCGATATAGTAGATGGTCTCTTTGAGGTCTGGGATAGTCGCATACTCCAGTCCGTTCACTCGACGGCGGGTTTTCTCGATTTCATCTGCCATGAGTTGGCAGCTTTTTTCGATTTCCGCTAACTTGAGCAAATCAGGGAGTAGATCCCCCATTTCTTGGATCGTGCTATCCATTTGACTGTTAGAGGCTAAGTAGCTATAAACCACGTCCCCTTCATCATCTCCGTATGGATTATCAATACGGGCATGGAGCTTGGGCACGCGCACACTCATGACATTTTCTTCCTCGATATGGAGCATCACTTCTCGAGTAGGAACAGCAAAGATTTCTTCTACCATGAGGTCGCTCTCTAAGGACTTGGCCATCACGAAATCTTGCATATTGCCCACTAGCGCTGCCTCCACCTTTTGGCGCAGGCGATTATTCTCACGCACAGCTTCAATAAAGCGGCGCATGAGTTCATCCCGCTTATCCTTGAGCAACTTGTGCCCCCGGGTTGCTGTCTTGAGGCGCTCTTTGAGAATATTGAGCTCCATCCGAGTTGGTTTTACATTTAATCGTGCCATAGGCTAATCCTCTTTGTTTGGCAGATACTTGTCAATCATCTCATCCTTGATCCGTTTAAGCTCTGTTCGTGGAAGGATGGATAAGAGTTCCCAACCGAGATCCAAACTTTCCTCAATCGTCCGATTGGTGGTAAAACCTTGGTTGATGTATTCCTGCTCAAAGCGGTCCGTAAATTTAACATAGAGCTTGTCGGTATCTGACAAGGCAGACTCCCCAAGCACTACAGCCAGTTCTTTGGCTTGTTTTCCTTGGGCATAGGCCGCAAAGAGCTGGTTCATGGTCGCCGCATGGTCTTCCCGAGTCTTGCCTTCACCAGAACCCTTGTCCTTCAAACGAGAAAGGGATGGAAGAACATTGATCGGTGGGCGGTAACCACTATTGTAGAGATCACGGGACAAGATAATCTGACCTTCGGTGATGTAGCCTGTCAAGTCAGGGATGGGGTGGGTAATGTCATCTTCTGGCATAGAGAGGATCGGAATTTGGGTCACAGATCCTTTCTTTCCAACCAAGCGTCCAGCACGTTCGTAGAGGGTTGAGAGGTTAGTATAGAGGTAACCTGGATAGCCCCGACGACCTGGAACTTCCCGGCGGGCGGCAGATACTTCCCGAAGGGCTTCACAGTAGTTGGTCATATCCGTCATGATAACCAAGACGTGCATGTCTTTTTCATAGGCCAAATATTCGGCGGCGGTCAAGGCGATCCGAGGGGTCGCAATCCGTTCGATAGCTGGGTCATTAGCTAGGTTGATGAAGAGGACAGAGCGGTCAATCGCACCTGTCTCCCGAAGGTCGTTCATAAAGAACTCGGCTTCTTCAAAGGTGATTCCCATAGCCGCAAAGACCACGGCGAAGTTTTCTTCAGAATTAAGAACCGTCGCTTGACGAGCAATCTGAGCTGCCAACTCCTTGTGAGGAAGACCAGAACCTGAGAATACTGGGAGTTTTTGGCCCCGAACCAAGGTATTCAAATGGTCAATGGCTGAGATCCCTGTCTGGATAAATTCATCCGGATAGTCCCGCGAAACAGGATTGATGGCTTGTCCATCAATGTCCAAGTACTTCTCTGGGATAATCTCTGGACCGCCATCGATGGGTTTGCCCATCCCGTTAAAGATGCGTCCGACCATGTCTTCAGACACAGGAAGTTCTAGGGGACGTCCAGTAAAGCGGACCTTGGCTTTTTCCAAATTGATCCCGCTAGATCCTTCAAAGAGCTGGACCATGGCCTTGTCTTCTTGGACTTCGAGGACTTGTCCCTGACGGGTCGTTCCATCATGAAGCTTGATTTCTACGAGTTCATTGTAGTGAACCCCTTCGACCTGATCGACAATCATCAAGGGGCCGACAACTTCGCTGACAGTACGGTATTCTTTAATCACGCTCATTGTCTACTCCTCCTTTTGCGACGATTTGGTGTAGGGTTTCTACGATTTCTTCTTTCAGGGCTTGAATGGTTGCCAACTGATCCTCATGGATGAACTTGCTCCGGGCAATGCGGTCTCGAAGAGCTACTGTTCCTTCCATGATTTCTGTGAAGTAAGCTCCCAATTCTAGTGCTTTTTGACTTTCTTGGTCAAAGGTCAAAATGTTGGTCAACAAGGCCACCTGCTTGCTGAAAGAGGTATAGGTATCGACCTCATCAAAGGCATTTTGTTGCAGGTAGTCTTCACGGATCATCTTGGCCGCATTCATGGTCAAGCGGTCTTTTTCAGACAAGGAATCTAGACCAACCAAGCGGACGATTTCTTGCAATTCACTTTCCTTTTGAAGCAAATTCATAGCGCGGGTCACCTTTTCAGACCAACTGATTTGTTCATGTAGATCGATATAGCGACCAACTTCATCTTGGTAAAGCGAATAAGAACTCAACCAGTTGATGGCTGGGAAGTGACGGCGTTGGGCCAATTGAGCATCTAGTCCCCAGAAGACCTTGACAATCCGCAAGGTATTTTGGGTCACCGGCTCTGAAATGTCTCCACCTGGAGGGGAAACGGCACCGATGGCGGTAATCGAACCTTCACGCGCAGTGGTTCCAAGTGTCTTGACCCGACCTGCACGCTCGTAGTATTCGGCGATCCGGCTACCAAGATAGGCTGGGTAACCTTCATCCCCTGGCATTTCTTCTAGACGACCAGACATTTCACGGAGAGCTTCTGCCCAACGAGAAGTAGAGTCCGCCATGATGGCAACGGAATAGCCCATATCACGGAAGTATTCGGCGATGGTAATCCCTGTGTAGATGGAAGCTTCACGCGCCGCTACTGGCATGTTCGAAGTGTTGGCGATCAGAACGGTCCGTTGCATGATGGATTGACCAGTCGTTGGATCGATCAATTCTGGAAATTCATTCAGAACGTCCGTCATTTCATTTCCACGTTCCCCACAACCAACGTAAATTACGATGTCTACATTGGCAAACTTGGCCACCTGGTGTTGCACAACTGTTTTTCCAGCTCCGAAAGGACCAGGAACAGCTGCAGCTCCACCCTTAGTCACTGGGAAGAAGGTATCGATGACCCGTTGACCGGTGACCAAAGGCTCTACTGGAATCTGTTTTTGTGCAAAGGGACGGCCTCGACGAACCGGCCATTTTTGCATCAAAGTACCAGTAAAGAGACTGCCATCTGCCTGCTCGATTTCATAAACCGGCTCTTCTACCGTGTAAGAACCTGCTGCGATCTTGGTAACACGTCCACTGACACCAAAGGGCACCATGATGCGGTGCTCCACCATATTGGTCTCTTGAACGGTACCGACGATGTCTCCTGCAACCACCTCTGTCCCTTCAGTCACGCTTGGTTCGAAGGCCCATTTGGTGTCCCGATCTAGATTTGGAACTTGCACCCCACGAACCAAAAAGTCACTGGCAGTAACTTCTTGGAAGCGTTCCAAGGGGCGTTGGATCCCGTCAAACATCTGAGAGATCAAGCCTGGTCCCAATTCAACAGAAAGAGGAGCTCCGGTTGTTACAACTGGTTCTCCTGGACCAACTCCAGACGTTTCTTCATATACTTGGATAGAGGCTTCGTCCCGCCGCATCTCAATAATTTCGCCAATCAAACCAAGATCGCCGACCCGGCAAATGTCTTGGATATTGGCCTCCTGCATCCCTGATGCAACCACCAAGGGACCGGAAACTTTGATAATTTTTCCTTGAGTCATGTATTCCTCCTGGGAATCCTTTGTTTCTTTGTTTTACTTTTGTGCTATCTCTCTTAGAGATTGCTTTTGTTGGCCATTGGCGTCGAAATTGCTTGGATCCAACCAAGCTTCTAGTCGATGTTTGATTTCTGGCCATTCTTGGTCAATGATGGACAACCAGTCTGTATCACGGGTCCGACCTTTATAAACAACAGCCTGACGGAAACAGCCTTCATAGGTGAACCCTAAGCGCTCAGCTGCTTTGCGAGATGCTTGGTTTAAGGCATCACATTTCCACTCATAGCGGCGGTAGCCTAAATCTTCAAACACGTAGCGCGCTAACAGATACTGAGCTTCCGTAGCCATGCGTGTCTTTTGGAGCGCTGGTGAATAGGTCACTGCTCCAACTTCGATCACCCGGTTGGCTTGATCGATCCGCATAAGAGAGAAAGTCCCCAAAGCCTTGCCTGAATCTTTGTCTACAATCGCATAGTAAAAGCGACCTTGGGCTGTCATGAGATCATCTAATAAGTGGTCCCACTCCTCCTCATTGCGGGCAGGGCCTTTGAACAGAAAGGTCCACATAGCTGCTGGAGAGTCCGGCCCGTAGACCTGATAAAGATCTGCTCCATGTTTTTCTTTTGAGAGGCGCTCGATCACAGTATAGCGACCTTCGATCCGCTCAATAGCTGGCAGACGCCCCGGTGTAAAATCCGGCAGTGCATCGCCAATCGCTTGGCCAAATTCATTTGTTCTCATAAAATATCCTGTCCTACTGCTTTTTCGACATTATCACGAATCCGCTGTTGGCCCAGTCCCGTAGTTCCTCTATGGGTCGGGATAAGGATCAGAGCCGGAGTCAGCTGCTGGTCGTAAAAAGCCACTGTATCTGGAATAGCCTGAGCAATATCCTCTGTCAGGTAGATAATCCCGAAGTTTTCCCGACTGAGTTTTCGCAGGGTATTGATCGCTTCTTGTGGCTCTGTGACCGGATAGGTTTGAAAGCCAATCAGGCGAAAAGGAAGGATGGCGTCCCGATTGCCCACAACGGCGATCTTATAGGTCTGTTTGTCCATAAATCGGTCTCATCCTTTCTTTGATGTCTGCTAGCGGAAAACCATTGTCCAAACCAGAGAGGACCAAACGAAGGTTGGTCACCTCTAACTCTTTTCCGTAAAGATAACGAACAAGAGGGAGTGGTCCATCAACTTCAAAACGGCCAGCGTCTAGAAGACTGAATTTCACCAAACTCTCTAAATACTCCAACTCTACGGTCTTTAGTTGACCGGTGCGCATCTTTTCTTCATAAGTCTCTAAAGCGAGATCGTACTCTAGCGGATTGACTTGATAAAACCAGGTCAACCACTGACCGGATTCTAGCAGGTCGATCACCTGATGGGCACTGAGGCTCCCTTCATCTGAGAGCAATTGGTGCATAAAGCTATGCGGTTTTTGCTGATCCAAGGCCCGCTTAACTGTAATCGCATTGTAAAAGTCAATGGTCACGTCCACCAACTGCTTCAGAATCGGATGATCTAGGCTGTCCCCTAAGTATCTCAGGTGTTTAAAATAAGCTAAGTCCATCCCGATTTCGAGGACCCGCAAGTCCTGATAGTCTTGGAATTCTTGCCAGGTTGCAGCCACTTCTTCCGCCATAAAGGCCGGACAATGCTCCGCAGAAAAGGTCGCCACCAAATGCTCGAGCACATCGAGAGAATAAGGACCGATAGGGATCAATAAGTGCCCCAACTTGCGCTCTGTCGCCTTGTGTTTCAGACAAACCTTGAGATTATGATAGGTGTATTTCAAGGTAAACAGGCTAACCAAGTCTGGCTGAGGGCTTACCTCAAAAGCCCATTGGTATTCTGCCAACAAGGCTGCCATCAGGCGGGCTTCAAGGGCTGATAAATCCTTGATCTCCTGGCTGTCTAAAGCATAAGGTGTTCCTTGTAGCAAGCCTTCTCGGCTCTCGCTTGAGGGACTTGCGAGCAACTGCTCGAACTGACTGGGACTGACAAAACTAGCCTCACGTACGCTGATTCCTGTATTGACTTGAGAATAGGTCCGTTCGCTCATTGCAACCTCCTAGTTCTCTTCATCTGTGAAAATGCTGGCTGCCATCTGGTAGCTTTCTTGCTCCCAAATGGAATCCACCAAATCACGGTAGAGATAGTTGTCATCAATCTTCCCAACCGACAAGACAAAGCCTGCTTGAGCTGGGATTGTTGCATCTGCAACTGTCACATTCTGATGCGTCTGCTTCAATCTCTCGAGAGCTGCTGAATCAAATTTAGCAGCGCTCACTGCCCCAAAGGTCAGGGTCACAACTTGTCCCTGATAGCGCTCTAAGACCGCATCTACAAACTGCATTTCCTTTTCAAGGGGCCAAGCCACCATCGCTTCATAAGCATCTGCAAAGAGATCCTTTAAGACTCGTTGCTTGGTGACAAGGGTTGATTGGCGTTTTTTATTTTCGATTTGTTGGGTTTCACGTTGCAATTGACGTTGAATCCGCTTGAGCTGCTCGGAGCGTTGATTGAGTTTATCTTGGATCAAACGCTCTTCTTGTGCAGTCTCTTCTTTTAGGATGGTTTCCTTGGCCTCTTCTAAGAGTTTACGCCCTTTTTCGTGGGCTTGGGCCAAGATCGAATCCTTTAATTGGGTTTGTTCATCCATATCGTTTTTTCTCCTATTGCATGCGTCTTGTGTTTTTCGCCTCGTAAGGCGAATCCATCAAAGCTAGCTCTTAGCCGACGCGTAGGGTCAATAGGAAGGACACAACGAAGGCCAAGATGGCGTAGGTTTCAACCATGGCCGCAAGGATAACCCCTTTCATCATGTCTTCAGGGCGTTTGGCCAAAATTTGCATACCTGCTGTCGCAACATTTCCTTGGTGTTTTGCTGAGAAATAACCAACGATCGCAACTGGAAGAGCTGTAAAGAAATAAGCAACCCCTGTTTCAAGTGGCATATCTGGCTTAATTTGCAACCAGATCAGGATCCCGATAACGAAACCGTACAAACCTTGTGTACCTGGCAACAATTGCAAAATCAAGGCTTGGGCAAATTTTTCAGGTTGTTCTTTCAAGAGCGCTGCTGCTGCTTGACCCGTTTTACCAACCCCAAGGGCAGATCCCATTCCACTAAGTGCAACGGCGATCGCCACACCAAATGCTGCAAAGAAGGCGCCCCCATGGGCTGAAAAATATGATGCTAAAGATTCCATGAATATACTCCTATTTATTAAAGATAATACTTATTTTTTTGTTTTAATATAGCGTTCAGAAGGTTTGAGAGGACGAAATGGCTTGCCTCCTCCTTCGTAGAACTTACCGAAGAACTCCACAAAGATCAAACGGGCTCCATGCACATATCCTGACAAGAAGGACAGGAACATATTAATGGCATGGAGGACGATAAAGAGCACAAGCCCTACCGTAAACCGTCCAAGTGGTGGGAATAGATTGACAATAAGGTTAAAGGCCGAACCGATACTCGCTCCAGACAAGCCCAAGGCCATCAAACGGGTAAAGCTGACCAAGTCTCCGATATAGCCACTAACATTGTAGAGGTTAAAGAGACCAGAAGCTAAACCGGACAGCTTCTTGGCACTGACAATGGAAACAATCAAGATCCCAATGGCATTCAAAATAGCTAACCACTTGCCAATCGGAACTAAAATGCTCATCCCTGGCAAGATATTGCCTACTGCTAGAAGCATTAAACCAAGTAGGATCAAGACCCAAGCAAAGCCAGCATTATAGGCCTCCGTGTAGTCTTTGAGGCGAACATTTTTCATCCCCCCTAGGAAGAGGCCCACCAAGACGGTGATAAAACCAAAGACCACTGAGAGGATCAGGATGGTCATGGCGTTACTGGTCGTACTGATCAAGGCAAAAGGCATCTCAAATCCAAAGAAAGAGCCATAGACCACACCCCAAAGGGCAACTGAAATTCCGAGGAGACTGAAGAAACGAAGGTTCTTGGCTGTACCAGGCTTGAGCTTGAAGGCTTTAAGGGCAAAACCTGTCGCCAAGGTTAGCAACAGTCCATAACCGATATCTGCGACCATCATGCCAAAGAAAACAAAGTAGAAGAGAGAAACGATTGGTGTCGGATCTTTCTCGTAATACTTAGGCAGGGCGTACATCTCTGTGACTAATTCAAAGGGCTCTACCAAGGCATTATTTCGCAACTGGATCGGAACGTCATCCCAATCTTTTTCCGTCACATCGCGCGTCTCTAGTAAGACCCGAGAACCAAAACCTTCTTGCAAGAAGTCTCGCAATGAGGCTACTTGGGAGGTTTCAATCCAACCCTCTAGGGCTACCAAGCTTTGCGTGCTGGCAAGAAGCGACTTAGCTTCCTCACGAGCTCCCGAACTCAGCAAGTAATCCATCTGGTACTTGAGCTGGTCCAGCTCCTTCTGGGAGTTTTGTAACTCGGCTAGGGTTGCTGCAACTACAGCTTCTTGTTCTTTGATTTCCCCTTCTAGGCGATCCAAGTAGGCGGCCGGGACCTGCTCTTCTTCATAGTCTAATTCTTTGAACCCATGTTCTTCCAGAAGCTCCTGAACAGCTACACGGTCTCCCGAACGATACAAGATGACATAACCGTGTTCGGTTTCAGACGTAAAGACTTCTTCTAACTCCAGCTCAGGATGAGCTTTTAAGGAAGAACGAACAGCGTCTGTATCGCTATTTGGGATCGTCCCGATCAAGCCATGCACATAGTGAAAAGTAGCGAGGGCGGCTGGCGTCACCTCTAACGGTCGCCATTTTTCTAAGCGCTCTATCTCTCCCTTTGCATCCGCAATCTTCTGACGAGCCTTGTCTAACACGTGCAATTGGCGTTTCAACTTGGTCAATAGAAGATCCTCGTCTCGAATCATCCCGTGGGCCTGCAAGTCATCAAAAGACAAGCTTAATGGTTCTTCCTTCAGAGCTTGCAGAGCCTTCTTCTCAGGCATGTAGGGCTCTAGAGTCTGAATCATTTTTTCAACTTGTTCTTGACGTTTTTGCAGCTCTACCAAGGCTTGACGATTGTCCTCTGTCAAGGGTTGAGACAAGGTATTTGCCTCAAAGGCAGCCTGCCACTCTTCATGCTCACTGAGGTCATAAATCTGGATTTTTGCCTCAGACTGTAGCGCTAGTAGGAGACTGTCCAAGTCATCTTTGGGTAAGATGAGGGACAGTTTTTGCATCTGACTAACGGCCATAGCTTGCTACCACCTTTTCTACAATGGCTTCAACTAACCCGGCTCGCTTGTCGGTCATCGCCTGTTGTACCTTGGCATCATTGCGCGCAACCGTTTCTTCCAGATCTTTCGTTAAACGGACGAGTCTTTCCTGGGCGTTTTTTTCTGCCTCTGTGACCAATTGCTTGGTTTCCTCATCGTAATGCTGTGCCACTGTTGCAAGGCGATCGCGCGAATCCGTTCGGATTTGTTCAACTTGAGCTTCATAGCCTACGATCACGCCCTGAGCAGCTTGCTCGATCTCTTGCATCATCTCGAGTGTTGCATTCGACATCGTCACACCTCCTTATTCAACTATTGTTCTTCCAACAACAGTACAATTATCTTAAATTATACCACAATTCATATCGTTTGTTCAGGCCCAACCGGGAATTTTCAGAAAATTTTGGACAGCCAGCAAGCCCCTACTGCCAAGATTGGTAGCGTTCTCTTCTTTTCGCATATCCTGTTCCTAGTTTCAGTATTTCTTGATTTCTTTTACTTGAATAAAGCGGTTACCCATGTTATAATGTGTAATATATTATAGGAGTATCCTGTTATTTCATCTCGTGAGAAAGGAGGATTGCTGTGAAACAAGATCAAGATTTACGCGCCATTATCGCCAGCCATGAAGCTGAGTTAACAGATATGGAACGCGACATTGCCCAATATTTTTTATCATCCGAAGCACGACAGCACTCCCTGTCCTCTTCTCGTGTAACGGAGTTACTCCATGTCTCAAAGGCAGCTTTAACGCGTTTCTCTCAAAAATGTGGCTTTTCCGGCTATCGGGAGTTTATCTATCATTTTAATGAGGAAACAAAGAATCAAAAACAAGTGCAAGAGCATGATGAACTCACTCTCAGCGTCTTGCAACGCTACCACCATATCAGTAACGTCACTGAAAGTCTGGTAAAAGATTCCCAATTAGATCGGGTAGCTGAACTAATCGATCAAGTAGATCGAGTCTATTTCTTCGGGATCGGTAGTTCCGGTTTAGTCGCTCGAGAAATGAAATTGCGCTTTATGCGACTGGGCGTCGTTTGTGAAGCCCTGACTGATCAAGATGGCTTTGCTTGGACGACCAGTATTCTCGATTCCTCTTGTTTAGTCATCGGTTTCTCATTGTCAGGAGGCACCAACTCCATTACAGACAGTCTCCTGGACGCCAAAGAAAAAGGGGCAAAAACGGTTCTTGTGACTGCTAACCCGGCTGCCATCCACCAAGGATTCACAGAAGTGTTACCGGCCGCACCTCTTCCTAGTAGTACCTATATCGATCGAATCTCCGCCATTTTACCACTCCTCATTGTGGTCGATTTGATCTATGCTCATTTCCTTAATAAAAGCCGAGAACAAAAGGAAATTGTCTTTAATAGTTACTGGGAAAACAAAAAACTTTCTAGTCAACGTTCTCGAAAATCTTAATATGGTCTCCCTATTTAAAAAGCATGAAAGATCAGGTTTTCTTCATCCTTCATGCTTTTTTTAATGAATCAAAAACAAGTCGCCAGCGCGACTTGTTTTATGTTTCATGTTTTTGTCTAAAGTGATAGTAAGCCCCCAACATACCTGCGGCGTTTTGATGGTGGGCAAATTCCAAACGGATCTTATCTGCCAGGCTAGGAACCAGTTCGGCACACAGAGCTTGATAGATTTTTGGCTTGAGGATGGCTTCTTGGGCCATAATGCCCCCTCCGAGAACGATGACCTCTGGGTTGACCACATAAACGATATTGGCCAGTCCTTTACCAAGGTAGGTCACCATCCGATCAATTCCAGCCATACAGATTTTATCTCCCTCCGTTGCCTGCTTGAAGATCCGGCGACCATTCCACTGTTCCACAGGATCACTATGATGTTCTGCCACATACTCGACCAAAGCCGTCGTTGAAGCTAGATCCTGAAAGGCACCGTCTGGCAAATGAAGATAGCCAACCTCACAGGCTGAATTACTAAAGCCATGAAAGACCTGACCATCAAGCAAGAGGCAACCACCGATCCCTGTCCCAATTGTCAGGCAAACAGCATTGTTCGATCCTTTTGCATGGCCTGTAGTGACCTCTGCGAGACCGGCACAGTTGACATCATTTTCAATCTCGCAAGGGATCTGAAAGGTCTCTTCGATTTCCTTTTTGAATTGGGTGCCTGCATAGTTGGGAATTTGTGGGCCTGCATAAAAGATTTCTCCCTTATCAGGATCTACCATTCCGGCTGAAGAAATCGCAACCCCTGCCAAGGGATGCTTCTTCAAATAACGGGCTACGATTTCCTTTGTTGTGTTAAGAATGTGAGGTCCTCCTTTTTGGGCCTCCGTTGGCATTTCATGGGTCTCTAGGAGTTGCCCTTTTGCATCGGCTAGACCATACTTGATACTGGTCCCTCCGATATCAATTACAACATATGGATTCATCTAGACCTCCTTTGATTAAAGGAATCTGGCTTTTGTATCCTGAATGAGTTGAGCAGCACGTTGAATCACTTCTTGATCCGCTTCTACTACTGGCGTCAAAGGGGAGCGAACAGATCCCAAGTCCAAACCTTCATTGATGCGCAAAACCGCTTTGATGACTGCATACATATTGCCATGAGCAGACGTCAAGACTCCGATAATGTCATTGATGGCAAACTGCAGGGCACGCGCAGTCTCTAAGTCTTTCTCAGCAATCAGCTGATTGAGCTTCAAGAAAAGTTCTGGCATCGCACCATAGGTGCCACCGATCCCAGCTTGCGCTCCCATGAGACGGCCACCTAAGAATTGTTCATCCGGACCATTAAAGACGATGTGGTCGTCGCCTCCTAAAGAAGCAAAGGTTTGAATGTCCTGAACAGGCATCGAAGAATTCTTGACTCCAATCACCCGTGGGTTTTTCAACATTTCCTTGTAAAGGCTCGGTGTCAAAGCGACCCCTGCCAATTGCGGGATATTGTAGATGACAAAGTCTGTATTGGGTGCGGCTGCACTGATTTCATTCCAGTAGTGGGCCACACTGTATTCTGGCAAGCGGAAATAGATCGGTGGAATGGCCGCAATGGCATCCACTCCTAGTTCTTCCGCATGTCGTGCCAATTCCACGCTATCCTTGGTGTTGTTGCAGGCTACGTGAGCAATGATGGTCAATTTCCCTTTAGCCACTGCCATCACTTCTTCCAAGATCAGCTTGCGATCGGCCACGCTCTGGTAGATACATTCGCCAGAGGATCCGTTGACATACAAGCCCTGCACACCTTTCGCGATAAAATATTCTACCAGCGCACGTACCCGCTCCGGGCTAATTTCTCCTTGGTCATCATAGCAGGCGTAAAAAGCGGGGATGACTCCTTCATATTTTTTTAAATCTGACATTTTTTCTCCTTTTGTCACTAATAAATTCATTTTATTCTTGGTACTGGGCAAAAATCTTTTCCATTAATCCAACTTGTGCAAAAGCCAAGCTTGAAAAGCCGAACAAGAAAAAGATCATGAGTCCCAATAGGAAAGCTAAAACCGAGCTTGCAAGAGCCATACATAGAAGTAAGAGAGCACTTCCCATGACGAAGAACCAAGGAAAATGTAAGCCTGTCACAATCATGGCTTTTTGCAAACACTCTTTCCAATCCAATTGGTAGCGGGCTGCAATCGGATAAGCAGCCAATAAGATCAACACAAGAAAGAGAAAGAGGCCTAAACAAATGGTTTTCAAAGCTTGGAAAGCTAGGGAAGTTTGCCCCCAAAATAAGAATAAATCAAAGAGACAAATACCTGCAACAATCAGTTCTAAACTTCCTAGTTGCAAGCCTATTTTCCAATTGTCCCGAAAAGCCTTCGCATAACTACGAATCACCGGAACACGACGCTGGTGCTTAATGGCAAATAAGGTCTGATACAAACTAATTTTCGCAATTCCAATCGTGAGAACTGGTAAACAACTTAGCACAAATAAAAGATTAACAGTTACCAAGTCGAGGACCTTCTCACTGATACGCATCACTACATTGTCCGTGTTAAAAACGGTTTTGATCAATCCTGCTCCCTTAGATGACATAGGCACTCCTTTCTAACGTGATCAATCGATCGCAATTTTAAATAGATATTTTTTCACGATATCTTCTTGCCCTGCATAGCCATTGGGCTGGTGAGGCTCCCCTGGAAAGAAAATCGCAAAATTATGATAGCCTAGATGAAGCGGATAAGACTCCTGGCAATGGACAAAACCGATGTCCGATGCTTCATCAAATGCGATAGCCTCACCTGTCACACGAGATCCATAACTCGAAAACTCATGCCCTTCTACTAATAGATGCAAATCGGCATATCTTTTGTGGTGTTCAAAGCGATCATTTTCTGCTTTGTTGAGGGTATTTTCTTGAACGACGAGAAAGACCTTATCCCCATCAATATCGTATCTCCCCAATTCAAAAGAATCCTTCCGATGCTCATAGAGAAAGTCAATGGCCTGATCCAGATTGGGGTGGATTCCTTTGTAAAAGGTGATGTTTTTTAAATCATCAAATATCATATTCTCATCCTTTCGATACTTCTCAGCCTTGAAAACCGATCTGTACATAACGATCGTTTGTCCAAACGGACGACTTATCCTTTGACCGCTCCCATGGTAATCCCTTGTGTGAAGGATTTTTGGAAAACCAGGAAGACCGTAACGATTGGCACTGCAGCTAGGGCTGCCCCAGCCATGATCAAGCCATAGTTGGTGGCCATTTCAGCCTGCATGGTTGCAACCCCTAGTGAAATAGTCAAGTTTTGCCGAGAGGTCAGCATTACCAATTGCATAAAGTAGTCGTTCCAGGTGTTGATAAAGGTAAAGATGGCAAGGGCTGCAAATCCCGGCTTGACAATTGGGAAGGCAACGCTCCAGAAAGTTCGCAACTCTCCACAACCATCGATCTTAGCAGATTCTAAGAGTTCTGTTGGGATGTTTTCACTAAATTGCTTCATCAAGAAGACCCCGAATGGCCATCCGACCAATGGTAGAATAACCGCTGCAAGGGTATCATGGATCCCCATAAAGTTAATAATCCGTACCAATGGAACTAAGACAACTTGTTTCGGAAGGGCCATAGCTGCAATGAAGATGGCAAAGAGAATTCGTTGCCCATAGAAGCGTTTCTTAGCCAAGACATAACCTGCCAAGGAAGAGGTCATACACACCAAAAGCATAGTTGCAAGGGAGATGAAGACACTATTCCACAACCATTGTAGGGCTGGGTTTTGTACCATCAACTGTTGGAAGTTTTCCATGGTTGGTGTCTTTGGCCACCATTGAGGTGGAATCATAATGGTATCTGGCTGAGACTTAAAGGCCCCTGTCAAAATCCAATAAAATGGGAAAATGAACAAGACTGTCAAAAGGAGCAAAATGATCGTTGAAATCACTGTAAAGGCAGTGATGGGTTTCTTTTGTGTTGGTTTCATCTGAGGCTCCTTTCTTTAGTATTCTACGTCGTTTCCGAGGATCTTGAATTGCGCAAAACTGATAATGGCAATCATCACCGCAAGGAAGACACCCATGGTGTTGGCATAACCGTATTCAGAGAGTTTAAAGGCTTTTTCATAGAGGTAGTACATAAGGGTACTCGTTGAGTAGTTAGGACCACCGGATGTCAACAATTGGATCAAGGCGAAACATTGGAAAGAGTTAATGGTCGTAATGATGGCAATGTACAAAGTTGTTGGCAACAAGCTTGGCCATTTGATCTTCCAGAAAACTTGAAATTCTGTCGCACCATCCACACGCGCGGCTTCTACGAGGGAATTATCAATATTTCCCATAGCAGCGATGTAGAGGATGATCGGTTGACCAACTGAAGTGGTCAACAAAATAATGATGATGGCCATCAAAGCCCAGTGTTTGTCCCCCAACCAAGAAATGTTTTGGTTGATGACATGTCCAGATTTCAATACAAAGTTCAAAATCCCTGATAGTGGATCATAGATCCATTTCCATACAACCGTTACCGCTACACTCCCTGTAACAACTGGAAGGAAGAAGACGAAACGATAGAAGGAACGCGCAATAGCATTTTGATGGTAGGTCTGAGAAGCCACAAACAAGGAGAACAATACGACGATCGGAACGGATCCGATAACGATGATGACAGTATTGATCAAGGACTTCACAAAGACCTTATCCGCAAACATGCGGGAATAATTTTCTAAACCGACAAACTTAAAGGATGTCATAGAATAGTTGAAGAAACTTGTCACAAAGCCCATGATCATGGGTGCTAGGACAAAGACCGTAAAGAAGATTAAAATGGGTGCTAGGAATGCGTAGGAAACGAGCGTCTCCCTCATTCGGATTTTGTTTACCTTCACAGTAAGGCACCTCCTAGTGTTCTTTTTCTATTTTCTTTTCTAAACATATCTTCCGACTTAAGAAAAGAAGATCCAGAAAGAATGAAGACCCCTTCGTTCCTTTCCAAAAAGAGAAATACGGATTCGAAGGGGCCTGCAAATTCTCGTTTCTATGAAAGACTTAGGTCCGATTCATAGACTGATTATTTTTTCGTAATGGTTTCGTTTGCTTTTTCAGTAAAGGTCTTCAAAGCTGGTTCTGCTTTTTCATCCCCGTTTGAAACAGATTGCAACATTGGGAACCATAGGGTCCGCATTTCTGCAAAACCGTTGATCGTGTTGTAGTATGGTGAGTAGTATTTTGTCCAAGTGCTGATGGTTTCCATCCGTTTGTCATCGTACAACTTACCAAATGAACTACGAACTGGAAAGGCTCCTGTACGCACAACATCTTTTGGACCCCATTCTTTGTCGTCTGCGATGAACTGTATAAATTTCTTAGCAGCAGCAATTTTCTTTTCATCTTTATTATTGAAGACTGCAAATCCATTGACAAGGTATTCCAATTTTGGCTTGCCTGAGTCAGATGGGAATGGCACTTCTACTACTTCGACCTTACTTGCATCCAACAATTTAGCTTGGATACCGTTTTGTGAAGGCGCCCACAAGATAGTGTAAGAAGTTTGACCATTCGCAAAGTTTTGGATATCTGCTCCACCATCGAATTGAGAACCATTCATCATCAAGCCGTCATCGATCCATTTAGAAGCTTTTTCCAAACCTTTGACAAATTTTGGATCATCAGTTGTATACTTGGTTACTTTTTCATCAGTAACAGAACCACCATAAAGGTTGGCAATGAAGGCACGAGTTCCTTGGTCTCCACCTTGACCATTACTGAAGAGTGATCCTGGTGTGTAGCCTTTGTCTTTCAAGGCTTTCAAGACTTTTTCAAAGTCGTCTGTTGTCCAGCCTTCTTTGACAAGATCCAACACGCCTGCATCTTTGAGCATCTTCTTATTCATCGCCATGTAGAATGGTGCTGAACTAATTGGATACATGTAAGCTGTGTCGCCTGCCTTGCTGGCTTGGATGATATTTTCATTATTGACATCTTTGACAAAATCTTCGGTAAAGAGATCGTTCAAATCAGCCAATTTTCCATTTTTACCATACTGAATGATCCGTCCAGGTGCATCAAAGAGTACATCTGGAGCAGTTCCTGCTTCAATAGCCGTTGTGATCTTTTCAGGACCTGACTTGAAGTCAATCGTTTCCAAATTCACGTGGATATCTGGATTTGCTTTTTCAAAAGCTGCAATAATTGATTTTTCGTAGGTTCCGACACCATCATCTGCTTTTTCTTGAGTAAAGACTGGGAATGCCCACCAGGTAATTTCTGTTTTACCAGAATTTCCTCCAGAAGATTCTGATTTTGATCCTCCGCCAGAGCCACAAGCTGCGAGTGCTAGAAGAGCTGCACCAGCTACCAACGAGCACAATACTTTTTTCATTTTCATGTGATTTCTCCTCACAATTTACGGTAAGATTACTCTTACAGGGGGTTATCCTCAATGAGGACGCCTATTCTTGTTCATGTTTCAGATTCGACTACTCTCTATTCGGTCTCCTCCTCCTTCAATCTACTGTTTTGTTTTCTCATTTTAAGGCTGCGACGAAGCGCTCTGTAATCTCTTTTGGTCGGGTAATGGCGCCACCTACGACGATACCACGAACACCGAGATCATGGATTTTCTTGGCCTGATCAGGGTAGTGGATCTTGCCTTCTGCGATGACATCTACTCCTGCTTGGCAGAGACTATGGATCAGTTCAAAATCTGGGCCATCAACCTTTGGACTGTAGTCCGTATAGCCCGAAAGGGTCGTTCCGACAAAGTCCACTCCCGCTTCGACAGCTGTCAATCCTTCTTCCAGAGTCGAAATATCAGCCATCAAGAGTTGGTCTGGATATTTCTCTTTGACTTGATGGATAAAGTCACTAATCGAAAGTCCATCATGACGTGGACGTTTGGTACAATCAAGCGCAATGACCGCGATATCCAAAGCTGCCAACTCATCGACTTCTTTCATAGTAGCTGTGATAAAGGGTTCTTCAGGTGGGTAATCGCGTTTGATAATCCCAATGATCGGTAACTTGGTCACTTCCTTGATTTCCTTGATATCCCGGACACTATTGGCTCGGATTCCGACAGCTCCACCCTGCTCCGCCGCTTTGACTAAGAGAGGAATAACTCCTCCTGCTTCTGTATAGAGCGGTTCATGAGGGAGGGCTTGACAAGAAACAATGATGCCATCTTTGATTTGTTCAATCAGTTCATCTTTTGTAATCTTTGACATAACTCCTTCTCCTTTGATAATAAGGCAACTCGAGTACTTGTAAATTGATTATAATCTATTTTTAAAGCGCTTACAATATTAATCGTGCAATTGGATTATAGTTTCACATTTTAGGGCAAAATAAAAAGATCTCTGAAACTAGTTTCAGAGATCTAGGACATGGTGATTCCTTAGGCCATCTTTTGAGTCGCTTTTTCCTTTACGACAAATACAAAGCCGATAGAGCCGACGACGGCTCCAAGCAAGATCCAATAGACCATATCCGATGAAGCCATTGGGCCTGCCAAGAGACCTGCTAATAAAAAGAGATCGATATACAGTCGGGTATCCCGATAAAAGGTCCAATTGAAATGGTAGCTACCTTCTGGATACTGACGCGTCGATACAGGCGGTTGAAAGACCTGCAGCAAGATCAAAATCCCAACAAAAGCAAGATAAGCTAGGCTAACTACCGAAAGCGGAGCCCGCATCGTCAACGCCACAGCCGCTAAAAGCAAGACCAAGATCCAGAAATGGAAGTCCATCCAGAATTCACGATGATAACAAAACCGTTTCATAAGATCACACCTTTCTCTTTATGTAATCGTTTTCTGTACTTCTATTATAAGACAACAAATTTATTTTGCAAGGAATCATTGGCTTTTGGGGGTTGAAAATAGGACCAGAATATCTCTGGTCCGTCTAAAAAAACTATGAACAAATATTAGTTGCCACTTCATTCACTGATATCATTTTCGATAATCACCTTGAGAGCATGGTTTTCACCCGCATGTTTAAAGACATCATAGGCTTTTTCAACTTCTGAGAGTTTGAAGTGGTGGGTGATGAGCTTAGTCCAGCAGTTGCAGATTGCCTGCAGATACATAAGTTGCAGCTTTCATAAGCGACTCCTTTTTTGTTGGTTTGATAAAACCATTTTGTTTTCGTTTATTTGTGAATATTATAACATACTAAGTAAGCGCTTGCAAGAATTTATAGGCACATTTTTAAAAGTTTTTGAGCAAACAAAAACATTCCTCTTATCTCTACCAGAGGAATGTTTCAATCACCTTGTTCTAATTGTTGACGCTGCTTGTAGTATTCTTGCTGCTCGCGCTCACGTTCTTCTTCTAAACGCTCTTCATAGCGCTTAAGTTCTGCCTCAAACTCTTCTTGCAAGGCAAATAAACGCTCCAAGCCACTTTGAGCCTCCGCACTTGGGGCTTGAAAATGCAAGGCACTCAGCCAGTCTACTAAATTTTCTGTATGTTGGCGGACATCCATACGCATATCCGCATAATCCCACTCCAACTCGCTAAGCTTTTGATTGAAGCGGTAATGTCGATCTTCTAGTTGTTCTAATTCACTATTTCCTGAATGGTACATCACATACCTCCTTTAATCGGACTCAATAAAATCGGCTTCTTCACTGCTTTCAGTGCTGTTTCTACCGCGTCTGCTGCTCCTCCTGTAAATCCATCTTTCAAATCACTAACGAGGGTCGTTGTAGCAAAAGAGCGCATCTTTTCGGATTGACCGCCCAAGGTTACCTGCAAACTCATCCCTTCCAACATCATCAAGGCTTTCTGCGTTGCAATCAAACTTCTGATCGCAATCCGCTCTTGCTCCTTTTTAATCTCTCGATGGAGCTCCTCAATTCGTTCTCTGTCCTCTCCCAGGATCTCTAACATCTTTTTCTCCTACTTATGAAAAATCAAAGGCCGTCGCTTGTCCCTTGTCCAAGTCCACCAATTGAGCTGATGCAGCCTCCAGCTGACCTGCCAAATCTGACAAGCGAGTGGAATAGGCCTTTGCTTGGGCGAGGTTCTCCGCCTCTACCGCTTGGTCCCAACAAGCATCCATGGAGAACTCTCCTAATAGTTGCTCCACTTCTGCGTCTGTTAAAAATTGGGCCATGCTGTGGGCCATTTGTGACACCTCAGCGACCTTATGAGAAACCGTCTCCTTGGCCTCTTCCAGCTTATCCTTGACCGCTGCCTCAAAGGCAGTTGCTTGCGCTGAAGCATTCTGCGCTACCGCCAGCACCAATTCCTCCCGCAATTGAATGGTCTGGGTTCCAGACGCGCTCGCTAGTTGCTGATGGAGGCTAGAAATGCTTGGCTTTTCCTGCCCATACATGGAGACCACTGAAGCAGATGATGGCTGATTTTCTGAAGTGGAAGTTTCCCGATCTCGTTGGGGCATTTCAATAATTTTCTGTGCCTGATCTTGTCTTCCTTGCACGTCACCTTCTAACTCCATTTGAGATGGCCTCCTTTCTTGGATTTATTTTTTCGTTTCCTATAACTGAAAAAGGATCATAACCCTTCAGCTACAGGCAGATTCACACACTATAGGGTAACATAAAATAGCTCGGAATGCTATAAAAATAACACAATTTCTGAAAAAAGTCTAATTTTTTATGAAAAAACGAGTTTTGGACCCAAATAGCAAAAATCCCCCGCTCTTTCGAGTGGGGGTAGCTGATAAACATCAGTTGTTCCTTGGCGTCTTATTTACGACGTCCTGGACGTTCCTTGTAACCATAGTAAGCATCTTCGATGATTTCTTGCATATGGTCTACCATTGGAAGACGTGGGTTAGCTGGTGAACATTGATCTTCGTAAGCAAGGAAGGCCAATTCACGAGAATGTTTCTTCCATTCTTTTTCATCGATACCTTGTGCTTTGAAGTTCATTTCGATACCACAGCGTTCACCGAGTTCGTATACAGCTTTTGCGTAAGCTTCAACGGCTTCTTCTGGAGTAGAGCATGGAAGTCCTAGCATACGAGCGATATCTTGGTATTTTTCATCTGCACGGTAGTAGTTGTACTTAGGCCATGTAGCTGTCTTAGCTGGGCGTGTACCGTTGTAGCGGATAACGTATGGAAGCAAGATGGCATTGGTCCGTCCGTGGATGGTGTGGAATTGCGCACCGATCTTGTGGGCCATTGAGTGAGAAATACCGAGGAAGGCATTGGCGAAGGCCATACCTGCGATGGTTGACGCATTGTGCATCTTTTCGCGTGAATGGAAGTCCGCATTCTTGACTGAGCTTTCCAAGTTTTCAAAGACAAGTTTAATAGCTTGAAGAGCAAGACCATCTGTGAAGTCGCTAGCCATTTGTGATACGTAAGCTTCTGTCGCGTGCGTCAAGACGTCCATACCAGTGTCTGCTGCAACAGATCCTGGAACTGTCAATACCAAGGCAGGGTCTACGATGGCAACTGTTGGAGTCAATGAGTAGTCTGCGATTGGGTATTTACGGTTGTTTGCTTTATCAGAGATAACGGCAAATGGAGTTACTTCAGATCCTGTACCAGATGTTGTTGGGATCGCAATAAATTTAGTCTTCTTACCAAGCAATGGGAACTTGAAGGCACGTTTACGGATATCCATGAATTTTTGTACCAAGTCACGGAAGTCCACTTCTGGTTGTTCGTAGAAGAGCCACATAACTTTGGCCGCATCCATTGGTGATCCACCACCGAGAGCAATGATCGTATCTGGTTTGAAGGCACGCATGATCTCTGTACCACGTTCAACAGTTGTGATATCTGGATCTGGTTCAACGTCTGCAAAGATTTGGTAAACTACCTTATTGCGACGAAGGTCAAGCTGTTCGATGATACGATCAAGGAAACCAAGCTCTACCATAGCGTGGTCTGTAACGATCATGACACGTTCAACGTCACGACATTTTTGTAGGTATTCAATTGAATCACGTTCAAAGTATGTTTTTGAAGGAAGTTTCATCCATTGCATGTTATTTCTCCGGCGTCCGACTTTTTTGATATTCAAGAGGTTGATGGCACTAACGTTGTCCCCAACAGAGTTGCGTCCGTAAGAACCACATCCAAGTGTTAATGATGGCAAGAAGGCATTGTAAACATCCCCGATACCACCGAAAGTCGAAGGAGAGTTGCAGATCACACGAATAGCTTTAACTGCTTTACCAAATTCTTTGGTCAATTCTTCATCAGCAGTATGGATGGCTGCTGAGTGACCAAGACCGTTGAATTCAACCATTTGGCGAGCTTTGTTAATTCCGTCTTCACGGCTTTCAGATTTCAAAACAGCGATGACTGGTGACAATTTTTCACGAGTCAACGGTTCTTTTTCACCAACTTCTTTACATTCTGCCGCAAGGATATTGGTTCCTTCTGGTACAGTGAAGCCAGCTTGTTCAGCGATCCATGCTGCTGGTTTCCCAACGATGTCCGCATTCAATTTCGCACCCGCGCAGTTCTTGCTGTTGGCTTTTACGCCGAAGCAGAACTCTTCAAGAAGGGCTTTTTCTTTTTTGTTAACAAAGTAAGTGTGGTAAGATTTGAATTCTTCAACAAACTCATCGTAGATTTCTTTATCGATGATAACCGCTTGTTCAGACGCACAGACCATACCGTTGTCAAATGATTTAGACATGACGATATCGTGTGCTGCTTGGCGGATGTTGGCTGATTTTTCAACGTAAGCAGGCACGTTTCCGGCACCAACCCCAAGAGCTGGTTTTCCACAAGAATAAGCAGCTTTCACCATGGCGTTACCACCGGTCGCAAGGATCGTAGCAACTCCTTCATGGTTCATAAGGGCACTGGTTGCTTCCATAGAAGGTTGGGTAATCCATTGCACACAGTTCTCAGGTGCTCCAGCTGCAATTGCCGCATCGCGTACGATTCGTGCCGCATGAGCAGATGATTCTTGAGCAGATGGGTGGAAGGCAAAGACGATAGGGTTCCGTGTCTTCAAGGAAATCAAAGCTTTAAAGATTGCTGTTGAAGTTGGGTTGGTTGTAGGTGTGATTCCGCAGACAACTCCGACTGGCTCAGCAATCAGGGTCAAACCAGTGACGTCATCTTCTGAAATGACACCAACTGTTTTCGTGTGACGCATGTTATTTACTACGTGTTCACAAGCGAACAAGTTCTTCGTCGCCTTGTCTTCAAAGACTCCACGACCAGTTTCTTCATAGGCATGAAGAGCGAGCTCACCGTGAGCGTCAAGAGCCGCCACAGATGCTTTCGCCACAATGTAGTCTACTTGCTCCTGATCCAATTTGCGCATTTCTTCAAGCGCCACCAGCGCTTTTTGCACCAACTCGTCTACGTGTTTTTCAGCAGCGAGTTTCTTTTCTTCAGGTGAGAGAGTTTTTTTATCAGCCATTTGATGCTTTCCTCCAATGTTTGAAACCCTTATCCTTTTCTAGAACTTTTCCATGTTTTCTGAAATTTTCAAGAATAGTGTAAGAAATTTCGATTTGTTAATTATTTCACAATATAATTGTACTCTATTTTGAGATTTTTGTAAACACTTCCAAGCAACTTTCACAAAGATTT
The DNA here is from genome assembly GCF_052588255.1 of Streptococcus sp. KHUD_012. Classification (NCBI taxonomy): domain Bacteria; kingdom Bacillati; phylum Bacillota; class Bacilli; order Lactobacillales; family Streptococcaceae; genus Streptococcus; species Streptococcus sp. KHUD_012. Next base: position 156,183 of record NZ_CP159355.1, read on the forward strand.
TTTGAAGTTTGTGAAATTTTTATCATTCTTATTGCTGTGAAAGCAATTGTCTAGCAAAATTGTGAAAAAATAATTAAAAAAATTTTTTCTTCACAAAGAGATGTTTTCAATTGATTTTTGTAAGCGTTTTCTTAATCTTACTAAAATAAGCAGCTTTTTACAAGTAAAAAGTTGCTTTTTGTTTTATTTTGTTAGGATTTGTTTTGTTTCAGTTTCAGAGAAGCATTGTTACTTCTTGACCGGACCTTTTTCGGCCTTATCAAGGGCTTCTTTGACTGTTTGAGCATAGAGTTCCCCACCATTGGTTTCCATATTGAAGTGAACAGAGTCTGTTCCCACCCAAATGTTTGGATTTTCAATTGCTACTTGGTACCAGTCCGCAATCGTGATAAAGTCGTATTTCTTAGCTAGTTCCAACTCATAAAGACGCGTTTGAACCGATTCACTGGACTGATCGTTGGCATAGCGACCATCATATGGTGTCACAAGGATCAGGCGACGGCCTTTTGGAAGTTTCTCAACATACTGATCCAGCAATTCTTTGTAGTTACTTACAGTATTGGTTCCTAGGGCAATGACCACATTTTTTAGGAGAACTTTATTGGAGATGTCAGTCTCAAAGACCTTCATTCCATTTTCCAACTGACGGCTCACCACTGCATCAATCTGGATGCCAGGGATGGCTTTAGTCAGGTAGTCCTGCGCTCGCAAGTTAACCGAATCACCGATCATGGTCACACCATTTGAGACGTTATAGTCTGTTGCAGTCGCATTGTCCACCTGCATCCGTGTGACCTGCATTTTGCTGTCTGCTTGATTGAGCCCACTCACTACCAAACTCTCATCAAAAGCTCCGACTGTTGGTGCAAAGGCAGAGATCCCGATCATCAAGAGAGCTAATGGAATCATGAGGTAAAAGATTGGCTTGGTCAAAAAGCTGAGATCCATCTTCATACCAAAGACACGAGGCTCCTTGCCTGCAATGGTTGGCTCCAAAATATAGAAGGACAGAGCCGTTAGAATCAAGGAAACGATCATCGTCACAAGGGCTGCCATCATATTTCCCAAATGTTGAGAGAAGATGATAAAGAAAGGCCAGTGGAAAAGGTAAACACCATAACTGGTATCTGCCAAGAAATTGAGGATGGCTGGTTCCTTTTTATCCGGCGTCTTCTCATGGAGAATGCGGGTCGACAGAATCATGGCACAAGCTGCGATTGTCGCTGCTAAAAAGCCAAATAGATAGGTCCACAAGCTATCAAATGGCAAGAAAAGACTGAGCACAAACAAGAAGGCAAAGCTTCCACCCAAGACCGATAAGGTCTTTTTCATGCTCCAAGACTGCACCAGCTTTGTAAAGTTCGGGCTGACATTGGCAATCCCTGTCACCGTTGCTAGACACGATCCCGCAAAGAAGGGGAAGATGTGAGTGAAGCTAGAAAAATAGATGGTGGAGAAATTAGCTGTCAGAAAGGCGCGGATGAACATGGACAAGAAGGTGAAGAGAAAGAGTCCGCTGGACGCCAGGAAGAGCATACCTCGGTATTTCCCAACCGTCTTAGCTCGCTTAGCCAAGAACCATGCCAAAAGTGCCCAGAGCACATAGTAATGCACTTCTAGGGCCAAACTCCAGGTATGAAGGAAGAGATGCGGAATGAAGTTGCTTTCGTAACTACCACCCGTTGCCATCTCAAAGAAATTGGTCACAAAACCGAAGACCGCCGCAATCTGAGTCCCAATACCAGCCACGTAGTCCCGTTGGACCATAAAGGTAAAGGGCATCACGACCAAGACCATAAAGACAAGGGGTGGTACGATCCGGTAAAAGCGCCGTTTCAAGAATGCCAGGTAGTCGATTCCTTGCTTGCGCGCAAATTCATCGATCAAGAGCGCTGTAATCAAAAATCCTGAGAAGGTGAAGAAAATATCTACCCCAATGAAGCCTCCAGGAAAGGCCTTTTGGAAGAAATGGTAAAGCAATACCAATAAGAGTCCTGTAACACGGACTAGTGAAAACCATTTAATGCGCATTTTGATAAATCCCCTGCTTGAATGTTCCTTTGTATACGACGTTGGCTTCTGTGGTTAAGGTACCTTTGCCCTCCGGCTGGCCATTAACAAACTGCCCTTCATAGGTCCAGCCATCCTTGGACTTAAACTTACCATAGCCGCTAAAAGAGCCGTTGACGAGGTTACCTGTGTAGGTATCCCCATTTTTAAAGGTGACGGTTCCCTTGCCATTCATCTTGCCACGGACCAAACTTCCGTCGTAACGGATCGCCCCCTTATCCAAGGTCAAGACACCCTGACCCGGAATGGCTGAAAAGAAAACCAGCAAAGCAGATAGAATAATCACGACTAATGCTGCTATTTCTAAATTTTTTCGCGTCAGATAGACCTTATAGGTCTCATAAAATTCTTTCATATTCTGTATTCTCTCACATATCAAACTCTTAAGAAGTTGCTAACTGATCTAACCAAGCCTTACAGCCGCTCAGGACTCTGGAATAGGTCTCCTCAAAATCACCGGTATACCACGGATCTGGCACACTTTCAGCAGCAAAAAGATGAATCTTGTGCTCTGTCCCTGCAGGAGCCATTTGCTTCAGATCTGCTACATTGTTTTCGTCCATCCCTAGAATCAAATCAAAGTTGTAAAAATCCTCTTCCTTGATCTGTAAGGACGTCTTAGCTAGATCATACGGGACCTGGTGTTGTTGAAAGATTTTCTGGGTTCCCCGATGGATGGGATTGCCATGTTCCCAGCTCGAGGTGGCCCGACTTTCAATCTCATACTGATCCGTCAAGTCCTTCATGACAAACTCCGCCATGGGGCTCCGACAAATATTTCCTAAGCAGACAAAGACGATTTTTTTCATGATTCCACCTAACTCCTTGTTCGGACTGCCCAACCTAGCTGAGCTCTTGGCTTTCCACTATGGAAAACCAGCATACTATTACTATTATAACAAAAATGTGACAGAAAGATGACAAAGGGGCTCCATCATTTTAAAGAAAAATCAGATTCCTTTTTCAAATCTGATCTGTTTCTCTATTTTGGAAAACGAACCTCTAATGGAGGCCATTTACTCTGCCAATCCTTCTTTTTCATCCGCTCTGTATAAACCGCTAAACGCTCTGGGCTGGCTAAAAAATGTGGAGTCGGCTGAACGATGAAGTCTTCGATATCCTTTGTCCCATAAGGGAGAAAGAGCTCTAGCTGACCATCTTTCCTCAAGCGAACTGCAAGTGCCGTACACTGCTCGGGGTATTTGGAAACCGCATCACAGGCACTGCGATAAGGAGCCGTCCCCGGACTATGCTGGTGCATATAGACTTGATTTTTGACTTCCCAAGCGTACTGGGGATAGGTCTTCTTTAATTCCTGCTCGATCTGGAGAGTCTCCTCATAGCTGATCGCAGGGTCATAAAAGACCAGATCCAGATCGGTTGTCGCGTCAAACCCTGGTCTTCCAGAGAGCTCGTTCCAGATGAAATTGCGCACCGCACCCGCTGCTAACCAGGCATCTGCTAAGTCTAGATCTCGAATAATAGCCAAGACAGTCATCATCTCCGGATCTGCTTGGATCTGTTCTACGATTGTTTCTTCCGTCAGCATCTTCTTCTAGTCTCCATTGTAGGGATAACCCAGATGTTCATAAGCCCTGCGAGTCGCCACGCGCCCTGTCCGGGTCCGCATGATAAAGCCTTTTTGAATCAAGTAAGGCTCATACATATCTTCTACGGTCTCGCGCTCTTCGGCAATATTGACCGATAGAGTCCCAAGCCCGACCGGGCCACCGCCGTACATCTCAATCATGGTGCGCAGGATCTTTTGATCGACATAGTCCAGCCCTTCATGGTCCACATCTAGCATAGAGAGGGCCTTGTCGGTAATGGTATCGTCAATCAAGCCGTCGCCCATAATCTGGGCAAAATCGCGTACCCGTTTCAGCAAACGGTTGGCAATCCGAGGGGTCCCACGACTACGAAGAGAAAGCTCTTCGGCAGCTTCGTGGGTAATCTCCATCTCAAAAATCTCGGCGGTCCGCTCGACAATCTCTGTCAGATCATCCTGCTCATAGTATTCCATGTGTCCGGTAATCCCAAAGCGAGCGCGCAAGGGATTGGACAGCATACCAGCTCGCGTCGTTGCCCCAATCAAAGTGAAAGGAGGAAGGTCCAGATGGACACTCCGGCTGCTCTCACCAGCGCCAATCATAATGTCGATGTAAAAATCTTCCATGGCGCTGTAAAGCACTTCTTCGACTGACATAGGAAGACGGTGGATCTCATCGATAAAGAGGACATCCCCCGGCTCTAGATCATTGAGGATAGCTACCAAGTCACCGGCCTTTTCAATGACAGGACCAGAAGTCTGCTTGAGATTGACGCCCAGTTCATTGGCGATGACAAAGGCCATGGTGGTTTTTCCAAGCCCCGGAGGGCCAAAAAGAAGGACATGATCCAGCGCTTCATCCCGAAGCTTAGCTGCCTCAATAAAGATTTTCAGCTGGTCCTTGACCTTATCTTGACCAATATATTCATGTAAGTATTGCGGGCGCAACGTCCGTTCAACGGCCTCTTCATCGCCCATGATTTCATTGTCTAAAATTCTACTCATACAGTCTATTATAGCAAAAAATGATACCTTCGGTACCATAAATAGAATGTGTTTTTTAAAGATCCTGGTTCTCACTAGCGTTCGTTAGAATAAGTTGAACGGTTGCCCTCATCGCCAACCTTTCTTTTTATTATACAGTCCCTTCTTCATCTATCGCTCACCATTTCACTTTATAATTATTTCCTTTAATGATAAAATTAAAGCAACAACGTTTAGGAGGTAAATTTATGTTTACTAAAACAAAGAAGATCCTTTTCGGTTTCTTGGCATTCTTTGCAGTGCTCCTTATTGCGGGATGTCAGTCTTCTCCATCGCAGTCTTCTCAAACAGATAAATCTCCTCAAACAATAAAAGCACCACAAGATCTTACAAAGGATCAACAAGGAACTTGGAAATGGACTGACCAACAAATGACCATTCAGAAAGTATTCCTAGCTTCTAATATCAAAAAACTAGCCGCCGTACTAATGCTTGATGACTTCGATAAGGTTAAGATGACGATGACTATTAAAGATAAAACCGTTGAATTGAAGTACCATTTTGATTACAGAGAACTGTATGAGGATCAAGCATTTGCAACAGGAGAGAACAAAGCGAATTATGAATCGTATTTAAAAAATAAAACTGCTGAATTTAAGAACTACATTCCAAATTTGAAACATACAAAGATTACTCTTGACGAACCTAATTATGCCTATGATTACTCTCTAACTGGAGAAATCGATACGCAGAAACATACTATTACGTTCCCTGAAACACCTACATTTTTAAGTAGAATTGTTATGGGAACCACGTATAACTCGCTTGTACCAATTACTTATACTTACACCGTTGAAGGTAACCAAATAACACTTTATGCTGAAGGTAAAGATGAACAAAGTCATTTTAGAGTAATACGTCTTCGTTTCAATTACGTAGGAGACAATCATTAGAAGGAGTGATCAATCATGAACAATATGAAAAAAAGTTCCCTATGGATGTTTTCCCTTCTTGCTCTTCTATTTGTATCAGGATGTGGGCAACAGAAACAACAGCAACAGAAACAGCAAACAACCGCTGAGACTACAACAGTTGCACCTACCCCAGTCTCACTAGAAGGAGACTGGAAAGCTGTAGATTTTAGAGATACAGTAGAACGTACTTTCTTAATTTATTATGATGATGCTAATAGTCGATTAAAGGTTACTGAAGCCTTCCAAGATATCGTTCCGACTCTAAAAATTACAGGAACAGATATAACTTATTCTTATAGTGCAGATATGAATAAGTATATTGATTTTTATGCTGAACAGAATAAAGATAAATATCCTACAAAAGAAGAAGCTACTGCCATCCTTCTAGGCGTAAGAGAAAAGAAATTTGGAAGTTTTAAACATCAAACTGGAACGTTTGATAACGATACAAAAGTGTTAACTGCAACGTTAAATGATGGGGTTTTAAACGAGAATGCAAAAACGATCGTATTCCCTGAAGTGCCAAACATCTTTGGAGTTCTACCTCTTTATATTAATTCTACAGACGTACCAATTACTTATCACTACGAATTGAATGGTGACATCCTTACAATTTATGCTGAGAAAACGTACGATGAAACTGGTGCTCATCTTGTTTATCCAATGAAATTCAAGAAAGTTTCAGATCCTAAAACTAATTAAATAACTCACTGAGAGTGGGACAGAAATCGGTAATTCGTTAGAATTCGATTTCGTCGTCCCACCTCCGCACAGTTGAGTAGGGCTGTAAAAGCTGATGAAATCAGCGTGGTAGAGCCCACTCAACCACTGCGTCTTGCTCGACAATCCAAAAATAATTGAGAGGCTAGGACTTTTGTCCCAGCCTCTTTTGTGTGCAAAAAATAATTTAGGAAACCTTGAGAATCTCATCTATTGGGTACTCTGCTACATAAAATTTTTCCGTTTCTTATGTTGAATAATCGGTCAAGTTACAAAACAAAATTGTGATTCGTTTGAAAGCCCTTGCAAAACAATTGTGTTGCACGTATAATATAAGCGTAATACAATCATCTATTTTAAGGAGGTCTAGCGATGATTAGACGTTATAAAAAATTATTTTTAGCATTCGTTGCTCTGCTCTCAGTCTTCCTACTAGCTTCTTGTTCTCAAAAACAAAGTGGCTCTAAAAATGCTGCTAAAACAGAAACAGCAAAAGTCGAAACGATTGATGGCGAATGGGAATTAGTCGATACTCTCGATGCTTTAACGGAATCCATCGGTGCCTATACCCTCCATGGAATCCACTTTGCACACTTGCTTGAATCTGTTAAAGACTTCAAAATGGACATGAAGATTGAAAACAATACGGCAACGATTAAATACGACTATAACATTGATAACTTTATTAAAGCTTTCTACACTGTCACAACAGAAGCTAGAGGCAAGACTGAAGAAGAATTCAAAAAAATCATGTATGACTCTCATGAAGGATTTGCAGGCGACTTTAAGAAATACAAAGTCAGCATGAATAAAGATACTGGCGTGTTTAGCTACGAAGCAACGGGTTCTATTGATCAAGGTGCCAAAACAATGACCTTTGATGAAGGACTTTCAGTAGCAAACTCATTCTTCTTCTCATTCGGTGAAAATCGCGTTTCGCCAAACACATATCACTACGAACTAAAAGATGATATGCTTTATGTCACGATTGACGGAAAAGCGAAGAAAGATAATCTTCCCGTTCACTATGAACTACACTTCAAACGTAAAGGAAGCACTACTCAAAAAGACCCCGTTCCAATTGAAGGAAAATGGCAAGCCATCGACTTCCGACCAGCTCTTGAACGTAGCTTAGCCTTTAAAGATTTTGACAATGATGATTCGGCTATCAAGCTGATCTATCCTGAGGCATGGAAAGATTTAAAACCAACGTTGAACATTACAGGTACATCTGTTGAATTCGACTATACTGTATCTCTAGCAGATGGTTTTGGAAGATTCTACGATTACTTAAAACAAAAAGATGCATCTAAAGTGACTCAAACGAAAGACGAATATATTAAAAATCAATTTACCAAATTATCAGTCAATCTACAGGATGGCGCTAAAGACTTGCCCAATACAACTTATGAATTTGATAGAGGTAATGCTAAAATTCATTCTGCATTGAAGAACGGTAAATTAGATACAGCAAACCAAACGATTATCTTCCCAGAAGCTATCAATATTGTGCAACTTGCAACCATGTCCATTGGACCTGTCGCTAAAGAAACTACGTATAAATACTCTATTGATGGAGATATTTTAACGTTGACGATTGAGCAACGCGATGGACGGAATAATCTAAATACGATTATTTCAGCAAAATTCAAAAAAGTGTCTGATGCAACGAGCAAGTAGTCATTCCACTGCTCCTTGAGATTTTCTCAAGGAGCTTTTTTCTGTGCAAAAAAATAAAGAGCTTACGCTCTATTAAAATACTTCGGTACCTTTGGTTCGGTTAGGAAGGAACGTAATTTTCGCTCCGCTCAAACTGCATCAATATCTCTAAGTTCGGTTGAACTCTCTGAGTTCACCTCATTAATTTTTTAAAGATCGTAGTTCTCACTTGCGTTCGAACTGCGTCAACGTACCTAAGCTCACTAACGTTCGCTAAGGTACGTAGAAAAAAGCCACCGGTTTTGGTGGCTCTTATAGGGAGATTATTATGAAAAAGTTTTAGGAGTTTTATCATTCAAAGTTAGGAGGTCTTTGATGATGGTATTAGTATACGACGGGAAGCTTAAAGTTTCCTTATAGTCTTTTTAAAAAATTTTTTTCTAAAAAAGAGAGGTTTCAAGCAAGGTTTTCACATCCTTGTTTGTCACCCTCTCTTTCTTATCTATTTCTTAGCGATGGCATGGTAGCTGGTCTTGCTGGTGAAGGCTTGACCTGCTCTCAAGATGACCTTCTCAGCTTGGTCGCTATGAATGGCGTCTGGTACGATTTGGAATTCCAAGGCCAGGCCATTGTGTTGAACCATTGGTTGCCCTTCCAGATAAACAGTATCATCCACAAAGTTAGCTGAATACACCACCAAGGCGGGAGCTTCTGACTTGAAGGTCAAGAAACGTCCAGATGGCTGATGGTAGAAAAAGCCTGCATTCTCATGCCCTTCTGGCAGAGCGAAAGGATGGTCCAAGCCTTCTACCAGGCGGATTTGCGGATCCGAATCCTTAAAGAGATCCTCTAAGAGCATAGCTTGGTAGAGATGCTGAACGATCGGACTCTCTTTATCCACAGTGTGAAGAGGGACACCGTCGGGATGGATAGGGTAAAGCCCTTGATGGTTGATCTGAAAGACATGGTCATTAATCGGCTGAGTGAAGTTGCCTGATAGGTTGAAATAGCTGTGATTGGTCGGATTAACTAGAGTATCTTGGTCCGTTTCTACTCGATAGCTGATTTCCAACTCCCCTGCTTCCGTCAAGCCATAGGTCACCCAGATCTTGAGATTTCCAGGGAAACCGCCGGTACCATCTGCACGCTCTGTATACAGAGTGATTTCCTGATCCGTTACCGACTCAACGCTAAACAAGGCACTGTCCCAGCCCGTCGGTCCACTGTGGTTGCAGTTAGCACCGTTATTGGCTTCCAAGTGATAGGTTTGACCATTGAGTTCAAAACTTGCCCCTGCAATCCGGCCTGCTACCGGGCCAATACTAGCCCCATATTTAGGGCTATTGCCCACATAGTCCTCAAAGCGATCAAAGCCTAGAATAATATTCGTAAACTGATCTTCTTTATCAGGTGTCACATATTCTAAAATCGTCGCCCCATAGGTCATGACAGATAATTGGTAGCCCTTATCATTTTCGAGGCGATAAGCCCGAACCTCTTGATTCTGCCATTCCCCAAACACGCTTTCTTGATACTGTTTCACAAACCTTCTCCTCTCACTGTTTTTCTCCATTGTATCAGTTTCACAAGAAGAAACACTCCACTTTTTATAGAAAATTAGTGGCTATTCTTTATGAAATGGATGAATGATCACCCCTTGAACAACCCGATTGACGGTACCAGTTGGTGAAGGTGTATCTGGGCGATTTTGCACCTTGAGTGAAGTCAAAAGAGAAATCAATTGACCATAGATAATGTATGGGAAGGCACGGTAGATATCTAGGGAGTCTGCTGATGCTTCCACCAACACTTCCCGTACATGCTCAATCCCTGCAGCTTGATCGGTCCAAAGGACAACTTGACGGGCAATTTGATCCCCTGCAACTTCTCGAACCAAGTCCAGATCATACTGGCGGGTGTATGGATCAATGGATCCAAAGACTAAGACGAGAGTTTGGTCATTGATGAGGGATTTCGGACCGTGACGGAAACCGACAGGACTCTCATACATGGTTGCGATTTTGCCTGCTGTTAATTCCAAAATCTTGAGCTGGGCTTCATGGGCTAGGCCAAAGAAAGGGCCTGCCCCCAGATAGATCACGCGCTCAAAGTCCAGATCGACCACTTCCTTGACCTCACGATCCTGCTCCAAGATTTGCTCAGACAGATCAACCAGCTCTGCTACTCGTTTTTCCTTGATCTCTTCCTCGCTTGGATCAAAGACCAAGAGAGCTGTCAAGAGCATGGAGGTAAAGCTAGAGGTCATGGCAAAGCCGGCATCATTGGTTTCTTTGGGTTGGAGAAGCAAGAGATTGCGCTCATCCCCATGGGCTTGCTGGGCCAGTTTTCCTTCTTCGGCACAGGTAATGGTGATCTGATAGAGCTCATCAACCAGATCTTGGGCCAACTGCACGGTTGCGACACTTTCTGGCGAATTGCCACTCCGGGCAAAAGATACTAAAACCGTCGGAACCTCTTTTTTCAAATAGGTTTGAGGATGAGCTACGATATCCGTCGTCGCAATGGATTGAAAATTCCAGTGGCGTTCATCGTGCACTTCCTGCAAATATGGAACCAAGGTATCCCCCACATAGGCTGAGGTTCCTGCTCCTGTCAAGATGACCTTGATATAGGCATGCTCTTGCCCAATTTTTTCTAAGAAAGCTTTTATTTCCGCTTTTCTTTCTTGGTACAAGCGAGCCGTTTTTTTCCAAACACTTGGTTGTTGGTAGATCTCACGTGTTGTGATCTCTGCTCCTAGCTCCTGCAAGTCTTTTTTTGTATAGTCTAACATAGAACCTGTTGTTCCTTTCTACAATCTAACGTTGATAAATGGGAAAGGAGCCTGAGATGATGCTCCCAGACTCCCATACCAACCTACTCATCTTCATCATCATCAAGGTTTGACAAGAGGTCATTGACCTTGACAATACTTTCTTTTGCACGTTCAGGGTAGTCCCCTTCATTACCAGTCAGGCTGCTATTGATGAATTCGATGACCATCGGAAGATTCATCCCTGCGTATAAGTCAATCGCACGCCCTTCAAGGATCAAGCGGCTCACGGTGTTGCAAGGAGTTCCTCCCAAGAGATCTGCAAATACAATATAGTCTTCTAGACCTTGGACTGTTGCTTCAAATTTAGCAGTAAAGTCTTCTGGTCCTTCTTCTGGTAAGAGTGCAACCGTATGGATGGATTCTTGTGGTCCCATAATCATCTCTGTGCTAGCTTTAAGCTCTTCACAGAAGCGACCATGGCTGACCAATACTAACTCTTTTGCCATACCTTACTCCATTATGCCATTCCAAAGAAGAAGTGGCCAAATGCTGAGAATGCGATTGCTGCAAGGATGATGAGCAAGATAGCTTTTGTAGAGTTCATACCCTTACGTCCAAGCAACCAGAAGATTACACCTGTGATGATAGCTGGTACCAAACGTGGGAAGATAAGGTTGAGCATATCTTGAATTTCAATCGCTTTGTCCCCAATGTGTGGAGTCCAAGAAACTTCAACACCAATCATGCTGGCAATCAAGGCACCAACCATGAAGATACCCAGAACGGCAGCTGCGTCGATCAAAGCTGTCAAGGTACTTTGCATGTTGTTGATGAGGTTAACCCCTTCTTTATAGGCAAATTCCAACTGTTTCCAACGGAAAATGTCATAAGCAACTGCTACAGCGATCCACAAGAAGATACCGGCTGGGTTTCCTGCAACAGCCAAAGTTGCTGCGATTGAACCCATAATAGCTGGTACCAATGATCCAAAGATGGAGTCCCCAAGAGGAGCGAATGGTCCCATGAGACCTGTCTTGATCCCGTTCACCGCATCTTTTGATTTGACACCATCTTTTTCTTCCAAAGCAAGGTCAAAACCAGTGATAATGGTGTGGAAGAATGGTGAAGTATTGAAGAATTGCGTATGCAATTTCATCATTTCTTTCAATTCTGGAGTGCCATCACCATACATTTTACGCAACTGAGGTAAAAGCATATAAAGGTAACCAGAAGCCTGCATCCGTTCGTAGTTCCAACCCAATTGGAAGGTGAAGAGGCTACGTTTGTTGATTTGTTTAAAATCTTCTTTTGTTAGTTTGTAATTAGAATTCGTCATCTTCAATTTCCCCGCTTTCTACATTGCTTGCTGGAGCAGCTACGACTGTACGTTGGCTGTTTTTGAAGTGTTGCACTGCAAGGAAGATACCGATAATGGCAATACCAATCATAGATACACTCTTGAAGTTGTTAACAAAAGTAATAGCTTGTTCTTTTGGAAGTTTAGCGAACACATCAGAACCAACAATGCTAGACACTGCAGCACCAAGGCTTTGAACATTGCTATAAAGCACTGTCAACATTGCTGTTAAGCCAAAACCAAGTGCAAGATAGTGAAGGTTACGACGAACAGGAAGGTAACGAAGCAAGATCGCAAATCCAAGACCTGGAAGCATTTGACCTGCAAGTTTCAGACCGTTTGCCAACCATTGTACATTAGCAAGACCTGTAACAACAGTTTCTACGAAAGAACCACCAAATGCAAGAGCCAAGAAGACTGGAAGGGCACGAGAAAGAGCCCAAGGAACAGCACCAAGAAGGTAGTTGCGTTCAATTCCTTTATAGTCGTAACGTTCGATCGCAGCATCTACACGGTGAGCGAAGTAAGTTGTAGTCATACGACCAAGAATATCAAAGTAGGTCAACAAAGTTGCTACCGGCACAGCGATTGTAGCAATAGCAATCTCTGGATCAATCCCTTTTGCTACTGAGAAGGCAGTCGCAAGAACGGCACCAGATGTTGCGTCAATACGAGAAGCTCCACCGAAAGTACCTACACCGAGCACTGTCAATTGAAGAGAAGCTCCGATAAATAGACCTGTCTTTAAATCCCCCATGACAAGTCCTGTAATGAAACCAGCAAAGACTGGTGATCCTGCTGATGAAACAATCGTCAACTCATCACAGATTTGATAAGCTGAGTACAAAGTAAGTAGTAAAATTTGCCACCATTGTATCATGACAATTTCCTCCTAAAAATTTTCTTTTACTTTAATAACTTCATAAAGTCTTCTGCAGTGTCGTTTGGCACCATCTGAGACGTAATCTTCACACCTTTTTCGTGGATCTTGTTAAAGTCTTCCACGTCCGCGTCCACCACATTGATCGAGCGGGTAATCGCACGCGTCTCATCGGATTGAGACATATTGCCGACATTTAGTGTTTCAAGCTGAACGCCTGCTTCGATCAAACGAAGGAAACGATCTGGTTTGCGAGCTACGATAAAGAGTCGTTGGCTATCATATTTTCCAGCCAAGATATTTTCCGCAGCCTTTGCGACTGGCAAGATACTAAGCTTAACACCAGGTGGTGTCGCTAGTTTCAAGCCACTTTTTTCGATATCATTTTGAGCGACTTCATCATCGATCACCATGATACGTGAAACATTTAGTTTGGTAGTCCAAAGATTGGCTACCTGCCCGTGGATCAAACGTCCATCGATACGGCATCCTACAATAGTCATAAGTTTTCCCCCTTTACTTCTTTGAATGTAGGTTGTTGAACAAGTTGAAGTGTCTCTTGGTAACGCCCTTCTGTCTCAAAGACGATCAGGCTATTGACTCCTTCTTTAAGGAAGCCATGAGGCACGTAAAGTGAAGTGGTTGGTCCGACCTCCCAGAAGCGACCAAGGTTGTGGCCGTTGACAAAGACGACCCCTTTCCCAAATCCTGTCATATCTAGATAGGTGTCAAGGGTGTGGTCCAGCTGAAAATCATATCGGTAAAATGCTGGAGCACCTGCCTGCCATTCCTTTGAAAAATCGAGCTGGCTGAGATCTTGTAAATCCAGCGGGTACTGCTTCCAATGAAGGTGGAAATGCAAATCCACACAGACACCTGTGCGAATGCCCTTGTGCTGGCTATCAGCTAAGAGCTTGTGCCCGTAGTTGACACGTCCCATATTCTCAAGCAAGATTTTTAAATTCGTAACCGCTTTCTTTTTTCCTTTGATAAAAAGATCTTCACCGATCTCTGTTTGGTATTGCGTTGCTAGATGACGATCATTCACGTACACCTGCGCCCGATCTCGACCATCGATGATCCGAAGTCTTTCCTCCGGCGCATCCATTTCAACATCTGTCTCATACAAAAGATAGCCAGTATATTGGCCCAGCTCTTCCATCCGTTTTGGATAAAGACTGGTTTCGACCTGAGCCAAATTGTCCAAATTCCCAAAAAGACTAGTCTTGGCTGCCAATTGCAAGGTTTGTTCTGGCAAACACTCTTTGATGAGCGGTTCCTTCTGTGGGTATTCCGGATAATAAGTCGCCATCATTTTTTCAATAGCATAATACTTCTCCGTCGGATTACCCTGCTCATTGAGCAAAGCCCCATAGTCATAGGACGTCACTTGTGGCAAGTCTAGCGTTCCCCGAGCTGAGCAACCATTCATGAAGCCGAAATTGGTCCCGCCATGAAACATATAGAGATTGATGGAGCCAAGCTCCAATACCTCATGTACAGCTTCTGCCAATTCCTCTGGGTCCCTTTGAATCACAGGTTCCTTCCAGCGGGTAAACCAGCCATCCCAGAATTCCATACACATCAAGGGCCATTTCTTACCGTATTCGTCAAAGAATTCCTGCATCTGACCAAAGTTATAGGCTGCTTTGGAACCGAAGTTTCCCGTCACGAAGAGGTCTTCTTCGATCAAGGTTCCTGTTCTTAGCGTTGCTCGCCATGGACCATCTGATGTAAAGAGGGGACAGGTCACGCCTTTTTCCTTCATCAAATCCCGAATGGCACGAAGATAATCCTTATCCTCTCCATAAGAGCCGTACTCATTTTCCACCTGCATCATGAGGATTGGACCACCCTGATCCACTTGGTAGGGTGTCAACAAGCCAAGCAAGCGATCATAATAACGATCCACCGCTTCGATAAAGGATGGGTCAGATGAGCGGATTCGCAGGTCTTCTTCTAAGAGCCAGGCTGGTAATCCACCAAATTCCCACTCTGCACAGATAAAGGGCGACGGCCTTACAATCATGTAAAGTCCTAGGGACTGGGCTGTTTGAATGAAACGCTCTAGATCCAATCGACCACTAAAGTCAAACTCCCCTTTGCGAGGTTCATGCGCATTCCAAGGGACATAGGTCTCAACCGTGTTAAAACCCAAAGCCTTTAGATTATACAAGGAATGATACCAGTCTGCTGGGTCAATTCGGAAATAATGGATCGCTCCGGATAAAATCTTGAAGGGTTGATCTTTTAAATAGAAAGCATCGCGAATCTCAAAAACTCCCATAAACGCCCCCCTTTCTTATATGTAACCCTTTTCATTTATTAATATAATAAATTATTTAAAAAATGTCAACACTTTTATAAAAAATATGTTAAAATAGGGTTAAATAAGAGAAATCTAAAGAGAGGTAGCACTATGGCAATTCCAAAGTACCAACACATCAAAGATGAATTGAAGCAGCAAATTATCTCCGGAAAATTTGAAAATGGAGATAAATTTTATACTGAAGCTGAACTCATTAAAATTTATGATGTCAGCTCTATCACCGTTGTCCGTGCTTTGAACGACCTCGCTGCTGATGGCTACATTGTCCGTCAGCAAGGAAAAGGAACCTTTGTTTCTCGTGCTCGAAAACACAAACTGGTTGAATTTTCAGATGTTGAGACCTTCCCAATCCAAAAGGCCAAAGTCAAAGTTCTCTCTATTAAACGTGGAAATACCTTAAGCATCCTAGACAAACTAGGCCTCAACCCAACGCAATTCTACTATAAGATCGAACGGACTCGCCAGACAGGGGATGATACCTATATCTTCCACCAAACCTATGTTCCTGAACAATACATCAATCCAAACTATCCAAATTTGGAATACTACAGCTCTATCTATGATCGCTTCAAAGAAGACTACCACATTCATATGAATGACGAGCACTTCGAAGAAGTCAACGAAATCGTCTTTCCTACACCAAGCAAGGTTGCTAAAGTATTGAAGATCGACGAAAATTTCCCAACGGTCAAACAAGTGAAGACGACCAAGCTAGAAGCGACTGGCCAAATCCTTGAATACACGGAAACCTATAAACGCGGTGACTACTACAAGATTAAATTTATCTCCTGTGACCGCGATCACTAAGAACCAAAAAGACTGAGACATCTCGGTCTTTTTTATAGCTCCAGTATAGCATATTGAAAACGATTTCTAAAGACCTCTTTAAAAATATATATAATTAGTGATAGTTTAGCTATAAAAAGTTTAAAAAGGGAGTGGGAAAGAACTCCGACTAGTTAAAAAGAGTTCGTCTTCCCCACCCCCGCACAGTTGAGTAGGGCTGTAAAAGCTGATGAAATCAGCGTAGTAGAGCCCACTCAACCACTGCGTCTTGCTCGACAATCCAAAAATAATTGAGAGGCTAGGACTTTTGTCCCAGCCTCTTTCGTCTATTTTTCAAATTCCCTTTTTCGTTGCGATTAGTCACCCAAACCGATGCGTTCAAAAATTTCATCCACCCGTTTGGTGTAGTAGCTTGGGTTGAAGATTTCGTCGATTTCTTCTTGAGTGAGACGAGAAGTCACTTCTGGATCTGCTTCAAGAAGTGGTTTGAAGTCTACTTGGTTATCCCATGATTGAGCAGTCTTCGGTTGAACAAGGTCGTAAGCTTGCTCACGTGTCATGCCTTTTTCAATCAAAGTCAACATCGCACGTTGGCTGAAGATCAAACCAAATGTAGAGTTCATGTTGCGGATCATGTTTTCTGGGAAGACCGTCAAGTTCTTAACGATATTTCCGAAACGGTTGAGCATGTAGTCAATCAAGATGGTTGTGTCTGGTGCAATGATACGCTCAGCTGATGAATGAGAGATATCACGTTCGTGCCAAAGGGCTACGTTTTCATAAGCTGTGACCATGTGACCACGGATCACACGCGCAAGACCTGTCATGTTTTCAGAACCGATTGGGTTGCGTTTGTGTGGCATTGCTGAAGATCCTTTTTGACCTTTGGCAAAGAACTCTTCCACTTCACGTTGTTCAGATTTTTGAAGACCACGGATTTCAGTCGCCATCCGCTCGATAGAAGTTGCGATGCTAGCAAGAACTGCAAAGTACTCAGCGTGAAGGTCACGAGGAAGGACCTGTGTAGAGATTTCTTGAGCACGGATACCCAATTTGTCGCAGACGTATTTTTCAACAAATGGTGGGATGTTGGCAAAGTTACCAACCGCACCAGAAATCTTACCAGCTTCCACACCAGCAGCCGCATGCTCGAAACGCTCAATGTTTCGTTTCATTTCGCTGTACCAAGTAGCCAATTTAAGACCAAAAGTTGTCGGCTCAGCGTGCACACCGTGGGTACGACCCATCATGATAGTGAACTTGTGTTCTTTCGCTTTGTCAGCGATGATGTTGAGGAAGTTTTCAAGATCCTTGCGGATGATATCGTTGGCTTGTTTGTAGAGGTAACCATAGGCCGTATCTACCACGTCAGTAGAAGTCAACCCATAGTGAACCCACTTACGCTCTTCACCAAGCGTTTCAGAAACCGCACGCGTGAAGGCCACCACATCGTGGCGAGTTTGCTGCTCGATTTCCAAAATACGGTCAATGTCAAAGTCCGCTTTTTCACGAATCAAAGCCACATCTTCCTTAGGAATTTCTCCCAATTCAGCCCAGGCTTCATCGGCCAAGATTTCCACCTCAAGCCAAGCACGGTATTTATTTTCTTCAGTCCAAATGTTCGCCATCTCAGGGCGGCTATATCTATCAATCATGTTTAATTTTCCTTTCTTTTGATGTTTCACTTAAGTGGGGCGGATGTCAGCAGCTTCCTTCGGAATCTCATGACTAAATCTTGAGCCTGAAGTCTCAAGATTTCCGTCGCTCACGCTTTCCCCACGGCGTGAAACATCGGTTTAACAACTAAAAATCATTTTGTTATAACTGTTTATCTTCAATAGCTTTGGTTTGCCTGTATTCAAATGCTTCAGCATTTTCATTCAGCTCCACCGTTAATTCTTTATGGGATGCTAAAATACTTTTAATTTTATCAAAGGGAACCTTAAAATACTCTTTTCGTCCATTCACCTTGTTTACTTTATAATTAGCAAGTTGATTGTGTAATTCTGTTTCCAGTGCAAATGCTTCCTCACTAAATATCAAAACATGGACATCAAATTGAAATGGTACAGATGCACTGCTCAACTCCCTGATTCGTTCTAACGGCTCTAAACGGCGAGTTACTCCAATTTTATATACATCTTCACCAAAAGATCCTATGTTAGATATCACATACACATATCCTGCTGTTGCATGGCCTTCTCGGTAATCGATGTCTTCTTCAATTTCATCTAATTCAGATAGTTTATCCTGATATTCAGTCAATTGGCGTCTGAGTTCATCTACTTCATCATTTTTTGCTTCTTTTAGTAACTCTGTTACCTTAGCAACCATATTTTTAAAGTGATCTCTATCCTTTTCCAATTGCTTTCTTTTCACTTTAATCTCGGCTTGAAGTTTTTTATCTTCTCGTTCCTTTTCCCTTTGTTCACGAAGCAACTCTTTTTCTTCTTGCTTTTGAAGCTCATACTCAACAGCCAATTGAAATTCAAGCAATTTCAGTTGTAAATATTCTGGACTGATCTCCACACCATTACTAGCATAAATTTTATTCAACTGATCAAATGATCGTATAAGCGCGGTCTTCTTGTTTTCAACATTGGCAGGCGTTGCTTTTACTAGCAAGGCATCTGCCTCCCCATTAAAACCTCGAATTGCCACCTTTTTTAATTTATTCTGAATCGCACGACCTTTTTTTTCACTATTGTTAAAAGTGTAAGTCCAAATAATCTTTGCAGCATTATCATTTTTAACAAGTTCTTTTTCCTGAAGCCTAAGATTTTCTAAAGCTTCTTTATATTGAAGTGAATCAGTGAATTTATATTGTCGATTAAAAAAGCCAAATTCTTGTAAACCTAAGTCATCGTTTGCTAAAGAAATTTCATAGTTTAAACGATCAAGCTCACTCCGTTTATTTGCTAATTCTTCGTTTAAAGTAAATATTTCCTTAGCAGTTTGTATTTGTAGTTTTAATTCATCTAGACTCTTTTTCTTTAATTCTATTTCTTGGTTTAATTTTTGAATTTTATTTTCCAGAACTTCATCTTTAGGCTTCCCAAAATTAAATATCCCCATATACTAAGTTCTCCTACTCAAATTCTTCTTTCCCAATCCACACTGATGGATAGTGATTTAGTGTATTCAAATCCGTATCCATCGGGACATCATAGATAGCTAAATAGTTTTCAGGATATTGAGCAGTCAGCTCTTCATACTTAGCTTTCACTTTTTCGTGATCGCTACTAGCATATAAGATTTCGACGACTGCTCCTGTCTTGTCCTTCTCAACAAAAGCATTGACAATGAGTTGAATCATAAGAATTGATCAAGTCCGTAGCCCATATTCAGTTTTGGTGAATACTTGAGCCCTTGTTCCTTTCTATATTATTTTTAGTTTATTTTGAGCGTTTAAACAACTACTGAACATTTTAATTTATTTTCTAAAACCAAGTATCTTTGCTAAAATTGAATCAATCTCCCAAAAGATTTTTAAGTCCAGAATAATTTCATCATCAATGACTTTAGATTTTTGAATAATATCATCATTGAAATCTAACCACAGATTATGATTTGATTTTGTTATATTCGATGCAAAGTCTTTGAAATTTTCAAATTGATGTTCATCTGCAAATATAAATCTAATAGTTTTATCATCAAGATAATCATATGACATAGCCCATTGGTTTATAACCTCTTGACAAATCGATTTAATCTTCTCATATTGAATTCTTTCAAATTCAGTGTCTTTTTTAAATAAAGACAACTCTGTCTCATTATCTGAATATGTCAATGTTCTATCCCAATTTATCACAATATTATCTTCTAATTCACTCTGTTCAATACCTAGTTCTAATAGAAACGTCCTTAACCAAAGTATAGGTGCATTTTCTATGTGATAAAACAGTTTTTCAAACATCCATTGTTCATCTTCAATTTGTTTTAGAATTTTTTCAGCATGATAATCTAGACATGCTGAAAAATATTTTTTTATTTGTCCATAGAGCTTATTTCCTGAAACCATATATGTGTCGAGAACCCTCTCTAATCTATCATAAAGACCTTGATGCTCTCTTTCTTCAAGAAATGAAAGAGATGGGCCACTTTCATATTTGGTTTCATAGATGAATTTTTCACGACAAATATCTAAAATTTTATAACGTGCAGCTAAATTTTTTAAGTAAGGCGAGACACTAAATCCAATATTTTTATGATAATTCAACTCATATTGTTTAGCGATATTATCATCTAAATTAAATTTAGTCGCAAAATAAATATCTTTAGTAGCTTGACTTAAAATATTCTTTAGTTCCTCAGGAGATAAATCTTCTGGCAATCCATCCTCTAAATCCAAACTAAGATAATCTAAGTTTTCAGACAGAGTTTCTCTAGCTTCTTTCAATAAACTTAAAGCACAATTAATACTTATTCTTTTGTCAACATCCTGCCTTAACATCTTTTTGACTATATTATCAAGTTCAAATAAAAATGGATACTCATCACTTATTAACCGAGGATTGTCACCGTGAGCGACTCTTTTAGTAAAGCACTCATTAATAATTAAACCAAATGAATAAATGTCTGCTGCTGGTGTCACATTTTGAGCATTACCTTTAATATATTGTTCAGGAGCCAGATATATTCTGTTATTTAACAAATCATTTTTCTTAGTTAGATTAGAATCCTTGAAATGTGCAATACCAAAATCCGTTAAAACTAAATGTCCGTCGTCTGCAATCAATACGTTTTCTGGCTTTAAATCCCTGTGTATAACACCTTTGCTATGAATGTACTTTAAAGCTTCTCCAAGTTCAATAATAATGTTAAAAATCTGCTCGTAATCTGATAATTGGGGAATAATCTTTTTTAAATCCTTTTCATAGAATGCCATGATGCTATACTGAACTTCTTCACCATCAATCAATAACTTTCCATAACTAGGTTTTATAACATTAGGATGATCTAATTCTTGAACACTTTCAATTTCCTGTTTATATCTTTTAATTCTATCCGTTCTTAAATCTTTAATAATTTTAATAGCATAAAGATTTTGTTCTTTCTCCGCTTTGTATACAGTACCTTCTCCACCTTCTTTTGGATATTCGCCACTAAGAGTATAGCCAAGTTTTAAAAATTCTTTTTGTAATTTTTTTAATTTCACCATTTATTCAAACTCTTCTTTCCCAATAAACACTGATGGGGAGTGAAAAAGTGTATTCAAATCAGTATCCAGTGGCAAATCATAAATTGCTAAATAGTTTTCAGGATATTGAGTAGCTAGCTTACCAAACCTAGCTTTTGCTTTCTCGTAATTGCTACTAGCATACAAGACTTCGACAACTGCCTCAGTCTTCTCTTTTTATAAATTTACCATTTTACAAACCTACCTTCATCTCAATCCCATTCCCACCGATAATAATCTAATAGGGCACTTTCATCAGGATCGTCATAATCTAAGCCAATCGAACCACTATCGATTAACTCTATACCTACAACTTTTGCTTCTTGAATTATCAAATTAAAATCATCAGAGCAATCATTTATCAAAATGTCTTTTACATTATTTACCTGACTAGGAGAAAAATCAATTGCAACTTGAATATGAATATCTTCTACAGTAAAATCACCATTTACGCTTCGATAAACTTCATCCTCCAATCCAGCAGAAACATCGAAAACTCCCCCTAAATTAACGCTAACAATAAGTTCTACAGAAAGCCCACCGTCCTCCCCTTCATCAGAGGAATCAATTTCTACTGAAATTATTTCCGTGTCTAGGACCTCTACATTATAATCATACGGAACGTATCCTTTTGTTATATCTGAATCCCAAATGATATCATTATCTGAAATGATCAATCTCTCATTTTTCCGAACAAATTCCAAAACCTCATCTGAAACGATTGACTCTATTTCCGCTATATTTTGGAATAAATAATTACGTAAAGATTCTTGATTATTATAACTCTCTAAAAAACTTATAAATAGATCAAAAGGAATAAATTCTATCCGCTTACCAGTTAATTCAACAAATTCTTCAATCAATTCCTTTCTAGGTTCATAAGATATCAAATCATACATTTTTTTTGGCATTTCCCACCAATCCTCTTTTAAATCAGAAGTGATAAAAAGTGCATTTTTTTCTTTACTTAAAACATCTTTTATTATCTCTGCCCAAATAAAGTAATCGCCTAGATATCTTATAAGCTCTTCCGGTTTCTTCTGCCCTTGACTCTTTTTTAAAGCTTCTTTTTTTAAACCATGGTATTTGTCCTTCATATCCATATAACCAGGAGGAAAATGATGCTTAGCTCTAGTGTACCCCTCATTCATCAATTTTATTTGCTCCACTCTAGATATTATCGGAAGCAAGTTACCCGGTAACATTAGAAAATCTTCCATTAGTTCTGAAACTTTATCTATTTTTTTCTCATCTTCAGATATTTCTAATTGTCTAAAAAAAATATTAAGATCTGATAACTTTTTAATCGAATCATTCTGCAATGTCTCAAATGTACCTAAATCAGGTGAATCACTATTTGAAAGAAGCTCAGAAATTTGAATCAAACTCTGATTTACGCTATCAAAAATATTTTTCTGAAAATTCTTTATATTTTTAATTAATTCATTTTTTAAATGAGATTTGGCACTTGATACATTTCTATTATATTCTTTTTGTACCGTCGAAGGAATTCGGATATCATTGTTAACACTTTGAATATTAACATCAAAATAATCAACCAAATCTTGTCGTTTTCGATACAAAGAGAGCAACGCACTAGTATCGAAATAAAAGTTGAAATCTTTATCTATTATGTCTTCTTTAAACTCGTAGTATTCCATACGATTCTCTCCTAAAATTCATCCACACTATCTGGTACATCACTAAACAAGGTCACATGTCCCATCTTGCGGTTGTGCTTTGCTTCTAGTTTACCATATAAGTGGAGGTGAGCGCTTGGATTTTCTATCACATATTTTTCAGCAGCCTCGACGTGTTGGCCGAGTACATTGAGCATGACAGCCGGAGCATGAAGGTGGATTGCTGGGAGTGGTGCTCTGAGAACGCCCAAGATGTGCGTGTCAAACTGGGAGAAGTCGCAGGCTTCAATCGAATAATGCCCTGAATTGTGTGGACGTGGCGCAATTTCGTTGACAATGATGTCATCAGCTGTCGCAAACATTTCTACACAAAGTGTACCAGAAAGGTTCAGTTGTTCTGCGATTCGCACTGCCATCGCTTTGGCTTTTTCAGCTAGACTTTCTGAAATGCGAGCAGGCACAATGGTTTTTGAAAGAATGTTGTTGCGGTGGATATTTTCCTGAACAGGGAAGACTGTCACGTTCTTGCCATTCCCAGACACGATGACTGAAATCTCAAGGTCAAAGTTGACAAACTCTTCTAAAACGCAGTCTGCTGAATCGGCTAAAGCATAGGCTTCTTCCAAGTCTGCTTCTGAACGAATGACCTTCTGACCATGGCCATCGTAACCACCGGTCGCTGTCTTGAGGACATAATTTTTCGACAGATCGATATCTGTCAAATCTTGGCTTGAGGTCACAACCTTGTAAGGAGCCACAGTGACTTGGGCCTTGTTGGAAAGAAAGTCCTTCTCAAAAATGCGATTTTGGGAAATGCGAAGCAGGTCTGTCCCTTGTGGGAGTTGTCCATCTTTGATAACGGCATCCAAACCATCAGCATCCACATTTTCAAATTCATAAGTGAGAACATCACAGCGATCTGCCAACTGACGAAGGGCATCCACGTCGTCGTAAGGAGCTACGATGATTTCCGCCACACGAGAGGCTGGGCAATCAGCTGCTGGATCCAGTGCGATAACCTTGTGCCCTATGTAGATAGCTGAGATTGCCATCATCTGACCGAGCTGGCCACCACCGATAATCCCAATGGTTTTAGTTGAGCTCATTTGTAGACTCCTCTGCGATTTTTCCTTGTTCTTCTGCGAAATCTGCTAACGCTGTCGCAATAGCCTGGTCCTCTACTGAAAGAAGACGGAGGGCAAAGAGGGCAGCGTTGGTCGCACCCGCTTCACCGATCGCCATAGTTGCGACAGGCACTCCACCTGGCATCTGAACGATGGAATAAAGTGAATCCACACCGCTAAGAGCACGAGACTTGACGGGTACCCCGATGACTGGAAGGGTCGTTTTAGCAGCAACCATCCCTGGCAAGTGAGCTGCGCCACCTGCACCCGCGATGATGACCTTGATGCCACGGCTACGTGCTTCTTCGGCATGTTTGAACATGAGGTCAGGCGTCCGATGTGCGGAAACAACTTTCTTTTCGTAAGCAACACCGAAGTTATCGAGGACTTCAGCAGCTTTTTGCATGGTTGCCCAGTCGGATTTTGAGCCCATGATAATGGAAATTACTGGTTTCATTTTTTCTCCTTTTTCGATAATCGTCTATTGTAGTGCGGACGTAAGCGACCGCCTGTAGCGTTCCATTACTAAAACTGGAGCCTGAGTCTCCAGTTTTCCGCTCCTAGTAGCTCTGCTACTAGGAGTTCCACTACTGCGACGATTATCCTATACTAGCTCGCTAACGCTCGCAAATCAAACGACCATTATCTTAGTTTGGCTCGCTTTCGCTCGCCATGACAAAGTTAGTATCTGTTAATCTTTTATTGCCTTACTACCAATGTCGTTTCGGTAGAATAGGCCTTCTGTGTTTTGTTTATTGAGTTCGTTGTAGATGATATTTTGACCTTCTTTGACGGTGTCTGCTGTTGTGACTAGCATGTAAACACGTCCTCCGTTTGAGAGGAGATCTTGGCCATTTTCAGCGAATTTAGCACCAGCATAGTAAGTGATGATGTCACCCTCTGTCTTGGCTGGAAGCTTGACACCTTTCTCATAAGCGAGTGGGTAGCCGTTTGATGCTACAACCACGCCCAATGTCACACCCTTGTCCGTCCAAGTGATAGTTGGCTCTTTAGCATCCAAAATGTCAGTGATATTTTGTGCAAAGTCAGATGTCAAACGAGGCAAGATGATTTGTGTTTCAGGATCACCAAAACGTGAGTTGAACTCGATGACTTTCGGTCCATCAGCTGTCAAGATAAGACCAGCGTAAAGGACACCAAGGTAGGGACGACCTTCTTTAATCATGCCTTCAAGAACTGGCTTGACAATAGTGTCAACCGCTGTGTCAACCACGCTCTGTGGCAAGTGAGGAACCGGCGCATAGGCACCCATCCCACCAGTGTTAGGGCCCTTGTCCCCATCATAAGCACGTTTGTGGTCCTGAGCCGTTGGCATGATGTAGAACTTGTCCCCATTGACAAAGGCAAAGAGAGAGAACTCTTCCCCGTCAAGGAATTCCTCGATGACCACACGCGCACCTGAATCACCGAATTTATTGTCCATAAGCATCTCGTGAGCAGCTTCAACTGCTTGCTCCACTGTCTCCGCAACGACGACACCTTTTCCAAGGGCCAAACCGTCTGCTTTGACGACGATTGGAGCGCCTTTTCCCTCGATGTAGGCCTTGGCTTCCTCGAAATCTGAAAAGGTTCCATAGGCTGCTGTCGGAACGTCATATTTGACCATGATTTCCTTAGCAAAATCCTTAGACCACTCCAGCTCAGCTGCAGCCTTGGTCGGACCAAAGGCTTTGAGACCAGCTGCATTGAAATCATCCACGATACCAGCCGCAAGGGCATCATCTGGACCGATAAAGGTCCAAGCAATATCGTTGACTTTTGCGAAGTCAATCAGATTAGAATGTTCGGAAATTCCGATATTGATCAAATCCAGACCATCTAATCGCATCCCGTCATTACCAGGAGCCACAAAAACCTGCTCAACGTCTGTAGACTCCAACAATTTCTTAGCAATCGCATGCTCACGACCGCCAGATCCAACAACCAAAAGTTTCATCTCGAACCTCTTTTGCGAATTATTTTATTAAATTATATCATAATCGTTCGTTTTATTCTAATGATTTCAGCAAAAGTCTCCTATTTTCAGTAGAATCCAAACATTTTTTGCTATTTTCTCCTATTTCTCATTTTTTTCCGAATAGTATAGGTGAGACCTACTAATTGACGAAAAGGAGTATTATGCAAACGATCAAAAAATTTGTTGTACTGACTTGTGCGACATGGGGGATGCAAGCCTCTATTGCCCATGCAGATCAAGCGACCAATGCTATCTATGCCGAAAAAGGGCAGCTAGTGATTCATCTTGGAAACGTCCCGGATAAGTATCAAAAGATCCAAGTTCCCGTCTGGTCTGACCAAAATGGTCAAGATGACCTGATTTGGTATCCTGTGGAACGCAGTGACAAGGGATTTGACCTACAAGTGCCATTGACCAACCATTCTGATCAAGCCGGACTTTATCATGTCCATGTCTATGGGGTGGAGGCAAATGAGCAGCTAACCGGACTTTACCCTCTCACGACCAGAGTCCAGCAAAAAGACCTGGCTTCCTCCCAACCCAAGATTACGATCACACCCATCTCCTCACAAGAATTTGAGGTAGACCTAAAGTTGTTTGAAGACGTTGACGAGATTGTCTTCCCCATCTGGTCTGAAGAAAATGGGCAGGATGATCTGGTCTGGTATCCCGCAAAGAAGATAGCACCTGGACATTTCCAACTGCGCTTTCAGGCTCAAAAACACAAGGGAAATGGGCTATTTCATCTCCACGTCTATCAGAAAAGCCAAGGACAACTAAAAGGGCTATTCCCCACTACCTTTCAAGTAGAAAAAGCAAAGCCAAAGCTCACTCCACTCGCAACACACCCGGGAAATACCTACCCCATCGGTGAGTGTACCTGGGGAGCGAAAGAATTAGCCCCTTGGGCCCACAACTGGTGGGGAAATGGCGGCATGTGGGCAGCTAGTGCACGCGCTGCTGGATTCCGGACAGGAGACACTCCAGAGGTCGGTGCCATCGCCTGTTGGGATGATGGGGGATATGGGCACGTCGCCTTGGTTACGGATGTCGAACATGACCAAAAAATTCAGATCCAAGAGGCTAACTACAACGGCCATCGCTATATCGACAACTTCCGCGGTTGGTTCGATCCAACTAACCCCATCTGGGGAACCGTCACCTATATCTATCCAGATTAAGGTCTTCTTTATTAGCAGAAAAGACACTCATCGTTGAATGAGTGCCTTTTTTGATTAATGTCTAAAATGTCTCACGCCTGTGAAGATCATGGTCAAGCCATATTTATCAGCCACTTCGATGGATTCTTGGTTGCTCATTAACCAGTTATATCAGAAAGGTTAAAAAGTAGCTCTCATTTAATCGTTTTTCATTTCGCGTATTTTTCTAGATGTGTTTGAATTTTTGGCATGATGAGATGCATGATTTTAAGATTCGTAAAAGCTATTACCATGGCCAATAAAAGATAGACAACGACTGATAACAAAGAACTGTCAGAAGGCCAATAGTGGGAAACAATCATTAGAACCATTGGCAATTCTAGGGTTACCGTGACGACTCCAGGAACATAGCCCCCAAATTGCAGACACATGATATAATGGATTATGAAATGAGCTGTATAAGCTATTACAAAAGATAAATAGAGTAAACTGTTGTGAGTTATTTGGCAGAATCCAGAAATAAACACCAGGATGATAAATTCTTCGAACACACCTACTGCAAAAGCGGAACCTTGCGTAACGGAACCAAAGAACGGTTTCTTAAAAGTTTCTAACTTTTGATGATACCGTGTTTTCCACAAGGGCATAAAAATTATTTCTTCAAAATCATGTAAAATAAATAAAATAGGCAGCATCCAAACATTAAAAAGAATGCTCATATCTTTACCTCCTTAATAACAACTAACAATTGTACAATGTTAAGAATAAATGATCATCATATATCACGCGCAACACTTTTAGTATAAAGATAAAGTGTTACAAAAACAAGAGGTTAAGAAATATTGGCACAGTTTGACCAAAAGTGTGACAGGAAAGGAAAAATACCATGGAATATCAAACGCGACAATGGCTGGAGGAAGCCTTGTTCGATTTATTAGCAACTAAGAAGTCTCTCCAAAATATCAGCATTGCTGAACTCAGCGAGCATGCTCAGATTGCCAGACGAACATTTTATCGTTATTACCATTCAAAAGAGGAAGTTCTTACGAACTATTTAGACCGCTTAATCCAATACTATATTATCGAACTTCAAACAGCAAAACTGACTAATTTTGAAGATTTAGTGAACCTTTTCTTTCAGTATTGGAGCCAGTACACTGAGCCATTAAAAATTTTGCAAGACGCAAACTTACTCGTGCTTATCTTGCAAAGGTCTTACGATAAGCTTCCTGCTACTTATACCACTGTCATGGCACCTTGGCACATCACAAATAGTGATCAAAGACAAATCAACTATGATATTAGATTCATTACCGGCGGTCTCTACAATATTTTTGATGAATGGTTAAAAGGAGATTATAAAGCCATGCCTATTAACGAACTAGTCACAACAACCTTAAACACCATAAAACGTATAAAAAATAGCTAAGTGAGAAACTGAGTTTTTCGAGATTCGTCATGAACAGCTCTAACAAATCATTTTAATAATTTCTAACACTAAAATGCTTATTGTTTTAGACATACAAAAAGAGAAGACAACTTACGTCTTCTCTTTTTGTTAGCGATAAATCCTTTATCACAATTGATAATGAGCTAATTTTAAAATACCCATCAATGTCTAAAATGTCTCACGCCTGTAAAGATCATGGTCAAGCCATATTTATCAGCCGCTTCGATTGACTCTTGGTCACGGACTGATCCACCCGGCTGGATGATCGCTTTAATCCCTGCTTTGGCGATTTCTTCCACGTTATCCGCAAATGGAAAGAAGGCATCGGAAGCAAGAACAGCGCCGTCAAGACGGTCTTTAGCTTGGTCAATAGCAATACGAACTGAAGCCACACGGTTTGTTTGACCAGGGCCAACACCAAGTGTCATATGGTCATTAGTTACGATGATTCCGTTTGATTTGACGTACTTGATAGCTTTCCAAGCAAACTCAAGAGCTGTCGCTTCTGTCTCAGTTGGTTGGCGTTTCGTCACCACTTGCCAGTCAGCTGGGCTTTCTTTAACAACGTCTTGGTTTTGAACGAGGAGACCACCAACAACACCAGTGTATTCTGCTTCCACTTCACTAGCATCTTGAGCGTCAAATGGCAATTCAAGAATCCGCAAGTTTTTCTTCTTGGTAGTCAAGATTTCAAGCGCTTCATCTGTGTAGCTTGGTGCAATGATGATTTCAAGGAAGACACCGTGCATTTTTTGAGCTGTCGCAGCATCCACTTCACGGTTAAGAACGACGATACCACCGAAAATCGATACTGGGTCAGATTCATAAGCATAGTCCCAAGCCGTTTCGATATCGTCAGCTTGACCGATTCCACATGGGTTCATGTGTTTCAAGGCCACAACAGTTGGACGGTCTTTGAAATCACGGATGATCCGGATAGCCGCATCAGCGTCACGGATATTGTTGAAGGACAATTCTTTACCGTTCAACTGTTTAGCTGAAGCGATGGAGTAATCCGTTGGCAAAGCTTTTTGATAGAAGTCTGCGTCTTGTTGAGGGTTTTCACCGTAACGCATTGGTTGCTTAAGATCATAAGTCAATGTGAGTTTTTCAGGTTTTTCTTCACCCACTTGAGCAGTGAAGTATTCTGCGATCAAAGCATCATAGGCTGCTGTATGACGGAAGACTTTCGCTGCCAACCGTTGACGAGTTTCGTAACTTGTTTCGCCGTTTGCTGCCAATTCGTCAAGCACAACAGCATAGTCAGCCGGATCTACCACAACTGTTACGCTAGCGTGGTTTTTAGCTGCTGAACGAAGCATAGACGGCCCACCAATATCGATATTTTCAACCGCATCCGCGTAAGTCACGTCTGGTTTAAGGATAGTTTCCTTGAATGGGTAAAGGTTGACCACAACAAGATCGATCAATTCAATCTTGTTGTCCTTAGCAGCCTCTAGGTGGCTATCGAGATCACGACGAGCAAGAAGACCTCCGTGGATATTTGGGTGGAGAGTCTTCACACGACCGTCCATCATTTCTGGGAAACCAGTCACATCGTCAATGGCAATAGTGTCTACTCCAGCATTATCAAGGGCAACTTTAGTACCACCTGTTGAGATAATGTCCCAACCGAGTTTTTTGAGTTCTTGGGCAAATTCAACAATGCCCGCTTTGTCTGAAACACTAATTAGTGCGCGTTTAGTCATTTTCTTTCTTTTCCTTTTTTAAAAAAGTTCTTTATCAGCTACAGTCGAAAATGTTTTTTCCGATCAATGGCTTCCTTATTTTCGTGCTACTCCCAAACGTTCCAAGACTTCTGGATAGAGTTTGTACTCTGTTTCGTGGATGCGAGTTTCAAAAGTATCAAGGGTATCCCCTTCAAGGCGTGGCACACGGACTTGTTTGATGACCTTCCCAGTATCAACGCCAGAATCCACCCAGTGAATGGTCACACCGCTCTCAGCAACGCCTGCATTCCAAGCATCCTCAATACCATGAGCACCTGGAAATTCAGGGAGATAAGCTGGGTGAATATTGATGATACGGCCTTCATAAGCTGCTAGCAAGGTGGGGCCAACGATTTTCATATAACCGGCCAAACAAACCAAATCAATCTGGTGTTCATCCAAGAATTTGACGATAGCTTCTTCATAAGCTACTTTATTGTCAAATTCCTTGAGTTCAAAGGCATGGCTCACCACGCCAAGGTTTTTAGCACGTTCTAAGACATAGGCATCCCGATGATCTGAAAAGACAAATTCTACCGGAAATTGTTCCGCAATCACCTGAAAGTTTGAGCCGTTGCCAGAGGCAAAAACAGCAATTTTCATATTCGATACAAAGGGACGTTTCGGCTAGCCGAACAGTTTCGTAGAAAAATAGGAAATCATTGCTGGGTGCTTGCACACAAAATGATTTCTCTTTTTTCCTAGAAAATGAGTCCCGTGTTCAGTTAGGCTTGCTAACTAAACATTCCTTTCTACAATTTCTCCGTATAAAATGGTGATAGCACCATTATTTAATCACCACACTTGCGCCATCTTTCTTCACAATACGACCAATTTCATAAACAGGTTCGTCAAGAAGTTCTTTGACACGTTCCACATTTTCTGGCTTCACTGCAAGCATGAGACCAATCCCCATGTTGAAGATTTCAAACATTTCTTCATGTTTGATTTGGCCATATTTTTCAAGGGCTTTGAAAATTGGAAGAACTGGCACTTTGCTTTCGTCAATTTCAGCAGCCAAGTCATCTGAGAACATCCGTGGTACATTTTCGATGAAACCACCACCTGTGATGTGGGCAATTCCGTTGACCAATTCTTCTTTGATGAGTGGCAAAGCTGCTTTGACGTAGATACGAGTTGGTTCCAAAAGAACGTCTTTAAGTTTCTCCCCTTCCAATTCTGGGAGAACTTCTTCACCTGTGTAATCCGCAAAGACACGACGAACAAGTGAGTAACCATTTGAGTGGATACCGCTTGAAGCAAGTCCAAGAATCACATCCCCTTCAGCTACTTTTGAACCGTCAATGATTTGAGATTTTTCTGCAACACCGACAGCAAACCCAGCCAAATCATAGTCATCTTCACCATACATACCAGGCATTTCAGCCGTTTCTCCACCAATAAGGGCTGCACCAGCCTGCACACAACCTTCTGCAACACCAGCAACGACTTGCTCTAATTTAGCAGGTTCATTTTTACCAGTTGCGATATAGTCAAGGAAGTAAAGGGGCTCCGCACCTGCAGCGATGATATCGTTAACACACATAGCCACACAGTCTTGACCGATCGTATCGTGTTTGTCGTACTTAATAGCCAGCATGAGTTTAGTACCGACACCATCTGTACCTGAGATCAAAACGGGCTCTTTGACACCTGTTTTTGAAAGGTCAAACATGCCACCGAAGCCACCGAGAGCTCCCATAACACCTGCGCGTTCCGTACGAGCCACGTGTTTTTTGATCCGTTCAACAACTTCATAACCTGCTTCAACGTCTACACCAGATTGAGCGTATGCATTCTTATTTGTCATTTTTTAATCCTTTTCTTTTTTTGAGAAAGAGTGCGACGTATTTTTAGATAAACAATTATTTTATCTAAAAATACTAGTCAGGTCTCTAGCTTTGGTCCAATAGGGCAAAGCGTCTACTGACAAATGCTTTAGCTTTTAGTCAGTAGTGAGACGTGGAGCATCAGCATTTTTATTTGTCATTTGTTTCATTCCTTTTCTTTTGCACTGCTCTTAATAGAAAGAAGTATGTTCTTTCAAACTTTCCACATAGCGTTCTTCGTAGTCATACAAAGGTGTTGGATATTTTCCATCAAAGTAAGCCACACAAAGACCGCCATTTGGGGCATCTGTATCGATTCCAATAGAATCAATCAAGCCATCGATTGACAAATACGTCAAGCTATCTGCACCAATGATATCGCGTGTTTCCTCTACTGTATGATTGGCAGCAATCAATTCCTTACGTGTTTGAATATCGATCCCGTAGAAACATGGGTAGGCAAGGGCTGGGCTACCGATTGCTACGTGGACCTCTGTAGCTCCTGCTTCTTTCAATAACTTCACAATTCGACGTGATGTTGTCCCACGTACGATAGAATCATCGATCATGACAACCCGTTTGCCTTTCACGACACCGGATACGGCAGAGAGCTTCATCCGAACCCCTTGCTCACGTAGTTCTTGTGTTGGTTGAATAAAGGTCCGTTGGGTATATTGGTTTTTAATCAAGCCCATTTCATTTGGTAGGCCAGATTCTTCCGCAAATCCCATGGCTGCACTAAGTGAAGAGTTCGGTACACCGACCACAATATCTGCTTCATGTTTGAATTCACGTGCCAATTGAGCCCCCATACGTTTACGTGCTGTATGGACATTGACCCCTTGGATATTGGAGTCCGGACGGGCAAAGTAGATATACTCCATCGAACAAACAGCCAATTGGGTGTCCGTTGTATAGTTATCGTAAGTGATGCCATTATCATCAATGATCACGACTTCACCCGGATTTACATCCCGAATCCACTCTGCTCCAACCACTTCAAAGGCACAGGTTTCAGATGAAACCACGATAGCTCCGTTGGCCATTTTCCCAATCGAAAGAGGACGGAAACCATTTGGATCCAAGGCCGCAATCAGCTTATCTTCCAGCATGAGAAGGTAAGCAAATCCACCTTTCACCGTATTCAAGGCTTCTTTCACCTTACCCATGAAAGAAGGGTTGTGGCTCCGACGAATCAAGTGGGCCAAGATTTCTGAATCAGAAGTTGAGCTAAAGATCGCTCCGTTATTTTCCAACTCCCGTTTGAGGGACTTAGCATTGGTCAAATTCCCGTTGTGGGCTAGTCCAAACTGGGTATCATGAAAGCGAAAGAGGAAGGGCTGGATGTTATCCACCGAAGCTTCCCCAGCTGTCGCATAGCGAACATGGCCAATCGCTCCCGTTCCTGTTAACTTATCCAAGTTAGCAGGATTTCGAAATACTTCTGAGAGAAGACCCGTATCACGATACCGTTTTAGTTGACCCGCATCATTCGAAAGGATCCCCGCCCCTTCTTGACCACGGTGTTGAAGACTGTGTAATCCGAAATAAGTCAGTTTTGCAGCATCTGGGTGTCCCCAGATCCCAAAAATACCACATTCTTCATTAAGAGATTTAACTTCGTATGTCATTTTGTATACCTTTTATTTTCCAGTAAAGTATTTCACAGCTGATGAAAAGAGATGCTGGTCTTTATTTCCTGGAATATTTTGGAAGAGACCGTCTTCGAAACGTTCTGAGTGACCCATCTTACCAATAATTTGACCGTTCTTACTTGTGATACCTTCGATAGCATTGACAGATCCGTTAGGATTGTATTTTGAATCCATGCTTGGTTTACCTTCAAAGTCAACATATTGGGTAAAGATTTGACCATTGTCACGAAGCTCTGCAAATTCCTCAGCTGTCACGACAAATTTACCTTCACCGTGTGATACTGGGATAGCATGGATGTCGCCAACTTTCACGCCAGCAAGCCATGGTGAGTTCGTATTGGCAATACGTGTTTCAACCATCTTAGCCACGTGTTGGTTGGCATCATTGTAGAAGAGGGTTGGACTCGTGCTGCTTGCATCTTCAAAGTTACCGTATGGAAGAAGGCCTGATTTAACAAGAGCTTGGAATCCGTTACAGATACCAATAATCAAACCACCACGTTCGATGAAGCTATCGATGGCTGCACGTACTTTTTCATTGAGCAAGATGTTCACGATAAATTTAGCTGATCCATCTGGTTCATCCGCTGCTGAGAAACCACCTGCAAAAAAGATAATATTAGCTTTTTCGATATTGTCAACCATGGTGTCAACAGACTTGACAATCGCCTCTTCGTTCAATGTTACAAATGGTACCAAGTTGACTTTTGCACCTTCTTTTTCAAAGGCCTTAGCTGAATCGTACTCAGAGTTCGTACCTGGGAATACTGGGATGTAAACCACTGGTGTCTCAACTGTTTCTTTAGCTTTGATCACAGCGTTTGATGCTACAGCAGGTACTTCTTCCAACTCAGTTGCTTGTGCAAATTCTGTTGGGTAAACCTCTTCCAATTTACCTTGGAAGGCACTGTCAAGTTTGTGTCCATCAAGCGTTACACCATTGACAGTAAGTGTAAAGTCAACTACTGTTTGTCCGATCTTGGCAACACCTGCAACTTCTTCAGGCGATGTGAAGACGAATCCACCCAATTGGGCTGTCAAGCTAGTGTCAAAGTCAGCTAATTCAACGTTTGCACCAATATGGTTACCAAATGTTGCAAGGGCAAGAGCTTCAACCACACCACCATATTTAACAGCTGATGCAGATGTGACTTTATGGTCAGCTTGGATGGCTTCAAATTGAGCAAAGTTAGACTTGATAAGATTGAAGTCAATTTCTTGTGCCAAAGCTTGACCAGGAATGTAGTAAATATTTTCACCAGCAGCTTTGAATTCTGGAGAAAGAACCTTACGGCTATCTGCAGTTGTTACCCCAAAAGCAACCAAGGTTGGTGGTACAGTCAATTCTTCAAAGGTACCAGACATAGAGTCTTTCCCACCGATAGATGGCAAACCAAGTTGAATCTGCGCTTCAATGGATCCAAGAAGAGCTGCTACTGGTTGACCAAAACGCTCTGCTTGTTTATCCATCCGCTCGAAGTATTCTTGGTAAGAGAAGCGAGCCTTAGACCAGTTTGCACCAGCAGCAACCAAACGAGCTGTTGCTTCGATGACCGCATAGGCAGCACCATGATATGGAGACCATTCTGCTACATAAGGGTTGAATCCTTGCGCCATAACAGAAGCAGTTGTTGTCACGCCATGTTGGACTGGCAATTTCTGTACAGAAGCTTCCGTTGGTGTGATTTGGTAGCGACCACCCAGTGGGTGATTGACTGTTGAACGACCAACTGAGCTATCAAAGATGGTTTGCAAACCTTTTTGACTGGCATGGTTCAGGTCAGCCAAGACTTCAAGAGTATCCGCTTCAAGGGTTTCAGCAGATGTTTGACGTTCTTCTGGAAGCTTGACATCCTTGTCAACCACCTTAGCATCTACAACCACACGCACCCCGTTTGTATCAAGGAAACGACGTTCCAAATCAACGATGGTTTCACCATTCCAGTGCATGACAAGATTTGGTTTTTCAGTCACTGTCGCAACAACAACAGCGTCAATGTTTTCTTTGTTACATGCTGTGACGAAGGCATCTACATCTTCCGGACGAACCACTACAGCCATCCGTTCTTGAGACTCAGAAATGGCAATTTCTGTACCGTTCAAACCTTGGTATTTCAATGGCACTTTGTCTAGATCAATTTCAAGACCATCTGCCAATTCACCGATCGCCACACAGACACCACCAGCCCCAAAGTCATTTGATTTCTTGATCAGACGTGTCACATTCCCATTACGGAAAAGACGTTGAATCTTCCGTTCTTCGATGGCATTCCCTTTTTGAACCTCAGCACCAGCCGTCTCAACAGATTCAACTGTTTGAACTTTAGAAGAACCTGTCGCACCACCGACACCATCACGTCCAGTCTTCCCACCGAGCAAGATAATCACATCACCAGCTTCAGGTTTTTCACGGACCACATTTTCCTTAGGAGCCGCACCGACAACAGCACCTAGCTCCATACGTTTGGCGACGAAACCTGGGTGGAAGTATTCACGAACATAGGTGGTTGCAAGACCAATTTGGTTACCATATGAAGAATAACCATGAGCCGCTGTTTTAGAAATCACTTGTTGCGGCAATTTACCAGCGCGAGTTTCTGAAATTGGAGCTGTAATATCACCAGCACCTGAGATACGCATGGCTTGGTAAACATATGAACGACCTGACAATGGGTCACGAATGGCACCACCGATACAAGTAGCCGCACCACCAAATGGTTCGATTTCCGTTGGGTGGTTGTGAGTTTCGTTCTTAAACATGAGAAGCCATGTCTCTTTCACACCATTGACATCCACTTCAATTTCAACAGAGCAGGCATTGATTTCATCAGACACTTCCATGTCATCCAAACGACCATTAGCACGCTCATAACGGCCAAAAATAGTCGCCATATCCATCAAGGTTTGAGGTTTTTCCGTACGTCCCAACTCATCACGCATGGCAATATACTTGTCATAAGTCGCTTGCAATTGTTTTTGGAATTTAGAAGCTGAGAAGTCGATGTTTTTCAACTCAGTTTCGAAAGTCGTGTGACGACAGTGGTCAGACCAGTAAGTATCCAACACCTTAAGCTCAGTCTCAGTTGGCACCCGTCCAATGGATTTGAAGTAATCTTGAATGAAGAGAAGGTCATCCACTTCCATTGCCAATCCTTGCTCAGCCTTATACTGTGCAAAATCTTCTGCCGTATATGTTTCAAAGAAATCCAAGCTTGGAATGGTCTTGTCAGACTCAGAGAAATCCTGTTTCGCAATGCCAACAGTAATATCTTTGAAACGAGAATCCACTGGGTTCAAGAGGTAGTTTTTAACAGCTTCCAATTCATTCGCATCAATATCCTTGTTAACCAAGTACAATTGTGCTGTGTTCACCGTTACATCATTTGAACTACCAAGCAACAGCAAAGCTTCTTGCGAAGATGCCGCACGTTGGTCAAATTGACCAGGCAAACTTTCGATCGCAAAGAAAGCATATTTCTCAAGATCAGCCTGAACCGCAACTTCATCCAAAACAGTATCGGTCACTTGCTCAGAGAAGATGTGTTTTTCCGCACGCGCAAACAAGTCCTCTACCAAACCAAAAACATCGTAAACCTGAACAATCCGAAGATCCTTCAAGGTTTTCAACTGAAGATTATGCTTTAATTCTTTTACTAAAGAGTCCGATTTCACACGAAAATCAGCTTTTTTCTCAACGAAAATACGTTTATCCATTTTATTTCCTTTATCTATTTCTACTTAAAGATTGTAGTGAAGACCAAGTATTCTATTTGTAAAAGGCTACTTCAATCCTTGCAATTTTTCCAATACAACCTTATAAACATCTGTCAAGCTACCAAGATCACGACGGAAGACATCCTTGTCCATATGGTGCCCTTCCGCATCCCAAAGGCGGCAGTTATCTGGTGAGAATTCGTCTGCCAAGATGATCTTGCCATCCTTATCAAAGCCAAATTCCAATTTGAAGTCAATCAAACGAAGACCAATTTGTGCAAACCAATCTTTCAGCAATTCATTGATACGACGCGTTTCTTCCTTGATATAGGCAATTTGTTCGTCGTTAGCAATATCCAAAAACTTCACATGCTCGTCATTGATAAATGGGTCATCCAAATCATCGTTCTTATAGTAAAATTCAACGATTGGAGTTTCTAGGTCCACCCCTTCTTCAACGCCAAACCGTTTTGAGAAAGAACCCGCAGTCACGTTACGAAGAACAACCTCCAAAGGAATAATTTTCACTTTCTTGTTTAGTTGTTCAGTATCAGAAATACGTTCGATAAAGTGAGTAGCTACTCCCGCAGCATTCAATTTTTCAAAAATAAGAGACGAAATCTGATTATTTAGCACACCTTTTCCCTTAATAGTCTCCTTACGAGCTCCATTTAGCATGGTTGCCTGGTCCTTATAGACCGACTTAATCACATGTTCGTCCTCAGTAGTATAGATATCCTTAGCTTTTCCAGTATAAATCAGTTGATTGGTCATGACTTTGTTCGCCTTTCGTATTTTATCACCTTCATTCTATCACATACAAAGTGGATTTTCAATAAATTTCCGTACAATATAGGCAGAAACCGAATGAAAAGGACAGAAAAAAAGATCATCCAGAACAATCTCTGAACGATCCCTTTTCAACTAGTTACTAGCAGTTCGTTTTTCGATATAGTCAACGACATCTCCTACCGTGTTAAAGTCATCAATAGCCTTGTCTGGAATCTCCAATTGGTATTCATCCTCAAGATTGATAATAAATTCCATTAATTCAACAGAATCCGCTTGTAAATCCTTACGTAAGTCAGATTCCAAAGATACTTGAAAATCTGATCCCTTGCGGTCTTTGAGAAATTCCTCAATAGTAGTTAAAATTTCGTTTTG
Source organism: Streptococcus sp. KHUD_012 (assembly GCF_052588255.1). Lineage (NCBI taxonomy): Bacteria > Bacillati > Bacillota > Bacilli > Lactobacillales > Streptococcaceae > Streptococcus > Streptococcus sp. KHUD_012. The sequence continues at coordinate 194,890 of NZ_CP159355.1, forward strand.
TTTACTCATACATTACTCCTCCTTTGATAATTCCTTCACCGATTTTCCAACAACATCTGTCTCTAACATAGTCCGAATCTGACGAATGGTACTATAGACTGCTTTTGCATCACTCGAACCATGCGTTTTAACAACAGGTGCTTGAAGGCCAAATAAAACTGCTCCTCCAACATCTGAGAAATCCAAGGTTTGTTTCAATGATTTCAACCGGTCCTTGAGGAGAAAAGCTCCTAGTTTCGCCTTCCAGTTTCCAGTAGCAATTGCTTGTTTCAGTTGCTTCAAGATTCCAAAAGCTGTTCCTTCCATCGTTTTCAAGACAGCGTTTCCCGTGAAACCATCCGCCACAACAACATCTGCAACACCATCCATCAAATCACGCGCTTCCACATTTCCAACAAAATGAATCGACTCATCCTCAGATAACAATTGGTAAGTTTCCTTGCGCAAAGGATCTCCCTTACTAGCTTCTGTCCCATTGTTCAATAGACCCACACGTGGTTTTTGAATCCCACGAACGTTTTCCGCATAGTAAGACCCCATCACAGCATACTGATGCAAGTGCTCTGGTGTATTTTCTGCATTGGCACCTAAGTCCAACATGTCATACCCGCGACCATCAACCGTCGGAAGTGTGGACATCAAGCCAGGGCGTTCCACCCCTTTGATACGGCCAACGATAAAGAAGCCTGCTGCCAACAAAGCACCTGTATTTCCCGCAGATAGCATGGCATCGACCTCACCATCCTTCACATCCTTGGCAGCTAAGACCATCGAAGCCTGTTTTTTCCGACGAATGGCCCGCGTTGGCTCATCATCTGAATCGATTTTTTCTTCCGTATGCACAATCGATACACGTTCTGTTGCGGTTAAATATTCTTTGATTTTTGCCTCATCGCCATACAAGACAATCTCAATATCATCAAAATCACGAATGGCTTGATTCACACCTTCTACCAAGGCTTGAGGTGCATTATCGCCCCCCATTGCATCTACTGCAATTTTTTTCATGTTTCACCTCCAGATGAATCTTTCATAATCGCTCCCCAATCACTCAAGGAATCGATAAACTTTTTAGCTTTTAAATGAATCCCTACATACTCCTCATACAACTGATCAATTGCCTGACGCAGAGCTGCTTTCATCTCCGCTTGTAGAGAAATCGTCTCTAACTCACTGAATCGTACTGCTTGAAACTGATCCAATAAATAGAGAACATTCGGATGCCAGTGGGCTCGTCTCTCATCCTGATCATAGTGATCCGGACAAAGGACCCCACTATACCGAAAAGAGTAATCAAAAGGAAGTCCAACCCGATGACAGAAACAGCATTCATGCAGATTCAAGACAACTCCAAATCGTGATAGAATCTGAATCTCAAAAATATTGGTTAAAACCTCATAATCCAGTCCCTCTTCCATCAAAGACAAGGTCTTTTCCAAAAAAGCAAACAGGGCCGGATCCACCTGATTATCCTGAATACTTGCATCTGCAAGCGCCAGAACATAGGTCGCATAAGAAAGGGCAAAAAGATCTGCATTAATTTTCTTATAAATCTGCACATCTTGAAAATCATCAATATAACTCAACCCATCATCATTGATTTTCAACAACATATCTGCCGTTACCAAAGGTTGCAACATGGGATTCAACCGTGATTTTCCCGCATGTTTCACAAAAAACATCCGCTTCCCTGACTTCTCTGTGAAGATTTTGACCAGCTTGTCATCCTCACGAAACTCCCGATTATACAGGACAATTCCCCGGGTCTCAATTGACTCCAGCATGTTCTTCCATATACTCCTTCAAGCGTTTCATAGCTTCCTTGATAACCTCCATGCTGGCTGCATACGACAAACGCACATAGCCTTTACCATATTGACCAAAAGCAGCACCAGGAATGAAAGCAACCGCTTTTTCACGCGCAAAATCCTGCAAGAAAGCAAAGGAATCTTGATTATAACCAGCTGGGATTTTAGCAAAAATATAAAAAGCTCCATCTGGCTTAATAATCTCAAACCCAAGCGCGGACATCTGTTCAATAATATAATCACGACGCTTCACATATTCCTTCTTCATTGGCTCCGCATCATCCCGACCTTCCGTCAAAGCTTCGATCGCAGCATACTGGTTCATGGTTCCAGCAGCCGTTACCAAATACTGATGGCTCTTGATGAGTTGGGCCGTCAATGCAGCAGGCGCAAAGATAAAGCCAAGCCGCCAGCCTGTCATGGCATGAGATTTGGACAAGCCATTAATAACAATGGTCTGCTCAGGAATAAAGGAGGCCATAGAGACATGCGCTTCTCCAGTATAAGTCAACTCTGAATAGACTTCATCACAAATCACAAAGACTTCATATTTTTTTAAGACAGCAGCTAATTCTGCCATCTGTTCGCGCGAATAGGTAACTCCCGTTGGATTAGCTGGATAATTGAGAATAACAGCCTTCAATTTTTCACCCTGCTCTAAAATAGCCTTTTCCAACTTTTCAGGAGTCAAGATAAAACGATCTGCTGTCGTATCAATTTCGACAACATCTGCTCCTACCAAATTTATAATCGGCTCATAACCAGGGTAGGCCGGTGCTGGAAGAAGTACTACATCTCCAGGTTCCAAGATTGCTGTCAAGGTTGCAGATAGGGCTTCAGTCGCACCGATCGTCACCAATATCTCATCCTCAGGACGGTAGTGAATACCATATTTATCAGCCACAAACTGACTCGCAGCCTCACGCAAAGCCAGCAAACCACTCATCCCAGTGTAATGGCAAAAATTCGCATCAATGGCAGCCTTTCCTGCTTCTTTTACATGTTCAGGAGTTGTAAAATCCGGTTCCCCCAAAGTCAAACGTAAGACACCAGGAATGGAAGAAATTGATTGATCGAACTGACGAATCAAAGATACTTCAATCCGATTCAGATTTTTATTAAAACGTTTCGTTAAATCCATAGAACACCTCCAAAAACACTTATATTCATTATACTATAAATAGGACCCCATCGCAAAAGAACAAGCCAGATCCCCACCTTTTGCTTACCACCAAAGGACATTTCAAAAATCCTTCCATGCAAAAAAGACTTAGCAATGCTAAGTCTTTCAAGTCATTATTGTTGGCCACGTGTTGCCACATATTTCAATTGATCTGCATGTTTTGCCACAAAATCCTTCATTTCTGAATCAGGAATTTGACGAAGATAGAGGTTAGAACGAATAGTTTCATCCTCTTCACGACAAGTGGACAATACTAAATACTTATCAGTTGCTTTGATCTTGATATTAGGGTTCTTCGTACGAGCTGACTCATAGATATTCTTCAATTGTGTCGTAAAATCATTGTCATCAGTAAAGCTTGTACGGTAGAAAGCAGTGTTCTCTGGGACAATGACCAATCCCATTACTTCATAGTAATATTTCCGCTCTGGTGTCTCAATCACAACATACGGATGTTGGTCCAAATACTCTTGTTTGTCATAGTAGTTGACATCATTAAACATGCGATGGTCGCCGACCTTACTACCACGAGCATGACCAAACAACCAAGTCAAACGATCACTGAAGTCTTTCTTGTTGTCCATATCCATGAAGACTGTCCCCATGTATGGTTCATTTCCCCCATCAAAGGTTTTATTCAAATAAGTTTCATTGTCAGTGGTTTGTACAACAGGTTCATCCAACTCAGTACCCGGTGCATAGACATAAGCAATTGTCTCAGGGTTAACAGCTGTTAACTGAGCAAAACGATTTTTCAAGTAATCTTTTTCTTCTTGGCTTGGTTCATATTTAGTTTCTTGCTTGGTTGAGCTTGTTCCAGTTGTTTTTTTAGCCGTGCTAGATGACTTAGTTCCTCCAAATGGATTAAAGAAAATAAATCCAGCAACAAGAACAACAACTGCAACAAGAGCAGCGATTACAAGACCCAATTTATTTGAACTTTTTTCCCCAGCTCTTTTCATTGATCGATCTCCTCTTGATGATTTTTTCTAAAAAATAACACTGAACCCGAAGGTCCAGTGATATTTTACGAGCTAATTAATAATCAAATTATTTAACTGCGCTTGTTTTTGGAAGAGCTTTACCAGCTTGTTTTGAACCAGCTTTACCAGCTTTAGCTGCGTCTCCACCTTTATTTTCGTTAGATTTAGCTTCGTTTGTAGCTTGACCGTTAGCGTTAGCATCAGCTGCATCAGCAGAACCACCATGGTTAAGAGCTTTATCTTCTTGATCACGCATGTCTTTTGTTTTGTTGTCTTGAACGCCAGTTGGGTCGTTCCAGTATTTACCTTCACGTTGAGCTGCTGCACGGTATTGATCTTGAAGGTTAGCTACATATTTGTTGCGTACAACATTACGTGCTTCAGTGCGAGCTGCTTCAAGTTTAGCAACGTAATCGCCGTAAAGGTGACCTGATCCGTATGCTTCAAGAGCTTGTCTTGCTGCTACAACTGTTGGATAGTTTTCAGCTTCTGCGTTGATTTCAGCTTCGTGTGCTGCTACTTGTGTGTTTGCTTCGTCAGCGATATCGCGTTCTGAAACGTAGTGTTTTTGAATCAATGCATTTGAGCTATATGAATTGTCAGATGCAAATGCTGGAGCTGCTGCAGCAAATACTGCAAGAGCTGCTACTGATGATAATAAAACTTTTTTCATTGTTTTATCTCCTTTTTTTCTTTTCAAAAATTATTCGTTACTTCGTAACTATGACTAGTATACTAGGATATTCTGCCTATGTCAAGACTTTTCTTAGTTTTTTTAAAAAAAGTATCAATTTTTTCTATTTCAAATAACTATTTTTTTCATATAGCAAATTGAATTGCTCAATTTATATCTTAGTTTATGTTATCGAATGTATAAAAAAGAGGGCAGTTGCCCTCTAAAAATTTTATCCAATCTATTATTGGTTTACTACTGAAGAGTAGTTTGTGCTAACAAATGTTTCAACAGTCTTGAATGTTTCGTATTGTTGACCATCTTTAGCAGTTTCTTCTTTTTGTGAAGCAGAACCATAACGAGAATTTGGATCAACAGTCACAAGACGTTTACCATCGTCATATGAACCATTATAAGAATAGTTAGTGTTTCCGTATGTTTCTACAGCTTTGAATGTTTCATATTTTTGACCATCTTTAGCTGTTTTTTCTGTTTGTGAAGCAGAACCGTAACGAGAGTTAGTTGTTCCAGTTACATTTTCTTCTGAAGGAAGGTCTTTTTTAGCTGTAACTGCAACTGGTTTTTTAGGTGCAGCTGGAGTAGATACTTCTTGAAGAACACCATCTTTTTTATCACCTTTTGGTTGTTGAACTTGTACAACTGCAACTGGTTTTTTAGGTGCTTCTGGTTTAGCTGGTGTAGCTGGTTTAGCTGGTGTAGCTGGTTTAGCTGGTGTAGCTGGTTTAGCTGGTTTATCAGCATTAAATCTTGCACCAAAGCGAGTATTGTTACCAAACTCACGAGTTGCATCATTGAAAGGGGTACCATTAGTAGCTGCATAAGAAACGCTAGCGATTGCTGACAATGCCAATACACTTGTTAATAAAACTTTTTTCATAATAGTTTTATCTCCTTTTTCATATTTAATATAGATTACTCTACATTGAACATTTTATACATATATGTTGGGTTTGTCAAGTATTTTTTTCGATATAACGCTGCAATATCAATAAATTAATTTTAAAATTAGGTCTATTTGATACCCAAAATTACGATTTCGAGATAATTCTACATAAAAAGAAGAAGTCATGATATAACTTCTTCTTTTTCTTCAAACTATTTTACCACCCCATTTTTAGGTAATCGTTTCTTGGGCAAACTAGGATCCGCCTTTGCTTCTAGTTCTTTAGCTGCTTGAACCAGTTTTTTCCGTTTCTTTTCTTTTTTTAGGTTTTCCAACCATTTTCTGATTTCCATTTGTATTTCCTCCTATACAAAAGAGGCTGGTCTCCAGCCTCCTTATTGTTAACATTTTTTGGCATTTCCGATTTCAAATAGAGGGGAAAGAGGACGATTTTCGTGAATGCGAACAATGGCCTCTGCAAGAAGTTTCGCAATCGAAATTTGCTCAATCTTATCAATTAATCGATCTTCTGGTAGATAAATCGTATCCAACACCACCAACTTCTTAATGGCTGATTTTTGGATGTTGTCCATCGCTGGTCCTGATAAAACAGGGTGAGTACAGCTTGCATAAACTTCAACAGCACCTGCTTCTGCAAGGGCATCCGCCGCATGACAGATTGTACCAGCTGTATCAATCATATCATCAATCAAAATACAAGTCTTGCCTTCAACACTCCCAATGATATTCATCACTTCACTCGTATTCATCTTATCGACACTTCGACGTTTATCAATAATCGCAATCGGTGTCTTCAAAAATTCAGCTAATTTCCGAGCACGAGTCACACCACCATGGTCTGGACTGACAACAACATAGTCTTTCCCAATCATCCCGCGACGTTCAAAAAAGTCGGCGATCAAAGGCGCACCCATCAAGTGGTCAACCGGAATATCAAAGAAACCTTGAATCTGAGCAGCATGCAAATCAATTGTCAAGAGGCGATCAACTCCAGCAACCTCAAGCATATTGGCTACCAACTTAGAAGTGATTGGTTCACGAGCTCGAGCTTTCCGGTCTTGACGAGCATAGCCGTAATATGGCATCACCACATTAATGGATTGCGCACTAGCCCGTTTCAACGCATCTACCATAATCAAAATTTCCATTAGATTATCGTTAACCGGTGAGCTAGTGGATTGCAAAATATAAACATCTTTCCCACGGATTGATTCTTCAATATTAACCTGAATTTCTCCATCAGAAAATTGACGAACCGTTGACTTTCCAAGCGGTAGTCCCATTTCACGAGACACACGTTGAGCCAATTCTTGATTTGACGACAAAGCAAAGAGCATTAAATCAGAAAATGACATGATTTCCTCCAGTAAAATCTAAAAACCATATTGTACAGTCAGCACAAATTTCTCCTGTAAACATTTTATCGCTTTTTAAGCAAATATTCAAATATTAATTTATGGAAAATACAAAATCCAGCTCTACCGACACTATTTCAAAAAAAGAAGCAGAACAACTGTCCTGCTTCATGGTGATTCTTAGTTTGGATAGATATAAGTTACAGTACCTTGAGCTGTTGTTGGGTTGAACCAACCACGGTAATTTCCAATACTACGGATACCGTTATAGTTAGATTCAGAAACTTGGATACTTGTTGTAGATTGAACAGCTGTAACGACTGCTACGTGTCCATATCCACCATCATTCCAACATGCAATAGCACCAACTTGTGGTTGAGATCCTGTACGGAATCCTGCTGCTGCTGCACTTGCAGCCCATTGACCACCGTTGCCCCAGTAATCGCCAGCCCATGGAGCCAATGTCTTTGCACCCCATGTACATTCACCAACTGGATAAGATGATGCAGATGTACTATAAGTTGGACGAGAAACAGTTGCTACTGGAGCTGCTGCTGCTTGAGTTTGAACAGCAGGTTGAGCTGCTGCTTGAGTTTGTGCTGCCGCTGGTGTTGCAGCAGGTGTTTGTGCTGCTGCCTGAACTTGTGCTTGAAGGGTAGTATTTGCAGAAGCTTTCACAGCTGCTTGTTGTTCCTTTTGTTTTGCACGGTAAGCTGCTTCGGCTGCTGCTGCTGCCGCTGCCGCTTTTTCAGCTTCAGCTTTTTGTTGCAACAAAGCATTCTTTTCGTTTTCAGCAGATGATTTTTCAGCTGCCAAATTCAATTGTGCCACTTTCAACTCAGCTTCTTTAGTTGACAAAGCTTGCGCATCATCTTCTAATTGCTGTTTGTTTGCAATAACAGTATTGATAGCGTCGTTGTTTTCTTTTTGTTTTTGTGCAATGTCTTCTTTGTCACGTTTTTGCTCTTGCAACATTTTGTTGTTAGCATCTGCAATTTCATTCATAGCAGAAATACGTGAGATAGCTTCTGTCAAAGATCCAGAGCTAACAATCGCATTAATATAGCTTGTTGCAGTTCCAGTTGTTTGAGCACTACGTGCTTGATTTGCAAGTGATTCTTGACGAGCAACAATATTTTTTGACAACTCATCGATCTCAGCTGACAATCGTTCAGATTCTTCATTCAAACGGTCATTTTCAGCTTGAAGATTTTCTTGTTGTTGTTTAATTTCAGACACTTGACCTTGGATTTGATCTACCTGAGCTTGTGCACTTTGTTGTTGTTGACTAATACTATTGATTTTGTTATCTTGAGCAGCAATCTTATCATCTGTTGAGTCAGCTGATACACCGGCTACAACAGCACCTTGTGATAAAGCAACTGTACTCAATAAGATTGTGGCAAATAATTTTTTCTTCATTAGATAAATTTTCCCTTTCTAATAAGACACTAACTAGTATAACAAATTTTTTAAAAATTTATATTACGCTATTGTTACATTTTTATTTCGAGTTTATAAATAAATCTTTTCAAGTAAAGGCTGTAATACTATTAATAGAAGCACATTCAAAATTAAACTTGGAAAAATTTGGTAAATAATTAGTGTAATCCAGTTAAATTTTATACCGATAAAAAGAATCAAAAGAAGGTTTGTTAAAATCTGAAATAATAGAATCGTTAATAAAAATGTAAAAAAACGAGTCAATCGATTGACCAAAATAATCTGATTACACCGATAAAAAATCACCTGTAGTAAAGGAAATACTAGGAAGGCAATTCCTAGGGTGTGTAAAAAATACACATCAAAACAAAAACCAAAGAAGACTCCCCACCAAATACTAGCTATCTCAGAGAAATAGAGACTTAACAACATAAAACCATATAGAAATAAAAATGAAGTAGGTTCAAAGGAGTTTGGACAAAAACGAGAAATAAGAAAAGAGATCTGTCCGTCAACAAATAAAGATAAGAATAAGATTAAAGGGAAAAAATGGTACTTACGTATGACTTTCACACTACTCTCCAATCAATAGTACATAACGATTGACATCTAAATTAGCCTTTGGTTTCACACGAATTTCTTGCCCTAACTGATCAGATGCCTTTTGAGTAGAAGTCACTGTACCAAGAGGTAAGTCACTACTCTTATATTTTCCTAAACCACTTGTTGAAACCAGAGATCCTTTTTTAATTTCAACTGGATCTCCAATTTGCAACAACCGAAACTCACCTGTCTTCTCGTCATAACCATTTAATAAAGCAAAAATAGATTGACCTTGACTCTCAATTTTAAACGTCAGGTGTTGTGAAGAAATAGTATCTTCGACTAATAGTTTCACTTTGCTAGAATTTTTCTCTATACTTTCTACCACACCAATGACGCCACCAGACGAAAGAACAAACATAGAATCAGAAATTCCATCTGAACTACCTTTATCAATAACAAATTCCTGATCCCACGAACCATAATTACGGTCAATAATCTCACTAACGACTTGTTTAGAACCCGATACAGAATTCTTGATTGACATCAAATCCTGTAATTCTCTATTTTCTGATTCCAAACGGTTAAGTTTTGACTGGTCAATATCCTTTTGATAAAGACGTGATTTTAACGAACGGTTTTCTTCATTTAATTCAGATAAATTCTTTAAATCCTTTGCCTTAGATTCCACAACAACAAATGGTACCGATACTGCCTTATCAACAATAGCTAATATATCAGAAGATTTTAAAACAATAGAAGTTCTAACAGATGGAAAAAGAAATAAAATTCCTGAAACAGTTAAAACAAACACAAAACTAAAAATTTTAAAGAATCGATTCAAGAACATAGACAAAACCTTCAAAAATATAAAAAATAGTTTGAGATGACATCTCAAACTTGGAAATTATACGGAGAATGGGGGATTCGAACCCCCGCGCCGGTTACCCGACCTAACGATTTAGCAAACCGTCCTCTTCAGCCTCTTGAGTAATTCTCCAAAATGGGCACGAGTGGACTCGAACCACCGACCTCACGCTTATCAGGCGTGCGCTCTAACCACCTGAGCTACGCGCCCAAGTTAAAAACTTGGTAAAGAACCTATGTTCAAAGCGGGTGACGAGAATCGAACTCGCGACAACAGCTTGGAAGGCTGTAGTTTTACCACTAAACTACACCCGCTTATTATTAAAAGAAATGGCGCGAGACGGAATCGAACCGCCGACACATGGAGCTTCAATCCATTGCTCTACCAACTGAGCTACCGAGCCAAATTGCGGGAGCAGGATTTGAACCTACGACCTTCGGGTTATGAGCCCGACGAGCTACCGAGCTGCTCCATCCCGCGTTAATATTAAGGAGGATGTGGGATTCGAACCCACGCACGCTTTTACACGCCTGACGGTTTTCAAGACCGTTCCCTTCAGCCGGACTTGGGTAATCCTCCAAGATAACAATGGACCTTGTAGGACTTGAACCTACGACCACTCGGTTATGAGCCGAGAGCTCTAACCAGCTGAGCTAAAGGTCCAACAAGATCAACAATATAGCGGCGAAGGGGATCGAACCCCCGACCTCCCGGGTATGAACCGGACGCTCTAGCCAGCTGAGCTACACCGCCATAATATCGGGAAGACAGGATTCGAACCTGCGACACCTTGGTCCCAAACCAAGTACTCTACCAAGCTGAGCTACTTCCCGATCTAAAGCTTACGCTTTATGCACCCTAGAGGAGTCGAACCTCTAACCGCCTGATTCGTAGTCAGGTACTCTATCCAGTTGAGCTAAGGGTGCTCGTTCCTATTCAATTACTACATAGCCTTGCGACCATGCACCCTAGAGGAGTCGAACCTCTAACCGCCTGATTCGTAGTCAGGTACTCTATCCAGTTGAGCTAAGGGTGCTTCTTTCAACCTTTATCTATGCCGAGGACCGGAATCGAACCGGTACGATCGTTACCAATCGCAGGATTTTAAGTCCTGTGCGTCTGCCAGTTCCGCCACCCCGGCCTCCTCAAGCGAACGACGGGATTCGAACCCGCGACCCCCACCTTGGCAAGGTGGTGTTCTACCACTGAACTACGTTCGCATCGCTTTCTTTATATAAAAAAATGCCGGCTACATGACTTGAACACGCGACCCTCTGATTACAAATCAGATGCTCTACCAACTGAGCTAAGCCGGCTCATTATTATTCTTCTATGCGGGTTAAGGGACTTGAACCCCCACGCCGTAAAGCGCCAGATCCTAAATCTGGTGCGTCTGCCAATTCCGCCAAACCCGCAAAATATGACCCGTACTGGGCTCGAACCAGTGACCCATTGATTAAAAGTCAATTGCTCTACCAACTGAGCTAACGAGTCTTAAAATAATTTTCATTATCTTAACGGTCCCGACGGGAATCGAACCCGCGATCTTCGCCGTGACAGGGCGACGTGATAACCGCTACACTACGGGACCTATGGGAGTTAACGGGATCGAACCGCTGACCCTCTGCTTGTAAGGCAGATGCTCTCCCAGCTGAGCTAAACTCCCAAATGAGCCTAGAATGAACTAGGCTCAATCTCTTGCTAAGCGACTACCTTATCTCACAGGGGGCAACCCCCAACTACTTCCGGCGTTCTAGGGCTTAACTGCTGTGTTCGGCATGGGTACAGGTGTATCTCCTAGGCTATCGTCACTTAACTCTGAATGTTTAAACATTCAAAATTGAATATCTATATTCTAACAAGTTAAACTAACGTTGTCAATATCTTCTGACTCTTTGGATAAGTCCTCGAGCTATTAGTATTAGTCCGCTCCATTGCTCACACAACTTCCACTCCTAACCTATCTACCTGATCTTCTCTCAGGGCTCTTACTGATATAAAATCATGGGAAATCTCATCTTGAGGTGGGTTTCACACTTAGATGCTTTCAGCGTTTATCCCTTCCCTACATAGCTACCCAGCGATGCCTCTGGCGAGACAACTGGTACACCAGCGGTAAGTCCACTCTGGTCCTCTCGTACTAGGAGCAGATCCTCTCAAATTTCCTACGCCCGCGACGGATAGGGACCGAACTGTCTCACGACGTTCTGAACCCAGCTCGCGTGCCGCTTTAATGGGCGAACAGCCCAACCCTTGGGACCGACTACAGCCCCAGGATGCGACGAGCCGACATCGAGGTGCCAAACCTCCCCGTCGATGTGAACTCTTGGGGGAGATAAGCCTGTTATCCCCAGGGTAGCTTTTATCCGTTGAGCGATGGCCCTTCCATACGGAACCACCGGATCACTAAGCCCGACTTTCGTCCCTGCTCGAGTTGTAGCTCTCGCAGTCAAGCTCCCTTATACCTTTACACTCTGCGAATGATTTCCAACCATTCTGAGGGAACCTTTGGGCGCCTCCGTTACCTTTTAGGAGGCGACCGCCCCAGTCAAACTGCCCGTCAGACACTGTCTCCGTAGATGATGAACCTACCGGGTTAGAGTGGCCATAACACAAGGGTAGTATCCCAACAACGCCTCCATCGAAACTGGCGTCCCGATCTCTATGGCTCCTACCTATCCTGTACATGTGGCACAGACACTCAATATCAAACTGCAGTAAAGCTCCATGGGGTCTTTCCGTCCTGTCGCGGGTAACCTGCATCTTCACAGGTACTAAAATTTCACCGAGTCTCTCGTTGAGACAGTGCCCAAATCATTACGCCTTTCGTGCGGGTCGGAACTTACCCGACAAGGAATTTCGCTACCTTAGGACCGTTATAGTTACGGCCGCCGTTTACTGGGGCTTCAATTCATACCTTCGCTTACGCTAAGCACTCCTCTTAACCTTCCAGCACCGGGCAGGCGTCACCCCCTATACATCATCTTACGATTTAGCAGAGAGCTGTGTTTTTGATAAACAGTTGCTTGGGCCTATTCACTGCGGCTGACTTAAAGCCAGCACCCCTTCTCCCGAAGTTACGGGGTCATTTTGCCGAGTTCCTTAACGAGAGTTCTCTCGCTCACCTGAGGCTACTCGCCTCGACTACCTGTGTCGGTTTGCGGTACGGGTAGAGTATGTTTAAACGCTAGAAGCTTTTCTTGGCAGTGTGACGTCACTAACTTCGCTACTAAACTTCGCTCCCCATCACAGCTCAATGTTATAGAATTAAGCATTTAACTCAATTCACACCTCACTGCTTAGACGTGCACTTCCAGTCGCACGCTTTAGTTAGCCTACTGCGTCCCTCCTTCACTACATACTCTAGTACAGGAATATCAACCTGTTGTCCATCGGATACACCTTTCGGTCTCTCCTTAGGTCCCGACTAACCCAGGGCGGACGAGCCTTCCCCTGGAAACCTTAGTCTTACGGTGGACAGGATTCTCACCTGTCTTTCGCTACTCATACCGGCATTCTCACTTCTATGCGTTCCAGCGCTCCTCACGGTACACCTTCTCCACACATAGAACGCTCTCCTACCATACCTATAAAGGTATCCACAGCTTCGGTAAATTGTTTTAGCCCCGGTACATTTTCGGCGCAGGGTCACTCGACTAGTGAGCTATTACGCACTCTTTGAATGAATAGCTGCTTCTAAGCTAACATCCTAGTTGTCTGTGCAACCCCACATCCTTTTCCACTTAACAATTATTTTGGGACCTTAGCTGGTGGTCTGGGCTGTTTCCCTTTCGACTACGGATCTTAGCACTCGCAGTCTGACTGCCGACCATAATTCATTGGCATTCGGAGTTTATCTGAGATTGGTAATCCGGGATGGACCCCTCACCCAAACAGTGCTCTACCTCCAAGAATCTTAATGTCGACGCTAGCCCTAAAGCTATTTCGGAGAGAACCAGCTATCTCCAAGTTCGTTTGGAATTTCTCCGCTACCCACAAGTCATCCAAGCACTTTTCAACGTGCCCTGGTTCGGTCCTCCAGTGAGTTTTACCTCACCTTCAACCTGCTCATGGGTAGGTCACATGGTTTCGGGTCTACGACATAATACTAATGCGCCCTATTCAGACTCGGTTTCCCTGCGGCTCCGTCTCTTCAACTTAACCTCGCATCATATCGTAACTCGCCGGTTCATTCTACAAAAGGCACGCTCTCACCCATTAACGGGCTCGAACTTGTTGTAGGCACACGGTTTCAGGTTCTATTTCACTCCCCTCCCGGGGTGCTTTTCACCTTTCCCTCACGGTACTGGTTCACTATCGGTCACTAGAGAGTATTTAGGGTTGGGAGATGGTCCTCCCAGATTCCGACGGGATTTCTCGTGTCCCGCCGTACTCAGGATACTGCTAGGTATAAAGACTATTTCGAATACGAGGCTCTTACTCTCTTTGGCTGACCTTCCCATGTCATTCTTCTATAATCTTTAAGTCCACATTGCAGTCCTACAACCCCGAAGAGTAAACTCTTCGGTTTGCCCTCCTGCCGTTTCGCTCGCCGCTACTCAGGCAATCGCTTTTGCTTTCTCTTCCTGCAGCTACTTAGATGTTTCAGTTCACTGCGTCTTCCTCTACCTATCCTTAACAGATAGGAGTACTAGCCATCAGCTAGTGGGTTCCCCCATTCGGACATCTCTGGATCGTCGCTTACTTACAGCTCCCCAAAGCATTTCGTCGTTTGTCACGTCCTTCTTCGGCTTCTAGTGCCAAGGCATCCACCGTGCGCCCTTATTAACTTAACCTTATTTTTGGTCTTACGACCTAAACTCTTTAAATATTTACAGCGTTTCGGTTTATTTTCTTGTTACTATTTGATATAGATATTCAATTTTCAATGTTCAATCTTAACACCCTTACAGTGTTAATGGAGCCTAGCGGGATCGAACCGCTGACCTCCTGCGTGCAAAGCAGGCGCTCTCCCAGCTGAGCTAAGGCCCCACAAGACCTCTCAAAACTAAACAAGACCAACGTACAGGTTTCCATTTCCTTAGAAAGGAGGTGATCCAGCCGCACCTTCCGATACGGCTACCTTGTTACGACTTCACCCCAATCATCTATCCCACCTTAGGCGGCTGGCTCCAAATGGTTACCTCACCGACTTCGGGTGTTACAAACTCTCGTGGTGTGACGGGCGGTGTGTACAAGGCCCGGGAACGTATTCACCGCGGCGTGCTGATCCGCGATTACTAGCGATTCCGACTTCATGTAGGCGAGTTGCAGCCTACAATCCGAACTGAGACTGGCTTTAAGAGATTAGCTTGCCGTCACCGACTCGCGACTCGTTGTACCAGCCATTGTAGCACGTGTGTAGCCCAGGTCATAAGGGGCATGATGATTTGACGTCATCCCCACCTTCCTCCGGTTTATTACCGGCAGTCTCGCTAGAGTGCCCAACTGAATGATGGCAACTAACAATAGGGGTTGCGCTCGTTGCGGGACTTAACCCAACATCTCACGACACGAGCTGACGACAACCATGCACCACCTGTCACCTCTGTCCCGAAGGAAAACTCTATCTCTAGAGCGGTCAGAGGGATGTCAAGACCTGGTAAGGTTCTTCGCGTTGCTTCGAATTAAACCACATGCTCCACCGCTTGTGCGGGCCCCCGTCAATTCCTTTGAGTTTCAACCTTGCGGTCGTACTCCCCAGGCGGAGTGCTTAATGCGTTAGCTGCGGCACTGAGTCCCGGAAAGGACCCAACACCTAGCACTCATCGTTTACGGCGTGGACTACCAGGGTATCTAATCCTGTTTGCTCCCCACGCTTTCGAGCCTCAGCGTCAGTTACAGACCAGAGAGCCGCTTTCGCCACCGGTGTTCCTCCATATATCTACGCATTTCACCGCTACACATGGAATTCCACTCTCCCCTTCTGCACTCAAGTTAAACAGTTTCCAAAGCGTACTATGGTTAAGCCACAGCCTTTAACTTCAGACTTATCTAACCGCCTGCGCTCGCTTTACGCCCAATAAATCCGGATAACGCTCGGGACCTACGTATTACCGCGGCTGCTGGCACGTAGTTAGCCGTCCCTTTCTGGTAAGTTACCGTCACAGTGTGAACTTTCCACTCTCACACTCGTTCTTCTCTTACAACAGAGCTTTACGATCCGAAAACCTTCTTCACTCACGCGGCGTTGCTCGGTCAGACTTTCGTCCATTGCCGAAGATTCCCTACTGCTGCCTCCCGTAGGAGTCTGGGCCGTGTCTCAGTCCCAGTGTGGCCGATCACCCTCTCAGGTCGGCTATGTATCGTCGCCTTGGTGAGCCGTTACCTCACCAACTAGCTAATACAACGCAGGTCCATCTGGTAGTGGAGCAATTGCCCCTTTCAAGCAGATATCATGCAATATCTACTGTTATGCGGTATTAGCTATCGTTTCCAATAGTTATCCCCCGCTACCAGGCAGGTTACCTACGCGTTACTCACCCGTTCGCAACTCATCCGCTCGGTGCAAGCACCAAGCTTCAGCGTTCTACTTGCATGTATTAGGCACGCCGCCAGCGTTCATCCTGAGCCAGGATCAAACTCTCATTAAAATAATTGTTTGTCTTAAACTCATTCTGTCACTGACAGATTTATTGTTTTTTATTGTTCAGTTACTATAACTTTCGTTATAGCGCCCTGCACATTGGTTCGTCTTGTTCAGTTTTCAAAGGTCTTTGTCGCTCTCGCGCGACAACTATATTAGTATATCATGACCTGACCTTACTGTCAATATCTTTTTTCATTTTTTTTTGATTTTTTAAAAGTTTTTTTAAAACACTGTTAACTTTCAGTTTTTAAATGGAATCTTTAAAATCCTTTAGATACTTCTCTAATTTCTTTTTCATTTTTGCTTTTCCTTGACATCTTCTGTTTGATAGTAATGCTTCATATTGTTCTTTTTCTTTTGCTGTTAATTTTTCTTTAAAATCCTTTAAAGAATCTCTTAGAACTACCAGTTCGTCTAAATACATTTTTCTTGACGAAATTCTGTGGCTAATTTCCCCAATTTCAATATATGGAAGTCTATTAATTTTTCTTTTATCACTTTCCTGTTGTCTTATTTTATCTTTAATATGATTTCTAAATTTTGTTTTGAAATATGTATAAAGTAATTCTTCATTTGTTTCAATTTCAGGATTTTTTTGATAAAGTTCAAACAGAGTTAGCTGACCTTCCTGTTCCCAATCGTCTTTTTCCCATAATTGAATATAATATTCTTTTTCACATTTTCTTACGATATATTTTACTTTTTGATACATTTTATTAAATTCCATAAGCTCTCCTTTACTTTTATCTGTATTTTATAAAAATAAAGAAGCCTATTGGACTTTTTTTCTATTCTGCTCGTTTTTTTAACTATTTGGTTATTATTTTAACTATTTTGTCCAAATACACAAAAAAACTGCCACTTGGTGACAGTTTATCGATAGTCCGTACGGGATTCGAACCCGTGTTACCGCCGTGAAAAGGCGGTGTCTTAACCCCTTGACCAACGGACCATTTTTACAACATATTCTATTATACAGAATATTTTTACTCTGTCAACACTTTTTTAATAAAAAAAGAAGGAAATATTTTCCTTCTTTTAAATTAGTTGTTTTCTTCTAATTTTGATTTAATCTCATCATATGATAGAGGTTTTGCTTCTTCTTCTAATTCATGCTCTGAATTTTCGGGCATTTTTCCTGTTTCGTATAATGATTTAATTTGAACACTATCCAAGGTTTCATATTTTAATAGAGCTTCAGCAATCAGTTTATGCGTTTCTCTATTTCCTTGAATAATTTCCGCAGCTTTGTTTCGTGCTTCATTCAAGAGACCACGAACTTCTTCATCAATTTCGTAAGCCGTTTGTTCTGAAATCATTTTTTGTGGGCTTTGAGCACCAAACATCGCATGATTTCCCTCATATTGAACGGGTCCAAGTTTTTCACTCATACCATATTCTGTCACCATTGCACGCGCCATTTGGGTTGCTTGTTCAAAGTCATTTGAAGCACCTGTTGTTTGCGAATTAAAAATAATTTCTTCGGCAACACGTCCTCCCATGAGCCCTGCTAATTGTTCTTTCATGTCTTCTTTAGAAAGTAACATTTGATCTTCTTTTGGAAGGGCAATCATGTAACCGCCTGCGCGACCACGTGGAACAATAGTAACTTTATGAACCACTCGGGCATTTGATAAGACCAGACCAACAATCGTATGACCTGCTTCATGATAAGCAACCATTTCACGTTCTTTTTGTGAAATCGTCCGATCTTTCTTAGATGGTCCTGCAATAACACGATCTTCTGCTTCATCGATATCAGCAGCATCAATTACTTTTTTATTTCGACGAGCCGCTACCAAGGCTGCTTCGTTCAAAACATTTTCAAGATCAGCACCGACAAATCCTGGTGTCTGTTGAGCAACCAGTTTTAAGTCAACATCTTGAGCAAGTGGTTTATTCTTAGCGTGAACACGAAGAATCGCCTCACGACCTTTCACATCTGGACGTCCAACCAATACTTTACGGTCAAAACGGCCAGGACGAAGAAGGGCAGGGTCAAGAACATCAGAACGGTTGGTTGCTGCGATCACGATGATTCCTTCATTGCCTTCAAAACCATCCATCTCAATCAGGAGCTGGTTGAGGGTTTGTTCACGTTCATCATTTCCGCCACCAAGACCTACACCACGTTGACGCCCAACAGCATCAATTTCATCGATAAAGATAATGGCTGGGGCTGCTTTTTTAGCATCTTCGAAAAGTGAACGAACACGACTAGCTCCGACTCCGACAAACATTTCAACAAAGTCAGAACCAGAGATACTGAAGAATGGTACTCCAGCTTCTCCAGCTACTGCTTTTGCTAGAAGGGTTTTACCAGTTCCCGGAGGGCCTTCAAGAAGCACACCTGCTGGAATCCTTGCTCCTAATTTAGTAAAGCGTTTTGGATCTTTCAAAAACTCAACAACTTCAACAAGTTCTTGTTTTTCTTCCTCAGCTCCTGCCACATCTGAAAAACGAACTTTAATATCTTCTTTATTAGCAGCACGGGCTTTATTGCGACCAAAGTTCATTGCGCCTCTAGCACCTCCGCCACCGCCTTGGTTCATCATGGAGAAGAAGAAGAACATGACGATAACAAATGGAACAATTGAAGTGAGAATTGTTATCCACATGCCACTTGAGCTCTCACGCTTGATGGTGATTTCTGCTTTATGGTCAGCTGCTAATTTTTGTAATTCATTGACGGTGATATCAGATGGAAGGATGACACTAGTAAAGCGAGATACTTTTTGAACACTCGGGGTAAAAAATTGAATTCCCGTATCATCTTTTGATTCTTTAGCTTTATTATAGGTCCCTGCAATTTCAATCACACTACCATTTGGTTGGTAACTGATCGTTTTTACATTATCATTTTTAATTTCTTTAACCAATTCTGTGTAGTTGATTTGCTGACTTTGACCAACCCCATTACCCGCAAAAAAGTACTGGAATCCTGTCACAGCCGCTACAATAATCAACAAATACAGAAATGGATTTCGAACAAAACCGTTATTTTTTCTGTTATTCATCTAGTCTCCTCTATTTTGAGTACACTTCCTCTTTTAATACACCAACATAGGGTAGGTTACGATAATTTTCATCATAGTCTAAACCATATCCTACAACAAACTCATTTGGAATCGTAAAGCAGGTGTAATCTGCTTCGATCTCAACCAAACGTCCTTCAGGTTTATCCAGTAAGGTAGCAATCTTCACAGATGCTGCATTTCGTTCTTCAAAGAGTTCTTTTAGATTTTTGAGGGTTTTGCCTGTATCGATAATATCTTCTACAAATAAAATATCTCTACCAGTAATATCTTGGTCGATATCCTTGATAATATTAATGATACCTGAGCTTGCTGTACCACCATGATAACTTGAAACCAGCATAAAATCCAATTCAATATGTGTATCCACGTGGTTGATCAACTCTGCCATAAATGGAACAGAGCCTTTCAAAATTCCAACAAAAATTGGATTTTTTCCTTGGTACTCTTTTGTGAGAGTTTCACCCAATTTCTTTGCTGCTTCTACAATTTCATCATGTGAAACCAATACTTTTTTTATATCTTTTTCTAACATGTTTTTACCTATCTATTTTTTGAATATAAAGACTATCTTTCATTATACCACTTTTTGAGGGCTTACTCAAATCACTCGTTACCAATCCCACTACAGAAAGAATATTATGATTTTGTTCTATAATGAGAGCCTTTTGCCGAAGAGAAATTGGAATTTTATGGTTGATAAACCACCGTCTTAATTTTTGATGGTGGCCATTAACAAGTAGCTGATCTCCTTCCTTTCTCCTTCTAATTAAGATGGGAGTTTCGCGTGAAACAGAAAGAATTTCTACATTTTCCCCTACTAATGGTTGTCCAAAAGATAGTTTATAATTTGCAATTTCAAAGATATTCCCAAATTCTAACAAAAATGGGAGGGGGTGGTCATCCGACTTTTGACTGATTTTTTGTATTTTAAAGAAATCATATTCTTGATGTAGTTCATAATTCGACTTTAAATAATGAACGCAATTTCTTTTTTTTCGCAGTAAATCTAATAATTCTTGAAACTGTACCTTACCAAGTTGCAAATCTGGAAATTGTGCCAGATACTCTTCTAATAAGAATGATTGTACAGAATGAGAATACGTTCTAAAAGAAGCTAAATCTTGAATGCTTAACCCACTAGTCAATTCTTTCAGTGCCTGGTGCCAATGAGTCACTTCCTCTGCTAAATAGCGAAGACTTGCTTGCATTTGAGGATTTTCTTTTTCAAATTCAGGAAGATATTGATGGCGTACACGATTTCGAAAATAGTCCTGTGAGTCATTGCTACTGTCTTCAAAGTGAGGGATTTCCATCAACTCATCTTTGGTAAAAGTTAACAAAGGACGGATTAGCTCACCCTTGCCAAATGGTTGGCGTACAGGAATGCCACTTAAATGGCGTAATTTTGTTCCTCGTATCAAGCGCATGAAAGTTGTTTCAGCTTGATCGTTTGCATGATGACCTGTTACTAAAGCGGTGCAATCCTCTTTCTCCATGATCTGTTTTAAAAAATCATAACGAAAGGTACGAGCTTTTGCTTCTGTAAAATCACCCGAATAGTGAGCCACATAGATACGTGTCTCTCGCCTATCAGCTAGCGTTCGAAGTTCACTTTCTTCTAAATCCGATTCTGGTCTTTGTCCATGATTGACATGAGCGAGTACCAGATGGATTTTCAATCGTTCTTTATTCTTATATAAAAGTTCATACAGATTCATTGAATCCAATCCACCAGATAAGGCAACCAAAACACGGCGATGGGGAGTAAATAGATCTTGTTTTTCACAAAACTCTAAAAATCGCTTTTCCATTATTTCAATACCTCATAGATATCTTTTGAAATGTTGGAAATCGTATCATAATTCGAATGATCTGTAAAAATGGCTATTACATAGGGTGAATTTGTATATACAATCGCAACATCATGTCTAAAATCATAGGCATCTCCAATTTTATGAGCAACTTTTACTGGAAGGTCACGCGCAATCCGTTGATCATCATATTTTGTAGAGGAGAGCGCATCAATAATAGAGCCATTTTGTTGATAGACAGCCTCCATGACATTGCCAGCCATTTCAGCGGATGCTTCTCTTTTTTCAACATCCCAATGTTTCTTTGCAATCTTATCCAAAGTTTTTTGGAAGTCTTGATCTGATTGATGAGTGACATAATAATTCAAGATATTATGTCCAACATTATCTGATTCTTTTGCAATCTTATCTACCAACTCTTGAACACTGTATTCTTTTCCATCGGGTGTTTTTGAAAGACTACCACTTCCTTCTGGTTCATAGCCTCCTTTGAAATCATTGACTTCTGGAATATATTTGTAGGTTGTAGTTGGGGAAATGGCTTTTTTATTAAGCTGTTCTTGGACGTAGTACAAGTATGGTAATTTTGTTACACTGGCAGAATACATTTCTTTTTGCGGATTGATTCCAGCAGTATTTCCAGTCGTTAATTGTTTTACATAGATTCCATACGAAGGAGAATTGTATTTACTATTTAACAAGTCCTGGACTTTTTCCATTCGATTATCTTTTTCGGTGACGAATGCTTTGTTCACCCAGCCCTGACCTTCAATCTCCACAAACTCATCTCGTAAAGTCTTAGCTGTACGTAAGACTGTCACTTTTGTATAAGGAGAAAGAGGTGTATTTTTTTCTTTTGCACCATTTATTAAAGGTCGGTCATACACTTTAAAACCAGGTTTTAGCCACATGTCTTGTTTTTTTTCTTGTGTTTCTTGTACAACATCAGAAAAAATGACAGAAGAATCTGCTAATACATATCCTTTATCTGCTATTTTAAATACAGCTTTCCCTTCATCATTTACAAAGAGTTGTTCGATTGTAAACGGTGTGTTGGGAAGAATTTCTCCTTTTGCTTTTTTCAACTGAGGATCAGAAAAAACAGAAATTTTGCGATAGACATTAGGATTCGCTGGAATTGAAGAAAAATAAAGTTCTGATGGATGAGCCATTGTCTGAGAAGACTCAGACTGCTCGATACTCGCTGCTTGAGACCCAATAAATAAAATTGGAACTAACAATAGGAGCAGAAATCGTTTAGACACCTGTATTCCTTTCCTTTTCATCCTTTTGAAGTTTAATCATTTGGTTTTTCTTTTTTAATTCCTCTAATTTTTCATCCGAAAATTCAAGGAATTGTTTAACTGTTTGTAAGATATTTTCCATCGGTTATTGGGGGAGTAAATCTGGGATGGTATAAACATATTCACCATCTTTTGAAAAAGAATACTTAGCGCGTGCATATTTTGTTGCATAATCATCGTCTTTTAATTTTTTAGCGATGTCTTGTTGGTATTCTTTTTGTTCACTTGTTTCTTTATACTCTTTTTCCAACTGTTTGTATTGTTCTTTTTTATCTTGTAGCGATTGATAGCTCTGGGCTAAATTATAAGTTGGAAGAATAAATAGTAACATGACCAATATCAAGACGAGTCCCAGAAAACGATTGCGTTTTTTTCTTTCTTCTTCTAAAAAACGTTTTCGCTGACTTTCGTCTTTGATATATTTATTGTTCATTTGAACGATATTTTTAGGCATCTTCTTCTATCCTTGTTTCACTAATGATTTCATACATTTTGGATGCATCTTCTTTTTTGGTACTATCCAACATTTCCAAGACTTTAACCGTCAATACTTTATTTCCAAAACGAACTTCAATTTGATCATTCACTTTCAAATCCGTTGAACTTTTGGCTAATACTCCATTGACTTTGATTCGCCCTTTATCTGCAACTTCCTTTGCAACAGGACGACGCTTAATAATGCGAGAAACTTTTAAATATTTATCTAATCTCATACTGTCACCTCTAACATAGTATTGTATCATTTTTTATACATAAAATGCGAAAAATGAGCTAAGAACTGCTAGTTCTCTTCTTTTTCCTGTTTAATTTCCAATAAGGTTTGACCAAATTGCTTCAGAGCTTCTAAAATTTCAAAATCTTTCTTATTTCGAATATCGAAGATCACTTCAATCAATCCTTTTTCTTCTGCAATCTGTGCCTTTAACTGTATCATTGACAGAGCTTTGAAATAATCCTGTGTTAAAAACAGTTGTTTGGCAATAGGTTCAAATTTCACTGTCACTTTTTGTTGTTTTCTTTCAACAAGACGGACAAAGACTTGATCCAAGTAAGCTTTCACTAAACCAATTTCAAGTAGGTAGGCCACAACATCTGGGTATTCTCCAAAACGATCGATCAATTCATCTTGCAAATATTCATAGTCCGTCGCAGAATTCATTTCACGAATTTGTTTGTAAATTTCAATTTTTTGACGTTGATCTGAAATATATTCATTAGGTAAATACGCATCTATTTGAAGGTTCAACTCTGCATTGCTCTTTTGCCTGCGATGCTCTTGGCCTTGTTTCTTAGCAATAGCTTCTTCTAACAATTGAGAATACATTTCAAAACCAACTGAATCGATGAAACCAGATTGAGAAGCTCCAAGGATATTCCCTGCTCCACGGATCGATAAATCTCGCATAGCAATTTTAAATCCAGACCCCAACTCAGTAAAACCTTTAATAGCTTCTAAACGTTTTTCAGACACTTCTGTAAGAGATTTGTCTGGCCGGTACATCAAATAGGCATAAGCAATTCGATTGCTTCGTCCTACACGACCTCTTAGTTGATAAAGCGTTGAAAGTCCCATATGATCCGCATTTTCAATAAAGAGTGTATTAGCATTTGGAATATCCACACCTGTCTCAATAATGGTTGTCGTCACTAAGACATCGTATTCGCCATTAATGAAATCCAACAGGGTATTTTCCAGGCGAACTTCACTCATTTGACCATGAACAAAGCCAATCGAAGCCTCTGGAATCAACTCTTTTAATTCAGACACCTTTTGTTCAATTGTATCTACCTTATTATAAAGATAATAGGCCTGTCCTCCACGATCCATTTCCCTCAACACAGCATCTCGAATAATGGTTGGATTGGTCTCTAATACAAAAGTTTGCACAGGATACCGATTGGTCGGAGGTGTTTCGATGACAGACAAATCTCGAATTCCTAGCATAGACATATGAAGAGTTCGAGGTATAGGGGTAGCTGTCAAGGTAAGCACATCCACCTTTTTTTTCAATTCTTTCAAGGTTTCTTTGTGCTTCACTCCAAAACGTTGTTCTTCATCGATCACGATTAAGCCTAAGTCTGAAAAAACAACATCTTTGGACAAGAGCCGGTGAGTTCCAATAATAATATCCACTCGTCCTTTTTTCAACTTTTCAAGCGTTTCTTTCTTCTCTGCCTTACTCTGGAAACGACTTAAAACAGCAACTTCTACCGCAAAAGATTCAAAACGCTCCTTAAAATTGGCATAATGTTGTTGGGCAAGAACAGTGGTAGGAACCAGCACTGCTACTTGTTTATGATCATTTACTGCCTTAAAGGCTGCTCGCATAGCGACCTCTGTTTTCCCAAAACCGACATCTCCAACCAGTAATCGGTCCATCGGACGATTCGATTCCATATCTTTTTTAATTTCTTCAATGGAACGTAATTGGTCATCTGTTTCAATATATGGAAAATCTTGTTCAAAAGCCTCTTGATTTTCATCATCTTGGGAATAGGCAAAGCCTTCTAATTGACTACGCTCCGCATAAAGTTTTATCAAATCATCCGCAATGTCCTCCACCTGGGTCTGAACCTTTTGCTTCGTTTTTTGGAAACGCCCATCATTTAACTTGTTAATTTTTGGCGTTTTTCCATCACTTGCAACGTATTTGGACAACATCTGAATCTGATCGACAGGAATCGAGATGCGATCTCCATTTTGATATTGAATTGAAACATAATCACGATGGACACCCGAAATTTCAATCGTTTCAATTCCCAAATATTGACCAATACCATGAACTTGGTGAACAACATAGTCCCCTTTTTCCAGTTCATTATAATTTTTTAGACGTTCTGCATTGGAAATATTTTGCCTGCGAATCTTTCGCTTAATCTTTTTCTGATAAATCTCTGATTCTGTAATGTAGACAATTTTTTCATCAACAAATTGAAAACCGTGAGCTAATCCTCCAACGACTAATTGACTAGCTTGAGGAATGATCGTATCCCCATCAATATAATCTAATCGAATCCCATACTCTTCTAAATTTTTATGGAGCTGTTGAAGATTGTGATGAGAAGTTGCTTGGACAATAACAGTATAGTTTGATTTTCGATACCGTTCAATTTCCTCTTTTAGTAAATCAAATTGTCCAAAAAACTCCTGCATGGGATATTGATTGAATTGATACAAATGATCAAACTTCAGATTTCCTAATCCTTTTTGAAAGTTTGAAAAATAAGTTGCAGGCGTATATTTTCGTAATGTTGTACTGGTGTCTGCAAAATACACTTGGCGAGAAGAAGCTCTATTTTTATGTAAATCTTCCGTCAAGAGATTAGCTGTATCTAGTTCAAATCTCGCTATTTGGTCTGCTATTTTTTGATAATCATCCAGAAAGACTGGAGTATGTTTAGGGAGATAATCGAATAGGGTATATTGCTTTTTGTAAAAGAAACTAATAAATTTCCTAAGATCCGGATGGAGTTTCCTTTGAGAAATATCTCCCAGAATTTCTGCTAGATAAGATTTAAATTCTTCATTTGCACTCTGTTCTTGCAATTGTTCTATTTGCTGCTGACCACGGATAAAATCTTCCTCTTGCAACAATAGATCACTCACTGCCTTCAGTTGAACTTCTTCAACATTTTCAACAGAACGCTGACTTTCTGGGTCAAAGATTCGGATTCCATCAATCTCATCTCCGAAAAATTCAATCCGATAGGGTTGGAGTTGGTCGATCTCAAAGATATCTAAAATATCTCCTCGTAGACTAAACTCTCCCTGTTGCAAAACTTGGCTCACCTTTTGGTAGCCAATCTTCTGTAATGTTTCACTCAGAGTAGTTAAGTCTATTTCTTGACCAACCTTCAATTGAAAAATGCTAGATGCAAAAACTTTAGGAGAAGGTAATAGTAGTTTTATACCACTCACATTGGTCACAAGGATGCCTTGACGATCTTCTTGGCATAAAAAGTTCAAAGCCTCTAATCGTGCAAATTGCCTTTCTTGTGAAGCAAAAACAAATTCTGCTAAAGGGTTATCATCTCCCAAAAATGTATGAACTTTCTCTTCTCCAAGTAAGGCAATAAAATCACTAGCCAATCGTTCCGCTTCGTTATAACTGGAAGTAATGAGGACTGCTTTTTCAATAGAATCAAAGGCTGAAGCCATTACAACAGCTTTTGTGGTTGCAGACAATCCTAAGATCAATTCCCTATTATTTTTTTGCAAACCTTGTTGCCAGGATAGAAGGTTGGAGTTTTGACTCACTAAATCAATTACATTCATCTACTTACCCGTTGTATTTCTGCATGCTTCTTTCAAAATTTTCTTCTACCAAGTAATCATTAACCGCTTCTTCTACTCGATCGATTGTTTGTAGAATGGTGATGTAATCGTCTTTATCAAATTTTCCTAAGACATGATGAACCACTGACATGCCCTGCTTAGGTCTTCCAATTCCAATCTTAATTCGATAAAAAGTCTGAGTTCCAATATGATTAATAATCGATTTGATTCCGTTATGACCTCCCGCTGATCCTTTCGCTCGAAGACGAATCTTACCAACTTCCATATCTAAATCATCGTAAATAACCAAAAGATCTTCAATATCCAGACCATAATAAGTCAGAAGGGCATGGACTGCTTTTCCACTCTCATTCATGAAAGTGGTCGGCTTTACAAAATAGACCTTTTCTCCATTCAAAAATGTTGAGGCGATATCAGCTTGAAAAATCTTATCATGGGAGAAAGTAAGATTTAAAGACTTTGCCATTTGATCAACTAACATAAAGCCTACATTGTGTTTGGTTTCAAAATACTTATCACCTGGATTTCCCAATCCAACAATTAATTTCGTCATCTCTTTCCTTTCAAAACACTAAAAGGGTTGGAAATATTTTTTCCAACCTTTACATCTTTTTAACTCTCTTATACATTAAAACGGAATTCCATGATGTCGCCATCTTGAACGACATATTCTTTTCCTTCTTCTCGCAAGCGTCCTGCTTCTTTTACAGCCTTTTCAGAACCGTATTTGACCAAATCATCATAGGACATAGTCACGGCACGAATAAATCCTTTTTCAAAATCGGAGTGGATGATTCCAGCTGCTTGAGGAGCTTTCATGCCACGTTTGAAGGTCCAAGCACGCACTTCTTTTTCACCAGCTGTGAAATAAGTGCCAAGTCCCAACAAGTGATAAGCTGCACGCGTAAGTTTATCAACTCCAGACTCTGTTAGGCCAATCGCCTCTAAAAATTCTTGTTTATCTGCATCATCTAGCTCAGAAATTTCTTCCTCAGCACGCGCAGAAATCACCACGACTTCCGCGTTCTCTGTTGCCGCAAAGTCACGAATTTGCTTCACATACTCGATAGAATCTGGATCCGCAACAACATCTTCATCTACATTAGCTACATAAAGGACTGGTTTGGTAGTCAAAAGGAAAAGTCCTTTCACCACTTTTTGTTCTTCCTCAGTGAATTCAATGGTCCGAGCTGATTTACCATCTTCAAGAACTGGTTTGATTTTTTGTAGAACATTAAATTCCGCAACAGAATCCTTATCTTTTTGTGTACGAGCGATTTTTTCTACACGCGCATAGCGTTTATTGACAGACTCTAAGTCGGCTAAAATTAATTCTAAATTGATAGTATCGATATCTGCCAGTGGATCGACAAAGGCATCTTCACGCCCTTGCTCCCGCATGACATTTTCATCATCAAAAGCACGTACCACATGGACAATAGCATCCACTTCACGGATATTAGCCAAGAATTTATTCCCGAGACCTTCTCCTTTTGATGCACCTTTTACAATTCCAGCAATATCTGTAAATTCAAAAGTGGTCGGAACTGTCTTCTTAGGAGTAATCATTTCAGTTAATTTTTGTAGTCGTTCATCAGGAACTTCTACCATACCGACGTTTGGATCAATGGTCGCAAAGGGATAGTTTGCGGCCTCTGCTCCTGCTTTTGTAATTGCGTTAAATAGGGTTGATTTACCAACGTTTGGTAAGCCAACGATACCTGCTGTTAATGCCATTTTTTCTTTTTCTCCGTTCAAATTTCAATCTCTTTTATTATAACATAATTCAAAAGACAAGTGATGAAAAATGAAATATTTCATGACCTTTGAAACTAGATTTTTTCATCAAACTGTAACGTTCAAAAAAGATAAATATGGTATACTCTATTTAATAACTAACAAAGGAGTTTTTCAGATGAAAAAACAAACATGGAAATCTATTTTCCTTTCTTTAATCGCTATCTTTACACTCTTTCTTCTTGGAGCTTGTGGACAACAATCTGTTCAAAAATCCTATCTTCAAGGAATCAACCAAGAAAAGAAAACAGACATTCGGATTACACTAGAACATAAAGGTGATAAAGCGATCAGTAACCAAACTACCACTACTATTTATTACAAAGAGGCAGGGGTTACGAAAGATCAATTAAAGGAAATGATCGATAAATATGACGAAGAATACAAAGATGTCAAAGGATTCACACATTCTGCTGAATACAAAGATGATTATATGGTCGAAAAAACAACTCTAAATTATGAAAAGGCAGACTTAGATCAGCTAATTGAAAAGAAATTAGTAACGACACAAAAAGATAAAAAAGTTGACTATATCAGCTACAAATCAACTGTTGATATGATGAAACAAAGTGGTTTCAAAGAAGTTAAAAATGGAAAATTTGAAGAATTAAAATAATTGAAAAGGTTCGGTCACATAAGTGACTGAACCTTTTATAATACTTTCTTCATTTTCTGTTCAAAATCATGACGACTCATCATGACCACATGATCACAATTGCTACACTTGATTTTTATATCTGCACCAAGTCGCGTAATTTCCCAACGATTTGCCTTCTTGCCTGTTTCTTTTATCACACAAGCGTGAGGCTTTTTCATTTCTACAAAATCACCTAACGTATACATGATTCACCTATGTTAATTTGTGCGAACTGGCGTAATTAATTGAATGAACCCTTGTTCATTTCCTTCTGGAACCAAGGTAAACGGTCTAACAGAAGAAATAAAACGAATCACAACTTGTTCACTGTCAATAGCTTTGAGCGCCTCAATCAAATAAGTTGGATTAAAGCTAATAGACAAATCCTCTCCTGAAACAGCGTTAGTATCGATTTCTTCATTTACTCGTCCAACTTCTGGTGAATGAACGTGGGAAGAAACCACTCCATTTTTGAACTCTAATTTAACCGTTCCGTTTTGAGTCGCATTTGAAAGAAGACGAGCACGCTCCATTGCAAATCGAAGGTTGGCTACATTGAAGGTTGCCTCTGTATTGAACTCTGTTGGAATGAGACGGTCTGTGTCAGGATAATTTCCTTCTAGCAAACGGGTATAGAAACTAATGTGTTCACTTCTAAAGAGGATTTGATTGTTAGCAAAGAAAACTTCAACTGTTTCAATATCATCAGAAAAGACAGAGGTGAATTCACGAAGAGAACGACTTGGGATGACGACATCAAAGTTGTCTCCATTTTTCTCCAGTGTAATCACTTTTTGACTCATACGGTGAGAGTCTGTTGCTACTGTTTTTAGCTCTTTATTATCTGATAAAACAAAGTGAACGCCTGTCAAAATTGGACGACTCTCTTGTACGCTTGCTGCAAATGCCGTTTCATTAATCAATTGTTTTAATAATTTTGTTTCCAAAACTAATGGATTACTTGCAGCAATTTCTTGGATACGTGGATATTGATCTGCATCTTTTCCTTTAAGTGTAATTTCTGATTTACCACTTGTTAAGAGAACTTGTTTTTGTTCAATCTCTTTAAAATCTAAAGTAACATCTGGTAAACTTGAAACCACATTAATAAAGAAAGTTGCTTCCAATAAAATAGAACCTGGAGAAGTCACTAATAAACCTGCATTTTCATCTTTAATAGAAATAAAGTTTTCAATTGAAATTTGGCCATTCGATCCAGATAAGGCAACTCCTTCTGGAGTGACATCAATTTTAATCGTGGAAAGAATTGGGATAGCATTTTTTGAACTGATCGCTCTTTTGGTAGTATTTAGTGCTTGTAAAAATAAAGTTTTGTTAATAGAGAAATTTATCATGGTCATTCCTTTTATTTATTTTATGATTAGTAAGTTAATAGTAATAGTAGGTTGTGTGAAAGTTGTGGAAAACTCTCAGAATCCTGTCTATGACTTGAAAAGTTACTTGTTTAAAAATTGTGTATAACCCCTAGAAGTTAAGAGGAAGTTATCCACAGATTAATTTAACTTTTTCTTGATACTTTGAATTTCGAGTCGTAGATTATCATCTGTGTCGACCATACTTTTAATTTTTTCATAGGCATGAATGACAGTCGTGTGGTCTTTCCCACCGAATTCTTTTCCGATTCTAGGAAGTGAGTTGTCCGTCATCTCTCTTGAAAGATACATAGCTACTTGTCGTGCTAGGACAATATTTTGAACCCTTCGAGAACCTTTGATTTCTTTTACACTGACTCCATAAAAGGCTCCAACTGCTTCCTGAATTTTTTCAATGGGGATGACAAGCGTCTTGCTATTATCGTTTTTACGAGCTCGAATAGCTTCAGCAGCAACATCGATCGTAATTTCTTTTAGTTTTTTCACCTTCGCCATTAAAGAAATATCATTTAAGGCACCTTCTAAGTCTCGGACATTTGAATCAAACTGACCTGCTAGATATTCCAGTGTGTCATTAGGAAAAATATAGTCTAGATCTTCAATTTTATTCCGTAAGATGGCAATCCGAGTTTCAAAATCAGGTGGTGTTATATTTTGCGTTAGTCCCCATTTGAAACGAGTAACCAGCCGCTCTTCAAGACTATCTAAATGATCCGGACTTCGATCGCTTGTTAGAACAATCTGTTTGTTGTCGCTATGGAGGGCATTAAAGGTATTAAAGAATTCCTCTTGAGTGGTTACTTTTTTTCCACCAAGTGATTGAATATCATCAATTAATAAGAGATCAAGACTTCTATATGTATTTTTGAAAGTCTTCATTTCTCCTAATCGAAGGTGCTCTAAAAATTCATTAATAAAGGTTTCTGCTGGGACATACTTAACCCGTGCATTTGGAATATTTTCTAGGATTTGATTTCCAATTGCATTCAATAGGTGAGTCTTTCCAAGCCCTGGTCCACCATAGATAAAGAGAGGGTTGTAAGTTGTTGCAAGATTTTCAGAAACTGCAAGCGCTGCTGCTTTCGCCCAAATATTTCCATCCCCTTGCACAAAATTATCAAAGGTATACTTCGATTTCAGACCTGTATCAATTTTAGGTAACGGTTCGGTTGTTAAGCTACCTGAAGACAGTCTCCTATTCTCACTGCTATGATTACTAGGAATTTCTTCGGTATCTTCAAAAACGAAATGGAACTTCAAATCTGTATTGTAGACTTCAAAGCTGGCTGTGATCAAAGCATTTTTTAGATTTGTTTCCCAAAACAATTCTTTATAATTTCCATCAAGATAAATGGTAGCTGTCTCTCCATCGATTTTGACTAATTTTGAATCAGCGACAAAAAAGTCATACGCACTATCTTTTAGTTGTAATTGGGCTAATTCTAAAAAACGAGACCAAAATTGCTCTTCTTGTGACACTATCAGACTTCCCTCCTTTTCTTGAATTGTATCAAATCATACTTACTCCTATTCTACCACAAACGAAAATAGTTTTCCACAGGCTAAATTTTAGGGAAGAAAATTATATTTTTAAACTTTTCCACAAGTTGTGGATTTAAATTCACATTGTTTTTAAAAGTTATCCACAAAGTGGGGATAACTAGAGAATATCCTTATTTTTATTATATTTGCAAAAGATTATTATGGTGGAAAAACTTGTCAATACAAAAATAAAAATAACAGCCTTATTTTAGGCTGTTGATAATTCGTTGGTATTCATCGAGACTTGAAAAAGAAATTTGGATAGTTCCTTTATTTTGCGAAGAGGAGTGTATCGTCACTTCTGTTCCCAATATTTTTTTCAATCGTTGTTCCTCTTCTAGTAGGAAATTTTCTTTTACCTTTTTATTTTTCTGTTTTCTTTTTGAACTGATCTTGTTCTCTAATGTTCGAACATTTAAATGATCCTGTTTGATTCGCTCCAACCAAAAGCGCTGCTCCTCTTCATCAAGAGGAACGAGAACACGCGCGTGAGCCGAAGAAATATCATTTTGAATGACTGCCTCTTGAACAGAGGGAGCTAGATGTAACAAGCGAAGCATATTGCTGATATAGGGTCTAGATTTCCCCATAAATTGAGCGATTTGGTCGTGCTTATAGCCATGATCAACTAGCTTCTGGTAGGATATAGCTTCTTCGATTGGATTGAGATCTTCTCGTTGAAGATTTTCGATAATGGCTTGTCGCATCATTTCTTGATCCGTTAACTCTTTAATAATCGCAGGAACAAGCTCTAATCCAGCAATTTTTGAAGCTCTAAAACGTCTTTCACCTGCAAGCAATTCAAAACCAATTATTGGAGATTTTCTGACAATAATGGGTTGAATTAAGCCATTTTCTTTGATTGACTGAGCCAGTTCTTCTAATTTTTCTTGATCAAATACTTTTCTTGGTTGGAAAGGATTGGTTCGAATGTCCTTTACCGCTATTTTTTCTAATTTTTCCATCTTATGAATAGAATAACACACCTTTACAAATTCGTAAAGGTGTGTTTACAAGTATGTCAAGAAAGTGAAAGTTAATCGCTTAGATCTTCAGTTGATTTTGTCAACTTGATAGAAGTTGTTTGTTGTTTTCCATCACGATAGAATGTGACCTTGATTGTATCATTGATTTGGTGAGAATAGAGGGCAGATTGTAAATCTGCAGTTGACTCGATAGTTGTATCATCGATCTTTGTGATCACATCATAGCGTTGCAATTTATCTGAAGCCGGCATATTTTCAAGTGTTGAACGAACCAGTACTCCTCCAGAGATTTTTTCAGGAAGTTTTAATTGGCTTAAATCAGAAGTTGAAAGATTAGATAAATCCATCATTTGGATTCCAAGAGCTGGTCGAACCACTTTTCCTTTTTCTTCTAGTTGTTTGATAATATTGACAACATCATTTGCAGGAATTGCAAAACCCATTCCTTCTACTGAAGTTTGTCCGTTATTTG
This sequence comes from Streptococcus sp. KHUD_012, assembly GCF_052588255.1. Lineage (NCBI taxonomy): Bacteria > Bacillati > Bacillota > Bacilli > Lactobacillales > Streptococcaceae > Streptococcus > Streptococcus sp. KHUD_012. Next base: position 228,538 of record NZ_CP159355.1, read on the forward strand.
AAATTTTACTTGAGGTAATTCCGATGACTTGTCCCTGAATATTGATTAATGGACCTCCAGAATTCCCTGGGTTGATGGCAGCATCTGTTTGTAAGGCGCGTGTAGAGATATTTTGTCCATTATCGGCTTTCAATTTCACATTGCGACCTTGGCTAGAAATAATTCCTTGGGTAACAGAATTAGCATAATCAGTTCCAAGAGGGCTACCGATTGCAATCGCAGTCTCACCGACCGTTAATTGGTTTGAATCTCCGAATTCAGCTACTGCCGTTGCTTTATCCGCACTAATGCGAACGACTGCGATATCGGAATAGACATCTGATCCAACTACTTCTCCAGGGACTTTATTACCATCTGCTAAGAGAATATCTACTTTTTTTGCACCATTGATCACATGGGTATTGGTAACAAGGTAAGCATATTTTCCTTCTTTTTTATAAATGACGCCAGAACCTTCACTAGAAATTTGTGAGTCTGAATTGTCTTCTTTTTCAAACAATCCTTGATTCGAAGAATCAGAATAAGTGATCACAGAAACCACAGCATTTTTTACTTTATCGACGGCCTCACTAGTTGAGGTCGTATTTTTATAGGCTGTTTTAACAGTGGTTGAGTGGACTTGTTTACTTTCAGTATTGGAAGTAGAAGAATGGGTTGTTTGTAATATTAAAAAGGTTCCAAGAATTCCACCTAGTAAACCCACAACAAAAATGAGGGCTATGTTCACAACTTTTTTCAGTAAATTAGATGAAGATTTCATATTTTCCTCCTAAGGCTATCAAATTGTCTAGAGTATAGACAAACTTTCTTAATTATAACTTAAATAATTAAAGTTATCCACAAATTGTGGATAACTTGTAACATTTAGTTTAGAAATAGCTTTAAAAAGGACTTTATAGAACAGCTTTCCTTTCTGTATCTGTGGATTATTTGTGGAATTAAAGAATTATGCTACAATAGGAGAATGAAAATAAAATTGATAACCGTTGGAAAATTAAAAGAAAAATACTTAAAAGATGGGATCGCGGAGTATATTAAAAGGCTTGCTCGATTTGCGAAAGTAGAACAGGTTGAGTTAGTTGATGAAAAAACTCCAGATCGTGCTAGTCAACTCGAAAATCAACAAATCCTTGAAAAAGAGGGAGAACGAATTCTCTCTAAAATTTCAGATAAAGAATATGTGATTGTACTGGCTATTGAAGGAAAACAATTTCCTTCAGAGAAATTTAGTCAAACGATCGACCAGATTATGACATCTGGTTATTCAAACCTTACTTTTGTTATTGGAGGCAGTCTTGGTCTGTCTCCTGAAGTGAAAAAAAGAGGAAATCTATTAATGAGCTTTGGTCAATTAACTCTTCCTCATCAGTTGATGAAATTAGTGTTGGTGGAACAAATCTATCGTGCTTTCATGATTCAACAAGGGAGTCCTTACCATAAATAACCTTGACGCTCCTTCCTTTTTCTGCTAAAATGAAGTAAGTTCGGTCTCATAGCTCAGCTGGATAGAGCATTCGCCTTCTAAGCGAACGGTCGCAGGTTCGAATCCTGCTGGGATCAAATGAAGATGCAGTTTTTGTTGCATCTTTTCTTTTTTTGTAAAATGTATAAATTTTCATTATCTATTAATTTTTGTATACTTCACTATAGATAAATAGTAATGGAATGATTTATTAGGAATATTTTAAAAAAGAACTAACAATCCCTATATAGTGCAAAGTGTAGATTATATAAATTTTGTAAAATAGTTTTCATTCATGTAACAAAAACATTACAATTTTACCGTTTCCCTTTAATTTTAGGCTATTTTATATTATAATTTTTTGTATATAAAATTTTATTTTTTTATAATAATACTAGAGTATAATAAAATAGAAAAAAAACAAAATGGGAGAGTTTGTGTGATTCAGTCATTAGTCTTATCTTTTCTTTTAGGAGGGATCATTGTTCTGACGTTTGCATTAGTGGACGAAAAAATCTATCAGGAACATCAATTTGCATTTATCTTTCTGCTGAGCACCTTTGTTCTTCTTTTTGAAAGTCTCTTAGTATTTTTAGATGTGACTTTATTTTCAAATATTCGACTCTCTGATTTAAATATGCTTTTATGGCCGGTTTATTTATATCCTTATTATCATTATGCCAATCGGACGAATCGCTTGTGCGCCATTTTTTATTCTTTTTTTACTTATTTAGCGGTTGAAGGAACAGCAACTTTTCTGACGATAATTGTCTCTTCAGTGTTGGGAGATGCTTTAGTAGCAGCTTACTCGATTGTCTACAATATGTGTATTCGTTTGCTTTCTTTAGGAATCATTTTGAAGTTAATTGACTTATTTGAATTTGATTTCACTCCTTTTTATGAGAAAGAATTTGAAAAATATTTAAAGAGACTCATCTGTGTTTATTTTGCTATATTTGTAGTGATTAATTTTGCTTTATGGATTAGTGAACAAGCGCAATATAAAAATTTTGGGAGCATGTTGGCAACGATTTGTTTTTTCTCTTTTGTAGTCAGCTTATTCCATATGAAAATCGAGCGAGATCAGTATCGTAAAAATTTAGAACTGGAGTATAAAGAATTTTCTGAGCAACAAATGAGTCGGTATATGGCTGAAATTCAAAGTCTCTATTCTATTGTTAGGGGATTTCGTCACGATTTGGGAAATTTAGTTATTTCTATGTCATTAGCCATTGAGGAAGAAAATATTCCAGAAATACAGAGAATCCATAGAGAAGTATTGGAAAAAGGTTATAAAGAGATCAATACAGAAGCATTATCAGGATTCAACTTGGTCAATATCAAAGATTCTGCTTTACGAAGTATTTTGATTCGAGGCTGGTTGGATGCAAGAGATGCTGGGGTAGAGATGACCTTTGAAACGAGTGAACCAATCGAGCAACTACCAGTTGATTTATTAGATATCGTGAGAATCGTTGGGATTCTAGTGACAAACGCTTTGGAAGCTTCAAAAGAAGCAGAAGAAAAGAAAGTTCATATTGCTATTTTCTCTATTTCAAAAATTGTTTACTTAGTGATTCATAATACAACAAATGAAATCACTTTTGATATTAGAAAAATATATGAAGAAGGCTATTCGACAAAAGGAGAAAATAGAGGACTAGGATTAAATAATGTGAGAAAAATCTTAGCAAATTATGGAACGATGTTTTTAGAAACGGAATTGCAAGGAAATCGTTTTTTACAAGTTTTGAAGATTGGAGGATACGAACAAGAATGAAGATTTTTTTATTAGAAGATGAGCTCTCTCAACAGATACGGGTAGAAAAACATATTGCAGAAATTGCTAAGGAATTAGAAATTAAACTTGAAGTGATTTCTACCGGTAAAATTTCGGAATTTGAAAATTATATCCAGCATTCGGATATCCACCAATTATATTTTCTAGATATTCATATCCAAGACAATGAGTATTGTGGGTTGGAAATTGCTCAAAAAATACGAGAAGCAAATCCTTATGCCATTATTGTTTTTATTACTACAAAATCAGAATTCGCTTCAATTACCTATCGTTATAAAGTATCTGCCTTAGATTTTATTGATAAAAATTTGAATGAAGATTTATTTAGATTAAAAATCAAGGAGTGTATTGAGTACCTGACAACTATTCAAATTGGAAATGATGATTTGACAGATTATTTTGAGTATGACTTTAAGGATAAAAAGATAAAAATTCCATTTAAGGATATTCTTTATATTGAAACTGTTGGTTCGGCTTATAAATTGAACTTAGTTGGGAAAAATTTTCAAAAAGAAATTGCGGGAAGTTTATCAGATGTCTTGGAGAAAGATGTGGAGGAGAGATATTTCAGTCCCCATCAATCTTTTATCGTGAATAGAAGTATGATCATTGGAATGGATAAGAAAAAGAAACAGCTACTGTTGAAAGAAGGCTATTCTTGTCCAATCTCAAGAAGCAATATCAAACGTGCCAAAAAATTAATTGAAGAGCAAAATTTAGAATTTAGTGCTTGACAATTAGTTAAATTTTGATATAATGGGATATGTTCTGTTAATGAATATATGGTCCGTTGGTCAAGGGGTTAAGACACCGCCTTTTCACGGCGGTAACACGGGTTCGAATCCCGTACGGACTATATCTCATTCCGCCATAGCTCAGTTGGTAGTAGCGCATGACTGTTAATCATGATGTCGTAGGTTCGAGTCCTACTGGCGGAGCTAGTATAGCACCCATTTGGGTGTTTTTTTGTTTTGAAAAAGGCTAGGATAATGACTATCCTAGCCTTTTATTTATAAGTGAACGATGGTTAGATTCCTTAGCTTTTTCGTCTTTTTATTTGTCTCCATTCGTAGAGGAAAAAGAGAATGATTCCAACGAAAAAGGCAATGAGTCCTTCAATGAAGCCTTTGGGAACAAATGTTAAGGTGACTGTTCCGGATCCTTTTGAAACACGAACTCCCATCAATCCTTTCTGGATGCGATGAATTTGGATAGGCTTTCCATTTTGTTTAGCTGACCAGCCTTTATCATAAGGGAGTGTAAAAATAAGGGTAGTGTCTCTATTTGCGTTATAGGCTGCTACCAATTTGTTTTTCTTTTTGTGAATAGCAACTTCTTGCTGACGAATGCTAGCGATAGCTTGTGTGTATTGGTCAAGATCCAGAGCAAAAAATTCTGGTGTATCAAAAGAGACTGTCGAATTTTCTGGAAAACTCATACGAATAGTAACTGTTTCCTCTGTGTCAAAATGGCCAATCGAAAAGAATGGAAAGGCATTATCAATGGTATAGCGTTGGGTCTGTCCATTGTAGCTGATTTCAATATCTTTTCGATCATCGTTTGAAAATTGTAAATTTGGAACATTGACATATAGTTGGCTATGGGCAGGAACCGTTACTTCATATTGAATACTTGCGTAGGAAAGATGACTATCTTCTTCAATTTTTGCAGTTTGCAACGAAGATGTAGTATTTTGTGAAGTAGGCGAGAGAATATTTAATTTCTTATAAAATTTATATTTTTCATCTGTGATTTGATGGATGAATCGTGTCTGATTATCCAGTGTCAAATTCGTAAAGGAAGTATTTTTATAAGGTTTTGCTGACAGAAAGGCGATTGGTAAGGCATATTCGTTTTCTGAAAGTGAGACTCCATTTTTGGTTGCAATCTCTTTAAATCCAAATTTTTGAACAGGTTGTTGGCTTAAATTATAGCGAACACCAAATAGACTATCCATTAAAATAGAATTGTTTTGGTATCTAAGATTGAGGTTGGTTCCTTCAGATTTAAATCCAAGTTTGTCTAATGTCGAACTAGCATCCGTATTTCGTACAGATGAAAATTGAGAAATTCCATTATAACCATACTTCATGCTATCATTGCCCGTTTGTGGCTGTAAAATCTCAGTCCGATAATTAGAGTCTGTCTTCTCTCTTACTAAGGATTGGATGGCTTTTAAGTCTCGTTCGTAGGATGACCGAGAAGCAAAGACCCATTCATTCGCAATTCCTTCCATTTGATAATAACTATTCACCGATAATTCAAAGATGGAGAAAAACAGGATTGAAAGATAGAAAAGTCTAGGCGGTATCTTTTTTAGGATAAATCCTAAACAGACCAAATAGAAAGCAATTAAAAATTCAAAAGTAACAATGAAATTGACTGCATCTAAAAATTTATAGTGACTGCTGTAAAGGACAGTTGCTCCAAATCCTAGAATAAGGAGGAAATTAGCAAGACTAAAACGAATCCAAGTGATCTCCTCTATTCGATTTAGTACTTCTCCTGCCATCAGAATAATCGTCAAAGAAAAGATCCAAGAGTATCGATGAAGAAACATATTTGGCGCGTGCATACCTTGCCAAAGGAGATCTAATAATTGAAAACGAAAACTCAAAATAAGAATGGTCAAAAGTATAAAGTAAGAAAGTTTCACGTGAAACTTGATCGACTTTACAAAGAAAAAGGTAATCGCTAAAAGAAGTGGAAATAATCCCACGTAGATCATTGGAATTGATCCATATTTAGTAGTGTCAAAACTTCCAATGAAATTTTTTGCAAATACGTCAAGATACCAACTTTTTTCTGTAAAGATACTGTCAACCTTTGAAAAACTTTCTCCATGAGTGCGTAAATCCAAGAAGGTTGGATATAACATCACAAGGCTTGTTATAACTGATAAAAGAGATACAATCACAAAATGAAAGAAGCGTTTTCCAATTCCTTTGATGTCCCATGATAGTTGTGTCAAGTACCATAAAATGAGAAAAATAGACATCATAAACCCAAAATAATAATTTTGGATAAACAAGCTGGTTAAGCTGATAAAGTAGAGAATCTCTCCCTCATTGTAAATGAGTTTTTTGAATCCATAAAGAATTAATGGTGCTAGGATAAAAACATCTAGCCAAGTTTTGATTTCAATTTGGCTGATAGCAAAGCTCATAAGAGCAAATGATGTTGAAAGGGTAAGAACCAGGGATCTAGGAATTTTAGAAAACATTCCATGTAAACTAATATAAGTGCTTAACCCAATAGCTCCAAATTTAAGAAGAGTGATGAGGTAAACAGCATCCGGCATGGATTGTGCATTAAAAAAGTAGACAAGAGGAGAAAAGAAACTTCCTAGATAATAGCTACTGAGTGCATAGAAATTAATACCTAATCCACTTTGAAAACTGTAAAATAGGCTATCTGTCCCATGTAAAATATTTCGAAGTGTGGTATCAAAAATGACATACTGATGATAACCATCTCCTAATAAGGGGGATGTATCACTGTTCCAGTAAATTCCTTGTGAGAGGTAAATAAAGAACATCATGATAGCTGGAATCAGGAAAGAAGATACTATAAAAAGGGATGTTTTTAGCTTTGTTTTATTCATATATTTCTACTGAAAGAGCCTGAAATAATGATTTCAGGGCTCTTTATTTTTATGATTGACTCCAAAGTTCTTTCACTTTTGCTTGAACTTCTTCATTTTCAAGAAACTCATCATAGGTTTCATCAATACGATCGATTACGCCGTTTTTTGAAAGAACGATAATATGGTTGGCGAGTGTTTGAATGAATTCGTGGTCATGGCTAGCAAAGATAATCGATTCTTTAAAATTCTTCAATCCATCATTCAAACTTGAAATAGACTCCAAATCCAAGTGATTGGTTGGATCATCTAGTACAAGAACATTTGACTTGAGGAGCATCAATTTAGACAACATGACACGAACTTTTTCTCCCCCTGACAAGACGTTGACAGACTTGTTAACTTCGTCACCCGAAAAGAGCATACGTCCTAAGAAACCACGAAGGAAAGTATTGTCATCTTCTTCTTTACTTGCAAATTGACGAAGCCAATCAAGAATACTTTCACCACCTGCAAAATCACGATTGTTGTCTTTTGGTAGATATGATCGACTAGTTGTAACTCCCCACTTGACAGTTCCTTCATATTCAATATCATCCATCAATGCACGGATCAAAGCGGTTGTTTGAATATCGTTCTGTCCGATAAGGGCGGTTTTGTCACCAGGACGTAAGATAAAGCTGATATTGTCAAGGATTTTTTCTCCATCAATCTTGACAGAAAGATTTTCAACTGTCAAGAGATCGTTACCAATTTCTCGTTCTGCCTTAAAGTTGATAAATGGGTACTTCCGACTAGAGGGAACAATTTCTTCAAGTTCAATCTTGTCAAGCATTTTTTTACGCGAAGTTGCTTGTTTTGATTTTGAAGCGTTGGCTGAGAAACGCGCGACAAACTCTTGTAATTGTTTAATTTTTTCTTCAGCTTTTGCATTTCTATCTGCTTGTAATTTTGCTGCAAGTTCAGAAGATTCTTTCCAGAAATCATAGTTTCCGACGTAAAGTTTAATTTTTCCAAAGTCAAGATCCGCCATATGGGTGCAGACTTTGTTCAAAAAGTGGCGGTCATGGGATACAACGATAACCGTATTTTCAAAATCAATCAAAAAATCTTCTAACCAGGTAATGGATTGAATATCCAATCCATTGGTCGGCTCGTCCAAAAGAAGGACATCTGGTTTACCAAAAAGGGCTTTAGCTAAGAGAACTTTCACTTTATCCCCATTGGCTAACTCGCTCATAGTTTGGTAATGAAGGTCTTCTGAAATATTTAGATTTTGAAGCAATTGAGATGCTTCACTTTCTGCTTCCCATCCACCAAGTTCGGCAAATTCACCTTCAAGTTCAGCTGCACGGACACCATCTTCATCAGAGAAATCTTCTTTCATGTAGATAGCATCTTTCTCTTTCATAATGTTGTAGAGCTTTTCATTTCCCATAATGACAACATCGATGACCCGCTCGTCTTCGTAGTCAAAGTGATTTTGACGCAAAACAGACAAACGTTCATCAGGGCCAAGAGAAATATGACCAGTTGTTGGTTCAATATCTCCAGCTAAAATTTTTAAAAAGGTTGACTTTCCAGCACCGTTGGCACCGATGAGACCGTACGTATTTCCTTCTGTAAAGTTGATATTGACATCGTCAAACAATTTTCGATCACTAAAACGTAGTGAGACGTCTGATACTGTAAGCAATGATTTTCTCCTCTTTCTATAATGTCTTCATTTTACTAGAAAATAGGGGAAAATTCAACTTTTTTACTGTCAATTTGTTTTTACAACTATGTAAACGAAATTGACAGTTTAGTAAAGTGTTAATTCCTTACAAACATAGAGGATAGACTAACATTTTCAACTAGAAAGTGCTATAATGATAGGGATAACGATTAAGGAGAAGAGTATGACAAAACCCATCATTCTGACAGGAGATAGACCAACAGGAAAACTCCATATTGGCCACTATGTAGGTTCTTTAAAAAATCGCGTCTTGTTACAAAATAAAGACGAGTATAATATGTTTGTTTTCCTAGCAGACCAGCAAGCTTTGACAGACCATGCAAAAGATCCAAAAACGATTGTAGAATCTATTGGTAATGTTGCCTTGGATTATCTTGCAGCTGGACTAGATCCTGAAAAAGTTACGATTTTCATTCAAAGTCAGATTCCTGAATTAGCGGAATTGACCATGTATTACATGAATCTTGTATCTTTGGCGCGACTTGAAAGAAACCCAACTGTAAAAACCGAGATTTCTCAAAAGGGTTTTGGTGAGAGTATACCTACAGGATTTTTGGTATACCCTATTTCGCAAGCAGCCGATATCACAGCCTTTAAAGCGAATTTTGTTCCTGTAGGAAATGACCAAAAGCCAATGATTGAACAAACTCGTGAGATTGTTCGTTCCTTTAATCATGCATACAACACAGATACTTTGGTGGAACCGGAAGGGATTTATCCTGAAAATGAAGCAGCAGGGCGCTTACCTGGTTTAGACGGAAATGCTAAGATGTCTAAATCGTTGAATAATGGCATTTACCTAGCTGATGATGCAGATACTTTAAAGAAAAAAGTGATGAGTATGTATACTGATCCTGATCATATTAAAGTAGAGGATCCAGGAAAAATTGAAGGAAATATGGTATTTCATTACCTGGATGTATTTGGCCGTCCAGAAGATGCAGCTGAAATTGCAGAAATGAAAGAACATTATCAACGTGGTGGACTTGGTGATGTAAAGACCAAACGATATCTTTTAGAAATTTTAGATCGTGAATTAAGACCAATTCGTGAAAGACGCCTTGAGTTTGCAAAGGATATGGGGGAAGTTTACTCTGTTCTTGAAAAAGGAAGTGAGCGCGCTCGAAATGTAGCAGCTCAAACACTGGATGAAGTAAAATCTGCGATGGGAATTACCTATTTTAAAAAATAAAACGACTTCAGTAATAGCGAACATTTCTTTACTGTTCATTGATAATTTACCAATAAATGATTGACAAATTACGATAGAATGGTATGATATTAACAATAAAAATTCGAGCCTTGCTCAAATAAAAAGAAAAGAGGATCCAGCTAATGTCTAATTGGGACACAAAGTTTTTAAAAAAAGGGTTTACATTCGATGACGTGCTTTTGATTCCAGCAGAAAGTCACGTATTGCCTAATGATGCAGATTTAAGTACACAATTAGCAAGTAATTTACGCTTGAACATCCCAATCATTACTGCCGCAATGGATACAGTGACAGAAAGTCAAATGGCAATTGCAATGGCACGTGCTGGTGGACTTGGTGTGATCCATAAAAACATGTCAATTGAGCAACAGGCAGATGAAGTACGCAAAGTAAAACGTTCTGAAAATGGGGTTATTATTGATCCATTCTATTTGACACCTTCTCATACAATTGCAGAAGCAAATGAGTTGATGGGACGATACCGCATCAGTGGTGTTCCAGTTGTTGAAACACTTGAACATCGTAAATTAGTTGGTATTCTTACCAATCGTGACTTGCGCTTTATTTCTGATTACAATCAACCCATTTCAAATCATATGACAAGTGAAAACTTGGTGACTGCACCGGTTGGAACCGATTTAGAAACAGCTGAACGTATTCTACAAGAGCACCGTATTGAAAAATTACCATTGGTAGATGAAAATGGTCGTCTTTCTGGCTTGATTACAATTAAAGATATTGAAAAAGTTATTGAGTTTCCAAATGCGGCTAAGGATGAATTTGGTCGTTTGCTTGTAGCTGGTGCTGTAGGGGTTACTTCAGATACCTTTGAACGTGCAGAAGCACTTTTTGAAGCAGGTGCAGATGCTATTGTCATTGATACTGCACATGGACATTCTGCAGGTGTTCTTCGTAAGATCGCAGAAATTCGTGCTCACTTCCCAGATCGTACCTTGATTGCAGGAAATATTGCAACAGCTGAAGGTGCGCGTGCTTTATTTGATGCAGGGGTAGACGTAGTTAAGGTTGGAATTGGTCCAGGATCAATCTGTACAACTCGTGTTGTTGCAGGGGTTGGTGTCCCTCAAGTTACTGCTATTTATGATGCAGCCGCTGTAGCTCGTGAATATGGAAAAACGATCATTGCTGATGGTGGTATCAAGTATTCAGGAGATATTGTCAAAGCACTCGCAGCTGGTGGAAATGCGGTTATGCTTGGCTCAATGCTTGCAGGTACAGATGAAGCACCAGGTGAAACAGAAATCTTCCAAGGTCGTAAATTTAAAACATACCGTGGTATGGGATCTATTGCAGCAATGAAGAAAGGTTCTAGCGACCGTTACTTCCAAGGATCTGTCAATGAAGCCAATAAATTGGTTCCTGAAGGAATTGAAGGACGCGTTGCTTATAAAGGTTCTGTAGCAGATATGGTCTTCCAAATGATCGGTGGTATTCGTTCAGGTATGGGGTATGTTGGTGCAGCAACCATTCAAGATTTACATGATCATGCACAATTTGTTGAAATGAGTGGTGCAGGATTGAAAGAAAGCCATCCTCATGATGTGCAAATCACAAACGAGGCTCCTAACTACTCAGCACAATAAATTTACACATTTGTAAACAAAAATAACAGCATCTTGACAATTCTGTCAAGATGCTGTTTTGATATGACCGGCTTGAACAGTGAAAATTTTCAACTCTTCAGGCAGGTCTTTTAAATGATCGAGAGTGGTCGTTGTAATAAATGTTTGAATATTATTAGAGATGGTTTCAAGTAGTTGAAGTTGACGATAATTGTCAAGTTCGCTCATGACATCGTCAAGTAATAAAATAGGCTTTTCTCTTGTGATTTCTTCCATCAATTCGATTTCTGCTAATTTTAGAGAGAGAACAACACTTCGATGCTGGCCTTGACTACCAAAGGTAGCATTCATATTATTGATAAAAAATGCCAAATCATCCCTGTGAGGCCCAATACTTGTTGTTTTCCTAAAAATATCCTTCTGACGGTTTTTTTCCAACATAGAGAGAAACTGCTCTTCTATATCATTTCCTTCTTCAGAAAAAACAGTTGGCTGATATTGAATCGATAGGTCTTCTTTGTTGTCAGAAAGTCGAGTGTGTTTTTCTTTTGCTTTAGCTTCTAATTTCTTAATAAACTCAAGCCGATGATGGATGACGCGACTTCCAAAACTAGCTAGTTGTGAATCTAAGACCTCCAAAAATGTAGCATCAATTTTTTCCGAATTTTTTAGATAACTGTTTCTTTGTTTCAGTACATGGTTGTATTGAGATAAGTCGGATAAATAGAGAGGTTTCATCTGACCTAATTCAATGTCAATAAACTTTCGACGCCCTGCAGGTGATCCTTTGATCAGTTGCAAATCTTCGGGTGCGAAAAGGACAACATTCATATGGCCAATATAGTTTGATAATTTGGCTTGTTTCAAATGATTTACCTTAGTTATCCGACCTTTTGGTGTCAAGGAAATTTCTAATGGAAGGGGCCCAGTTTCTCTTTGTAATTGACCAGAAACTTTAAAATCGGTGGATTCAAAATAGATGAGATCTCTATCATTTCGTGTTCGATGACTTCTGGTTAAAGCTAGAAAATAAATTGATTCGAGAATATTGGTCTTTCCTTGAGCATTTTGACCTAGGAAAATATTTAATCCAGGATGAAACTCGACTTCAAGTTCTTGATAATTACGAAAATGTTGAATGGATAACTGTTTTAACCACATTACGAGATACCAGGAAAGCGAATTGCTTTTTCTTTTTTGTTAGTCTTTGTCGGTTGTTTCTTTTGTTGTTGATTGAGTTGCTTGACAAGTTTAGCAACACGTTCCTTTTCTTCCTTCTCTTTAAGATGCTCTTCTATTTCTTCTTGAGAAGGTTCAAGAATGGTGATAGTAATGCTCAGTTCAGGAATGTCAATTTGATCATTGACACGAAGTTTACGGCCTCTCCGTTGTTCTAATTCACCATTAACAAAGACTTCTTTTTCTTGAAGAAAGGCTTTGATTGCACCACCACTCTGTATAATACCGAGTTCTTTTAAGATTGCTTGTAATGTAATAAAGTCATCAAATAATTTGTAATTCATAGTTCACCTCTTTGCGTGTTATTATACCATATTTTTAGTTTTTCTAGGGTAGAGAATGTTGAGTGATTTGAGGAGCTTTTTCACAGTTTGAATTAGGATTTTAGTGTGATTTCATGTTATAATGAAAGTTACTATTGAGTAGAACGAGGATGAAAATGGAATTAGTAAAGGGCGTGAATCTTCACTTTCTTCAATCAAAAAAATTTAAAACCAATAAAATTAAGGTCCGTTTTTCATCGCCATTAGATGAAAATACCGTGGCTGCGCGTGTTTTAGTAGCCTGTATGATGGAAACTGCAAATCAAAAATATCCAACTTCACAATTATTCCGTGAAAAATTAGCGAGTCTATACGGGGTAGAATTGTCCACCTCAGTCTCTAAGAGGGGGCGTGTTCATTATGTTGATTTGAATATTTCCTTTGTGCGCGATGACTTTTTGAGCAAGAAAAATGTGCTTACTGATGAGGTTTTGGACATTATAGAAACTATCTTCTTTTCACCTTTGGTAGTAGAAGATCATTTTGGCAGTGATACATTTGACGTTGAAAAGAAAAATACGATTTCCGATTTGGAGTCAGAAATTGAAGAGCCTTATTATTATGCACATGGGCAATTGAATCAACTATTTTTTGAAGACGAAACAATCGGGATGTCAAGATTGGGGAAAGTTGATTTAGCGAGACAAGAGACAGCTCAAAGTTCTCTTGAACAGTTTCATCAGATGCTCCAATTAGATAACATTGACTTCTTTTTCATAGGCGATTTTAATGAGGTCGCTATTGTGGATCGAGTGAACCAGTTTGAATTCAAGCCACGTGATAACAATTTGTCTGTCAACTATCAACAACCTTTTACAAATGTTGTTAGAGAAAAGTTAGAGCAAAAACAAAACCAACAATCTATTTTAGAATTAGGTTATCATTTTTCTACCCAGTATGGAGAATCTCTCCATATCCCCCTAGTTGTATTAAATGGGATGCTGGGAGCTTTCTCGCATTCGAGACTTTTTCAAATAATTCGTGAGAAAGAAGGACTTGCTTATACCATCTCTAGCCATTTTGATATTTTTACAGGCTTTATGAGAGTTTTTGCAGGCATTGATAAGGAATCTCGTACGAAAGTAATGACCTTGATTATGAGACAGTTGAATGATTTAAAACGAGGCAAGTTTACAGAGTCAGAGCTTCAATTGACAAAAGAAATGTTGGTGAATACGACCTTATTAGCACAGGATCGGCAAAATACCTTGATTGAAAGGGAATATCTGAAAACGATCCTAGGAACGAAAGTCCTTTCTTTAGAAGAGTGGTTAGAATCCATCGATAAGGTTAGTAGAGAAGAAATTATTGAAGTGGCAAAAACAATTAATTTACAGTCTGTTTATTTTATGGAAGGAAAGTAGTGTAAAGATTGAAAATTAAAGAAAAATATTATGAATCAGTTGGTGAGCAAGTTTACTTTACACGCTTGTCAAATGGGTTGACTATTCATTTAATTCCCAAAGAAGATTATTATGAAACCTATGGAATAATCACAACTAAGTTTGGCTCAGTGGATACACGAATTCTAGTGAATGGTCATGAAAGGCAATATCCTGCAGGAATTGCTCATTTTCTAGAACACAAAGTATTTGAAGATGAAAATGGTCAAGATTATTTAAAAAAATTCGTTCATTTAGGATCGGAAAGTAATGCCTTTACAAGCTTTACAAAGACAAGTTATCTTTTCTCAACAACTTCAAAAGTCCCTGAAAATATTCAATTGTTATTGGAGATGGTTTCAAAGGTTTCCTTTACAGAAAAATCTGTATCTAAGGAAAGAGAAATCATTCAACAAGAAATTGGAATGTACCAAGATAGTCCAGACTATCGATTATTTTTTGGTGCTTTAGAAAATTTATATCCTGGAACACCGTTAGCAGATGATATTGCTGGGACTAGGGAGTCTATTTCTGACATTACAATAGATAATCTCCGTGAAAACTTTGATCTATTCTATCATCCCTCTCAAATGCACTTATTAGTGATCGGAAACTTTGATGTTGATGAAGTATTGCAAGTAGTAAAGAAATATGATCTAGTTCCTCCTCATCCATCTGTGGAGTTAGAACGTTTTCCTGTAGAAAAAAATGAAGTAAAATTGAATCAATCTTGTAGAATGGAAGTTGTTACTCCGAAGTTGGCAATTGGAATTCGAGGAAATGATATCATTAAGGAAGAGGAAAAATTTCGTTATAAATTGATGTTGAAATTACTATTTTCGATGATGTTTGGTTGGACTTCGCAACGGTTTCAAAGTTTATATGAAGCTGGGAAAATTGACAACTCATTGACACTTGAAGTCGAGGTTGAGGAATTATTTCATTTCGTTATTTTGACAATGGATACTCAAGAACCGGTGTCCTTATCTCATCAATTTAGGTCAGCGATCAAACAATTTGAGAAGGATCCAGATGTGAATCAAGAACATTTGGATACGATTAAAAGCGAAATGTTTGGTGATTTCTTACAAGGTTTAAATTCGCTTGAGTATAGTGCCACTCAGTTTGAATATTTTTCAGACGGTAGCACTTCTTATGATCTTCCAAAGATTTTACAAGGTATTAGTTTACAAGATATCATCAAATTAGGGCGTCAGTTCATCGACCAGGCTGAGATGGTTGATTATATGATTTTTCAAAAGTAGTAAACAATGTATCAAGAAGGGAAAACATGAAGAAGAGAACGATTGGTCAAGTGTTAAAACTGTCAAGAGTAAATTTACACTTAAGTTTACAGGATGTGTCAAATAAGACAGCCATTGAAATTCCTTATATAGAAGCGTTGGAAAACGATGAGTTTGATCTATTACCGAGTCCCTTTTACGCTCAGATCTATCTTAAAAAGTTAGCATGGGCTTTGGGATTAGATGAGTCCATCCTATTGACAGCTTTTCGCGAAGGAAAAGAATTGTTATTTGATGAAGAAATACTTGTAGATGATGAAGAGCTTCATTCAAGAAAAGTAAGACAGAAAGCGAGCTGGTTACCAATCCTGTATTATCTACTAGTTAGTTTTGCCATTCTTGGCTTTGTGATTTATATCGTATATTTTTATGAGTTTACAGCATCTGTAAAATAGATGTAAAGATAGTTTATTTTTTGGAGGAAGTATGAAAAAAGAAAATATTCCTAATGCATTGACATTATTTCGGGTTGTGATGATTCCTATTTTTATTGCCATTTTAAGTTTAAGTCACTCTTACTTAGGACATATTGTAGCGGCAGTTATTTTTGCAATTGCTAGTATTACAGATTATTTAGATGGCTTTCTTGCACGAAAATGGAATGTAGTTAGTAATTTTGGTAAATTTGCCGATCCAATGGCAGATAAATTATTGGTCATGTCAGCCTTTATCATGATGATTGAATTAAAAATGGTTCCTGCTTGGATTGCAGCCGTTATCATTTGTCGTGAGTTAGCTGTTACTGGTTTGCGTCTTCTACTTGTTGAGACAGGTGGTACAGTTCTTGCTGCAGCCATGCCAGGAAAAATTAAAACCTTTAGCCAAATGTTTGCCATTATCTTTTTGCTTTGCCATTGGACACTTCCGGGGCAAGTGTTGCTTTATATTGCATTGATTTTCACAATTTATTCTGGTTACGACTACTTTAAGGGAAGTAGCTATCTCTTTAAAGACACATTTAAATAAATGAAACAGATGATTGAGCTAAAAAATGTATCCTTTCGATACGATAAAACAGTAGAAGAGTATCAAATTGACACGGTTTCGTTTCACGTGAAACAAGGAGAGTGGCTTTCGATTGTTGGACACAATGGTAGTGGGAAATCTACAGTTGTACGCCTGATTGATGGCCTTTTGGAAGCTGAGTCTGGTGAGATTTACGTTGATGGAAAACAACTGACTCGTGAAACCATATGGGAAATCCGTAGTAAAATTGGGATTGTATTTCAGAATCCTGACAACCAATTTGTTGGTGCGACAGTAGAAGATGATGTTGCCTTTGGTTTAGAAAATCAAGGAATTCCACGGGAAGAAATGCTTCAACGTGTGGAGAAGGCTATTGAGCAAGTCGGTATGCTGGAGTTTAAAGATCGCGAACCATCTCGTTTGTCAGGTGGTCAAAAGCAACGGGTGGCCATAGCAGGTATTATCGCCTTGAGACCAACTATTATTATCCTTGATGAAGCAACTAGTATGTTAGATCCAGAAGGTAGAGAGGATCTAATGGCGGTAATGAGAGAACTTCAGAAAAAGTTTCAATTAACAATTATTTCTATTACCCATGATTTAACCGAAATTGCCTTAAGTGATCGAACACTCGTCTTTCAAAAAGGAAAACTAGAGTCTTCTATGACACCGCGGGAATTGTTTTCAAGAAATGATCTGAATGAGATTGGATTAGATAAGCCTTTTAGTAAGCAGGTTCAAGAATCTCTCAGCTCACATTTTCCGCTAAAACAGGATTATCTAACAGAAAGTGAGTTATTAGACCAACTATGGGAATCTCTTTAAAGAATGTCTATTATACTTATCAAGAGGGAAGTCCTTTTGAAGGGCAGGCGCTTTCTGATATTAGTTTGGAAATAAAAAATGGATCTTATACAGCCATCATCGGGCATACTGGTAGTGGCAAGTCTACTTTGTTGCAATTACTAAATGGTTTACTGCGTCCGACTACAGGAACGATTCAATTTGAAGATTTTGTTTTAGATAATCATTCTGAGCCAAAAGAAATGAAGTACCTGAGAAAAAAAGTCGGTTTGGTTTTTCAATTTCCAGAAAGTCAGCTATTTGCGGAAACCGTTCTAGCTGATGTAGCCTTTGGACCACAGAATTTTGGGGTACCTAAGGACAAAGCGGAGGAAATAGCCAAAGAAAAATTAGCGATCGTTGGTTTAGAAGAGTCTATCTATGATAAAAGTCCATTTGAACTATCTGGTGGACAAATGAGGCGAGTTGCGATCGCGGGTATTTTAGCTATCGAACCAGAGATTTTAGTATTGGACGAGCCGACAGCAGGGCTAGATCCTGCTGGAAGAAAGGAATTGATGGCACTGTTTGAGACATTACATAAAAATGGGATGACCCTAGTTCTGGTAACTCATACGATGGATGATGTAGCAAATTTTGCTGATACTGTATTTGCTTTAGAAGCGGGAAAACTTGTCCTAAACGGATCCCCAAGGGAAGTGTTTCAACAGGTTGAGTATTTACAAAAACTTCAATTAGGAGTCCCACAAATTACGAATTTTGCTCTTCAATTGAAACGAAGAGGACTTCCTCTGGACAGACTACCAATCAAAATTGAGGAACTAAAGGAGCTGTTACTTCATGAATAATATGATTTTGGGAAGGTATATTCCTGGAAACTCCATTATCCACCAACTAGATCCTCGTGGGAAGTTGCTCTCAATGTTTTTATTCATATTTCTTCTGTTTTGGGCAAATAATATCCAGACAAATGTTCTTCTCTTTGGTTTTATTTTTGTTTTAATGTATCTAACGAGGATTTCGGTTAGTTTTTATATTAAAGGCTTAAAATCAATGATTTTTATCATTGCTTTTACAACTATTTTTCAATTATTTGCGACCTCTCAAGGAACTATTTTGTATCAATGGTGGTTTTTTAAATTAACCGACCAAGGATTGATGCAAGCCGCCATCATATTTTGTAGATTTATTTTAATTATTTTTTATTCGACGATTTTAACAGTGACGACGACACCATTGAGTTTAGCAGATGCTGTTGAAAAGATCCTTACACCACTAAAAATTATTAAGGTTCCGGCTCATGAGATTGGGTTAATGCTATCTATGAGTTTGCGCTTTGTTCCAACCTTAGTAGATGATACGAATCGAATCATGAATGCGCAAAGGGCGCGTGGTGTTGATTTTGGTGAAGGAAATCTATTAAAAAGGATCCGTTCCTTTATTCCGATCCTCATTCCTCTATTTGCTTCTAGTTTTAAACGCGCAGATGCATTAGCAATTGCGATGGAAGCGAGAGGGTACAAAGGCGGTGAGGGACGAACACGCTATCGGACTCTGCAGTGGGGAGTAAAAGATACCCTAGCATTGCTCGTTATTCTGTGTCTCATGTTGATAGTTTTTTATCTAAAAAATGGATAGAGCTAGTTGTATTGGTTCAAAAATAAGGAAAAAGCGCTATACAAAGCGCTTTTTACATTAAATTCACATATTCTTGTAACATTTGTAATATATTCTACAATAAACTGTAACATTTTGTGTGTATGATAGAATTATGTTCGAAAGGAGAATAGAATTCATGAACAGTAAAAAGTTCCAATGGACAGTCACTTCCCTACTTTCAGCAGCATCACTTTTCATTTCTGGTATTGCTACAGTGAATGCTGAAACTTACGAAGTGAAGTCTGGAGATACTCTATCAAAAATTGCACTAGAAAATAACACTTCAGTAGAAAATATTATTGCATCTAACAATCTGACCAATGAAGATTTGATCTATGCAGGACAAATTATTGAGTTAGGTGAGCGTTCAAAATCTATGATTGATAAAGTTGCTCCACAAGAGCAAGCAAAACCTGCTGAAAGTGCACCTACAGCAACTGCAACAGCACAAACTGCTCAAAAACAAACAACTTATGCAGCAAATGCTGCAGTGACTTCTGCACAATCAACAAATGGTGGAATTGTTCTATCAAATGGGAATACTGCTGGAGAACAAGGATCTTATGCAGCTGCTCGTATGGCTGAAATGACTGGCGTACCTGCTTCTACTTGGGAAGCAATTATTGCCCGTGAATCAAATGGTCAAGTAAATGCAGCAAATGCTTCTGGTGCTAGTGGGTTGTTCCAAACAATGCCAGGTTGGGGTTCAACTGCAACAGTTGATGATCAAATCCAGTCTGCATACAATGCATATAGCTCACAAGGTTTATCAGCTTGGGGTTATTAAAAAATAGGTTTACAATTTGTAAACCTATTTTTTTAATGTCTCAAGAATATCAAGTGGAGAGTGACAAATAAAATCTGGTGAGTAAAGAAGTAGCTCTTCAAGATCTCCAAATCCCCAAGTGACTGCCATGGTTTTTATACCAACTGCTTGACCTCCAATGAGGTCAAATTTTGTGTCCCCAATAATCACTGTCTCCTCTTTTGGAAGGTCATTGCTTGACAAGGCGTATCGAATGACATCGGCTTTGTGGATACGATCTGAATTTGATCCATAAATTCCTTTAAAGTATTTAGCGATACCTAAATCTTGACACATCTGTAAAGCAACTGGTTCATGTTTTGAAGTGGTTACATAAAGAGGAATGTTTTCGTCTTGTAATGCTTTCAAAGCTTCTACTATCTGAGGAAACAGAGTTGATTTGTATTGACCTTTTTCATGATAATACTGGCGATAGATCGTCACTGCTTGATCTACCAAAGCTTCAGGAAGAGTAGCTTCAAAACTAGAAATCAAAGGTGGTCCCATAAAACTACGGATGGTTTTGAGATCGGGTTGAGGAACCTTCAAAGTATCGAATGTATGTTGAAAGCTCTCTGTAATTCCCTTGGAACTGTCAACTAATGTTCCATCTAAATCAAAAAATAAGGCTTGCATGTTATTCTCCAAATATCTCTTTTTGTAATCTACGTCCGGTCGGTGTTGCTGCCAATCCTCCTTCAGCTGTTTCTCTAAAGGCAGTCGGAAGACTAGAACCAACTTGGTACATGGCGTCAATAACTTCATCCACAGGTATTTTTGATTCAATACCTGCTAAGGCCATATCAGCAGCAATGAAGGCATAGCTGGCTCCCATTGCGTTTCGTTTGACACATGGAACTTCTACGAGTCCTGCTACTGGATCACAAATGAGGCCAAGCATGTTTTTGATAACAAAACAGACTGCCTGACTCGCTTGATAAGGAGTTCCTCCAGCAGCTAGTGTCAATGCTGCCGCACTCATAGCTGAAGCAGAACCAACTTCTGCTTGACAACCACCTTCTGCACCTGAAATAGAAGCATTATTTGCGATCACTAAACCAAAAGCCCCAGCTGTCAGTAGAAAATCTAATTGTTGCTGACGGTTTAACCCTAATTTTTGAGTTGCAGCAGTGAGAACTGCGGGAAGGCAGCCAGCAGATCCTGCAGTGGGTGTTGCACAGACCAGTCCCATTTTAGCATTGTGTTCGTTGACAGCAATAGCATTCTTCGCTGCGGTTAGGACGGTCAAGTCAGATAACGTTTTCCCTGATTTGATATAGCGATCTAATTTTGCGGCATCCCCACCAGTTAACCCACTACGAGAGTGGTTTTCATTTAACCCTAACTTTACAGAATCAATCATCACTTCTAAATTACGGGTCATTAATCGTAGGACTTCTTCTCGTTCACGACCAGTTAGTTCAAATTCAGTTGCAATCATTAACTCTGCGACGTTTCCTTGGTATTGCGTGCTTGCTTGTTCTACGAGGTCTACAATTGAATAAAACATATGAACTCCTTATTTGAAAAAGTTGACATTATGAAGATGAGGAATTTTACGGATATCTTCGATCGCTGCTTCACAACTCCTTGAGTCAACTTCTATAATCATAATCGCTTTTTCTCCAGCTTTTTCCCGCGTCACATTCATTTGTGCAATGTTAATATCATAGCGAGAAAGAGCTTCTGTCACATGGGCGATCATTCCAGGGACGTCCTGGTGAACAATGATAATGGTTGGAGTATTCATATTTAGCGAGATAGCAAAGCCATTTAACTCAGTAACTTGTATGTTCCCACCACCAATTGAGATTCCGGTGACAGAAATCGTTTTATGATCATTTTTAACAGTAATAGTCGTTGTGTTTGGGTGAGGAGCATTGCTTTCTTTTTGAATAGACCAAACAATCCGAATGCCTCGTTCATGTGCAATTTTTAGACTATCTGGGATTCTAGGATCATCTGTGTCCATTCCTAAGATGCCCGCTACTAAGGCTAAATCTGTTCCATGACCACGATAGGTTTTGGCGAAGGAATTAAATAATTGGAACTCAACTTCTTTTGGCTCCTCTCCAAAGATAGAAGAAACAATTTTACCAATTCGAACAGCACCTGCAGTGTGACTACTGGATGGGCCGATCATTACAGGTCCAATAATATCAAAAACTGATTGGAATTTTAAAGAGTTCATGCTCTGCTCCTTTGTGATCACTTTACTTCATTATATCAGATATGGCTGATGATTTCTTATATTTTTCCCGAAATATCTGAGAAATCTTAAAGGGGGCTTAAAGCATTTATATTATCCTGGATTTTTAGTATTTCTAACATCTGACTGAAATATTTGACACATTATTTCAATAAATATGAAATATTTCTTGTGTAGTATAGAGGTATACCAATAAAGGAGTACATAATAATGAATAAAAAACAAATGATGAAACGAATGATTGGACTTAGTTTACTTGCAGGACTTTTCCTTCCAATTGTAGCGAATGCAGATTCTTATACTGTAAAATCAGGTGATACTTTATCAGCTATTGCTAAAGAGAAGAACACAACGGTTGATGCAATTGCTAAGAAAAATAAGATTAGTAACGTGAATCTCATCTCAGTTGGTCAAGTTCTTGAGATTGAAGATGCAAATACAACGCAGAAAACCACGGAGCAAGCTCCTGCTAGTAAAACTGATACTACACAAGCAACAACTACTGTCTCTGCTTCAGATGGCTTGAGTGCGGAGGATGCAGCTGCTAAGGAATGGATTGCCCAAAAAGAGTCAAGTGGTAGTTATACAGCACAAAATGGCCAATATTATGGCCGTTACCAATTGACTATCACTTATTTGAATGGTGATTTATCACCTGCAAACCAAGAAAAAGTGGCCAATCAATATGTTGTCAGCCGTTATGGATCATGGTCAGCAGCTAAAAATTTCTGGTTGGCAAATGGCTGGTATTAAATTCGTATGAAAAGAGTTCTTGAATAGGACTCTTTTTATATTTACAGGCCTGTAAACCCATCGATCCTGATCAACAAAAGAATAGTAAGATGCTTGTTTTCTAATATAAAGCGTGTTAAAATGGTAACTGCTCAAAACGACCTTCAATCGTTGAAGCAAACCACGACCTTCAATCGTGAGAAACGAAAAGATGGGAGAAATCTATGAGTGATAACTCGAAAACACGTGTTGTTGTTGGTATGAGTGGTGGTGTGGATTCATCTGTAACAGCTTTATTATTAAAGCAACAAGGTTACGATGTCATCGGCATCTTCATGAAAAACTGGGACGACACAGACGAAAATGGCGTCTGTACAGCTACAGAAGATTACAAAGATGTAGCAGCGGTTGCAGACCAAATTGGCATTCCTTACTATTCTGTCAACTTTGAGAAAGAATACTGGGATCGTGTCTTTGAATATTTCCTTGCCGAATACCGAGCTGGTCGAACACCAAATCCGGATGTCATGTGTAATAAGGAAATCAAATTTAAGGCCTTTTTAGATTATGCTATGACACTCGGTGCAAATTATGTAGCGACAGGGCACTATGCGCGTGTGGCGCGTGATGAAGATGGCATTGTTCATATGTTACGCGGCGTTGACAACGGGAAGGACCAAACTTATTTCTTAAGCCAGCTGTCACAAGAACAACTTCAAAAAACCATGTTCCCATTGGGACATTTGGAAAAGCCAGAGGTTCGTCGTCTAGCTGAAGAAGCTGGATTAGCAACAGCTAAAAAGAAAGACTCAACTGGGATTTGCTTTATCGGAGAAAAGAATTTCAAAGAATTTCTAGGGAACTATCTTCCTGCCCAACCAGGTCGAATGATGACCATCGATGGACGAGATATGGGTGAACATGCAGGTTTGATGTATTACACAATCGGTCAACGGGGTGGGCTTGGAATTGGTGGCCAACAAGGTGGAGACAATGCCCCATGGTTTGTAGTTGGGAAAGACCTCAGTCAAAATATTCTTTATGTCGGTCAAGGCTTCTACCATGAAGCATTGATGTCAACAAGTTTACAGGCTAGTCAAGTTCACTTTACACGAAATATGCCAGAAGAGTTTACATTAGAGTGTACAGCTAAGTTCCGCTATCGTCAGCCTGACTCCAAGGTGACTGTACACGTTAAAGGTGACAAGGCAGAAGTGATTTTCGCAGAACCTCAACGAGCCATTACACCAGGACAAGCTGTTGTTTTTTACGACGGTGAAGAGTGCCTAGGCGGTGGCTTGATTGACAATGCTTATCGGGATGGAAAAGTTTGTCAGTATATTTAGAATTTTCTAGGAGGAACGAAAGTGTTTCAGTTCTTTAAGAAAAAAATAGAGAATACAAAGACTATCTCTGATTATAAGAAACAGTATTTGAGGGAAAAAACGACGGAGTCAATTGAAGCTTTGTTCAAGGAATTGAAGCAATCTAAAGTTTGGGTTCCCTTTAATGCTTCTTTAATGGATGGGAGTGATGAACAAGAAGGTGTTCGTCTAAAACCGGATATTCTACGAAAGGGAGACGACTACTTTTATCCTTGTTTCTTGACGGAACAGGATATTCCTAAAGATTATTACGATCGTTTTTCTTGGCTGCAAATACCTTTTACGGACTGTTTATTTACTGCAGAAAGGATAGGAAAGTTTCCAGTGAGAGGGATTGTTCTAGATGCATTCTCTGATCCAGTTGAGATTGACAAAGGAGTTTTTGAAGCAATCCGTCAGTCTTAGTATATTTAAATTGACAAATTTTCTCAATTTGCTACAATAATAAAAGCAATAGAAATGATGGTCAAAGCTCATGGATGTTGCAGGCTTTTTTGTCCTGCACTTCTCAGAGTTTTGACTATTTTTGTGTGATTTCGAAAGGAAGTAAAATGAGGCAACAGGATTTTCGGACGAAAATAGGTTCTACTGTTTTTGGTGTGAGAGCGACTGCTTTGATTGTAAAAGATAATCGCTTGTTCGTCATAGAAGATGAGGACGGCTGTTATACAATCGGAGGTGCTATTCAAGTCAATGAAACTACAGAAGATGCTGTAGTTCGGGAAGTCAAAGAGGAACTTGGTGTTACATCTAAAGCAGGTCCACTAGCTTTCGTGGTTGAAAATCACTTTGAACAAGCTGGAATCCACTACCATAACATTGAATTTCATTATTTTGTGGACTTGCTGGAAGATGCACCTTTGGTCATGCAGGAAGATACAAAGCAATTACCTTGCCGTTGGATTGCTTTAGATGATTTACATACTGTTGACCTGAAACCGGCTTTTTTAAAATCAGCCCTACCAGACTGGGACGGAAAATTACGACACATCCATCTTGAGAAATAGGAGAAATAGAATGAATTATAACTTTATAGAAGAATACGATATCATTGTAATCGGTGCGGGGCATGCGGGAGTAGAAGCCTCTCTAGCTGCTAGCCGTATGGGTTGTAAGGTCTTACTTGCGACTATTAACATTGAAATGCTGGCTTTTATGCCTTGTAATCCCTCTATTGGTGGTTCTGCTAAGGGAATTGTCGTGCGTGAAGTCGATGCCCTCGGTGGAGAAATGGCGAAGAATATCGACAAGACCTACATCCAAATGAAAATGCTCAATACTGGTAAAGGTCCTGCGGTTCGTGCACTTCGGGCTCAAGCAGACAAAGAACTTTACTCAAAAGAAATGCGGAAAACGGTTGAAAACCAAGAAAATTTAACTCTTCGCCAAACTATGATTGATGAGATTTTGGTGGAGAATGGTAAGGTTGTTGGTGTAAGGACTGCGACTCACCAAGAGTATGGGGCAAAGGCTGTTATTGTCACTACTGGGACAGCTTTACGCGGAGAAATTATCATTGGAGATCTCAAGTATTCATCAGGACCTAATCATAGTCTAGCTTCTATCAATTTGGCCGACAATCTCAAACAGCTAGGATTAGAAATTGGACGTTTCAAAACAGGGACGCCACCTCGTGTAAAGGCATCGTCAATTAACTATGACGAAACGGAAATTCAACCTGGAGATGAAGCTCCAAATCATTTTTCTTATACATCGCGTGATGAAGATTATGTAAAGGATCAGGTTCCTTGTTGGTTGACTTACACGAATGGGCATAGTCATGAAATTATCCAGAATAATTTACACCGGGCACCTATGTTTACAGGGGTTGTAAAGGGAGTAGGTCCTCGCTATTGTCCGTCCATTGAGGATAAAATTGTCCGTTTTGCTGACAAAGAGCGTCATCAACTATTCTTAGAACCTGAGGGACGAAACACAGAAGAAGTCTATGTTCAAGGGCTGTCAACAAGTTTACCAGAGGATGTTCAGCGGGATCTCGTCCATTCTATTAAGGGACTTGAGAAGGCAGAAATGATGCGAACGGGTTATGCGATTGAGTATGATATGGTTTTGCCTCATCAATTGCGCGCAACTTTGGAAACTAAGAAAATTTCAGGTCTCTTTACAGCTGGCCAAACCAATGGAACGTCTGGCTATGAGGAGGCTGCTGGTCAAGGGATTATTGCAGGGATCAATGCGGCTCTAAAAATCCAAGGAAAACCAGAACTCATTTTGAAACGCAGTGATGGTTATATTGGGGTCATGATCGATGACTTGGTAACAAAGGGAACGATCGAACCGTATCGTTTGTTAACAAGCCGTGCAGAATACCGTCTGATTTTGCGTCATGATAATGCCGATATGCGCTTGACAGAAATGGGACGAGCAATTGGATTGGTAGATGATGAACGTTGGCAACGTTTCGAAACCAAGAAGTATCAGTTTGAAAACGAGATGAAGCGTTTGGATAGCATTAAGTTAAAGCCTGTAAAGGAAACCAATGAGAAGGTTGCTGCAATGGGCTTTAAACCATTGACAGATGCTGTCACTGCTAAAGAATTCTTGCGAAGACCAGAAGTCTCTTACCAAGATGTGGTAGAATTTATCGGTCCTGCAGCTGAAGAACTGGATGATAAAATCATTGAATTGATTGAAACTGAAATTAAATACGAAGGCTATATCTCAAAAGCAATGGACCAAGTCGAAAAAATGAAGCGTATGGAAGAAAAACGAATTCCTGCGAATATTGACTGGGATGATATTGACTCTATTGCAACCGAAGCGCGTCAAAAATTTAAATTAATTAATCCAGAAACGATTGGTCAAGCAAGTCGTATCTCAGGTGTCAATCCAGCGGATATCTCTATTTTAATGGTTTACTTAGAAGGTAAATCTCGGAGTATCTCCAAAAACAAAGCAAACCACTAATAAAATGGGGCTGAGATGATGTTTCAGCCTCAATTTTATGGATTGAAATCTGTTGTTACTATTTACACAGTTGTAAACCTTGTTTACAAAGTAGTGAAGCGGAGGAAGAGCCTTTTAGTGGTCTTTCTTCTCTGTAATATAGAGAGAAACCTCGCTTTTTACCTCTATTTATGGTATAATTCCGAGAAGAGGTTTATGATGAAAAAATTTCGTTTATCGTTCATCCATTATGTGTTAATTGGTTTTATTTCATTTGCAATTTTAGCAATTTTTTTAAGAATCTTTGGCAAAGGCTATGTAACTCTCATTGCAATTTTTTTAGTCTTAGCTGGATTGATTGCTTTATTTGAATACCAGTTACAAATTTCAGAGTTAGATGAATTAGAACAAATACAATATGTTAACCATCAGGCAGAAAGCGGATTAGCATCCCTCCTTGATAAAATGCCTGTTGGTGTTATCAAAATTAATGAAGAGTCAAATGAAGTAGAGTGGTTCAACCCTTATGCTGAATTGATTTTTTCAACAGATGATGGGGACTTTGATGTTGAATCATTGAAAAAGTTACTCAATACTCTGTTTGAGGATAAAGGTCATTATGTCACTGTAGCCGATAAGAAATATTCCGTTTACTTTGATCAGACGTCTAGTGTTGTTTACTTTTTTGATGTTTCAAGTGAGTATGAAGCAACTGTGGGATTGGTGACAACTCGTCCCGTTATCGGTATTATTTCTGTTGATAACTATGATGATCTAGAAGATGTCATTTCAGACTCTGATATTAGCAATATCAATAGTTTTATTGCCAACTTTGTAGAAGAGTTTACAGCTCATTACCATATGTTTTACAGACGTGTGGGGATGGATCGTTTCTATTTGTTTACAGACTACACGGTCTTAGAACAGTTGATGGAATCAAAATTTTCTGTCATCGATCAATTCCGTGAAGAAGCTAAAAATCGTGAGCTACCTATTACCTTAAGTATGGGATTCTCGTACGGTGATGGGAAGCATGATGAGATTGGTAAAGGGGCTCTCTTGAACCTAAACCTTGCAGAAGTTCGTGGTGGGGATCAAGCGGTTGTCAAGGAAAATGATGAACAGAAAAACCCTATTTTCTTTGGTGGGGGAACAGCTTCGGCTGTGAAGCGGACTCGGACTCGCACACGCGCTATGATGACAGCTATTTCGGATAAGATTAAATCCGTTGATCAAGTCTTCATTGTTGGACATAGAAACTTGGATATGGATGCTTTAGGAGCGTCTGTGGGAATGCAGTTTTTCTCTAGCAATATTTTAGCTTCCTCTTATGTGGTCTATGACCCGTATGCAATGGCTAGTGATATTTCAAGAGCAATTGCGAAACTAGAAGAAGAGCAGGTAACGAAAATCCTTCCCCTAGAGGAAGCCATGCAAATGGTGACGGATCGCTCTTTGTTAATTATGGTGGACCATTCTAAGACAGCCTTGACCCTTTCTAAAGAGTTTTATCAGGAATTTCAACAGATTATTGTCATTGACCATCACCGTCGGGATGATGATTTCCCTGAAAATGTTCTGATCACCTATATTGAAAGTGGAGCAAGTAGTGCGAGCGAATTGGTTAGTGAACTGATTCAGTTCCAGAAGTCGAAGAAAAATCGATTGACGAAGATTCAAGCTAGTGTCTTGATGGCTGGAATCATGCTGGATACTAAGAACTTCTCCACACGTGTTACAAGTCGGACCTTTGATGTGGCGAGTTACCTTCGCTCAAGAGGTAGTGATAGTGTAGCTATCCAGGAGATCTCTGCGATTCAGTTTGACGAGTACCGCGAAGTGAACGAACTGATCTTGACTGGTGAAAAGATTTTGCCACATATCATCGTAGCTTGTGCTAATACGACTAAAGCCTATGATTCAGTAACTATTAGTAAGGCTGCTGATAGTATGCTAGCCATGTCTGAGGTGGAAGCAACCTTTGTCATTGCTTGCAATCAAAGTGGGACTGTCTCGATTTCTGCACGAAGTCGAAGCAAAGTCAATGTACAGCGTATCATGGAACAGCTTGGCGGAGGAGGTCATTTCAATTCGGCAGCCTCTCAAATTGAGGGTCAAGATTTGATGAGTATTCGTCAACAACTGATTGAGACTATTGAAAACGAAGTAACTATTGAAAAGGAGAATGTAGAATGAAAGTTATTTTCTTAGCGGATGTAAAAGGTAAAGGTAAAAAAGGCGAAATTAAAGAAGTGCCTACTGGTTATGCACAAAACTTTTTGATCAAGAAAAATCTTGCGAAAGAAGCCAATGCCCAAGCAATCGGTGAGCTTCGTGGAAAGCAAAAGTCAGAAGAAAAAGCGCATGCTGAATTGTTAGCGGAAGCGCAAAAGATTAAAGCAAAATTGGAAGAAGAAGCAACTGTTGTTCAATTCACTGAAAAAATTGGACCAGATGGTCGTACCTTCGGCTCTATTACCAATAAAAAGATTGCAGAAGAGCTTGAGAAACAATTTGGCATTAAAATTGATAAACGTCATATCCAAGTTTCCTCTCCAATTCGTTCAACAGGATTGATTGACGTCCCTGTAAAAATTTATCAAGATGTTACAGGTGTGATTAATATTCGTGTAAACGAAGGGTAAACACGATCGATAGAAAGGTTTTTTTATGGCTGAGATAGAGGAATTACGAACACAACCTCAGGATATCCAAGCGGAGCAATCAGTGTTGGGAGCCATTTTTATTGATGAGGGGAAATTGGTCTTTGTTCGTGAATATATCGAGCCTGGCGATTTCTTTAAGTACTCGCACCGTTTGATTTTTAAAGCCATGATCGATCTAGCTAACCGCGGGGATGCGATTGATGCGACGACTGTTCGAAATATTTTAGATAGTCAGGGGGATCTCCAAAATATTGGCGGTCTCTCCTATTTGGTAGAAGTCATTAATTCGGTACCAACTTCAGCTAACGCAGAGTATTACGCGAAGATTGTTGCCGAAAAAGCTGTTTTACGTCGATTGATCTCTCGATTAACGGAAAGTATTAATCAAGCTTATGATGGTGCGAGTCCGTCAGATGAAATCATCGCTGGTGCTGAAAAAGCTCTGATTGATGTTAGTGAAAATGCAAGTCGTAGTGGATTTAAAAATATTCGAGACATCTTGAATACTAACTTTAGTAGCTTGGAAGCCCGTTCGCTTCAAACCTCTGATATCACGGGTATTGCAACAGGTTACCGCGATTTGGACCATATGACAACAGGGCTACATGAGGAAGAGTTGATCATTTTAGCGGCTCGTCCTGCAGTAGGAAAAACAGCTTTTGCTCTAAATATTGCACAAAATATCGGAACAAAGTTGGACAAGACAGTTGCTATTTTTTCATTAGAAATGGGTGCCGAAAGTTTGGTCGACCGGATGTTAGCAGCTGAAGGCTTGATTGAATCCCATTCGATTCGGACAGGTCAATTGACAGATGAAGAATGGCGGAAATATGCAATTGCCCAAGGGAATTTGGCCAACGCGAGTATTTACATTGATGATACTCCAGGAATTCGGATTACTGAGATTCGTTCGAGAGCAAGAAAATTGGCACAGGAAACAGGGAATCTTGGTCTGATTCTGATTGACTACCTGCAGCTGATTACTGGTACTGGAAGAGAAAACCGTCAACAGGAAGTTTCAGAAATTTCCCGTCAGTTAAAGATTTTGGCTAAGGAACTAAAAGTACCTGTTATTGCTTTGAGTCAGCTGTCACGTGGGGTGGAGCAGCGCCAAGACAAACGTCCTGTTCTTTCTGATATTCGTGAATCTGGATCCATTGAGCAGGATGCGGATATTGTTGCCTTCTTGTACCGGGATGATTATTATGATCGAGCTGGTGAAGAGGAAGAAGATGGCATGCCCAATAATACGGTTGAAGTGATTATCGAGAAAAACCGTTCAGGTGCGCGTGGAACAGTAGAATTAATTTTCCAAAAGGAATACAATAAATTCTCAAGCATTTCAAAGAGAGAGGATCAATAAGATGAGTGATGCATTTACAGATGTTGCAAAAATGAAAAAAATTAAAGAAGAGATCAAGGCTCATGAAGGACAAGTGGTCGAAATGACGCTTGAAAATGGACGAAAACGTCAAAAGAATAAATTCGGACGCTTGATTGAGGTCTATCCTTCTTTATTTATCATTGAGTATACAAATGACAATAGCCTGCCAGGTGAACCAGCTAATACCTACGTGGAGTCTTACACCTATTCAGATATTTTAACAGAGAAAAATTTAATTCGTTATTTGGATTAATTTCTTGCTTTTATCGTTTAAATCAGTTATTATAATAAATACATATGGGAGTCTGTGTACAGTCTGAGAGGAAGTGTAAGCTTCGACCGCACCTGATCTGGGTAATGCCAGCGTAGGAAACAAATGAAATGAATTTTTCGTTATGAGTGACCTTGTGCTAACCGTCTCCT
Source organism: Streptococcus sp. KHUD_012 (assembly GCF_052588255.1). Classification (NCBI taxonomy): domain Bacteria; kingdom Bacillati; phylum Bacillota; class Bacilli; order Lactobacillales; family Streptococcaceae; genus Streptococcus; species Streptococcus sp. KHUD_012. The sequence continues at coordinate 260,106 of NZ_CP159355.1, forward strand.
TTTTGGAGGCGGTTTTTAGTTTTGAGAAAGGAGGTTACGATGTCTCTTGTAAATAGATATTCAAAGCAGTTAATAGGGATTGCAGGGATTACCAGTCTTCTTGTCTTCTGGCAGTTGGCAGGATTTTTAAACATCTTGCCAAAATTTGTATTGCCGACACCACTTGAAATAGGGACTGCTTTTGTTCGGGATCGAGCGCTTCTGATGCATCACAGCTTGTCTACTCTTCAAGTAGCCTTGCTCGGACTCGTTATAGGGGTTCTTCTAGCTGCAGGTTTAGCAATTGTCATGGATAGTTTTCAATGGGTCAATGATCTAGTCTATCCTTTTATGGTTATCATACAGACGATTCCAACGATCGCCTTAGCGCCGATTCTGGTTCTTTGGTTTGGTTACGGTGTGTTTCCAAAACTTGTCTTGATCATTATTACAGTGGTGTTTCCCATTGTTGTGAGTCTTCTAGACGGATTTCGACATTGTGATCAAGATATTTTACGGTTATTTCAGATTATGCAAGCCAATCGATTTCAAACCTTAGTTCACTATAAGATTCCCGCAACACTCCCATATTTTTTTGCAGGTTTGCGTGTCAGTGTTTCCTATGCTTTTATCAGTACCGTTGTGTCAGAATGGCTAGGGGGCTTTAATGGATTAGGAGTTTATATGATCCAATCGAAGAAGTTGTTTCAGTACGATACAATGTTTGCGATTATTGTGTTAATTTCTACTATTAGCTTATTGGGAATGTTCCTTGTTGACCTACTAGAAAGAAGAATTCTAAAATGGAAAAATAATTGACAATGATGTAAATGTTGTAAAAATAAATTGACAATAATGTAAATGAGGTATAGCTAATGAAAAAGTCAATAGGTTTATTTTTCTCAATAATATTGGGATTTGTTTTCTTGAGTGCTTGTCAAAATTCTGTCAAGCAATCGTCAAGTGGTTTGAAAAAGATTGATTTTATTCTAGATTGGACCCCGAATACCAATCATACGGGTCTCTATGTAGCAAAGGAAAAAGGGTATTTTAAAGATGCAGGACTGGATGTAGATATAAAACTTCCGCCGGAAGACAGTAGTTCTGATTTGATTATTAATGGGAAAGCTCCATTTGGTATTTATTTCCAAGATTCTATGGCCAAGAAATTGGATAAAGGTGCGGGGATTACCGCTGTTGCAGCTATCGTCGAACACAATACGTCAGGGATTATTTCAAGAAAAGATGCAGCGATCACAAGTCCAAAAGATTTGGTTGGTAAGAAGTATGGTACCTGGAATGATCCGATTGAGTTGGAAATGATCAAATCGATGATGAAAAAAGAGGGGGCTGATTTTAATCAAGTAAAATTGGTTCCAAATAGTGATTCAAATTCCATTACTCCGATTGAAAATAAGGTCTTTGATGCTGCTTGGATTTATCACGGTTGGGATGGAATTTTGGCTGAGCAAAAGGGAATGAAAACCAATTTCTTCTATATGAAAGATTTTGTTCCTGCATTTGACTACTATTCACCTGTAATTATTGCTAACAATGACTATTTGAAATCTCATAAAGAGGAAGCAAAAAAATTCATTCAAGCGGTGAAAAAAGGCTACCAATATGCTATAGAGCATCCAGAAGAAGCAGCAGATATCTTGATTAAACAGGCCCCTGCTTTGGCTAACCAGCGTGATTTTGTACTAGCTTCTCAAAAATATCTTTCCAGTCAATATGCTTCAGACAAGGATAAATGGGGGCAGTTTGACTCCAAGCGTTGGAATGCTTTTTATGCTTGGGCAAAAGAGCAAGGATTGGTTTCAAATGACTTAGAAGACAAAGGTTTCACAAATGAATTGGTAGGTGACTGATATTTTAACCGTAAAAGATGTAAATTTCTCTTTTGGAGATAAAGCAGTTTTAAACAATGTATCACTAGAGGTGCAAAAAGGAGAAATTGTCTCTATTTTGGGTCCGAGTGGGGTAGGGAAATCAACCTTGTTTAATTTAATTGCTGGGATCCTTCCCTTACAAAAGGGTACCATAGAAGTAGATGATGCCCCGATCTCCTTTGGAAAAGTCAGCTATATGCTACAAAAGGATCTTTTGTTAGAACATAAGACAGTATTGGGAAATATTATTCTTCCCCTTCAATTAAAAAAGATTCCTAAGGAAGAGGCAACATCTACAGCTCTAAAATTGTTAGATGAATTTAAATTGGGAAGTATCGCCAACCTTTATCCCAATGCGCTGAGTGGGGGAATGCGGCAACGGGTGGCGCTATTGAGAACCTATCTTCTGGGTCATTCTGTCTTCCTATTAGATGAAGCTTTTAGTGCCTTAGATGAATTGACAAGGCAGGATCTTTATCACTGGTATCTAGAAAGTAAGGAACGTCTTGGCCTCACCACTCTGGTGATCACTCATAGTATCGAAGAAGCTTTGACATTGAGTGATCGGGTCTATATCTTGAATCATAATCCCGGTGAAATTATTGCAGATCTTCCTTTAATATGGGATCCAGCAACGGATAGGGACTGGCAACAATTGCAATATAAAAAACGAATCATAGAATTATTGTCTGAATTTCATTGAAATTGTTTTGAAGGACTTTACAAAGTTTCTATTCCGTGATAAAATAGAATTTGTGCGAAATGACAGCAGGACAAAATGAAGCTCGTCAACAGGAAGTCAGCTAGAAAAGTAACCTTTGCTGTTTGGGCGAAGGCTTTCTGAACGAATCAGGTTTGTCTAAAACGTTATTTCCTACAAAAATTATTTTTATAGGAGGACATTTTAAATGTCACGTTATACAGGACCATCTTGGAAACAATCTCGCCGTCTTGGCTTGTCACTTACAGGTACAGGTAAAGAATTGGCACGTCGTAACTACGTACCAGGTCAACACGGACCAAACAACCGTTCAAAATTGTCAGAATACGGTTTGCAATTAGCTGAAAAACAAAAACTTCGTTTCTCTTACGGACTTGGTGAAAAACAATTCCGTAACTTGTTCGTACAAGCTACTAAAGTTAAAGAAGGAACTGTCGGTTTCAACTTCATGCTTCTTTTAGAACGTCGTTTGGATAACGTTGTTTACCGTCTTGGACTTGCGACTACTCGTCGTCAAGCTCGTCAATTCGTTAACCACGGTCACATCCTTGTTGACGGAAAACGCGTTGATATCCCTTCATACCGTGTAACTCCAGGTCAAGTGATCTCAGTTCGCGAAAAATCAGCTAAAGTTCCAGCTATCCTTGAAGCTGTTGAAGCTACAGTTGGACGTCCAGCATTTGTATCATTCGATGCTGACAAACTTGAAGGTTCATTGACTCGCCTTCCAGAACGCGATGAAATCAACCCAGAAATCAACGAAGCACTTGTCGTTGAATTCTACAACAAAATGCTTTAATTTTAAGATATACTTTGCAGAAAGCCTACTACAGTGGGCTTTTTATTTTGTCTTAAAGGGTTGATTTCTGGCTTTGCTCCCCTTTTTGTTTTCTTAAAACCTAAACCTGCTAATAAAAAAACTCCTGATCTAGATCGATCAGGAGAGACTGTTACCGTAACATTTTCATTAAAAATTCAGCCATTTGTTGAGGACTTTCTTTTTTTCCGCGCGAAACCCACATCTGACAGACTCCGAAGAAGGCATTGGTCAGATAGACAGAACTGTAGACTCTTTCAATATCTGTTAATGATTTATGACTATAGCGCTCTTGCAAACTATCAACCAGAAGAATCTGTAATTTATGTCGTAAGAAGGTTTGGATCTCTTTGGTTCCATTCTCTGTCAGAAGAACTGCAAAGAGTGGCTCCTTGGTTAGGAATTCGAACACTTCTGTAATCGCTTGGCGCTTGTCGTCTTGGTGTTTGTCAAAGATATATTCAAGCTTGTGAAAGAGTGCTTGTTGGTAGCGCTCGATCATATCGTACTTGTCTCGATAGTGGGTATAAAAGCTAGAGCGACTAATGCCGGATTCTTGTGCTAACTCAACCGTTGTGATTTGGTCGAATGATTCCTTTTCTAGTAGTCGAACCATCGCCTCCTCGATATTTCGTTTTGTTTTTAATCGTTTATTGCTCTCAGTCATCTGTTAATCCTTTTTGCACAAAATTATACACAGTGTCTAAAAATAAAGATTTCCTACTTGTGAAAATTTCTAGAAACTGTATAATCTATTATATCAGAAATTTAGACAATGTGTATAAAAAGGAGACAAAAAATATGATGAAAGAATGGAAGGCTATTCTTAAAAAGCCAACATTTATCATTGTCATGATTGGAGTTGCTTTGATTCCAGCTCTTTATAATATTATTTTTCTATCTTCCATGTGGGATCCATATGGCCAAGTTTCGGATCTTCCTGTAGCGGTTGTCAATAAGGATCAATCTGCTACATATAATGGACAAAAGATGGAAATAGGAAAAGACATGGTGTCCAATTTGAAGGACAATGACTCACTTGATTTTCATTTTGTAGATGAGAAAGCTGCGAAAGATGGTCTTAAAAATGGCGATTATTATATGATTGTAACCCTGCCTGAGGATCTTTCAAAGAAAGCTAGCTCCATCTTAACCAATCATCCGGAACAGATGACCATTGATTACCAAACATCCAGTGGTCATAGTTTTATCGCAGGGAAAATGAGCGACACTGCGATGACAAAGATGAAGCAGTCAGTGGCCGAAAAAGTGACCAATACGTATACAACAGCTTTATTTTCCAAAATGGGATCGCTTAAAACTGGTATGGGGACAGCGGCAGATGGAAGTGCTAAATTAGCAGATGGTGCAAGTAAATTGGAAGATGGTGGTCAAACACTGTCTACTAATTTGAATACATTGGCTCGTTCAAGCTTAGCATTTTCAGATGGTGCGACTACTCTTCGTACGGGTCTAGCAGCCTATACAGATGGTGTTGGTCAATTAGGAAATGGTCTCAATCAAATGGCTGGTCAACTTCCAAACTTGGTATCTGGCGTCAATCAATTAAATAATGGGTTTGGTACTTTTAATACAGGCTTGATGGCTTACGCTACCGGAGTGGATCGATTAGGAAATGGTCTCAATCAAATGGCGAGTCAAACCCCTCAGTTGGCCTCAGGAGTTGGTCAGTTAACCAGCGGTATGGGGACCCTCAATGATGGTCTTGGGAATTATACCAATGGTGTGCGTCAATTGAATTCAGGCCTGTCAAACTTTTCAAATGGTTTAGCAACCTATACAAATGGAGTCGCTACTTTATCAGAGGGAGCGGGTCAATTAAGTAGTCAATCTGCTACCCTTCGAAATGGGGTTTCACAATTAGAATCAGGTATTCAAACATTATCAAGCCAGCTACAAGCTTCTACAAGTCAATCCGCTCAGATTGATCAATTGGCAGCAGGTTTAAACCAATTAAATGCAGCGATTCAAAATGCTACAGTAGATACCAGTCAACTGTCGTCTGGATTGACGAGTATTGCGAATTCAGCTCAATCAATCCTTGCTTCAGCCCAAGCGGATCGTGCAAATGCCCTTGCAAGTGTGCAAGGGACAGCAGCCTATCAAGCAATGACAGCTGACCAACAAGCGGAAATCAATGCAGCGATCTCATCGAGCCCAAGCTCGAGTGAAACGGCGGCTCAAGGAATCTTGACTACGATTCAAACGATCCAAGGTAGTTTGAATACAGGAAATAGCTTGACACAACTGCAAACGGCAGCCAATCAAGTTTTACCGACAGCTTCTTCTACCTTGACAGACTTGTCAAGTGGCTTGTCTAAGATTCAATCCGCAGTTAGTGGACAATTGTTGCCAGCTAGTCAAACCATCAATCAAGGGATCGGAGCTTATACAGCTGGTGTCGATAAAATCGCTAATGGAGCAACCCAACTTCAGACGAATAGCAGTACTTTAACAAATGGGGCTAGTCAGTTAGCAGCAGGTGTTGATCAACTAGATAGTAAATCATCAGAATTACTTGCAGGAAGCAATCAATTGGCTTCTGGTCTAGGTGAGTTAAATGGGAAGATGCCTACCTTGACATCAGGTATGAATCAACTGGCTTCAGGAGCGACCCAATTAACAGGTAAGTCGGGTGAATTGGTTGCTGGTGCTGGAAAATTAGCTGACGGTGTAGGACAATTGAACAGCAAGACTCCAGAGTTGGCAGGTGGTGTCAATAAACTTGTCACTGGTGTCAATCAGTTGACAGAAAAATCAGGTCAACTGGTGACCGGAGCTGATAAACTAGCCGACGGTGCAAATCAAATCTCAGATGGGTCCAGCAAATTAGCAGCAGGTGGCCAAACATTGACAAATGGTTTAGGTGAATTAGCAACAGGAAGCCAAACCTTGAGTCAAGGATTAAACGATGCTAAGGGACAATTGAATGTGGCTACAACTGAAAAAGAAAACGCTAAAACCTTAGCAGATCCTGTCACTTTGTCTAAAACAGACCGTGACAATGTCCCGGTGAATGGTGTCGGAATGGCTCCTTATATGATCTCTGTAGCACTCTTTGTTTGTGCCTTGTCAACCAATATGATCTTTGCAAAATTGCCATCCGGTCGTCATCCTGAAAGTCGCTGGGCATGGTTTAAATCTCGCTTTGAGGTCAACGGAACGATTGCGGTGATTGCAGGAGTCTTGGTCTATGGTGCCGTTCACTTGATTGGTTTATCAGCTAATCATGAGATGTCTACTCTCTTCCTTTGTGTGATTGGTAGTGTGGCCTTCATGTCTATCGTGACTGCTTTGACAACATGGCAAAGAAAGATCGGTGCTTTCCTTTCCTTGATCCTCTTGCTCTTGCAATTGGCTTCTAGTGCAGGAACCTATCCTCTTGCTTTGACAAATGGCTTTTTCCAAGCCATTCATCCATTCTTGCCAATGAGCTATACCGTTTCTGGTCTTCGTCAAACGATTTCGATGACAGGAGAAATTGGAAATCAAGTGGCCTTCCTTCTGATGACTATTGCTCTTTTTGCAGGGCTAGGAATGTGGTTCTATAATCCAAAACAATATGAAGAGGACTAATCTTCGGGAACTCCCAACAGAATGTGTTGGGAGTTTTTTGTTTCATGTGAAACAAGAGGCTGGGACAAAAGTCCTAGCCTCTCAATTGTTTTTGGATTGTCGAGCAAGACGCAGTGGTTGAGTGGGCTCTACTACGCTGATTTCATCAGCTTTTACAGCCCTACTCAACTGTGCGGAGGTGGGACGACGAAATCGAATTCTAACGAATTACCGATTTCTGTCCCACTCTCTTATTATTTAAAGAAAACAACATCAGGATTTGGAGTAATATAGAGAAGTTGGTCGTTTTCAAAGACCAGTTGGATGGTGTTATTTTTATAGGTGTAAATGGTATAGTCTACTCCGGATTTAGAAGCTTGTTTGAGATCAACAGCTCCCATCAAAAAGGCATGCGCTTGTTCTTCTGTTATTTTTCCCTCATGGTAGAGCGCTTTAATATTTTCTAATTCGGTATTTTCAAAAGATTCGGCAATATAAGCAGGGGCTGTTATTTGTTTCTCTGGATTCCCAAGAATTGTTTGGACAAGGGCAGTGGTATATCCTTCATAGTCCGGCGTCTGGGCAAAAATAGTATCGCCATTTCTAGAGTAGGCCACTTTTAGGTTTCCTGTCGCATAAATCTTATCTTTTGGAGCTTCTTGAGCATTTTTAGGGAGTCCTTCGGTTGTGACGCTGTCAGAAGAGGGCTGCGTTGTGGTTGAAGGAGAGCTAGAGGAGTTGCTTGAGCTATTTAAACTAGTTGAACGACTCGGGTGGCTAGAACGACTCGAGCTACTTTTTTTAGTGTTTTTCTTTTTTGAGCTGGTAGTAGTTGGTTCTTTTTTAAAGTCGATCTTAAGGTCCGGCACACAGGCTGATAGAAAAAGAAGAGATAGCAAGAGTGTGAAGAAAAGAGGGAGTGTTTGTTTTTTCATCATGTTCCTTTCGATAAGCTGATTGATTTTCTATTCTATCATAAAAAGGGTAACAAAAAAAGGTCAGGAAGAAATCCTGCCTTTATTTGTTATTATGGATGCCCACCTCCAGGTCCACCGCCTTGAGGTCCGCCACCGCCTCCAGGCATGGAGTTGACAATTTCCGTTTGTTTTTCACCGTTGATATAGATGTCTCCGCCAGTGTAGGTAGCAGTACCATCAAGGTCGAATCCAGATTGACCCGTTAATTTAATGGTTCCTCCGGTAACAGTGATATTTCCATTCGAATCAATTGGATCGGTATCGCCTTGTCCAACTTCAACGTTGAGGGTTCCACCATTCATGGTGAAGAAAATTTCATCTTGGTTGGCATTGGCATTGGCTGCATTGACCCCATCATCGGTTGCATAGATGGTGATATCTCCGCCGTTGATGGTGATCGATTTTCCTTCGAGGCCTTCGACAGACTCGGTTACCTCATAGGTTCCGCTATCGATGATCAGATCACCAGAAGCATGGATTCCGTCGTCTCCTGCAGTGATGGTCATTTTGTTGTCTGAAAGATACATGGTTCCGACCGAAGTATCTTCATCATTATCCACCTTGACGGCATCTTCATCTGCATCGATGGTCATGGTCGTACCAGTGATATTGAGTTCGTCATTGACGTTGAAGGCATCTCCTACAGCCGTGATCTTATAGGTTCCACCTGTGATATGGAGAGTGTCATTGGCCTTGATACCGTTGTTCATCTTGGCGTCAATGTTGAGCGTACCTGAACCATTGATGGTGAGGTCGCCTTTAGAGAAGATGACCGCATCGGCATCTTCATCATTGTTTGAACTTGAATCAGACAAGGTATTGGTCGTGCCGTCTGCTAGAGTGAGGTAGACATGCCCTGCTTTCGTAGCAGAAATTGGCGCGTTGGTGTTGGTCATGGTAACGCCTTTCAAGACGATGTGAACATCGTCTGAGTCACCCGCTTCAACCTTGATTTGAACCCCATCGGATTCACCAGAGATGACATAGGTTCCAGCCTTTGAGATGGTCACAGTTGATCCAGATACAGCTACGCCGTCACCTGATACACTTGCAGACGAAGCAGATAGTTTTACAGTAGAGGCTTTGCTTTCATCATAAGAGGTGTCCTTGTCCTTATCTGTAAAATAGTTGGAATTGTTTGTTTTATTTTTTGAAGTAGAAGTAGCGGTTGTTTGTGCAGTATTGCTTTTTGTAGCTGATTGTGATGACGCCTGGGTGCAAGCTGTCAGTAAGGTGAGGGTTGCGGCCCCCGTTAATAAAAATTTCCATTTGTTTGATTTCATGAGCTTTTCCTCTCGTTCAATTGATATGCTCCTAGTCTAAAGTTGCTAGCTGAAAGTTTCCTAAAGTTTTTCTGAAAGGAACCTTAACTTTAGTTTTCTTTAAATTTGGCTTAATGACCAGTTAAGAAAGTCCCATTAAACTAGAAAGCACGTAAGTCGTATTCATACTTACTGAAGGTTAGAAACAATAGATCCCTCTTAAAGGAGAAGAAACATGAAAAAAACAATTGAGACAAGTTTTAAACGAATCGAAACAAAATATATCGTCGCAAAAGATGACGTGAAGGACTTGATCAAAGACTTAAAAGAATACGTCGTAGAAGATGATTACCCAACCTCAACCATTTCAAACATTTATTTTGACACGGAAAATTTTGATGTCATTCAAGATGCTCTTGCAAAACAACACCGCCGTGAAAAAATTCGAATGCGGACTTATATAGAAACACCTCAAGCAGACAGTCCAGTATTTCTAGAGGTGAAGTCAAAAGATGAAGAAGGAATTGGCCATAAATTCCGTCTAGTCGCCACTTCGCAAGCCATTATCAACTTGATGACAGATGGGAAAGTAGATCATCAGATACAAGATCCAGACTTAGTGCAAGAGATTCAGAGATTGCGCAAACGTTATGGTCATCGATTGGAACCACGGATGTTCATTTATTACGATCGCTTATCTCTCAAAGAAAAGAAATCCATTCAGGGTTATCCTTATCAGAAGATTCGCGTGACAATCGATCAAAACCTAGTTTTTCGAGATCAGGCTGTTAGCCTTTTTGATGGGAAGAAAGGAGAACCTCTACTAGAGGATGACTTCGTGATCATGGAAATTAAGGCTCCTGGGCAAGAACCTAAATGGCTAAAGGATATTTTAGATAAGTACGGACTGGTCAAACAGAAATTTTCAAAATATAGCTGTGCTTATCATAAATCACAAGGCTTGGATTATGCCCCAAGACCAGTTCAAGAAACGGTAGGTGCTGCCTATGTCTAATCTATTTGATTCTATTTTTAATAATGCCACAGCAGCGGTGGATCCCTTGCGCTTACTGCTGGCCCTTTTGGTCAGCCTCTTTCTAGGGTTGGCCCTATCTTGGACCTATAAATACCGAACACTTTACACTCGAGAGTTTGTCATTAGTTTGACCTTGCTTCCTTGTATGATGACCTTAGTGATCTTTTTGGTCAATGGAAGTTTGGGAACCTCGATTGCAGTGGCAGGGACCTTTAGTTTGATCCGTTTTCGTTCGGCTACGAGTGGTTCGAGAGAGTTGATTGCCATTTTCTTAGCTATGATTATAGGACTAGCGGCAGGTTCAGGCTATCTTTTATTGGCCATATTATCAACCCTTTCTTTACTAGGGGTATGGCTGGTATTAGAGAACAAACAGAGTAAGGCAGACCATCAACGGCGCCGCCATTTGACTATTACCGTCTCAGAACAAGATTCTGTTGCAGAACAAATCAGTCAGTTGTTGGACCAAAGTTGTTCAGAAATTGACTTTATTTCTGTCACAACGGCCCAAGCTGGAGAACAACTGACCTTGAACTACGAGGTAAATATGAAATCGAACATCGATGATTTTGCTCTTGCCAATCTATTGATTAGCAAGATTGAAAATTGTGATGTCGCTCTGACAAAGAAAGCGAAGAAAAGAAAGAATCTATAACGGCTATCCTACTTTAGGATAGTTTTTTAGGATTTTAAGAACTTTTTAAGAAAAAGTGGTATACTGTTTCTAAAAAATGGAAGGAATCCCTTATGAAAAAGACTGCTATTTTTGAAGATGTCGTCTCTATTATGACCCATGATTCATCTACCATCAAGGATCGAAAAGGATGCGATCCAGAGCCTTTTCGAGAAAACATTACAGATGATATGACAGATGATGCCTTTCTCTATCAAGTTAAGACTTACCTAGCTAGTTTTGGGGTGATCGGGCATGTTTCCTTTCGAGATAAAAAGGCCAGTCAAAAAGGGTTCCTTTTGAGAATAAATGGACAGAAATTGTATGTTGAGGAAGCTAATGAAGAGACTGGTCTTCAAGTAGGAGATCAGATCCTAGCTCTGGATGGAAGTGACTTGGATCAGATAGCTTCTCTTCATAAAGACTATTTTATCAGCAAGACCCCTGAAAGACACTACCGAGAATGGGCAGATTTGGTCTCTCAGTCAACGAGTGTCACCCTGCTTCGAGAAGGGATAGAAAAGACCATTGAAGTAGTCCCTAGTCGAGAACCGATCCAAGATCAGATTTTTTGGAAAAGATTAGACGATGAGATTCTTTATCTTCGTCTGGATAATTTTATGGATGAAGGAGCCATTAGTCGGGTATATCAAGAGTGTTTACCGATGATGACGGAAGTCAAGTTTCTTATCATTGATGTCCGACAGAACGGCGGAGGGACAGACTCTTTATATTTCCCTCTATTACATCTAGGCTTAGAGAAGGATCAGGGCTATGATTCGCTTGACTGGGACGATGATGGTATGGAAATTCTCTACACGGAACGTAATGTTGATCTGCGCTTGAAAGACTTTGAGGACTGGATGCAACAGGAAGAAATTAGTCCTGAAACAGTTAAGCTGCTTGAAGATATGAAAGAGGACTTGCTCCGCCATCGGGGAAAAGGCTATGTAGCATATAAGGAAGAAAGCGAGGAATTCTTTCCAGAGGTTAGAGGAGGCCACTATCCTGAACAGATCTTTATTTTATCAGATATCTACTGCGCTTCTTCTGGGGATAACTTTGTTCAGATGATGAGGCAGTTTAAGAAGGTAACGGTGGTGGGTCGACCAACTCTCGGGATTCTAGACTACTCTAATTGTTGTACGGTTGATTATGGCAATTTTTGTTTAATGTTTCCCACCTCTCGCTGTTTAAGCGTGGATAAAGGGAAAGGGATGACGGATCAGGGTGATCTACCCGATATAGAGATTCCTTGGACACCTAGCCATTTCGAGAGAGATGTGGATCTGGACAAGTGTCTGGAGTTGATTCGTCAGGGGAATGTTAAATAAAACAGGATTTCAATCAGAAAAACTGATTAAAGAAAAAAATCCTTTGGTTAGAAGGGATAAATGTCTGAAATGATAACGTTTTCTACGACATTCTCACTATGTTTAAAATTGCTTACTTGGTATAAAAAATGGTAAAATAGTGAGTAACAATCAAAATGAAGAGTGAAACTTATGAAACATAAAACACTTTATAAATTTATCGGGCAGACGGTCTTGTATTTCGCCATTTTCCTAGCCCTACTTTATTTCTTTAGTTACCTTGGTCAAGGTCAGGGTGGCTTTATCTACAACGAATTTTAGAAAAGGAGACTCCTAGCCGTGTCAAACCAACCAATTACTGATATGATCGAGACAATTGAACGTTATGCGCAACTACAACCAGACTATCCTGTCTACAATGTCCTTGGTGAGGAGCATACCTATGGCCAATTGAAGGCTGATTCAGATAGCTTGGCTGCCCACATCGACCAAATGGGACTTCCTGAAAAGTCACCTGTAGTGGTCTTTGGTGGTCAAGAATATGAAATGTTAGCAACCTTTGTGGCCTTGACAAAATCTGGCCATGCCTATATCCCAATTGATAGCCACTCTGCCTTGGAGCGCGTGTCTGCCATTGTTGAAGTAGCAGAGCCAAGCTTGATTATTGCCATCAATGAATTTCCATTGGAAAACCCAGCTGCTCCAATCATGTCCTTGGAGCAAGTGCGTGAAGCTTATGCGGCTCAGCATGCCTATGACTTGAAACATCCGGTCAAAGGGGATGATAACTACTACATCATCTTTACCTCAGGGACAACTGGGAAGCCAAAAGGGGTGCAAATTTCGCACGATAACTTGCTCAGCTTTACCAACTGGATGATTACGGACAAGGAATTTGCAACGCCAGAGCGTCCGCAAATGTTGGCGCAACCGCCCTATTCCTTTGACTTGTCTGTCATGTACTGGGCACCGACCTTGGCTCTTGGAGGAACGCTTTTTGCTCTTCCATCAGCCATTACTCAAGACTTCAAACAACTCTTTGCGACCATCTTTTCTCTTCCGATTGCTATCTGGACTTCGACACCATCTTTTGCAGATATGGCCATGTTGTCTGAAGATTTCAATGCTGAAAAGATGCCAGGGATCACCCATTTCTACTTTGATGGGGAAGAGTTGACAGTTAAAACCGCTCAAAAATTGCGCGAGCGTTTCCCAAATGCGCGTATCATCAATGCTTACGGGCCAACAGAAGCAACTGTAGCTCTTTCGGCTGTAGCCGTAACAGATGAGATGTTAGCTACTTTGAAACGTCTGCCAATTGGTTACACCAAAGAAGATTCTCCAACCTTCATCATTGATGAGGCAGGAAACAAATTGCCAAATGGTGAGCAAGGGGAGATCATCGTATCTGGCCCAGCTGTTTCAAAAGGTTATATGAATAATCCAGAGAAAACAGCAGAAGCCTTCTTCGAATTTGAAGGTCTTCCAGCCTACCATACGGGAGATGTCGGAACCATGACGGATGAAGGCCTCCTTCTCTACGGTGGACGGATGGACTTCCAAATCAAGTTTAACGGTTATCGTATCGAGCTAGAGGATGTCTCTCAAAACTTGAACAAATCGAAGTATATTGACTCAGCAGTTGCGGTACCGCGTTATAATAAAGATCACAAAGTTCAAAATCTCTTGGCCTATGTCATCTTAAAAGAGGGCGTCAAAGAACAATTTGAGCGCGAAATTGATATCACGAAAGCCATTAAGGAAGATTTAGAAAACATCATGATGTCTTATATGATGCCTTCAAAATTCCTCTATCGTGACAGCCTGCCATTAACACCAAACGGGAAAATCGACATCAAAGGGTTGATTAGCGAGGTTAACAACCGATGATCGAGTTTTTGAAACAGCTCCCTCATTTAGAACACTATGGAACACCGATCTATTTTATCTACCTCATTCTAGCTTTTTTGCCGATCTTTGTGGGCCTCTTTTTCAAAAAGAGATTTCCGGTCTATGAAGGACTGGTGAGTCTGATCTTTATCATTTTGATGCTGACAGGTTCGAATCTCAAGCAAATTTATGCCCTGCTCTTTTACGTAGTCTGGCAAATTTTGATTGTGTATTCCTACAAGATTTATCGTCAGAAAGCGGACAATAAGTGGATTTTCTATCTTCATTCCTTCTTGTCTGTCTTGCCTCTGATCTTTGTGAAGGTAGAGCCAGCAATCAAGAATGGGCACCAATCCTTGTTTGGATTTTTAGGGATTTCGTATTTAACCTTCCGGGCTGTCGGAATGATCATCGAAATGCGAGATGGTGTCTTGAAAGAATTCACACTCTGGGAATTCTTACGCTTTATGCTCTTTATGCCGACCTTCTCAAGTGGGCCGATTGATCGTTTCAAGCGTTTTAATGAGGATTATAACGCTATTCCTGAGCGTGAAGAATTATTGGATATGTTGGAGCAAGCTGTTAAGTATATCATGTATGGCTTCCTTTATAAATTTATCCTAGCTCATATTTTTGGTCACTTATTGTTAGGACATGTGCAGACCTATGCCTTGTCTCAAGGTGGATTCTTCAATATCGGAACGCTGGGAGTCATGTATGTTTATGGCTTTGACCTCTTCTTTGACTTTGCGGGCTATTCGATGTTTGCTTTAGCAGCTTCAAATTTGATGGGAATTAAAAGTCCAATCAACTTTGATCGTCCCTTTAAATCACGTGACTTAAAGGAATTCTGGAATCGTTGGCATATGAGTTTGTCTTTCTGGTTCCGTGATTTTGTCTTTATGCGTCTCGTGATGGTATTGATGCGCAATAAAGTATTCAAGAGCCGAATTACCACCTCAAATGTTGCCTATATTATCAATATGTTGGTCATGGGCTTCTGGCACGGGGTGACCTGGTACTACATCGCTTATGGGCTCTTCCATGGGCTTGGACTGGTTATCAATGATGCTTGGATTCGTAAGAAAAAGACCATCAATAAAGAAAGAAAAGCAAAAGGATTGGATCCTATACCGGACAATCGTTGGACCAAAGCTTTGGGGATCTTTATCACCTTTAACACAGTGATGCTGTCCTTCCTGATTTTCTCAGGATTCTTGGATCAACAATGGTTTCCAAAATTGAAATAAAAGGAGAATAGAAAAATGGATGTAAAATCACAAGTAATTGAAATTATTGACGAATTGTTTATGGAAGATGTCTCAGACATGATGGATGAGGATCTCTTTGATGCGGGTGTCCTTGATAGTATGGGAACAGTCGAATTGATTGTGGAATTGGAAAATCGCTTTGGCATCCGTGTTCCTGTATCTGAATTTGGACGCGATGATTGGAATACTGCTAACAAGATCGTAGAAGGTGTAACGGAGCTTCAGAATGCTTAAGCGTTTGTGGCTGATTTTAGGGCCCGTATTTTGCGCGCTCCTCATGGTAACAGCTTTATTATTCTTTTATCCAATCAATCATAAGCACAACTATACCGAAGAGAAAAAAGCTGCGGTTAGTCTGAATGCAGAAGGATTCAAGAGTCGTACAAAGAAACAAGAAGCACTTTCTGATCCACAGCATCGCTTTGTCCCTTATTTCGGCTCCAGTGAATGGTTGCGCTTTGATGTGGTGCATCCAGCAGTTTTGGCTGAGAAATATGACCGCAATTATAGACCCTACTTTTTAGGAGAACGTGGTGCGGCTTCTTTGAACCAGTATTTTGGGATGCAACAGATTTTGCCAGAACTCAAGGACAATACAGCTGTTTATGTAGTTTCTCCGCAATGGTTTACCAAAAAGGGGTACGATTCCTCTGCTTTTCAACAATTCTTTAATAGCGATCAGTTGAATAGCTTTATTGCCAATCACCAACAGGATGCTGCATCCCAGTATGCTGCAAAGCGTCTATTACAACAGTATCCAAACGTCGCCTTTCAAAGTGTTGTAACAAAAATTTCTCAAGGAAAGAAAATTTCCGGATTTGATCAGTCTTTGAACCAGTTTGTTTCCCACCTTGTTCAACGCGAAGATGCTTTGTTTAGTAATCTTGCAACGCGTACAAACGGGAATTACGATAAGAAGGTCAAAAAACGTCTACAAGATTTACCAGATCAATTCTCATATGAGAAATTGGAAGAAATTGCAACGGCTGAAGCAAAAGTCAAAACCAATAACAACGACCTTGGAATCAGCAATCATTTTTACAATACTCGTTTAAAAATGAAGTTGAAGAAACTAAAAGGTTTCCAAAAAAACGAATCCTATGTTCAATCTCCTGAGTACAATGACTTGCAGTTGGTTCTAGACCAGTTTGCTAAATCTCGGACCAATGTTATCTTTGTCATTCCTCCAGTTAATGCCAAATGGATGAAATACACAGGCTTGAGCCAAGAAAAGTATGAACAGGCTGTTCAAAAGATTCGTTACCAATTGGAAAGTCAAGGATTCACCAATATTGCAGACTTTTCTAAAGATGGTGATCAGCCTTACTTTATGGAAGATACGATTCATATGGGATGGAATGGTTGGCTAGCCTTTGATAAAGCGGTCAATCCCTTTGTCACAAAGGCTGAAAAAGCACCAACTTACCATCTAAATGATCGCTTCTTCAGTAAAGACTGGGCCCAATATAAAGGGACACCAGACGAATTTAAATAATGCTTGATCAAAGGGGGCAGGATCAAATCCTGGCTCCTTGATTTGTGAGGAAAGTGACGAGAAAGTCACAAATAAGCAAGAGAGTTATCCACAGGCTGTGGGAAACTTACTTGTAAATGGATGAAAACAAGTCCTGGTGCTGATGACGCTTCCTCTTTTGAGGGGGCAATAGGTGAAAGTTATCCACATTTTTGTGGATAAGTGATAAAAAACAGTGGATAAGTCAGCTGGTTTGTGAAAAGGAGAATAGTGTGAAAAAAATTTGGTTTTACGCAATCGTTCAGGGAATTGTGATCTTTTTTATTGTGGGTGGCATGACCTATGTACTTAGGGGAGATTTCTTTTTCCGCTACCTATCCCCTATTTTTGGACTAGCAGCAGCTGTCTTGCGATTTGGGACGGCGACTTTAATGAAGGTGCTAGCACCCACTCTCTACGATGATCCCAAAAAGAAAGAAGAGAGCCACGATAACTAAAGAAGTTGGAGACTGAAAAAGTTGAGCTAAAGGCCACTTTCTGCTGGTCTTTATGGTAAAATAGAAGGAAGAATATTAGTTTGGAGATTAATTAGAAATGAAACGTTCAATGTATGCTGGACGTGTTCGTGAAGAACACATTGGAACTCGTATTACCTTGAAAGGATGGGTTAGCCGTCGTCGTGACTTGGGTGGTTTGATCTTTATCGATCTACGCGACCGCGAAGGAATCATGCAATTGGTGATCAATCCAGAAACAGTTAGTGCAGAAGTGATGGCTACAGCTGAAAGTATCCGTAGTGAATATGTTGTAGAAGTGACAGGTCTTGTGGAAGCTCGTGAACAAGCTAATCCCAACTTGCCAACAGGAGCAGTAGAACTCAAGGTAGAAGCTATTACGGTTCTCAATACTGCCGAAACAACACCATTTGAAATCAAGGACGGAATTGAAGCCAATGATGATACCCGTCTTCGTTACCGCTACTTAGACCTTCGTCGTCCTGAGATGTTGGAAAATCTCAAACTCCGTGCAAAAGTAACCCATTCAATCCGCAATTACTTGGATGAATTAGAATTTATTGATGTGGAAACACCCTTTCTTTCTAAGTCAACTCCAGAAGGAGCGCGTGACTATTTGGTTCCTTCCCGTGTCAATAAGGGTCATTTCTATGCCCTTCCTCAAAGTCCTCAAATTACAAAACAATTGTTGATGAATGCTGGATTTGATCGCTATTATCAAATCGTGAAGTGTTTCCGTGATGAGGATTTACGGGGAGACCGTCAACCTGAGTTTACACAGGTCGACTTGGAAACTTCTTTCTTGAGTGATCAAGAAATCCAGGATATCACAGAAGGCTTAATTGCACGTGTCATGAAAGAAACCAAGGGAATTGAAGTAACACTCCCATTCCCACGGATGAATTATGATGATGCTATGGCCTTGTACGGTTCAGATAAACCAGATACACGTTTTGAAATGTTGCTCCAAGACTTGACAGAACTTGTCAAGGGTGTAGACTTCAAAGTCTTCTCAGAAGCTCCAGCAGTTAAGGCGATTGTTGTCAAAGGTGCAGCGGATCATTACTCTCGTAAAGACATCGATAAATTGACAGAAGTTGCGAAGCAATACGGTGCAAAAGGTCTTGCTTGGGTGAAATATGCTGAGGGTACTTTGAACGGTCCTGTTGCGAAGTTCTTGACAGACTTGACAAGTGACTTGACAGCTGCTTTACAGTTAGAAGACAAAGATCTAGTTCTCTTTGTAGCAGATACTCTTGAAGTAGCCAATGCAACGCTTGGTGCTTTGCGTGTTCGTCTTGCGAAAGAGCTTGACTTGATTGACAACAATCAATACAACTTCCTTTGGGTAGTGGATTGGCCAATGTTTGAGTGGTCTGAAGAAGAAGGCCGTTATATGTCTGCTCACCATCCATTTACACTCCCACAAGCTGAAACAGAGCATGAATTGGAAGGCGATCTTTCAAAAGTTCGAGCGATTGCCTATGATATCGTCTTAAATGGCTATGAATTAGGTGGAGGAAGCCTACGGATTAATCATAAAGACTTGCAAGAACGGATGTTTAAGGCACTTGGATTTACAAAAGAAGCTGCCAATGAACAATTTGGTTTCTTGTTGGAAGCAATGGATTATGGTTTCCCACCACATGGAGGATTGGCGATTGGTTTGGACCGCTTCGTGATGCTTCTTGCAGGTGAAGATAATATTCGGGAAGTCATTGCCTTTCCTAAGAATAACAAGGCGACAGATCCAATGACACAAGCTCCTTCTGTCGTTTCTGAAAAGCAATTGGATGAGTTAAATCTTCAAGTAGAAGTAGCAGAGCAAGAATAGGACAAGAGAGAAAAGGGAGAGTCTAGGAATCAGTTGCTCTAAGATTTTCCTTTTCTTCTAATCGATGGATTGAAAATGAAAAAAATTCGCTTTCATAAGCTATTTCGCTATCATGTGCGGCGACTAGCTTATAACATTAAATTATTGCGCGTGCTGAAGAGCATCTCCCGTGAGAAATACGATGAAAAAGTGTCAGCTTCCTTGCTGTATGGTTTTCTATCAGCGATTGCCGTCAACTTCTTCTTTCAACCAGGACATGTATACTCCAGCGGTGCAACAGGTCTAGCTCAGATTTTGTCTGTTCTGAGCCAACGCTTTATTGGCTTTACGATTCCAGTTTCCTTGACCTTTTATGCCATCAATATCCCTTTGATGATTGTGGCTTGGTATCAAATTGGCCATAAATTTACCATCTTTACCTTTATTACGGTTTCGATGAGTTCCCTCTTTATTCAGTTCGTGCCAGTGATTACGTTGACCAACGATCCGATCATGAATGCCCTATTTGGTGGGGTTGTCATGGGAACAGGGATTGGTTTTGCTCTTCGGAACAACATTTCCAGTGGAGGAACGGATATTGTCAGTTTGACGATTCGAAAACGGACAGGAAAGAATGTTGGCAGCATCTCCTTTTTGGTCAATGGGACCATTATGTTGATTGCAGGTTTGACCTTTGGTTGGAAGTATGCTCTTTACTCTATGATTACCATCTTCGTATCGAGTCGAGTAACGGATGCTGTCTTTACCAAGCAAAAACGGATGCAGGCCATGATTGTAACGAGCCAGCCGGATGCCATTATTGAAAAGATCCATAAAAAATTGCATCGTGGAGCAACCATTATCCACAATGCAGAAGGAACCTATAACCATCAGGAAAAAGCGGTTCTGCTGACAGTTATTACGCGTGCAGAGTTTAATGAATTCAAATATATTATGAAAAAAGCTGATCCTCAGGCTTTTATCACCATTTCAGAAAATGTTCATATCATCGGACGCTTTGTGGAAACAGAAGAATAAAAATAAGAGAGTGGGACAGAAATCGGTAATTCGTTCGAATTCGATTTCGTCGTTCCACCTCCGCACAGTTGAGTAGGGCTGTAAAAGCTGATGAAATCAGCGTAGTAGAGCCCACTCAACCACTGCGTCTTGCTTGATAATCCAAAAATAATTGAGAGGCTAGGACTTTTGTCCCAGCCTCTTATTTTGCTGATTTCGTTTCGTGGAGAAGGAGCCAACTATGGGCGGAAATAGAAAGTTCCTTTCCTTTAGGAATAGGTGTTTGGAGATTTGCATGAGGATAGGCAAATAGCAGTTGACTATCGCTCGGATGTTGATAGGTCATGTCCTGATCACCGATATTAACGAGAATCGTTATTTTTTCACGATTTTTTTCAATCGTGTAGATCAAATGATAATCAGACAACCATTTGACGTCACAGTAATCTCGAATCTCTTGTCCTTTTTTCAAACGAAGGAGAGGTTGCGATTTCCGGTAAGCAATCAATTCTTTAAGAAAAGCAAGTTCTTCTTGGCATTTTGAAAGGGATGTCCAGTCCAATTGGTTGAGACTATCTGGCAAGTTATAGGTGTTTTCTTCGAGCCCTTTTGTGCGGTAACGTTCTTGACCAGCATGGATAAAAGGTACACCTTGGGATAATAATACCAAATGAAGAGCGAGGCGTGAGAGAGCTTTTCGCTCCTCTAGACGAATCTCTTCTTTTTCAAGTTGGAAATAATCAAAAACAGTTGCATTATCGTGGCATTCGACGTACTGAATGGCTTGTTGAGGTTGGGTGAAATGAGCAGGCCCTAGCTTCCCGACATTCGCCGTTAGAATGTTCGCAAAATCATTCGCAGAATGTTGACTCTCACAACGGTGACCGGCTAAGAGTGTTCTCTTGACCGTATCCCGGAAATTATCACTGAAAAAGCCAAAATCTGGTAATCGTTTTGAGTTGTACTGGTGAGCGAGCTGGTCTTCAGAGAGGCCGGTATCCATCTTCCACCCTTCCCCATAGAGATAGACGTTAGGATAGATTTCACGGAGCTCCTCTGCAATCTCTGTCATGGTTGGAATGTCTAGGATTCCCATCAAATCAAAGCGAAAACCATCAAAGCCGTAGAGGGAAACCCATTGTTTGAGAGATTGCTTGATATAGTGTTTCACCATGGAACGTTCACTTGCCACGTCATTTCCACAGAAGGTTCCATTGGTCCGCTCTCCCTCTGCATTATAACGGTAGAAATAACCAGGAACGATCTGTTCAAAAGCGTACTCATCTGCCTGGTAGACGTGATTGTAGACTACATCCATGATGACACTCAGATTAGCCCGGTGATAGGTGTCAATAGTGTCTTGGAGCTCCAGGATTCGCGCATAAGGATCGTTAGGATCACTCGCATAGCTTCCTTCTGGAACATTGTATTGGACAGGATCATAACCCCAGTTGTAGGCTTTCCATTGATCCTCTTCATCGACACTACCGAAATCATAGACAGGAAGTAACTGTACATGGGTAATGCCCAGTTTTTGAAGGTAATCAAATCCAAGGACCTGGCCATTGAGTTGGGGCGACTCTGTCAAGCCTTTAAACTTACCAGGGTGTTTAAAGCCAGCCTCTTTTTGGGCAGAGAAGTCCCGAACGCTCATCTCGTAGATGATTGCTTCTGTCGGATCTAATTGACGAGTGGCACGACTGATAGGACGTGTGATTTTCTTGCGGTCGACGACTAAGCTATCTCCAGAGTTTGCTAAAGAGGATAGAGCATAGGGATCGTGGATCCGACGTTCTAGGCCATTGACACGGAACTCATAGTGGTAGGCAGCTCCTTCCCAATCCCCTTTGAGCACGAGTTCCCAGACACCGTTTTCTGTACGATTCATCGGATAGACCTGATCTTCGATATGGAGGGTCACATCTTGCGAAATCGGTGCCCAGAATTTAAATTGTGTCTGACTTGGTGTGTAGAAACTTCCTAGATCCTCTCCACTATAGGTGAAGGTTTGATCAAAAATGGGTTTGCGAACAATTTGACGATAGTGGAGAATAGAAGAATTTCCAGCAGCATCGTAGATGGTGTACTCTTCTCCCAGTTCAAGCGGAACAGGGCTTAAGAAATAGTCTCCTGTATCAGTCGCTCCACTTGACGTTTTGACAGGGATTAAGGCAAGACGACCGTGGTTTGTTTCCAAATAAAAAGGAAGGATATGCTCCTCTCCTTTTTGGATACGAATCAGGTCTTGGTCATCTAAATAAGCAGTAAATGTAGACATAAAGACTCCTAGAGTTTCGTAATGGTATGGTCAATCAATTGACGGTAGCAAACGGTTTTTCCTTCTTTGTGATCCTTGATAATTTGTAGAATTGTCCGAACAGACTCACGTCCGAGTTCCACTGCATTGATGTCAATATAGGCTTCAATATCGAGTCGTGGCTTAATCGAATCAAAGGAAATAATCGGGATTGTCAGCTGGTGTTCTAATAGGTATTGGCGCACCCCTTCAGCAACGAGAATATCGGTTGTCATGATAGCATCTAGTTCTGTTAGAGGAAGACTCTCCATCAATTGATAAGAATTGTCTTCTAACATAAAACCAAATGAAAAATGAACCAGTTTTTCATCGAGAGGAATCCCTGCTTTTTGGAGAGCTTCTTTATAACCTTCATAGCGGTCTTGAGACACAGACAGCTCTTTGTTTCCTCCAATAAAAGCAATTTTCCGGTAGTTTTGTTGAATGAAATATTCTGTCGCATCAAATGCAGCCTTGATATTATCATTATCCACTAGCGAAACAAAAGGAGAAGCTGCCTTTCCGAGGATGAGGAAGGGGAACTTGTCTTTGATCGCAAAGTCAACGAGGGGATCATTCGGGCTAGAATATAGGAAAATCAAACCATCTACACGGTTTCCGTAGATGAGTTGCTTGAGGTTGTCGAGCCGCCGTTCTTCATTTTGCCCCGTACAGATTTGGATAGCATAATCATTGTCTGAGGCGATCTGGGTGATCCCTCTTAAAACAGTTGGGAAGAAAGGATTCTGGTAGAAGACGTCACTATCGATTGGAAGAACTAAAGCAATGACTTGACTAGATTGGCTGACAAGACTGCGAGCATTAAGGTTGGGATGGTAATCCAACTCGACCATGGCCTCACGGACTCGTTTTTTTGTTTCATCACTAATCGTGGATTTATTTTGGATGACGCGCGTGACAGTTGAAGGCGCGACGCCAGCGAGTTTTGCCACATCTTTGATGGTAACACGCATGAGAAAACCTCCTAGCGGTGATAGTCTGGATCACGGAAGTGGGTCTTATAAAATACCATAGCAAGATAGAGTACAAATAAGACATTTTGGATCATGATCGTCGTAGTAAATACTTGATGGAATAGTAAACTGATGAGGACACTTAGTAAAATAGGGAGTCCCAAGCAATTCAGAATACAATTGAAACATTCCTTGAAAGTTTGTAGTGAAAAGAGTCGAGATTTTCGCGTCAAGTAGAGGAAGAAAGATGCCCCTACAATGAGAATCAAATAATTGACTGTCGATAAGAAGCCAGAGAAAATCACGAGAAAGAGACTGACAGGGAGTCGATTTTCACGGAACCAATCGCTAGAGATAGCTTGAGTGAAGCTTTTTTTATCCCGAAGGCTCTCTTGATTGATAGCCTGGTATGAGACCGTAGCGAGTTCTTTATTTTCTTTTGAGATGATCAACTGTTTTCGATCAAAATGGAGGGTTAACTCCTTGCCCTCACTCGCCTTTGCTTCTTGGCCCAAGACAACCTGTCCTTTTGAAGTCTTGTGTACAGGGTTGTTTCCTGTATAGGTGAGCTCTTGGTCTTTGATCACAACGTGTTCTTGGATATCTTTCATGACGTCATTTGATAAAGGATCAAACACATCGCTGACAAAGGTTGTTAAGGGATAGGTTTTGAGTTGAGCATTTTGAAGAGCCACTGGTAATAGTGTGACAGAAATCAGAAAGAAAGAAGTAAAAATCATTTGGAACCAACTCAGCTTTTTGCGGTTTGCAAAAGAAGAGCGGAAATTGAAGATACTTGCGAAATAATTAAAAGGGTAGGGCATGAGATGACCTTTCTAAACATAAGAGAATCAGAGATGCAAAGAGGAATCTCTTTGATTGATTTTATTCTTAACGAAGGGTAGTAAAGAATCCACCATACTACCCTTAACTTAAAAATAAAATGTGTTTGAAATAAGGTTCTATTTTATCCTTTATCCCCACCAGCTGTCAAGCCTGAAACAAAGTTCTTTTGTAGGAAGAAGAATAGAATACAGATTGGAACCGCGATCAAAATGGCACCGGCTGCAAAGAAGGCGATCTTTTGATCTTTTTGGTCACTGATAAAGGTTTGAAGACCAACGGCTACCGTATAGTTTACTTCATCACGAAGCAAGAATTTAGACAAGATATAGTCTCCGAAAGGTCCCATGAAAGCCCAGAGTGCTTGAACGGCGATCATTGGGCGAACAAGTGGAAGGACAATTTGCCAGAAGCGGCGGAAGTGTCCTGCACCATCCAATTTAGCAGACTCATCAAGTGAGATTGGAACGGTATCGAAGTAACCCTTCATCAACCAAGCATTCATTGGAATACCACCACCAACATAAAGGAAGATCAAGAACCAAGGTTGGTTCAAGGCATTCAGCATCAAAGCCATAACGAAGAAGGCTGTGAGGGCTGCCATAGTTGGGACCATTTGGATGATCAAGAAGAAGACCAAACTTTGCTTACGCGCTAAGAAGTTGTAACGACTATAGGCATAACCTGCGAAGGTAACGATGCTGGTTTGTACCACCATCGTAATAATCGCGATGATCAAGGTATTCATATACCAAGTGCCATAAGGAGTTTCAGAGAAGAGTTTTGAGAAGTTATCAAAACTAAGATTGCCACTAAAATCAAGTGTAAAGGCACTGACGTTCCCTGACTTAAAGGCCGATAAGATCGTAATCAACAGCGGGTAGATAATGATGATTGAAAGAACCACCATGTACAGGTAAGTCAAGAAATGATTGAGGCGGCGTTTAAATTGAACTGAATTTTTCATTTTATACATCCTCCATATCAAATGCATGTAGTTTCTTGAAGGCAATCATTGAGATTGAGATCACGATCACAGAGATAATCAAGGTTACCGCTGCGGCCATTGAATATTGAGGAGAGGTATTAGTTGTCAACTTATAGATCCAAGAAATCAAGATATCTGTAGATCCAGCATTTCCTCCGACAGAACCAGGTCCCCCATCGTTAAACAAGTAAATGATGGAGAAGTTGTTGAAGTTGAAGGTGTATTGACTAATCAAGGTTGGTGCTGCAACCGCAAGGATCATTGGGAAAGTAATGTTGCGGAATTTTTGCCAACCGTTGGCACCGTCAATATAAGCAGCTTCGTAAAGATCGTTTGGAATCGATTGAAGAATCCCCAAAGTCAAGACATAGATATAAGGGAAACCGAGCCAACCTTGCATCATAATCAAAGCGATTTTTGTCCAGGTAGGATCGGTCTTCCAAGGAACCAAGACACCATCTAAGAATGGGAAGATCTTAGCAAACAATGGGATAACTTGGGCGTTGATGGCGCCGACACTATCGTTAAACATATTTGAGAATGTAAGGATAGTGATGAAGGCTGGAACAGCCCAAGGAAGCAGAAAGATAACCCCAAAGATTCGTTTTCCTTTTACGAATGGTTGGTTTGCCACAATGGCTGTCAAAATACCGAGCACGATTTGAAGAGTTGATGCTGCGAGAGCCCAAATCAAGGTCCAACCAAGAACAGATGTAAAGGCTGAACGGAAGGTACTCAAGGTCCACATGTTAGTGAAGTTTTGGAACCCGATCCAATCCAACAAGGTTGTTGGTGCGGTATGTTTGAAGTCATAGTTGGTAAAAGCGATCATCAAAGTAACCAAAACTGGGAAGATAATCGCAAAGGTCATAGCGATATAAGAAGGGATAATCAAAAGATAAGGGAATCCATTTTCATAAATCGCGTGAACCATATCTTTAAAGGTTTTTGGAACGGCAATCCCGTTGTTGATGCGTTTAGCAACTGTTCCAGCATCCTTAATATTTAAGGCATAAAATAGGAAGTAAACAACAGTGATGATCAAGTGGAAGGCCCCACGAATCAAGATAAAGAGGGAATTATCTTGTCCACGAACGGTTCCAAGTGTGACTAACTTCGATAATTCTCCAGCTCCAATTCCAATGAAGTAAACGAGAAAGAGAGCAGTCACTGCAAGAAAAATATAGCCTTTAGCTTTTTGTTTGTTATAAATTTGCCCAAGACCCGGGATCAAAGAGAGCCACATAGCCTTTTTAGGGTTTTGTTCTGTAGTCATTCAAATCTCCTTATAATGTCCTTGCCAGAGAGCAAGAAGACAAGTTTGACAGTTATCAAGTAGAAGGTTGATAATGGAACATAAGAGGTTGGGACCTTGTCGCCAACCTCTTACTCAAACCTAAAAACTGTCTTATTTGCTACCGAATTTTTGTTCGATGGTTTCTTTAATCAATTTCACTGCATCGTCAGCAGCAGCTTTTGCAGATTTTTTACCACTTACAGCATCGAAAAGCATAGTAGCAGCTGGATCCCAAACAGCACTCATTTCAGAGATGTTTGGCATTGGTTGAGCGTTCTTGAACTGTTCAACAACGGCAGTTGTCAATTCATCGTTTTTACCAACCGCATATTTACGAGCTTCGGTGTTGGCAGGAACTTCATTTGTCTTGTCAAACAAAGCTTTTTGTTGGTCAGTGCTTGTCAAGAAGTCAATGAATTTTTGAGCGCCATCAAGGTTTTTCGCACCTGCAGGGATAACCCAAGCTTTACCACCACCAAAGGCAGAATATTGTTTTCCGTTTGGAAGAGTTGGAATAGTTGCGACACCATAGTTTACTTTAGCTTCTTTCAATGAAGCAGCTTTCCAAGGACCATCGATGATAGCAGCTGTTTTACCTTCTTGGAATTGTGTTTGGATGAAGTTAGCAGCACCTTTAGTATCTTGCAAACCTTTTGGCCATTTAGCATACCAAGTTTTCGCATATTCGATACCGTCGATAGAACCTTGGTTGTTCAATCCAATATCTTTAGGATCTGTACCATCTTTACCAAATACATAACCACCATTACCTGAAAGCAAACCGTAAGCATAGTAGAAGTTTGTCCAGTCAGCTAAGAAGGCAGTTGTTTTACCAGGTTCGCTAGCAAAGTCGTATTTGCTATCTTTTGCAAGATTGTCAAGGTCACCAAATGTTTTTGGAGCTTCGCTTACAAGATCTTTATTATAGTAGAGAACCAAAGTTTCGATGACAGCAGGTGCACCGTAAACCTTACCACCGTTTGTGACAAGAGCTTCAGTTGTTTTGTCTGTGTGGCTATCTTTGTTCAATGTCACTTCAGCCAATTGACCATCGTTACCAAGACCACCTACACGGTCGTATGGTGCCATCATAACGTCTGGAGCTTTTTTAGATTGGTTATCAAGAGAAAGGTTATCCAATCCACCAAGGGCATCACCAGTTTTGATTTTAACTTTTACGCCATTTTCTTTTTCAAAAGCTTTTGCAGCTTCTTCAACATAAGATTTGTAGCCTTTGTCTACATAGACGTTGATTTCTTTACTTGCCTCAGAAGAACCTGAAGAGCTATTGCTACAAGCAGCAAGTAAGAAGCCGGCAAAACCAACTGTACCAAGTACAGCAGCACTACGTAAAATTGTACGTTTCATGATTTATTCCTCCTAAAGAATAAAAAAAGATAATAATTAGAAACCGTTTTAGACAAACGTTTTCCTAAAACGACTTAAGTATATCACAAGGCGAAAACGTTTGCAAGTGATTTTGAGAAAATTTTTTAAAAATATTTTAATTCCGAACTTTCTTCTATAAAATACATTAAATTTGTTGACATTAGGCAAAGGAAAGAATACACTAGGGGGGTGAGGACATTCTGAAAAAAGTTAAAAAGTTTTTAAGAAACCCCTTGCAGAAAATATGGAAAAAGTTTATAATGACATGGTACGCAAACGTTTTCGCAAAAATTGCGTAAACTGAGTTGCGCCTGTTCGATTTTAACAAAGAGTAGAGCCGCTTGAGAGCTGGATACGACTCTGCAACGATACCCATACCGTGCACCGAATCGCAGGCTTCAAAGAAATAAAAAGAGGTGGTAACCCATGAAAAAACGTCAAAGTGGTGTTTTGATGCACATTTCTTCCCTTCCTGGACAATACGGAATCGGATCATTCGGACAATCAGCATATGATTTTGTTGATTTCCTCGTTCGGACCAAGCAACGTTACTGGCAAATCTTGCCGCTTGGTACAACCAGTTATGGAGATTCTCCATACCAATCTTTCTCAGCTTTTGCTGGGAACACTCATTTTATTGATTTCGATCTTTTGATCGAACAAGGTTTGTTGACAGAAGCAGACCTTAAAGGAGTGGACTTTGGTCAAGATCCTACTCAAGTGGATTATGCAAAGGTTTTCGAACAACGTCGTCCCTTGCTTGAAAAAGCAGTTGCGAATTTCTTAAAATCAAGTGATCAAAAAGAATTCCAAGAATTTTGTGAAGCCAATGCTTCTTGGTTGGAGCTCTTCGCAGAATACATGGCTATTAAAGAACACTTTGATTTGAAAGCTTGGACAGAGTGGCCAGATGCAGCTATTCGTGCGCGTGAGCCAAAAGCTTTGGCTAAATACCGTGAAGAATTGGCTGATAAATTGACTTACCATCGTGTGACTCAATTCTTCTTCTTCCAACAATGGTTGGCCTTGAAAGCTTATGCTAACGACCACCACATTGAAATTGTGGGAGATATGCCAATCTATGTAGCAGAAGATTCAAGCGACATGTGGGCTAATCCTCATCTCTTCAAAACAGATGAAAACGGAAAAGCAACTTGCATTGCAGGATGCCCGCCAGATGAGTTCTCAGCAACTGGTCAACTTTGGGGGAACCCAATCTATGACTGGGAAGCAATGGACAAAGATGGCTACCAATGGTGGATTGAACGCTTGCGTGAAAGCTTCAAGATCTATGACATCGTTCGGATCGACCACTTCCGTGGTTTCGAATCATACTGGGAAATCCCTGCTGGTTCTGAAACTGCAGCACCAGGTAAATGGGTCAAAGGTCCTGGCTACAAACTCTTTGCAGCCGTGAAGGAAGAGCTCAGTGATTTGAACATCATCGCTGAGGACCTTGGCTTTATGACGGATGAAGTCATTGAGCTTCGCGAACGTACTGGCTTCCCAGGAATGAAGATTCTTCAATTCGCCTTCAATCCTGACGATGAAAGTATCGATAGCCCTCACTTGGCACCAAACAACTCTGTGATGTACACTGGAACACATGATAACAACACAGTTCTTGGATGGTACCGCAATGAAATCGACGATCCAACTCGTGAGTACCTTGCTCGTTATACCAACCGGAAAGAGTACGAATCTGTCCCACATGCTATGCTTCGCACAGTCTTTGCTTCTGTCAGCTTCATGGCGATTGCTACGATGCAAGACTTGCTTGAGTTAGATGGCTCAGCTCGGATGAACTTCCCATCAACTCTTGGTGGTAACTGGTCATGGCGGATGACAGCGGATCAATTGACTCCAGCTGTTGAGCAAGAATTGCTTGATTTCACAACGATCTATCGTCGTGAAAACAAAGACTTGAAAAAAGAAGTTAAGAAAGCAGAAAAATAATCTTTCCCTATTAAAATTGTTGAAACAAAGGAGACTTTAAAACATGGAATCATTACAAAAATATGTGATTGATCATCACCAAAAAACAATTGCAGAATGTTCAAATGAAGAATTGTACCTTGCTTTGCTTAATTACACCAAGCAAGCAAGTGCCCAAAAGAAATTAAATACTGGTAAGAAAAAAGTTTACTACATCTCAGCTGAGTTCTTGATCGGTAAACTCTTGTCTAACAACTTGATCAACTTGGGTCTTTACGACGATGTCAAAAAAGAATTGTCAGATGCTGGTAAAGACTTGATCGAAGTCGAAGAAGTGGAATTGGAACCATCACTTGGTAACGGTGGTTTGGGACGTTTGGCAGCCTGCTTTATCGACTCTATCTCAAGCCTTGGTTTGACAGGGGATGGGGTTGGTTTGAACTACCACTTTGGTTTGTTCCAACAAGTCCTTAAAAACAACCAACAAGAAACGATTCCAAACGCATGGTTGACTGACCAAAGCTGGCTCGTTCGTTCAAGCCGTAGCTACCAAGTTCCATTCGCACACTTCACATTGACTTCTACCCTTTATGATATCGACGTACCTGGTTACAAGATCGATACCAAGAACCGTTTGCGCTTGTTCGACTTAGATTCAGTTGATTCATCTATTATTGAAGATGGTATTAACTTTGACAAGACAGATATCGCTCGCAACTTGACCCTCTTCTTGTACCCAGATGATAGTAACCGTCAAGGGGAATTGCTCCGTATCTTCCAACAATACTTCATGGTATCAAATGGTGCTCAATTGATCATCGACGAAGCCATCGAAAAAGGAAGCAACTTGCATGACCTTGCTGACTATGCGGTTGTACAAATCAACGATACTCACCCATCAATGGTCATTCCTGAATTGATCCGTCTTTTGACAGAACGTGGTATTGGAATGGATGAAGCTATCTCTATCGTTCGTAGCATGACGGCTTACACTAACCACACAATCCTTGCAGAAGCCCTTGAAAAATGGCCACTTGAATTCTTGCAAGAAGTGGTTCCTCACTTGGTTCCAATCATTGAAGAATTGGACCGCCGTGTTCGCGCTGAATACAAAGATCCAGCTGTTCAAATCATCGATGAGAATGATCGTGTACACATGGCACACATGGATATCCACTATGGATTTAGCGTAAACGGGGTAGCAGCACTTCACACAGAAATCTTGAAGAATTCTGAGTTGAAAGCTTTCTACGACATTTACCCTGAAAAATTCAACAACAAAACAAACGGTATCACATTCCGTCGTTGGCTCATGCATGCCAACCCAACCTTGTCACACTACTTGGATGATATCCTCGGACGTGACTGGCACCATGACGCATCTAAATTGGAAGACCTTCTTTCTTATGAAGATAAAGATGCAGTCAAAGCAAAATTGGAAAACATCAAGTCTCACAACAAACGGAAATTGGCTCGTTTCTTGAAAGACCATCAAGGTGTGGAAATCAATCCTAACTCTATCTTTGATACCCAAATCAAACGTCTCCACGAATACAAACGTCAACAAATGAACGCTTTGTATGTGATCCACAAATACTTGGACATCAAAGCTGGAAATATCCCTGCTCGCCCAATCACTGTTCTCTTTGGTGGTAAAGCAGCTCCTGCCTACACCATTGCACAAGATATTATCCACTTGATCCTTTGCTTGTCTGAAGTGATTGCAAACGATCCAGCAGTAGCTCCACACTTGCAAGTCGTTATGGTAGAAAACTACAACGTGACTGCTGCAAGCTACTTGATTCCAGCTAGCGATATTTCTGAGCAAATCTCCCTTGCTTCTAAGGAAGCTTCAGGTACTGGTAACATGAAATTCATGTTGAATGGTGCGTTAACACTTGGTACTATGGATGGAGCAAACGTGGAAATCGCTGAATTGGTTGGACGTGACAACATCTACATCTTCGGTGAAGATTCAGAAACTGTAATCGATCTATATGAGAAATCAGCATACAAATCAGCGGACTTCTATGAACGTGAAGCTATCAAACCATTGGTAGACTTCATTATCAGCGATGCCGTTCTTGCAGTTGGTAACAAGGAACGCTTGACTCGTCTTCACAAGGAATTGATCAACAAAGACTGGTTCATGACTCTTCTTGACTTGGAAGACTACATTGTAACCAAAGAACGCATGTTGGCTGATTACGAAGACCGTGATGCATGGTTGGATCAAGTTATCGTAAACATTGCTAAAGCAGGATTCTTCTCATCTGACCGTACGATCGCTCAGTACAATGAAGATATCTGGCACTTAAACTAATCATTAGTTGTTAGACCAAGGTCCATAAGACCTTGGTCTTTTTCATTACTTCTCATTTGGGAGAAGAAATGGAGCTAGTTTAGGGAATGGACACTCTGCAAAAAGTGTTGTTTTTTTGAATTTTGCAACCCCTAAAGGGAAAAAATTACATAATTTTTATTTCAGTCTTCAAATCTAATTTATTGGTATAAAAAAATACTTCCCTTTAAAAAGCCTTTCGGTGAAATTTATAAAAAGAGAAAGTGTCTTAAAAACCCTTGAAAATAAAGGATTTTTTCACAGGCGTTTGCATATATTTTCAACTAAAGATGGGGAAGGCAAGGAAAGTTTGGGGATTCAAGTTGTTATATATTTAAAGTAAAATAAAAAATTAAATTGACAAATATATAAAAATGGTTGATTGTGATACAATGAAGTTAACTGGAAGTAGCATATTTTTGCCTCTACAGTGAGATTTTTTTAAACAAAAAAGGAGAGTTTTGAAAATGAAAAGCTATCGTGAACATGTTTCGAAGCAGGAAAAATTTTCAATTCGTAAGTTATCAGTCGGTGTTGTTTCATTGGCCATCGCTGGATTGGCTACTGTTAATACCTACGGAGCAGAAGTGAAAGCGGATGAGGCAACAGCACCTGCAACTGAAGCGACTACTACGGATACAGCAACAAGCGATGCAGCTGTTTCAACAAGTTCTAAGTTGACATCTACAACTGTGACAGAAGGAAATAAAACAGTTACGACGACTTATGTAGAATCACCAGAACTTGAAAAAGCAAAAGCTGATGCGGCTACAGAAGGTGTGACCGTTACAGAAGAAGCTGAAAAAGTCCAACCATCTATCGCAGCAGCAGAAGCAGATAATAAAGCTCAAACAGCTGAAATCAACACAGTAGTTGATAACTACAAAAAGGCAAAAGCGGAGTATGAAGCAAAATCTCAAGAAATCACATTGATTGAAAAGAGAAATGCAGAAGCAGAAGCGGCTTACAAGAAACAAGTAGAAGACTACAAAACCCAACAAGCAGCTTATGATAAAGCTTTAGAAGAGTACAATGCTAAAAAGGCAGCCTACGATGCTAAAGTAGCAGAAAAAGCAGCAGCAGATAAGGCCAATGCAGAAGCAAAAGCTAAGTATGAAGCAGAAATGGCTGTTTACAATACAGCGAAAGCGCAATACGATAAAGATTTACAAGAATACCAAACTAAGAAAGCGCAATACGATAAAGATAAAGCAGCTTATGATCAATTGGTAGCGAAGAAGGCAGAAGAAGATGCTGCTAAGGCTCAATACGAAGCTGATCTTGCAAAATACAATGTAGAAAAAGTACAGTACGAAAATGATTATATTGCTTATCAAAAGAAATTAGCTGAATACGAAGTTGCCAAAAAACAATATACGGACGCGAAACAAGCATACGACAAATATATGACAGACAATGCGTATGCTGACCTTAAAAATGTTTCAACTGTTCAAGATTTGACCTTCCAACGTGAAGGTGGTGCAACTCACACCATTGACGGCATCAGCACTTATCTTACTCGTGATGCTCAAGCTCGTTTAAATACAAGCAATGTCCATCAATATGATTCTAATAAATTGGAAGCTTCAGATATTGTAGCAACTAGTCCTTGGGCCAATAATGAAACTGAGTACATTCAAGTGAAAGAAGGCGATAAATTTGTCGTTACTTATGATAACTTGAATCAGTCCAGCATGCGTGAAAATACGGATATGCATCCAATCAAACGTGTGATTTACCGTTATGAGATTTTAAGTCTTCCATCAAATGATGGCAAAGGGATTGCAGCAGTCAACGCAGATCCAACGGTAACCATGACAGTGGGTGCTTCAACAGACCAAGACAAACCTGTTAAGGTTGCTGTCGATGTTGAATTCTATGATGGTGATGGCAATAAATTTGATTTGACTCAACGCAATGCCATTGTCGCTTTGAACTCGCTCAACCACTGGACAGGTGCTTCCTATGTCGATAGTGGAGACAAACCTCGTGCCCTTACAGTAGAAGCCAAAGATAAAAATGGCAACACTGTTCGTGGAACTTGGGATCCATATGCAGATGGTTCATCCATGAGCATTGAAAACAATGAAGTGAAGGTTAAAACAGGAAAAGCAGACTTTGGTACTGCAACTGTTTCCATTTCAGCAGACAACCCTCTCAAAATTGTGACTCAGAAATATGGTTATGTTAAAGATGACACAGGTAAATGGGTTCCTGGTACGACACCTGAGAAGGAAGAAGTAACGGATGCGTTAACTGTAAATGCTTCGGGTTCAGGAAGTGTTCATTCTATTGGTACAGAAGAATTTACCTTTGAAGGTAAGGATGATGTTATCGGATCATACAAAGTAGATGCAACTACAGGTCAAATTACGTTCACGCCTAAGAAGAAATTTGAAAACGTGGAACACCAAGAGTCTGTAAATGTTGGAAATAATAAATTTATTCCAATTCCAAACTCAAGTGTTTCTTATGATGCTGCTACTAAAGAAGTGACTTCCTTTAAAGATAACCAATATATTGAACATGGCTCTGTCTTTAACGGTGAATCTTCAACAACTCTTGAAGGTTGGGATAATCCATCTTCTCCATACCTCTATTATGGTGGAGCAGGCTTGAAGATGTCAGATGGACACTTAGTCTTTACGGCTAATGGTGCCAATGCGGCTGGTCAACCAACGGTTTACTGGTTTGCCATCAACTCAAATGTAGGTCTTCCTAAAGAGCCAGGAGAAGAACCGAAAGAGCCAACAAAACCAACAGAACCAAAGGCTCCAACTCCACCAACGATTACAGTGGAAAATCTACCTGCAGAACCAAGCAAACCAGAAGAACCTAAAGGTCCAACGGCTCCAAAAGAACCTAACTACACTGTGATCACAGTTGATGTGAAGGAACCAAAAGCGCCAACTCCACCAAAAGCGCCAACCCCACCGACTCCTGAAGTCGTTCCAAATACGAATCCGGTGAAACCGGAAGCTGAGGTGAAATGGCATAAGAACAAAGTGGTAACGGAAACAGATATTCCAACCCCACCAACACCAGTTCCTCCAACTCCACCAACTCCATACAACCCACCTACACCAATTGTTCCACCTACACCAATCGTTCCACCAACTCCAGAGGTTCCAACCGAACCAACTCCTGAAGTTCCGGAACAGCCTGTACAACCTGCGCAACCACAAACACCTACGCTTCCAAATACAGGTACAGAAAGCTCAACTGCAGCTGTTCTTGCAGGTGCGATGGCTGGATTGCTTGGATTGGGTCTTGCACGCAAGAAAAAAGAAGATTAATTCTTATTTCTGTCGTTCATTCATCTAAATAAAGAAAGTCAGAAGGCAAGTTCTTCTGGCTTTTTTGATGGAGTGATGACCAAATAGTTGAGAAATAGAACAGAATAGTTTTTGGATGAGGAGAGGAAATGGCTTTTATAGACCAAATCGTGTCGAAATGAAGCAGAATAGAAATGGATGACACAAGAAGAAGAGAATGAGGTATACTGGTGGTGTTCGAATGAAAGTTTATAGGACTCCGTTATATCTCTAATCATTCCAATGATACAGTTGCGATGGCTTTTCATCTTTTGCACACATTACTTTTCCAAATGAATTTCATTTGAACGTATCAGTGATCAGGCAAGTGCTTCCACGGTTTTGAGGCGCTTGCCTTTCTATCTGTATCGCGATATAATAGGGTGTAAGAAATGAAAAGGAGTTTGTATGAAAAAGAAACCTATCTATCTTTACATCCTGTTATTTTTCTCTACGGTTGGAACCCTGACTTCAGCTGTCTCAACCTTTGGAGCTTCAAAGAGTTTTGAGCTGACAGATGATTTTGCGAAACAACTTGGTTTAACAACGGCTCAAGACAAGGCTGACTACGTGACATATTATGAGAAATCAGCCCAACTCAATCAGTCTCCACTAACCTTTTTATTTGTTTCCCTGATTCTGATTGCCTTACTGGCAACTTTCTATTTCCTCTTTATGAAGCAGGATCTGTTAACAGCCCATTATACTTACATGGGGCAGATTTTATTAAGTCAAGCCTTCTCTTGCTATAATTATTTTGCAGGGCGTCCACTATTAGCTAGTTTTTCAACCCCGTCCCTTCGCCAACGATATCTGGCATCTTCGTCCATTGCTTTGTTACTCTTGACTGCTTTATCTCTTCTCTTCCTTGGGATTGTTTTGTATAAAACCTTGCGTTTGAGAAAAGCTCAAGCTACGGCATAATAGATAAGTTTGAATGGAGCTCTCTTAGAGGATAAGAGAGCTTCTTGATTGGAGAAAAAAGATGAAAGTATCCTTTGTTTATATTAGTCTGAGTGGGAATACAGAGAGTTTTGTCCGCCGCTTAAGTGACTATTTGCTGGAAGCCCATCCCGGACTTGAAATCGAGAAAGTGCATGTGAAAGACCTGGTCAAAGAGGGCCAGCCCTTCTTTGAAATGACCAATCCTTTTATTACTTTTTTGCCAACCTATTTGGAGGGTGGAAATGGTGTTGACAATGGCGATGTGGAAATTTTGACGACAGATGTCGCAGATTTTATTGCTTACGGAGGCAACGCCAGCAAGTGCTTAGGAGTGGTTGGATCAGGCAATCGGAATTTTAACAATCAATATTGTTTAACCGCTAAGCAATACAGCCAACGCTTTGGTTTCCCTATGTTAGCCGATTTTGAAATGCGGGGGATGTTGGGAGATATTAAAAAAGTAGCCGCCATTGTAGAAGATTTGTATCATCTTTAAAATAAAGAGAGTGGGACAGAAATCGGTAATTCGTTAGAATTCGATTTCGTCGTCCCACCTCCGCACAGTTGAGTAGGGCTGTAAAAGCTGATGAAATCAGCGTAGTAGAGCCCACTCAACCACTGCGTCTTGCTCGACAATCCAAAAATAATTGAGAGGCTAGGACTTTTGTCCCAGCCTCTTATTTGTTGCGACTGAATAGAAGAGGAGTCACATTTTATATGACTCCTCTTCTATGGCTTATTTTAATTTTTCTGTGATTTCTTTAGCAAGTAGGAGTCCCAATCGATAGTCTTTGTTGATGGCATGGATGACATCGTTGATATTGTCGGTCTCTTGGATTTTTTCCTTGATGCTATCTTTGAAAGCTTGATCTTTCAAGAGTTGCTCTTGTAAGAGCCGTTGTAGTTTTTCTCTTTCGTACTTGTTGAATAAAAAGAGGACCACTAAACTGATGAGGATTAAGATGTAAACGGTTTGATTCATAGATTTCTCCTGTATATAAAGGATTTGAAAATGTAGAGAATGAAGGGCATTAGGCATGAGAAAAGGAGTGAGAAAGAACTAAATTGAATCGCATTTAGTTTCTCCTCTCACTCCCATATGAGATGTTCTACTTATCAATCATTAGATAAGAAATTACATTTTCTCAGGGGCATCGACACCAAGTAAGCGAAGGGCTTCTTTTAAGACTACTGCAGTTGAGTAGCTAAGAGCAAGACGGCTTTCGCGTTCTGGGCTTTCATCCAAGATACGAGTGTGTGCATAGTATTTGTTGAAGGCTTGAGCCAAGTTGATAGCATATTTTGCGATCAAGGATGGATCATAGTTTTCAGCGGCACGTTTGACAACACGAGAGAAGTCTTGGAGAAGCTTGATGATTTCCCAGCTTTCTGGGTCGCTCAAGCTGTAAGTCGCATCTGTAGATGGTGTGAAGTTGGCTTTACGAAGGATTGATTGGATACGAGCGTAAGCGTATTGAACGTAAGGTCCAGTTTCTCCTTCGAAGGATACCATGGCTTCGAGGTCGAAGTCATACCCATTGCGGCGGTCTGTCTTCAAGTCGTAGAATTTAACCGCACCAACACCGACTGCATGTGCCACTTCTTCCTTGTTTTCAAGTTCAGGATTCTTTTCTTCGATCTGAGCTTTGGCACGAGAGATGGCTTCTTGAAGAGTTGGTTCGAGAAGGATGATATTTCCTTTACGAGTTGACAATTTTTGGCGGTTTTTTGTCACCAAACCAAAGTCAACGTGAACCATATCATCGCTCCAGTCAAATCCCATTTTCTTCAAAACAGCTTTCAATTGACGGAAGTGGTTAGATTGTTCTTGACCTACAGCATAGATGTTTTTCACAAAGTTGTAAGTCCGTGCACGGTAGATAGCGGTTGCGATATCACGAGTGATATAAAGAGTGGCACCGTCTGATTTCTTAATCATAGCCGGTGGAAGGTTGACATCATCGAGCTCAACGATGCTAGCTCCCTTAGACTCTTTCAACAAGCCTTTGTCTTCAAGAATTTGGACAGCTTCATCCATCTTGTCATTGTAGAAAGCTTCTCCGTTTAAGCTGTCAAATTCAACACCGAGGAGTTTGTAGATACGGTTGAATTCTACCAAGCTTTCGTCACGGAACCATTGCCACAACTCAGTCGCTTCTGGATCTCCATCTTCCAGTTTCTTGAACCAGAGACGTCCTTCATCATCAAGCTCAGGATCGTTTTCGATTTCAGCGTTGATCCGAACGTAAAGTTTTAGCAATTCATCGATTGGGTTGGCTTCGACAGCTTCCTTACTACCCCATTTTTTGTAGGCTACCATCAAGAGACCGAACTGTTTACCCCAGTCTCCCAAGTGGTTGATTTTAATCGTGTTGTAGCCCATTTTGCGGAAGATGTTTGAAAGA
This sequence comes from Streptococcus sp. KHUD_012, assembly GCF_052588255.1. NCBI lineage: Bacteria > Bacillati > Bacillota > Bacilli > Lactobacillales > Streptococcaceae > Streptococcus > Streptococcus sp. KHUD_012. Next base: position 299,059 of record NZ_CP159355.1, read on the forward strand.
GCATCCCCGATAACGGTTGAGCGCAAGTGACCAACTGAGAATGGTTTTGCGATATTTGGACTTGAAAGGTCGATGGTAATGTTTTGGCCATGACCTTCGTCTTGTTGACCGTAGTCTGCCCCTGCTTCGATGACGGATTTGATCACCTGATCAGAGATCTTAGATTTGTCTAAGAAGAAGTTCACGTAAGGTCCAGTTGCAACAACTTTTTCGAAGGCGCTTTGGTTGATCTTTTCAGCAATATCTGCAGCGATTGCTTGAGGAGCCTTGCGTTCCACTTTTGCAAGTGAGAAGGCTGGAAAAGCAATGTCACCAAGATCAGATGATTTTGGTTGTTCAAGCAAATTTAAAATAGCATCTTGGTCAAGAGAGTCAATCACTTTGGCCAATTCACTAGCAATGAGTTCTTTATTGTTCATATTAGCTCCTTAGTCCTTTTAACTATTATTTTAACACAATTCTGAGCGAATTTTCAATTTTTTTGGTATAATTTAAAGTATATTTATTCAAAAGTGGAGGTCCAATGAAAAAGACAGAACGTCACCTTTTGATTCAACAAATGATTCGAAATGAAAAATTGTCGACTCAAAAAGAGATTCAGGATCGATTAGAAGCAAAAGGAATTGCTGTAACGCAAACAACTCTGTCACGAGATTTGCGCGATCTGGGTCTAGTCAAGGTGAAACGAAAAGACCAGTTGTATTATATTTTGCCAAATGAGCCTGAGGTGGCGGAGATTTATATTATGTTGTCCAGCCACGCCAAGTCTGTCTCACGAGCAGAATTCACCTTGGTTTTGCGGACAGAGCTAGGAGAAGCAGCTCTCTTGGCCAATGGTGTAGATGAAATGTCAGATGAGCGTATTTTGGGAACAGTAGCAGGGGCCAATACCCTCTTGATTGTTTGTCGAGACCAAGAGGCAGCCATTGAAATTCAAAATGAAATTTTAGGGATGATGCAGTAATCAAGCCCTGTTGGAGAGAAAGAAAATACCCCGTTAAGATGCCAAAAGGAGGAAGATAGTGAGCTATCTACTCCTGTTTTCATCTATGGGGCTTGTGTCAGGAAACGACGCAACAGTAAGGAATAAAGAAGTATGGCAGTAGAGAAAATATCCCCAGGAATGCAGCAGTATCTAGATATCAAAAAAGACTATCCGGATGCCTTTTTGCTGTTTCGAATGGGAGATTTTTACGAATTATTTTATGAAGATGCAGTGAATGCAGCTCAAATTTTAGAGATTTCCTTAACCTCACGGAATAAAAATGCAGAGAATCCGATCCCTATGGCGGGTGTTCCCTATCACTCGGCCCAGCAGTATATTGATGTTCTCATTGAACAGGGGTATAAGGTCGCGATTGCAGAACAAATGGAAGACCCTAAAGAAGCCAAGGGGGTCGTTAAGCGTGAAGTCGTACAGGTGATTACACCGGGTACAGTGGTGGATTCGACCAAGCCAGATAGTGAGAATAACTTCCTAGTTGCTTTGGATCGTTCAGGAACTGATTATGGGCTAGCCTATATGGATCTGGTGACAGGGGAGTTTCAGGTGACGACCCTCAATGACTTTAGCATGGTTTGTGGAGAAATCCGCAATTTACGTGCGCGTGAGGTGGTCCTGGGTTATGAGTTGCCAGAACAGGAAGAGCGTGTGTTTATTAGCCAGATGAATCTCTTGTTGTCACATGTAGAGACGGCGCTCGACGATGTTCAACTCTTAGGGGATCAGTTGAGTGAGCTAGAAAAGAAAACGGCTGGAAAACTTCTCCAGTATGTCCACCAGACACAAATGCGGGAATTAAGCCACCTCAAAAAAGCCCATCATTATGAGATTTGCGATTTCTTGCAGATGGACTTTGCGACCAAGGCTAGTCTTGATTTGACAGAGAATGCGCGAACTGGGAAGAAACATGGTAGCTTGTATTGGTATTTGGATGAAACCAAGACGGCCATGGGCGGTCGTTTGTTGCGGTCCTGGATTCAGAAACCCTTAGTCGATTTGAAACGGATTCGAGAGCGTCAGGACATCATTCAGGTCTTTATGGATCATTTCTTTGAACGGAGCGATTTGACCGACAGCCTCAAAGGGGTCTATGACATTGAACGCTTAGCGAGTCGGGTTTCCTTTGGTAAGATCAATCCTAAGGATCTCTTGCAGCTAGGAGATACTCTGGGGCATGTGCCGACGATCAAGTCGATTCTACTGGGGATTGGTGATCCGGTCTTAGATGTCTTGATTGCACGCTTGGATGAACTTCCTGAGTTGCACCGCTTGATTACCTCAGCTATTGCTCCGGAAGCGTCTGCTGTTATTACGGAGGGAAATATCATCCGAACTGGGTTTGACGAGCAATTGGACCAGTACCGTGTCGTTCTTCGAGATGGTACTGGTTGGATTGCTGAGATTGAGGCCAAGGAGCGCGAAGCCAGCGGCATTACAGGTCTCAAAATCGATTACAACAAGAAGGATGGCTACTATTTCCATGTCACCAATTCTCAATTGAGTCACGTTCCTGCTCACTTTTTCCGCAAGGCGACCTTGAAAAATTCAGAACGCTTTGGTACGGAGGAATTGGCACGCATCGAAGGAGATATGCTAGAGGCGCGTGAGAAGTCTGCTAATCTGGAATATACGATTTTTATGCGGATTCGGGAAGAAGTTGGCAAGTATATCCAACGTCTGCAACAGTTAGCTCAGGCGATTGCGACGGTTGATGTTTTACAAAGTTTAGCCAGTGTCGCTGAGTCGCAACAGTTGAATCGTCCCTTCTTTCATGAAGAACGACGAATCGCGATCGACAAAGGGCGCCATCCAGTAGTTGAGAAAGTGATGGGAGCCCAGTCCTATATTCCAAATAGCATCTTTATGGGTGAAGAACGGGATATTCAGCTGATTACGGGGCCAAATATGAGCGGGAAGTCTACCTATATGCGCCAATTAGCGATCATTGTGATTCTTGCCCAAATTGGCTCTTATGTTCCAGCGCAAAGGGCCGAGTTGCCAATCTTTGATGCGATTTATACCCGGATCGGAGCTGCTGACGACCTGGTATCGGGTCAGTCTACCTTCATGGTGGAAATGATGGAGGCCAATCACGCCATTCGCAAGGCAACACCTCAGTCCTTGATTTTATTTGATGAGTTGGGACGGGGAACGGCGACCTATGATGGGATGGCCCTCGCCCAGTCCATCATCGAATACATTCACGATCGAACCGGTGCCAAAACCTTGTTTGCGACCCATTACCATGAGTTGACGGCTCTTTCAGAAAGCTTGTCTCGCTTGGAAAATGTCCATGTTGCGACCTTGGAGCGAGATGGTCAGGTTACCTTCTTGCACAAGATTGAAACCGGCCCAGCAGATAAGTCCTATGGGATTCACGTGGCCAAGATCGCTGGTTTGCCAGAAGAGCTGCTGAAGCGGGCGGATGCGATTTTGACCAAGCTCGAAGGACAAGCCCAGCAAGTACCGCTTGCGGATGCAACCCCTAAAAAGGAAGTGTCTTCGCAGGTTGCTGAACAAATGTCCCTCTTTGAGGAAGTGACAGAAAATACAGTGATCACAGAATTGAAAAATCTGGATCTCTACAATATGACTCCGATGGAAGTCATGATGGCAGTCGCCGAATTGAAAAAGAAATTGTAAAAAGAAGATCCTCGTAATAGCGAGGATCTTTTATTGAAGACAAAGTCATCTTAGAAACTTTCCTTAAGTGAGTACGGACGTCAGCGAACTTCTTCGAAGTTCCAAGACTAATTATTGAGCCTAAGGTCTCAATAATTCCGAGTGCCTGAAACATAATTGTTTCAGGCACTTTTCTCACAGCGGAAAGTTTCAGTAGATGATTGAATAACTATAACGAGTATAATTTTTATAGAATTTATTAGATTTGTATAAAGGAACAGTTTATCTCCACTTTCAGATCCTCGTAGCACTGAGGATCTTTTTGCTTAGTGGTTAGCAATGCTTTGGTTGATTTCTTGAACTTGTTTTTTATAAAAATGATGGGAGACCAACCAGATGATCACGTAAACGAGGGTGAATTCGACAACGAGTGAGAGGTAAAATCCGAGTCGTGCTGGAAACCAGCCGGCCAAGGTAGCTAGGGGAATAAACCCAAGTAACATGAGTAGGTAATGGCTCAGAGTAGCCCGTAAGAGGCTCCAGTCTTTTTGAAAGAGGAGACTTCCGAAGCTAAAGAGGACCCCAATCGCACCCCAAACGAGGGCACAATAGAGCATGACCAGTGAGCCGTGAACATGATGCAAGAACATCCAGCGACCGACTGCAGAGTTGGGACTTAAGGGAAGGTACAACTCAGGTGAGAAGAGATAGGAAAAGAAGATGGATAGGATGAGCCCGATGAGAATACCTTTCAGGGCGTCAGAAAAAGATTGTTTTAGCATGATAATTTCTCCTTAATGGCTTTTAAGTAACGACGGGAGGAGTAGGTCAGACTCCCGTTTTTAAGATAGATTTGCACCGATCCTCCACTGGTAAAGTGCAGGTGATCGATTTCTTTTGTGTTGATAATTTCAGATTGGGAAATTTTAAGAAAGAAGGTCGGTAAGTCTTCAGATAGCTGATAGAGTGGTCCAGTCAGGATAAATTGATCTGTCATGGTCTCACCAATCACTTGCCGATTTTCAATGTAAAAACGTTGGAATAGCTGGCTTTCGATCAGGTAAGCCTCCCCATCCTTTTTGGCACGTAAGCGCCCTTTTTGATCCAATTCTTCCACAAAGTCACGGATTCTCTCTACACGCGTAGATAGTGTAGGTGCTGTAATCGTCACCGCTTCTTCTTGGAAGTGGGAATCAATGTGTACTTCTACTTTCATAAGATATTTTCTCCCTCCTTAGGTAAAGTCGGTTAGCCTGCTAGCCCGGCTCCTTCTTTACACTACTATTAAACACTTTTTCCAAAGGGAAGACAAGGAAATTTGTTTATGTGGTCATTTTCTTTGCCTATGCGGTTTTTAGGGAAGAAGATGGGGCCAGCCTCCATTTTTTAAGAAAGGGAGTCCTGTGGATCTGTGGTATAATAGAGCTACATGTATCGGTGAAAAAAGGTAAAGGAGCAGCTATGTCACAGATTATTGAATTGCCAGAAGTCCTAGCCAACCAGATTGCGGCAGGTGAAGTAATTGAACGACCTGCTAGTGTGGTCAAGGAATTGGTTGAAAACTCGATCGATGCTGGAGCTAGCCAGATCGTCGTTGAAATCGAAGAAGCAGGATTGAAGTCGATTCGGATCACAGACAATGGAGAAGGAATTGCGTATGATGAGGTCGCTCTGGCCCTTCGTCGACATGCGACCAGTAAGATCAAGAATCAAGCGGATCTTTTTCGCATTCGAACGCTTGGTTTTCGTGGCGAGGCCATGCCTTCCATTGCTTCTGTCAGTATTCTAACCCTTCTAACGGCGCAAGAAGGAGCTGCCCACGGGACCAAATTGGTCGCAAAGGGTGGCGAAATTGAGGAATTGGAGCCAGCGACAAGCCCTGTCGGGACCAAGATCACAGTGGAAGATCTTTTTTTTAATACACCTGCTCGTCTCAAGTATTTAAAGAGCCAGCAGGCAGAGCTATCCCATATCGTGGATATTCTCAACCGCTTGAGCTTGGCCCATCCTGAGATTGCCTTTACCTTGATCAATGATGGAAAAGAAATGACCAAAACAGCGGGGACGGGTAATCTCCGGCAAGCCATTGCGGGTGTCTATGGCCTCGCATCTGCCAAGAAGATGGTGGCCATTGAAAATCGCGACCTAGATTTTGAAGTGACGGGCTTTGTGTCTTTGCCTGAATTGACTCGTGCCAATCGCAATTACATCAGCCTCTTTATCAACGGCCGTTACATCAAGAATTTCTTGCTCAATCGAGCTATTTTAGATGGCTACGGCAGTAAACTCATGGTGGGTCGCTTTCCACTCGCGATCATTAATATCCAGATCGACCCTTACTTAGCCGATGTCAATGTTCACCCTACCAAGCAAGAAGTTCGTATCTCCAAAGAACGGGAATTAATGGCCTTGATCTCCCAGGCGATTGCGAATGCTTTGAAAGAGCAGGACCTGATTCCAGATGCTCTAGAAAATCTAGCCAAGTCGACCATTCGCCGAACAGAAAAGCCAGTACAGACAACCCTGCCTTTAAAAGAAAACCGTCTCTATTATGATCGAGAAAGCCAAGATTTCAAGCTTCGACCAGAAGTGGCAGATCCTCAATTGCCTCTAACAGATGAGGTGGCTGCTGATTCTACAAGCCAAGAAAACCCAGTAGAAAAACCGACAAGCGCGATCAAGTTTGCGGAAAGAAAGACTGCGGTTTATGATGAACTGGATCACCCAGAGTTGGATCTGGCTAGTCTAGACAAGGTCTATGATAAGTTGGATGGGGAAGAACATTCGACCTTCCCAGAGTTGGAATATTTTGGTCAGATGCATGGAACTTATCTCTTTGCCCAAGGCAATGGGGGCCTTTATATCATTGACCAGCACGCGGCCCAAGAGCGGGTCAAATACGAAGAATATCGGGAGAGCATCGGGGACGTAGACGGCAGTCAGCAACAACTGCTGGTGCCTTATATCTTTGAATTCCCTACAGACGATCTGATCCGCCTGCAACAGCGCAAGCACCTTCTAGAAGAAGTAGGCGTCTACTTAGAAGAGTACGGAGCCAACCAGTTGATCTTACGGGAGCATCCGATCTGGATGAAGGAGGAAGAGATCGAGTCGGGTATCTATGAAATGTGTGACATGCTCCTCTTGACCAAGGAAGTGTCCATCAAGAAATACCGGGCTGAGTTGGCCATCATGATGTCCTGCAAACGCTCCATCAAGGCCAATCATACACTGGATGATTACTCCGCACGGGATCTCATCTATCAACTGTCCCAATGTGACAACCCTTATAACTGCCCTCATGGCCGTCCGGTTTTGGTTAACTTTACCAAGTCAGATATGGAAAAGATGTTCCGACGCATTCAAGAAAATCACACTAGCCTGCGGGAATTGGGCAAATATTAAGTAAACGATAAAGGAATCTTATGTACGAATACATTAAAGGAATCTTAACGAAAATTACCGCCAAATACATCGTGGTAGAAACAGCTGGAATCGGCTATCTCTTGCATGTGGCCAATCCCTATGCCTACTCTGGCAAAATGAATCAAGAGGTGCACGTCTATCTGCACCAAGTGGTTCGGGAAGACGCTCACCTTCTCTATGGCTTTGCGACCGAAGAAGAGAAAAAGCTCTTTTTAAACTTGATCTCAGTCTCTGGGATTGGACCTGTCTCAGCTCTGGCCATCATTGCTGCAGACGATAATGCAGGCCTTGTCCAAGCCATCGAAAGCAAGAACATCACTTACTTGACCAAGTTTCCGAAGATCGGCAAGAAAACAGCCCAACAGATGGTGCTGGACTTGGAAGGTAAGATCAATCTTGATCTAGAAGATGCACCGGCTCAGACCAAAGCCAAAGTTGCAGAAGAAAATCAAGCCCTTGAAGAAGCTATGGAAGCCATGTTGGCATTGGGCTACAAGGCAACGGAACTTAAGAAAATCAAGAAATTCTTTGAGGGAACTTCTGATACTGCTGAAAACTACATCAAGTCTGCCCTTAAGATGTTGGTGAAATAATGGGGATTGCTCGAATCAATCTAGTTGAAGCAAAGAACAGTAGCAACCATATTAAGATAAAGTTTAAAAATGGGAAGATTGATACACTATGGCTACACTGTACCGTTTTTCCATTGTTTTGTAAAAATTGTCAACAGAGCCAAACAGGATTATTTTTGCATAGTGGATCTCGCTATGGTCAAGTTGGCTCACTTCCTTGTGAATTTTGTGGTGCGAGTATTGCCATAGTAGATCATGACAATATAGTGGAAAGTATAAAGGTGAATGATGAACCTTGTTCTTTCGAAAAACTCTACCTGTTAAGTGCAGACTATATCGAATGGTTTGAAGAATGGTATGGGCTAACATTAGCTCCTGAAAACTTATTTGAAGGTTGGACTGATTGGGTGTCTGTAGACCAGCTGCGAGAACAGATTGAAACATTAACTGGAATAGAAACAGATGATGGTGTAAGGTATCAAACGGACGAGAGATTTACCCCTCTGCCACCAGATATTAATCGTTGGATTAATTTATTAGACACGTCCACGGTCCCCTTACCTAACTATGTTTCAAAGATTGGAGAATAGTCTATGCCAAAACGCTGTGGCTGGGTTAAAATGAACAATCCTCTCTATGTGGCCTATCATGATGAGGAGTGGGGACAGCCCCTCCATGATGACCGTTCTCTCTTTGAGTTGCTCTGTATGGAGACCTATCAGGCTGGACTATCTTGGGAAACGGTCCTCAATAAACGGCAGGCTTTCCGAGAATCTTTTCATGGTTACCATCTTCAACGCGTCGCAGAGATGACGGATGAAGAACTGGAATCCTTGTTAGACAATCCAGCCATCATCCGCAATCGTGCAAAGATTTTTGCGACACGGGCCAATGCTCAAGCCTTTCTACAAGTCCAGGAGGAATTTGGATCGTTTGATGCTTATCTTTGGTCTTTTGTCGATGGGAAAACCATCGTCAATGATGTTCCAGATTACCGACAGGCTCCAGTGAAGACAGCTCTTTCTGAGAAGCTAGCCAAGGACCTCAAAAAACGTGGTTTTAAGTTCACCGGACCAGTCGCAGTTTTATCCTACCTACAAGCAGCAGGCCTGGTCAATGATCATGAGAATGCTTGTGAATGGAAAAAACGGTGATTAGTGAGTATAGCTAACTAGAGTATCTGAGAATATAGAAAAAAAGCTGAGAAATTCTTCCCAGCTTTCTTTGTTATAGTCAAAGCGAATGACTTGCTCCGTTGCATCTACATGGGCGTGGACTCCGAAGGGGACAATGGCTCTTGGAGTTGCATGACCAACATTCAGATTATAGACAATTGGGATATTGCTATCGATGATATCCAAAAGTGCTTCTTTATAGTCGTCATAGAAAGTTTCATCCATAGGTTTTCCGACTAATAGTCCACTGATGACCTCGAATATACCCGTGTCCTTCAAAGTCCGCAACATCTTTTTAAAGTCGTCAGGTTCAGGCTTTTCTTGGCTTGTTTCTAGCAAGAGGATCTTTCCTTCCCAGTCTGACAAGTCGGGGAAAAGTTTGTATTTTTGGCAGAGGTCCGTGCTATCTGCGTGTAGAGAGTTGTCAAAAATATCATAGAGAGACTCAAGACAACCACCGAGGATTTCTCCCTCGAACTGAGCATTGCCTTGTAACAAGTCAAAACCTGTATTTTCATGGCTGACACGAGGTGTTCCCAGAGCCTCGGGACTAAAATCAGTCCGTTCCTCATACCAAACGTTACTAGGGCGAATTTCTGAGATTCTACCAGTCTCAATCAATTCTTTAAAGTAGTGGCGGCTATATGGCAGCATTTCTTTGTCTAACTCACAAATGTCTGCAAAAAAGGATTGGCCGTAAAAAGTCTTGATTCCTAGTTTATGCAACATGAGATGGTTCATGGTCGTATCCGAGAAGCCAAGAAAAATCTTTTGCTTGATAACCTTTTGTAGTTGGTCATTTTCAAAAAGATAAGGTAGCAAGCGATAGGTATCGTTTCCACCGATGGCGCATAAGATCATGTCGATGCTATCATCGGAAAAGGCCTGAATCAAATCCTCTGCACGAGCTTCAGGATGTTCTTTGATAAAGTCTAAGCCTTTTAGTGAATGAGGTAAAAAGATAGGATTGAGTCCGAGGTCTTTGAGTCGTTGGACCCCCAAGTCCACTTCGTGCTTGACAAAGTCCTCTCCGATAATCCCACTAGATAAACTTATAATACCAATAGTAGAAACCATATCTTATCCTCCTAGAAATAAATTGATGCTATTGTATCACAAAAGATGAGGGGAAACAACAAGAATTAGAGTCGAAAGAAGGTTTTTAGATCAATAAAGTAGTAAAAAAGCAACCACTCGATATGGTTGCTTCAGAATAGAGATAAGCTCTATCCACAATAGAAAACAGCCCTTTAGAAGTTGATTGCCACATAGTTAAATCTCTTAGGGATGCTGATGAAATAGTATTTCTAAGAGTTTTTTACTTTATACTCTAAAAGAAAAAGATTGAAGAAAGTTGTCCAAAATGTACTTTATCTTCAATCTGTTTTTTAAATAATTTAGGAAATTGTGTTAAAATGAAATGAAAATTACGAATAGTATAAGTAGGAGGCACCATGAAGGCGGAAATTATTGCAGTTGGAACAGAAATTCTAACAGGACAAATTGTCAACACCAATGCTCAATTCTTGTCTGAAAAATTGGCTAGTTTAGGGATTGATGTCTATTATCATGTGGCGGTAGGAGACAATGAAGGTCGTCTCTTATCGACCATTGAGACAGCTTCAAAACGCAGTGATTTGGTGATTTTATGTGGTGGACTTGGGCCCACAGAGGATGATTTGACCAAGCAAACCCTTGCTAAGTTTTTAGGGAAAGAACTGGTTTTTGATCCAACAGCGCTTGCTAAACTCGACACCTTCTTTGCCAGTCGCCCTGAATATGTCCGGACGCCCAATAATGAGCGACAAGCACAATTGATTGCCGGTTCAATCCCCCTTCAAAACCGTACAGGTCTCGCGGTTGGAGGTTTGATTGAAGTCGATGGTGTGACCTATGTCGTTCTACCTGGTCCACCAAGTGAGTTAAAACCCATGGTCAATGAACAATTGGTGCCTCATTTGACGACAGGGGAAGAGCTCTTTTCAAGAGTCTTGCGCTTCTTTGGGATTGGGGAAAGCCAGCTGGTTACGATCCTAGCAGATATCATTGAAGAGCAGACTGATCCGACGGTTGCCCCTTATGCCAAGACGGGAGAAGTAACTTTGCGTTTGTCTACAAAGGCGAAGGATCAAGCCTCAGCGGATGCGAAGCTCGATGTCTTAGAAAAGGAAATCTTATCCCGTCATACGCTGGATCATCAACCCTTGCATGAACTGTTTTACGGTTATGGGGATGATAATTCGATGGCCAAGGTGGCCTTTGATCTCTTGAAACGGACTGGTAAGACCATTACAGCTGCAGAAAGCCTGACGGCCGGCCTTTTCCAAGCGACTTTGGCAGATTTTTCAGGGGCGTCCAGCATCTTCGCGGGTGGTTTTGTCACCTATAGTCTGGAAGAAAAAAGCAAGATGTTGTCTATTCCAGCTCAAGAGTTAGAGCAACATGGAGTGGTGTCTCATTTTACAGCACAAGCCATGGCTTCACAGGCCCGTAAGTTAACAGGATCCGATTATGGTGTTAGCCTGACCGGAGTTGCGGGGCCAGATAGTCTAGAAGGGCACCCAGCAGGGACCGTCTTTATCGGACTTGCGACTCCAAATGGAGTGGATAGTGTCCAAGTCAATATCGCCGGACGTAGCCGGGCGGATGTCCGCGAAATTGCAGTTCTTCATGCCTTTAATTTGGTACGCTTGGCTGTATTAAATGGTGAAAATTTGGTATAATGAAGTTTGTGCCAAATGAAGAATAATTCTAAAAATGGATAGGAAATGTGCCTTTCAAAGACCGGAAAACGTCAGTGAGTTGCATGCATTTCCTGTATAGTAAAAAATAGGAGAAAAGAATGGCGAAAAAACAGAAAAAATTAGATGATATCTCTAAGAAATTTGGAGATGAGCGTGAAAAAGCGCTCAATGATGCCCTGAAGTTGATCGAAAAGGATTTTGGTAAGGGATCGATCATGCGTCTGGGCGAACGTGCAGAGCAAAAAGTACAAGTCATGAGCTCTGGTTCCTTGGCGCTTGATATTGCCTTGGGTGCTGGTGGTTATCCAAAAGGTCGGATCATCGAAATCTATGGTCCAGAATCATCTGGTAAAACAACCGTTGCCCTCCATGCAGTAGCGCAAGCACAGAAAGAAGGAGGCATTGCTGCCTTTATCGATGCGGAGCATGCCTTGGATCCATCTTATGCAGCAGCTCTCGGAGTCAATATCGACGAACTTCTCTTGTCTCAACCAGACTCAGGGGAACAAGGACTTGAAATTGCTGGTAAATTGATCGACTCTGGTGCGGTTGATTTGGTGGTTGTCGACTCTGTTGCGGCTTTGGTCCCACGTGCGGAAATCGATGGAGATATCGGGGATAGCCACGTTGGATTGCAAGCGCGAATGATGAGCCAAGCGATGCGTAAGCTTGGAGCTTCGATCAATAAGACCAAGACCATTGCCATCTTTATCAACCAATTGCGTGAAAAAGTTGGAGTCATGTTTGGGAACCCTGAAACCACACCTGGTGGTCGTGCCCTGAAATTCTACGCTTCTGTCCGTCTAGATGTTCGTGGAAACACTCAAATCAAGGGGACTGGGGACCAAAAAGATACCAACGTTGGTAAGGAAACCAAGATCAAGGTTGTGAAGAACAAGGTAGCTCCACCGTTCAAAGAAGCCATGGTTGAAATCATGTACGGGGAAGGAATTTCACGTACAGGTGAATTGGTGAAGATTGCAACAGATTTGGATATCATCCAAAAAGCGGGTGCGTGGTACTCCTATAATGGCGAAAAAATTGGTCAAGGATCTGAAAATGCTAAGAAATTCTTGGCTGACCACCCAGAAATTTTTGACGAAATCGACCACAAGGTTCGGGTTCATTTTGGTTTGATCGAAGAAGACGAAGCAGTGAAAACCCTTGATAAAACTGAAGAAGCAGCTCCAGTCGTAGAAGAAGTAACTCTAGATTTAGATGACGCGATTGAAATTGAAGATTAATTTTTTTCAAAATAGGTCGCTAGACTGATGGTTTTTGTGTTATAATTTAATACGATAGTATTATCGTGTAGCGAAAGGAGTGCATGCATGATTAAAATTTATACAGTGTCAAGTTGCACCAGCTGTAAAAAAGCAAAGACTTGGCTCAACGCTCACCAGCTAACTTATAAAGAACAAAACCTCGGTAAGGAAGGGATCACCAAAGAAGAATTGTTGGATATCCTTACAAAGACTGAAAATGGAGTGGCAAGTATTGTCTCTTCAAAAAATCGATACGCTAAAAATCTAGGAGTGGACATCGAAGACTTGAGTGTCAATGAAGTCATTGACATCATCATGGAAACACCTCGTATTCTTAAAAGTCCGATCTTGGTAGATGACAAACGTCTCCAAGTGGGTTACAAAGAAGACGATATTCGTGCCTTCTTGCCACGATCAGTTCGAAATGTAGAAAATGCAGAAGCGCGGATGCGTGCAGCTCTTTAAAACGATTGAAAATCAGAAACAATTTGTTTCTGATTTTTTCTTTTTAAAAATCGAAATGGAAAGCAGTTTACTGCGCCATTTTACGAAATCTATGATACAATATTTTAGAAAACAATAACTAGTAAGGAATGGAAAATGAAAAGGAAAATCTTCTTATTGGGTGCGCTTGCCTTGTGTTTGACGGGATGCGGTCAAAAAAAACAAGCGAAAACGCCAAATTCAAGTGAACAAAAGGCAATCCAAGCGAAAGCAGAGCAACTACAAAAGGATAATAAGAGTATTCTGCAAAAAGCTGAAGAAAATAAAGTCATCACTAGAACCTTTGTCTTTCCAAAAGATGACAAGGGGACACAACAGACGCAAATCGTCACCTATGTGGGGAATACCTTTAAAAAATTAGAGACCATCAATGTGACGGCAACCGATGAGGAGTTGAAAAAAGGAATCCAACAGGTTGGAGTCGAGGAAGCACAAAAGCAATTGAGAGAATCCTTTAACAAGGACGATGCATTTAAGGAAGCTTTGACAGTGCCAGGTTTCACAGCTAATTTGACCTTGGAAAATGAGAATGAATACAAGGTAACCATCACCTATGACTTTGAAGCGATGGATGTGAAGAAAGCCGAAGGCATGACTTACTTCAAAAACAATCACTTACCGGAGTTGTTGAAGCTGACACCGAGTCAATTTGCGGACAACCTCATCAATGCTGGAGCGAGTGAGCAAAAATAAAAAAACAGTTTAGCTAAAATAGCTCAAAAATGCTTGAAAAAGCCGTAAAATCAAGGGCTTGGCCGTTGTGGAAAACTCTTAATTATGATATAATAGTAATATTCTAAGGAAAGAGGGTGTTCTTGTGGGATTTACAGATGAAACAGTACGTTTTAATCTTGATGATTCAAATCGTAAGGAAATTAGCGAGACCTTGAAAGATGTTTACTTGTCACTGGATGAAAAAGGCTACAATCCAATTAATCAAATCGTAGGATACGTACTCAGTGGTGATCCTGCCTATGTACCTCGTTATAATAATGCACGGAACCAAATTCGTAAATATGAACGAGATGAGATCGTGGAAGAATTGGTACGTTATTATTTGAAAGGGCAAGGAATAGACCTCTAATGAGAATTATGGGATTGGATGTTGGCTCAAAGACCGTCGGGGTTGCTGTGAGTGATCCTCTCGGTTTTACAGCTCAGGGTCTTGAAATCATCCAAATCGATGAAGACAAAAAAGAATTCGGTTTGGAGCGCTTGGCCGAATTAGTGGCTCAATACAAGGTAGACCGTTTTGTTGTGGGTTTGCCGAAAAACATGAACAACACAAGCGGACCGCGTGTGGAAGCCAGTCAGGCTTATGGCGCAATGATTGCTGAAAAGTTTGGGTTGCCAGTCGACTACCAAGATGAACGGTTGACAACAGTTGCTGCAGAGCGGATGTTGATTGAGCAAGCAGATATTAGCCGTAGCAAACGTAAAAAAGTTATTGATAAGTTAGCAGCGCAGCTTATTTTACAAAATTATTTAGATCGCAATTTTTAGAAAGAAAACGAGGAAGAATAGTATGGCACATGATCATAACCACGACCATGAAGAACGTGAATTAATTACATTGGTGGATGAACAAGGAAATGAAACCTTGTTTGAAATTCTTTTAACCATTGATGGCAAAGAAGAATTTGGAAAGAACTATGTCCTTTTGATCCCTGCAAATGCAGAAGAAGATGAAAACGGCGAAGTTGAAATCCAAGCTTATTCATTTACAGAAAACGAAGACGGAACAGAAGGCGACCTTCAACCAATCCCAGAAGACTCAGATGCAGAATGGGATATGATCGAAGAAGTCTTCAACAGCTTTATGGAGGAGTAAAAACATCCAGTGGATGTTTTTACCCTTGCGCTAGAAACAAAGACCGCAAGTAAGTCCGGGGGACGTTTTTAGCCCAGCTCCTTGAAATACGAGAGAGCTGGTAAGTCTGGGAGACTGTATCACCTCAACTCCTAGAAACTAGAAAGAGTTGGTAAGTCCAGTGGACGTTTTTAGCCCTGCTTCAAGAAATAAGAAGAAGCAGGAAGTCCGATGGACTTGCTGTAAAAATGAGAAAGAAACAATTACAAAAGAAAGGAGCGCAAACGTCAGAAGAGGTTTTGTCGCTTTTTTCTTTTAGGAGGAAGATGTGAATAAGATTGAGCAATGGATGAATAGTCGGATCGGTCTGAATTTTCGATCGGGACTGGATCGTATGGAACAAGCAGTGAGCCTTTTAGGGAGGCCGGATAAGGCTTATCCGATCCTTCATGTGACAGGAACCAATGGGAAGGGATCCACAATCGCCTTTCTGCGTCAATTGTTGATGGCTCACGGAAAGAAGGTTGGGACCTTTACTTCTCCTCATATGATCAGTATCCATGACCGGATTTGTATTGGGGATCAGCCAATTTCAGATGAAGATTTTACTCGGATTGGTCAAGAAGTCCAACAAATGGAGCAGACCTTGCTTCAAACCCAGGACCAACTCTCTTATTTTGAGATTATCTGCCTCATGGCCCTCTTGTATTTTAAGGAACAAGCTGTGGATGTAGTCTTGTTGGAAGTTGGCATCGGTGGGCTTCTAGATACGACCAATGTAGTGACAGGAGAGATCGCAGTGATCACTTCGGTTGGCCTGGATCACCAGGAAACACTGGGAGGGACGATTGCAGAAATCGCCCAGCAAAAGGCAGGAATCTTTAAGAAGGGCAAGAAGGCTGTTGTGGGCCCTTTGCCTGCTGAGGCTATAGCTGTTTGTCAAGACAGAGCCGAGCAATTGGATGTGGATCTCCACGCCTTTCAGAACGATTTTGGCTTAGAGCAGGATCGTTTTTGGAATGAAAACGTGGATCTTGTCTTGCCGTCTCTGGGCTTGAAGGGTGATTACCAACGGGAAAATGCTGCAGTAGCTTTGGAGGCCTTTTTCCTCTATATGGAGGGCCTAGATCAAGAAGTGGATATGGAGCAGGTCCAGCACGCCTTGCAAGAGACGCGGTGGCCGGGCCGTCTAGAGTTGTTTGGAGACCAGGTGTATCTGGATGGCGCTCATAATCCTCATGCTATGTTGCGCTTGATTGAGTTTGCAAAAAGCTTGGCAGGAAAACGCGTGAAGATTTTATTCGGTGCTCTCAAGCGAAAAGATTATAGCGGGATGCTCCAAACGCTTCAAGCGGGATTGCCAGAAGCTGAATTGATTTTGACGACCTTCCATTACGGAGAAGTGGTGGCACAAGGCGACCGACAAGACTTGCCCTATGTAGCGGACTATAAGGCCTATATCAAAGAATTTATGGATCAGAGTCGTCCAGATGAAGTCTTATTTGTGACAGGGTCCTTGTATTTTATTGCGGAAGTAAGGGCATTTTTATTAGAGGGGTAAACAATTGACCTAAAGACTTTCTTGGCGTATACTGGTGGTAGATAGTATACGGTTATGGCGAAAGGAGTCGATCTTAATGAAAAAAATCATGTCTATACTGACCTTGGCGGTAGCTCTTTTCCTGACTGCTTGTAGCCAGCAAGAAAAAGCAACACAGACTTCGAGCAAACAGACGTCAACTTCATCACAGACTATGACTTCGGCGAGTGAAGAACAGAAAGAAGGAGTGTCCATAGATGGCAGTTATCGAGGACAGGACGAGGAAAATACGATTCTCTTAGTTGTGACGGGGCGAAAAGGCACGTTTACGGTACAAGATGCTGATGGAGAAGAAGAGACCAAAGAGGTCAGCATTGATCCGGTCAATCAATCCATGCGTATCGGGGATGAGCCTTATCGCTATCGGATCGAAGGAGATCAGTTGTCGCTAGAAGACCTAGAGCAAGCAGAGGATGATCAAGGGATTATCGTTTTGACCAAGCAATAAGGGACGAAACAAGAGAGAGTGGGACAGAAATCGGTAATTCGTTAGAATTCGATTTCGTCGTCCCACCTCCGCACAGTTGAGTAGGGCTGTAAAAGCTGATGAAATCAGCGTAGTAGAGCCCACTCAACCACTGCGTCTTGCTCGACAATCCAAAAATAATTGAGAGGCTAGGACTTCTGTCCCACTCTCTTTTTGTTTGTCTAGAAGGGGCTTGGTTGGTCGTTGCAACGGGTAAAAAGAATTGGTATACTAGTAGAAAGAAAAAAGGAGGATGCTGTGACCTTTAGAAAATTACGTCTATTAATGTCCAAATATGGATTTAGTATTTTGTTTATGGGCTTTGAACTATGGGCATCCTTTGCGGCCTTCTTCTGGCTCAATAGATGGTTCCCTCATTGGCTATCTGTTGCAGTCATTGGGCTCTTATATGTGTCGACAATCTTAGCTATTGTTAATCGAAATACCCCGCCTGAAAATAAGGTGACCTGGCTCTTGATTGCCGTCATTCCTGTCTTTGGATCGCTTTTATACCTCATGTTTGGAGAGCGACGTTTGTCCAAGAAGGAAACAATCCAGCTGGAAAATATGGAGTCCATGAAGTTTCGAGAGGACAATAGTCATCAGTTGCGTAAGGAGCTCAAGCAAGAAAGCAAGGCGGTTTATGGCTTGGTCAAGTCGATTTTGTCCATGGACCACAATGCGGATCTCTACAATGGGACGGCATCGACCTTTTACCCTCTAGGGGAGGAGATGTATGCGCAACTACTAGAGGATCTGAGAGCGGCGAAAAAATTTATCTTCATCGAGTTTTACATCATTGATGAGGGCTTGATGTGGAACAGTATCCTAGAGATTTTAGAGCAGAAAGTGAAAGATGGGGTTGAAGTCAAACTCCTTTATGACGATATCGGCTGTATGGCAACCTTGGCCGGGAACTATACTAAACGATTGCGAAAGATGGGGATTGATGCCCATAAGTTTAACAAGGTGATCCCCCGTCTAACAGTGGCTTATAACAACCGAGACCACCGTAAGATCCTGGTCATTGATGGTCAGATCGGCTATACGGGTGGTGTCAATCTGGCAGACGAGTACATCAACCACATTGAGCGGTTTGGTCACTGGAAGGACAGTGCCATTCGTTTGGATGGACGAGCTGTTAAGGCCTTAACGCGACTCTTCCTCATGAACTGGTACATCAACCGTGGGGAAATCGAGGATTTTGACCGCTACCATATTGAAAATAAGGCGGTCGAAGGAGAAGGGCTCTACATTCCCTATGGGAGTGGACCAAAGCCGATTTACAAGTCGCAGGTCGGAAAGACGGTCTATCAAAATATGATCAACCTGGCGACGGATTACGTCTATATCACGACTCCTTACTTGATCATCGATTATGATTTGACAGAGGATATCCGCAATGCTGCCCTTCGTGGGGTGGATGTTCGCATCGTGACTCCGCATATTCCGGATAAAAAATTGATCCAAATTGTTACGCGTGGGGCTTACTTGGATCTGATGGATGCTGGTGTGAAAATCTATGAGTACACGCCTGGTTTTGTCCACAGTAAGCAAGTTCTGGCGGATGATGAAATGGCGGTTGTAGGGTCGATCAACTTTGACTACCGCAGCCTGGTCCATCACTATGAAAATGCGGTCTGGATGTATCGGACGCCTGCCTTGAAAAAGATTCGGGAGGACTTTGACCATATCTTTGAAGTGTCTCAAGAAATTACAGAGGATAGCTTCCGCTTTACATGGCACCAAAGCTTAATCAAGGAAATTATGCAATTGTTCGCACCGATGTTGTAAATGTATAAAAACGAAAATCAGAGTCAGGAATCGAGATGCCTGACTCTTTTTCCATAGGACTATGTGATAAGAGGCTGACAGGGTCAGCAGAATTTGGTATACTAGAGAAGATAATGGGCTTTTTTCTAAAAGGAAAGAGCAAAGATCTAGAAAAAGGAAAAAGAATGAGCGAAAAAGAGCAAGAAATGACTTCGAAAAAATTAGGGATTCACGTGGGAGATAGTTTTCAGGATACACGTGAAATTCGCGAAGTGCTAGATAAATCAGTCTTTCGTGAAGAAGAGCCGACTCATAGCCAGCAGGCAGAAGTCTTGGAGGAGCCGGTTGCAATGGAGGCATCAGAGGAAATTAGTGATGCCAAGCCAGAAGCAGTAGCAGAACCTACACAAGAATCGGAACAGGAAGCGGAGCAACCGCTCAGTCGGATGAGTCGTCGTTCGCGTAAGGCGGGAGTTGAAGCGACAAACGCGGAAGCATCTAAGCTAGAAGAGGATACGGAAGAGCTAGAAGCGGATGTGGCAGTTGAGCCGATCCGTCGTCAATCCAAGCGTCCAGTGCCCCTAGCGATTCCTTTTGTGTTGAGTCTCTTGATTAGTTTGCTGCATGTCGGGGTGCCATTTTTAACCCGTTTTGCCACTAATCAACAATCTCAAAACTTGTATGCTGGCTGGGCAATGACCAAGGGGCAAGTACCGTTTGGTGATTTTTACGGAACCAATGGTCTCCTCTATTATGCAATCAACTGGTTGGGAAGTTTAGCTGGTGGACATTGGATCTTGATGATTCTCCAAGCGATTGCCCTCTTCTTTGCGGGGACTTATCTCTATCGGGTTGTGCGCTTACTGGTGTCTGATAAAGATACAGCGAAGAACGTCCAGTTGCTCTTTTATTTCTTGGTGCTAGGACTTGGTTTTGGAGGGACTTATGTCACCTTCTTTAGCCTTCCAATCCTATTTGCCAGCATGAATTTCATTTTGGCTTATCTGATTGGACATCGTAAGGATGAAGGCTTTATCCTTTATGGTGCGATTGCTGCTGTGGCTTTCTTGATTGATCCGATGACCAGTGCCCTGTTTTATTTGTTGGCCTTCCTTGGATTAACAGCCTTTAACATCAAGCAGAAGAGATGGGCGCGTGGCTTTTATCAACTGCTAGCAGCTCTCCTTGGTTTTTCACTCGTCTTTTATCCAATTGGCTATATCACCGTTTGGAATCAAACTTTTGGCTATGCCATTAACCAAGTAACCTATGTCTTTAATGCCTTGAATTTTAGCAATGGACAAACCTTCAGTAATGCCATTTATTATGGACTGTTGGCGCTTGCCTTTGGCCTAGTCTCTGCCTTTTTGATGTCCTTTACGAAGCAAAATAGCAGTGCTCGACGGATCTTCCGCTTTATGGGATGGGCAGGTAGCCTGGTAGTCCTCATCGTGTCGATTGGTCTTCCGGAACAAGGCGCTTACCAATTGTTACCGATGTTGCCATTTGTTCTTCCTTTGTTTGCGATCTGGTTCTCACGAGATGGGGAAGAAAACGATGGGATCGAACGTCGTGGTCGGAAGAAGAAAAACAAGGAAGTTTGGGCCGCTTACTTTACGAGCCAAGTTTTCTTACCGCTAGTAGCCCTTGTCTATCTCTTGGCGAATCCGGTGGTTCAAGATGTTGTGCTTCAGTCTGGTCAATCGAGTGAACGGAGTGCTATTGCCAGCTACATTAAAAATCACACCAAGTCGAAAGATACCATCTATGCTTGGGATACGACAGCTACTCTCTATCAAGATAGCGATCGTTTGGCAGCTTCTGCTCTACTAACTCCGACGTCTTATCTGGGAATTAATGAAAATCGGACCAATGTAACCCAACAAATCGATCGGTCTGAACCGAAGTATATTGTGGTCAACAATCAGGTGGAGTTGACCTCCAATATGAAGGACTTGCTCAAAGAAAATTATCGTCTAGTTGAGAAGAAATACCGTCATTTCAAACTCTATCAACGCTCTTAAGAAAATCAATATCTTGTGTTTTAGAAAGTTTTTTAGAATTTTCACCACAAGATATTGATTTTTATTTTTGGAGTGGTATAATACAACTTGTATGTAAATAAATGAAGAGAGGCATGTTTGGTATGATCACCTTGAGAGAAGAAAAACTGAGAATGGCCCCGGATATTTTTGTTGAAAAACGAGATGGCCGCCGTGTTCAATTCGATGTTGAAAAAATTTATAAAGCCTTGTTGAAGGCGACAGAAGAAGTGACTTCTCTCACTCCAGTGATGGAAGCCAAACTAGAAGCCATTGTCGATCGTGTGATCGCAGAGATCTTGGAACGTTTTCCAAATGGTGTGAAGATCTATGAGATCCAAAATGTCGTCGAACATGAATTGCTTCAAGCCAATGAATATGCGATTGCTGAGAGCTACATTACTTATCGGACGCAGCGGGATTTTGAGCGCTCAAAAGCGACGGATATCAACTTTACGATTGGAAAACTCCTTAATAAGGACCAAGCGGTTGTCAATGAAAATGCCAATAAGGACAGCGATGTCTTTAATACGCAACGGGATTTGACGGCGGGGATTGTTGGTAAGTCTATTGGTCTCAAAATGTTGCCCAAACACGTAGCCAATGCCCACCAAAAAGGGGATATTCACTACCATGATTTGGACTATAGCCCTTATACACCGATGACCAACTGCTGTTTGATCGATTTTGAAGGCATGCTCAGAAATGGCTTTAAGATTGGGAATGCAGAAGTAGAAAGTCCTAAGTCCATCCAAACTGCAACGGCTCAAATCTCGCAGATTATTGCCAATGTAGCCTCTAGTCAGTACGGGGGTTGCTCAGCTGACCGGATCGATGAAGTCTTGGCCCCTTATGCAGAAAAGAACTACCAAAAACACTTGGCAGATGCCAAAGAGTGGGTGCTCCCTGAAAAGCAGGAGGACTATGCTTGGAGCAAGACTCAAAAAGATATCTATGATGCCATGCAATCGCTGGAATATGAGATCAATACCCTCTTTACCTCGAACGGACAAACTCCCTTTACTTCGCTTGGTTTTGGTCTTGGGACCAATCGCTTCGAGCGGGAAATCCAAAAGGCGATTTTGGAAATCAGAATCAAGGGACTTGGATCGGAACATCGGACAGCTATCTTTCCAAAACTGATCTTTACCCTCAAGCGGGGGCTCAACCTAGAACCTGGAACCCCTAACTATGATATCAAGCAATTGGCCTTGGAATGTGCGACAAAGCGCATGTATCCGGACGTTTTGTCTTATGACAAGATTGTCGAGTTGACAGGCTCCTTCAAGGTGCCGATGGGATGTCGCTCTTTCCTTCAAGGTTGGAAGGACGAGAATGGTGTGGAAGTTAATTCTGGCCGGATGAATCTAGGGGTTGTGACGGTCAATTTACCTCGGATTGCTTTGGAATCGGGCGGAGACAAGGAGAAGTTCTGGCAAATCTTTAATGAACGGATGAACATCGCTGAAGATGCCTTGGTTTACCGGGTGGAACGCACCAAAGAAGCGACACCAGCCAATGCGCCGATTCTCTACCAATATGGGGCTTTCGGGAAACGCTTGGGCAAGTATGACCAGGTAGATCAGCTCTTCCGTCATCGCAGAGCGACCGTTTCTCTTGGCTATATTGGACTCTATGAAGTCGCAACCGTCTTTTATGGTCCAAATTGGGAACACAATCCAGAAGCCAAACAATTCACGATCGATATCATCAAGGATATGAAAGCGCGCGTGGAAGAATGGTCTGATCAGTATGATTACCACTTCTCCATCTATTCGACACCGTCAGAAAGCTTGACAGATCGCTTCTGTCGCCTGGATACGGAGAAATTTGGTAAGGTTCCGGATATCACAGGTAAGGAATACTACACCAATAGTTTCCACTACGATGTTCGTAAGAACCCAACGCCATTTGAGAAGTTGGATTTTGAAAAAGTTTATCCTGAAGCTGGGGCTTCTGGTGGCTTTATCCACTATTGTGAATACCCAGTACTCCAACAAAATCCAAAAGCCCTTGAAGCAGTTTGGGATTATGCTTATGACCGGGTTGGTTATCTCGGAACCAATACGCCGATTGACCGTTGTTACAAGTGTGATTTTGAAGGAGATTTCACGCCGACTGAGCGTGGCTTTGCTTGTCCAAACTGCGGCAATAGCGATCCGAAAACGGTTGATGTGGTCAAACGGACCTGTGGTTATCTAGGAAACCCGCAAGCTCGTCCGATGGTCAATGGCCGTCATAAGGAAATCGCTGCGCGTGTCAAACACATGAATGGATCCACTATCAAATCAGCTGGACACCAAGTGACAGATTAGAAAAGGACATTATGGGAAAATACCAATTAGATGATAAGGGTAAGGCTCAGGTTCAACGATTCCACGAGAAGCATTCAAAGGGGGGAATCAATAAAAAAGACCGAGTAGCCAGCCTGAGAGAACAATTTTTAAAAAAGGCTAAGAAAAAATAAAAGTGAGAGTTCTCGCTTCATATTGAAGATGAAATTCTCTTTTGAGACTTTCCTTGGGTGGGTACGGACGTCAGCGAACTTCTACGAAGTTCCATGACTAAATCAAGATACTAAGGGCGTCTGCGGATAAAGTCAAAATAGGAAGTTTGACGCAGAATCTTTTGATTCTAGGAAAACTTATCTTTTTGACACAATCCGCAACCCGTGTTCAATTTGTATTGAGCCCCTTCGCTTTTTGGTTTTCAGGCTCAGGCTAAAACAGTTCGCCGAACTGTTTTACTCTCAATAATTCCGGATGCCTGAAACTTGTTAGTT
Source organism: Streptococcus sp. KHUD_012 (assembly GCF_052588255.1). Lineage (NCBI taxonomy): Bacteria > Bacillati > Bacillota > Bacilli > Lactobacillales > Streptococcaceae > Streptococcus > Streptococcus sp. KHUD_012. Next base: position 322,843 of record NZ_CP159355.1, read on the forward strand.
TCAGGCATTTTTCCCACGGCGGAAAGTCTCAGAAGATTCTTAAAAAAGTTTGATAAATTAGCGTCACCTTATTGATTCAGTATTTATTAACTCATTTTATTAAAAATGATTGTTTATGTTGTGAAGTGAGAGTTCGCTCTCGCTTTTCTCGTATAGGGGGAGGTAAGGATGGAATTACGCAGACCGACTTTAGCAGATAAAGAAACCATTTTAAACATGATGGCAGAGTTCGAAGAGACCCAGTCGGCCCACGACGGCGGCTTTTGGGATACTGAGAACTTTGATTATGAGGAGTGGCTAGAAACTAACCTTAATAAAGAAATGGGAATAAACTTGCCTGAAAATCGCGTTCCATCAATTCAGTTCGTATTGTTTGATGAATCAGGTCATGCTTTAGGTTTTTTGAATCTACGGTTGAGACTAAATGAGGGATTGCTGAATTATGCTGGTCATATTGGCTATTCCATCCGTCCTTCTGAAAGGGGAAAAGGTTATGCCAAGGAAGCTCTCCGTCAAGGTCTGCAAGTAGCTAAAGAAAAGAACATCCATCGTGCTCTGGTGACTTGTAGCACGGAAAATCCTGCCAGCCGAGCGGTTATCTTAGCTAATGGCGGTCAATTTGAAGATGTTCGAAATGGAACGGAGCGTTATTGGATAGAAGTGGAGTAGAAGGATGACATGGAATACACCTAAACCAGGTGAATGGAAGAGTGAGGAACTGAGTCAAGGGCGCATCATCGACTACAAGGCTTTTAACTTTGTCGATGGCGAAGGAGTCCGCAACTCCCTTTATGTGGCCGGCTGCATGTTTCACTGTGAGGGCTGTTACAATGTAGCGACCTGGTCTTTCAATGCAGGCATTCCCTATACCAAAGAGTTAGAAGAGCAGATCATGGCAGATCTGGCCCAACCTTATGTCCAGGGCTTGACCCTACTTGGGGGGGAACCCTTTCTCAACACTGGCATCCTTCTGCCCTTGGTCAAGCGCGTGAGAAAAGAGTTGCCCGACAAAGATATTTGGTCTTGGACAGGATACACCTGGGAAGAAATGATGCTAGAGACACCAGACAAACTAGAGCTTCTCTCGCTGATTGATATTCTGGTCGATGGCCGCTATGATAAGAGCAAACGCAACCTCATGTTGCAGTTCCGAGGGTCTTCTAACCAGCGGATCATTGATGTTCAAAAATCCCTCAAAGAAGGAAAAGTCGTCATCTGGGACAAGCTCAATGACGGCGAGGAAAGCTTTGAGCAGGTCAAGCGAGATGATCTTTTGTAGGATCTTCAAAAAACCGGGTTTTTCACCCGGTTTTTTTGGATTCTCTGCATAAGTATACAAGGGATTTTGCTTATTTCAGAAAACGCTTACTTTACAAATGTCCATAATGGACAAAAAAGTGATAATTAATGCATTTTTTGCTAAAAATATGTTACAATAAATATGATTAGGACTAATTGGAGGTATTTATGTCACAAAGGAGACGGAGTCGTCGTTCAGAACATAAGTGGGGGCAATTGCGAATCATTAATTCCGTATTGCTTATTTTTTTGCTTATGACTGCAAGTTGGGCGACCTATACCATGTTGGCCAATAACATCTTGGCTTTTCGTTATGTCAATGTTCTCGTGATTGCACTACTAGCTCTTCTCTTGCTCTTATCAGCTTGGTTTGTGATCAAAAATCAGGCCAAAAAAACAACTTTGGTCTTGCTTCTTGTCGGCTTATTGGCTAGTTCAGGAGTTTTGTTTGCTAGTCAACAGCTGCTGAATCTGACCAGTAATGTCAACGGCCACTCTAACTATACAGAGTTTGAGATGGCTGTCTATGTCAAGAAAGACAGTGACATCAAAGATATCAAAGAAATCAAGGAAGTGGTAGCACCAAAGGGCAACAATAACGAAGCCAATCTCACTGCCCTCTTGGACAACATCAAAAAGACCAAGGGTCAGGAAATTTCTGTAGTGGATGCACCGACTTATCTAGATGCCTATAAGAGCCTGCAAGAAGGGAATGCTTCTGCTATGGTCCTCAACAGTACCTTTGAGGATACCATTGCCGCAGAAGATGCGGACTATGCGAAGAAGTTGAAGAAAATCTATTCCTACAAGATTCGAAAAGAAGTGGCAGCGACGAGCAAGGTATCTGCGGATGCGGATGTCTTTAACATCTATGTCAGCGGGATCGATACCTATGGGCCGGTAACCTCGGTTTCTCGTTCAGATGTCAATATCATCATGACGGTCAATCGGAAGACCAAGCAAGTCCTATTGACAACGACACCACGGGATGCCTATGTACCGATTGCAGATGGTGGCAACAACCAAAATGATAAGTTGACCCACGCGGGGATCTACGGAGTGGATGCTTCGATCCATACCCTTGAGAATCTCTATGATATCAAGCTCAACTACTACGTTCGTCTCAATTTCACCTCCTTCCTCAAGTTGATTGACCTTCTAGGGGGAATCGATGTGGAAAATGACCAAGAATTTACGAGCCTTCATGGCAAGTTCCATTTCCCAGTTGGAAAAGTTCATTTGAATTCAGAGCAAGCCCTCGGTTTTGTCCGAGAACGCTACTCTCTTCAAGGTGGCGACAATGACCGTGGGAAAAACCAAGAAAAAGTCATTGCGGCCATTATCAAAAAGTTGACCTCTACCAAGGTCTTAAGCAACTACAATGAGATTATCGGAAACCTCCAAGATTCTGTCCAAACCAATATGCAGTTGCCGACTATGATGAACTTGATCAATACCCAGTTAGAAACGGGTGGTTCTTATGAGGTGACTTCTCAAGCGATCACCGGTCAAGGACGAAATGACTTGCCGTCTTATGCTATGCCTGGTTACAATCTCTATGTCATGGAGTTGGATCAAGCCAGCTTGACCAAGGCAAAAGAAACCATCCAAAAAGTTATGGAAGGAAAAGAAAAATGATTGATATCCATTCGCACATCGTCTTTGATGTGGATGATGGACCAAAGACAAGAGAAGATACACGTGCCTTATTGGAAGAAAGCTATCGCCAAGGGGTACGGACCATTATCTCCACTTCTCACCGTCGCAAGGGAATGTTTGAAACTCCAGAAGAAAAGATTTCTGAAAATTTTCAAGAAGTGAAAAAAATTGCGGCAGAGGTCGCGCCAGATTTAACGATTCATTACGGGGCAGAGATCTACTTTACCAATGATGTCTTGAAAAAACTGGAAGAAAAGATCATTCCACGTTTGGCAGAGACGCGCTTTGCGCTGATTGAATTCAGCATGGGAACGCCTTACAAGGAGATTCATACGGCCTTGGACCGTTTGCTTCATCTAGGCATCACACCAGTAGTGGCTCACATTGAGCGCTACAAGTGCTTGGAGAAAAATGAGGAGCGCGTGCAAGAGATGATTGACATGGGCTGCTACATGCAGATCAATAGTTCCAGTGTTCTCAAGCCTCGCCTCTTTGGGGATGAACAAAAACAACTCAAAAAACGAGCTCGCTACTTCTTAGAAAAAGACTTGGTGCACTTTGTTGCCAGTGATATGCACAATGTGGATAAACGACCGCCTTATATGGCAGAAGCCTATCGCTTGATCAAGGAAGAATACGGAGAACAACGAGCACAAGCTCTCTTTGTCAGCAATCAAGAACTCTTGTTAGCGGATGAATTAATCTAACCAGGAAACAGGTGGAGAGATCCACACGAAGGAGTAATTAGGAAATGAACAATCAAGAAAATCAAGCAGTGGAAATTGATGTTTTCGCTATGCTGAAGACCCTATGGAAACGCAAGTTTTCGATCGTTTTGGTCGCTCTTGTCTTTGCCATTGCAGCATTTGGCTACAGTGCCTTTTTAGCCAAGAAAGAATACCAAAGTACTAGCCGGATCTATGTGGTCAGTCGTCAAAACCAAGACAACAATGCCTTGACAAACTCTGATTTGCAGGCGGGTTCTTACTTGGTTAAGGACTACCGTGAAATCATTCTTTCTCAAAATGTCTTGAGTCAAGCCATCGAAGAATTGAAACTCGATATGACACCTGCTGAGTTGTCGAAAAAGATCAGTGTATCCGTTCCTACAGATACTCGTATCCTTTCGATCACGGCTAAGGACGGAAATCCAAAAGAGGCAGCTCGTATTGCCAATGGCCTTCGGAATGTAGCAGCTGAAAAGATCATCTCTGTAACCAAGGTGTCAGACGTTACGACCTTGGATGAAGCAGAAGTGCCTCAATCACCTTCTTCACCAAATATCCGACGCAATGTCCTTCTTGGCTTTATTGCTGGAGCAGGCCTCATGGTGGTGCTCATGGTCGTAGTAGAAGTCTTGGACGATCGTGTCAAGAGACCAGAAGATATCGAAGAGTTGATGGGCTTAACCTTGCTTGGTATTGTGCCAGATATTAAGAAACTGTAGACTGGGGATCGCATGAATACGTTAGAAATTTCAAAAAACAAATTACAAGAAATTCGGAAGGCAGAAGAGTACTTCAATGCCCTTGCGACGAATATCCAATTGAGTGGGGTGGACTTAAAAGTCATCGCTATCTCATCTGTTCAAGAAAATGAAGGGAAATCAACCACTTCAACCAACTTGGCTGTTGCCTTTGCGCGTGCGGGTTACAAGACCCTCTTGGTCGACTGTGATATCCGGAACTCTGTCATGACAGGGATTTTCCGTAGTCGGGATAAGATCCAAGGCTTGACCGACTTCTTATCTGGCCGTAGCCAACTGGATCAAATCTTGTATGCGACTGATTTCCCAAACTTGGATATCATCGAGTCTGGACAGGTCGCACCAAACCCAACAGGTCTCTTGCAAAGCAAGAACTTCACTGTGATGATGGATGCCCTGCGTGAGCATTTTGACTACATCATTGTCGATACGCCTCCAATCGGGGTCGTGATCGATGCGGCCATTATCGCCCAACGCTGTGATGGAACTGTCTTGATCACAGAATCTGGTGCCAATGGACGCAAGGCTGTCCAAAAAGCCAAGGACCAATTAGAACAAACAGGCACACCTTTCTTGGGAGTAGTGCTCAATAAATTTAACATTAAAGCTGCTGAGTATGGTTCATATGGTGGATATGGATCTTACGGAGAGTATGGGAAAAAGTAAAGAATAGGATTGATGGAAAATGGGAGAAGAAAGAATCGAACTGGAAAAACTAAATATTGTTCTCTTTCAAAGTTTAGCTGTCCTATTTTCAGCTTACATTGTGAGTCTTTTTAAGGATGCAGAATACACGTCGCAGACAATTGCGATTCTCTATCTCTTGCATTTTGTAGCCTTCTACATTAGCAATATTGCCTATCGTTTTTACAGCAGAGGCTATCTAGATGAGCTCTTTCAGGTCTTGAAATACAATGTATTTTTCGCTGTTGGAATCACCTTTACCTCTTTTATGCTCGACGGGGTCTTTTCCATCTCTCGTCGGGGGATGATCTACTTCTTTCTTTTCAATACGTTTTCCGTCTACATCATGGATCTCTTGCTCAAGAGATACCGGAAGTCTGTTTCACCACGGCGGAAAAGTTCGCGAAAGATTTTCCTGATTACAGCGACTAGTCGGATGGAAAAGGTATTTGATATTCTGCATTCGCCCAGCCTCTATCATGGGGAATTGATCGGTGTCACCGTCATGGACGATACGGATTTTACCCATTCGGGTGTACGGGTGGTGCAGCCGGATCAAATGATGAACTTTGTGACCAAGGAAGTGGTGGATGAAGTGTTTATCAATCTGCCAAGTGAGGACTACAATATTAGTGACTTCGTCTCGGAGTTTGAGAGTATGGGGATCGATGTATCGGTCAATCTCAATGCCTTTAACTTCGCTTCTTTGGGCAATAAACGGGTTCGAGAAGTCGGGGGACTAAGTGTCGTCACTTTCTCAACCAATTTCTACAAACCGAGCCACGTATTTGCCAAACGTCTCTTGGATATTGCGGGAGCCCTCTTTGGTCTCTTGATTTGTGGACTAGTGAGTATCGTTTTGGTCCCTCTAATCCGTAAAGATGGCGGCCCTGCCTTCTTTGTACAGAAGCGGGTCGGAAAGAATGGTCGGTATTTCAACTTCTATAAATTCCGCTCCATGCGCGTGGATGCCGAAGAGATTAAAAAAGATCTGATGGAACAAAATACCATGACGGGTGGGATGTTTAAGATGGAAAATGATCCGCGGGTAACACCAATCGGACGCTTTATCCGTAAGACCAGTCTGGATGAATTGCCACAATTTTACAATGTGTTGATCGGTGATATGAGTCTAGTCGGAACTCGTCCTCCAACGGTAGACGAATACCAAGACTATACGCCAGCCCAAAAACGCCGACTCAGTTTCAAGCCAGGGATTACAGGCCTTTGGCAAGTGAGCGGACGCAGTGAGATTACAGATTTTGACGAAGTGGTCAAACTCGACGTTGCGTATATGGATGGTTGGACGATCTGGAGAGATATTCAGATCCTGCTCAAGACCGTGAAGGTTGTACTTAGAAAAGAAGGAGCGAAGTAGGCTGTGAGTAAAGTTAGACAGATTCAATTAGGAGAACTATCCTTATTAGAAAAGTATATTGAGATTTGCACAAAACACAATCTTCGATACTATGCTTTAGGGGGCACTTTATTGGGAGCTATTCGTCACAAGGGCTTTATTCCTTGGGATGACGATATGGATTTGGGCATGCCTAGAAAAGACTATGAAAAATTTCTGGAAATTTGCCAAAACGAATTACCAAGCAATGTCATCTTGAGAATCCATGATGATAATTTAGGCAATACATCTATCATGGATACCTCACTTCAAATTGAATTTGGTGGGGTTGTGTGTAGTCCTTTTATCGATGTGTTTCCTTTAGATGGTTACCCATCAGATGGCTTCCACTATTTCTTGCACACCAATAAAATTAAGTATTACCGTGCCCTTTCCAAAATATCTGTCATCAATCGATTGCACAATCGCGACCGAGGTTTCTTTGAAAATTCAATTGTGAAGGTTTCTAAGATCCTTCACCTAGACAAATTACTAAATACTGAAAAAATCAATCAAAAGTTACAAAATACGATTAAAAAATATGACTTTGAGACAAGTGATCTCGTGGGAAATGTCTTAGGATCCTATCGCGAGAGAGAATTGGCCTACAAAGAGGTATTTGGGGAGCCACAACTCCTTGATTTTGAAACTATTAAAATCAGTGGTCATGCTGATCCGGATGCTTATTTGACAAAGATCTATGGCGATTATATGAAGTTGCCTGAAGAATCAGAGCAAAAAGGTCACTTTGAATCCACTTGGGGAGAATAAGCTTGAAAAGTTTTACAATGATGGGGGTCAGAATTGACCCTTTAACAATGGCAGAAACCGTTGCTGCTACAGAAAAATTTGTACGAGATAAAAAACCACTCCATTTGATGGGGGTCAACGCAGATAAGCTCAATCAGTGTGCGACAGACGAAGCCATCAAGAAGATAGTTAATGAATCTGAAATCATTAATGCAGACGGTGCTTCTGTTGTTCTCGCAGCGCGCTATTTGGGCTATTCTGTACCAGAGCGCGTGGCAGGCATTGATTTGATGCAGGAATTGCTCCATTTGGCCAATGAAAAAGGCTACTCTGTCTACTTCTTCGGGGCAAAAGAGGAAGTCTTGACAGATATGTTAACTATCTTTAAAAAGGATTATCCGAATCTCCGAGTAGTGGGGCATCGCAATGGCTATTTCTCTGCTGAAGAGGAGGAGGCTATTCAAGAAGATATTCGTGAGAAGAATCCAGATTTTGTTTTTGTCGGCATCACCTCTCCTAAAAAGGAGTACTTGATCCAGAAGTTTATGGACAATGGAGTCAATTCTGTCTTTATGGGAGTGGGAGGAAGCTTTGATGTCCTCTCAGGTCATATCAAGCGGGCACCTATGTGGATGCAAAAGGCCAATCTGGAATGGTTGTTCCGTGTGGCCAACGAACCCAAACGCCTCTTTAAGCGCTATTTTGTAGGAAATGCCACTTTTATTAAGAGAGTAGTACATGAAAAACGGAAAGCAAAAAAATAATATTCTTCACATTTCGCGAACCATGGATATCGGTGGGGCGGAACGTATTGTCTATCAGTTGGCGACAGATCTTAAGGATGAATTTGATCAGGTTCATGTCGCATCAACTGGTGGATTGTGGGAAGAAAAGCTAGCAGAGAATGGGATTCAACACCATCGGATTCTAGACGTCGATAGCAAACAGCCAGCTACTGTGCTTAAGATTCTTGCTAGTCTTTCCAAGATCATCAAAGAAAATGAGATCACTCTTGTTCACACCCATCACCGGATGGCTGCTTTCTATATTCGTTTGCTGCAGATGCGCCATCCAAAATTGATCCATGTCTACACAGCCCATAATGTTTTCAAGGATAAATTACCACTTTATAAATTCGCCCTAGGAAAGGCTCGAACGGTTGCTGTCAGTCAAGCTGTCCAGGAAAATATCCTTAATGATGTAAGGTCAAAAAACTCTGTTGTGATTTATAATGGAGTGAAAATGAAACAAAGTGAGCATACAGTAAATGAAATTACTAAATGTGACGGTATCAAAATAGGCTGTATCGCTCGCTTATCCGAACAAAAAGGCTTACCCTACCTGATCCAAGCCATGTCACTTGTGACAAATCCAAGTGTATCCTTGTTTCTTGTCGGTGACGGAGAATTGAAAAATGATTTAATAAATCAAACAAAAGAGCTCGGTCTGGAAGAAAGAATTCATTTTTTGGGCTACCGAAGCGACGTGGTAGAGTGTATCAATAGCTTTGACTTTTGTGTCCTTCCGTCTGTCTTTGAAGGATTTGGATTGGTCGCAATCGAGGCTTTTATGAACGGCAAAACGATGATTGCAACAGATATTCCAGGTGTGAACGAAGTAGTGAATTCTGAGAATGGGCTCCTCGTCCCAGCTGAGGATCCGCAAGCCTTAGCTCAAGCAATTAAACAATTGGCAGAGAATCCTGAGAAAAGAGCCTCTTTAGCTGCTCAAGCAAAGAGAGATTATGATAACAAGTTTAGCTATCCGATCTTTTTAGACAACTATCGTAACTTTTACCAATCGATGAAGAAGGGTTCGAAATGAAAAAAGTAATGTTAGTGTTTGGGACGCGTCCAGAAGCCATTAAAATGTGTCCTTTGGTCAATGAACTCAAACAACACGATACCATTGAAACCGTAGTCTGTGTAACAGGGCAGCACAAGGAAATGCTGGACCAAGTGTTAGACGTTTTTCGTGTTGTTCCAGACTATAATCTAGGCATTATGAAGGCCAATCAAACATTATTTACCATCACGACCTCTATCTTGGAAAAAATCCAACCGGTATTAGAAGAGGAAAAACCTGATATTGTCCTCGTCCATGGGGATACCACAACCACCTTTGCAACAGCTTTGGCGGCCTTTTATATGGGCATCAAAGTGGGGCATGTGGAAGCAGGCCTTCGGACTTACAATCTTCAAAGCCCATATCCTGAAGAGTTTAACCGTCAAGCTACTTCCATAGTGGCAGATTACAATTTTGCTCCAACCCAGGTTTCAAAAGAGAATCTTCAAAAAGAAGGACGGACCAATATTTTCGTTACAGGAAATACCGTTATTGATGCCTTAAAAACTACAGTCCAAGAAGACTACGACCACCCTATATTGGAGTGGGCAAAAGGGAGCAAGCTCATCATGTTGACGGCTCATCGTCGCGAAAATCTTGGAGAACCTATGGAGCACATGTTCCGTGCGGTCAACCGGATTTTGGATGAGTTTGAAGATGTCAAGGTGGTCTATCCCATCCACAAAAATCCAAAGGTCAGAGAATTGGCTAGCAAGATTTTTGGAGAGAATGAGCGAATGAAAATCATTGAGCCTTTGGAAGTGATTGATTTTCATAATTTCATGAACCAAAGCTATATGATCTTGACAGACTCAGGTGGTGTCCAAGAAGAAGCACCTTCTTTAGGAAAACCCGTCCTTGTCATGCGTGATACGACAGAGCGTCCAGAAGGTGTGGCTGCAGGGACTTTGAAATTGGTCGGAACAGAAGAAGAAAACATCTATCGCAACTTTAAACTCCTTCTGGAAGACCAAGATGAATACGAGAAGATGAGCCAGGCAAGTAATCCTTATGGGGATGGAACGGCTTGTCAACAGATTGTAGAAATTATTATGAAGGGATTAGCATAATGGAAAAGGTTTCGATTGTCATACCGGTCTATAATGTCGAGGAGTATTTACAGTATAGTGTCGGTAGTCTTAGACAACAGACCTATTCAAATATCGAAATCATCCTGGTCGATGATGGCTCAACTGATCGATCAGGAGAAATTTGCGACCAGTATGCTCAGGAAGATGACCGTATTCGAGTGCTCCATCTTCAAAATGGAGGATTGTCTAATGCTCGAAATACAGGAGTGAAAGCTGCGACAACTGACTGGATTATCTTCCTTGATTCAGATGATTATTATGACATTAGAACAGTCGAATATTTGGTTGGCTTAAAAGAACAGTATAAAGTTGACCTTGTATCGACACCGGTTATTGAAGTCAGAAATCATGAGGACAAAGATTTTTCAGGAGATCTAAATGAAAAGAGCGCTAGGAAATTAGACCGCCATACAGCTCTGATAGAAATGTTCTATGGTCACCACGTTGGGACTCATTCAGGAGGTAAACTCTACAAGAAAGAGATCTTACTCCAACATCCCTATCCAGAAGGAATGATCTACGAAGATTTGGCTGTTGCTTATGAACATATTGCTGCTTGTGAGGAAATTGCAGTTAGCGATCTAAATCTTTATAAATACTATCGAAGACCAGGGAGTATCGTCAATTCTTCTTATAGCGATCGGCTCTTGGATTTCTACAAGGCCATGGAATGGAACAGAGCCTATGTCGAGAGAGACTATCCTGATGATCCGGAAATGAAAAAAGCGGTCAATGCCCGCTATGTCTTTAATGGCTTGCATGTGGTCCACGCTATGCTGGGTTCTCATATGTATGATCAGGTTAACAAAATTCGCAAAGAGTATCGTCGCTATTGGAAAGATATTCTAATCAATTCACATATTACAAGAAAAAATAAACTCAAATACCTTCTTTTGCTCCTTTCTCCTCATTTGTATCAAAAGGTGAGAGCAAAACTAGGCTAGATTGCTAAATAGCCATGTTCTAGAGAAGGAAAAAGAGACAACATCAGGAGGTTTAGGATGATTTATGCAGGGATTTTAGCAGGTGGAACAGGCTCACGGATGGGGATTACGGATATGCCCAAACAATTTTTGGATTTGGGTGGACGTCCTATTTTAATCCACACGGTTGAGAAGTTCTTATTGGTCCATGAGATTCAAAAGATTGTATTGGGGATTCATCCGGACTGGGTGACCTATACGGAAGATCTGGTCGACAAGTACTTGGCTTCTTATAAGGATCGGATCTTGGTTGTAGAGGGAGGAAGTGACCGCAACTCTACCATCGAAAACATCATCCTGGCTATCGATGAGCTGCAGCCTTTGACAGAAGAGGATATTATCGTCACCCATGATTCGGTTCGCCCTTTTGTTAGCCTAAAAACTATCCAAGAAAACATTGAACTAGCCAAGAGCCATGATGTTGTAGATACAGTGGTCGAAGCGACCGATACCATTGTTCAAAGCTTGGACAATACTTTTATCACGGATATCCCAGAACGTCAATACCTCTATCAGGGTCAAACCCCTCAAACCTTCAAAATGAAAGACTTCCTTGCCTTGTACCATGATTTGAGTGACCAGCAGAAAGAAGTCTTGACAGATGCCTGCAAGATCTTTGTCATCAATGGTAAAAAAGTTGCTCTTGCTAAAGGGGAATATTCCAATATTAAAATTACGACGATTACAGATTTGAAAATTGCACGCGGTATGATTGAGGACAATTAATATGTTGAACCAAATCTTTCAGCTGACCCAGCCGAAAAATATTACCATCAAATACCAAGAAGAAGACATGAGCCGTGAAGACAAGGTGTTAATACGCCCTTATTACATGGCTATTTGTCATGCGGACCAACGTTACTATCAAGGAAAACGGGATCCTAAGGTGCTTAAAAAGAAATTACCCATGGCCCTGATCCATGAGTCGTCTGGTATCGTGGTAGCGGATCCTACGGGAACCTATCAACCAGGACAGATTGTGGCCATGGTTCCCAATCAACCTCCTCATCAAACAGAGGGTGTCTTCTTTGAAAATTATTTGGAGGGGACGCACTTCTTGTCTAGTGGCTTTAATGGTTTTATGCAGGAAGTCGTTGCCTTACCGCTGGATCGTGTAGTGGCTTACCCAGAGGAAGTTCGGGGCCCAGTCACAGCTTTAGCGGAATTTAGTAGTGTTGCCATGCATGCCATTCATCGCTTTGACCTCATTGCCCACCAACGAAGAGAGTCCGTTTTGATTTTAGGAGATGGTAGTCTTTCATATGTGGTTGCGACATCTTTGCACTATCTTTACCCAGATTTGAAGATAACTGTAGTTGGGCGCAACAATGATAAACTGCAATTGTTTAATTTCATTCATCAAGCAATTTTAACCAGCGAGTTGACAGACGATCAACGGTTTGATCACGCCTTTGAGTGTACTGGTGGCCAAGGAAGTGAACCAGCCATCAATGACATTATCGATCATATCAATCCCCAAGGAACCGTGATGTTGATGGGGGTTAGTGATAACCGGGTCGCAGTTAATACAAGAGATGTTCTTGAAAAGGGATTGACCTTTGTAGGGTCTTCTCGCTCAGGTCGTGAAGATTTCGAGCGGGCTGTAGAGATGCTGGCTAATCGTCGGGTCCAAAGCCGTTTGAAAAACATTATCCACGTTGATGGAGAAGTTCAAACCATTCCAGATATTCATCGAGCTTTTGCGACGGATTTGATCACACCGTTTAAAACGGTCTTCAAGTGGGGATTGTAGACAGTCATGAAAGTTCTTAAAAATTACGCCTATAATCTCTCCTACCAGTTGCTGGTGATTATCTTGCCGATTATTACCACTCCGTATGTGACGCGGGTCTTTAGCTCGAATGACTTGGGGACCTATGGCTATTTCAACTCCATCGTCACCTATTTTATCCTTTTGGCGACGCTAGGAGTGGCTAACTACGGAACCAAGGAGATTTCAGGACACCGCAATGACATCCAAAAGAATTTCTGGGGGATTTATACCCTCCAGTTAGGTGCGACTTTTGTGTCCATCCTGCTCTATGTCTTGCTGTGCTTGGCGCTTCCTTCTATGCAAAACCCTGTGGCCTATATCTTAGGGCTTAGTTTGGTTTCAAAGGGACTCGACATCTCCTGGCTCTTTCAGGGGTTAGAGGATTTTCGTAAGATTACCGTTCGAAATATCACGGTCAAACTGGTTGGAGTCATCTCCATCTTCTTGTTTGTCAAATCTGCCAATGATCTGTATCTCTATGTATTCTTACTGACCATCTTTGAGCTCTTAGGTCAGCTCAGTATGTGGCTACCTGCTCGGGAGTTCATTGGGAAAGCCCATTTTGATTTGGCTTATGCACGGGTGCATTTAAAACCGGTCATTCTGCTCTTTTTACCGCAGATTGCCATTTCCCTCTATGTCACCTTGGATCGGACCATGCTGGGGGCTCTCGCCTCTACAAAGGATGTAGGGATTTACGACCAGGCCTTGAAATTGGTTAATATCCTATTGACCTTGGTGACGTCTTTAGGAAGCGTCATGCTTCCGCGCGTGGCGAGTCTCTTGGCTTCCGGAGATCACAAGGCTGTCAATAAGATGCACCAAATGTCCTTTTTGATCTATAATTTGGTCATCTTCCCAATCATTGCGGGTATGCTGATCGTCAACGATGACTTTGTTCGATTCTTCTTAGGGAAGGATTTCCAAGATGCTCGCTATGCCATCGCTATCATGATCTTCCGTATGTTCTTCATCGGATGGACCAATATCATGGGGATTCAAATTCTCATCCCACATGATAAGAACAAAGAATTTATGCTGTCAACTACGATTCCTGCTATCGTCAGTGTCGGGTTGAATGTGCTCTTCTTACCTCATTTTGGTTTTATCGGTGCAGCCATTGTATCCGTCTTAACAGAATCCTTGGTATGGCTGATTCAACTGTACTATACCCGTCATTACCTCAAGGAAGTTCCAATTATCGGGTCTATGACAAAAATTATGTTTGCATCTGCTGTGATGTATGGCCTTTTGCTACTTGTAAAACCATTCCTACATTTCACCCCTACCCTGAATGTACTCGTGTATGCGGTGCTTGGTGGGATCATTTATCTGATCGCTATCCTATCTCTGAGAGTGGTAGATGTGAAAGAATTAAAACAACAATTTTTAAATAAACAGTAGAGAGTAGAAAGGAAGGATATGAATTTTTAAGTAAACAAAATCTTTAGAAAAGAATGCTATAGCAGGGGTGTTCCCTAAGCAGGCATTCCAATCTAGACAGAATGAGCTTTTCTTTAAAAATTCTTTATCAGGTAATTTAATGATAAAAATGAAATTTGACGATCTACTGGTTGGTTTTGTCGTCTCGATTGTGATCTTCTTTAATACAATATCCACTACGATGTTAAATAAGGGCTTTTTGCATGTTGGTGCTAGCTCCCTCTTAGTGGTTGTAGCTCTCTTATTGCTTCGTTTTTTTAATAAAATCTCGATTCCCTATCATTATCTAATCTTGTCTGCCATGTTATTGATGGTAGCTGTTATGGTTTATTTTAAGACAGATAAGTTAAATTTCTTAGTTTATTCTCTCTTAATGATTTTGCTGGTCAATGCGGATAGGAAAGTCATTTTAAAAACTTATGTAGGTGTTGCAGGTACGATTGTCCTTGCAGTATTTCTATTGTCACTGTTAAAGGTTGTTCCAAACTTACAATATAGTCGGGGTGCTGTTATCCGTAATTCATTTGGGTTTATCTATCCAACAGATTTCGCAGCCCATTGTTTCTACCTTTATGTCGCAATCTCCTATTTGCTAAAAGATCGGTATATTGGCTTACGATCTCTGAGTGGCGTTCTTCTAGCTCTCTTTATTATCAAGTTCTGTGACGCTCGTATGAATGCGATCTCGCTTTTGGTCGCTGTCTTGCTCTTTCTCTTCTTTTATTTTACAAAAGAGAAAAAGTTGAAGTTGTATCACTTGTTGCCTTATTCGATCATCCTTTTTTCAAGCGGAATGATCTACTTGACCTATCATTTCTCCTGGTCATCTCCACTTTATGTTCAAATTAATCAATTCATTACTGGTCGGTTAGCCCTGGGTAAAAATGCTTTTAATTTATACCCTTTGAATTGGTTTGGAACAAGAGAGGTTCAGTTTATTGGATCCGGAGGAAGCACAGAGTCTGTCCTCAATTATAATTATGTCGATTCGTCTTATGTTCAGATGTTATTTACATATGGTATCGTACCGGTTGCTTTATTAGTATGTATTTATGTCATTGTTTCAAAATATGAATTCAAGAAGGGGCGTTATTTATTTGTTGCGATCTTGTCCCTCATTGCGATTAACTGTATGATTGAAGCATTTTGGTTTGTACCGACTTATAACATCTTTATGTTCACACTCTTTGCGACAGAAATTGTCAAGAAAAAGCCGGCCAATTCCCTCTCTTATAGTGAGGAAATTGGGGGGATTTGAAGGTCTAATCTATAGCTATGAGTCTAACGAAACGGCTAAGAGTTTAGATATATTTTAAAATAGAAAAATAATGGAGTCTACTATGTACGATTATCTGATTGTTGGTGCTGGTTTGTCTGGAGCCATTTTCGCACATGAAGCTACAAAACGTGGCAAAAAAGTAAAAGTGATTGACAAGCGTGATCACATCGGTGGAAATATCTACTGCGAGGAGATTGAAGGCATCAACGTCCACAAGTATGGTGCCCACATTTTCCATACCTCCAACAAAAAAGTGTGGGACTATGTCAACCAGTTCGCTGAATTCAACAACTATATCAACTCACCAGTAGCTAACTACAAGGGCAGTCTGTACAATCTTCCCTTCAACATGAATACTTTTTATGCTATGTGGGGAACCAAGACTCCTCAAGAAGTCAAGGACAAGATTGCCGAGCAAACAGCTGACATGAAAGATGTTGAACCGAAAAACTTGGAAGAACAAGCCATCAAATTGATTGGTCCAGATATCTACGAAAAGTTGATTAAGGGCTATACAGAAAAACAATGGGGACGTTCTGCCACAGACCTTCCACCCTTTATCATCAAACGTCTTCCGGTTCGTCTGACCTTTGATAATAACTACTTTAATGACCGTTACCAAGGGATTCCAATCGGTGGCTATAACGTTATCATTGAAAACATGCTGGGTGATGTAGAAGTAGAACTTGGAGTTGACTTCTTTGCCAATCGTGAAGAGCTTGAAGCTTCAGCTGATAAAGTTGTCTTTACAGGAATGATTGACCAGTACTTTGACTACAAACATGGGGAGTTGGAGTACCGTAGTCTTCGTTTTGAACACGAAATCTTAGATGAAGAAAATCATCAAGGGAATGCGGTCGTCAACTATACAGAGCGTGAGATTCCTTATACTCGTATCATTGAGCATAAGCACTTCGAGTATGGTACACAACCCAAGACAGTTATCACCCGCGAATACCCCGCTGACTGGAAACGTGGGGATGAACCCTACTATCCAATCAATGATGAAAAGAACAACGCTATGTTTGCCAAGTACCAAGAAGAAGCAGCTAAAAATGATAAGGTCATCTTCTGTGGACGGCTAGCAGACTATAAATACTACGACATGCACGTGGTCATTGAGCGTGCTCTAGAAGTCGTAGCAAATGAGTTTGATTGAAAGAAACCATAATCTATGAAATACTACTTAAAAGAAGAATTCCTGCATGATGTCAACGCAAAGAACGCAGGAAATAAAGCACGCAATGACGTAGAAAGTATTGTGAAAGAAGAAGGCTATCATCCTTTGGTCCTTTCTGTCGACAATTGGTATCAGATGAGTACCCTTGTGGCTCAACGCCATAAGGCCAAGGCTTTCGGTCAAGCCTTGGATCAACTAAAGCAAGGAGATGAGTTGCTGATCCAGTTTCCAATGCTTCACCATAGTTTTTTCTCAACCCATTTGGTTAAAAAAGCACAAAAAAGAGGGATTAAAGTCTATCTCTTGATTCATGACCTAGAAGTGCTTCGCCATGCCAATATGACGTCACTACCTTTAAAACACAGAATTCGGATGTACCTTCAAGAAGCAAGTTTTCTCAAAGCAGCTGATGGGATCATCGCCCACAACCCGGTGATGAAATCTGTCTTGGTGGATAAAGGAATTGCGGAAGATAAGATTGTCAGCCTGGGCATTTTCGACTATTTGATTCCAAATTTCCAAGAAAAGAGTGGCCAAACAAAAGACCAGCCGATCATTGTGGCAGGTAATTTGGCCCAGGAAAAAGCTGGTTATCTCTATGGTCTTCCTGCAGAACCTGCCTATAATCTCTATGGTGTTGGTTTTGATGAGAGTAGAGCTTTAGAGAATGAAACTTATTTTGGATCCTTCTTACCGGATGAGCTTCCTGCAGCTCTTGAGGGTGGTTTTGGACTTGTCTGGGATGGGGATAGTGCGGAAACCTGTAGTGGCGTCTTTGGGGAGTACCTTCGCTACAACAACTCTCACAAGGCGTCGCTTTATCTAGCATCGGGCTTTCCGCTGGTGGTGTGGAAACAGTCAGCCTTGTCTCACTTTGTGCTTGAGAAGGACTGTGGGATTGCCGTAGACTCGCTTCATGACTTGAAGGAGACCATCGACAATCTTTCAGATGCCGATTACCAAGATTTAGTGGACAATGCCAAGCGTGTTGGCCAGGAAATCCGAGATGGTCACTACTTAAAGACAGCCTTAAAGCATTTATCATAAGATCAAAAGAAGCCAGACAGACTTCTTTTTTAGTTTTTCAAAAAAATATCACTAATTTTAAAAATTTGCCTTATAAAACTTTTCATCGCTGAAACCGTGTGGTAAAATGATTAACGTATAAAATTTGTATAAAGGGAAGTTTATATGAAAAAGAAAGATCTTATTTTTTATGCCGGAGCGGCAGTCTTGATGGCTGTATCTGCTCAGGGAGTCAGTGCAGATGAGCTGGTTTCAAACGAGGCCGCTACTACTGAAGGCAACCAAGTCCAAGCTGAAAAAGCGCCAGAAGTGGCCGTTGCTGAAAAGTCGGTAGCACCTGTCGCAAGCAACTATGCAGCACCAGCAAATGTGACTGAACAGTCTGTAGCACCTGCGAGCAAGACCACGGCTTCAGAAAGTGGAACCCCATCTGTAGAGAAAGCTACAGAAGCATCGACGACTGAGAAAGAAGAAACTCCTCTTCCGTCTAATACAGGAAGCACGACCTTCTTTAACACAGGCGCTCACGCTCCTGCTGGTCGTTCAACAGATGTGGCGGTTCAACCAAAATCATTCGTTGATGTGAGTAGCCACAACGGAGACATTAGTATTGGCGACTACCGTACCCTAGCTAATAAAGGCGTGGGCGGTGTCGTTGTCAAATTGACAGAAGACACTTGGTACAAGAACCCAAATGCGGAGAACCAAATTCGTAATGCACAGGCTGCGGGTCTGCAAGTATCGACCTACCACTTCTCACGCTATACTTCTGAGGAAGCAGCGCGTGCAGAAGCGCGATTCTACATTGCAGAAGCGCAACGCTTGAATATTCCAAAGAACACCCTCATGGTCAATGACTTTGAGGATGCCAAGATGCAGCCAAATATTAACCGCAACACCCAAGCTTGGGCGGACGAAATGCGTAAAAATGGTTACACCAACTTGATGTTCTACACCAGTGCTAGCTGGTTGGATGAAAACAATCTTCGCAAGAAAGGTCCTGTCAACACCGCTCAATTTGGTCTTCAGAATTTCTGGGTTGCCCAATACCCTTCTCCAAAACTGTCTGTAAACGATGCGAAAAGCTTGCGTTACAATGGGAAAGCTGGCGCCTGGCAGTTCACTTCTCAAGCGGAATTGCTTCCAGGAAAACACCTCTTTGACCACAGTGTGGACTATACCGGTCGCTTCACAGCGAACGCAAAACCTGCAGCGGATCCAACAGAAGGCAGCTTAAGTGGGAAGATTGATATTGTCAATAACGATACTATGACGGGCCGCTTTGACGTTGTCATCTCAAATGTTCAGGCACCAAATGGAGTTCGAACCGTTTCTGTACCGATCTGGTCAGAAACAGGTGGTCAAGATGACCTTGTTTGGTATACAGCTAATCGTCAAGCAAATGGGACCTATATCGTCAATGTCAAAGCAGAGAACCATAAAAACTCAACCGGTCTTTACAATGTCCATCTTTACTATGTTCAGAACAATGGACAAATGACGGGTGTGGGTGGAACAACGACGACAGTAGCCATTGGAAAGAAAAATCAGACACCAGTATCAGCTGATTTGACTATTGCAAAATCAGAAAAAGACGGGACCTTCACCATTACAGCTAAGAACCTTCAAGGCTTCGATGGCTACAAGGAAGTGAAGATTCCATTCTGGTCTCATGCGAATGGCATGAAAGACATCATCTGGTATACTCCGACTCGCCAGGCAGACGGTTCTTATACTGTAACAGCTAAAGCCAGTGACCACGAAAATGCTGATGGCAAATACGAAGCGCAGGTCTTCTATGTAGATGCCCAAGGTCAAAACAAATTTGTGAAAAAGGCCTTTATCGATTATACGGCGACAAAACCGGCCAATGCTGTCGCAGCTGATCTGACCATTACAAAATCAGAAAAAGACGGCACCTTCACCATCACAGCTAAGAACCTTCAAGGCTTCGATGGCTACAAGGAAGTGAAGATTCCATTCTGGTCTCATGCCAATGGGATGAAAGACATCATCTGGTACACTCCAACTCGTCAAGCAGACGGTTCATATACTGTAACGGCCAAAGCCAGTGACCACGAAAACGCTGATGGCCAGTATGAAGCGCAGGTCTTCTATGTGGATGCTAACGGACAAAACAAGTTTGTCAAGAAAGCCTTTATCGATTACACAGCTTCTAAACCATCTGCTGATCTGACCATTACAAAATCAGAAAAAAATGGCACCTTCACCATCACAGCTAAGAATCTTCAAGGCTTCGATGGCTACAAGGAAGTGAAGATTCCATTCTGGTCTCATGTCAATGGGATGAAGGATATCATCTGGTACACTCCAACTCGCCAGGCAGACGGTTCATATACTGTAACGGCTAAGGCTAGTGACCACGAAAACGCTGATGGCAAATATGAAGCGCAGGTCTTCTATGTGGATGCCAAAGGCCAAAATAAGTTTGTCAAGAAAGCCTTTATCGATTACACAGCTTCTAAACCATCTGCTGATCTGACCATTACAAAATCAGAAAAAGACGGCACCTTCACCATCACAGCTAAGAACCTTCAAGGCTTCGATGGCTACAAGGAAGTGAAGATTCCATTCTGGTCTCATGCCAATGGGATGAAAGACATCATCTGGTATACTCCGACTCGCCAGGCAGACGGTTCTTATACTGTAACAGCCAAAGCCAGTGACCACGAAAATGCTGATGGCAAATACGAAGCGCAAGTTTTCTATGTGGACGCTCAAGGTCAAAACAAGTTTGTTAAGAAAGCCTTTATTGATTACAAAAATCAATCTCGTCCAACCGGCACTCTCTTGATCCAAAACAACAACAAGGATACAGGAACATTTGACGTCATCATCAAGGATGTCTACAGCCCTAAAGGGGTGCAGACTGTGCAAGTTCCTACTTGGTCTGATAAGGATGGCCAAGACGATATTCGCTGGTATGAAGCGACTCGCCAATCAAATGGAGACTACAAGGTATCCGTCAAAGCGAGCGATCACAAGAACTCTACTGGTAAGTACCATGTTCATCTTTACTACATCCAAAACGATGGATCTCGGATCGGTATTGGTACCACTACTACAGACGTAGAAGTTAGAAATGCCATGACCAAGACGCAAGCTTCTATCAAGAATGTCAATGCAACAAACGGGACTTATACAGTAGCTGTAGATCAAGCACCTCAGGGACGTCAGATTAAGAATATTCGTGTCGCAGCTTGGTCTAAAGCGCACCAAGAAAATCTTTACTGGTATTCCGCAACGCCGACAGGTATGCACACAGAGATCACTGTCTCTGCCAATAATCACGGTAATGAAGCAGGAAACTATACCACTCACGTCTATGTAGACTACAAAGATGGAGGAGTTGAAGGTTTTAACCTCGGTCAGACAGCCTTGTCTCCACGAAATCAAAAGGTGAATCCACAAACAACCTATTATTCTCAACGGGATCCTCGTTGGGCTGGAAAATATTACGGTGTGAGCAATGTCGATCAGTCAGGTTGTGTGCCAACCTCCCTTGCTATGACCTTTACAGATATCCTAGGTAGAACTGTTTTGCCCACAACAGTAGCTGATTATCTCTACAACAATACTGATTCATTCAACAAAGGTGAAGCAGGAACAGATTCTGATGGGATTGTAGCTGCCACTCGTAACTGGGGCTTGAAGAGCCAATTGATTAATGGAGCTGGAGGCATTGCAGAAGCCCTCATGGCTGGCAAGCATGTACTTGCTGCAGTAGGTAATAGCCAATTTACTAGTGATCCTTATACTCATGAATTGGTCTTGCATGGTTATGACAATGGAAGAACCTATGTTCGCGATCCATATAATAGCGGCAACAACGGCTGGTACTCCATCAATTATCTTCACTCTATTAAGAGTAAGGACCCGATGGATAACAAGCTTGGAGCACCTTTCTTCTCAATTTTTGCATAAGCTAATCAGAAGGCCAATCTGGCCTTCTGTTTTCTTTAAAAATAGGATTCTTCTCATGATATTGTTTCTTGATCCGGCGGTTTGTGCTATAATACTACTATGTGGGTACAACCGTATAAAAAATTGTAAGGAAGATACATGAAAAAGAAAGATCTTATTTTTTATGCTGGGACAGCCGTTTTGTTGGCTTTTTCGACACAACAAGTCAAAGCCGATGAGCAACATGCGTCTGATCAAACACCAGAAAATACATCAGCTATCGTTGCAACAACAACTTCATCAGAAGCACAGAATACCGCGAGCGAAGAAGTGGGAGTTGAGAAAGGTATTCAGACAGAAAATACCGTTGCAACAGAGGCAGCACCTGTCACACCGACTCTTAGCAATAACCAGTCTTCTGACAAGGGCACTAGCGACAAGGTTGTATCAGAGCAACCAGCACCAGCTGTGGTAGCTAGTCGTGCACCATATGGCGCACGCGCACGAGTGGTAGCAGCAAGAAATGAGAGTGTTCCTCAACAGGAATCTCCGGTTTCCGCAGATTTGACTATTGCAAAATCAGAGTCAGACGGCACCTTTACCATTACGGCTAAGAATCTTCAAGGCTTGGATGGTTATGAAGAAGTGAAGATTCCATTCTGGTCTCATGCCAATGGGATGAAAGACATCATCTGGTACACTCCAAATCGTCAAGCAGATGGTTCTTATACCGTAACAGCCAAAGCCAGTGACCACGAAAACGCGGATGGCAAGTACGAAGCGCAAGTCTTCTATGTGGATGCCAAAGGCCAAAACAAGTTTGTCAAGAAAGCCTTTATTGACTACACAGCTCCTAAACCATCTGCTGATCTAACCATTACGAAATCAGAGTCAGACGGCACCTTTACCATTACGGCTAAGAACCTTCAAGGCTTCGATAGCTACAAGGAAGTGAAGATTCCATTCTGGTCTCATGCCAATGGGATGAAAGATATCATCTGGTACACTCCAAGTCGTCAAGCAGATGGTTCATATACTGTAACAGCCAAAGCCAGTGACCACGAAAATGCTGATGGCAAATACGAAGCGCAAGTTTTCTATGTGGATGCTAACGGACAAAACAAGTTTGTCAAGAAAGCCTTTATTGACTACACAGCTCCTAAACCGTCAGCCGATCTGACCATTACAAAATCAGAAAAAGACGGTACTTTCACTATTACAGCTAAGAACCTTCAAGGTTTCGATGGTTATAAAGAAGTGAAGATTCCATTCTGGTCTCATGCCAATGGGATGAAAGATATCATCTGGTACACGCCAACTCGCCAGGCAGACGGTTCATATACTGTAACAGCCAAGGCTAGTGACCACGAAAACGCTGATGGTCAGTATGAAGCGCAAGTCTTCTATGTGGATGCCAAAGGACAAAACAAGTTTGTCAAGAAAGACTTTATTGATTTCAAAAATCAATCACGTCCAACTGCTAGTCTCTTAATCCAAAACAACAACAAGGACACGGGCACCTTTGACGTCATCATCAAGGATGTCTATAGCCCTAAAGGGGTGCGGACTGTGAAAGTTCCAACTTGGTCTGATAAGGATGGCCAAGATGACATTCGCTGGTATGAAGCAACCCGTCAAGCGAACGGAGACTATAAAGTATCGGTCAAAGCGAGTGATCACAAGAATTCTACCGGTAAGTACTTTGTTCACCTTTACTACATTCAAAATGATGGTTCACTAATCGGTGTTGGTGGCACTAGTACAGAAGTTGAATTCCGAAATGCTCAGACCAAGACACAAACAGGGATCAAGAATGTCAATTCTGGTGCTGGAACCTATACAGTAACGGTGGATCAAGCGCCTCAAGGCCGTCAGATTAAGAATATCCGTGTTGCTGCTTGGTCTCAAGCACACCAAGAAAATCTTTTCTGGTATTCAACAGCACCTTCTGGAATGCATACAGAAGTGCAGGTCTCTGCAGCAAATCACCAGTACCAATCAGGTAACTATACCACTCACGTCTATGTGGATTATGTCGATGGTGGCGTTGAAGGCTTTAACCTTGGTCAAACAGCCCTTCATCCCCGTGCGACAGTAGATCAAACTGCTTTTAGTCCTCGTGTAACGAATGGACAACGGGACCGTGTCTTACGGGCAGCAGCTAGTCTAGTGGGCGTTCGTGGCGGAACTGCAGCTCACCAACAATTGGTCAATGATTATAACAGTGTCAAACCACTTCCGGTTGGTTATGCAGTGAAGGCGACCGATGACTGGTGTGATATCTTTGTCACAACAGTCTTCCAGCGGGAAGGTTTGAGTGGTTTGATTGGTCGTGAATGTGGAGTCGAACGTCACATCCAGATCTTCAAACGCTTGGGCATTTGGAATGAGGATGGTACCACTACACCAAAAGCAGGGGACATCATCACCTTTAACTGGGATCAAAATAGCCAACAAAATAATGGCTTTGCCGATCACATCGGAATTGTTGAGAGCGTCTCAAATGGAATCATTCATACCATTGAAGGAAACTCCAACAACCAAGTCCGTCGCAATACCTACCGAATCGGACATGGCAATATCCGTGGATTTGCAACTCCTCGCTATCAATAATAAAAAAAGAAGCCACAGGCTTCTTTTTTGAATGCAGATAAGTTTTTAAAATAAAATGAGAGATTCTGTCAATTGTTTTAAATGATTTTTATCTTTTGAATTATTCGATAATGACTGGAGACTTTACGCAGTGAGAAAAGTGCTTGAAATATTAGAATTTCAAGCACTCGGGAGTTTTGAGAGTAAAACAGTTTGGGAAACTGTTTTAGCCTGAGCCTAGAAATTAAAGAGCGAAGGGGCTCAAAACTAAGTCATGGAACTTCTTTGAAGTTCGCTGACGTCCGTACTCACTTAAGGAAAGTCTCTAAGAAGAATATTTCAGTTCTTTTCTCATTTTTTCAACCCTTCTTCGAAACTCTTAGAAGGGGCCTCGACTTGGATGGTTTCAAGGGTTAATGGATTGGTGAAGGTCAAGCGGTGGGCATGGAGCATGAGTCGCTCTCCGCGTGCAGGGTTATAGAGAGGGTCTCCGACAATCGGGTGCCCATGATGGGAGAGATGCACCCGGATCTGATGGGTACGCCCCGTCTTGAGTTGGCATTTGACCAGGCTGTTTCGCCCGATTTTTTTCAGTTGCGTCACCTGAGTTTCTGCGTACTGTCCTTTACGTGGATCGACCAGGCGCTTGCGCCGATCGTGGCGATCGCGTCCGATTTTATCCTTGTAGACGATGGTCTTTTGTGCTAAGCTGCCTTGGATCAAGGCCCAGTACTCGCGTTGGATTTTTTTATCTTCTAAAATACGGTTGAGAATGGGCAGGATAAAAGGGTTTTTAGCAAATAAAATCGCTCCGCTGGTTTCCTTGTCTAAGCGGTGCACGACGTAGCAGGTAGATCCAACATAGCTGGAAACATGGTTGAGAAGAGCAATTTCTGTCGGCTCATTGGCATGGGTTTTCATGCCTTCAGGCTTATTGACGATGATGACATGCTCATCCTGATAGAGTTCTTCGACCAGACTCGGGTCTCCGGCTGGGAGCTCTTTTTCAGGGTAATCGTCCGCGTCAAAGATCAGCTGGATCTGGTCTCCTTTTTGAACGGGGCTCTGCCAGTTGATGGTCTCGCCATTGACCAAGACGTGTTTCTTGGTTCGTAAAAAATGCCGGATCTTACGGGGAATGAGGAAGTAGTCCTCAAGCAGCTCTTTCACAGTCATCTGGGGAAAGGATTGTGGAATGGTAAATTGATAGTTCATGACCCTATTGTAGCAAAATCTAAGCTTAAAGAAAACTAAATGGGAGAAGGGGATGAGCTATCTTTTCTTGCTAGGACAAGGATAAGGTGTTACAATAACAGGTATGAATAGAATAAAAGAATTATTTGACAACCTGATCACTTTTTTTAGAAAGGATCATCCGCCCAAAGCGGTGGCAGAAGAAGTGCCAGACACGGAACTACCGGAAGAGACAGTAGAGCCGACCTATAGTCGCTCAGGCAAACACAGAAGCAAGTCTCTCTCTCAGCATCCTTTCCGTCGTTTTTGGCGCCGCTTCCATTTGACCAAGATTCTCCTGATCATTGGGCTAGGCTTTAGCCTCTTGACAGGGGGCTATCTCTTCTACCTTGCTAAGACGACCAACGTCAAAGATTTGCAGAATGCACTCAAGGCGACCACTATTATCTATGATAAGAATGGGGACCAAGCGGGAAGTTTGACCGGGCAAAAAGGAACCTACGTCGAGCTCGATGCTATTAGTGAGAATCTGCAAAATGCCGTGGTCGCAACAGAGGACCGGAGCTTTTACAAGAATAGCGGGATCAACTATGGTCGCTTCTTCTTAGCGATTTTGACCCTGGGTCGCTCAGGTGGTGGGTCAACCATCACCCAGCAGTTAGCCAAGAATGCTTACCTGTCTCAGGACCAGACGGTGGAGCGTAAGGCCAAGGAATTTTTCCTAGCGCTTGAAATCAATAAGAAATACAGTAAAAAAGAAATCCTCACCATGTACCTCAACAATGCCTATTTTGGAAATGGGGTTTGGGGAATTGAGGATGCATCCAAGAAGTATTTTGGGGTTTCAGCCAGTCAATTAAGCCTGGATCAGTCTGCTGTTCTCGCCGGTATGCTCAAGGGACCTGAAATCTATAACCCGCTCTATTCGGTAGAGAATGCGACCAATCGCCGCAATACGGTCCTCCAAAATATGGTGGCGGCTGGTTATATTGACCAGGCAACGGCGGATCAGTCTGCTGCTGTCGATATCCATGGTCAGCTAGTCGATGCCTATGAAGGTAAGTCAGAGGATTACCGCTACCCATCCTATTTTGATGCGGTCATCAATGAGGCGGTCAATGAATATGGCCTGACTGAAGAAGACATTGTCAAAAATGGCTACCGGATCTACACCGAGCTGGATCAAAATTACCAAGCAAGCATGCAGGTGATCTATGACAATACGGCCCTCTTCCCAGTAGCAGAAGACGGCACGCGCGCGGAATCTGGTAGTGTCGCCCTCGATCCTAAGACCGGAGGGGTTCGGGCTCTCGTAGGGCGTGTCGGAAGCGATCAAAATCCAGGTTTCCGTACCTACAACTACGCTACCCAGGCTGCCCGTAGTCCAGGATCGACCATCAAACCTTTAGTCGTCTATAGCCCAGCTGTTGCTGAAGGTTGGTCGACCAATAAGGAATTGGACAATAGTACCACCCAATATGGAAGCTATGAGGTTAATAACTATGCGGGAATCCAGTCTAGCCCAACGGTACCGATGTACCAGGCCTTGGCAGAATCCCTCAACCTTCCAGCCGTAGCGACCGCTAATGATTTGGGGCTCGATACGGTCTTTGAGTACGGGAAAAAATTCGGCCTCAACATGGACAAGGTGGAAAAATCGCTTGCAGTTGCCTTGGGAGCTGGTGTGACAACCAATCCGATGCAGATGGCTCAAGCCTATGGTACCTTTGCTAACGGCGGGGTCATGAATGATGCTCACCTCATTACCAAGATCGAAAATGCAAGTGGTCAAGTGGTCAAGAGCCACAGCCAGAAATCAACCCGAGTGCTTAGTGGGTCAACGACAGATAAGATGACTAATATGATGCTTGGTACCTTCAGTAATGGTACAGGGGTCAACGCTGCGCCTTATGGCTATACCATGGCAGGGAAAACCGGTACGACAGAGACCAGCTTTAACAAGGACCTCTCTGGAGACCAATGGGTGATCGGCTACACGCCAGATGTGGTCATCAGTCAGTGGCTTGGTTTCCCAACGACCGATGAAAATCACTACCTGACGGACAGTAGTGCTGGAACGGCATCTGAGATCTTCCGCAATGTTGCCAACAGTGTTCTGCCTTATACAGACGGTACCCAGTTTGACTCGGTGAAGAACTCTTATGCTGAAAATGGCATTGCGCCAGTCGGAGAAGAAAATACAGAAACAGATAGCAAAGAAGATAAAGGTTTCTTTGAGGATGTCAAAGAAAAGGCGTCGAATATGGTCGATGATGCGAAAAAAGCAATCGACGAAGCCGATATCCCAGGAAAAGCGAAAAACGCTTGGGATACCTTCAAAGGCTGGCTTGGTTTCTAAACAAAAAACGATTCAGAGGAATTTCTGAATCGTTTTTTGCAGATTGAAGACAAAGTCTTCTTAGAAACTTTCCTTAGGTGAGTACGGACGTCAGCGAACTTCGAAGAAGTTCCATGACTTAGTTTTGGACCTAAGGTTCCAAAACTCCCGAGTGCTAGAAACACTAGTGTTTCTAGCACTTTTCTCACGGCGGAAAGTTTCTGTTGAAATGATCCTAATAGTATTAATTATTTTAATTTTTCAACATCACTTAAGTTGTTTTATGTAAAATGCAATTTGTCTATATTCTAAAAGATCTATTCAGAAGGATTTCTGAATAGACCTTTGTTTAAAGTTCACTATCTGATAAGCTAAAGGTATCGCCGTGTTGGAGATCCCCGTACTGGTAGCCCCGTTTGAACCAGCGCATGCGTTGCTCTGAAGTTCCGTGGGTAAAGCTATCTGGCACCGAGTAGCCGTAGGCTTGCTCTTGGAGAGTGTCGTCCCCGACGGCATGGGCTGCATTCATGGCTTCTTCGATATCGCCGATATCTAGAAGGTTTCGGTCTTGAATGGAGCGGGCCCAGACACCGGCTAGATAATCAGCTTGTAGCTCAATGCGGACACTGATGGCATTTCGTTCCTTTTCAGAAAGGCCTTGTTGCATCCGATGGTATTTGCCAAGGATTCCCAGCTCATTTTGTACGTGGTGGCCGACTTCGTGGGCGATGACGTAGGCCATGGCGAAGTCCCCGCTAGCCTTGTATTTGGTTGTCAATTCCTTGTAGAAGCTCATATCCAAATAAATCTTTTTGTCGGTCGGACAGTAGAAGGGACCAGCCGATGCTTGCCCAACCCCACAGCCTGTCTGTGTCCGTCCGGTATAGAAGACTAGTTTGGGCTCATGGTAAGTACGTCCTTCGGCTTGAAAGACCTTGTGCCAATGATCTTCTGTTGTTCCAAGGACCTTGCTGACGAACTCAGCATCTGCATCATCGACATGGGTCTTGTTGGTGCGCGTGACTTGGGTGGATTGGTAAGGTTGAGAAGAAGTCCCATTTCCAAAGAGACCCCCAAGGCTAGCTCCTCCTCCTAGAAAGACTATGAGGAGGATAATGATGATCTTACTCTTGAAGCTTCCAGGCGATAGTAAGATCTGTAAAATCCCCCCGCCAAGGTTACTGTTGCCTGAAGACTGGGAGTAGCTTTGCCCTCGACGGTCTTCAATATTTCTACTTTCTTTTAAGTTATCACTTTTCATATTCGTCTCCTTTTGTTTTATTTTACCAAAAATGAGGAAAAAACTAGAGTGATAACGCTTTAGATTTGCTTTTTTATTGACAGTAGATTTTCTGTCCTTGTCAAAACGTGGAAAACTTGCTATAATGGGGTGAACGGAGGCGTTATGGCATTAAAAAAAGCAAGTCTAGCGTGTACGGTTTGTGGGTCACGCAATTACTCCATTAAGTTGAGTGGGACGCCAAAACCAACACGTCTAGAAGTCAATAAATTCTGCAAACATTGCAGCAAGTATACCATTCATAAAGAAACACGATAGGAGAGAGTTGTGAAATTCATTAAAGATATTTTCGTCTTACTAAAAGATACAACTTGGCCAAATCGCAAGGAAAGATGGAAAAACTTTATCTCAGTGATTGAGTACACCGCTTTCTTTGTTGCATTGATTTATTTGTTTGACAAAGTCATTGCACGTGGCCTATTGCACATGATCAATTTCTTTTAAGAAAAGAAGCCATGAGGCTGGGCAACAACTGTCCAGCCTTTGATTTTTGATAGGAATAACTGCAAGACGCAGTGGTTGATTGGCATCTTTGTTCGCTTTTTAAGCTTCAAAGATGGCCTAATCAACTGTGCGGGGGTGGGAAAACGAACTCTTTTTAACAAGTCAGAGTTCTTTCCCACTCCCACTTTTTATTGCCTTTTCTTAAAAATAAATCAGCAAACCTCTTTGCATTCCTGCAAAATGTGGTATAATGAAGCTAGGAAAAGGAAAGCCAAGAGGCTTTTTTTAGTATGTTCACAAAAGCTCGAGCAGGCTAAACAGAAAGAAAGGATGCCCAAATGGACAGTTTTGATAAAGGCTGGTTTGTACTACAAACCTACTCAGGATATGAAAACAAGGTAAAAGAGAATCTTTTGCAACGTGCGCAAACTTACAATATGTTAGAAAACATCTTGCGCGTAGAGATTCCAACTCAAACCGTACAAGTTGAGAAAAACGGTAAAACCAAAGAAATCGAAGAAAACCGCTTCCCAGGTTATGTCTTGGTTGAAATGGTCATGACAGATGAAGCTTGGTTTGTCGTTCGGAATACACCGAACGTTACTGGTTTCGTCGGATCACACGGGAACCGTTCAAAACCAACTCCATTGTTGGAAGAAGAAATCCGCAGCATCTTGCTCTCTATGGGTCAAACCGTTCAAGAGTTTGATTTGGATGTCAAGGTGGGCGATACGGTTCGTATCATCGACGGTGCCTTCACAGACTATACTGGTAAGATCACTGAAATTGATAACAACAAGGTGAAAATGGTCATTTCTATGTTCGGTAACGATACGGTTGCAGAAGTGAATTTGAACCAAATTGCTGAATTGTAAGAAAAATAGAACCCTCCAAGAAAAACTTGGAGGGTTCTTTGTATGGATCGTTATTGATTTTTATCCAGGCCAGTGATCTTTTTTAACTGCTTGGTTTCTGCAGTAGACGTAACATTGAAGATCTTATTTCCTTGTGTAGAGAAGCTAGATTCATCTCCGTTGCTATCTTTATAGACATAGCTGGTCCCATTTTCTGAACGCATAATGGCATAGGGTTTTCCGAGACGTTCGAGGGCCGTTTTTGGTGTATCGGATTTGGAAATGCTGCCAGTAGACTGGTGGTTGGCATCGCCCCCTCTTAGTCGGAAGGTGATATCTGTTAACACATTATTGCGGAAGAAAGCCATGATATCGCCATTGTCTGTTGCCCAAACATTGACCCCATCGCCAGGATTCGCACTGTCTGTACTACTTACGGGTTGACCAAAGGCTGCTACTACGTCATCGTAACTGTTTCTTTCTTTTGGCCCACCAACCTCTTGTCCATCTTCGGTTCTTAATACAAAACCGGTGGTAGGGTGGAGGTTCTTGAGCTTTTCGATCTCAGGAATGGATGCAGCTCCTGGCACATATTGGAGAGATGCGCCATCATCTGGATCCAAGCTGAAGCGACCTGAAAAATCATCTGAGCTACTGCTGTCTGAAGAAGTGGTCGACGATTTACTAGATGATGTTTTGGTAGAAGATTGTTTGATCGGTTTTCTAGAGCTAGAAGCGGTTTTTGCTGATTGCGCAGAATTGGCAGGTGAGCAAGCGGCTAGTGTCACTAGTGAAAGAAGACCGATCGTAAAGAAACGAATGTTTTTCATAAATACCCTTTCTAATGTGCTTCGCCGATCAGGCGAGGTTTTATTATATCAATAATCAAGGAATGGAGCAAATGGCAACAAAAAAACCCCCTATTGCTAGGGGAATTTTTAAAAGATAAAAGATGATAAAAAATTTTATTATCAAGGCGGTAGACGGATTTGAACCGACGATCAAGCTTTTGCAGAGCCGTGCCTTACCACTTGGCTATACCGCCATAACATATAATATTGTAACCTAAAAATAAAGATAGGTCAAGAAAAACTTTTTACGTCAAACAACTTTAGAAAACCATTTCATCGTAGGGATTGAAAAAATCTCTCAAATAGCTTGCGAATTCTAGTGATTTCTGCTATACT
Source organism: Streptococcus sp. KHUD_012 (assembly GCF_052588255.1). NCBI lineage: Bacteria > Bacillati > Bacillota > Bacilli > Lactobacillales > Streptococcaceae > Streptococcus > Streptococcus sp. KHUD_012. Next base: position 354,571 of record NZ_CP159355.1, read on the forward strand.
TATAGAGTTGTCTAAGACAGCAAATACTCATCTCGGATCCATTGTGGCACCGTTGCCCTTGTGGTCGTGCTGCAAGTTGACGTCTGAGAGAGGAGAAAAAAACAAAAAAGGAGAAACTACTCATGGCAGTAATTTCAATGAAACAACTTCTTGAGGCTGGTGTACACTTCGGTCACCAAACTCGTCGCTGGAACCCTAAGATGGCTAAGTACATCTTCACAGAACGTAACGGAATCCACGTGATCGACTTGCAACAAACTGTAAAATATGCAGACCAAGCATACGACTTCATGCGTGATGCAGCTGCAAACGATGCAGTCATCTTGTTCGTAGGTACTAAAAAACAAGCTGCTGATGCTGTTGCAGAAGAAGCTGTTCGTGCAGGTCAATACTTCATCAACCACCGTTGGTTGGGTGGAACTCTTACTAACTGGGGAACAATCCAAAAACGTATCGCTCGTTTGAAAGAAATCAAACGCATGGAAGAAGATGGAACTTTTGAAGTTCTTCCTAAGAAAGAAGTTGCATTGTTGAACAAACAACGCGCTCGTCTTGAAAAATTCTTGGGCGGTATCGAAGACATGCCTCGTATCCCAGACGTAATGTACGTTGTGGATCCACATAAAGAACAAATCGCTGTTAAAGAAGCTAAGAAATTGGGTATCCCAGTTGTAGCGATGGTCGACACAAACACTGACCCAGATGATATCGATGTTATCATCCCAGCGAACGATGACGCTATCCGCGCTGTTAAATTGATCACTGCGAAAATGGCTGACGCTGTTATCGAAGGACGTCAAGGTGAAGACAGTGTTGCTACAGTAGAAGCTGAATTGGCAGCTACTGAAGGTCAAGCTGATTCAATCGAAGAAATCGTTGAAGTTGTAGAAGGCGACAACGCTTAATTTCATTCAATAAGTAACGAACCTAAGAGGGCAGGGCTCAGCCCGACCCTCTTATTTTATTAAAAAATATAGGAGAACAAAAATGGCAGAAATTACAGCTAAGCTTGTAAAAGAATTGCGTGAAAAATCTGGTGCCGGTGTCATGGACGCTAAAAAGGCATTGGTTGAAGTTGAAGGTGATATCGAAAAAGCGATCGAATTGCTTCGCGAAAAAGGTATGGCTAAAGCAGCTAAGAAAGCTGACCGTGTTGCCGCTGAAGGTTTGACTGGTGTTTATGTCAATGGTAACGTTGCAGCAGTAGTTGAAGTAAACGCTGAAACTGACTTCGTTGCGAAAAACGCTCAATTCGTTGAATTGGTAAACGCAACAGCGAAAGTGATCGCTGAAGGTAAACCAGCTAACAACGAAGAAGCTCTTGCTTTGACAATGCCTTCAGGTGAAACTCTTGAAGCTGCATACGTATCTGCAACAGCTACAATCGGTGAGAAGATTTCATTCCGTCGTTTTGCTTTGCTTGAAAAAACAGATGCACAACACTTCGGTGCTTACCAACACAACGGTGGACGTATCGGTGTTATCTCTGTGATCGAAGGTGGAGACGAAGCACTTGCTAAACAAATCTCAATGCACATCGCTGCAATGAAACCAACTGTTCTTTCATACAAAGAATTGGATGAACAATTTGTGAAAGATGAATTGGCACAATTGAACCACGTCATCGACCAAGATAACGAAAGCCGTGCAATGGTTGGTAAACCAGCTCTTCCACACTTGAAATTTGGTTCTAAAGCTCAATTGACTGACGAAGTAGTTGCTCAAGCTGAAGAAGATATCAAAGCTGAATTGGCAGCTGAAGGTAAACCAGAAAAAATCTGGGATAAAATCATCCCAGGTAAAATGGATCGCTTCTTCTTGGACAACACAAAAGTTGACCAAGCCTACACTCTTCTTGCACAAGTCTACATCATGGATGACAGCAAGACAGTTGAAGCTTACCTTGAATCAGTAAATGCTTCAGTTATCGAATTCGTTCGTTTTGAAGTTGGTGAAGGTATTGAAAAAGCTTCAAATGACTTTGAAGCAGAAGTTGCAGCTACAATGGCAGCAGCTCTTAACAACTAAGAATAAAAAAATAAGAGGTTTCGAAGGAAACCTCTTTTTTGTAAGATAAATTCATCTAAATAACTTTCCTTAGGTGAGTACGGACGTCAGCGAACTTCAAAGAAGTTCCATGACTTAGTTTTGGACCTAAGGTTCCAAAACTCCCGAGTGCTAGAAACATGATTGTTTCTAGCACTTTTCTCACAGCGGAAAGTTTTAGTAGATGACTGAGTAATTCTAATAAATAAATTTTTTTGTTTTATAGAATTTATTAGATTTGTAAAAAAACAGTTTGTCTATACTCTTAGAGGAACGGGAATCTTTTTTTATATGTAAAAACTGAAGCCGTTGCTTCATTCTTTTGCTTAATGTGCGAAGGTATCGATTCCTAGGAGCAGGGACAGGGTTCCCATGATGAGGCCGGCTAGGATCACTCCGAGCATGACTGCGAGGCTACTGCGTTTGAAGTCCCAGTCAAGGATAGAAGCTGCAAGAGCTCCGGTCCAGGCACCAGTTCCTGGTAAAGGAATGCCGACGAATAGGAGTAGAGCCCAGAAGATTCCTTTGTCTCCTGCAGCTTTCTCTAATTTTTGTCCGCCTCTATGGCCCTTATTGAGACACCAGCTAAAAAAGCCTCCGATAATTGGTTTTTTTGCCCCCCAAGTAAGAATATGGCGGGCGAAAAAGAAGATCAGAGGGACAGGGAGAAGATTTCCGATCACTCCGATCAGGAGCGCTGTCCATAAGGGAATACCATTTGCAATGGCAAAAGGGATGGCCCCGCGCAATTCAACAAGGGGCACCATGGAGATCAGGAAGGTAAAGATATATTTCATTAGTCAAGCCTTTCGATTAGTCTTCTTCATTCTATCGTATCTTTTCTCAATTGACAACTATGATCTTTTTTAATCTTTTATCTTGACTTTCTGGTGGAGGAAGCATATAATAAAGACATAGTTAATTAGAATCATTATAAAAAGGAGAAATGACATGACAACTATGAAACATGAAGCAGCTACTGATGTAGCAACTTTTGCACCTTCAAATAAAGAAACTCTTCCAGAAACAAAAGCTCTCTTGAACCAAGTCGTAGCAGATCTCTACGTGGCTCACATTGCCCTTCACCAAGTACACTGGTATATGCGTGGACGTGGCTTTATGGTTTGGCATCCAAAAATGGACGAATACATGGACAGCTTGGATGCAACCTTAGATGAAGTGAGCGAACGCTTGATCACTCTTGGTGGTGCGCCATATTCTAGCATGACTGAATTTTTGGAACACAGCAATATTGAAGAACGCCGTGGAACATTTACAAAAAATGTAGAAGAAAGCTTGACACGTGTTCTTGAAATCTTCCATTACCTTGATGGCCTTTACCAAAAAGCTTTGGATGTTACCGATGCTGAAGGCGACGATGTAACCAACGATATCTTTGTTGGGGCTAAAGCAGAACTTGAAAAGAACATTTGGATGGTGGCTGCTGAACTTGGTCAAGAACCAGGATTATAAGATCATAAAAAAATAGAAGCCGTGGGCTTCTATTTTTTTGGTTTGTAGGAGATTTCCACTAATTAAAGGAATTCTTAATCTAACTATAGTTGGAGCGAAATCGAGGCCTATCACTCCTCCTTTTTTGGTATAGTTAATATGTGATTTTCTGTAAGCATTCGCAGGCATAAGAAAACGCTTACAAATTTAATTGTTCATCCTAAGAGGAGGTTTTTATGGGAAAGTCTTTTTTTGAAAAGCGTCCTGTTTTTAGTATTCGTAAGCTCTCAGTTGGAGCTTGTTCTGTTGTGATTGGGATTTCTGCCTTGGGTCTTTCAAGGGTCCATGCGGAAGAAAAGCCAGCCCTCGAAAGTGAACCGACTTCGATGGAGACACCAAGTGTTGTGACGGAAAACTCAGAAACGGAAGTTCCTGAAGCTGGTGCAAGGGTTTCAGAAGCTCCAGCTGTCATCACCCCTACCAGAGCTGAGGAAAAGCCAGCGCCTCAAGGCGAAGGCCAGCCTGTTTCAGCTTCATCTGAGCGTGCTACAGGAACGGAAGAAACTGCTGCTCCAGATCAAAATCGTGTAGCGGAGGATATTGTGCAAGATCGAGAACGTGATTTTAATAAAGATTGGTATTTTAAATTAAATGCGGCTCCTGGTGCAGAAGGGCGTCAAGTGGATGTCAAGGATTGGAAAAAATTAGATCTTCCTCATGACTGGTCTATTTTCTTTGATTTCGATCACAACTCTCCTGCTCAAAATGAAGGGGGACAATTAAACGGAGGGGATGCTTGGTATCGTAAGACCTTCCGTTTGGACGACAAGGATCTAGATAAGAAGGTCCGCTTGGAATTTGGCGGGGTTTATATGGATTCCAAAGTCTATGTGAACGGACAATTCGTCGGTCATTATCCAAATGGCTACAATGCCTTTTCTTATGATATTACTCCTTATTTGAATGCGGATGGAAGCGAAAATACCATTGCCGTTCATGTGGTCAATCAACAACCAAGTAGCCGTTGGTATTCTGGTAGCGGGATTTATCGGGATGTTAAGCTGAGTGTAACGGACAAGGTTCATTTAGCGCAGTATGGGACTACGATTACGACCCCTCAGTTGGAAAAACAGCAAAATGGGGCAGTGGATACAGTAGTGAAGAGCCGCATTGTCAACCAAGATGATCAAGCCCATAGTATTTATGCGGAATATGAAATTGTCGATCAAAATGGCCAAGTGGTGAGCGAAAAAACGCGCAGTGAAGCGCAAGCTGTTCTAGCAGGTCAAGAGATCAACCTATCTCAAACCTTGCATGTTGAAAAACCAACCCTCTGGGATGTGAAAACGGATCATCCAGCTCTCTATACCTTGTATACGCGGGTTTATCGGGATTCGCAGTTAGTGGATGTGCAAAAGGAACGCTTTGGTTATCGCTATCTCAACTGGACGCCAGAAGGTGGCTTCTTCCTCAATGGGGTGGCGACGAAATTCCACGGGGTATCCCTTCACCATGACCACGGGGCTCTTGGAGCTGAGGAAAATTACAAGGCTGAATACCGTCGTCTCAAACAGATGAAAGACATGGGAGTCAATGCCATCCGGACGACCCACAACCCAGCCAGTGAACAAACCTTGAAAATTGCTGCTGAGTTGGGCTTGATGGTTCAAGAAGAAGCTTTTGATACCTGGTATGGTGGCAAGAAACAATACGATTACGGTCGTTTCTTTGAAAAGGATGCCACTCACCCAGAAGCTCGGAAAGGCGATACTTGGTCAGATTACGATCTACGGACCATGGTAGAGCAGGGCAAGAACAATCCAGCCATTGTCATGTGGTCGATCGGTAACGAAGTCGGTGAAGCAGATGGTTCAGACAAATCTGTCGCAACTGTTCGTCGGTTAGTCAAGACCATCAAGGACGTGGATGCAACCCGCTATGTCACCATGGGAGCTGATAAATTCCGCTTTGGTGATGGATCAGGAGGCCATGAAAAGGTAGCAGCAGAGCTTGATGCGGTTGGATTTAACTATTCAGAAGCTAACTATGAAAGCTTACGGGCCAAACATCCAAACTGGCTCATTTATGGTTCTGAAACCTCTTCTGCAACGCGGACACGGGGCTCTTACTACCACCCTGAAAGAGAATGGGTCGGCAGCAACCAAGAAGACCGCCATTATGAACAATCAGACTACGGCAATGACCGGGTTGGTTGGGGTCGGACAGCGACCGCCTCTTGGACCTTTGACCGTGATCATGCCGGCTATGCAGGACAATTTATCTGGACTGGTACGGACTATATCGGTGAGCCAACCCCATGGCACAACCAAAATGATACACCTGTGAAAAGTTCTTATTTCGGTATTGTCGATACGGCCGGCCTTCCAAAGAATGATTTTTACCTTTACCAAAGTCAATGGGTATCGGCTGAGAAACATCCAATGGTGCATCTCTTACCACATTGGAACTGGGACAATCCAGAATTAGCCAATCGTGTCATGGATGAAGAAGGACGGATCCCTGTTCGAACCTTCTCCAATGCCCACAGTGTGGAACTGATTGTCAATGGGGAATCACAAGGAGTCAAGACCTTTACCAAGAAGACCACAGCTGATGGCCGGACTTACCAAGAAGGGGCAAATCCGGATGAACTCTATCTAGAGTGGTTGGTCCCTTATGTACCCGGCAAAGTGGAAGCTATTGCGCGCAACGAAGCAGGAGAAGTGATCGCGAAAGATCAAGTCGAAACAGCCGGCAAGCCTGCGAGTGTTCGTTTGTTGAAAGAAGAACACGCGATTGCAGCGGACGGTAAGGATTTGACCTATATTACCTACGAAATCGTCGATGAAGAAGGTCGTGTCGTGCCAACTGCCAATAATTTGGTGCATTTCCATTTGCATGGACAAGGCCAAATTGTCGGTGTCGATAATGGGGAACAAGCCAGCCGTGAACGCTACAAAGCGCAGGAAGATGGCTCATGGCAACGCAAAGCCTTCAATGGCAAAGGGGTTGTGATTGTCAAATCAACTGAGCAGGCGGGAGCCTTTACTCTGTATGCAGACTCAGATCGCTTGCAATCAGACCAAGTCAGCCTCTTTACTGGTAAGAAGGACCAGGAAGAACGCTCTGTCTTGGGAGTCGAACTGGTTCGGACACATGTTTACTTAGGTGAAGTACCTGAACTTCCAAGTCGCGTATCTGTCGTCTATAGTGATGGCAAGGCCCAAGAAGAAGCCGTTGAATGGGATGCGGCAGACTATAGCCGTGCTGGCCAAGTCCGTGTGACAGGTCATGTTCAAGGACGCACGGTCGAAGCTCTGGTCGATGTGATCGGCGTGGAACAAGTCCTTCCAGTCATCAAACAAATCCCACAGGGAGCAGATCTAGCGACGGTGGATAAGGCTGTGCAATTAGTCTTCACCGATGGGACCACTGCCCACTATGAGGTCGATCAATGGACCTTGGAAGCTGGTCAAGAAGATCAGTTGTCCACACCAGGAGCACGCTTGAAAGCGACAGGACTCCTAGGCAATGGGGAAACGGTCCAAGCGACACTAGTGGTTGCAGGAGGAGATGTAGCCAAGGCTAAGAAACCAACGGTTCAGCTAGATGGAGTAGCTCTTCCAAAATTTGGTAGTGGCAACCATACCATTTTCCGTTCCCTCGCTTATGGTCAAGAGCCAGGTCAAGTCACAGCAAGTGCAGAAAATGCTCAAGTGACGGTCCTACAAGCTAATCGCGAAAATGGTTTGAAGGCTCAAATCTTTGTAACTGCTAAGGATACAGGAGCTGTACAGACCTATGTGGTCCAATTCCAAGAAGAAAGTCCACAGATCGAGCGCCTAGAATTGCGTCTGCCAGAAGGGCAAGAACTCAAGGAAGACCAAACGGTACCACTTGAAGTCATTGCCCATTACCAAGATGGTAGCCAGGCAAGTCTCAAAGCAGATCAAATCGATGTAAAAACAAGAGCTGGTAGCCAAGGAAAAGCCGTCGCAACCAATAAAGGTTTGGAATTGCGAGAAGCAGGATTGGTTCATTTAGAAGCTAACTTCCAAGGACAAACAGGGGAAGTCAGCTTTACCATCACGCCAAATCCAGAAGAAAAGACAGTTGTCAAGGTGCGTCCTGTACGGATCAGCACCGATCGAAACGTTTTGCCAGCTCTTCCAGAGACAGTCTTGGTCGAGTATGACAAGGGATTCCCGAAAGAAAAACGTGTGACCTGGGATGCCGTGACAGCAGATCAAGTCAAGTATTATCATAGCTTTACAGTCACCGGTCATGTAGAAGGTGTGGAAAAAGAAGCACAAGCTCAAGTGACGGTTGAAGGCATTATCGCTGTAGAAGAAGTCAGTACCACCACTCCAGTCGGCGAAAAACCAGCTCTTCCAGAAAGCGTGCGGACCTATCACTCTAATGGTAAGACCTATACAGCTAAGGTGGCCTGGGATGCGATCGATCCGCAACTCTTGGCCAAAGAAGGAGAAGTTGTCCTAGCCGGTCGTGTAGAAGGAACGGATCTTCCAACACGTCTTCATATTCGTGTTTCCGCAAACACAGTCAAGGGGGCCAATGTAGCAGAGCAATGGACAGGATCAGTCTTGCCACTCGCTTTTGCAAGTGACTCTAACGATGCGGATCCAGTTGCTAAGGTCAATGATAAGGTCATCTCCTTTACCGATGCTCCAGCTAACCGTTGGACCAACTGGGGCCGTGACAATGCGGAAGATTCTGTTGGTATCTTGTTTGGGGATTCTGGTATCTTGACCAAGCGAGCAGTGGACAACCTCCATGTTGGTTTCCACGAAGACCACGGCGTTGGCGCTCCAAGTGAATATGTGATTGAGTACTATACAGGGGAACAAATCCCAACTGTTCCAAGCAATCCAAATCGTGTTAAAGACGAAACAGACCATCCATTTAACAATCCAGCCAACTGGAAAGAAGTCAGCAACCTAACCGTTGAAGAACCGGTAGCAGCTGGTAAGATGAATCATTTCAGTTTTGATAAAGTCGACACCTATGCTGTTCGTATCCGTATGAAGACGCCAGAAGGTAAGCGTGGAAGCTCTATTTCAGAGATTCAGATCTTTGCCAATAAGGTTGCGGCAGAAGAAAAGAGCCAGTTGACCATTCGCGTCAATGGCGATGTATTGCCAGGTGTCAACCCAAGTGTGACCGATTACTACATCGATGCGCGTGATCGAGCTTATCCACAGGTGGAGGCGACAGCTAGCCATCACGGTCTTGCAACGGTTGTGCCAAGTGTCCATGAAGGGGAGCCAATCCGTGTCATCCATAAAGCGGAAGATGGTACCATCTTACAAGAATACCGCCTCCATCTCACAAGCGATGCAGAAAAACTGAAACAAGCTACCCCAGTAGCAGTGGAAGCAGGTAGCCGTTTTGTGAAAGTTGGTCAAGATCTGGTTCTACCATCTACCGTAGGCGTTTACTTCCAAGGGGATACAGGCTATGAACGCAAGGAACTTACAGTGGACTGGAAGCCTCTACCAGCTGATGCGCTTTCTCACGAAGGTAGCTTCACGCTGGAAGGAAAAGTCATTGGCTATGATCTGACAGCTCAGCTGACCGTCCGGGTGTCAGAAAAGACAGGAGAAAACCTCTCTGTGAACCGTGACTACAATGCAGAAGATACCAGGGCATTTGCTAGTGAAACCAATGATCTCGATCCAAATCAAATCGACTATATCGATTACATCAATGATGGTGGCTACAACGAATACTATCGCTGGACCAACTGGAAGAGAGAACCGGATCAAACAGAAGTGTTTGCTGGTCTCATCTTCAAGAAAAATGGTCAAGTAACAGAGCGTTTGGTCAATAAAGTAGCGGTCGACTTCTTTGCAGATCAGGAAACCGGTCTGCCAACGAAAACGGTTCTTGAACGCTACATTGGTCCAGACTTTGATGTTCCGGATGATTATGGCAATCTGAAGAATCTTCCAGATCATCCATTTAACCAGGCCTCTAACTGGGAAGAAATCCCGTACAGCTTGGATTATGCCTTTGAACCTGGTTATATCTCTAACCTCAGCTTCAACGAAACCAGAACGAAAGCCATCCGTTTAAGAATGGTCCGTGATGAACATCTAAAAGGAATTGGAATCGTTGAATTGAGCGCCTATGCTCCAACAGAAGAGGCCCAGGCAACAACTGATGTCACCATCCAAGTGAATGGCAAAGACCTAGAAGGCTTTAAACCAGATGTGACAGATTATCATCTAGAGTATGAGGGAGAACGTCCAATCGTTTCAGCACAAGGCAAGAATGGAACAGCCGTTACGGTCGTGGATGCTAAAAGTGCTAATGCTCCGGTTCTTGTCAAGGTTGTCTCAGAAGATGGCAAGCTCGAAAAAGTATATCAACTTTCTCTCTCTGCAAAAGCACCTACAGGCTCAGCCATTCCTGAAGAAGGGGTTAAGAATCTGGTCCATACCAAACCAGAGTTGGTGATTGAGCCAGAAGAGATGGACTTTGAACGCTTAGAACGTTCAAATGCGGATCTTCCAAAAGGAGAGAAACGTGTGGTTCAAGAAGGTCAAAAAGGCCGCAAATTGCGCTTGGTGGAAGTTTCTCAAGAAAATGGTGTGGAAAGCCGGAAGGAACTAGATGCCTTTGTAGAGCTAGATCCTGTGGCAGAAATCACAGAGGTGGGCACGAAAGAAGTGCTTCCAGACACTCCACAACCAGAGCCACAACCAGAGCCACAACCAGAGCCACAACCAGAGCCACAGCCACAACCGCAGCCAGGACCTCAGCCACAACCAGAACCACAACCGCTTCCAAAACCAGAACGTCCTCATGTTTCAGAAAGACCAGAGCCAACAGGAACATCTAAGTCATCTGTTGGAGTGGAACCTGTCAGTCAGAAAGGAATCGTTTCAGAAGAGAAGACGGTTGAGAAAACAGCTCAAGCGCCAGCAGTTTCAGCTGCTCCAGTTTCCGAAGGAAGATTACCAAATACAGGATCAGACGAAAGCGTCGCAAGCCTCGTTGCTGGAATCTTAGCGGCGGGCCTTGTCAGTGCTGTGCTGGACGATCAGAAAAAAAGAGCCAATAAGGCCAAGTAAAACAGCTAGAGAAACTAGAAAAAAACGGTGAAAAGTTCACAGGTAAAAGAAGGAGGATGGGGAAGCCCCACCCTCTTTACCTGGTGACATAAAGGAATAGAATATGGGAAAAAGATTAGTTGATCAGAGAAATCGATTTGGCATTCGTAAACTCTCAGTAGGCGTCTGCTCGGTAGTTGTAGCGACTTGTTTTTTAGGAGCTACTTCCAGTTACGCAGAGGAACAAGCTGAGAGGAGTGAAACTCGCGAAGAACGGGTTGACACAAGCGATGTTGATCACCAAGGAAAGGAGGAGAAAACTGTGAACGAGCACCAAGAAGAATCAGAGCATGCCTCAGTAGCTACTAGCGAGAAAGAAAATCGCACAGCCAGCCAAGGGACAGAAGCCACTCAACCAGCCACTTCTCTAGATGAGGAGACTGAGATTGCGGATTACGGACCGCTTCCAAGCAAGGCCCAAATGCAATACCACCGCGAAGAGCTAGCAGCTTTCATCCACTTTGGGATGAATACCTACTACGATCGTGAGTGGGGAGATGGGCAAGAAGATCCTTATTATTTCTATCCAGAGCATCTGGATACCGATCAGTGGATCAAAACCCTGAAAGATGCTGGCTTTAAACGGACGATCATGGTCGTCAAGCACCACGATGGCTTCCTCTTGTACCCTTCCAAATATACCGACCATACCATTGCTAAAAGCGGTTGGAAGGATGGAAAAGGCGATGTCCTAGCCGAGGTTTCTGCTTCTGCCAGCAAGTATGACATGGACATGGGGGTCTACCTCTCACCTTGGGATGCTCACAGTCCGCTCTACCATGTGGATACAGAGGACCAATACAATGAATACTATCTCAACCAGCTTAAGGAAATCCTTGAAGATCCAAAATATGGGAACAAGGGTAAGTTCGTAGAAGTCTGGATGGATGGAGCGCGTGGCGATGGGGCTCAAAAAGTCACCTATACCTTTGACAAGTGGTTTGAAGCCATTCGCAAGGCCCAAGGGGATATTGCTATCTTCTCAGCTGAGCCGACCAATGTTCGTTGGATTGGAAATGAAAAGGGGATTGCCGGAGATCCGGTTTGGCAAAAGGTCAATCCAGATAAGATCCGCAACAATCCATCTAATAGCTACCTCAATCACGGGGATCCGGAAGGGAAGCAATACTCAGTGGGAGAAGCCGATGTCTCTATTCGCTCCGGCTGGTTCTACCATGACAACCAAGAGCCTAAGTCCCTCCGTGAATTGATGGACATTTACTTCAAATCGGTCGGTCGTGGAACCCCACTCTTGCTCAATATTCCACCCAATCAAGATGGGAAATTTGCGGATGCTGATGTGGCCCGTTTGAAAGAATTCCGTCAGACCTTGGACCAACTCTACAGTGTGAACTATGCGGCAGGAGCTTTGGTAGAAGCTGACTCGACACGACGCAATCCGCTCTACAAGGCCAGCCATTTGACAGATGGCGATGAAAAGACCAGTTGGGCCCCTGCAGATGATGCCAAGACCGGCTCTTTTGTCCTCGATCTTGGAAAAGAGCAACACTTTGATGTGGTAGAGCTCAAGGAAACGATCGAGAAAGGCCAACGGATTTCTGGTTTCACCATTGATGTGGCTGTGAATGGTCAATGGGTTCCTTTTGGGGCTGGTTCAACCGTAGGATACCGCCGATTAATCAAAGGACAACCAGTTGATAGTCGCTATATCCGGGTGTCCATCACCGATGCCCAAGCCACTCCGATCTTGAACGGTGTCTCTGTTTATAAGACCCCAGCTAGCATCGAAGAAACCGATGGTTACCCGCTTGGTTTGACTTATCATTCTGACCGGACAGCTGAGCGGGCGAATGGCCAATGGAATGAAGAGGGAGAAGGTGTTCGAGGCACCTCTATGTGGACCAAGGAAAAGGGAGCTTCGGTGACCTATCAATTTGAAGGCACCAAGGCCTATGTGGTCGCAACCGTTGACCCTGGTCATGGAGAAATGGATGTCTATGTCGATGGCCAAAAGTTAGCGACCGTCAATACCCAAAGCCCAAACCGCAAACGCAGCCAAAAGGTCTATGAAACACCGGATTTGGCAGCAGGATCTCACACCTTGACCTTGGTCAATAGCAAGGGAGATGCGATCGCAACGGAAGGGATTTATGCCCTAAATAACCAAGAAAAGGGTCTCTTTGAATTTGCTCAGCCAACCCTAGCTGTTAAGAAAGGCGACCCAGCGCAAGTCGTCGTCAAGAGAAAAGGTGGCTCTAAAGGAAGTGCGAGTCTTAAATTGATCACAGAACCAGGAACAGGGGTTCATGGCAAGGTCTACAAAGATACCAACGTCACCCTTGAGTTCGCAGATGGAGAGACGGAAAAAACAGTCCAAGTTCCAACCCTTGATTTTGCAGGAAAAGCGACCGACGTCTATGACTTTAAGGTCAAATTGCTCCATCCGGATCAAGGAAGCCTGGTCGGCTTTATTCCAGAACTGACAGTCCAAGTGATGAACGAGGACCAGCTTCCAGAAAATCGCAAGGAAGTGGATGATCAAGATCCAAAACTGCATTACAGTGAGGGTTGGCACCACGAGACAGACAATCCAAACTTCTCAAATGGCACAGAATCTTGGTCGAGCTTTAACCAAGTGACCGATGAGGAAGGCAAGAAACACATTGAAGTGACCATTACCTTTAAGGGCACCGGCGTGGAGGTCCGAGGAGTGGTCGATCCAAGTCATGGTCTCTACAGCGTCACCCTAGATGGGAAAGAAATAGCCTTCGAAGAAGGGCGTGGCCATGATTATGAGATCGACGGCGATCATTATTTCAGTGGCTATGGAGACCAACGCAAACTAGACCAGAGCTTGGTCAATCTGCAAGGTCTAGCAAAAGGCTACCACCAGCTACGCTTGCACTTAGATCCAGCCCTCAATGATCCTCAGTCATCTCGAGCCATCCAGGTAGACCGATTTATCCTCTCAGGGAAAGATAGTCAGTTGCTCAGTCAAGAAGAGCTGCAACAGATCATCAGAGAAGGAGTAGAAAAGATCAAGGCTACTTCTCTCGATCGCTTGAAAGCAGATCTCAAACCAACTGTTCAAGGACAATTGACGGACTTGACTCATTTGTTGGATCAAGAGCGGCCAGATTTGGTTGCTGCAGCTAATCAAGTCGAAGCCCTTGAAACCATCTTGGAAGATGCTCACAATTATGAACCGCTGACGCAAACACGCCCAGATCAAGGTGTGCGGGATTTGATTCTTGAAAAACTAGAACTTCTCATCGAAGCAGAGGAGATTCCATTTGAGAGTCAAACACGTGAGAACAAGGACTTGGCCAAGGGCGAAAGCCGGATCCTTCAAGCAGGGAAGGTCGGACGCCGGTTGAAATTGATCGAGGTTCGACAAGAAGAAGGCAAAGAAATTCGGACAGAAGTCGATGCCTTTGTCGAAGTGGAGGCCCAGGACCAGATCACAGAAGTCGGAACGAAGGAAGCGGAAGAAAGTCCGTTGATAGCTGATATGCCGACTCCAACCACTCCTGTCACTCCAAGTAAGGAGCAGCCAGAAGTTGCGACTCTTTCTCAAGCTGAAGATAAAAAAGAAAAAGAAAGACCTATTCTCTTGCAACCGAAAACCCCAGAAGCAGTTTCTGTTTCGACTTCAGACCATCCGGAAAAAGAAGTGGTTAAAAGTCCTTCTCTACAATCGGAAGGAAAACTTCCTCAAACCGGTACAAAAGAAAGTGGATTGTTTGCTTGGTTAGGCCTTCTTGGTCTAGGATTCTTGGGCGGAGGCGCCAAATTCGCTCGTCGCAAAGAGTAGTTCATTCTTTCATAAGAGGTTAGTTCTCACTAGCCTCTTTTATTTTGTCTTCTTAAGAGCTTCCTATTTCCATAGAGTCTTTGCTTTATTTACAGCCATAAAAATTGTATAATAGTCAAATAAGGTCAATGATCAAAACGAACACTCCAGGGGCATCTTTATGCGCTGAAGAGCAGAGCATCCATCTAGAAAAAAACAAGTCAGAAAGGAGCATCATGGCAAATAAGAACACATCTGATAGCATTGAAGCTTATATCAAGGCCTTGCTGGCTCAAGCTGGCATGGCAGAGCTCAAAAGAAGTGAGTTAGCCGATGTCTTTCAGGTCGTACCCAGTCAGATTAACTATGTTATCAAGACTCGCTTTACCGAGAGCCGAGGCTATATTGTAGAGAGCAAGCGCGGTGGTGGGGGCTATATCCGTATTGGCAAGGTCCAGTTTTCAGATCACCATCAGATGCTCCAAGACTTGGCAGCCAATATTGGAGAGACCATCAGCCAGCAGGTCTTCAATGATATCCTCCAGATGCTCTATGAAGAAAAATTATTGACACAACGTGAGACTCAGCTCTTGCTTGCGACGACCTCCGATGAGGTCCTAGGTCGAGATGCTCTCATCCTACGAGCAAGTATGCTGAAAAAAATCATTCAACAAGTAGATAGAAAAGGAAATACCGACTAGATGAACTATTCAACAGCACTGTTAGAAAGTATAGAAGCGGCCCAAATACTAGCAGGCCACTATCAGGGGCATACCTTAGATACTTGGCATCTCCTGACGGCTATGGCCAATAATCCCTATAGCGTGGCAGGTTCTGTACTGAACGATTATCCTATGCAGATCGATGAGTTTCAGGATGCAGCGGAGCATATTACAGGCCAAGCTTTTCAAAGCGACAATCGGTATGAAATCTTCCCATTTTCTTATCGGATGGAAGCCATTATGAAACACGCAAGAGAGATTGCCCAGGTCCTTCATGCCAAGACCTTGGGAACAGAGCATGTGCTCCTCTCTCTTCTAGCAGACCGTGGGACCTTGGCGAGCCAAGTCATGGAATTTGCCGGCTTTGCCTTTACAGAGCAAGACAAGGGAGTCCCTATTGCCTCCCTTCGCAAGAATTTAGAAGACAAGGCAGGCTGGGACAAGAATGATATCAAAGCCATCCGGAGTCTCTATCGGGCCCAAAATCCTAACCGCCAAACCATGGGAAATATGATGGGCATGCCCCCAAGCACCAGTGGAGGTCTTGAAGATTATACCCGTGATCTGACAGAAATGGCGCGTGCAGGCCAACTTGAGCCTGTGATTGGCCGGGATGCAGAGATTTCACGCATGATCCAAATCCTCAGCCGCAAGACGAAGAACAATCCTGTATTGGTGGGAGAAGCAGGGGTCGGAAAAACCGCCCTTGCCTTAGGTCTGGCTCAGCGTGTCGCTAGTGGCAATGTTCCAGCTGAAATCGCACAGATGCGTGTCCTAGAATTGGATCTCATGAATGTCGTTGCAGGGACGCGCTTCCGTGGGGACTTTGAAGAACGGATGAACAATATCATCCAGGACATCGAAGAAGACGGTCACGTGATTCTCTTTATCGATGAACTGCATACCATTATGGGGTCAGGATCCGGTATTGATTCGACCTTAGACGCAGCCAATATTCTAAAACCAGCCCTGGCACGGGGAACCTTGCGTACAGTTGGAGCAACGACTCAAGATGAGTACCAAAAGCATATCGAAAAAGATGCAGCCCTCTCTCGGCGTTTTGCGAAAGTCACCATTGAAGAGCCAAGTGTTGCAGATAGCATCCAAATTCTCCAAGGCTTGAAAGAAACCTATCAGGACCACCATCATGTGACCATTACTGATGAAGCGATCGAAACAGCTGTCAAATATGCCCACCGCTATTTGACCAGCCGTCAATTGCCAGATTCAGCCATTGATCTCTTGGATGAAGCGGCAGCTACCGTACAAAACCGCGATTCCAACGGTCACGTAAAAGAAGAGTTGACCGCCTTGGATCAGGCCTTGATGGATGGCAAGTGGAAGAAAGCAGCCCAACTCTTAGAAGTAGAGGCCGCTCCCATTGTCTACAAAAAAGAAGTCACTGACCAAGATGTCTTGGTGACCTTGAGCCAATTATCTGGTATTCCAACTCAAAAACTGACCCAAACCGATGCCAAGAAGTACCTCAACTTAGAAGCAGAATTGCACAAGCGCGTGATTGGTCAAGACCAAGCCGTTTCGAGTATCAGTCGGGCTATTCGACGTAATCAATCAGGTATCCGTAGCAATAAACGTCCGATTGGTTCTTTCATGTTCCTAGGACCTACAGGTGTCGGAAAAACAGAGCTAGCCAAAGCTTTGGCAGAAGTTCTGTTTGATGATGAATCGGCCCTCATCCGTTTTGATATGAGTGAGTACATGGAAAAATTCGCAGCAAGCCGCCTCAACGGAGCTCCTCCAGGCTATGTGGGCTATGAAGAAGGAGGCGAGTTGACCGAGAAAGTCCGCAACAAACCCTATTCAGTTCTCTTATTTGATGAGGTGGAAAAAGCCCACCCAGATATTTTCAATGTCCTTTTGCAGGTCTTGGATGACGGAGTTTTAACCGATAGTAAAGGCCGGAAGATCGACTTCTCCAATACCATTATCATCATGACCTCAAACCTGGGAGCAACAGCCCTGCGGGATGATAAGACAGTTGGCTTTGGGGCCAAAGATATCCGCTTTGACCAAGCTAATATGGAAAAACGCATGTTTGAAGAGTTGAAGAAGACCTATCGTCCAGAGTTTATCAACCGGATTGATGAAAAGGTGGTCTTCCATAGTCTCTCAAGCGAGGACATGCAGCAGGTGGTGAAAGTCATGGTCAAACCGCTCATCGCGACCTTGGCAGAACAAGGCATGACCCTCAAATTCCAGCCTTCAGCGCTCAAGTTGCTAGCAACCAAAGGCTACGATCCAGAAATGGGAGCTCGCCCACTGCGTCGTGTCTTGCAGACCGAAGTGGAAGATCAACTAGCAGAGCTATTGCTGAAAGGCCAAGCCCAAGAAGGGCAAACGATCAAGGTTGGAACAACAGCCGGAACGATCAAGTTTGAGATTGTCTAGGAGGATGTCATGACGCTTCAGCGATTAACCCGTATTTCGCTTTTGGCGGCCCTTTGTGTCGCTCTACGTCAGGCTTTTGCCCCTTTCCCAAATGTCCAACCTATTTCTGCCATCTTTTTTCTCTTGGTGATATTTGAAGGCTATAGCTTTGCTTTTCTTGTGATGATGATCACCATGTTTGTCTCCGCCTTTTTCCTGGGGATGAGCTTGATTGTGTTCTTTCAGATTGTCGCCTTTGGCTGTTTGATGCTCATTTGGCGCATCAGTTACAAGTGGTTGCCCTTTGTCCTTCAGATCCTTTTTGTGGGCCTACTGTCCTTTGCTTATGGGGTCTTGATCGATAGTGTTTATGCCTTGATATACCATATTCCTTGGTGGACCTATGCTTTGGTCAATGGTTTTAGTTTTAACCTTGCCCATGCTCTGTCGACGATCATTTTCTATCCCATTATCTATCAAATCTTTAGGAGATTTTATGTTGAAAAAAACCATTTCTAGCTTGATGACCTTACTTGCAGCTCTTCTTTTAGCGAGTTGCGCTCCGTCTCATAGCACAAACAATCAAACAACAGCTTCTAGCACAGAAGTTGCCAAGAAAAACGAAATTTCGATTACAATTAGCGTGACGCCAGAAGGTCAAAAAGCGCAATCGAAAACCTTGAAAGTAGCAGAAGAGAGTAACCTCATGAAAGTGCTCAAAGCCAACTACAAGATTGAAGAAAAAAATGGCATGATCACCTCGATTGACGGTCACAGCCAAGACGAAGCCAAAGGCCTTTACTGGATGTACAAGATCAATGGCGAAATGGCTCCAAAAGGTGCTGCTGAAACCACCGTTAAAAAAGGGGACAAGATCGAATTCTATCAAGAAGTGTATCAATAATGAGGAGAGAGTGGGACAGAAATCGGTAATTCGTTAGAATTCGATTTCGTCGTCCCACCTCCGCACAGTTGAGTAGGGCTGTAAAAGCTGATGAAATCAGCGTAGTAGAGCCCACTCAACCACTGCGTCTTGCTCGACAATCCAAAAATAATTGAGAGGCTAGGACTTTTGTCCCAGCCTCTTTTTTGCTAAAGTTTAGAACTTATCTAAAACTTCTTTCAAACTAGAAAAATATTTGAGAAACTATTGACAGCCTCATATAACAGTGTTACAATAATGTTACAAAATATTACAAATGTTACAAAAAAGAGGTTCTGTTATGAAAAACAAAAAAATCATTTCCCTAGCAGCTCTAGCTCTTACAGCTAGTCTTTTCCTAGGAGCTTGTGGCGGGAATAAAGAAGAAAAAACTTCAGAAGCAAGTAGTTCAAAGACCAGTCTGGTTAAACAAACAAGCTCTTCTTCTAAGAAAAAAGTGATCACTAGTAAAGATCCGATTGCCTCTTCATCCTCTGATAGCAAATCAGAAGAAAGTCATACTGTTGGTAGCAAAAATAACCAAGCTGCAGCTAGTCAAACACCTGCTCCAGCTAAAGAAGCGACACCAGCAGCACCCGTAACAAAAGAAACAAAAGAAGTAGCCACTCCAGCAACACCAGCGAAAGCAAAATTGCCAAGTCTAGAAGACGGCCATGCCCATGCTAAGAAGCAAGCTTCTGCTACGGAGAATGCCCAATACAAGGGAGTCTATTCTGTAGCAGCAGGGGATTTCTCTGCAGCAGCTGGTAATTGGTCTGACAAACGCGACACTGGAGTCACTATTGGCCAAGGTGGTCAAGTGACCATCCAACTTCCTGGGGGCCAACCCGTAGCCTATGGTATCAGCGCTTATAACTATACCTTGGATGATGGTCATTACCATGCTAATCTCTCAGCAGGCGATGGATCTGCAGCGACTCTAGATATCGTAGTTGGAAAAGATGGCTCGGTATCTAGTGTGACGGTTTTGAAAGACGGTGTCAGCCACTCCCTCACTCGTGAATAAAATTCGAAAGATCTGAAAGGATAAGCATCTCTTTTCAGATCTTTTTTTGTTGATTTGAATAAAAATATATTTTTTTATAAAAAACTATTGACAGATAGAAAATATAGTTTATAATAAAAACATAAAGAAAATCTATTTATAAAAAATTATAAAAAGGAGCTTATATGAAAAAAGAAAGAATTGCCCTGGTTTTTGGAACCTTTGCGCCTCTTCATCAAGGGCATATTGACCTGATCCAGCGGGCCAAGCGTCAGTGTGATCGCGTTCGTGTCATCGTTTCTGGTTACGAAGGGGATCGTGGCGAAGAAGTGGGACTGCCTTTACAAAAACGCTTCCGTTATATCCGCGAAGCTTTCTCAAATGATGAGTTGACCCAAGTCTATAAGTTAGATGAGACAGAACTTCCTCGTTATCCCTTGGGCTGGGAGCCTTGGTTACAGACAGCCCTAGACACCATCCAGTATCAAACAGAGACAGAAGAGTTGATCTTTTATGTAGGGGAGAAAGCCTACAAGGAAGAGTTGGAAGCTAGAGGGTTTGAAGTTCACTTAGAAGAGCGTCGCTTCGGGATCTCTGCTACCATGATCCGGGAAAATCCCAGCAAATACTGGAAATACATTGCCCAGCCCTTCCGTCGCCAGTTCACGAAAAAAGTCTTGATCATGGGGAGCGCCAGCAACGGGAAAACGACCCTTGCAAAGGACTTAGCCCGCTTTTACGATGCACCTGTTAGTCTTGAGTATGCCCGTGAATACCAGATCAAGAACAATGTTCGAGATGATGAGCTCACGCCAAAAGATTACTATTATCTACTCTTAGGACAGTATGATCAAACCTCTAAGCTCATCGATAGTAGTGCCAATAGAGGCCTTGTCATCGCAGATACCAATTCCCTAGTGACCAAGGGTTATTACGACTACTACATGGAGGTCGAAGGTCAGGATACCAGCATGACCGATACCTTCGACAACCTCTTTGTCAGTATTCTGTCCAAAGAAAAATGGGATTTGATCCTCTTTGTACAGCCGATCGGTTCTTATGTCAATGATGGTTTCCGAGACATGACCATGGCTGACGAAGAGATCCGCACCAGCTTTTCAAATTACCTGGACCAATTGCGCCAGCAATACCTAGGAAACATTCCGACCACTTTCCTCGCATCAGACTACCTCGGCAACTACGAAGAAGCCAAGAAGGTGATCGATGCCATTTACCAAGCCGACTAAGGAGCAGCTTATGAAAAACCTATCTGAAAAATTCGCAACTTTTAGCCAAGACTTTAGAAATGTTCACCGAGAAGCGAAAAAGCAAGGCTTTGTCAATATTATGAAACTTCTATGGAAGGACCTTTTTGTAGGACGCACAGCCTTTCAATGGATTTATCTCCTCCTTCTTTCTAGTGTTCCCTTCTTCTTAGAATGGACCAATCGGACAGGACAGCATGATTGGCTGGGACTGTTTGCCTCTTGGACAGGCATTGTCTGCGTCATCCTGGTTGCAGAAGGGCGTGCTAGTAACTACCTTTTTGGAGCAGTGAATTCAGCGATCTACCTCGTTTTAGCCCTCAATAAGAACTTCTACGGGGAAGTTCTGACAACTCTTTATTTCTTCATCATGCAACCGATCGGTCTCTATGTTTGGCTCTCTAATCGGATCAATGATCAAGGTAAGGTCGAAGAATCTCACTTTGAAGCCAAGAAATTGAACTTGATTGAGTGGATGCGCTACTTGGCCTTGTGTGCTGTTATTTGGATTGGTATGGGCTTTGCGTATCAGAGCATCCATAGCGCTCGCCCTTTCCGCGATAGTATCACCGATGCGACCAATGGGGTCGGTCAGCTCCTAATGACTCGCCTTTACCGGGAGCAATGGATCTTCTGGATTGCGACCAACGTCTTTAGTATCTATCTCTGGTGGGATCAGAGCCTTCACATCCAAGGGATGTACTGGGTCTACACGCTGAATAGCCTAGTGGGCTGGTACCAATGGACCAAAGCCCTCAAGAAGGAGGTGGCTTAGATGGCAAGTCTCTCAATTCCAGCAGGAATGACGGAGAAAGAGTATTTTGAGACGGCCGCTAGTGAAGCAGACTTTCTCAAGTGGTACAAGGAGCAAGACCTGCCGACTTATGAAACTCCAAGTGTCACAGCGGACATGGTAGCTTACTGTTTTGTTGAAGGCCAGCTCAAGCTCTTAGCCATTCGCCGCAAGGCCCACCCTTATCAACACCGCCTCGCCTTGGTGGGGGGCTTTGTGAACAAGGATGAAGATGCGACTCATGCCTGTATCCGAGAAGTCAAAGAAGAAGTTGGGCTCGATCTTCCAGTGAATAAGGTGGAACAACTCATGACAGTTTCCACCCCTGGGCGGGACCCCAGAGGCTGGGTCATTACCATTGCCCATCTGGTCTATCTGCCAGCAGAAGCAGTAGACTTAGCTCATGCAGGTGACGATGCCAAGGAAGTCGTTTTTCTCGATGTCGACTTCAAAAAGTCCCAGTGCTTGCTCGATGGAGAATCCTTAGCTGCTTCTGATTTTGCCTTTGACCACTATCAGATTATTCAAGAATCGATCAAGCGGATTCAGGGTCGTCTAGACTGGAATCCAACCTTCCTCTATCTGTTAGAGGAGCCTTTCACCGTTTATGAAGCAACCGAGTTGGTCAATCTGATCAATCCTGGACGCCCCATCGTTAGCAATAACTTCCTCGTAAAATTCGGAGAATTCGTGGAGGAAGTGGGTGTCAAGCGGGTTCCTAAGAAAAAACCACGCAAGACCTATCGCTTAAAACAGTAGATCGAGCGGGGTTCATTCTACCAGCCCTCCCTTACTTTTAGTAACGGAAGGGCTTTTTCTGATTTTTCCTGCTCCACTTGTGTGCAAAGTGGTATAATAATCATAATTGAAATCAAAAGAGACAAGACTATGGAAGAAAAAATAATTTTACCACAAAATACACGACTGATGGGGGCTCTGCTTGGTTTTATCGGAGGGGGCCTCGATGTTTTTTGCCACATGCACTACCGGAGTTTGGTCGCGACCCAAACGGGGAACCTCCTGCTTCTCATCGCTGATTGGCACGATCCCCGTGTCGAAAATACCATCATGCGTTTTTCATCTATTCTATTTTTCTCGATCGGCTTTTTGGTTGCCCTCCATATCAAAGAGTATCGCAAGACAGCCTTTTGGCGGACCAAGATGTTGATTCCTTTGTTTGTGGTAACACTCCTGATTCCCTTGGTGTCTGTCATACCACCTGTAGAAGTTCCCTTTATTGCTTTTGGAACAGGGATGATGATGTTGACCTTTACAGGGAGCCTCATCGAAAATCACCCTTATGTGATCTTTATGACTTCCGGAAATTATCGCAAGATGCTGACGGCCTTGTACCGAATCACTCGAGGAAAGGGAGATTTGGACGAGTATCGCAGGCAGGCTATGAATTACGGGATTGTCGTTGGAAGCTTTGTTGCGGGAGCTATTAGTGTAGCCATCCTCATGCATTTTATTCACAAATGGGCCATCTGGCTGATCACAGTGAACCTCTTTTTGATCATGACCTACTACACCGCCAGAGTCAAACAACTCGGCCTGCAAACAGACAATCTATAGAAACAGGACCCCGTGTGAGGTCCTGTTTTAGATTAATGACAAAGCCATCTTAGAAACTTTCCTTAGGTGAGTACGGACGTCAGCGAACTTCGAAGAAGTTCCATGACTTAGTTTTGAGCCTAAGGTCTCAAAACTCCCGAGTGCCTGAAACAATCGTGTTTCAGGCACTTTTCTCACAGCGGAAAGTTTCGGTATTTTTTTGATTCGCTCAAAAAATTAAAACATATTTATATTTCTTTGCCGAATTGCTTAACTTATTTAAAAATAGTACAGGACCTCACATGAGGTCCTGTTTTTTGCGTTTCTATGCTTTTAATTGTAAGAGTTCTTCAATCTCAGCCAGAGTGCTAGCTTGGGAGATGGCGCCGCGTAGTTTAGCTGCACCTGAGGTACCACGGAGGTAGTGAGGGGCGAGACCACGGAATTCACGAACGGCAATGTGCTCACCTTTGAGATCGATCAAGCGTTTCAAGTGTTCGTAAGCAATCTTCATCTTGTCTTCAAAAGTCAAATCAGGCAGGATTTCTCCTGTTTCAAAGTAGTGGTTGATTTGGTTGAAGAGATAAGGATTGCCCATAGCAGCGCGACCAATCATGACCGCATCGGCACCGACTTCTTCGATCCGTTGTTTGGCATCTTGAACCGTACGGATATCTCCGTTTGCGATAAATGGAATCTTAGTCAGGGCTTGTGCAACCTTGTGAAGGGTCTCAAGATCTGCATGACCCGTATACATTTGCTCCCGAGTTCGTCCATGCATGGCGAGGGCAGAGACACCTGCGGCTTCAGCAGCAAGGGCATTTTCAACTGCTAGAGAAGGATCCGACCAACCCGTCCGCATCTTGACCGTCAATGGGATATCGAGGACAGATTGAACTTTGTTGATGATGGAGTAGATCTTGTCTGGATCCTTGAGCCACATGGCACCAGCCTCGTTTTTGACAATTTTATTCACCGGGCAACCCATGTTGATATCCACGATATCGGTCTTGGTATTTTCTTGGATAAATTCAGCTGCGCGTGCGAGGCTATCTTCGTCACTTCCAAAGAGTTGGATCGATACAGGATTTTCTCCTTCATCGATATGGAGCATGTGAAGCGTCTTTTCATTGTTGTATTGGATTCCCTTGTCAGAGACCATTTCCATCACAACGAGCCCTGCCCCTAGTTCTTTGGCAATGGTCCGGAAAGCTGAGTTGGTCACTCCGGCCATTGGGGCTAGGACGGTACGGTTAGGGATTTCGACATCCCCGATCATAAATGGCGTATTAAGATTTGTCACGAATGAGTTCCTCCAAGTCATTTTCGTCAAAGTGGTAGTGTGTTTGGCAGAATTGGCAGGTAATCTCTGCACCGTGATCTTCATCTTTCATCTCTTTCAGATCACTAGCTGGCAGACTTGCTAAAGCGTTCAAGAAACGCTCACGGCTGCAGTCGCACTGGAAGCGAAGTTCTTCTTCAGAGAGGCGTTTGAAAGGTTCATCCCCATAGATAGCGGCAAGAAGAGCTTCAATATGGTCTTCGGACTCCAACAGTGTGGAGATGGCAGGCATTTCTTGGATGCGTTTTTCAAAGCGCGCGATTTCTTCTTCCTTGGCATTTGGCAAGACCTGGAGCAAGAAACCACCAGCCACCTTGACCTTGTCTTCGTCATCCAACAGGACATTGAGTCCAACTGCAGATGGTGTTTGTTGGCTTTCCGTCAGATAAAAGGCCAGGTCTTCTCCGATTTCACCGGTCACAAGAGGGGTCATAGAGTGATAAGGATTTCCCGTACCATAGTCAGTGATGACCAAGAATTCTCCGTTTCCGACAAATGGTCCCACCAGGACTTCACCAGTTGCGGTCTTCTTGATATCCACTCCAGGATTTTGCACGTAGCCTTTAACATTTCCTTTGGTATCTGCCACGGTGATGATGGCTCCGAGTGAGCTAGTCCCAAGGACTTTGACCGTAATTTTAGTATCTCCTTTCTCGTTTGCTGCCAAGATTTGACTGGCAATGAGGGTACGGCCAAGTGCGACCGTGGAGCTAGCTTGTGTATGATGTTTTTCTTGGGCTGTTCGTACAGTTTCTGTACTGTCTAGTACATAGGCACGAAAAGCGCCACTTTCTGAGATAGTTTTAATAATTTTGTCCATACCTACTATTTTAGCACAAATCAAGCAAAGTGGTGACAAGGAGAATTCCGAAAATCAGTCGTTTCAGAAGAAGGGCAAGAAGAAAAGAAAATTCCGAACGTTATTTCTAGAAAGAAGCCATTTCCAAGTAAAAGACGAGTTTCATAGAGAAGTTAGTTTAAAAAGGAAGGAGAAAAATAAACGATAGCCGAGTGGATCTTGAAAAAACATCAAAAATTGCTTATAATAGAGTGTAAGACAAACTTGCAGGTGAGACTCCTGCCCCTAGTTTGAAGAAAGGCATAGATAGGGAACTATCTATGGTATATGAAAAAGAATTATGACATCAGTTGTTGTAGTAGGAACCCAATGGGGTGATGAAGGAAAAGGGAAGATTACTGACTTCCTATCAGCCAATGCAGAAGTCATTGCTCGCTACCAAGGTGGGGACAATGCCGGTCACACTATCGTGATCGACGGCAAAAAGTTCAAGTTGCACTTGATTCCTTCAGGTATCTTCTTCCCTGAAAAGATTTCTGTCATTGGGAATGGGGTTGTGATCAATCCTAAATCATTGGTCAAAGAGTTGGCTTATCTCCATGAAGAAGGTGTGACAACGGACAGTTTGCGCATTTCAGACCGCGCCCATGTCATCCTTCCTTACCATATCGAATTGGACCGTCTCCAAGAAGAATCTAAAGGAGACAACAAGATCGGAACGACGATTAAAGGGATTGGCCCAGCCTACATGGACAAGGCTGCGCGTGTGGGAATCCGGATTGCGGACCTTTTGGACCGCGACGTCTTTGCGGAACGCCTTCGTATCAACTTGGAAGAAAAGAACCGTCAATTTACCAAGCTCTATGATGCAGAGCCTCTTTCATTTGACGATATCTTCGAAGAATACTATGAATATGGTCAACAGATCAAACAATATGTAACCGATACTTCTGTCATCTTGAACGATGCCTTGGATAACGGCAAGCGCGTGCTCTTTGAAGGAGCCCAAGGGGTTATGCTGGATATCGACCAAGGAACTTATCCATTTGTTACTTCATCAAACCCTGTTGCAGGTGGGGTGACCATCGGATCAGGTGTCGGCCCAAGTAAGATCGACAAGGTTGTCGGTGTATGTAAAGCCTATACCAGCCGTGTTGGTGATGGACCATTCCCTACGGAGCTTTTTGATGAAGTGGGGGATCGGATCCGTGAAGTCGGTCATGAGTATGGGACAACAACAGGTCGTCCACGTCGTGTCGGTTGGTTTGACTCAGTTGTCATGCGCCATAGCCGTCGTGTTTCAGGAATTACTAACCTAAGCTTGAACTCGATCGACGTTCTATCAGGCTTGGATACAGTGAAGATCTGTGTGGCTTACGACTTGGATGGCGAACGCATTGACTACTACCCAGCAAGCTTGGAGCAACTCAAACGTTGCAAACCAATCTATGAAGAATTACCAGGTTGGTCAGAAGACATCACCGGTGTGCGTCACTTGGATGAGCTTCCAGAAAATGCCCGCAACTATGTCCGCCGGATCGGTGAATTGGTTGGTGTGCGCATTTCAACCTTCTCAGTCGGACCAGATCGTGACCAAACCAATATCCTTGAAAGTGTCTGGTCAAGTAAATAATTTAAAAAAGAGAGTGAGACAGAAATCGGTCATTCGTTAGAATTCGATTTCATCGTCCCACCTCCGAACAGTTGAGTAGGGCTGTAAAAGCTGATGAAATCAGCGTAGTAGAGCCCACTCAACCACTGCGTCTTGCTCGACAATCCAAAGACAATTGAGAGGCTAGGACTTTTGTCCCAGCCTCTTTTTGAAAGCAGAAAGAGGAAAAAATGTATCAAACGATTTTATTTGACCTAGACGGCACCTTGACCAATTCAGAACTAGGGATTACCAACTCGGTGGCCTATGCCTTAGGAAAATATGGGATTCAAGTGCCAGACAAGAAAGCATTGAGAGTTTTCATCGGTCCGCCCTTGCAGGAGTCTTTTGAGCGCTTTTATGGATTTTCTAAGGAAGAATGTTTAAAGGCCATTGACTACTATCATGAGTATTTTTCCGAAAAAGGCCTTTATGAAAATGAGGTCTATCTAGGCGTTCCTGACTTGCTGGCTTCTCTCAAGCAGGCTGGCAAACAGTTGATTGTAGCTACGTCAAAGCCTGAAGAATTTTCCATTCAAATTCTCAAACACTTTGGTTTGTATGATTATTTTGACTTTGTCGCTGGTGCGACCATGGATAGAAAACGTAGTAAAAAAAGCGATGTTATCCAGTATGCCTTGGAGCAAAATGGGATTACAGATTTGGCGCATACCATCATGATTGGAGACAGGGAGCACGATGTGCTTGGCGCTCAAGCGCAAAAGCTTGATTCTATCGGTGTCCTTTATGGCTTTGGAAGCAGGGAAGAATTGGAAGAAGCCGGCGCCACCTATATTGCTCAAGAAGTTGGCGAAATTGCAGCTTTTATAGGATAACCTTTTCCAAAATATTAAAAGTTGGAACTTTTCTAATCTGCTGAATATTGCTTTATTTAATATTTCTATCGGTGTATATTTACTGTAGGTTAAGTCACACAGATTAAGAGGTGATAATATGAATTTGTCACGATATATATTAAAATATAGTATTGATGATGGTACGTTGTATTTTAATACTAAAACCAATCATTCATTTTTTCTTACGAATGAATTGAATAGAGTAGTCGACAGCAATGATGTGATTAGGAAAGAGTTTCATGCTTATCTTGATAAAAATAAATATTTAAGTGAGGGTGAGTATGAGGTCGAAAAGTATCTATCTAAAATAAGCGATACAGATGCTGAATTATTGGAACTAACAATTTTGACACATGGAGATTGTAATTTTCGGTGAAGGTTAAAGTGAATAACAAATTCGATGACAAAATGAATGCTAAACCTAGAGTATTTAACTATAATTGTGATTGTAAATAATCACGATTTTAAATAAATTAGAGAAGAGGGTTGTGCTAGCCCTCTATTTTGATGGATGATAATTATGAGAAATATTTATAAGTACATTGATAAGAAGTATCTTTTTCCTATTTTTTTAGGGCGTATTGTGAATAGTGGTTTGGTGTTGGCGCAACCTCTGATTTTAACGAAGGCCTTGAAGTTAGATCAAGACGGCCTTTCTTATGGAAAAATTCTCAATTTTGTTTTATTTGGTTTGTCTGTCTATCTTGTTATTTATAGTCTGATGCTGTTTTCAAACTATTCGCACAATATATTCCGAAGAGAAATCAACAAAAGTGTCCGTGCCCTTTTATTTAAGAAAGTCATATTGAATCCTAAATTTTCCAATGATGAAAAAGTTAGTCTGCTAACTCAAGATATGGAATATGTGGGCGATAATTATTTGGAAAATATAAATGTTATGGTGAGTTGGGGATTTGTCGCCCTTGTTACAGCCATTTATATTGTTTCACAAAATTTTCTCTTAGGACTTATTTTTGTCATTTTTACGATTATGAGACCTATTCCTCAGTTCATCATGAATCGTCGTTTACAAGATTCGGGAGACAGCTGGTCCAAGCTTAGAACGAAATTACATGGGCTTGTCTCGGATAGTATGCAAGGCAGCCAAACCTTACGGATTAATCAGGCCATGAGGCTGAATGAAGAGCGCGTGAATGATTTAAACGGAGAATATCAAAAAGCCATCCAAAGATTTTGTTTCACACATAATATTATTTTTTTCTTTAATGGATTTATGGTCTTTTTTAGTCAGGTTGTTCCTCTTGCTTTAGGCTTTTATTTGAGTTTACAGGGAAATTCTATTTCTATTACAAGCCTCATCTCTATGTATGTTGCTGCGGGGATGCTGGTAGAACCGATCCAAACTCTGATGTACAGTGCAGCCAATCTCCAAGGTGCCTTGCCGACTGCGAACCGCCTGTTTAAGATTATCGAGGAAGAACCTGATTTCGAAGAGACAAAGGATCAATTTGTTGAAAATCTCGAATCGTTGCGCTTAAATCATATTTCAAAAAGTTTTGCTGAACGTCAGCTTTTTTCTGATTTGACGGCGACGATTTCAGTAGGTCAGAAGGTCTTAATCAAAGGACCGAGCGGGTCTGGAAAGACGACTCTTTTTCGCTTGATTTTAGGAGAAGAAGTATGTGATGAGGGTGACATTTTCGTTCAGTATGATGGAAATCAAATAACGAGTCATTTCCAAGGGAATATCGGTTTAATTAGCCAGCATCCCTTCCTGTTTAACGATACTATCCGCTATAATCTAACTTTTGGTCAGCCTTTTCAGGACCATGAATTATTGGAGGTATTGGACCGAGTTGGCTTAATAGATGAATTTCAGGATATTTTGAATGTAGAAATTCATAATAATGGTGAAAACATTTCAGGAGGTCAGCGTGTCAGATTAGAGTTGGCTCGTTTTCTCTTACGCGAGAAGGATATTTTATTAGCGGACGAAGTGACATCAGCTTTGGACGAAAAAAATAGTCGTCTGGTTAGAGACCTAATCTTTTCTTTGCCGATCACGGTACTAGAAATAGCCCATCATATTGATGAAGAAGAGCGCTATGACCAAATCCTTGAGTTACGTAAAGGATGAGCGATGCCACAATAGTTGGTTCTGCGACAAAGCGGATAGTAGTAAGCCAGCAATTTGTCAGATATTTTTGAGATTCTAAGTGGTGATATTTCCAAAATCATCAATACTCAGAGAACTTAAGCTTTATTTAAGATAGGCCAGCTATACTAGAAGCATAAACAAAGACCTCCTAACTTTGTTTAAACCTCCTAAACTTTTTCATAATAATCTCCCATAAGAGTCGCCCAATCGGCGGCTTTTTTTGTGAGTCGTAAGCTGCCTATGGTATAATGAACAAAGAAACTAAAAGGAAGAAGGAAGAGATGGACTACACGATAGAGGAAAAAGCGATGTTTATGAGGGAAGCCCTGAAGGAGGCGGAGATTGCCCTCGCCAATGATGAAATACCGATTGGCTGTGTCTTGGTCAAGGATGGTCAGATTATCGGGCGTGGACATAATGCGCGTGAGGAGCTGCAGCGGGCGGTCATGCATGCGGAAATCATGGCGATCGAGGAGGCCAATCAGCGTGAAAATAGCTGGCGCCTGCTGGATACGACGCTTTTTGTCACGATTGAGCCCTGTGTCATGTGTAGTGGTGCCATTGGTCTAGCTCGGATTCCCCAGGTGATTTACGGGGCGACCAATCAGAAGTTCGGTGGAGCAGGTAGTCTCTACGACATTTTGGCAGATGAACGCCTCAATCACCGAGTCGAAGTAGAAACAGGAATCTTGGAAGCAGAATGTGCAGCCATCATGCAGACCTTCTTCCGCCAAGGTCGGGAACGAAAAAAACAAGCCAAGCTCGCAGCCAAGGCCGAAACACAAGAATAAAAACCGGACCTTTGCAAATCGAACAAATTATGATATAATACCTATCGGAGCAACAGTTCTGCGTGAAGCGGGTCAGGGGAGGAATCCAGCAGCCCTAAGCGAAGTGAACTGTGTGCTCTTTTCTATTGCTCTTGATGAATCAAGTCCAACGGACGCAGATGAATCCTAGAGCAATGGATGCAGTTTTTCCCGTTAGGGAAAAAGCTGTAAACCGATAAAAGCTCTTAACGAATCAAGACTGAAAGTCGCAGATGAGCTTAGAGATATTGATCCTGAGGAGCGAAGCGACGTGAGGGCTATAGCGTAAATGAAATTAGCCTGCAAGTCGCAGATGAGTTTAGAGATATTGACCCTGAGGAGTGAAGCGACGTGAGGGCTATCACTCACCAGAGTCATGTAGAAATTACGTTTATATTCAAAGAATAAAAGAGAAAAAATAGAGTTTCGTGAGAAGCTTCTTTTTTTTTGATTTTCTAGCCAAAAATAGTGCAAATATGCAAACGATTGCTATTGCGTCGTTGCTTGATTTGTGAAAATAAAAAAATTAGCAAATGAAAACGTTTTATAGGATGGTTTCCCTTGATTAAATCCCTGTAAAGCGATATCATAGAGGGGAAGAAATATTGGAGGAATAACATGTCTCATATTAAATTTGACTACTCAAAAGTTTTGGGTAAATTTGTTGCCCCACACGAAGTGGAATATATGCAACCACAAGTGACTGCAGCTGATGAATTGATCCGTAAAGGAACAGGTGCTGGTAGTGACTTCCTAGGTTGGTTGGACCTTCCTGAAAATTATGACCGTGAAGAATTTGACCGCATCTTGAAAGCTGCTGAACAAATCAAATCAGACAGCGATGTTTTGGTCGTGATCGGTATCGGTGGATCATACCTTGGAGCGAAAGCTGCTATTGACTTCTTGAACCACCACTTTGCAAACTTGCAAACAAAAGAAGAACGCAAAGCGCCACAAATCCTTTATGCTGGAAACTCCATCTCATCTACTTACCTTGCTGACTTGGTAGAGTATGTTTCAGATAAAGATTTCTCAGTCAACGTGATTTCTAAATCAGGTACAACAACTGAACCAGCGATCGCTTTCCGTGTCTTCAAAGAACTCTTGGTGAAGAAATATGGTCAAGAAGAAGCCAGCAAACGGATCTACGCAACAACTGACCGTGCCAAAGGTGCTGTAAAAGTAGAAGCAGATGCCAATGGTTGGGAAACATTTGTAGTTCCAGATGATATCGGTGGACGCTTCTCAGTCTTGACACCAGTTGGATTGCTTCCAATTGCTGCATCAGGTGCTGATATCAAAGCCCTTATGGAAGGTGCGAATGCAGCCCGTAAAGAATACACTTCAGACAAACTTTCTGAAAACGAAGCTTACCAATACGCAGCTGTTCGTAACATCCTTTACCGTAAAGGATATGCAACTGAAATCTTGGTTAACTACGAACCATCTCTTCAATACTTCTCAGAATGGTGGAAACAATTGGCTGGTGAGTCAGAAGGAAAAGACCAAAAAGGTATTTACCCAACTTCAGCAAACTTCTCAACAGACTTGCACTCATTAGGTCAATTTATCCAAGAAGGAACTCGTATCATGTTTGAAACAGTTGTCCGTGTGGATAAACCACGTAAGAACGTGATCATCCCTACATTGGAAGAAGACCTTGATGGACTTGGTTACCTCCAAGGAAAAGACGTTGACTTCGTTAACAAAAAAGCAACTGACGGTGTTCTTCTTGCCCACACAGACGGTGACGTGCCAAACATGTACGTGACTCTTCCTGAGCAAGATGCCTTCACTCTTGGATACACTATCTACTTCTTCGAATTGGCCATCGCTCTTTCAGGTTATTTGAACGCGATTAACCCATTTGACCAACCTGGTGTTGAAGCTTACAAGAAAAACATGTTTGCCCTTCTTGGTAAACCAGGATTTGAAGAACTTGGAGCAGAACTCAACGCTCGTCTTTAATTGATGGATAAAACGATCTCGCAAGAGGTCGTTTTTTTACTTGCTAAACAAACTCATATTTTTGTCCCCTGGAATCAATTATAAAAACACGATCTAGTTATGTTTCTCGATCATATGGTAATCTGATTGCGATTGTCACCCTTCGAAAGAAATTTTAATAGAAGTTTCTAAAAGGTCCGATCTTTTTCAGTCTAAACAGACAGGAGTTGGTCCTTGCTTGGTTTTATGTTATAGTAGAAGAGAAGAATAAAAAGGAGAATTCGAAATGTCCGAGAAAGATCAAGAACAATTTATGAAACATACTCCCTTAGAGGGTGCGCCTCAATTTGATGTGGCTGCGCCAGCCTTTGTCCCAAAAGAAGAAGCCGAAGACTTGGTCGTTCCAGAAGCTAGTGGCCTTTCAGTGACGGAGTCGAAAGCAATGAAAGAAGAGGCAGACGAGCCAGCTGTTTCAGAAACAGTGGAGCCTCCAAAGGTGGATGAAGCAACTGTTGGAGAACATCCGGATGTAGTTGCTTCTCCCCAACCGACTCCTCCATTCCAACCTGCACCACAAGCTCCTCAAAATATGGCAGCTGAACCAGTTGGTCCGCAAACAGTGCCTGTTTCTGAGACACCTATTCCACAAGCTCCTCTTTCTCCTGTTGGAAGACCGATGGATACTGCAGACAAGAAGGCGATTCGTTTTGCCCTTGGGATTTTAGTTGGGATTCTTATCGGTGGAGTCAGTGGCTATTTGATTGGTCATGCTGGCCCTAGCACGTCATCATCTAGAAAGCAGACTTCTTGGTCAGGCAACCAGTCTGGTTCTTCATCCAATATTGATTTGGAGCAATTGACTTCTGAAGATGCGGAAGCCGATTTTAGCTGGGAACAATCTGATATTGAGCAACTTCAGTTTTTGACTGGAAAGGATGATGGGGAGACTCCTGAGGAAATGGTCGACGCTTATGGAAAGGCTAGTTCCGTTCAATTTGATAGTGGGGAATTGAAATTATTCTGGGATGATAACTCTTATAATAAAGAGGTTAAAGCGACCTACTCTAAGAGAGGAAAAGAATTACAGCTTGTCAAATTTGAATTTAATCAATTTGGGAAAAATCTTACGGTTGAGGACAACTTTGCAGATGGATTCAAAGTTGGAAATAGTGAGACCGGTGCTGGAGGAACCTCTTACAAAGAGCTTTTAGAAAAATACGGTGATGCGGTCAATCTTACGGTGAGTTCATCTGATGATTCAGACGAGATAGAGTTGGTCATGGACTTCCAAAAGAAAAACGGGGACTATGTAGATTTGACCTTTATTCGCCAAGAAAATGGAGATTTCCTCTTGAGTAGTAAAGACAGCTACTAAATCAATGAATAAAAGAAAGAGGCAAGCGCCTCTTTTTTGGGATAAGACGAGACAAATACGCTAATTTTCTATACAATAGAAAGAGTTTGAATAGAAAGAGCATGAAGGATGGAAGAAATGAAACAGTGGATAGAACATCATAAGCGGATCCTCCAAAAAGCTGCAAGTGCTTTGCTGGCTTTTATGGTTGGTGTTTGCTTGGTGTTTATGATTCATCCAGTGAAAACCTTGCCCAAAGATCGCTTGTTGAGTTTGTCTCGCATGCAAGAAGACAGCCAGCAATTTGTTGCGTCTTCTTCCAAAGAGCCGGCTTTAGAAGACTTGTTGTCATTGGACCTTGCAAGGGGAGAAGGAAAGACACAAAAAAATTGGGTGACTTTATCTGCATTCGTCAAAAAAATTGGAAAAGCAGCGAGTTTTACACAAGAAGATACGACTTTTGGAACGCAAGTCCAGCTAGGCTATGGGACTCCTGTGCAGGGGATTCATCCTTATACCATAGAATTTCAAAAGCAGGATGATACCTTTTATTTGAGCTCGATTCAAGGCTTTGCGCCCAAGTCGGCTCACTATCAGAGCAAAAAGAACTTAAAACTGGCAGATTTTACAGGCTATCAGACACTAGATGGAAAAAAGGAAAAGGGGACAGCAGTAGAAGATGTCTTGAAAAAATCAGGTCTTCCCAATTCTCTTAGTTTGACCTCTGAAAAGGACAAGCAAGTCCTAGCCCTGTCTTATCAGGTGACAGATGGACTGGTCTCTTTAACCTTTGAACGCGACCAGAGTGGTCAGTATCGTTTGACGAAGAAGGGGTGAAGCAGATGATCGAGTGGATGAAAAAGAATCGAAAAGAGCTCTTGCTGCCGTTTTTGTGTTTTGTTTTAGGATTGTTACTTGCGATTGCAAGCATCCAGGTGCAGGAGCAGGGAACCGATACCAAGGAGGACCAAACACTGACTCATTTCCAGCCAAAGGATTACAAGAATTTGGTCAGCAAGGAACAAGAAATCAAACAGTTTAAATGGACCATCGAAGCTGTGGCGAATTTAAAAGTTCGTCTCAAGCAGAGTCAGCAACCAGGAACCCGCTTGGAGACAGTTGTGGCTAAATGGGGAAAAGCTCAAAAAGTTCGCTACACTAAGACAGCTCAAGGGGATAAAACCGTTCTTGTCTTGACTTATGCGGCTAAGCAAACCGATCAGGGCAAGAAAAGTGTAACCTTGTGGTTTGAACAGGAAAAAGACCAGGGGTATCGCTTGACGATGGT
Organism: Streptococcus sp. KHUD_012; assembly: GCF_052588255.1. Classification (NCBI taxonomy): domain Bacteria; kingdom Bacillati; phylum Bacillota; class Bacilli; order Lactobacillales; family Streptococcaceae; genus Streptococcus; species Streptococcus sp. KHUD_012. The sequence goes on from NZ_CP159355.1 coordinate 389,775, forward strand.
GGATGCGACGAATTTGTTGGACGCAAAAGAGAAGACAAGCAGTGAGAAAGAAATCACTACTGAAAAAGAGAAAAAAGGGACAGAATTCGCCCAGCTCATTAAACAACTAGGAAATCCTCAACGCTTGGTCTGGGGGGAAATGCCAGATGGCGGAATGGGCTATCGCGCGACTTACCAGGTACCAGGAAGGCCAGAAGTGGTGATGGAATTCAAGAAAAAAGCCAAGAAATTGGTGTTGGTATAAGAAGGGAGACATCATTGGACGATCAACGGACAGACATCAAGGCAGCTTCCTCTCACCAGGGTGGGAGTCGCTTGATTTCAGAAGCCGATCTGGCTTCAATAGGCGGAAGCAGGCATTCAGAACCAAGACAACCTGTACTAGACTCCCAATCGGATAGGGCGAAAACCTACTCTCCTTCCTCTAATAGTGGAGGGTCTTCGCTGGCAGCCTTTTTTGGATTATTGGCCATGCTGGGATTATTTGCCTATCTGGCTTCAGGAGGTATTCATAGTTCTTCTACTACTAGTGAATATGGAAGCACTAGCTTGTCTTATGGAACTAGAAAGGAAACCTTGAGAGGTGGTACGAGTAGCTTGATTGCTCCGGAGAGGGAATTTCAGTTTCAAGTGACCTATGAGAAGGCCATTTCCCTGATTCCTGGTTTAAGTGAGGGAGATCAAGGACGTACCTCTTCAACTTCTCTGTCTCCACAGGATGTGGTAGCTGTACTGGGGAAGGCTAGCAGTGGAGAAGAAACCTACCAAGAAGGTGGTGTCAGTCCTTTTATGACCCAATTGGAATATCAGACTGAAGGCTCTCCTTCTTCCGTAACAGTTTTACTTTCAAAAATTGGTGTTGATCGTTTATCTTCTCTTGATTTTAAAAACTTAAACAGTGAGCGATTAGCCAATAAAAATGGTAGCTTAAGCAGAGAAGATTTTGCCAATATGAAAATAGGAACGAGCTATTCAGATCTTGTGAATACAGTAGGAATTCCTAGCAGTGTTTCTTGGTCGAGTATGCTGGGTTCAGAGTCCTTCTTAACCTTTTACTATAAGCTTTCTGATTCGCGCTCCGTCATTATTCACTTTGGAAGTAATCGGACTATTAGTGAAATCAAGGGTCTAGAAGATTCAGCGACATCAACTTCCACGTCGCCTTAGGTGTTCATCTCTTTGGGATTGTGGTATAATATGGATACCTTTAATTGAAATGAATGGAGAATCTCATGACAGCACAAAAAATGTCTGCTCAAGAAATTATCGCTTTTATTGGAAATGCAGAAAAGAAAACAAATGTGAAAGTAACCTTTGAAGGGGAATTGGCAATAGCTGTTCCAGCTTCTGTCACCAAGCTTGGCAATGTGTTGTTCGGTGACTGGAAAGATATCGAGCCCCTTCTTGCCAACTTAACAGAGAACAAGGATTATGTGGTCGAACAAGATGGCCGTAATTCAGCTGTTCCCTTGCTTGATAAGCGCTATCTAAATGCGCGTATCGAACCGGGTGCTATTATCCGTGACCAAGTGACCATCGAAGACAATGCTGTCGTGATGATGGGGGCTGTGATCAATATCGGTGCTGAAATCGGTGCAGGAACCATGATTGATATGGGGGCTATCCTTGGTGGTCGTGCTACTGTTGGTAAAAACAGCCACATCGGTGCAGGTGCCGTTCTTGCGGGTGTCATTGAGCCAGCTTCTGCTGAGCCTGTTCGGATCGGTGATAATGTCTTGGTCGGTGCCAATGCAGTTGTGATTGAAGGGGTTCAAGTAGGAAACGGATCCGTCGTTGCCGCTGGAGCTATCGTTACTCAAGATGTTCCTGAAAATGTGGTCGTAGCGGGTGTCCCAGCTCGCATCATCAAGGAAATCGATGAAAAAACACAACAAAAAACAGCACTCGAAGACGCTTTGCGTAATTTGTAACATATTGATAGTAGAGGCCGCAAGGCCTCTATTCTAATAGAAAGAAGACAACTATGACATTGGACTTAATCAAAATCAGACGGGATTTGCACCAAATCCCTGAAATTGGCTTGGAAGAATTTGAAACCCAAGCCTACCTCTTAGAGCGAATCGCAGAGATCACAGCGGGCAAGGACTTTGTTGAGCAACGGACTTGGCGGACCGGGATCCTGGTTTATCTCCATGGGGCTGCACCTGAAAAAACTATCGGCTGGCGGACAGATATCGATGGTTTACCGATTGTGGAACAAACGGGCCTTGATTTTGCTTCCAAGCACGAAGGACGGATGCATGCTTGTGGTCATGATATGCACATGACGACAGCTCTTGGGCTTTTGGATCAACTGGTTCAAGTGCAACCAAAAAATAACCTGCTCTTTCTCTTCCAACCAGCTGAAGAAAACGAAGCTGGTGGGATGCTCATGTATAAGGACAATGCTTTTGGCGACTGGCTTCCTGATGAATTTTATGGTCTGCATGTGCGCCCTGATTTGAAGGTGGGGGACATTGCGACCAATACGGGTACCCTTTTTGCAGGGACCTGTGAAGTCAAGATCACCTTTACAGGAAAGGGAGGGCATGCGGCCTTTCCACATGAGGCCAATGACGCTCTTGTAGCGGCCTCTTACTTCATTACCCAAGTCCAATCGGTCGTGAGTCGAAATGTCGATCCGATTGAAGGTGCTGTGGTGACCTTTGGTTCCATGCATGCAGGGACAACCAATAATGTGATCGCTGAGACAGCCTTCCTTCATGGGACCATTCGGACCTTGACCATGGAGATGAATCTTTTGACTCAAAAACGGGTCAAAGCCATTGCAGAAGGAGTTGCAGCAGCCTTTGATGTGAAATTGGACCTGGAACTCAAGCAAGGAGGCTACCTGCCTGTGGAAAACCAACCAGAATTGGCCAAAGAACTCATGGACTTTTTCACAGCTGAGGAAGACGTGAACCTGATTGATATTCTGCCTGCGATGACAGGAGAAGACTTCGGCTTTCTCTTGAGCAAGGTCCCCGGTGTCATGTTCTGGTTGGGGATTGATACCCCTTATGCCTTGCACCATCCAAAGATGAGCCCCAATGAGGCCGCCCTTCCCTTTGCTGTGGAAAACATTGGTAAATTTTTGAAAATGAAGGCTAACCAATAAAGGATTGATTCAACTCCGTCTGGAGTTGGATTTTTTCTTTGTTGTATAAAAACTGTTCGGATGTTTCATAAAAAATGATACAATTAAAGCTATACAAAAGGAGTAGGGAATGAAGAAAATACTACGAAATAAGACCATCGCAGCCATGAAAGAGTTGCCTCAATCAGTGAAAGCGGAGGCAGATAGCCAATTAACCCAGCGTTTCATCCAGCTTCCAGCCTTTCAGGAAGCCAAGACCCTAGCCACCTATCTGTCCATGGGGCATGAATTTTCCACAGCTAGCTTGATCCAAGCTGCTCTTCAACTTGGAAAACGCGTCTGTGTTCCCCGTACCTATCCACAAGGTCGGATGGAATTTGTGGAATACGATCCTGACATTTTGGAAAAAACGCGCTTTGGTTTGCTGGAGCCTAATGAAAGGGGGCAGGTTGTGGATAAGTCAGAGATTGATCTAATCCATGTCCCGGGCTTGGTCTTCCAGTCAAAAGGCTACCGAATTGGCTATGGTGGTGGCTATTATGATCGTTATTTAGCCGATTATACTGGGAAAACGGTGAGTACGATTTATTCCATCCAGCAGAAGGAGTTTCAACCAGATGTTTTTGATCAGGCAGTTCAGGAGGTGTTAGTCTATGAAGTTACTCTTTGATCGTCGTTATCCTGTGACCAGCCTCTTGTTGCTCGTGACAACGGCAGTCTTTCTTTCCATGTTTATCCGATTTGGAGGCGACTACCAAACGGGTGCTGCTATTTACTATAGCGGTGGTATTATTGGAGAGGTTGTGAAAGTCGATCCTAGCCAGTTATGGCGAATAGTGACAGCTACTTTTGTTCATATCGGCCTAGAACATTTTGTGCTCAATATGATCACCCTCTATTACTTGGGACGTTTGGCAGAAGATCTCTTTGGTTCCAAGGCTTTCTTAGCTCTTTATCTCTTATCAGGCATGATGGGCAATGTCTTTGTTGCTATTTTTACGCCGGATGTGATTGCAGCAGGAGCTTCTACAGCCCTCTTTGGACTGTTTGGGACCATTGGTGCTTTGCGCTTTATTGTCCAAAGCCCCTATATTCGTCACTTGAGTCAGTCCTATACCAGCTTGATTGTGGTCAATTTGATCTTTAGCTTCATGCCAGGAATCAGTATGGCGGGGCACATCGGTGGCTTAGTGGCTGGAGTCATGTTGGCTTATGTCTTTCCAGTAAGAGGAGAGGCGCGCTTTATGAACCGAACCTATCAGATGAGTGCAGCTTTATCTTATCTCCTGCTGTTCCTTTATTTCTTAGGTAAAATCTTGAATCTATTTTAAGAAGAGACTGGGACAAAAGTCCTAGCCTCTCAATTATTTTTGGATTGTCGAGCAAGACGCAGTGGTTGAGTGGGCTCTACTACGCTGATTTCATCAGCTTTTACAGCCCTACTCAACTGTGCGGAGGTGGGACGACGAAATCGAATTCTAACGAATTACCGATTTCTGTCCCACTCTCTTTTTTTCCTAAAAAATGTAGCAAAATCGTAAACTAACAGAAAATTGTTTGAAATGCAAAGGATTGTATATATTTATTATAATATATTTGTAGAGGCTAAATGAGCCTTCTATTGCTAGGTCCATAGAGAAGGTAATCATGGGTAAAAAAGTATAAAAATGCAAAATAGAAAGCGCTTGCAAAAGGGTTGAGAAAGGTGTAAACTGGAGATATAAAAACCAAAAATAGTGCTATTTTGTCAAAAGTAGTGCAAAAACAAAGGAGATTTGCCATGAAAAAATGGTTGTTAAAACTCTCATTGGTAGCGATGACACTTTTACTCCTACCAATTCAAGCTGTTCAAGCCTGTTGCGGTTTTATCATTGGTCGCCAATTGACCAAGGATGGGACCACTCTCTTTGGTCGGACAGAAGACTACCCTTACTATCCAAATGGTGGAAAGCACAACAAAAACTTTGTAGTTGTTGATGCGAAGAACTATAAGGAAGGGGATCAACTGGAAGACGAATCTAATGGTTTTACCTATCCACATGCTGCCAGTGAAATGAAATACACAGCGACTTATGACTCTGCTCGTGGAGATGGTAGTAACGGTGCTTTTGGTGAACATGGATTTAACGAAGCCGGCGTTTCTATGACCTCAACTGTTACAGCCATTCCAAACAAAAAAGTCTTGAAGACTGACCCATTGACAGAAAAGGGAATTCCAGAAGCTGCCATGCTTGATGTAATTTTACCTCGTGCAAAATCTGCTCGCGAAGGAATCGAATTACTTGCGAAAGTCATTGAAGAAAAAGGTTCAGCTGAGGGGAATACAGTTGTTATTGCGGACCAGAAAGAAACTTGGTACATGGAAATTCTTTCTGGACACCAATATGTAGCTGTTAAAGTTCCAGAAGATAAATATGCAGTTTTTGCCAATACCTACTACCTTGGCCATGTAAACTTGAATGACACTGAAAATGTTATTGCTTCAAAAGATGTTGAAAAAGTAGCTAAAGAATCAGGTAGTTACAAGACTGATAAAGATGGCAATTTCCATATCGCTAAATCTTATGGACCAGAAAAATATGCTGAAGGAGACCGTTCACGTACTTACGCAGGAATCACTCTTTTGGATCCAAAATCAAAAGTGACTTATGAAGATGATGAATACGAACTCTTCCGCTCACCAACAGATCCAAACAAGAAATTTACTTTGGAAGATGCCTTTGCTCTCCAACGCAACCGTTTTGAACATTTGAATGGTCGGTTTGTTCCAGACGATCAAATTGGTGTCAAGAAACAAGGGGATAATGGTAGCAACGATGCGGTTCGTAAAGACCAATACAAGTATGCTTTAGGAAACGAAAACGTCATCGATGCCCATGTTTACCAAATCAATCCAAACCTTCCAAAATCATTTGGTGGTACTTTATGGCTTGGTATGGGACCATCTCGGAACACTCCTTATGTTCCATTCTATGGTAATCTAAAAGATACTTACAAAGCCTTCAAACCTCAAACAGCAACTTATGATCCAAATTCATGGTATTGGACAGTATGGCACATTGACAACATGGCGATCAATAACCAAGATGTCTTTGGAAAATCAGTTCAAGATCACTGGAAAGCTCTTGAAAAACAATTGATTATTGAACAAGAAGCTAGTGATGCGAAATATAAAGCTTTGAAAGATAATCCGGAAGCTGCTAAAGCAGTAGAAGACGAAGTTACAGCAAATGCTCTTGCACTTTCTAAAAAACTATTTGAACACTTCAAATCTTATGAAGCAGATATGCATGCGCATTTGATTGAGTTAGGTCGTAAAGATGATCCATATCGTGCCTCTAAGCCGGATGATTACAAAGATCCAGAACCTGAAAAACCAGTTCAACCGGAGAAACCAGTAGAACCTGAAAAACCAGTTCAACCTGAGAAACCAGTAGAACCTGAAAAACCAGTTCAACCTGAGAAACCAGTTCAACCTGAAAAACCAGTTCAACCTGAAAAACCAGTACAGCCAGAAAAAACTCAGCCAATTCAAACCAAAGTCAATGAAGAAGGCAATCCAAATAACCGCTTCGGTTATGCAGCTACAAAAGATAAGGAATCTTATGTTTCTACTAAAGTTGAAACATTTGTGAAACCAGAAGCAAAAGCTCAAGATCCATCCGAAGCAGTTTCAGCTGGTAATGGTGGCAATGAGAACAATCGTTTTGGTTCATCTTTTGCGAAAGCAACTGTTGAAACTTTCCCAAATACCAATTATTCTTACAATGTTCATCCTTAAACAATAAGAATTAAAAAAGTGAATTGGACCAAGTCCAATGAAACGAAAGAGGCCGGATTTTTATCCAGCCTCTTTTTTATAAAAAAAGACTGACCATTGTAAGGCAGCAAAGCTCTTACATGATATGCCAGTCTCTTTTGTATTCTGTAGATTTGAAAATGATTAGTCTGCAGTTTGTTCAGTTGCTTCTAATTTTTTTCCAAGGTCAATAATATATTGTTTAAGATCATCTTTGACTTGAGGGTGTTTCAAGGCATAGTCGATCGAAGTTTTCATGAAGCCGAATTTATCACCTACATCGTAGCGTTGGCCTTTAAATTCACGGGCAAAGACTCGTTGGGTCTTATTGAGGGTGTCGATCGCATCCGTCAATTGAATTTCATTGCCAGCACCTGGTTCTTGATTTGCAAGAATATCAAAGATTTCAGGAGTCAAGAGGTAGCGCCCGATAATGGCAAGGTCACTTGGTGCCTCCTCTGGGTTTGGTTTTTCGACAAACGTTTCAACGCTATAAAGACCGTTAATACCTTCTCCTTGAGGTGCGATCACACCGTAAGAAGAAACCTCTTCGTGAGGGACTTCCATCACAGCGATGGTTGACGCATGGGTTTCATCGTAGTCATTCATCAATTGTTTGGTCAATGGCAAGGCATCATCATTAGTGATGTCCATGAGGTCATCTCCCAACATAACGACAAAAGGCTCGTTTCCAACAAAGGCCTTGGCTTGAAGAACAGCGTCCCCTAAACCTCGAGGGTGACTTTGGCGGATGAAATGAAGATTGATCGCTGTTGTATCATTGACCAACTTGAGTAAGTCAGTCTTGCCTTTTTGCTCGAGATTGTATTCCAATTCGAAGTTAGAATCGAAATGGTCTTCGATCGAACGTTTAGCCTTCCCTGTTACGACAAGGATTTCTTCAATCCCAGATTTCAGAGCCTCTTCTACGATGAATTGGATCGTAGGTTTGTCAACGATTGGCAACATTTCCTTTGCCAAAGCTTTTGTAGCTGGGAGGAAGCGTGTCCCCAAACCAGCCGCAGGAATGACTGCTTTTCTAACTTTAGTCATATAGTTTCCTTTCTAAAAGGTAGGATTGATGTTAGGGTGGTTGACTTATTTCCACTCGTTTTCTTCTTTAAATTCATTGCTCATCATGTGGTGGATAGCTTCGCGGATATCTTTTCCTTCGTAGATGACTTGGTAAATGGCCTGTGTAATCGGCATGTAGACATCCAATTCTTGTGCCAGTTCATGGGCGACTTTGGTCGTAGAGATCCCTTCAATGATCATGCCCATGTTGGCTTCGATGTCTTCCAATTTTTCACCACGTCCGAGAGCATCCCCAGCTCGCCAGTTGCGGGAATGAACAGAAGTACCGGTAACGATCAAGTCACCAACCCCAGACAAACCGCTATAAGTCAATGGGCTAGCTCCTAGCTTAACGCCAAGGCGCGTGATTTCAGCGAGACCGCGCGTGATGATAGCTGCTTTGGCATTGTCACCATAACCAAGACCGTGCAGGGCCCCAGCTCCGACAGCGATGATATTCTTCAAGGCTCCAGCAGTTTCCACTCCGATAACATCGGTATTGGTATACAGGCGGAAGTAGTGATTGCTAAAGAGTTCTTGAACATAACGTGCAACTTCTAAATCTTTTGAGGCAGCTGTAATGAGGGTGATGTCCCGTACGATGGTTTCTTCGGCGTGACTAGGTCCAGAAACGACCACCACCTCGCTGCGAAGAGAAGCAGGAATTTCTTCTTCAAGGATTTGAGAAATTCGATCGTGTGTACCAGGTTCTAGTCCCTTGGAAGCGTGCATGACTGTTACAGGGTGATCCAGTGTTTCAGCGACTTGTTTCGCCACCAAACGGGTCACCTTTGTAGGAACGACAAAGAGGATAGCGTCCACACCATCCAAAGCTGCTTTCAAATCAGTCGTAGCAGTGATGTCTTCGCTAATAACGATATCTTTGAAATAGCGTTGATTGGTATGAGCGGTATTGATTTCATCGATTTGTTCTTGGATATTTCCCCAGAGACGGACTTCATGGCCGTTATCATTGAGGACTTGTGAAAGGGCTGTTCCCCATGAACCAGGACCCAATACTGCAACGGTTTGTTTTTCCATTGTATCTTCCATTTCTATGTCTATTTTTCAACAAGGCTAGGAATCTAGCGCTTGCACCTTCGAAACGGCCTAATGTGTGCCTTGAAGGACGATTCTATTTTCCTCTCTATTTTAACATAATATAGGTAAAAAAACTTGTATGATCATCAATTGTTTTGTGAGGAAGATGAGGGTGATAAATAAAATCTATCACGGTTTTAAAAAATACATATTAGACACTATCACTAATGGGTGGTAAGATAAGTAGTAGTTAAAATGAAGGAGGAATGAATATGTGCAGAACAATTGTTGGAGTATCCGCTAATCTCTGTCCGGTGGACCCGGAAGGGAAAAACCTTCATTCCTCCGTGTCTAGTCAGTTTGCGGAAGGGATCCGTCAAGCAGGTGGACTTCCAATGGTCATCCCGATGGGAGACCCTTCCTTGGTTAAGGACTATGTTGAAACGATTGACAAGTTGATCCTAAGTGGAGGTCAAAATGTCGATCCTAGTCTCTATGGCGAAGAAAAAACCATCGAAAGCGATGATTACAATATCGAACGCGATCAATTTGAGCTTGCCCTACTGAAGGAAGCAGTTCGCCAAAACAAACCGGTTCTAGGAATCTGCCGCGGGGTTCAGTTGATCAATGTAGCTTTTGGAGGAACACTCAATCAAGAGATTGAAGGGCATTGGCAAGGTCTTCCATTTGGGACTTCCCATTCTATCGAGACTAAAAAAGGTAGTGTGGTGGAGCAACTCTTTGGTCAGGCCAGTCGGATCAATTCCGTTCACCGTCAAAGTATCAAGGATCTTGCACCAAATTTCCGTGCGACCGCCTTTGATCCGCGCGATCACACCATCGAAGCGATTGAAGCAGTAGACGGCCATCGGATTATGGGCTTGCAATGGCATCCAGAATATTTGGTCAATGAAGAAAAAGGGAATTTAGAACTCTTCCGTTATTTATTACAGGAATTATAAGAAAAAGAGAGGTTGAATTGGTATCAGCCTCTCTTTTGGTATGGTTATTACTATCTAGAAATAGTAAGGGTTTTGTGCTAGAATAGGAACTACAATTGGGAGGTATTGATAGAAATGAAACTTGCTAAGACAATGAACCTTGCTAAGACAATGAACCTTAACTATTTATGGTTGCTTCTAGGTTCTTATTTTGTGGCCATGATGGTCAATCTATTGAGTTTTTCAACAAAGGAATTATTTCTAGAACTTGGTAAAGTAGGATGGACCCATACGGTCCTTGCTTTGTTCATTAGTTATCCTATTCTTTGGTTTTTGACGGAGAGCAAGAAGTATATCTGCATACAAAAATTGAATCTTTGGTTCGCGGCAGGTATCCTATTTATTTCTATTTTGAAAAGTCCGAGTCTCTTTATGTCATTGGGCCTAGTGTTGCTCTCACTGGTCTTGTTTCTATATTTTTATTTAGGAAAAGAAAAAATCGCTTATATCTTCTTAGCGGTAGATGTCTTGTCTTTTCCGAAATTGTTGCTACAAACCAGTGCCAATCTTCAAGATAAGGAACTGGGAATCTTTACGTTTACGATTTCTGAATCGAAGTTGCCTACGTTGATTTGGCCAGTATTAGTAGCCGTTATCGTTGCCGTCCTGATCGGTTTTCTTCTCTCCAAGATTTCTTTGGCTAAAGTTAATGAAACCTGGGTTCGAAGACTCACAGTGGTGACAATTATAGGTGGTATTTTCTATGTGCTCTATCTATCGATTGTTGCCTATTATAAGATTAAAGCCAATGCGGTCTCTTCTTTTGATATTGGAATCTTTTCACAGATGTTTGAGAGAATGAGACATGATTTTTCGCAAGTTACCACCCTCGAAAGAGATAGGGCATTATCACATTTTGGAGTCCATATTTCTCCTATTTATTATTTGATCTTGCCCTTTTATATGCTATTTCCTTATGTGGAAACATTAGATATCGCTCAAACAGTGATTGTATTTTCTGCAGTTATCCCGCTTTGTTTGATTCTAAAGAAAATACAATTGCCAAAAGTCATGACGCCACTCGTGCTTGCCCTCTTTTTTGTGACTCCTGTCATGACAACGAGTGGTGGATTCCATTTGCATGAAAATTGTTTTTTGCCTCCATTGATACTTTGGTTGTTCTACAGCCTGATTTCTCAGTGGCGTGGAAGAACTATCTTGTTCACCTTGTTGCTCCTTTTTGTGAAAGAGGATGCCTTTGTCTACGTGCTGTCCTTAGGACTTTATTTTGCGTTTCAACGTCGTTTTACATTCGAGGCCAAGTTTAAAAAGTGGTTGTATCTCAGCTTGTTTGCCTTGCCAATACTTTATTTTGCACTTGCCATGTTCCTCTTAGCAAGATATGGCGAGGGAGCTATGGTTTCTCGATACAATAATCTATTATTAAGTGGCGAAAACGGCCTCCTGATGGTTGTGAAAAATGTAGTCCTAAATCCGCTTTATGTTTTGGGAAGTCTATTTACAGCGAAACGACTTGGTTACCTCTTTTTGGTCCTATTTCCTTTTAGCTTTTTACCACTGATTCAGCGACGTTGGTCTACCTATTTTCTGATGTTGCCCCTTTTTCTCATTAATTTATTGATGGATTGGCCTTACCAATATGATATTGGTTTTCAGTATAGCTATGGTTCGGTCACGCTTCTGTTTTTGATGGCTTTATTGTCTATCGATCAATTAAGCAAGAATCAGTTGGCATCAGATAATGTATTGGTGGCTCTACTAGCTTCTTCCATCATTTTTTCAAGCGCCATTCTATATAGTTTCACGCATAATTGGAATTTTGAAATCCAATACTATCAAACACGCAAAGACTATTTTGATGGGCTCGAAAAGACCTTGCAGGCTATCCCTAAAGATAAAGCGGTCTTAGCAGCAGGTGGCTATACGCCGAGTCTTCGAAGCCATGAAAAATTGTATGATATTTTCTACCATAATGACAAAAAGCTTGATTCTAAGATTGACATAGTGGTAGTTCCAAGGGAAATGCAAGAGGAAAAAAATGGCTATTCTGAAACAGCCACTCTAAACCTCTATAAGGAATCAGGGTATAAAGAAAGTAACTTATCTACTAAAGATGTGCTGATTCTGGAAAAATAACTGTTTGAAAGAGGGAGGGTTATTTAGAATAAATTCACAAGCCAAATAGCCCTTAAATCTACAAAAGATGGATTTTTTGTTCAATAACCTTGACTTCTTCACTATGTTTTGCTATATTATATGCGTTGATTTATAAAAAATCAGGCTGAAAAGGGAGAAAAAATGAAAAAGGTAGCGATTTATCTATCAATAGTGTTTTCGTTATTATTTGTATCTTTTACGCTTTTAACGAAAAGTGTCAGTGCAGAAACGTCTAAAAAAGTAGACGTGATTAATTCTATCAATTTGAGCAATGACTCTGGGGGAGAATTGACAGGGTCGCTTGGATTGTATGATCGGTTTCGTGTGAATGCAACATTCGCATTGGAAGGAAAAAATGTCAAAGAGGGAGACACTTCTGAATTAGTATTAGAAAATCCCTTGATCATTGATTCTACTAATTTTGAAATTAAGGATAAGAAAACTGGAAAAGTTATCGCTAACGCAGTAGTGGATAAGGATACCGGTAAGATTGTTCTGACATTTACAAAATTTGTGGAAACAAAAAATGATGTGTCAGGTTCTTTCTTCTTCTACTCAATGATAGACCGACAAAAACATCCACAGGGTGGCGATGTTCCGGCTACTGTGAAGGTGAATAATAAAACCAAATTCACCGGTAAGGTAAAAGCCGGCGAAGTGGGCCAAGGCGGAAAATATATCGTCGCAAAATCAGGATGGGATGTCAACAAGGAACACAAGCAAATTGGTTTTAGAATCTCTGTTAACCGAACAGGGGAAGCTATTCCGAATGCAGTGATTACCGATACCTTGAAATCTACAGGAGTCTCTTATACAGAAGGTAGCTTTAAAATTTATAAAGGGACCTTTAAATACGACAACGGCTGGAAGCTCGAGAACAAAACGGATGTCACCAATGATTACGCCATTAACGTTTCAGGAAATTCGTTTTCTGTCAACCTTGGTAGCTTGTCAAAAGATGATCACTTTGTGATTGAATATACAGCAGACTTGAGCTACATGCCTGTAGATGGTGAAAAAATCGAAAATAATGTGACTATTTCTGGAAATGGTTCTGAAATTAACCATGCATCTAGTGCTGTCAAAATCCAAATTGCAGGTGGAACCGGAGTAGCTTACGACTTTGGAATCAAGATCCATAAAGTAGACGAAAATAATAAGTCTCTTAAAGGAGCTAAGTTCCAAGTCATTCGTGTAGCCAACAATCAACTGATTGGAGAGTTTGAAACAAATAAAGATGGTGAGATTGTTGTCAAAAACCTTTTGAGAGACCAATATATCATCAAAGAAATTTCAGCTCCGGAAGGTTATGACTTGGCAGCGGATACTGTTGTTGAAGCTAGTGAATTTCAGTCAAAAGATAAACCAGTCGACAAAACCATTGTAGACCAAAAGACAACCACTACAACAACGACCACTACAACCACTACAACTACAACGACTACTGCAGAACCAACGACCACTACAACAACTACTGCAGAACCAACCACCACAACAACGACTACTGCAGAGCCAACCACCACAACAACGACTACTGCAGAGCCAACGACCACAACAACGACTACTGCAGAGTCAACAACAACGACAACGACGACTACTGCAGAGCCAACAACGACAACGACGACTACTGCAGAGCCAACAACGACAACGACGACAACTGCAGAGCCAACGACAACTACAACGACAACTGCAGAGCCAACGACAACTACAACAACAACTGCAGAGCCAACAACCACTACAACGACTACTGCAGAGCCAACGACAACCACAACGACTACTGCAGAGCCGACGACTACTACAACCACGACAACAGAAGAGCCGACGACTACTACAACTACGACAACAGAAGAGCCGACGACTACTACAACCACGACAACAGAAGAGCCGACGACTACTTCAACTACAACAACAGAAGAGCCGGCGACTACTACAACCACAACAACAGGAGAGTCAACGACAACGACGACTACTGTAGAGCCAACAACAACTACAACCACAACAACAGAAGAGCCGACAACAACCACCACGACAACACCAGAGAAACCGGTGACTCCAGGAAGTGAAGAATCAACCACGACGACCACAACTGGAAAACCAGGACCAAAAGGTGGAAACAATGGAGGAGGGCGTAAAGCGCTTCTTCCTAATACAGGTGAAGTTGCAGCAACTGGATTTGTATTCTCAGGAGCCTTTGTGTTAGCAGGTGCAGTCGTATTGAAACGAAAATTGTCTATTAAATAAACAATGAGTTTCTATATAAGGGGAGAGCATGAGCTCTCTCTTTTTTGGGAATGTATTATGGAGAAAAGGGATGAAATTATCAATCTTAATAACCCTCTTGAATGAGGAGCTGGTACTTCCTCAAACCCATCGTGAAATTTCTAATCAGCTTGAGAAAATGCTAGGGAAAGAGCTCTCTGATTATGAAATTCTCTACATCGATGATGGAAGTAGTGACAAGACCTTTGAGTTAATTGAAGAATTTGCAAGAGAAAACGACCGCATCAAATATATCCGTTTCAGTCGAAATTTTGGACGAGAGAGTGGTATCTTGGCTGGTTTTAAATATGCCAGTGGGGATGCGGTGATGGTCATGGACGGGGATCTCCAGCATCCACCATACTTGATTCCCTTATTCTTAGAAGCTTATAATGAGGGCTATGATATTGTTAGTGGCCAACGAACTCGTGAAGGAGAATCTTTTGTAGGAAGTTCCTTTGCACGTTTGTTTTACTTCTTGTCAAATCGCTCTATGGATGTGCACCTAACAGACGGGAAATCTGAATTAAGACTGCTTAGCCGAAAAGCGATGGAAGCCTTTGTGTCAATGCCAGAGTACAATCGCTTTAATAAAGGTTTGTATGAATGGATTGGTTTTAAAGAGAAAGTAATTCCTTATAAGAATGAAACCCGTAAGGCTGGAAAGAGCAAGTTTGGTTTTAAGAAATCTTTGAATTATGCAATTCAAGGAATTATTTCTTTTAATGATCGTCCTCTCCGTGTTTGTATTCAATTCGGTTTCATCTGTTTAGGGCTGGCTCTTTTATATCTAGTGTTTGAGTTGATGAAATATATCTTCGCTGCTGGGAATTATGTGAGTGGTTATTTCACAACGATTGCGGCTATTATATTATTTAGTGGAGTTCAACTCATCTTCATCGGAATTCTTGGAGAGTATATTGGCAAGATCTATTACGAAGTGAAGCGTCGTCCTCATTTCATCATTGAAGAGACCAATATCGAACAAGCGAAGAAAAATCATATCGGCTAAAGAAGATAGGAGAAAACATGTTAATCTGGTTCATGCGTTGGCAAGAGTTTTGGAAAAAACATCCAAAGAAAATTCTCTATGCTGCAAGTGCCCTGCTCCCAATGACCATCATGCTCATTGTGTGGGCTTTTATAGGGATGTATCCTTTTGGAAGCAAGAGTCTGATGGCTGTTGACTTTGGACAGCAATATATCAGTTTCTTTGGCTTGCTAAAAAATGCCATCTTGACGGGGGATCTATCTAGTTTGAGTTATTCTTTCACCAAGTCTCTTGGTGGAGATATGATCGGTGTGCTCGGCTACTATTTAATGAGTCCCTTCAACATCATCTACATTCTAGCTCCCCTCAAATATTTTGGGGCAGCAGTATTTTTAACCATTTGGCTCCGCTACGGGGCAATCGGTCTATCCTTTGCTTTCCTTTTAATCAAGCGCTACAAAGGGTTAGAATCTAGAAAATGGTTGGTTCCATTATTCTCGACGGCCTATGCCTTGTCAGGGATGTTGGTTTCTTATCAGATGAACGTCATCTTCTATGATGCCATGATCATGCTACCAATTGTGATTGTGTATTTGGAAGAATTATTAGATGGGAAATCTCCTTATCGCTATGCTTTTGCTCTGGGATTGACGGTCTTGCTTCAGTTTTACATGGGCTATATGATCTCCATTTTCATCGCTCTGTATGCCTGCTACTATGTATCGCCAAGATTGCTGATTGAGGGGGATCTGAAGACAAAGATTAAAAACTTTAGTATCCCTTTGTTGCAAGCAGTGATCTATTCGATTATTGGGATTGCGACAGCTTCAGTCTTGCTCTTGCCTGTATTTTTCAACCTGATTGAAAGTAAGGGGCAAGTTGGCGGAGGCATGACCTTCTCATTTGCCTTCCAAATTAACCCCTTAGATATTCTTTCTAAGTTGGTTGTTGGTGGCTTTGATACGACATCAGGCTGGTCAGCGGGTCCCAACCTTCCAAATATTTATATTGGAGCGCTCGGTTTTCTTGGCTTTATCTTTTATTTCCTATCGCAAAAAGTTGGAAAAGCCAAAAAATGGGCTGCAGGGATTGTTACCCTTATTTTCCTGATTTCCTTTGTCAATGAATTTGTCAGTAAGATATGGCATATGGGACAAAACCCAGCCGGTTTCTTCTTCCGTTTTTCTTGGCTGTTTTCATTCTTTATGCTTGTCCTTGCTTATCAAGCGATGAAGCAGAAGATCGTTATTTCCAAACGAACCAACTGCATCATCGGCTTGGGCTTGCTCTTGTCGGTAGTTTATCTCTATTTCCATCAGTATAGTTTTATCTCAAAGACTCAACCGCAAGCGATCAGCCGTTTCCTCTCCAAGTTCTCTATTCTAAGCGTTCTGGGAATAGCGGCGGTGACCTGCTTCATCTTCTATGCGTATTGGGAAAAATCTCAGAAGAGTCAATTGGAAAAAATGATCCGAATGGCTCTAGCGGCGGTCATCTTAGTGTTGGCTGCAGTCTTGTTAAAGACAGGCTATCTCTTGTCGCAAGTGGGGATTACAGCGATGCTCTACTTGAGCATTCTCTTTATCCTAAACTTTAAGATCTCACGTTTATCCATGATTGTCGTATCAGTACTGACAATCTTTGAGTTTGGCTATAATGCCTATTTGTCCCAAGTAACATTTGGGTATGATGATGTGCACAAGTTTGCAGATGCGACCGTTTCGGTCAAGCGCGTGACAGACAATATCCAAGAAAATGCAGATCAAAAATTCTATCGGATTGCCACGGATTTTGCCTATTCCAGAACAGTTCCTTCCTTGGTGTCCTATCCGGGTCTAAGTACCTTTAGTTCAAGTTTGGAACGTAGCACCATGGATCACTTTGCTTTCATGGGAGATCTTGGAGTCAACGCGGCGACCCAATATTCAAATGGGACACCTTTGACAGATGCTTTATATGGTGTTCGTTACTTTATGAGTGCCAAGGATTTTGATCCCAAAGAGATTGAAGCCAATCCGGATAAGATGTACTTTTATCGATTTACAGACCGCTTTGATCTGCATCGCTATTTCACAGACAAGGTCTATGAGGACAAGCGTTATGTCGTCTATAAGAATCCAAATTCCTTCCCACTTGCATACGGGACTAACAGTCTGGTAAGGAATATTCAATTTGGTGCCAATAATGCCTTTGCTAACCAGAATATCATTTTGAACTCCATGGAGGGGCATCAAAAGGCCAATAATGATACCGTTGAGTACTTTAAACCCTTGGCGTTCAGCTCGATCGAGACCGAAAATGTGATTGAAGAAAAGGTCAATAAGGAAACGGGAGAAGCCATCTATAAGAGAGCGGATTCGTCAAAAGATGCCATTATTCGTTATAAGGTCACTCCACGTACCAATTACACTTATTATTTCTTTACTCCTGTATCTTTGATCCAAAACCAAGATTACTCGGTCTTACTCAATAATAAATGGTTGCTCAATGCTAAAATTTTCACGCAAAGACAAATTTGGCAGTTGACAGATCAAACTGAAAACCAAGAAACTGTTATTGAATTTAGATTTAGAACAGATCACATCGATATGAGCAATGCAGGTGTTTATCGCGCTGACGTTGATCAAATTCAACAGGTATTAGAAAACAGGAAGAAACAAGGTTTACATGTAACCAAGTTTTCAAATACCCATATTGTTGGTGATGTGTCTATCACAGATGATAGTAACTATATGATGACTTCCATTCCATACAGCGATGGCTGGAAAGTGAAGGTGGATGGGAAGTTTGTCAAAACTGAAAAAGCATGGAATGCATTCTTATCGTTCCCAATCTCAAAGGGAAATCATAAGGTTGAATTCGTCTTTAGACAAAAAGGAGTGATCCTGGGTGCCTTGCTATCTATTGTTTCCGTTGCTTACCTCGTTATTCAAATGAGAAGAAGTAGAAGTGATGAAGAACAATAGGATTTAAGAGAATCAAAAATAGTTATCAACACAAAAAGAGAGTGGGACAGAAATCGGTAATTCGTTAGAATTCGATTTCGTCGTCCCACCTCCGCACAGTTGAGTAGGGCTGTAAAGCTGATGAAATCAGCGTAGTAGAGCCCACTCAACTACTGCGTCTTGCTCGACAATCGAAAAACAATTAAGAGGCTAGGACTTTTGTCCCAGCCTCTTTTTTATATGATCCGCACATGCGAACGATTAGTTATTAGAAATCTTGCGTTTCAAGATGACGGCTCCTGATAGGATAGCAACACCGATCAAGATGACACCAGTAGCGACTGCTTCACCTGTTTTTGGAAGGAATGTCTTGCGACCTCCGTTTGAAGTTGTCGTGCCAGAATCACCTGGGTTGCCAGGTTTGGTCGTAGTCGTTGTTGGCCCCTCTGGAGTGGTTGTCGTAGTCGTTGTTGGCCCCTCTGGAGTGGTTGTCGTAGTCGGCGTAGGTTTTGGACCTTCCGTCGTCGTTGTTGTAGTTGTTGGCTCTTGAGTTGTCGTTGTTGTAGTTGTTGGCTCTTGAGTTGTCGTTGTTGTAGTTGTTGGCTCTTGAGTTGTCGTTGTTGTAGTTGTTGGCTCTTGAGTTGTCGTTGTTGTAGTTGTTGGCTCTTGAGTCGTCGTTGTTGTAGTTGTTGGCTCTTGAGTTGTCGTTGAAGTTGTTGTTGACTCTGGAGTTGTTGTAGTGGTAGTAGGTGTAGGTTCCTCAGTTGTTGTCGTAGTCGTCGTCGGCTCTTGAGTTGTCGTCGTAGTGGTTGTTGGCTCTTGAGTCGTTGTAGACGTAGTTGTCGTAGTGGTTGTAGTTGTCTGTTCTTTTGGATTGACGATTGTCTTCGTTACCGCATGATCCGTTCCGCTAAAGTCTTCAGCATTAACTGGGGTATCAGCAGTAGTAATGGTATAACCTTCAGGTGCTTGTAACTCAGTTAAAATGTATTTATCTTTTAAAAGACCATTGACTGTGATATTCCCATCTTTATCGGTCACATATTCACCGATTAGTTGGTTGTTGGCTTGACGTACCACTTTGAATTTAGCTCCAGCAAGTGGTTGATTTTCGTCGCCCACCTTATGGATATGAATGGTAAAGACATAACCAACACCAGCACCACCTGCAATTTGAACTGCAGCTTTATTCAAAGCTTCTTTGATAACAATTCCTTTACCTTTTAATGTAGCTTCATTTTTTAAAACTTCTCCATCGACAGGTGAATAATTTAACTGAACATCATAAGTAATACGGTACTGATCCGTTTCAGCAACATCTCCAAGACTAACAGAGAATGATTGTCCATCAGCGCTAACAGTAACCGGATGTTCATTGGTTACATCAGAAGTGTTATTAAATTGCCATTCGCCATCGACAAAAGACATTTCTCCTTTTGTCACACGAAAGCTATCTTTTACATAGGACGCATTCGTGAATTGTAACTTGTCCTCAATAGTCACTTCTTTGAAACTTTGTTTCTTTTGATTAATTGAGATTCCATAGGTAATTATTCTAGGATTATCTTTATGAACCCAACTTGTTTTCTTTAATTCATTAGGGTTACCATCACCAACACCAGTAAATGAAACTTTACCACCAATTGTTGTTTTCCCATTGACTGTTATTTCAACAGGAACCTCACCTTTTTGTGGATGTTTCTTAAAGTCGATACGGGCATAGAAGAAAAACGATCCCTTAGTATCTGAATGCTTTTCTGCATAATCGGTGTATGTCAAGGAGAGTTTTTTATTATCCTTATCCACTGTTGCATGGGCAATAACCTCATTAGTATTGACATCTTTAATGTCAAAACTATCCGAAGTAATAATTAAAGCATCTGGTACAGTGATGTCTGTGGTATCTCCTGCTTTAACATCCTTACCAGCTAAGTCAAAATCAGCATTAATTCGGAATGTTGCCCATTGTCCTAATTCCCAATCGAGGTTTCCGCCCTCATTATTGCTAACTTTGACATTTTTGATTGTATCCACAAATTTCCCTGATACTGAAACCTCAGGAGTTTCTGCTGAAGTGCGATTTAGACCTAAAGCGAAAAGCATGGCCACTAAACAAAGGACAAATGAGAAAATTTTAATATTCCTTTTCTTCTTCATCTTATCTTCCCTTTTCATAAAAAAATTAGTGCCTAATTATCAATGCCTGATTACTCTTAAAGATATGAATGTTCAAATCCTATCTGTTGGCAATAAGAATTGACTGCTGAGACACAACCTCCATAAAATTATTTTATAGGGTAAAATATTTTACTTTTAAAATTATTCCCTACAAAGTGAATTATAGCAAAAATAATGAGTGGCTTCAAGCTAAAAAGAGTGAATTTTTGCACAAATTTTCTATTAAAAAACTTTTTCATTGACTTTCTAAAATTTTCAGAATACATGCATGAAACTGTCATAAAATATCCAAAGGTGCGTAAAATGAGCAGAAAAATGAATGACATTATTAAAAAAATACGAATAGTAGTATAGGGGAGACGCTAGGGCAAAGTGATGGTATAATAGAAGAGATAGAAACATTTTAGAATGAAAGAGGAATCATGATGACAAAAATTCGTGGATTTGAACTTGTATCAAGCTATACCAATCAGGACTTGCTGCCAAAACGAGAGACAGCACATGCAGCTGGCTACGACTTAAAGGTGGCAGAGCGCACAGTCATTGCACCAGGAGAGATCGTCCTCGTCCCAACTGGGGTCAAGGCTTATATGCAAGCGGGTGAGGTGCTCTATCTTTACGACCGTTCCTCTAACCCTCGCAAGAAGGGATTGATCTTGATTAACTCAGTTGGAGTTATTGATGGAGACTACTATGGCAATCCAGGAAATGAAGGCCATATCTTTGCTCAGATGAAAAACATTACGGACCAAGAAGTCGTTCTTGAAGTTGGAGAACGTGTGGTTCAGGCTGTCTTTGCTCCTTTCTTAATTGCAGATGGAGATGAGGCGGATGGCGTACGGACTGGTGGATTTGGGTCAACAGGCCACTAAGATGAAGATTATCTTTGTACGTCATGGAGAGCCAGATTACCGTATGCTTGATAAACTTGAAAATCCGAAACTCTATAGTGGTTTTGGTCGTGATTTAGCACCATTGACAGGAAAAGGTCGCAGTCTGGCAAAAGAAGTTGCTAAAACTGCATGTTTTGGAAAGGCAGAGATTATTATTTCATCGTCTGTGACGAGGGCTTTAGAAACAGCACATTATATAGCAGTTGAAACAGGATTGGACTTATTTGTGGAGCCGTTTTTTCATGAGTGGCGTCCAGACTTAGATGGCACTAACTCTGATTTAACTAGTGTATTGGTAGCTCATGAATATTATCTAAAACATCAAGGAGCTTTATCTGAAGATTCTCCTTATCGCTATGAAACTGATCTAGAGATGCGTCATCGTTTTTTAAGAGCTTTGGAAAAATATAAAAATTATAAAACTATTATCATTGTAACTCACGGAATGCTCATGCGCCAGTTTGTGCCAAATGAGAAGATTGATTTTTGCCAAGTGATTGAATGTGAGATAGAAATTTAGAAAGAGGTTTATCATAGCTAAGAAAAAAACGACATTTATTTGTCAAAATTGTGCTTATAACTCACCCAAGTACCTAGGGCGCTGTCCTAACTGTGGTTCTTGGTCTTCTTTTGTGGAGGAAGTTGAGGTTGCAGAGGTCAAGAATGCGCGTGTGTCCTTGACAGGTGAAAAGACCAAACCCATGAAATTGGCGGATGTGACCTCTATCAATGTCCATCGGACCAAGACGGAGATGGAGGAATTCAACCGCGTCCTTGGAGGCGGTGTCGTCCCAGGAAGTCTGGTCCTCATCGGGGGGGATCCAGGGATTGGGAAATCGACCCTGCTCCTTCAAGTATCGACCCAGTTGTCCCAAGTGGGAACGGTTCTCTATGTCAGTGGTGAGGAGTCGGCCCAGCAGATCAAGTTACGGGCAGAGCGCTTGGGGGATATCGACAGTGAGTTTTATCTCTATGCCGAGACCAATATGCAAAGCGTGCGAGCAGAGGTAGAGCGGATCCAACCTGACTTTCTTATCATCGACTCGATTCAGACCATTATGTCTCCTGAGATTTCGGGGGTACAAGGATCGGTTTCTCAGGTGCGAGAAGTAACGGCTGAACTCATGCAGCTGGCTAAGACCAATAACATCGCCATCTTTATCGTCGGTCATGTGACCAAGGAAGGAACCCTGGCGGGCCCTCGGATGCTAGAGCACATGGTGGATACGGTGCTCTATTTTGAGGGGGAACGTCACCATACCTTCCGGATTCTGAGAGCAGTCAAAAACCGCTTTGGTTCGACCAATGAGATTGGGATTTTTGAGATGCAGTCAGGTGGCTTGGTTGAGGTTCTCAATCCGAGTCAAGTTTTCCTAGAAGAGCGTTTAGACGGTGCGACTGGATCGTCCATCGTAGTGACCATGGAAGGGACACGTCCAATTCTTGCTGAAGTGCAGGCCTTGGTGACGCCGACCATGTTTGGGAACGCCAAGCGGACGACAACGGGGCTTGATTTTAACCGAGCTAGTCTTATCATGGCAGTGCTAGAAAAACGAGCGGGTTTGCTCCTTCAAAATCAGGATGCCTATCTCAAATCAGCAGGTGGTGTCAAGTTGGATGAGCCAGCTATCGACCTAGCCGTAGCCGTAGCAATTGCTTCCAGCTACAAGGACAAGCCAACCAACCCGCAAGAGTGTTTCGTTGGAGAGTTGGGCTTGACCGGAGAAGTCCGCCGAGTCAATCGGATCGAGCAACGGATCAATGAAGCTGCTAAGCTCGGTTTTACCAAGATTTATGTACCTAAAAATTCTCTGACGGGGATCACGACACCATCAGGTATCCAAGTGGTCGGTGTGAGTACACTAACTGAAGTCTTGAAGAAAGTGTTTTAATAGAAGAAAAGAGGCTAGGACAAAAGTCCTAGCCTCTCAATTTTTTTTGGATTGTCGAGCAAGACGCAGTGGTTGAGTGGGCTCTTCTACGCTGATTTCATCAGCTTTTACAGCCCTACTCAACTGTGCGGAGGTGGGACCACGAAATCGAATTCTAACGAATTACCGATTTCTGTCCCACTCTCTTTTTCCGATGTGACAAATACGAGTAGATAGCAGCTGACAGAAAGGAGTGGATGTGGTAAAATAATAGATGATTTGAATTTCAAAGGAATGAAGGAGAGACCATGTCTTATTTTGATAATTTTTTAACAGCCAACCAAGCTTATGTGGCGTTGCATGGAGACCTCCGTCTTCCAATTAAGCCCAAAACACAAGTCGCCATCGTGACCTGTATGGATTCCCGCCTTCACGTGGCACCAGCACTGGGCCTGGCTCTTGGAGATGCTCATATTTTGCGGAATGCTGGAGGGCGCGTGACCGATGATATGATCCGCTCCTTGGTTATTTCCCAGCAACAGATGGGAACCCGCGAAATCGTCGTCTTGCACCATACAGATTGTGGCGCACAAACCTTTGAAAACGAAGCTTTCCGTCAGCATCTAAAGAAAGAACTGGGAGTAGATGTGGGAGAGCGAGACTTCCTCCCCTTTCAAGACATTGAAGAGAGTGTCCGTGAAGATATGGAGCTTTTAAAAGCTTCCCCTTTGATTCCAGAGGATGTAGTGATTTCAGGAGCTGTGTATGATGTGGATACCGGATTGATCTCCGAAGTGAAATAAACATAGAGAAGAGTATAGGAAGACAGAATAATCACTGTTTTCCCGTATTCTTTTTTTAGTGTGAAAAAAGTGAACCGGATAGGAAAAAATGTGACAATTTAGTACAAATTATTAAAAAATATGTGGTATAATATGACATTTTAACAAGAATATTACAAATTAATTTCAACAGATTGACTCTCGATGTCAACGATGTTACAATTTTATTTGTATCATGGAATCATGAAATATGAAAAAGGAGATCCTATAAATGAAGGATGTATTTAATAAGCGCCAGCGCTTTTCATTGCGAAAGTATAGCGTTGGGGTTTGTTCAGTTCTCTTAGGGACAGCACTCTTTGCTGCGGGAGCCAATACGGCTTCTGCGGAGGAAACAACTGCCCCTTCAGATGCATCGACGTCAGCCTCGACGGAGTCTGCATCAAATAGCACAGTAGCAGCTGAAACAGCTGTCTCTCCTACTGAAGCTTATAATGCTCCAGTAACGAATGTCGATCAAGCAGATACAGGTGTTGCGCAGGAAGTCAAAGCACAATCTGAGGCTACTAAAGCAGCAGATAAAGCTGAGGAAACTGCAAAACCAGCTAAAGCCGAAGAAGTTGTAAAAGCATCTAAATCTGAAGAAGCTTCAAAACCGCTAAACGTTGGTTCATTGCCAGAAATCGCTCTACCAGTTACAAATAAGGCAGAGTTAAGCTCTAAACCAACCTCTACATCAGCACCAACTACAGCACCAACAACTGCAACTCGTGCTGCAGCAGGTGAAAGCTCAGAAAGATCAGCTGCAAGAGAAGAAGCAGCTAAACCTGAAACTCCACTAGCTCTTAATCCTACAGTGCAGCCAGCTCCACTTCGTGCTACTGATGTTCATCCAGAAGATCGGACAACAGCTGAGGTTCGTAGTGCATCACTCGATCGTGCTGCAACTGATTTGACGAATGCTGGTGCTTTAGCAGTAAGTAGCCGTCGTCGTAATCGTCGTGCCGCTACAGACCACAATAACGAGCCAGTTGCTGTAGCAACTTTCCTAAAAGACGGTGAAGTTGCTACACCTGATATGACGGATCCAAATGGTGCAACTGTTTCATCTCAAACGGTACCAGCTGGTTACGCTGCTAAAGAAGGCGATGTCTATACTTATAGCATCGTAGACCTCACTCGCTTTAATGAACGTTACAATACAAACTACTACACACGTGCTTACAAGGGATTTAATGATTCTACTGATACTACTGTAGAATTAATTGATAAAAATACAGGTAATGTAGTAGAAACTAGAAAAATTACTGCATCTAGTGGTATTCAAAAATTCACAACGACTGCTACTGCATCTAGAGGAGAATTAACTTGGCAAGTTGATTACGATCCAGGTACAGGAACTGGTCCTGGTAAAACGGACCAACCATTTATTCAATATGGTTATGAAGTTGGAGCAAGCATCCAAGCTTTAGTAGCTCCAGGACACCAACTTACACCTGACGAACAAAAATTATACGATGCTGTTTATGCTGCTCGTACATCAACAGATATTATCAACGTTGTAGAACCAGCTTACAATGGTCGTACGATTACGGATACCAATGCCAAGATTCCGCTATCAGTTAATAAAACAACCTACTATCGCGTAGTTGATAAAAATAATCCAACATTTAACGCGAATAAAACAGATAAAACTGTTCAAGACTACGTAGCAAATGGTAACGAAGTAGACTTAGCTTCATACACTCTTAAAGCTATGGAAGGGCAAAACTTCACAGCATCTGGAGAGCGTCAATTTGATGGCTATAAATTGTATCAAACAGCTGATGCAAAAGATCAATCAGGTTATGTAAGCCGTCCTTACAAAGTTGGAACTAAATTCATGGACGCGGAGCGTGCAGGAATCAAACGGATTAAAGAAATCGTAGGCGAAGATGGAACAGTAGTTGTTCGCGTTTATCTTCTAGATCCAAAACAACAAAGCAAACGTTCTGATGGTACCTTGAGCACTGATGGCTACATGTTGCTAGCAGAAACGAAACCAATTAAACCAGGTGATTACAACAAACAAGAATTAGCTGTTAAGAAATCACCTCTTAACACCATTCCTTTCACAGATAGCAAAGGTGTAACCTATGCAAATGGTAAGGAAGTTCCATTTGACTTCCAAAAAGCTGCTGGATATACACCATATAAAACGGTATTCGTCCCATTCTTAGGAGATAATATCGGTCACCTTTCTCCAAACGAACAATTGATTCGAGGAGTAAATGGTATCGGTACCAACGTTGACTTGCTTAACTCTTTGACACCATATAAACAACCTGTTTATTACTATGTCAAACAAGAACCTGTAACAGTTACTCCAGAAGTTGAAAAACAACTTGAGGGACGTGTACTTGTTGATGGTGAATTCAACTTCAAGATTAAAGAAGTCAATGAAAACAAATCACTTCCTTCATATGAAGAAACTGTTACAAACAAAAACGGTAAAGCTACATTTAGTAAATTAAGCTTCAATAAAGTTGGTACCTACAAATATACAATCTCTGAGATTGCGGGTTCAGATGCAAACGTTGATTACGATGCAATGACCGTTACGATGACGGTTACTGTAACTGAAAACTCTAAAGGTGATTTGCAAGGTTCCGTTAAATACAGTGGTGCTGGTGGATTCTCGTCAAGTGCAACTGATAAGACCTTCAACAACTACGTTGTCGCTCCAGTTAAGACCAAGTTTGACTTCAGCAAGGCTCTTGCAGGTCGTGAGTTGAAAGCTGGCGAATTCAGCTTTGTATTGAAAGATTCAGATGGAAAGGTCATTCAAACCAAGACAAATACTAAGGCAGGTGTTGTAGCCTTTGATGATTTGACTTTTGATAACACACAAGTTGGTACTCACAAGTACACTGTAGAAGAAGTTATCCCAGAAAATAAAGAAACTGGTATGACTTACGACACAATGAAAGCTGAAGTGACCATTACTGTTACGAAGCAAGGTCATGTTCTTAAAGCAACAAACACACTTCCTGCAGATACAGAGTTCAACAATACCTTCACACCTGTTGCTACACAAGCTCAATTCAAGTTCACTAAGAAATTGGAAGGGAAAGAGCTTACGAAGGATGCCTTCACATTCGAATTGCTTGAAAATGGAAATGTCATCCAAACGAAGAAAAATGCGGCTGATGGAACTATCCAATTCGACGCGATTTCTTACGATAAAGAAGGTGCTCATACTTACACTGTACGTGAAGTAGCTGGAACAGATACAAACATCGACTACGATGATATGAATGCAGTCGTAAAAGTTAACGTTACGAAAGATGCTGCATCTGGTATCTTGACTGCTAAGGTGACTATGCCTGAAGATACAGAGTTCAACAACTTTGCAGTTGCTCCAGTTAAGACTCGTTTCGACTTCAGCAAAGCCCTTGCAGGTCGTGAGTTGAAAGATGGCGAATTTACATTTGTATTGAAAGATGCAGATGGTAAGACTCTTCAAACCAAGACCAACAATAAAAAAGGTGTTGTAGCCTTTGATGATTTGACCTTTGACAATACACAAGTTGGTACTCACAAGTATACTGTAGAAGAAGTTCAAGGTTCTGAAGCAGGTATGCAATATGATACGATGAAAGCTGAAGTAACAATCACTGTTACGAAAGAAGGTCACGTTCTTAAAGCAACAAACACCCTTCCTGCAGATACAGAGTTCAACAATACCTTCACACCTGCTGCAACTCAAGCTCAATTCAAGTTCACTAAACGTCTTGAAGGGAAAGAACTTACAAAGGATGCCTTCACATTCGAATTGCTTGAAAACGGCAATGTGATCCAAACCAAGAAAAATGCAGCAGATGGATCTATCACGTTTGATGCGATTGAATACAACGCTGTAGGTAAACACACTTACACTGTACGTGAAAAAGCTGGAACAGATACAAACATCGACTACGATTCAATGAATGCAGTCGTAACCGTTAATGTAACCAAAAATGCAGCTACAGGTCTCTTGAGCGCAGCTGTTACAATGCCTGAAGACACGGAATTCAACAACTATGTGGTTTCACCAGTTGTGACCAAGTTTGACTTCACTAAGAAATTGGCTGGTCGTAAATTGGCTGCAGGCGAATTCAGCTTCGTATTGAAAGATTCAACTGGTAGAGAAGTTGAAACTGTGAAAAATGATGCTGACGGTAACGTAACCTTCTCAGAATTGTCATTTGACAATACAAAAGTTGGTACCCACACATATACTGTAGAAGAAGTGATTCCGGCAAACAAAGAATTTGGAATGACTTACGACCAAATGAAGGCTACAGTGACTGTTGAGGTTGCGAAGAACGGTCATTCATTGACAACTGTTACAAACGTGACATCAACTGGTGGTAAAGATGCCAATGGTAACGCTACTGATGGTACTGCAGATAAAGAATTCAACAACAAAGTTACTCCTCCAGAAACTCCAGAATTCCAACCAGAAAAATTTGTCGTTTCTAAAGAGAAATATGACATCACTGGTAACAAGTTGATGGATGACGACAATGAGTTGACAAATGAGTACACTGAAACAAATGCGGATCCATATGTAGACAAGACAACTAACAACGAACCAGAAAACTTGAATACCAAGACAGTTAAACGTGGTTCTAAATTGGTTTACCAAGTATGGCTTGATACTACGAAATTTACTGAAGCGAACAACATCCAATACGTTGGTGTATCTGATACATACGATGCAGAAAAATTGGACGTTAATGCAGCGGACATCAAAGCATATGATTCAGTAACTGGTGCAGAAGTAACCAATAAATTCGACATCAAAGTTGAAAACGGCACCATCACTGCAACTTCTAAAGATGAATTTATCAAAGACAAAGTAAACGCTCCTGTTATCGATACAACTAAGTTCGAATTTGGACGTTACTATAAATTTGATATTCCAGCAACTGTGAAAGAATCTGTTAAAGCTGGTGCTGATATTGAAAATACAGCCAACCAAACAGTTCACGTTTACAACCCAGTAAGCAAGACAGTTGAAAAACCTGAAAAACCAACACAAAAACGTGTCAACAGCGTTCCAGTTCCAGTGGAAATGAACTTCACGAAACGTTTGGAAGGTCGTGAACTTCAAGCCAAGGAATTCGAATTCGTATTGAAGAAAGACGGCGTTGAAGTTGAGCGCGTGAAGAATGACGCTGCTGGTAAGATTGTCTTCAAGACTCTTGAATTCGGTCGTGATGATCTTGGTAAGACTTACAACTACACAGTAGAAGAAACTCCTGGTACAGATGCAACTGTCAAATACGATACAATGGTTGCTACTGTTAAAGTGGTTGTTTCACACGATGGTACAGCTAAAGCAATCGTTGCCAACGTAACAGATGCAGCTGATAAAGAATTTAACAACCGTGTAACACCTCCAGAAGAACCTAAGTTCCAACCAGAGAAATATGTTGTTTCTAAAGAGAAATACGATATCACTGGTGACAAGCTCGTTGACGATGATAGAGAGTTGGCAGACAAGTACGCAGATACAAATGCGAACCCATATGCAGACGATGCATCAAACAACGAAGCAGAAAACTTGAATACTAAGACTGTTGAACGTGGTTCTAAATTGGTTTACCAAGTATGGTTGGATACAACTAAATTTGACGCAGCGAACAAGGACAACATCCAAACAGTAGGTATCTCAGATAACTATGATGAAGCGAAATTAAATCTTAATGCAGCTGACATCAAAGCTTATGACTCTGTAACAGGTGCAGAAGTAACAGATAAATTCGATATCGCTGTCAACAACGGTGTGATCACTGCTAACTTGAAGGCTGGCTTCACGAAGTCACTTGGCGATGCAGAAAACACACAAGTCATCGACACAACTAAATTCGAATTCGGACGTTACTACAAGTTTGATATCCCAACAACAGTGAAAGACGATGTAGTAGCTGGTGCAGATATCGAAAATACTGCGGCTCAAGTTGTTAACTACTACAACCCAACGACTAAGAAAGTTGAAAAACCTGAAAAACCAACTGAAAAACGTGTAAACAATGTTCCAATCTCAGTAGAATTTAACTTCACTAAGAAATTGGAAGGTCGTGCTCTTAAAGCTAACGAATTCACATTCGAGTTGAAAGATAGCGACAATGTTGTGATTGCGACTGCAACCAACGACGCAAACGGTAACTTCAAGTTCACTCCAGTTGATTACACAAACAAAGCTGGTAAAACTGTCACTGCCCTTAAATACCAGAAGGGTCAAGAAGGTACGTACACTTACACTGTAACAGAGGTTAAGGGTACAGATTCAACTGTCACTTACGACACAATGGCTGCAGTGGTAACTGTTAAAGTAAGTCATGATGGTACTGCCAAAGCCTTGATCACAAACGTGACAGAACCTGCTGATAAAGAGTTCAACAACCGTGTCACTCCACCAACAGAACCTAAGTTCCAACCAGAGAAATACGTTGTTTCTAAAGCGAAATTCGATATCACAGGTACGAAGCTCGTTGATGACGATTCTGAATTGACAGATAAATATGGTGAAACAAATACAAACCCATATGTCGATACAACTGCCAACAACGAAGATGAAAACTTGAATACGAAACCAGTTGAACGTGGTCAAAAACTTTACTACCAAGTATGGTTGGATACAACTAAGTTTGACGCAAACAACAAAGACAACATCCAAACAGTAGGAATCACAGATAACTACGACAAGGATAAATTGACTGTTAATGCTTCAGATATCAAGGTTTACGATTCAGTTACTGGTGCAGATGTTACGACTAAATTCGATATCTCTGATAACAATGGTGTTCTGACAGCTAACCTTAAGGATGGCTTCACGAAGTCACTTGGCGACGCTGAAAACACTCAAATCATTGACACTACTAAGTTTGAATTTGGACGCTACTATAAATTTGATATCCCAGCAACAGTGAAAGACGATGTTGTAGCTGGTGCCGATATTGAAAACAAAGCAGCTCAAGTTGTTAACTACTACAATCCAGTAAGTAAGACTGTTGAAAAACCAAACAAACCAACTGAAAAACGTGTCAACAGTGTTCCAATCTCAGTTGAATTCAACTTCACTAAGAAATTGGAAGGTCGCGACCTTAAAGCTGGCGAATTTACATTCGAGTTGAAAGACAGCGACAATGTTGTGATCGCAACTGCAACCAACGACAAAGCTGGTAAGATCAAGTTTGCTCCAGTAGAGTACACCAATAAAGCTGGTAAAACTGTCACTGCCCTTAAATACCAGAAGGGTCAAGAAGGTACCTACAAGTACACAGTAGAAGAAGTTAAAGGCTCAGACGCAACCGTTACATACGATACAATGAAAGCTGTCGTTACAGTTGAAGTTCGTCATGATGGTACAGCGAAAGCCTTGATCACAAACGTGACAGATCCTGCTGATAAAGAGTTCAACAATACTGTTCGTCCTCCAGAAGAACCTAAGTTCCAACCAGAGAAATACGTTGTTTCTGAAGAGAAATTCGATATCACAGGTGACAAGCTCGTTGATGATGATAAAGAGTTGGCAGACAAGTACGCAGATACAAATGCGAACCCATATGCGGACGATGCATCAAACAACGAAAAACAAAACTTGAATACCAAGACTGTGAAACGTGGCGACAAGTTGGTTTACCAAGTATGGTTGGATACAACTAAATTCGACGCATCTAACAAGGACAACATCCAATCAGTAGGAATCTCAGATGACTACGATGAAACTAAGTTGGATCTTGATTCTACTAAGATCAAAGCTTACGATTCAGTAACAGGCGCAGAAGTAACAGATAAATTCGATATCGCTGTGAACAACGGTGTGATTACTGCAACCCTTAAAGATGGCTTCACTAAGTCACTTGGCGACGCAGAAAACACACAAGTGATCGACACAACTAAATTCGAATTCGGCCGTTACTACAAGTTTGACATCCCAACAACAGTGAAAGCTGATGTACCTGGTGGTGTGGATATTGAAAATACTGCGGCTCAAGTTGTAAACTACTACAACCCAACAACTAAGAAGGTTGAAAAACCAAGCAAACCAACTGAAAAACGTGTAAACAACGTTCCAGTTGAAGTAGAATTCAACTTCACTAAACGCTTGGAAGGCCGTGAACTTAAAGCTAACGAATTCAGCTTCGTACTTAAAGATTCAAAAGGTAAGACTCTTGAAACTGTAAGCAATGATGCATCTGGTAACGTTAAGTTCTCAGCTATGTCATTCAAGAAGGGTGACGAAGGTGTTCACAACTACACTGTAGAAGAAGTTAAAGGAAGCGACGCAACCGTTACATACGACACAATGAAAGCGAATGTAACAGTCACAGTGAAACACGATGGTACTGCTAAAGTTCTTATCGCGACTGTAGGCGACATTGCGGATAAAGAATTTAACAACCGTGTGACTCCTCCAGAAGAACCTAAGTTCAATCCTGAAAAATATGTTGTTTCTGAAGCGAAATTTGATGTAACAGGTACGAAACTCGTTGATGATGACAAAGAATTGGCTAACAAGGTTGCGGATACAAACGCTAACCCATATGCGGACGATGCATCAAACAACGAAGCAGAAAACTTGAACACCAAGACTGTGAAACGTGGCCAAAAACTTTATTACCAAGTATGGCTTGACACGACTCAATTTGATGCAGCTAACAAGGATAACATCCAAACAGTTGGTATCACAGATGACTTCGATGAAACTAAGTTGACTGTGAATGCTTCAGACATCAAGGCATACGATTCAGTATCAGGTGCGGATGTTACATCTAAGTTTGACATCTCAATCGCTAACGGTGTAATCACAGCTAACCTCAAAGATGGCTTCACTAAGTCACTTGGCGACGCTGAAAACACTCAAATCATTGACACTACTAAGTTCGAGTTTGGACGCTACTATAAATTTGATATTCCAGCAACTGTGAACGCAGATGTTCCTGGCGGTGCGGATATTGAAAATACTGCGACTCAAGTAGTTAACTACTACAACCCAACGACTAAGAAAGTTGAAAAACCTGAAAAACCAACTGAAAAACGTGTTAACAACGTTCCAGTTGAAGTGGAATTCAACTTCACAAAACGTTTGGAAGGTCGTGAGCTTAAAGCTAACGAATTCAGCTTCGTTCTTAAAGATTCAGAAGGTAAGACTCTTGAAACTGTAAGCAATGATGCGGCTGGTAACGTCAAGTTCTCAGCTCTTGAATTCAAGAAAGGCCAAGAAGGCGTACACAACTACACAGTAGAAGAAGTTAAAGGATCTGACGCAACCGTTACATACGACACTATGAAAGCGAATGTGACAGTCACAGTGAAACACGATGGAACAGCTAAAGTTCTGATCGCGACTGTTGGCGAAATTGCGGATAAAGAGTTCAACAATACTGTTCGTCCTCCAGAAGAACCTAAGTTCCAACCAGAGAAATACGTTGTTTCTGAAGAGAAATTCGATATCACAGGTGACAAGCTCGTTGATGATGATAAAGAGTTGGCAGACAAGTACGCAGATACAAATGCGAACCCATATGCGGACGATGCATCAAACAACGAAAAAGAAAACTTGAACACCAAGACTGTGAAACGTGGCGACAAGTTGGTTTACCAAGTATGGTTGGATACAACTAAATTCGACGCATCTAACAAGGACAACATCCAATCAGTAGGAATCTCAGATGACTACGATGAAACTAAGTTGGATCTTGATTCTACTAAGATCAAAGCTTACGATTCAGTAACAGGCGCAGAAGTAACAGATAAATTCGATATCGCTGTGAACAACGGTGTGATTACTGCAACCCTTAAAGATGGCTTCACTAAGTCACTTGGCGACGCAGAAAACACACAAGTGATCGACACAACTAAATTCGAATTCGGCCGTTACTACAAGTTTGACATCCCAACAACAGTGAAAGCTGATGTACCTGGTGGTGTGGATATTGAAAATACTGCGGCTCAAGTTGTAAACTACTACAACCCAACAACTAAGAAGGTTGAAAAACCAAGCAAACCAACTGAAAAACGTGTCAACAACGTACCAGTTGAAGTGGAATTCAACTTCACGAAACGTTTGGAAGGCCGTGAACTGAAAGCTAACGAATTCAGCTTCGTGCTTAAAGATTCAGAAGGTAAGACTCTTGAAACTGTGAAGAACGATGCATCTGGTAACGTTAAGTTCTCAGCTCTTGAATTCAAGAAAGGTCAAGAAGGCGTACACAACTACACAGTAGAAGAAGTTAAAGGATCTGACGCAACCGTTACATACGACACTATGAAAGCGAATGTAACAGTTACAGTGAAACACGACGGAACAGCTAAGATTCTCGTAGCAACTGTAGGCGACATTGCGGATAAAGAATTTAACAACCGTGTCACTCCTCCAGAAACTCCAGAATTCAATCCAGAAAAATATGTTCTAAACGAAAAAGAATTTGATTTGACTGGAACTTCATTATTAGATGATGATAAAGAGTTGGCAGACAAGTACGCAGATACCAATGCGAACCCATATGCGGACGATGCATCTAATAACGAAAAAGCGAATATCAATACTAAATCAGTTAAACCAGGTCAAAAACTTGTTTACCAAGTATGGTTGGATACAACTAAATTTGACGCAAACAACAAAGACCATATCCAATCAGTAGGAATCTCAGATGACTACGATGAGGCTAAAGTTGATGTTGATGGTTCAGCAATCAAAGCTTATGATGGTAAGACTGGTGCGGATGTAACAGCTAAATTCGATATCACTGTGAACAACGGTGTGATCACTGCAACCCTTAAAGATGGCTTCACTAAGTCACTTGGCGATGCAGAAAACACACAAGTGATCGACACAACTAAATTCGAATTCGGACGTTACTACAAGTTTGATATCCCAGCTACAGTGAAAGCTGACGTTGCAGGTGGAGTTGACATCGAAAACACTGCTGCTCAAGTAGTCAACTACTACAACCCAACTACTAAGAAAGTTGAAAAACCTGAAAAACCAACTGAAAAACGTGTCAACAGCGTGCCAGTTGAAGTGGAATTCAACTTTACTAAACGTATGGAAGGTCGTGAGCTTAAAGCCAATGAATTCAGCTTCGTTCTTAAAGATTCAGAAGGTAAGACTCTTGAAACTGTGAAGAACGATAAAGATGGTAACGTTAAGTTCTCTAAACTTGAGTTCAAGAAAGGTCAAGAAGGCGTACACAACTACACAGTAGAAGAAGTTAAAGGATCTGACGCAACCGTTACATACGACACCATGAAAGCGAATGTAACAGTCACAGTTTCACACGACGGAAAAGCTAAAGTTCTGATCGCGAAAGTTGGCGACATTGCGGATAAAGAATTTAACAACAAGGTGACTCCTCCAGAAACTCCAGAGTTCAACCCAGAGAAATACATCTTGAACGCTGAGAAATTCGACCTTACTGGTAAATCACTTCTTGATGATGATAAAGAATTGGCAGACAAGGTTGCGGAAACAAACGCAAATCCTTACGCTGATAAGGCTGACAATAATGAAGCAGCAAACATCAATACTAAGACAGTGAAACGTGGTGATAAGGTTGTTTACCAAGTATGGTTGGATACAACGAAATTCACTGAAGCGCACAACATCCAATCTGTTGGTGTTACTGATGACTACGAAGAAGACAAGCTTGACATCAATGTTGCAAACATCAAAGCTTACGACTCTGTAACAGGCGAAGATGTAACAGCTAAATTTGATATCAAGGTTGAAAACGGTGTGATCTCTGCAACTTCTAAAGCGGACTTGACTAAGTCACTTGGAGACGCAGAAAATACTCCAGTGATCGACACAACTAAGTTTGCGTTTGGACGTTACTACAAGTTCGACATCCCAGCAACAGTGAAAGA
This sequence comes from Streptococcus sp. KHUD_012, assembly GCF_052588255.1. Taxonomy (NCBI): domain Bacteria; kingdom Bacillati; phylum Bacillota; class Bacilli; order Lactobacillales; family Streptococcaceae; genus Streptococcus; species Streptococcus sp. KHUD_012. The sequence continues at coordinate 425,725 of NZ_CP159355.1, forward strand.
TACTGTTAAGGGTGGTGCAGATATTGAAAACACTGCAGCTCAAATCGTTCACCAATACGATCCAACAAGCAAGACAGTGAAGAAACCAAACAAACCAACTGAAAAACGTGTTGTGAACATCCCTGTTTCAGTAGAATTCAACTTCACGAAACGTTTGGAAGGCCGTGAGCTTAAAGCTAACGAATTCAGCTTTGTACTTAAAGATTCAACAGGTAAAGTTGTTGAAACAGTTAAGAACGATGCATCTGGTAACGTTAAGTTCTCAGCTCTTGAATTCAAGAAAGGTCAAGAAGGAACTTACAACTACACTGTAGAAGAAGTCAAAGGAACTGATACAACCGTTACTTATGACACGATGAAAGCAGTTGTAACAGTTGAAGTTTCTCATGATGGAACAGCGAAAGCTCTCCTTACTAAGGTAACGGATCCATCAGACAAAGAATTCAATAACACTGTTCGCCCACCTGAAACTCCAGAATTCAACCCAGAGAAATACATCTTGAACGAATCTAAATTCGATCTTACAGGTGTGAAACTTCTCGACGATGATGACGAGTTGAAGAATAAAGTTGCGGACACAAATGCAAATCCTTACGTTGATAAGACTGATAACAACGAAGCTCAAAATATCAATACGAAGACACTCAAGAAAGGTGATAAAGTATACTACCAAGTATGGTTGGATACAACTAAATTCACTGAAGCACACAATATTCAATCTGTTGGTGTTACAGATAAATATGACAGTGCAAACTTGACTGTCAACGGAGCTGATATTAAGGCATACGACTCTGTAACAGGAGAAGATGTAACAGCTAAGTTTGATATCAAGGTTGAAAACGGTGTGATTACTGCAACATCTAAAGCAGACTTGACTAAGTCACTTGGAGACGCAGAAAATACACAAGTTATCGACACAACTAAGTTGGCCTTTGGACGTTACTACAAGTTTGAAATTCCTGCAGAAATTAAACAATCTGCTCAAGATGGTGTGGACATTGAAAATACAGCTTCACAAATCGTACACCAATACGATCCAACTAAGAAGACTGTAGAAAAACCAGAAAAACCAACTGAAAAACGTGTAGTCAACATTCCAGTTAAGGTTCAATTCCAATTCACTAAGAAATTGGAAGGTCGTGCATTGAAGGCTGGTGAATTCAGCTTCGTTCTTAAGGACGAAAAAGGAAATGTGATCGAAACCGTAACCAATGATGCGGCTGGTAAGATCACCTTCTCAAATCTTGAATTCAAACGTGGTGAAGAAGGAACTCATCTCTACCATGTAGAAGAAATCCGTGGCACAGATTCTAGCATCGAATACGATAAGATGGTTGCCACTGTGGGTATTATGATTAACAAAGACGGTAAAGTATTGACGGCTATTACTCAGTTGCCAGAAGATACAGAGTTTAACAACACTGTTATTCCGCCAACAACACCGCCAACAACACCGCCAAATACACCACCAACAACACCACCGAATACACCACCGACAACACCGCCGACAACGCCACCAACACCACCAACACCACCAACAACACCGCCAACACCACCAACGCCACCAACACCTACAACTCCTCCAGCTCCAGCACTTCCTGAAACTGGTGAAGAACAATCAGCATCTGCTGCATTGTTAGGTGCTGCACTTGGTATGGTTGGCCTTGCGGGACTTGCAAAACGCAAAAAACGCGAAGACTAAAATTGAGGTGACATCAGCAAACTTGTTGATGAGGTGACAATTTTAGATCCAACAGGAAGAGGCTTTGCTCGAAAGAGCAAGGCCTCTTTGTTTGTTGTTAAAAGCTTAGAAAAAATTGCATATATATTATGAAATGTTTCGGAAAACATTCTATTATTCATTTCATTCGGTTACTAGTTTCATAGAATTTCCATTGACTTGAAGTTGAGAAAACAGTATACTAGAAAAGCAATTTGATCTTTCAAACTGCCGGCAACAAGGGGAATGAATCCACTTTGAATTGGAATACAGTAGGGTTTGGAGTGGTAGTACTTCACACCCTTATTGTCGTCAGTCACCCTCATAAAAGGGATCTAGACTCTGAATGAGTTGTATAAATATAAAAAAACTTCCTTGGAACAGAATTCCATAGGAAGTTTCTTTGTGTTTGGGATCTAATCTTGTTTCTTTTTGTAAGGGATAAGACTGGCCAAACCTGCTAAGAGGCCAAGTCCAAGTAAGGCTAGCTGAGAGGTTTCTTCACCTGTTGCAGGTAGGTGAGTTCCTTCTTGAGGGGTGTTAGGAACAACTTCAGGGAGTTCCTCTTTTTGGCTTGTTGTTTCAAGAGGTTTCTCCTCTTCTTTGTTAGAGAGAAGTGGTGATCCCTTTTCTTCATGAGTGTCAGTTGTATTTTCTTTTGTCACGGAAGGAAGAGGGCTGGCTGCTTCTTCTTTTTCTGTTTCTGGGGATGGTTGTGGAGTAGGGATTTCTTTGACCTTGTAGGCAAAGATCAAGATGGTTGTTCCCACTTCTACCTTCCCAGTTTGTTCAGCTGCACCGATCCGTTCGTAGATGTGGCCGTCGTAGGAGATTTCATCTGGTGCGATAGCGACGTAAGGGGTTCCATTGTCCACATTGGTTGCAACAGCAAGCTCTGGTTGCAATTCAGTGCTAGTATCTTGGATGACAAATCGCGCGATGACCGTTCCCGTAGCTAACTTGTAATCATAGATGACAGTTTTCGTTCCCTTAGTGACTGTGCCACTTGGATCAGCAGAATCAGCACGGTGTCCAACTAGATGGTAGATACGACCATCTTTTGTGATTTCTGTTGGGGCCTCACTGGTGTACTTGGTGCCGAAATCTACCTCTGTAGCGAGGTTTTGCGCCTCTTGCAGATCAGTATCGCCTCCCTCAGTGAGGAATCGTACTCTGACCGATCCTTTGGTGATAGTGTAGGAAATAGCAGTATCAACTGTTGGAGACTCAGGGCTTGGAAGAAGATAGCCTTTGGTTTCGTCAATAGGATCCACAAGGTTTAAGACTTGTCCACGAGCATCTTTTGGCTCTAATCCCTCCACGTAAGGAAGGATAGCAGTAGGAGACGCGATGGCGGTTGGATTTGTGGGATCATTTAGATAAGGGATCTCTTTTTGAGCATGGGCTGGTTCTTTACCAGTAGCATAGCTGATCTTATAAGCCCCGACTGGGCGATAGATGACCGTATCTGTGATGTCTGCTGCATCAGCATGAATGCCAGTATGTTCTCCTGCTTTTGTCAGATCAGAAGTGATGGCATCAGTTGATTCTTCTGCTACGACAACATAGCCTTTTTTGACGGGATTTTCAAGAGCTGCAAAGCTTGTGCCGTCTTGAGCTGTCCAGTCTTCAAGACTTGTCTCGCCTGTCACCAAATTGATGGTACCTTTGCGACTGAAATGAAGGGTGTTAGTTTGATCAGCTATTCCTGCAGGCTGGCGGTTAGATCCATCCTGGTCCTCTGTTACATAGGTTACCGTACGGGTAACTGTTTCAGATAAATGATTCAGATCAGCCGTTGTTTGACCAGCTGGAGCTAGAGGAGTTGGATAGACACGACCTTCGCTATCTCCTGGAACAACTTGACCGGCTTGTATGGGCTGTGTTGCAGAAAATTCCACAATTTTTGGTGCCAAGCGGACAATAAACTCTTGAACGCCATCATCATTGGTGTTGTTAGCGTCGCGGTCAAAGTTCGGTTGTCCGTCTGCATCGAAGCCATTCTCTAATAGTTCGTAGCCTTTCTTCAAATAGTTGGCAATGGTTTCTTTTGTAGAGTAGTTGATCTTTTCACCTGTATGACCAACCAAGTCACTGGAACGTTCGAGCTCAACTCCGTTTTCGTCTTGATAAAGAACATGAGCGGCTTCATTGAGTTTGACATAGAGCATGTCCCATACATCTAGACTCGGAACATCGATAGCAGCCATCCATTGGCCAGCTCCTCCGTCATAATAAACATTTGCGCTTGTTTCTCGGAGGTTGATGTTGTATTTTCCTTCAACAGCATCAGGTGTTGCCCAGTAAATGCTGGCGTGTTCAGCCTGATCTTTTGTGATTTTTCCGAGTGGAACAAAAGCTTGAATATTGGTCAATTTTTCGGTTGTATTCACAGCGCTGTTCCATTTGTTTTCAGTGATGCCGACCAAATTGATCAAGTGAGCAATCCGATCACCCGTCTTGGTTTCTTTTGTAATGGTATAAACAGTTCCAGGTTGAACCCCGTCAGCATTATCCAGGTTGGATCCGATGAAGTTGCCGTTGACCAGTACATTTGTATTGTCTACAATCCGACGAGTATCATGCGCCAAGGTGTCGCGCCCGCGGAGAAGTTCTTGATAAGCAACGATGAATTCTTGGTAGTTGAATTCTGCATTGGCAAAGTCGGCATTGACTGGTAGGTTTTGATTGAGATACCATTCTGCTTGGATCACCCCAAAACCTTTAGCATCTTGAGAAGTATTGAGGGCTGCAGTCGTCATATGGTAACCACCGCTCGCTGCGATGATAGCATCTGTCAGCAATTCGTTGTCTTTGCTGAGGGTTGATGCATTTTTACCACGATGGGTATAGGCTGCGATGATAGGAGATTTCCCCTTGTATAAATCACGCATCCGTTCGGTGAGACGCGTCAAGGCTTGGTAGGTAGAGTCATAGGCAATGCTATCTCCCCAAACTTCCGCATAAGGTGCAGAGACATTGGTCTTTCCTAGTCGATCAGCATCTCCAGTAGAGATATCGTTGATCATGAAGTCATAGCCTTCTTTTTTGAGGGCCTCTGTTGCAGCTGTGGCTAGTTCTGGATAGTGTTCGCTCAAAGAGAAACCTTTTCCGGGTTCACTGACTTTTTCCACCCAGTTAGAGCCCATGGTATCCCCTTGCCATCCATCAAAATTGCCTTCTTTCATGGCTTTGGTCATGACTTCAATGATAAATTTTTGCCAATTTGGATCACCCGGATCGAGAAATTGTTGAATATCGGTCGCTGTGACATCACCCTTTTTACCAAAGTTGAAATGGTCCTGTAGATTGCGAACAATGGCACTTTTCACTTCATTTGGAACCCCTTCTTCGAGGGAAACCGCGTAAATCATGTTATAGAGCATGGCTTTGGCACCAGTCGTATGGACATGAGCCACCAGCTCTTTGACTGCTTCTGTATCAATGACAGGTAAGTAGGACTTGCGCTTGTCAGGATCTGTTTCGCTATTTGGAATCAAGAAAGTTGCCCAGTCTTGAGTGAAACGTTCAACATTTGCTGGGAATGGGTTGGCAGGTGTATTGTAAACGTCGTAGAAGAAGTAGTTGTTGATGTGCATATTGGCCAATTGGTCAATACTATTCTTGTAGCCTTCTACCTGATCATTGGTGATGGAGTTGTGATTGTCTTTTGAGCCGGCAACCACCCCATAACGTGGGTAGATCGTCCAGTCATCTTCAACAGCAAGACCCGCTGCCTTATGAAAGGCTTGGGAGCCATCTGCTTTCTTACCAAGGACATCTACGATAAATCCAGCATTAGGTGAAAAGACCGTACTTGGAATCGTCAGCTCGCTACCTTCAACGTTTTTCTTTTCATAAATGACCTGATCTAAATGAGAGACAGTGACATCAGAAGAAACCACTTCAGGGTTGTTGATGGAGATCCGGACGTCTTCCCCACTTTTATAAGTCGCTTTATCAAAGGTGACGTCGTTGGTGATTTTTGGAGTATTATAAGTAGTTGCTGGAGCTGCACTGACCGGTTGAGTGGCAGTTACAGTTGGTGTTGATTCCGATGGAGAAGAAGTTGCTTCCGTCGTAGCAACTTCCTCACTAGTAGTGGTAGGAGTACTGGTGTTGGTTGCTACTGGTTGAGCGGTTGCTGAAATCTCAGAAGTCGGATTGCTGTTGACCTCGTCAGCCATGGCAACAGAGCTTACCATCAAGGCTCCAAAAAGGGTAATCATAGAGACCAATGCCTTGTTGCGTTTGCGGAAATAGCCGTGCCCTTTTTCAGAGACACTATTTTTTTGTTGATTCATTTTTTTCTCCCACATACTGTTTGTATAGTTCGTTGAACAGTTTAAAGTAAATTGTTCTATCGATGCCAATAAGTATACGACATTTCACTAGATAGTGTCAATTTAAGAATGAAAGCTAGCATGTAAACTTTCATGAAATTATTAGAAAACCGCACTAAATAAAGGTTTTTGATTCAGAAAAATGAACAAACGGAAAACGTTTGACACAAAATTTCCTCGCATTTAAAAAAAGGTACAAATTAGTGATAAAAGTAAATAGAGGAGAAATGCTTGTACAAACCTTATTACTAAAGGGAATCAGCAACAGCTCTTACGAGCCTTGGCTTACTTGGTGTGATCGCAACAGGCTTTGGTCTTACTCGAAAGAAAAAAGAAGACTAAGATTTTCTTTTAATCCTTTAAAAAAATATCACGATTAAAAACCAGAAGGCACAACCTTTTGGTTTTTTTATAATGCATGAAAAGGGAATTGATGACAATTTCCTATAGGTTCTCCTCCATATTTGTGATACAATTAAACTACTATTATCGAAGGGAGAAACTATGATTAATTCAATTGTTTCACAAGGTTTGATTTGGGCCATTTTAGGGTTAGGAATCTTTATGACCTTCCGAATTCTAGATTTTCCAGATATGACGACAGAAGGGTCCTTCCCGCTTGGAGGAGCGGTGGCGGTGACCTTGATTACCAAAGGGGTCAATCCACTCCTTGCAACACTAGCTGCTATTGGTGCAGGGTGTTTGGCGGGACTTGCGACGGGTCTTCTCTACACAAAAGGGAGAATCCCGACACTCTTATCAGGGATCCTTGTGATGACGTCTTGTAACTCGGTCATTCTATTTGTCATGCAGCGGGCTAATTTGGGACTTCTGGGCTATAAAAAAATTCAGGAATTTCTTCCTTTTGCCAGTGGGTTCAATGAGATCCTGATTGGCTTGATTTTCGTAACGCTTGTGATCCTTGGTTTGATCTTCTTCTTGGACACACGCTTGGGTCAAGCCTATATTGCGACAGGGGACAATCCAGATATGGCCAAGAGCTTTGGGATCAACACTGACCGGATGGAATTGATGGGCTTGGTCATTTCAAATGGGATTATTGCTCTTTCTGGTGCACTGATGGCCCAGCAAGAAGGTTATGCGGATGCTTCACGTGGGATTGGTGTCATCGTTATTGGGCTTGCCAGCCTTATTATCGGAGAGGTGCTCTTTTCAAATGTTACCTTGACAGAGCGCTTGCTCAGTATTGCGATCGGATCGATCGCCTACCAATTTTTGATTTGGGCCGTGATTGCGCTTGGCATCAATACCAGCTATATTCGAATCTTCAGTGCCTTGATCTTGGCTATCTGCCTGATGATTCCAACCTTTAAGGGAAAAATCATGAAAGGAGCGAAACTCAGTAAATGACAGCAATTGTAGAATTAAAAAATGTAACCAAAGCCGTGAGCAATGGGATGAACGAAGAAAAAGTCATTCTGGATGATGTTTCCTTGGAAATTCGAGAGCATGATTTTATCACGATTTTGGGGGGCAATGGAGCTGGGAAATCAACCCTCTTTAATACCATTGCTGGGACGCTTCCAGTGAGCAGTGGAAAGATTTATATTTTGGGAGAAGATGTAACCAACTATTCTCCTGAAAAGAGAGCCAAGTACCTATCGCGGGTCTTTCAAGATCCTAAAATGGGCACGGCGCCTCGCATGACGGTTGCGGAAAACCTCTTGGTAGCGAAGTTTCGCGGAGAAAAACGTGGCTTGATTCCGCGTCACTTGGCCAGCTATAAAGAAGAGTTTCAAACAGTCCTTGCTAAGATTGGCAATGGCTTGGAAAATCATATCGATACAGCCGTTGAGTTTCTATCAGGGGGGCAACGACAAGCCTTGAGTCTGTTGATGGCGACACTGAAACGTCCAGAACTCTTGCTTCTAGACGAACACACTGCTGCCTTGGATCCCAAAACCAGTCAGGCGCTCATGACCTTGACGGATGAGTTTGTGAAACAAGATGCCCTCACAGCTCTTATGATCACTCACCATATGGAAGATGCTTTGAAATATGGAAATCGCTTGATTGTCATGAAAGACGGACACATCGTCCAAGACCTCAATCAAGAAGAAAAAGCCCAAATGACCATCGCAGACTATTATCAATTATTTGAGAAAGAATAAGATACAAAGCCCGTAAAATGCAAAGTGAAAATAGAGAGTGGGACAGAAATCGGTAATTCGTTAGAATTCGATTTCGTCGTCCCACCTCCGCACAGTTGAGTAGGGCTGTAAAAGCTGATGAAATCAGCGTAGTAGAGCCCACTCAACCACTGCGTCTTGCTCGACAATCCAAAAATAATTGAGAGGCTAGGACTTTTGTCCCAGCCTCTTTTCCTTAAATCATCTATAAAACCGCATAAAAATAGGAACTAGTTTCAGCTGAAATCGCTTGCAATCACTTAGGTAGGTGAGTATAATATAGTTAGAAAGATAAAGAAGGGATTGATACCAATGCCTTATCGAGTTAAAATTTAGGTTACTTCGTTTTAGGCCTGTTTTGCTGATATCTGTTCATGCTCTTATCGTAAAAGAGCAGTCATGTCGTGTGTGTCGGATCGGTTGGACGGTCGGGCAAACCTGCTTAGTTTGTCCGGAGACATAAGAAAACGTGGAAATAGTAGGTAGAAGCTTTTTGTAAAGGTTTTCAAACTTCGATGCGTCCAGTCGAAAACTAATCATTTGGATTTAGGATAGCAAAGAAAACCTCTGGTATTTTACACAAATACTATTAAATGAAATCAACATCATAAACATTGTTTTGTTAGCCAAAAGGTTAATTGCACCAAGTCAGTGAAGCAGACCAGGCCTCTAGTCCCGTAAGACTGGAGGCCATTTTTATAAAATACTCAGGAGGAGGTGAGAGTATGGGATTGTCGTATGCGCAAGAATATAGTTGTCGGGACCATTTTCGGCAAAGAGCTTTTGAGCGCTTTGGCGTAGATGATCAGCACTTGAATAAGTGGATCAACCAACACCTCTCCTCCCTCTCTCCTTATGATAGTAATGTGGTTCAACCCGCCAACACAGAAGCCTATGTAGCCAGTGATGGCGTCATCTTTGTCTGCAATATCAAAAGTCGGGAGTTCATCACTTGCTTTAAGGCGGTTAATTACCAAGAATCTAAGGAAGAAGAGGAAGCCTATACGGACATTCACGAAAACAATGTCGCTTCCTTCAAAAAAGATGTGAACCACCTAGTCAATCGCTACCGACTCAAGGAAGCCAAAGAGCTGTTTGAAAACATTGGGGAGGACTTGGATGATTTTTATCGCCTGTCCCAAGCAGTCAAGAACGGCCAATTGAGCGAGCGAAATAGTAGGCGCCTAGAGGAATTGTTAGGCAAGTTTCATGTGATCAAGGCAGCCATGCGGATCATTGAAAATAAACGGGGAGATTACCATCTTTAGGGTCTTTTCCCCCTAAAAATAGGCGCCTAGAAGCCCTCTCATCTACTTCAGATGAGAGGACTTTTTTGCTGTGGAAAGCTTTTTGAAAAAAAGAGAAAAAAATTGTATAATAGAGTGGATATGCAAGTATTTGCAAAGCTGTAATTCGACTTGGGCGACCAAGGACCGTAAGTATTAAAATAAACACACTAAAGGAGACAACAGTGAGTAGTATTAAATTAGTCACTCTTGGCGGTGTTCGAGAAAATGGGAAAAATCTCTACGTTGCCGAAGTGAACGATTCAATTTTTGTCTTGGATGCAGGTTTGAAGTATCCAGAAAATGAGCAACTTGGGGTGGATGTCGTTATCCCCAACATGGATTATCTATTTGAAAACAAGGACCGCATTGCGGGTGTTTTCTTGACCCATGGTCACGCGGATGCCATTGGGGCCTTGCCTTATCTTTTGGCCGAAGCCAAAGTTCCTGTATTCGGGACAGAATTGACCATTGAGTTGGCTAAACTCTTTGTCAAAAGCAATGACAGTGTGAAGAAATTCAACGACTTCCATGTTATTGATCAAAATTCTGAGATTGATTTTGGCGATGCCGTCGTCTCTTTCTTTCAAACAACCCACTCCATCCCTGAAAGTATCGGGATTGTGATTGGCACTCCTGAGGGCAATATCGTCTATACAGGAGACTTTAAATTTGACCAAACTGCTAGCGAGTCTTATGCGACAGACTTTGCTCGTCTAGCTGAGATTGGACGTGAAGGCGTGCTCGCTCTCTTGAGTGACTCGGCTAATGCGGATAGTAATATTCAAGTTGCCAGTGAGCAAGAAGTAGGCGATGCTATCTTAGATACGATCGCAGACTGGGATGGTCGTGTCATCGTGGCGGCGGTAGCCAGCAACCTTTCTCGGATCCAGCAGGTCTTTGATGCTGCGGCTGAGACTGGCCGTCGAGTGGTCTTGACAGGGTTTGATGTGGAAAACATCGTCCGCACAGCTATTCGCTTGAACAAATTGTCTCTTGCCAACGAAAAACTCTTGATCAAGCCAAAAGAAATGAGCCGTTTCGAGGATCATGAATTGATCATTTTGGAAACAGGCCGGATGGGTGAGCCGATCAACGGCTTGCGCAAGATGTCGATTGGTCGTCACCGCTATGTGGAAATCAAAGATGGAGACTTGGTCTACATCGTTACAACGCCATCGATTGCCAAAGAAGCAGTGGTAGCTCGTGTAGAAAACATGGTCTACCAAGCAGGTGGAGTTGTCAAATTGATCACGTCTAGCTTGCGCGTGTCTGGTCACGGAAACGCACGGGACTTGCAGTTGATGATCAACCTTCTTCGTCCTAAATACCTCTTCCCGATCCAAGGGGAATACCGCGAATTGGATGCCCATGCGCGAGTAGCGATGGAAGTCGGTATCTTGCCTGAAAACATCTTTATTCCAAAACGCGGAACGGTAATGGAGTATGAAAAAGGTGACTTCGTTCCTGCCGGTAGCGTCTCAGCAGGAGATGTCATGATCGATGGGAACGCCATTGGTGATGTGGGCAATATTGTCCTTCGTGACCGCAAGGTCTTGTCAGAAGACGGGATCTTTATCGTGGCGATCACGGTGAATCGCAAAGAGAAGAAAATTATTTCCAAAGCGCGCGTGCACACCCGTGGTTTTGTCTATGTCAAGAAGAGTCGGGATATTCTTCGTGAAAGTTGCGAATTGGTCAACCAAAGAGTTGAAGACTATTTGGCACAAGACAGCTTTGACTGGGGTGAGTTAAAAGGTTTGGTACGCGACAACTTGTCTAAGTTCTTGTTTGAACAAACCAAACGCCGTCCAGCCATCCTACCAGTCGTGATGGAAGTAAAATAATAGAAGAAATGGAAACGCTTGGCGGCCGAAGGCTTGCCGAGTGTTTTTAACAGTAGAAAGAGGAAATCAAATGGCAGTTATGCAGATTGAGTATTATTCAGAAGCCTTGAAGATGGAGTGGGGCGTGTCCGTCCTTTATCCCGATGCATCGCGCGTGGAAGATCCAGCGGATACGGATATCCCAGTCCTTTATCTCTTACACGGGATGAATGGCAACCACCATTCCTGGTTGAAGCGGACTAATGTGGAACGCATTTTGCGCAATACCAATCTGATCGTGGTCCTCCCCAATACCAATAATGGCTTTTACACAGATACCCAGTATGGCTACAACTACTACACGGCCATTGCGAAAGAATTGCCAGAGACTCTTTCTCGCTTCTTCCCGAATATGACTAAGAAACGGGCGAAAACCTTTATTGCTGGCTTATCCATGGGCGGCTATGGATCGATGCTCTTGGCCCTCAAGACAAATCGTTTCTCTCATGCGGCTAGTTTTTCTGGAGCACTTAGTTTTCACGATAGAGACTTTGAAAACAATGACTTGGAGCAACCGGCTTTTTGGAAGGGGATCTTTGGAGAGATTGAGGATTGGACGACTAGTCCCTATTCGCTAGAGACTGCTGCCAAGAAGTTTTCAGATAAGAAGACCAAACTCTGGATCTGGTGTGGGGAGCAGGATTTCCTTTATGAGGCCAATAATTTTGAAGTCAAGGAACTAGAAAAGTTAGGTTTGGATGTCACCTATACCCACAGCCCAGGTAAGCACGAATGGTTCTACTGGGAACGTGAGTTGGAGCACTTTTTACAAACCCTGCCAATTGACTTTGAATTAGAAGAACGGTTAAAATAAGATACCAATAGATTGGATATCAGTCAGAGCATTTGTTCTGGCTTTTTTCATATATATAGCAAGAAAGGCTAGAAAGGTCACTTATTCATTTCAGTCCTGCTTTCTTTGTGGTATAATAGGAACGATTGAAAAATGAGCTAGAAATAGCGAACAAGATAAGAGGAGAGAAATATGGCAAAAGATATTCGTGTGCGTTATGCACCAAGTCCAACAGGGCTACTACACATCGGAAATGCTCGTACAGCATTGTTTAACTACTTGTATGCGCGTCACCATGGTGGAACCTTTATCATCCGTATCGAGGATACAGACCGTAAGCGCCACGTCGAAGACGGCGAACGTTCACAGCTTGAAAACCTTCGTTGGTTGGGCATGGACTGGGATGAAAGCCCAGAGACGCATGAAAACTACCGCCAGTCTGAACGTTTGGAACTCTATCAAAAATACATTGACCAACTCTTGGCTGAAGGTAAAGCCTACAAATCTTACGTCACTGAAGAAGAGTTGGCAGCGGAACGTGAACGTCAAGAAGCAGCTGGGGAAACACCTCGCTACATCAACGAATACCTTGGCATGAGCGAAGAAGAAAAAGAAGCTTATATCGCAGAACGTGAAGCAGCAGGTGTGATTCCAACGGTTCGTTTGGCAGTGAATGAGTCTGGTATCTACAAGTGGCATGATATGGTCAAAGGCGATATCGAGTTTGAAGGTGGCAATATCGGTGGGGATTGGGTTATCCAGAAGAAAGATGGCTACCCAACTTACAACTTTGCTGTTGTCATCGATGACCACGATATGCAAATCTCTCATGTTATTCGTGGAGATGACCATATTGCTAACACACCAAAACAGCTCATGGTCTATGAAGCGCTTGGATGGGAAGCACCAGAGTTCGGTCACATGACTCTTATCATCAACTCTGAAACTGGTAAGAAGTTGTCTAAACGGGACACCAACACCCTTCAGTTCATCGAAGACTATCGTAAGAAGGGTTACCTTCCGGAAGCAGTCTTTAACTTTATCGCTCTTCTGGGTTGGAACCCTGGTGGGGAAGACGAAATCTTCTCTCGCGAAGAACTCATTAAGCTCTTTGATGAACATCGCCTCAGCAAGTCTCCAGCGGCCTTCGACCAAAAGAAAATGGACTGGATGAGCAATGAGTATATCAAGAATGCGGATCTTGTGACCATCTTTGAAATGGCTAAACCATTCCTTGAAGAAGCAGGTCGTTTGACAGACAAGGCTGAAAAATTAGTGGAACTCTACAAACCACAAATGAAGTCGGTGGACGAAATCGTTCCATTGACAGACCTCTTCTTCTCAGACTTCCCAGAATTAACTGAAGCTGAGAAAGAAGTCATGGCTGGTGAAACCGTGCCAACTGTACTTAAAGCCTTTAAAGCGAAACTCGAAGCCATGTCAGACGATGAGTTTGTGGCAGAAAATATCTTCCCACAAATCAAAGCAGTTCAAAAAGAAACTGGGATCAAAGGGAAGAATCTCTTTATGCCAATCCGTATCGCCGTTTCAGGTGAAATGCATGGTCCTGAATTGCCAGATACCATCTACTTACTTGGACGCGAAAAATCCATCCAACACATTGAAAGCATGTTGGAAAAAATCAGATAATTATCAGAAAAGCCCCTATTAAATGGGGCTTTTTGTTTTACTTCTAAAGTCAAAGTATTATAGGATTTTTTCAAAAAAATGCCCCGGTTTGACAAATTGATCCTACTGAAAACGATTTTATTACTATATAAAACAAAAATTATAAAAAAATAGCAATAATTAAGGATAATTGCTTCCAAAAATCGACAGATTAGTCTATAATGTAAGGGAAATAAAAAATGTAATAAGGAGACAGAAATGTTTTTTAAACGTTCGAACGGTGAATTCCGTGAAACGGATCGTGTGACTCGTTTCAAATTGATCAAATCAGGTAAAAACTGGTTGCGTGCTGCGACTTCTAACTTTGGTCTTTTGAAAGTCATTCGTGGTCAAGTCGAAGAGACTGTTGTAGCTGAAGTGCGTGAAGACGCAGTATCAGTGAAAGAAATGACAAGCCGTGGCTTGCTCAAAGGGATCGTAGCAGCTGGGGCTGTTTTTGGTGCAGCTACAGTAGCGAACACTGCTAAAGCTGATGAAACTGGATCAGATGTTGCGACTGCATCTGAGCTTTCAAGTGAAGCTCTTGTAGAGCAAGGAAGTACAGTACTTGGTACAACTTCAACAACTGAATCTCAATCTGAATCAACTACAGAATCAACAACTGAGTCAACTACAGAATCAGCTAGCGCTTCTGCATCTGCAAGTGCTTCAACCTCTACAAGCGTATCTGTATCTCACTCAGCTTCATTGAGCGAACAAGGCTCAGCAGAACTTTCAGCAGCTTCAAGCGAATCAACTGTAGCAGCTGGATCTGAAGCAACTACAGAAGCAACTACAACTGTAGCGAAAGCTGAAGATAAAGCTGTTTTGGAACAAAACACTTCAGAAGCAGAATTGTTGAACAAGATCGCAAGCGACTACTCAGCAACTGTTTCAACACCAGAAAAGAAAGCAGCACTTGAAGCTGCCATTGCTAAAGTTCAAACAGAATTGACAGCAAGCAACAGCTTGATCAACGCTAATGCTTCAGCTCAATCATACGCAGACCAACGCGAACGTTTGAGCAAGTCAGTAGATGACATGATGGCAACCTTGACTGCAGCAGGATTTACTGGAAACACAACTGTAAACGGTGCTCCAGCAATTTCAGCACAGTTGGCACCAATCTCAACAAGCACTACTGGTAGTGTAGCTACAACCCCAGTTATTTCAAATGCGAATGGTGCAACGATTGAAGATGCAGCCTTCAATGAAGCTGGTTATGCTTTGGATCCAAACACAGATCGCTTTACTTTCGGTGTATGGCAATTCCTTAAAACAAACCACGCAACTGGTGCGAAAACAAACTTTGATTACTACGCTACTCTTTCAGTAGACCGTTCAGCCATCACTGGTAGCCTTTCAGCTAACCCAGATGTTTACTTGCGTATCGTTAAGAAATCTGATGGTTCAGAAGCATATACACGTACCATTCATGCTGGAGAAAGCAATATCTCTCTTCCAAGCTACATCACAAACAACAACTCTGATGTAACCAACACTTTGACATATGCAGCTGCTAACGGAACTAATCCAGGTAACGTAACCTTCTCATTGGTAAATGCTAACCTTGAGTATGAAACACTTCAAATCCGTGATACCAACTACCCAGGTAACCAAGGTGAAGATAAACAAAACGTTCAAACTTCTGTTCCTTATGCGAAAGCTGATCAAACAACTTACTATAAAGTTGTTGACAGTAGCAAGTACACAGAAGGTCAAACATACACACCAACTGGGAATGAAACAGTTCTTGCAAGCTATACGCAAACAGGTCTTGCAGGTCAACAATTCACAGCTTCAGGAAACCGTGACGTTGCTGGTTACAAACCGGTAGCTGCGACAACAGATACAACTCAAAAAACTTCAGGTATCCTTGGTAAAGGTGTTGTTGGACAAAAACTTGTCGAACTTCAAGGTGGAGCAAACCACTACTACGTGAAACGTATCTCTGAAATCGTGGATACAGATGGTTCAACTGTAACAAAATTCTATGCTCTTGATCCATCTCAAGTTAACAATTTTGCTACATCTGATATTGGTACTGAAGATGTATCTAAGTACACACTCATCTACACAAGTAAAGTGAACAAGGCCGGTGAAGAGTGGAAAGCTGATGAGACAAAAGTTACAAAAGTAAACAGCAAAAATGGTGACTACTATATTGAAGTCAACGAAGCTGCTGGAAGCAAATCCCTCATTATCACTGGTTGGTCGTCTACTACTGAGACAGATACTTATAAACAAATGGATGGAACTCTACACACTTATCCACGTCCATTTAAAGGTGCCCCAAGTACTTCATTGACACCTGCTGGTGCTGGTAACAACAGTTACAACGTAATCGCTGGTAAAGTTCCAGAAATCCAAGCAGAAGGATCTGTTGCGAATGATCCAACAGCACCAAATGGTAAAGTATACTCTGATTTGAAGGGTTACTCATCATTCTCTAATAACTACTCAATTCCAACTGCGATTAAACCTTCAACTGATGTGAACTATTACTTCGTGAAGATGAATGATTCAGAGTCTGCTTCTCAATCACAATCATTCTCAAACTCTGCATCAGAATCAGAAGTTGTGTCTAACTCACAATCTGTTTCACAATCACAGGCTGTATCTAAATCACAATCACAATCAGAATCAGAAGTAGTATCTAACTCACGATCTGTATCACAATCAGAAGCAGTATCTAAGTCACAATCAGTATCTAAGTCACAATCAGTATCTAAGTCACAATCAGCGTCTGATACAACATCAGCTTCTAAATCTGCATCAGAATCAGCTTCAGCATCATTGAGTCAATCAAAAGTTGAATCAGCAAGCAAATCATTGTCTGAATCAGTATCAGCATCTACTTCAGAAAGCAAATCAACAGTTGAGTCTACAAGTAAATCAGTATCTGAATCAGCAAGCGCATCAACGTCTGAATCAGCAAGCACCTCAACATCCGAATTAGAATCAACAAGTAAATCAGTATCTGAATCAACAAGCGCATCAACATCTGAATCAACAAGTGCTTCAGCGTCTGAGTCAGCCTCAGTATCAGCTTCTACATCAGAATCTGCATCAGCTTCAGCGTCTGAGTCAGCTTCAGTATCAGCTTCTACATCAGAATCTGCATCAGCGTCAGCGTCTGAGTCAGCTTCAGTATCAGCTTCTACATCAGAATCTGCATCAGCGTCAGCGTCTGAGTCAGCGTCTGAGTCAGCCTCAGTATCAGCTTCTACATCAGAATCTGCATCAGCTTCAGCGTCTGAGTCAGCTTCAGTATCAGCTTCTACATCAGAATCTGCATCAGCTTCAGCGTCTGAGTCAGCCTCAGTGTCAGCTTCTACATCAGAATCTGCATCAGCTTCAGCGTCTGAGTCAGCCTCAGTATCAGCTTCTACATCAGAATCTGCATCAGCTTCAGCGTCTGAGTCAGCCTCAGTGTCAGCTTCTACATCAGAATCTGCATCAGCTTCAGCGTCTGAGTCAGCCTCAGTATCAGCTTCTACATCAGAATCAGCTTCAGTATCAGCGAGCCAATCAGTATCAGCATCTGCTTCAACTTCTGTATCGGTAAGTCAATCAGTATCAGCATCTGAATCAGTATCAAACTCACTTTCTACATCTGTGTCTGTTTCAGCTTCAAATTCTTCATCGATGTCTGAAAGTGAAACACCTAAAGTTGGTGAAGTAATCATCACTTACATCCGTGAGAATGATGGTAAAGAAATCCAAAAACCTCGTCAAGACACACCAAACTCACCATATGACACACCATATAACACAACTGAGGAAGGTGAAAAACCTAATACTATCAAGACTCCAGACGGTAAGACTTATAAGATCGTACCAAAAGGTGACTACCCAGTAGGTAAAGTTGACGGTGACGGACACCTTGAATCATCTGATCCAATTAAAGGTAAAGTTGATAAACCTAAATCAACAATCACTTACGTTTATAAAGAAGTGAAAGGTGACGTTTACGTTCACTATAAAGACACTGACGGTAACACAATTAAAGATGATGTCACTGATGAAAAAGATCAACCAGTTGATAAAGATTACGATACAGTAATTGACAACCGTCCAAAAGAAATCCAATACAATGGTAAGACATATGAATTGGTACCAGCCGGTAACTACAATGTAGGTAAAGTTGACGAACAAGGTCACCTTGAGTCATCAGACGCTACAACAGGTAAGGTTATCGAAGGACGTAAAGACGTCACTTACATCTACAAACTCAAAGAACAACCAGCACAACCTAAGGGTAATGTCTACGTACACTATGTTGACGTTAATGGTAACAAGATTAAAGACGATGTTACTGACGAAAAAGATCAACCAGTTGATAAAGACTACGATACAGTAGTAGACAACCGTCCAAAAGAAATCGAATTCCAAGGTAAGACATACGAATTGGTACCAGCCGGTAACTACCCAGTAGGTCAAGTCGACGACCAAGGTCACTGGACAGGTGATGATGCTACAACTGGTAAAGTTGTTGAAGGTGATAAGAATGTCACTTACGTCTACAAATTGAAAGAAGATCCAACGAAACCTAAAGAAGGTGATGTTATCATCACTTACGTAGACGAAAAAGGTAAAGAAATCAAGAAACCTCGTCAAGACACACCAAACTCACCATATGACACACCATATAACACAACTGAGGAAGGTGAAAAACCTAATACTATCAAGACTCCAGACGGTAAGACTTACAAGATCGTACCGAAAGGTGATTACCCAGTAGGTAAAGTTGATGGCGATGGACACTTAGAATCATCTGATCCAATTAAAGGTAAAGTTGATAAACCACGTTCAATCATCACTTACGTTTACAAAGAAGTGAAGGAAGAACCAACTCAACCTAAGGGTAGCGTATACGTACACTACAAAGATACTGAAGGTAACACCATTAAAGAATCAGTAACAGATGAGTTAGACCAACCAGTAGGTAAAGACTACAACACTGTTGAAGACAACCGTCCACAATACATTAGATTCGAAGGTAAAACTTACGAAATCGTACCAGTCGGAAACTACACAGTTGGTAAAGTAGATACTCAAGGTCACCTTGAATCAACAGACCCAACAACTGGTAAAGTGGTTGAAGGACGTAAAGACGTTACTTACATCTACAAACTTGTCGAAGAACCTGTACAACCTAAGGGTAATGTATACGTTCACTATGTAGATGAAAATGGTAACACGATCAAGACTTCAGTAGTGGATGAAAAAGACCAACCAGTAGGTAAAGACTACGATACAGTTGTGGATAACCGTCCTAAGACAATCACAACTGCAGATGGTAAAGTCTATGAATTGGTACCACAAGGTAACTACCCAGTAGGTAACGTTGACGGTGAAGGTCACTTGACAACAACTGACCCAACAACTGGTAAAGTTATCGAAGGTGATAAGAACGTTACTTATGTTTACAAACTTGTGAAGACTCCAAACGTTCCAACACCAAATACTCCAGTGCCACCAACTCCAACACCAAATACTCCGGTGCCACCAACTCCAACACCAAATACTCCGGTAGATCCAACACCTAATAAACCAATGGATCCAACACCAAACACACCGGTAGATCCAACACCTAATACACCAGTGAACCCAGTTCCTGAGCAATCATCTAAACCAGCTCCAGCTCTTGAACAACTTCCAAATACTGGTGAAACAGGATCTGTAGCTTCAGCTCTTCTTGGAGCAGTTGCAGGTGTTGCAGGGGTTGCAGCACTTGGAAGCCGCAAAAAAGAAGATGAAAAATAATCTTCTACCCTAATTTGATTCGGTCATTTCAGGTATGTGGGAAATGAAAAAGGATCCAAAAAGAGAACCTCCGGGTTCTCTTTTTGTGTGCTGTTTTTATGTTAAAAACTAGTCTTAATTAGTTACTTTTGGGGAAAATTAGTGTATAATAACTCGATATCTTATTTTTAAGGAGCGGACATGTTTTTTAAACGTTCGAAGGGTGATTTTCGCGAAACGGAGCGAATCACACGTTATAAATTAATCAAATCAGGAAAGAATTGGGTGCGGGCATCTGTCTCGCGGTTAGGCCTATTTCGTGTCATGCGGGGTGGTGTAGATGAAAACATCGTGGTTCAATATGAAGCATCATCACACTCTATGCCTACGGATCTGGTCAAAGGGATGGTTGTGCTAGGGGCTCTGGCTGGGGCGACAACGGTTGCCAATCCAGTATTTGCTGAGGAAAATGAAATGAATGTGACTGTTGGGTCTGAAATCAGCCCATCGACCGGTGTAGCGGGTTCGGATAGTCTTGTCTTGGGTACGACGTCTACCACAGACTCTGTGTCAGCCAGTCACTCCATAAGTGAATCCATCTCATTTTCAGAGTCAGCTAGTGAAAGTGTCTCTCTGTCTCAATCTGTGTCTTTGAGTGAATCTCATGGTGTCAGTGCTTCAGCGAGTCCGTCTACTTCAGAAATCGCTAGTAGCACTCTCTCAGAGAATGATACTATTCATGTAGCTACTTCTGAAACGAGTGAGAAAGTAGCAGAGGCTCAAAACAATCGTTCAGAAGACCAGGTGAAGCGCCTGCAAGTTTTGGCTTTGGATTTATACACCTATCGTGCGCAGGCTTTGGAAATCCCTGGGACAGAATCTGCTATTGAAAGTGGAGATCTGGCTTTAGAAGCTATTCGTACTGGCTTGTCCAATCCGGCAATTCAAATCGATGCCGTAGAAAGTCAAGCCAAGAGTGCTCGGAATCGCTTGGTCAATGCGGTGCTTCGTGCGACATCTGGCCAGCGTGATCCGCGTAACGGAAATCGTATTAATACGGATACCAGCCTTCGTGCGCCCCAATATAATTTAGGGCTAGCCAATAATGCCTTGATTTCTGTGTATAACTCTGATTACATCAATCAGGTTTATAAGGTTGTTGAAACCAATCCTACACGAAATAATATTAAGAGCATTGGCTACGCTTCTGGTAGCGATCGTGTGAATGGCATTTATGTTCCGCAAACATCGGCCTTGAAAAATAGTGCAGCTGTCTTTAATATCGTGGGGACTGTTGGCCAGACAGAGGTCGTAACGCCTGGGAAAATTTATAATGTTTCTTTTGTAGTGACCAATACGGCTAATCAGTCAGTGACACGCACGCTACGAATCCAGGTCTTGCCGCAAAATGATGGTATTCGTAATCCGATTACGGCTGTGACGACAGCGACTTTTGTTAATGATACTACTAACTTGGGCCAGGCTGAAAAAGAGAAGATTTGGGAAGCGTTTAAGACTGCTAACCCCAATATTGCCACTTCAAAAGACTTCAAGGAATACTCGGTATCAGAAGCAGGTGTGGTGACCATTACCTATAAAGATAACACTACAAATGATGTGACGGCTCCAGTGAAGCGACTTGCAGCACCAACTGTTGAAACGAGATTATTGGATAAGGCTTACACACAGACGCCTGTAACGGTGACGGGAGCTGAGCCAGGTTCTACAGTCGTTCTATACAATAATGACGACGAAGTGGGAACAGCTGTGGCAGATGCTTCGGGTCAAGCGATTGTGACGCCGACTGTTAAGTTACAAACGGGTGGTGTAACAGCCAAAGCTCGCATCATGTATGGTGATTATGCGGTGTATTCAGATGCCAGTAATTCCGTGGCTGTAACTGACGGAACGCGTCCTGAAGTGACGGCCAAGTTGACTGTCGATGGTGTGGAACCGAAATCAACCCCTCTTGAAGGTGGTGGGAAGAATTATATTATTTACGCTGGTGATGATGCGGTTGTGACCTTTACAGCTACTGATGACAGTGGCAAGTTGAAAGAAATGAAAGTTGTTGCACGAGCGGATCTGAACGACAATGCTTTGAACGGGAATTTCTTTGGTGGCAGCCAGTATGGAACAGGTGATATTGCTCCTATCACGGGTGATATTACGGCTACCAGTGCGAACCCTGCAACCATCACAACGACCATTCATTTGAAGGATGATCTTTACCATACCTACCGAAATACATGGCAACGCAACGTCGCGGCTATTGACAATGCCTCCAATATGAACCGTCCAAACGGTTTGGGTGAGATTCGGATTACCCAGGGGCGTCTCGCTGATCGTACGCCAGGTGTGGCGCCGACAAGCACTATTCAGGTGACGAGTCTAACTGCATTGACAGATGCAGATAAGAGCAAGGTGATTGCTGCTGTATCGGCAGTCAACCCAGAGGTGGCCAACCGGATTAAGTCCTATACGGTTAATAGTGATGGTACAGTCACCATTACTTATAAGGATAGTACGACCAATGTCGTAGCGGTGAAACTGTCAGATAGCGATCATAGTCAGTCTGTCTCAAACAGTCAGAGTGCATCTACGAAGACTTCGCAATCGATCAGTCAGTCTTTAAGTGCGAAGCAATCGCAGAGCGTATCGGCTCAGCAGAGCGTTTCATTGAGTCAGTCACTGAGCTCGGTTCGCTCGCAAAGTTTGTCGGCTTCACTAAGCCAATCAGCGTCGGCAAGTATCTCTGCTCAAGCAAGTCTATCTCGCAGTCAATCGTTGAGCAAGGAGGTTTCTCAATCTCAATCCGCTTCAACGAGTCAATCTGTATCGACAAGAAAATCTGAATCTGTGAAAGTTTCGGAATCAGCATCCGCAAGTGTCAGTGCCTTGCAGTCTGCTTCGGTATCAGCAAGTGTATCCAAAGTGGTTAGCCAGTCTGTCTCAAGTTCGACATCCGCTTTAACGAGCGCCTCTGTTTCAGTGAGTCAGTCAGTATCAGCATCGCTTTCACAGTCGGTATCAGAGTCACTAAGTCAATCGACTCGCGAGTCGGCTTCAAAATCAGTGAGTCAATCGCAGTCTGAGTCTGCATCAGTATCTTTGAGTGAGTCCGCTAGAAAATCAGCATCGTTGAGCACTTCCGTATTAGAGAGTCAATCAGCCTCAACTTCGGTGTCGGTTTCTACCTCTGAATCGGTGTCGACTTCCGAGTCTGTTTCTGTATCTGAATCAGTATCAGAGTCCGTTTCGACTTCTGAATCAGTGTCAATATCCGAATCAGTCTCAACGTCCGAGTCAGTTTCAACATCCGAGTCGGTTTCTGTATCAGAATCAGTGTCTACGTCTGAATCGGAATCGACATCAGAATCAGTATCAGCCTCAGAGTCGGTATCAACGTCCGAGTCAGTGTCTATTTCTGAATCGGCATCGACATCAGAATCGGCATCAACATCCGAATCGGTTTCTGTATCTGAATCAGTGTCTACTTCTGAATCAGCATCAACATCTGAATCAGTATTGACATCCGAGTCATTGTCCGCGTCCGAGTCAGTTTCAACGTCTGAATCAGTGTCGACATCCGAGTCTGTATCAATGTCCGAATCGGTCTCAACCTCAGAATCAGTCTCAGCATCTGAATCGGTGTCAACCTCAGAATCAGTTTCAGCATCAGAGTCAGCGTCAACTTCTGAGTCAGTCTCAACATCCGAGTCAGCGTCAACTTCTGAGTCAGTCTCAACATCCGAGTCAGCGTCTACATCGGAATCTGTATCAACGTCTGAGTCAGCATCTGCGTCCGAGTCAGTATCAACGTCTGAATCGGTATCGATGTTCGAATCTGCATCTACATCCGAATCAGTATCAACATCCGAATCAGTGTCTACGTCTGAATCGGTGTCGACATCCGAGTCGGTTTCTGTATCTGAATCAGTATCTACGTCTGAATCAGTATCTACGTCTGAATCCGTTTCAACATCCGAGTCAGTTTCAACGTCTGAGTCAGTCTCAACCTCGGAATCCGTTTCGGCGTCCGAATCAGCGTCTGCTTCTGAGTCAGTTTCAACATCAGAATCAGTCTCAACGTCTGAGTCAGTCTCAGCATCTGCTTCAGAATCAGTCTCAACATCAGAATCAGTTTCGACATCAGAATCGGCATCTACATCCGAGTCAGCGTCAACTTCTGAGTCAGTCTCAACATCCGAGTCAGCGTCTACATCGGAATCTGTATCAACGTCTGAGTCAGCATCTGCGTCCGAGTCAGTATCAACGTCTGAATCGGTATCGATGTCCGAATCTGCATCTACATCCGAATCAGTATCAACATCAGAATCAGTCTCAACATCTGAGTCAGCATCTGCGTCCGAGTCAGTCTCAACATCTGAGTCAGCGTCTGAATCAGTGTCAGCATCTGATTCAGTATCAACGTCCGAATCAGTCTCGACTTCTGAATCGGCATCTACATCAGAATCAGTTTCTGCATCTGAGTCAGCGTCAACGTCTGAATCAGTATCAACCTCTGAATCGGTGTCTACGTCCGAGTCAGTTTCAACATCCGAGTCAGCGTCAACTTCAGAATTAGTATCGACCTCTGAGTCAGTTTCAACGTCTGAATCAGTTTCAACGTCCGAATCAGCATCTGCTTCTGAATCACTCTCGACATCCGAGTCAGTATCAGCGTCAGAATCAGTATCTACATCAGAATCGGTTTCAACCTCTGAGTCAGTTTCAACCTCAGAATCAGTATCGACTTCAGAGTCTGAATCAACATCTGAGTCTGTATCGACATCCGAGTCGGTTTCAACGTCCGAATCAGTCTCGGCGTCAGAGTCAGTTTCAACGTCTGAATCAGTGTCGACATCAGAATCGGTTTCTGTATCTGAATCAGTGTCTACTTCGGAATCAGCCTCTGCATCAGAGTCAGTTTCAGCGTCAGAATCAATCTCGAAATCTGAGTCAGTGTCTATTTCTGAATCAGTCTCGACGTCAGAGTCAGTTTCAACATCTGAATTAGTATCAACATCCGAGTCAGTTTCAGCGTCGGAATCTGTATCAACGTCGGAATCTGTATCAGCATCGGAGTCAGCATCAGCTTCTGAATCGGTCTCAGCGTCCGAGTCAGCATCTACATCAGAATCGGCCTCAACATCAGAGTCAGTCTCAGCGTCTGAGTCAGTATCTACGTCAGAATCGGCATCAGAATCAGCCTCAGCGTCAGAATCAGTATCGACATCTGAGTCAGTTTCAGCCTCTGAATCGGTATCGACGTCAGAATCGGTTTCTGTATCAGAATCAGTGTCTACTTCTGAATCTGTTTCGACTTCCGAATCATTGTCAACATCAGAATCAGTTTCGACATCAGAGTCTGAATCAACATCCGAATCAGTGTCAACGTCTGAGTCAGCCTCTGCTTCTGAATCAGTTTCAACGTCTGAGTCGGTATCAGCGTCTGAATCAGTTTCAACGTCCGAGTCAGTGTCAGCGTCTGAATCAGTGTCAACGTCTGAATCAGTGTCGACATCCGAGTCATTGTCCGCGTCAGAGTCAGTCTCAACGTCCGAATCAGTATCTACGTCTGAATCAGTCTCGACGTCAGAGTCGGTATCTATATCAGAGTCAGTGTCAACATCCGAGTCAGTCTCTACCTCTGAGTCAGCCTCTGCTTCTGAATCAGTGTCTACTTCAGAATCAGCCTCTGCATCCGAATCAGTCTCAACGTCTGAGTCAGTTTCAGCCTCTGCATCCGAGTCCGTTTCGACTTCTGAATCGGTGTCGACTTCCAAGTCTGTTTCTGTATCGGAATCAGTATCGGCATCCGAGTCAGCATCTACATCAGAATCTGTATCAACGTCTGATTCAGTATCAATGTCCGAATCAGTTTCAGCGTCTGAATCGGTTTCTGTATCAGAATCAGTGTCTACTTCTGAATCTGTTTCGACTTCCGAATCATTGTCAACATCAGAATCAGTTTCGACATCAGAGTCTGAATCAACATCCGAATCAGCATCTGCTTCTGAATCAGCCTCAGTGTCCGAATCAGTCTCGACATCCGAGTCAGTTTCTGTATCTGAATCAGTTTTAACGTCTGAATCAGTCTCGGCATCTGAGTCAGTTTCAACATCAGAATCAGTATCGACTTCTGAGTCAGTTTCAACATCAGAATCAGTCTCGACATCCGAGTCAGTTTCTGTATCTGAATCAGTCTCAACGTCTGAGTCAGTATCAGCGTCTGAATCAGTTTCTATCTCTGAGTCAGTATCTACGTCTGAATCAATCTCGACCTCTGAATCATTGTCAGCATCAACATCTGAGTCGGTCTCAACCTCTGAATCAGTATCGACATCCGAGTCATTGTCCGCGTCCGAGTCAGTTTCAACTTCTGAATCGGTGTCAACATCAGAATCATTCTCAGTCTCTGAATCAGCCTCTGCGTCCGAGTCAGCGTCAACATCCGAATCAGTGTCTACGTCTGAATCGGTGTCAACATCAGAATCAGTTTCTGCATCAGAATCAGTATCAACATCCGAATCAATTTCAGCCTCTGAATCAGTTTCAACGTCAGAATCAGTGTCAACCTCAGAATCGGCATCTGTATCCGAATCGGTTTCTACGTCAGAATCAGCGTCAACATCAGAATCAGCGTCAATATCAGAATCGGTTTCGGCGTCCGAGTCAGCGTCAACATCTGAATCAGTGTCAACGTCAGAATCAGTATCAGTGTCCGAATCAGCTTCAACCTCAGTAAGCCAATCAGTGTCAGCATCTGAATCAGCTTCAACCTCAGTAAGTAAATCGGTTTCTACGTCTGAATCGGTGTCTACATCCGAATCAGTATCAGCGTCTGATTCAGAATCAGCGTCCGAATCAGTATCGACATCTGAGTCAGTGTCAACGTCCGAATCAGTATCGACATCTGAGTCAGTGTCAACGTCCGAATCGGTTTCTGTATCTGAATCAGCGTCCACCTCAGAATCAGTTTCTGCATCCGAGTCAGCGTCTGAGTCAGAATCTGCGTCCGAATCAGTATCGACATCTGAGTCAGTGTCAACGTCCGAATCGGTTTCTGTATCTGAATCAGTGTCCACCTCAGAATCAGTTTCTGCATCCGAGTCAGCGTCTGAATCGGCATCTGCATCCGAATCAGTGTCTACTTCTGAATCGGCATCTGCATCCGAATCAGTGTCTACTTCTGAATCGGCATCAACATCGGAGTCAGTCTCAGCGTCAGAATCATTGTCTGCATCTGAGTCAGCATCAACCTCTGAATCAGTCTCGGCGTTTGAGTCGGTATCCGAGTCAGTATCAACGTCTGAATCAATCTCGACATCAGAATCAGTTTCAGCCTCTGAGTCAGTGTCTACATCCGAATCGGTTTCTACCTCTGAATCAGTATCAGTGTCCGAATCAGCTTCAACTTCAGTAAGCCAATCAGTCTCAGCATCTGAATCAGTGTCGACATCAGAATCAGTTTCAGCCTCTGCGTCGGTATCAACATCGGAGTCAGTTTCGGCGTCTGAATCAATCTCGACATCGGAGTCAGTTTCTGCGTCTGAATCAGTTTCAGCATCCGAGTCGGTTTCTACCTCTGAATCAGTATCGACCTCAGAGTCCGTTTCTGTATCAGAATCGGTTTCTACGTCAGAATCAGCGTCAGAATCAGCATCAGCCTCTGAGTCAGTTTCTGCGTCTGAATCAGTGTCAACATCAGAATCAGTATCAACGTCTGAATCTGTGTCAACATCCGAATCGGCATCTGTGTCCGAGTCATTGTCAGCGTCCGAGTCATTGTCAGCGTCTGAGTCAGTTTCAGCATCTGAGTCAGTTTCAACATCAGAATCTGTGTCAACGTCTGAATCGGTGTCTACATCAGAATCAGTATTAACGTCTGAATCAGTTTCTGTATCTGAGTCAGCATCAGCCTCTGAGTCGGCCTCTACCTCAGAATCAGTCTCAACCTCTGAATCAGTCTCAATGTCCGAATCGATTTCTGTATCTGAATCAGTTTCAGCGTCCTTGTCAGCGTCTACGTCTGAATCAATCTCGACCTCCGAATCATTGTCAGCTTCGTTGAGCAGTTCAGTATCAGAAAGTCAGTCAGTCTCTACCTCGGTTTCGACATCAGTATCTGTATCTGAGTCAGCATCATTGAGTACCTCTGCACCTGAATCAACTTCAACATCAGTAAGTACTTCAGTTTCAGTGAGTCAATCACAATCAGGATCAACATCTGGTAGCGGTTCATACTCTAACTCAATGAGCCAATCAATTTCTCATTCAGAGTCATTGTCTGCATCAGAATCAGCAAGTGGATCACAAAAACACAGCCAATCTGTGGCCCTTCCAAATACTGGCGAAACAGGATCTGTAACATCAGCCCTTCTTGGGGTTGTTACAGGGTTAGCTGGAATTGCTGGACTTACCCGACGTAAAAAGAAGGGGAACTGATCTAGTAGGAAATATCATTTTTTTCGAGTGAATCTCATAGGAGATTCACTTTTTTTCTAGTAGAATGAAGTATTTTTAATGTGTTACAAAAAAATTTGAAAATTAAACGATAATATATAAGTTTTTTGTAGCAAATTACTTGAATCTACGTAGTATTGCTGTATAATGAATAATGACTACAATGTAAGGGGAATATCATGCAATTTAAGCGTTCAAAAGGAAACTTTCGTGAAACAGATCGTGTCGTACGCTTCAAATTAATTAAATCAGGAAAAAATTGGCTTCGAGCATCAACAGCTGCTCTAGGCCTCTTTCGCGTGGTGCGTGGGCAAGTGGAGGAGACCATCATTGCCAACGTACAGCAAGATCAAATAGAAAGTCAAAAGCATAGCCAAGCCTTCTTAAAGGGTTTGATTACGGTAGGGACTGTTTTTGGTGGTGCTGTGCTTGCTACGACAGCTAGGGCGGAGGATGCAACATCACTTGCACCAACGGTTTCTGAGACAAAAGAGGAAACCTTGGCAGAAGTGGATAGTGTGGTTTTAGCAAAAACTTCAAGCCAGCCCTCAGAATCCATCTCTGTTTCAGGATCAACTAGCCTTTCTACATCTGTGAGTGTATCTACTTCGATCAGTGAATCTACTTCTTTGTCCTTGAGCGAAGTTGGATCAACTGCATTATCAACGGCACTTAGTGAGTCTGCTCAAGCTCTAGAGTCAGAGGTAGTTGTTGATAAACCGATTAGTTTAGAAGAAGCCACTGTTTTAGAACAAAATACCTCTGAAGCTGAATTGCTTCAAGAAATTGCAGGGAATTACGCATCTAAAATGACGGACACCGATCGCCGAGCAGTGGTCGAAGCGGTCATTAACAAAGTGCAGGCCGAAGTGGCTGCAAGTAATAACTTGATCCATACCAATGCCAGTGCTCAAGCTTATGCTGACCAGCGCGATCGTTTGGAGAAAGCTGTCGATGAGATGATGACGACCTTGACAGCTGCAGGTTTTGTGGGAAATACGAATATAGATGGGAAACCTGTGATCTCTGCTCAGTTGGCTCCTCTAGCTGAGGAAACATACTTGGCTGATGATGTATTGGATATGACCCCGAACCCAGAAGATCCCAATGGTGCGAGTGTAGAAGATCCTACACTTGACACACCAGGATATGCTAAGGATCCTCATCTAGATAAAGATCTCTTAAGATTTTCGCCTGAAGAGTTGAAAAATTTTTTAGGTGAACCCTACACCAATCGTTATACATTTGGTATTTGGGACTTTGTGAATAAACAAGGAGAGTCACTTGGTTACTATGCGACCATGTCGATTGATATCAGTGAGATAGACCCGGAAAAGCATAAGGCAATGGATGTTTATTTCCGCATTGTTCGGAAATCAGATGGGGCTGAAATTTTTTCACAAACTGTATCTCCAGAAGGACATGGCCAAGATATTCAATTACCAAAAGAAGTACTGATTGGTCAAGCTCCCCTTGGGAACAAGGTTTTTAATTCGAAACCTACTACAGGTAATGGAACCTTTGGAATGCTGACGAATGTTATTCCGGAACAAGCTTTCTTCGTCCGGAGTATTTATGATGTCATGACGCCTGAGAACCAGGGGCAATTGATTAGGACCTATCCTAGTATCAAAATTCCATCTATGATGGGACAACAATCGACCTTCTATAGAGAAGTGGACCCGAATGGTAGATGGTTCAATGGGCAATATGAACCAACGGGGAAAGAAAGATCCTTACTAGAGTATAGAATCTACGGATTGGAAGGCCAGCATTATACAGCTTCCAATCCACGCGAATTTCCTGGTTATGTACAGGTCCCAGCGCACACCGTGTTCCCGAATCGTAAAAGTGAGGTGTTCGATAATAGTAAGAATGGGAAATCAAGAATTGAACTATTAGGGGATGCGCGTGAGCATTTCATTAAAAGTGAAGTTGTCACCCTTAATCAAAATGGTGATTATTCTCTTCGCTACTATGTTTTAGATCCTTCTAAAATCCATGATGTTAGTAGTGGTGATGTAGGCAATACTCAGGTAACCGATGTATATACACTTGTTTATGAAAAAGAATTTAAACAAGATAGTACGGATAACCTTTCAGATTTAGGTGGAACTCGTAAAGTTGAAAGTAAAAACAAGGATTATTTCCTGAATGTTACACCAAAACGAATAGATTACCAACATTTTGAGTTGGATATTACAGGTTGGTTCTCTAGTAAGGAGACAGTTACTTACACTGATGAGAAAACAGGAATAGAATATACTGTTCCAAAACCATTCACGGAACTTCCAAAATCAGCATACCTCGATAAAAATACGACCATGGTCGTTGGAGAAGATGCAACACCTCAAGGAGCAGATGGTTTTTCCAACTTCAAACAAACGATCAAAAAAATAGTAGATTCATACCCCTTAACGAGTGTGAATTATTACTATCGGAAGATGACACCGTCAGAATCTGCTTCACAATCTCAAAACTTCTCGATTTCAACTTCAGAGTCACTAGTTTCAGAATCCATTTCATCTTCTCAATCTGTTTCGGTCAGTGAGTCCGTTTCCTTGTCACAAGCATCTAGCTTCGCCAGTCAATCAGATTCACAGGTTTCAACCTCGATTTCCTTGTCACAATCTGTATCGACAAGCGAATCCAACTCGTTGGTTCAGGAATCGATCTCCACTAGTCAGTCGGAGTCTCTAGTCCAAGAGTCGGTTTCAGCCAGTCAATCAGATTCCTTGATTAAAGAATCCGTATCTGCCAGCCAGTCTGATTCGTTGGTTCAGGCCTCTGTTTCAGCAAGTCAATCGGATTCGTTAGTTCAGGCCTCAGTCTCTGCTAGCCAGTCCGAGTCGTTAGTACAAGAATCCGTTTCTGCGAGTCAGTCAGAGTCGTTGATTCAAGCCTCAGTTTCTTCCAGTCAATCAGACTCGTTGATTCAAGCTTCCGTTTCTGCCAGCCAGTCAGAGTCACTGGTACAAGCCTCCGTATCTGCCAGCCAGTCAGATTCATTGGTACAAGCCTCCGTTTCAGCCAGTCAGTCAGAGTCGTTGCTTCAGGAATCCGTATCAGCGAGTCAATCAGACTCGTTGGATCAAACGTCCGTTTCAGCTAGCCGGTCAGAGTCGTTAGTTCAAGCGTCGGTTTCTGCAAGTCAGTCAGAATCATTGATTAAGGAGTCAGTATCTGCCAGTCAATCAAACTCCTTGGTTCAAACCTCGGTTTCAGCCAGCCAGTCTGAGTCGTTGCTTCAGGAATCCGTATCAGCGAGTCAATCAGACTCGTTGGATCAAACGTCCGTTTCAGCTAGCCGGTCAGAGTCGTTAGTTCAAGCGTCGGTTTCTGCAAGTCAGTCAGAGTCATTGATTAAGGAGTCAGTATCTGCCAGTCAATCAAACTCCTTGGTTCAAGCCTCGGTTTCAGCCAGCCAGTCTGAGTCGTTGGTTCAGGCATCTGTATCGGCAAGTCAATCCGACTCGTTGGTTCAAGCCTCAGTTTCTGCAAGTCAGTCAGAGTCGTTGCTTCAGGAATCCGTATCGGCCAGCCAGTCTGATTCCTTGGTTCAAGAATCAGTTTCTTCAAGCCAATCTGAGTCGCTTGTTCAAGAGTCGATTTCAGCGAGTCAATCAGAGTCATTGATTAAAGAATCTGTATCAGCTAGTCAATCCGACTCACAATCAAAAGCAGCATCAGCATCTAAGAGTGAGTCTGAAAAAGCCTCTAAATCTGTTTCGTTGAGTCAGTCGGTATCCTTATCTAATTTAGCATCTAGATCAATTTCTGTGTCTCAATCGCAGTCAACATCGGCGGTTGGATCGGAGGAAGTGGTTTCTCAACTGATTTCCTTGTCACAATCTATTTCGATGAGCAAAAAGCTGTCAGAATCCGTTTCAGCCAGCCAGTCTGAGTCGTTGATTCAAGCATCAGTTTCTGCCAGCCAGTCTGAGTCGTTGATTCAAGCATCAGTTTCTGCCAGTCAGTCAGAGTTACTGGTTAAAGAATCAGTTTCTGCAAGTCAGTTAGACTCGTTGGTTCAAGAGTCAGTTTCTGCGAGCCAATCCGATTCGTTGGTACAAAAATCAGTTTCCGCGAGTCAGTCAGAGTCGTTGGTTCAAGCGTCCGTTTCTGGAAGTGAATCAGAATCGCTAGTCCAAGAATCGATCTCCACAAGCCAATCAGAATCCTTAGTTCAAGCGTCGGTTTCATCCAGCCAATCGGAATCGCTGGTCCAAGAGTCGCTTTCAGCCAGTCAGTCAGAGTCGTTGGTTCAGACATCTGTATCGGCCAGCCAGTCCGATTCGCTGGTTAAAGAATCAGTTTCAGCTAGTCAATCAGATTCCTTGATTCAAGAATCAGTTTCTGCGAGTCAATCAGACTCGCTGGTTAAGGCATCTGTATCGTCTAGCCAATCCGATTCGTTGCTCAAAGAATCCGTATCAGCTAGTCAATCTGATTCCTTTGTTCAAGCATCCGTTTCCGCAAGTCAGTCCGAGTCATTGGTTCAGGAATCAGTATCTGTCAGTCAGTCAGACTCGCTGATTCAAGCATCAGTTTCCGCGAGTCAATCCGATTCGCTAGTTCAAGAGTCAGTTTCCGCCAGTCAATCTGAGTCCTTGATTCAAGCATCAGTTTCCGAAAGTCAATCGCAATCTACTTCTGATATCGAATCTAAGTCTCAAATTACAGAATCTATGTCCTTTTCTCGTTCTGATTCAATGAGTCAGTCGGAATCGCAAGTATCGACTGATTTGCAATCAACATCATTGAGTCAATCAGAATCGTTGGTGCGAGAGTCGATTTCAGCTAGTCAATCCGATTCGTTGATTCAAGAGTCCGTTTCGGCTAGCCAATCCGAGTCGCAGGTTCAAGCCTCAGTATATGCTAGCCAATCGGATTCGTTGGTCCAAGCATCCGTTTCAGCAAGTGAATCAGAATCGCTAGTTCAAGAGTCGATTTCAGCTAGTCAATCAGACTCGTTAGTACAAGAATCCGTTTCGGCAATTCAATCCGACTCCTTGGCCCAAGCATCCGTTTCATCAAGTGAATCAGAATCGCTAATCCAAGAGTCGATCTCAACTAGTCAATCCGAGTCTTTGGTTCAAGCGTCCGTTTCTACTAGTCAGTCCGAATCGTTGATTCAGGACTCCGTTTCAGCGAGTCAATCCGATTCGCTAGTTCAAGGGTCGATTTCAGCCAGTCAATCCGAGTCGCAGGTACAAGAATCAGTTTCTGCCAGCCAATCAGACTCGTTGGCTCAAGTATCGGTATCGGCAAGCCAATCAGAATCCTTGGTTCAGGAATCCGTTTTAGCTAGTAAATCAGAGTCTTTGGTTCAAGCGTCCGTTTCGGCTAGCCAATCAGAGTCATTGGTTCAGGAATCTGTATCTGCCAGCCAGTCAGACTCGCTGATTCAAGCATCCGTTTCAGCAAGTCAATCTGAGTCTTTGATCCAAGCTTTGGTTTCTGCCAGTCGATCGGATTCGTTGGTTCAGTCATCGGTATCTGCTAGTCACTCTGAATCGCTGGTCCAAGAGTCCGTTTCGGCTAGCCAATCGGATTCGTTGGTTCAAGCATCTGTATTGACCAGCCAATCAGAATCGCTGGTTCAGGCCCCGGTCTCAGCTAGCCAATCATACTCGCTGATTCAAGCATCCGTTTCAGCAAGTCAATCTGAATCCTTGGTTCAAGAATCAGTTTCTTCAAGTCAATCTGACTCCTTGGCCCAAGCATCCGTTTCGGCCAGTCAATCCGACTCCTTAGTACAAGCGTCGGTTTCAGCTAGCCAATCAGACTCGCTGGTACAAGAATCAGTCTCAGCAAGTCAATCAGATTCAT
This sequence comes from Streptococcus sp. KHUD_012, assembly GCF_052588255.1. NCBI lineage: Bacteria > Bacillati > Bacillota > Bacilli > Lactobacillales > Streptococcaceae > Streptococcus > Streptococcus sp. KHUD_012. The sequence goes on from NZ_CP159355.1 coordinate 459,620, forward strand.
TAGTTCAAGCTTCTGCTTCGACAAGCGAATCGGCTTCAACTTCTCATGTCGTAGCTGCATCGCAGATTTCAGAGTCTGGATCGTTCTCTCGATCCGTTTCTGAGAGTCTATCTGCTTCACAATGGACATCCCATTCAGAATCTCTAGCATCAACATCTGTTTCAAAATCAGACTCCTATAGCCAATCAACTTCGCTCCTTTCAGCAAGCGAATCGGCTTCAACGTCCATGCCAGTATCTGAATTTCCTTTGACGAGTGTTTCAGATTCTATAAGCGCATCATCAACAGAGAGTCAATCCTTATCGCAGGAAATTTCTGAATGGATCAGTGTGTCTTATGCGTCAAGTTTCTCTGCTGTGACAAGTTCTTCGGAGTCTGTCGTGTCTTCGTTAGACACCTCTTACTCAGAATCTCCATCAGATGCAAGCTCGCTAAGTGCGACACACTCTTCCGGACCTGCTCTTCCAGAGACAGGTGCCCATCCTTCATCTAATATTCTTGCTACAGGAGCTTCCATTCTTCTGTCTGGATTAGCCCTTTTAGGAATTCGGAAAAAAGACGGCAAATAAAACCTTAAAAGACCGGAATGAACCGGTCTTTTATTGATCTAGAATGTCTAAGAAGTTGGGAAATATGTTATAATGAATGAGGAAGTTTTCGTTGAGGGATATGAAAAAGGTTACTTTGTGAAAAGCTCTGTTTGCCTTCATATCTTCAGAAAATATGGGATTAAAAAAGAAGAGTCAGAGGAAAGAGATGAAAATCCATTTTACAAATCTATTTGGGCAATCTTCGAAAAGTGTTGCCCTGATGGCACAAAACGATATTATGAATGTCGTTCGTGAACTTGGGGTTAATGAATTAGGGATCTACTTTTATGATCATAGCAATGAACCAGCTAGCGAATTGAACTCGCGAATGGATGGGATTTTAGCAGGCGTTGCTTTTGGGGATATCGTCTTCGTTCAATCTCCTTCTTGGAATGGAATTGAGTGGGACCGCCGTTTGGTTGATAAGTTAAAACTCCTTCAAACCAAGCTGGTCATGTTTATCCATGATGTCCCACCACTCATGTTTGAGAGCAATTATTACCTAATGCCTAACTATATCGACATGTACAATCAGAGTGATTTGGTCGTTGTTCCGTCAGAGCAAATGTACCATCGTCTAGTATCAGAAGGGCTCACAGTGAAAAAATATGTGGTCCAAAAGTTGTGGGATTTGACCCACAGTTTGGATCTTTACACTCCGCAATTTGAGAAAAAACTGATCTTCTCAGGGAATCCGTCGCGTTTCCCACATATCATCGATTGGAAATATGAGACACCCCTTCATGTCTATACCGAAGCAGTTGAAGGAGTCGATTATTCTAAGGTCCATATAGAAGGCTGGCGGACTAAGCAAGAGTTGCTTCTCGAGCTTTCCAAGGGTGGTTTTGGGCTTGTCTGGGGAAATTCTAAGAATCCTGAGGATGAGCGGGATTACTACAAAGAAAATATTTCCTACAAACTATCGACTTATCTATCTGCTGGTCTTCCGGTAGTAGTGCCAGACTATTTGTCAAATGCAGACTATATTCGAGAAAAAGGGCTGGGCTTTGTAGCCTCCAGTCTTGAAGAAGCCAATCGTTTGGTCCAAGACTGTACAGAAGAAGAGTATGCCCAAATGGTCCGAAAGGCTCACTATACTTCTTATTTGATCCGCAATGGCTATTTTACAAAGAAATTATTTGTCGATACCATCATGGCTTTAGGTGAATAATATCCAAGTAAACAAGATTCTTCAGATAAACATCTGAAGGATTTTTTGTTGAATACGGTACCAAATGGGGAAATTGAAATATTATCAAATATTAGTGACAAATGAGTTTGGAAAAGTCGCAAATTATGGTAAAATAAGTTGAGATAAAATGCTCTAAAGGCACATATTTAAAGGCTGTTTCCCAGGTGAAAGAGTCAAAATGAGTAAGAGAAAGTTTAAAAGAAATGTTAAAACGATCTGAAGTAGGAAAGAGATTTTGTTGGACGATATTTTTCGTCTTTATTTATGTTTTGGGAAGTAAAATTTCCCTGCCTTTTGTTGACTTATCAAAGGCCCTGAGACTCAATGAGGGAACGACAACGGGTTTGCAACTCTCAAGCGCTGTGATGGGGGGAAACCTCCGCGGAATGTCTATCTTTTCGATCGGTCTATCGCCATGGATGTCTTCCATGATTTTGTGGCGGATGTTTACCGTTTCAAAACGCTTTAACCTTGAAAAAACCAGCACGGAGATAGTGGAGCGGCGAAAGATGTACGTGACCTTGGCGCTCGCCATCGTCCAGTCTTTGGCAGTGGCCATGTATCTCCCCTTGAAGACAGGGTTGAACCCTGGACTTGTCATTGCGGTCAATACCATGATTATGGTAGCCGGGGCCTTCTTTTTAGTTTGGCTCTCTGATCTAAATGCCGCTTTGGGGCTTGGAAGTTCTGTTGTGATCATGATGGCTGGGATGGTTATGTACCTGCCCGAAGACGTGATGCAGACCCTTTCAAATGTCAATAATATCCCAGAAATCGCTTATGTTCTGGGCGTGATTTTCATCTTGATTTTTGTCTATGTGGCAGTTTTGGTGGAATATTCCAAGTACCAGATTCCTGTCAATAAATTAGGGATCCACAACAACTTGAAAAGTTATACTTTTTTGGATATCAAGCTCAACCCGGCAGGAGGGATGCCTTTCATGTACGCCATGACCTTGGTGTCCATTCCTCAGTATGCCATGCTCTTGATCTTGTCTATGGATTCCAATGCTAAGTGGGCTGCTCGTTTAGCCAAACACTTGGTGATGGGAGATCCGATTTGGATCCTTCTTTACATTCTGATGATCGCCCTTCTCTCTTTTGCTTTCGCCTTTGTCAATGTGAACGGAGAAGAAATTGCAGATAAGATGATGAAGGCTTCCGAGTATATCGATCATGTCTATCCTGGAGCAGATACACGTCGCTATATCAATAAAATTGTGCTACGCTTGACGGTTTTTGGTACACTGTATCTGATCCTTTTCACGGCGCTTCCTTTTTCTCTCTTGTTATGGGATAAGGATCTCTTGCGCTTGACCATGATTCCAGGAACCTTCCTCATGTTTGTCGGGATGATTTACAATATCCGAGAAGAAATTCGTGCCCTTCGTGTGAATCAACGTTATACAAGAATATTCTAGGAGTAACCATGTATTATTTTGTACCAGCCTGGTATGGAACGGACCGCATCTGGCAGCAAACAGCTACCCCTTGGTACTGGATGCGAGAGTCTATTGAATTTGACGATACCATTAATCAAGTTCGTATTTTTCAAGAAGCAGAAATGGATCGGATCTTATTGTTGCCTCAGTATAGTCCGCAACTGCGCTATTTTTTGCACCGCCAAGATTTGTTAGAGACAGATGTGCTCTCGATTTTTGATAAGATCCAACAGGTTCCGTCTGATTTGGCTATGCGCCCAGTTCAGCTTCAGGACATCGAATGGCCGAGTGAGACCACTTTTTCCTATACTCCCTTTTTGGTGATGGCATTTCGTAAGGGCCACCACCTAGCGAAAATTGATATGGGAGTGGATGGAAACCTTCTCTCTTTGACCCGTTATAAGAATGACGAGATCAGCTACATCGAGTACTTAGATGATCGTGGCTTTATCTCTAGTAGAATCTACTACAATGAGGGAAAACCCTATTTCCAAGAGTATCTGAGTTTTGATGGGCAATGGGTTTTGAGAGAGATGTTGATAGAAGAGAACCACTCCGTCATGGTCAATGAAGCTTTCTTTCATGCCTTCAAAAAAGAAAGCTATGCCAATATGGGAGAAGTTGTCGCTGAAAAAATGAAGGAGCAGCTAGCAACCTTGGTTCCAGGACGAGACCAGTTGGTTTTGGCAGCTCATCCAGCAAATTTGGCCTTTTTACAAGATACAGCAAGTAGCGTCAAAAAAGTCTTGTCTTTCTATGGGGATCGTCAGCCCTTGTCTGCCGAAAACTTTGCCCTCTATTTTGATATGATTGATGCCCAGCTCTTGATTACAGATAGTGAAAAAACCAAAGAAGCGATTGGGGTCTTTTCTCCTAGCTTGGCTCAAAAGACACACCGGATTACCTCTTTTGACTCCCGCCTCCGTTTGGGCTCTAGTCAGGAGCGTAAGGAATCAAAGATTTACTTTTATGTCAACGAAGCTGAGCTTCCAAGTAAGAGCCAGCTCAAGAAGGTTCTGGAGGTCTTGGCGCAACATCCTTTATTTGAAGTTGTTTTTGCATTTTACAATGGATCACCGGAGCGTGTTAAGGAATTAGAAGGGCAACTTGAGGAATTGATCACTAGCGAGCAGGACTTGCATCTGGTTCAATCACCAGCCCAAATAGAAGGGCTTGGGGAAAACCAGATTATCGATGAAGAGTCCGTACAAGATGCATCGGATTACCGTTTTGTAGTTAAGAATTTTTCAAATGAAAATGACATTATTCAAGAGTTGGAAAAAACCCGCTTGATCGTAGATTTAAGCGAGGAGCCCAGCCTCTATACGCAGATTGCAGGGATCTCTGCTGGGATTCCTCAGGTCAACCGCGTCCAGACAGAATATGTCGATCATTTGAAAAATGGCTATGTCTTATCAAAAGGAGACAAGGAATTAGAGAAGGCGATTACTCACTTTTTATTGGAGTTGAAGCCTTGGAACGAAGCCTTGGTCTACTCGATCGAAAAAATTCAAGAATACACTGGTCAACGCTTGATCGAGAAATGGGAAGGATGGATGAAAGAACGTCATGGATAAAAAACTACAGATACCCCATATTCTCCAAATCGGCTCAAGTAGCTGGCAGGATCAAATGGAACTTCCTGCTGGACTTGGCTGGCACTTTTTTCAATCCACTGCTCTTCCATCGCTCAAAGACTATATGGAAGAAGTGGAAATCTCTAAATTTAAAGCCTTGATCCTAGAGAATCCAGAAGATTTGTTGGCTTTAGGAGAAGACCTGACTTATTTTCAGCCTTATACCGTTTTTTATGATGAAAGCCGTAAGCTAGAGGCACCTTCTGCAGAATTGGCCCACCTCTTAACGCTTAAGCAAGCGAGACCCTGGGATTTCTCAAACAAGCATCAATTTCTCTATGTTTTAGACCGCTTTTTATACGACAATCAATACGGGGATGCCTTTACAGTTCGTGATCTGCAGGTGAGACCTGATTTTGCTGGTCAGCAAACAGTCTTGGGGCAACATTTCCTCAAGCTTGACGGAGCATACGGGGAAGAGTTTACGCCGATTGTCCAGTGGGTTTACAATTATGTGTATGACGCTAGCCGCCCCATCAATTTTTGGTTGGAATACGAAAAAGATCCTAGCTGTCAGCTACAACTGCGGATTCAATTTTACCGCTTTGGAGCTTTGGGTGATTGGGTCAAAGATGCGGTCTTTTCAGAAGAAGAGATGCTACAACCACTAGAATTGGATGGAGCAGAGCCTTATTATCTAGCTTTTTCGCTGGAGGCAAAAGGAGAGGGGACGCTTACGATCGGAGCCTTACATAAGCGCTTGTCACATGGTCCTTTAGGAGAGATGACCGTAGGAGCTCAGACGCTACGGGACCACAAACGCCAAGAAATTTTTGCTTATTTCCATCCTGGCGATATGAAGCCACCTTTAAACATTTACTTTTCTGGGTATCGTCCGGCCGAAGGATTTGAAGGGTTTGGGATGATGCGTGCTATGGGTAGTCCCTTTATTCTCTTTTCTGACCCAAGACTGGAAGGTGGATCTTTTTATATGGGCTCAGAAGAATTAGAAAATCTAATCACAGCCTTTATTGATCAGCACTTGGACTTGCTCGGCTTTGAGCCCAAAGAGATGAATTTTTCAGGTTTGTCCATGGGGACCTTTGGTGCCCTTTACTATGGTGCTCTTTATTCTCCTCATGCCATCTTAGTCGGAAAACCCATTGTCAACCTGGGGGATGTCGCTGCTAACCTGAAATTTAAACGTCCAGATGAGTTTGGAACATCCTTAGATATGATGCAGTTGATCATCGGCCAAGTATCACAAGAAGGCATTGCTCAGCTCAATCAACGCTTCTGGGACCGGTTTGAAAAAGCAGACTTTAAGGATACAATTCTAGCCCTTGCCTATATGCGGGATGATGACTACGACCAGCAGGCCTATCCAGATATTTTAGAAGCCTTGTATGAATTGCCGGTTCGTATTATCAGTACCAGCCGCGCTGGTCGACACAATGATGCGAGTGGTCCGATCATTGAGTGGTTTGTGACCCAGTACAAAGAAATCATGGAAAGAGACTTTGGAAGAAACCAATGATAAAAATAAAAGAAAATGAAAGCAGACGAATCTACTGGGGCGATACCGTTCTGGCAGATTATCTTTGGGGGTCGACCATTCAGGCGACTGCCCAAGGAAGCGTTCAATTTCAGAATCCCCTCATGCCATCTGGTCAAGTACTGAAAACCTGGCATTCGCAGACAAATTTTGGCGCAACTCGCCAAATTCCTAGTCTGCCTCTGCTCAAAAGAGAGCAAGATTATGAATTGGTTATCACGATGGAAGCGACTCCCACTCATACCGTTATGGTAGAAATTATCTTTAGAGATCGCTTTGGAGAGCTTGTTGGCCGTCGAGTAACCGCAGAAGGTCGCTTGCAGTTCACCTATCCAGATCAAGCTTACGCCTACGAAGTACGCTTGCTCAGTGCAGGTTTGCAAGAGTTTACCTTCCACTATTTCACTATTCAACCAATATCGTCTGAGGGAGCAGAAGTTCTCGAATAGACGAACATCACTGCAAAAAAGAGGATCACATTGGATTACGTTAAATTAAGAAACATCAAAAAAATCTTAAAAGAAGTCAATAGCTGGAAGGATGACATGGCCCGTTTGACGGATCGACAACTACAGGAGAAGACTGTGGAATTTCGGGAACGTCTAGCTAAGGGTGAGACCTTAGATGATCTCTTACCAGAAGCATTTGCGGTTGCGCGGGAAGCTGATAAACGGGTCTTGGGCATGTTTCCTTATGACGTGCAAGTCATGGGAGGGATTGTCCTCCACCAAGGCAATGTCGCTGAAATGAATACCGGTGAAGGAAAAACCTTAACAGCGACCATGCCGGTTTATCTCAATGCCTTAGAGGGCAAAGGGGTCATGGTTATTACGACCAATACCTATCTGGCAACTCGGGATGCAGAAGAGATGGGACAGGTCTACCGCTTTTTAGGCTTGACTGTTGGAGTTCCTTTAAAACAATCAGAAGACGAAGAATTAGATCCAGAAGTCAAACGGGAGATTTACCGGTCAGATGTCATTTATACGACCAATACCAGTCTGGGATTTGATTATTTAACAGAAAACTTGACGGCTTCGGCAGATGGCCAGTTTTTGGCAGACTTCAATTATGCCATTGTCGATGAGATTGATTCGGTGCTCCTTGATAGTGCTCAGACTCCCTTGATTATTTCTGGTTCTCCTCGGGTTCAATCTAACCTATATGGGATTATTGATACCCTGATCCAAACCTTCAAAGAGGGGGAAGACTTCAAGTTTGATGAAGAAAAGAAACGAGTTTGGTTGACTCGAAAAGGAGCTCATGCAGCAGAAGCCTTTCTAGCCATTCCCAACCTCTATGATCCCCAATACCGTGATTTGGTCCGCCATATCAGCCTAGCCCTGCAGGCCAATAAAAACTTTATTAAAGATAAGGACTATGTCATCCACCCCAATGTCGAAGGGCAACCGGAGATTGTCTTACTAGACCAGGCGACGGGGCGCTTGATGGAAATGACCCGTTTGCAGGGAGGACTCCACCAGGCGATTGAAGCCAAAGAGGGTCTCAAGCTCACCCAAGAAACACGGGCTATGGCTTCTATTACTTACCAAAATCTCTTTAAGATGTTTCGGAAGTTGGGAGGCATGACCGGGACTGGGAAGGTCGCTGAAGCAGAGTTTCTTGATACCTATGCCATGTCAGTGATCAAGATCCCAACCAATCGCAAGAAGATCCGCAAGGATTTGCCGGATGAAATCTATCAGACCTTGCCGGAGAAAATCGTAGCTTCTTTGGATTATGTGAAGAAGGTCCATGAAAAGGGCAATCCGATTCTGGTCTTTGCCGGATCCGTTGAGATGTCGATTCTTTATTCGAATCTTCTTTTGCGCGAAGGGATTCCACACAATCTTCTCAATGCCAACAATGCTCCTCGAGAGGCCCAGATCATTAAGGAGTCTGGTCGAAAAGGAGCCGTGACGGTTGCGACCTCAATGGCCGGTCGGGGAACCGATATCAAGTTGGGACCAGGAGTCGCTGAGTTAGGTGGCTTGGTGGTTGTTGGGACTGAGCGGATGATGAACCAGCGGATTGACCTTCAAATTCGTGGACGTTCAGGTCGCCAAGGAGATCCTGGTTTGACCAAGTTCTTTGTCTCTTTGGAAGACGATTTGATGAAAAACTGGGGGCCAGACTGGATCCAGGATACCTATCAAGACTATGATGTGGATGAGCGGATTGGTTCAGCCAAAGCTCTGACCAAGCGCAAGTATAGAAACTTGGTGGAACGGGCTCAAAATGCTAGTGAAAGTTCTGGTCAGGCCAGTCGTCGGATGACGCTAGAATTTGCGGAAAGCATGAACATTCAGCGTGCCATCGTCTACGAAGAGCGCGACCGCTTGATCAAACAAGAAGGTCGCTTGGACGACATCGTTGAAAAAGTTCTTCGTTCCGTCTTTTCAAGCGTAGCCCATAAAAAAGAATACAAGGAACCGGTAGCTTTTTATCGCTATATGTTAGACAATGTGAGCTACCAAGTAGATCCGGAAAAGGCCCACCAAACCTTCCGTAGCAAGAAAACCAAAGAGAATTTCTTATGGGAGATTGCTAAAAGCGAGTTGGAAGCTAAGTATGAGATCTTAGGCACCGATGAGGTGATCGCCCAATTCCAGCGCATGGCCATCCTAAAAGCTATCGATGAAAACTGGGTCGAGCAGGTAGACTATCTGCAACAATTGCGCATGGCGCTCTCTGGTCAGTACACCAGTCAGAAAAACCCTTTGGTAGAATTTTTCCAAGAAGCCTACCAATCCTTTGAACGAATGAAAGAGGCGGCCAAAGAACAAATGGTCCGCAATCTCTTACTGAGTCGAGTAGAAATCAATAAAAAAGGGGAAATTGTCTTGCATTTCCCATAAAAGAGGACATTATGACAGTATACAATATCAACCTTGGAATCGGTTGGGCCAGCAGTGGTGTTGAGTATGCCCAGGCCTACCGTGCCCAGTTGTTACGCAATATCCATCAACCAGCCAAGTTTGTCTTTATGGATATGATCCTAGCCGATAATATCCAGCATTTAACAGAAAATATCGGTTTTAAAAATGATGAAATCATCTGGCTCTATAGCCATTTTACGGATATAAAAATTGCGCCAACGACCTATACCATTGATCAGGTCTTAGCAGGATTTGCCGGAAAACCGACTCGTGAAGAAGTCGATGGAAAGATCAAGCGCTTCTTTTATGAGGACCAGGACAACTTTTTAACCTGCTACCTGCGCGAAGAAAACAGTCCCTATGTTGAACGCTGTGAGTACGTGTCTAGAGGAATTTTGGTGAGAAAGGATTATTTCTCCTATACCCGCTATTGTACCGAGTACTTCATTCCTAAGAACAATCAAGCCAATTTGATTGAGCGCCGTTTTTACAATGAAGACGGGACGGTTGCCTACAGCATGCAGATGGCAGATGGCCGCGAAATTTATCGTTTCCCAGATCGTTATCTGGTTGGTCGCCAAGAATTGATCCGATACTTCATGCAAACTCTTCAATTGACCAAACAAGATTTGGTGATTTTGGATCGGGAAACCAATATTGGTCAGCCTATCTTTGAAGAAGCGCAAAAAGCTCGCCTGGGTGTGGTCGTCCATGCCGAGCACTTCAGTGCCAATAATGTCGATGATCAGTATATCCTGTGGAATAACTACTACGAGTACCAATTTACCAATGCAGACAAGGTAGACTTCTTTATTGTCGCGACTGACCGCCAAAAAGAAATCTTGGCCGAGCAGTTTGCTAAATACACCAACCATCAGCCAGCTATCTATACCATTCCAGTTGGGAGTCTTGCCAGCTTGCCACAAAACGAAAATCGCACCCCATTTTCTATGATTACCGCCTCTCGTTTAGCGACAGAAAAGCATATTGACTGGTTGGTGCGAGCAGTGGTTCGCGCCAAAAAAGAATTGCCAGAACTGTCTTTTGACATCTATGGAAAAGGTGGAGAAGAAGGCAAGTTGCGTTCTCTGATTGATGAATTGGGGGCGGCAGACTATATCCATCTCAAAGGGCATGCCAATCTAGAGGAAATTTATAAGAATTATGAGGTTTACCTGTCAGCGTCGACTAGTGAAGGCTTTGGGTTGACCTTGATGGAGGCGATTGGTTCTGGACTTCCGATTATCGGTTTTGACGTTCCTTATGGCAATCAAACCTTTGTCACAGAAGGTAAAAATGGCTATCTCATTCCGCCTTCAGCAGATCAAGTGGTCGACCAGATTGCTTCTGCCTTTGCGGAGAAAATCATCCAGCTATACAAAAAAGATGATCTAGCCAGCATGCGTCAAGCATCTTATGCGCGTGCAGAAGACTTTTTGACCAGCCGAGTAGAAGAAGCTTGGGCACAATTGATAGAAGAGGTGACACATGCTGAACGTATTTGATAGTTATTCTCGTGAAAGCCAAGACTTGCTCCACTCCATGAAAGAGTCTGGCTTTGACCACCCGACCGTTGTTTTGGAGCCAAATGGTTTCTTACCAGACGGTGTCGAATCTCCCTTTATCTATTTCTTAGGACAAGCAAAAGGAGAGAAGCGCGGACGCTACTTTAATGAAGTTCCAGTGCCTGATTTCTGGGAAGTTTCTGGGGATAACAGTTCGGGAAAAGTGACCTACTATGGTCAGGAAAAGGCTCGGATTGTGTACCATGCTGCTTCCTATAAACGCATCGTCGAGCGCTTAGAGTGGTTAGATGATAAGGGGCAAGTGGTCATGGTTGAGCACTATGACCAATACGGTCGTAAGATTGCTGTAACGACTTGTGGCGATCAGGGACAGTATTTGGTGACTACTTATTTTGAAGGGGATATCGAGCGCTTGACAGAAAATCACCAAACAGGGGATTTGATCTTGACCTTGGATCATCAACCCATGCGGATTTTCAAGAATCGCTTAGATTACTTTGTCTTTTATCTAGAGTATCGTGGTTTTGATCTAGATGGTTTGGTCTACAATACGCTGGCTACCTCCTTTAGCATTAGTCTCCAGCTGGGCAATAAAGGCATCAAAGGACGCGATGTCTTGGTGTGGCAAGAGCCTCTTCACGACAGCCTTCCGGGCAATATGCAGTTGATTCTAAAGAGCCCAGAAATCCGGACCAAGAAGATCTTGATTCCGCAAAACGCGACCTATCATCGTGCTTTGCAGTTGACCTCGCAAGACCAGCATAGCTATTTTGGTCCCCTTGGCTACCTGTATGATTTCAAGGTGAAAGACGATATCCGTAAAGACGCTTTTGTTTTGACCAATTCGGATCAGATCGAAGCCTTGACCTACCTAGTAGAGAACTTGCCAAATGTGACCTTCCGTGTAGCAGCTTTGACGGAGATGTCTGCGAGCCTCTTGTCTATGGTCCGCTATCCAAATGTGGTCTTGTACCAAAATATCAGTCAAGAGCGGATCAAAGAGTTGCTTAAGGTCTCTAGTATTTATCTGGATATCAACCACTATGCAGAGGTACAAGGCATTGTTCGCAAGGCCTTCGAACACCAGCAAGTTATCCTTGCCTTTAGCCATACCCTGCATGACCGCCACTTCCTCGCACAAGCCAATATCTTTGATCAAGGAAAAGAAGCAGATATGGTGGCCCGCATCCAGGAAATCTACCAATCTGTGGATAGCTACAGAGAAGCCGTTGCGCAACAAATTGCCCAATCAAGTAGCGTTGAGCCAGCTGTTTTCAAAGCTCGCTTGCAAGAAGGGATAGGTGGACACAGTGAGTGATCGTAAGAAAGATTTATTTTACAAAGAAGTAGAAGGACGGATGGAGTCTCTCAAACGCCGTCCTGCCGAAAAAGAAAAGACGACACGTTCTGAAAAGATCAATGTTACTTTTAATGTGATCATTGGTTTGGTGATTCTGCTGGGAGTTATTTTTACCCTCTTCAGAGTGTTAGGAGGATCCTAAGATGGAAATGGTATTTGCAATCGGGATCTCGATCTTATCCCTCGCTCTTGTGGTTCTGATCACCTTGCAGCCTCGCCAACAACAATCGCTTTCAACAGATGCGACCAGTAACCTAGGAAAGCCAAGTTACTGGCGGTCTCACCGTGGACTCAAGCTAGCGACCCTTGTTGTTAGCATCGTCTTTCTCGTATCCTTATTTCTTTATATGATGGTCGTACAGGCCTAGTCTTTAATAGAATGGATAAAAAGAAGTTGGTATTTTCCAACTTCTTTCAAATTGTAGATAGAGTCATCTTAGAAACTTTCCTTAGGTGAGTACGGACGTCAGCGAACTTCGAGGAAGTTCCATGACTAATTATTGAGCCTAAGGTCTCAATAATCCCGAGTGCCTGAAACATAATTATTTCAGGCACTTATCTCACGGCGGAAAGTTTCAGTAGATGTCTAAGTGAGCCTAATAGTTGATATCTTTTTAATTTTTTAAGTATCATTTAGGATGTATTATGTAAGAAACAGGTGTATTACATTCTAAAAGAAGTTGGTAAACCAACTTCTTTTTTTGATGATGTTCCCTTTGATTTTATGGTATACTGAAAGCGATAAAATGATTGGAGCTTCCGATGAAAAAGATTCCCTTAGTATTTTCAGGTTGTCTGTTAGGACTAGTTGGCGCTGGAAACCTTCTTGCAGACTCTCTGCCTGTTCTTGCCCATGCCTTTAGTCTGACAGGTTTGTTCTTCTGGTTTTTCTTTTTAGTCTATCATGCGATTCGCTGGCAAGAAACCAAGATAGAACTCCAACAGCCATCCCTGTTATCTGGGATGGCGACCTTTCCCATGGCAGGGATGATTCTATCCACCTATCTTTTTCGCCTCTTTCCCGCCTTTGGAAGTCTATCTCAGTTGGTTTGGTGGTCAGCCTTTCTCTTGGATCTTTGCTTGATTCTTTATTTTACCAAGACCCATGTCATGGTGCGTCCAAGAGCCAATGCCACTCCGAGTTGGACCGTTCTCTATGTGGGCATTGCAGTAGCAGCCTTGACCTACCCTGTTGTAGGAATCAGGGAGATTGCTTATCTCGCTTTAGTGATTGGTTTTGGTTTGACCTTTCTTCTCTACCCAGTCATTTATTTTGATGGGAAAAAGCAGCCCTTACCCAGTCATCTGTTGGGGCAAGAAGGTATCTATTGCGCTCCATTTTCCCTTCTTTTAGCAGCTCTGATTCGTGTCGGTGGAGCAAGCCTTCCTACCTGGTTCTTACTGATCATGGTGGTGGCCTCGCAAGGTTTTTATTTCTTTGTTTTGACGCGCCTGCCAAGAATGGTCAAAGAAGGTTTTCAACCTGCTTTTTCAGCTCTTACCTTTCCAACGGTCATTACAGCGACCTCTTTAAAAATGGCCCAAGGCTTGTTGCAACTACCTTTCTTGACAGCTCTTGTATGGATGGAAACTTTTCTTTGTCTCTTGATTCTAGTCGCTGTCTTAGGTGGTTATGTGGCCTATCTCAGAGAGTAGGAAGTCATCCTTTTTCATTGAAACCTTGTCACGATTATGGTAAGATGCACTATACGATTTGTCATACTTTATAGGAAAGGTATCTATGAAATTCATCAAAGGAAAGCTCTCACTGCTTTATCCCCTCTTTCTGCTCTTGTTTTATTTTTATGTTCGGCCTCAATTTCGCCCCTTGGCCCAGTATGTCTCCAATAGTGTAGCAAGCGCCAATAGCTATTATTGGACCTTATTTGGCCTAGAAGGCCTCTATGCAGTCTTTACAGGATTTTTGGTCTATCGTTTTTCTAAAAAAGCGCAGTTTAAGCTGGGGAAGAATCCTCTTCAAGCCCTGATAGAAGCCGTTTTTGCGGCCTGTTTAGTTTACTGGTTGGACTACTTCATCAGTGGTTTTGTTCAAGGACGAGCAGCCGTTTTGAGTTTGTTTCCACGGGAAATTAGCCCCACAGGGGTACTTATCCTAGTGATCGCAATGGTTATCATCCGGCCAGTGACAGAAGAGCTGATCTTTCGTGGAGCCTTGGTGAATGCCTACTTTAAAGACTGGAAACTCTATGCTGAGATTTGGCTTCCAGCCCTCATCTACAGTGGCTTACATTTTCTCCACAATCCTTTTTCGCTAGGAGCTTCTATTATCTATCTCCTGCCGAGTGTGATTTTTGGGATCCTGTATTATCGGAGTAAGACGCTCCTTTCTCCTATTTTGGCTCATATCTTGCTCAATCTCTACTACACCTTGCCTTTACTTTTATCTGTATTTAAGTAGCAACCGATTTCCTGAGTGAGATTGGTTTTTTTTGAAAATATGGTATAATAGAATAAATTTAATAGAGGGAGTTGAGGTTTGAAAAAAAGCTACCGCGTCAAACGTGACAAAGATTTTAATGCTATTTTTAAAAGTGGTCAAAATGTTGCCAATCGGAAATTCGTTGTTTACCGCTTGCGCAAGGACCAACCGCATTTTCGAGTCGGCCTGTCTGTTAGTAAGAAACTGGGAAATGCTGTGACTAGAAATCGTATCAAACGTTTGATTCGCCATGTTTTGATCAAACACCAAGCCTTCCTTACGACCGATGATTTTGTTGTCATTGCTCGTAAAGGAGTGGAGGAGCTCGACTTTCATCAAGTAGAGAAAAATCTTGTACATGTCTTAAAATTAGCGCATGTCTACCAAGAAAGGGAATAATGTGAAAAAGAAACTGAAGTTAACTGGATTATTAGGAGCGGCCTTATTGGTCTTGACAGCTTGTGGAACCTCTCAAGTGACAGCTCAGTCGACAGGTGGTTGGGAACGTTTCGTCTACTTCTTTGCAGAAGCCATCCGCTTCTTGTCCTTTGGCGGAAGTATCGGTGTAGGGATTATCGTCTTTACCATTGTCATACGGACGGTCCTCTTGCCTCTCTTCCAATATCAAATGAATTCAACCCGCAAAATGCAGGAAATTCAACCCCTCCTCAAGGAATTGCAAGCTAAGTATCCTGGGAAGGATCTTGATAGTCGGACCAAGCTTTCTGAAGAGATGCGGGCCCTTTACAAGGAAAAAGGCGTCAAAACGTCTTCAGCCTTCCTTCCTCTCTTGATCCAGATGCCGGTCTTGATGGCCTTGTTCCAAGCGTTGAGCCGTGTCGAATTCCTTAAAGTCGGTCACTTCCTCTGGTTGGACCTTGGCGCGATCGACCCGACTTATATCTTGCCGGTTCTTGCCGCACTCTTCACATTTTTCAGCAGTTGGTTGACCAATAAAGCCATGCCAGAGCGCAATGGTAGTGCGACAACCATGATGTATGTGATGCCTGTGATGATCTTCTTCTTTGCCTTGTTCTCAGCCAGCGGGGTCGCACTATACTGGGTGACTTCCAATGCTTACCAAGTCGGGCAAACCTATCTTTTGAACAACCCCTTCAAGATTATCGCAGAGCGTGAAGCAAAAGAACAAGCTTCGCGCGACATGGAAAAACAAAAACGTCGTGCCCTAAACAAAGCACAGAAAAAGAAAAAATAAGAAAGAGGTGGACATATGGTCCTATATACTGGAGCAACTGTTGAAGAAGCGATTCAAAAAGGTCTGAACGATTTAGATATTCCTCGTATGAAGGCACATATTACGGTTGTAGCGCGTGAAAAGAAAGGTTTTCTTGGCTTGTTTGGGAAAAAACCAGCCCAAGTAGAGATTGAGCCCATTGCAGAAACAACTGTTGTAAAAGCCAATCAAAAAGCTGTCAAAGGTGTCCCAGATGAGATCAATGCACAAAACGAACCGGTTAAGACGGTGAGCGAAGCGACGGTTGATCTCGGACGCGTCGTTGCAGCGATCAAAAAGGTCGAAGAAGAAGGAGAAGTTGTCTCTGAAGAAATCAAGACCGAAATCCTGAAACATGACAAAGAAGCAGATACCGTTCTTGAAGAAAAAGGGCATGAACATATCCTTGAAAAAGTCAAAGAACCAGCGGCAAAAGAATCAAGCGAGTCTGATTTCTCAAACCTTGGTATCGAGGTAGAGGAAAACTACAACATCGAAGAAGTCGTAGCTGATGTGACAGCCTATGTTCAAACAGTGGTCGATGAAATGGATGTGGATGCGACTATCTCAAGCAGTCACAACCGCCGTACGGTCAATATGCAAATTGATACCAATGAGCCAGGACGTGTCATTGGTTACCACGGAAAAGTCTTGAAGGCTCTTCAACTTTTGGCGCAAAATTACCTCTATAACCGCTACTCAAAGAATTTTTACATTACCATTAATGTTAATGACTATGTAGAACACCGGGCAGAAGTTCTTCAAAGCTATGCTCAGAAGTTGGCAACACGTGCCCTCGAAGATGGGCAAGCCCAACAGACAGATCCGATGTCAAACAGTGAACGCAAAATCATTCACCGGATCGTCTCTAAGATGGAAGGAGTCACTAGCTACTCTGAAGGGGAAGAACCAAACCGTTATGTAGTTGTCGACATTGAAGGATAATCTAGCTATTATTTCCCATAAGGGAGAGACGGGATTGAGCCGATCTCTCCTTTTTTAGGTTTAGAAAGGAAGCAAATGGCATTTGCAGCGATTCGAGAGTTTTTAAAGCTTCAAGGAATTCACTACCAGGCCCCAGCAAAGGCTGGGGTGCTAGCCCCAGAGATGGAGCAGTATCGTGCCCTAGCTCAAGCAGCTCGTAAGGAATTCACCGATTTAGTCTCAGCCTTTCAGCAGCGTCACCCTTACTTGGAGCAGGATCGGACTAGCCAATGGATGAACCAGGCCCAGGTCTTGCGGCCTCATTTTTGGGCCTATCTAAAAGGAGAAGGGACGATGGCAGAGCCCATGTTTGCCTTGAGGCTTTATGGGGATGCAGCTGATTTTGGAGTTTCCTTAGAGGTGAGCTTTATCGAGCGAAAAAAAGATGAGGAGAGCCTTCAAAAACAACAAATGGTTCTCACCATACCCATCACTCAGCCAGTTTATTATTTCGCCCAGAAAAATGGAGAGAGTCAAAGGGTAGAAGGAACAGAAAAGAATCGCCATGATCTGTTGCAAGGAGTAGCAGAAGGGACGGTTCGTAAGGTCCTCGTCAAATACGATGTTTCTCTAGTTGAGGAGAGTTCCCTAGAGAATATCCTGGATCAGTTGCAAGAGGCGCTGGTGGCTCTGGAACCCTATTACTTGGCAACCCGTCAGGTGTAGAAAGGTGTTCTCCGACCTGTATTTGCAACAATTTTGCCATAGCTATTGACAAATAGAGTCGAATCCGATAGAATAGTAAGGTATGTTTAGTAACTGATCACAACTAGCCGGCTAAACGAATACAAAATCTATGAGGAGGTATTCATCGTGAAACGTACTTATCAACCAAGTAAACTTCGTCGTGCGCGCAAACATGGTTTCCGTCACCGTATGGCAACTAAAAATGGTCGTCGCGTATTGGCAGCTCGTCGTCGTAAAGGACGCAAAGTTTTGGCTGCCTAATTCAGATAAAAACCTAAAAACCAGTAGAAACTCGAGACTACTGGTTTTTGTTTTGTCCGAAAGTGAATTTAGAGGCGCTTTCTGCTATAATAGAAAGAAGAAAAACTCGGAAGAAAAGGAAGATCATGCAGATTTTTGATACCCACACCCATCTCAATGTGGAAGAATTCGCAGGAAAAGAACAAGAAGAGCTCGACTTGGCCAAGGAAATGGGTGTTGTAGCCCACAATATCGTTGGTTTTGACAAACCGACGATTGAGCGTGCCATGGAGTTGGCAGACCAGCATCCAGAACTCTATCTCACGCTTGGTTGGCACCCCACTGAGGCAGGCGATTATACTCCTGAAGTGGAGGCCTATTTACTTGAACAGCTAAAACATCCCAAAGTTGTCGCACTCGGAGAAATCGGTCTGGATTACCACTGGATGACGGCACCAAAAGATGTCCAAGAAAAGGTTTTTCGTCGTCAGATTCAATTGTCTAAGGACTTGGACCTCCCCTTTGTGGTGCATACACGCGATGCTTTAGAAGATACTTATGGCATCATCAAGAGTGAAGGAGTTGGTCCTCGCGGTGGGATCATGCATTCTTTCTCAGGAAGTTTAGAAGAAGCGAAACGCTTCATGGATTTGGGAATGATGATTTCCTTTTCTGGAGTGGTGACCTTTAAGAAAGCCACAGATGTCCAAGAAGCGGCAGCTGGCCTTCCGTTAGACAAGATCTTGGTTGAAACAGATGCCCCTTACCTGGCACCAGTTCCCAAACGTGGTCGAGAAAATAAAACAGCCTACACTCGTTATGTGGTAGATTTTATTGCAGAACTACGTGGCTTAACAACAGAAGAAGTGGCTCAGGCAACCTATGACAATGCAAGAAAGGTATTTGGCCTTGACTGAGAAAAGAAAAATACCGGAAGTGATTATCGTGGAGGGCAAGGATGACACAGCCAATCTCCGTCGTTTTTATGAGGTGGATACCTATGAAACGCGAGGCTCTGCGATCGATCAAGATGACTTGGAACGAATTGCTACCTTGCAAGAGTTGCGTGGGGTCATTGTCTTTACCGATCCAGACTATAATGGCGAGCGCATTCGCAAGATCATTATGCAAGAGGTGCCCCAAGCCAAACATGCCTTTTTAAATCGTGGTGAAGCAGTCCCCAAATCCAAGACCAAGGGGCGTTCTCTTGGAGTGGAGCATGCGAACTTTGAAGATTTAGAAAAAGCCCTAGCTGGACTGGTCGGGTCTTACGAAGATGAAAATTTCTTTGATATCACAAAGACCGACTTGATGCGGCTTGGACTGTTGATGGGAAGCGATAGTCGCAAACGGCGGGAATATCTAGGAGAAGCCTTGCGCATCGGCTACTGCAATGGCAAGCAATTACTCAAACGCTTGGAGTTGTTTGGAATTAGTTTGGCTGAGGTTGAAGCTACCATGAAAAGTTATGAGAATTGAGAAACTCCCCCAAAAGCAAGGGGAAGATGACGCAATAGAAGTAAGTATATACGGTTTAATCAGGCTTGGTTGCAAGCATTAGAAAAGTGACTCCATAGGATTTGTTATGAGTGTAGATAATGAGGATAATTTATGGGAATCTTCGATTTTTTAAAAAAGACAGAAACAACTGAAGCAACAAACAAAACAGTAGAGTCAATTGACAAAACATGCTTGGGAGTTCTAGAACTATTTCCGATAAAGGAGACGAATGAGTTATTGATTATTGGGAGCTTAGAGGGCGGACTCAAGGTTGGGGATTGTCTGCAATTTTGCAATCCCGATCAAGGTATGGACGCTCTTGGTTCTGTAGTCGTGAAAAAACTCATTAATCAAAATAAGGATGTAGATGTTCTCACGGATGAATCTCTAGCTCATTTGGTCATCGATATGGAAACTTCCTTGGTTAATCTTAAAAAGGGAAGTGTTCTCTATAGTTATGGTGTCGATGAGGAACAACGGCTATCAAGCTATACAGATGCTCTTTATAACGCGTTTGTAATTGTCCAAAAAGGTCAAATGTCCAATGAAGACTATCAAGCCGCTAGTCTTGATGATAGCATAGAAATATTGCGCCTCTTTTTATGGGAGTGCCGTCAAAATCAGAAAACTGAAAGTGAAGAAAGCTATCAAGCTAACACTCGAAAGCTAGAACGCCTAGCAGAAATCGTCAAGGACAAGTTGTTAGCAGCAGATTCGATTTACGCGGTCTTTTCAGAAAAAACGGGGGAAGCGTATCTTTTCTCAACGACCTATGATAAAGGTGAAGAGGGCTATCTCTGTTCAGACCCGATGATCATGCTATATACGCCGCGTTGGTATCACCAATTTAAGGAAACCATTGATCGTCGACCAAATTCAGTTGTGAAACTGATTGAAAATACAGCAGATAAAAAAGGAATTGAGAATTTTCTTGGGACAGCCTTTTACTTAAATGGAGCTTTGGGAGCAGCCTTTAATACCAAGGAAGTCAGCATTAGTGCTTCTGTTTTGGTTCAGAAACCAGATTTTTCGAACCTACCAGAGATACAAGTTCCTGTTATGAATCCTGATATTGTAAGATGGATGCTGTTGATGGGGCAGATGGATAAGCCTACAACAGATGACGAAGAAGTAATATATAAGCTCTATTATAAATTCTTCTCAGCAGCCATGCCAAAAGCCAAACTCCTCATTCCTTTAAATGCTACTTCGGGATTCCCCGATAAGAGTCAGGGAGCCAACTCCTTTGTATTGAAAGAAGACGCTAAGTTCAGCATCCCAGTCAGAGAAGGAAAAGATGGGCGCAATTCTGTGCCAGTATTTACTGATTGGAAACGTCTGCGAATGGTCTTTGATGAAAAGTGGAATGGCATGATTGAAGAAGCTGGTGGCATGATTGAAGGCTTTGACTATGCCATAAATCCAACGGAGTATTATGAAGCGGGTGCCTATGTTAGCCTAACAGCTTTTAAGGAAATGCAAAAGTTTAGTGAGGAACTAGAAGGCAGAGATAAAGATTAGAGAGTTTCTTTCATTGGGAAACTATATAGTTTTATCTACATCTTACCTGAACCACTACCCTTTTTCAAAGATTTTGAAAGGAAATGGAATGGCGAATAGAAGTTATATTTACTTAAAAAACGGAGATGAAGCTCGTATCTTAACAGAGGGAATTTACACGATACCTTATTTTTGGCAATTGTTTTGGGATGAAGAAGATTTAAAAGCTCCTATTGCTCTCTGGGAAACAGCAGAAGAACTTGAAGAAGATGAAGAACAAGCAGAAAGATTTTACCAAGAGCAGAATGTAGATATCTTGCTTCCTATTGAAAAATTCCAGCAAAACGCCCTCCAAAATCGGTCTTTTTTAGAAGAAAATGCTTCTCAGACCTTACAATTATATGATGCCTTTGTTCGTTATATTCTTGCAAACGTAAAAGATGGTGATGTGCTCGGATTTGATGTCTTAGATGTTGTTTTTATGGACCAAGTGTCTGTTGTTTCTGATAAACTGTTAAAAAATATACGAGCTATTCGGGAAAATCAACCCAAAGATTTAGATTTTTCTTTGACAGAAAAGAACTTAATTGGTCTTGCTATGGGCTTTCCTGATTATTATGCTTCAGAATTATTGCCAGAAGACAATATTCTAGATTCGGTTGCCTATCAGGATGAACTGAAGAAAATGAACCCCCAAGAAGATAAGAAAGCGATCGATATGACTGGAGCCGATTCACAAGGGAACAAGTCTCGTGTTCTTTTAGTGTTTTGGATTTTGTTGGCACTAGGAATTATGTGGGTTTTATATATTGTTTTTAGCTAATAAATAGAAAAGAGAATACATGAGAATTGCAGATTATAGCGTGACCAAGGCAGTGCTGGAGCGTCACGGATTTACCTTTAAAAAATCCTTCGGTCAAAACTTTTTGACCGATACCAACATCCTTCAAAAAATTGTGGATACGGCTGAGATTGATAAGCAGGTCAATGTCATCGAAATCGGTCCAGGAATTGGAGCTCTCACTGAGTTTTTGGCAGAAAATGCCGCAGAAGTCATGGCCTTTGAGATCGATGACCGCTTGGTTCCCATTTTGGCGGATACCTTGCGTGATTTTGACAATGTAACGGTTGTCAACCAAGACATCCTCAAGGTAGACCTCAACCAGTACATCGCAGAGTTTAAAAATCCAGACCTTCCGATCAAGGTGGTGGCTAACCTTCCTTACTACATTACGACTCCCATCCTCATGCACTTGATCGAATCTAAGATTCCTTTCCAAGAATTTGTGGTCATGATGCAAAAAGAGGTGGCAGACCGCATCTCAGCCGAGCCCAACACCAAGGCTTATGGTTCTTTATCCATTGCAGTCCAATACTATATGACTGCTAAGGTAGCTTTTATCGTGCCCCGCACCGTCTTTGTGCCAGCACCAAACGTCGACTCTGCCATTCTCAAGATGGTCCGTCGCGAAGAGCCAGCAGTAACCGTCAAGGATGAAGATTTCTTCTTCTCTGTCAGCAAGGCTAGCTTTGTCCACCGCCGGAAGACACTTTGGAACAACTTGACCAGTCGCTTTGGCAAGACCGAAGAAATCAAAGCCAAACTAGAAGCAGGAATCCAAGCTGCCGGCCTGCAACCTTCTGTACGAGGAGAAGCTCTTAGCTTAGAAGACTTCGCTCGCCTAGCAGATGGCCTTCTAGAAGCAGGAATAAAATAACAGAAAAGACATGAGCTTCGTAGCTCATGTCTTGTTTGTTGTAGAAGGAAAGGACGGGATTTGAACCCGCGCGTGAATAAAATCCACTTGCCGGATTTCGAGTCCGGTGCCGTACCGAGCTGGGCCACCTTTCCAAGATGCGGAGAAAGGGATTTGAACCCTCACGCCCGAAGGGGCACATGCGCCTGAAGCATGCGTGTCTGCCGTTCCACCACCTCCGCATAGTTCTATTATACACTTTTTAGGAAAAATGCCAAGGAAAAAAAGGAACAGGGGAGCGGTAGGGATGGCTCCTGTTCCTTTTATCCATAGATCATTTCAATGCCGCAGGATAGAGGCTCTCTTGCTCCTTGGAGGTATCTTTGAGGATAAAGATGGCCCATAAAAGAGCTAAGATGCAGACCACTAATCCCGGGATGCCCCCTTCAGGGCCAAATTCACCACCAGTGATCAAGGTGTGATTTGAAGTTGTGAAGTACATCAGGGATGATTCGCTGTCAAAGCCACTGACATGAAAACCATAGACATTTCCCATCAGGAAATTCCAGGCAAAGTGGAAGCCACAAGGTCCCCAAATATTCCCGCGTTTCAGGGCATAGACTGCTGTAAAGACCCCAAAGAAGAAGAGATGAACAGTAGAGAACCAAGAAGCACCGTTGTTATTCATATGGAAGTAGGAGAACATAGTAGCTGAGATCAGGATAGCTAGAAGGGCATTGGTATGGTAGGAGATAGTTGGAATCAACCAACCACGGATATAAATTTCTTCTGCCGCAGTTTGAAAAATATAGCCGACCAAGACCAAAATCCAGGATACAAGAAATGGCATACTAAATTGAATGCGATGGAATGTGGCATTTCCTGTGACTAAAAAGACGATCAAGACTGTTGTGATCATGATGCCTCCCACAAGGCAACCTTTGGCGAATTCAGAAAGCCCATTTCCTTTGGAAAATCCCATGGTTCGAATAGGCCGCTTTTCAATCAAGCGAACCCAAAGGAAGAAGGCGATGATGGTATAGAGGAAGGACCAAAGGTCAAGGATGTTCCACCAGTCTGGGATCCAGTGTTGCTTATTGAGAAAAAAGCTAGTCGATGCTGTGCTAACAGGGGACATGTACTCTGTGATGTAATACAGAATAAACGGAGCCAAAAACCAGGGTGTCAGAAATTTTCCCTTTTTGATATTGGCAATCAAGGGATTCTCTTCTTTAGAAAGAAAAGAAAGACTCATAAAGAACCTCCATCTAAAAACGTAGAACAAAGAAACAGCTTTCTTTGTACAGCAAGTAATCATTGAAACAAGGCGCTTCTTGATGTCACTTCCTTTCTGCGTTCTTGTTTCGAGCTTCCCACAAGCAACTTATTTATGAATGTTTTCACATTTATTATACCTAAATTAGGAAGCGGTTACAATACCCCTATCTTTATTATCCCTAAAAATTTTACTGAAACTAGTTCCAGATTTTTCTTATTGAGCAATCCAGCCTTATTTCTCATTTTTTGGTATAATAGGAGTATTAATCTCAAAGGAGTGCGATTTGCAAGGAACAATCGTCAAGGCCTTGGCTGGCTTTTACTACGTGGAGTCAGATGGTCACATTTACCAGACACGGGCTCGTGGAAATTTTAGAAAAAAAGGACAGACTCCTTATGTGGGGGATCAGGTGGAGTTCTCTGCTGAAGAGAATTCAGAAGGCTACATTTTGAGCATTGCGCCTCGAAAAAATAGCCTCGTGCGCCCTCCTATTGTCAATATTGATCAGGCGGTAGTGATCATGTCAGCTAAGGAACCGGATTTCAATGCCAATCTTTTAGACCGTTTTCTGGTTCTTTTGGAGCATAAGGGGATTCATCCCATTGTCTATATTTCAAAACTGGACTTATTAGAAGATATGGAAGACATCCACTACTACCAAGGAATCTACCAGGCTATTGGCTATGATTTTGTCTTGTCGATTGAGGAACTCTTGCCCCTTTTGACCAATCAAACCACGGTCTTTATGGGACAGACCGGTGTAGGAAAATCGACCTTGCTCAATAAAATCGCTCCGGATCTGGAGCTTGAAACGGGTGAGATTTCAGATAGTCTGGGGCGCGGTCGACACACGACCCGAGCTGTCAGCTTTTACCATTTAAATGGAGGAAAGATCGCAGATACGCCTGGCTTCTCCTCTCTCGATTATGAAGTGACAACCAGTGAAGACTTAAATCAAGCCTTCCCAGAGATCGCCGATGTGAGCCACTCTTGTAAATTTCGTACCTGTACCCACACGCATGAGCCCGCTTGTGCGGTGAAACCAGCCGTTGAAAGAGAGGAAATTGCATCTTTCCGTTATGAGGATTACTTGCAATTTCTAAGTGAGATTGAAAACCGTCGCGAAACCTATAAAAAAGTTTCGAAAAAAATGCCAAAATAGGAGACACTACAACGATGAAAACAATGAAATTAGCCCCCTCAATTTTGAGTGCCGATTATGCCAATTTTGAAAGTGAATTGAAACGCTTAGAAGCAGCAGGAGCTGACTATGCCCATATCGATGTCATGGATGGCCATTTTGTGCCTAATATCAGCTTTGGAGCTGGTGTCGTAGAGAGCATGCGTCCACATAGCAAGTTGGTCTTTGATTGCCACTTGATGGTCACCAATCCCGAACACCATATCGAAGAATTTGCCCGTGCAGGAGCAGATATCATCAGCATCCACGTAGAAGCGACTCCCCATATTCACGGAGCTCTTCAAAAAATTCGTCAAGCGGGTGTGAAGGCGAGTGTTGTGATCAATCCAGGAACTCCTGTAGACAGTATCAAACATGTCTTGAACTTGGTGGATCAAGTCTTGGTTATGACTGTTAATCCAGGATTCGGTGGCCAAGCCTTCTTGCCGGAAACCATGGACAAGGTGCGCGAATTAGCCGCTCTTCGTGAAGAAAAAGGTTTCGACTTTGATATCGAAGTGGATGGTGGAATTGATGGCCAAACTATTTCCCAAGCCAAAGAAGCTGGGGCCAATGTCTTTGTAGCAGGCTCTTATGTCTTTAATGGAGATGTTAATGAGCGCGTTCAAACGCTCCGAGATGCAGTAAATGGGTAACATCGCAATACTGGCGGGAGGTGACAGCACGCTCTTGCCAAAAGATCATGACGCTTATGTAGGCGTTGATGGTGGCTGTTTGAAGCTACTGGAACAAGGTCTGCCTTTAGATATAGCTGTGGGGGATTTCGATTCCGTCTCTGAGACCGATTTGCGCAAGATCCAAACCCAAGCCAAGCAAGTTGTTCAATCCGTCCCTGAAAAGAACGATACGGATTTGGAATTGGCCTTGAAAGCAGCCTTTGAGGCCTATCCAGAGGCTGCGGTCACTGTTTACGGTGCCTTTGGTGGTCGCTTGGATCACTTTTTGTCCAATATCTTTTTGCCGACCGATCCAGACCTAGCTCCCTACATGGAGCAGATCCAATTAGTCGATGGTCAAAATCGCTTGATCTACAGACCAGCAGGTTGCCATGAGATTCAGCCAGATCCAGCCATGTCTTATGTTGGTTTTATGCCTGTCGGACAAGGCCACCTAGAGATCACAGGAGCCAAGTATCCGCTCCATCAGGAGAATTATTTTTTGAAGGCCATGTATGGCTCCAATGAATTTTTGGATCAACCGATTCAAGTGAGTCTTGACCGTGGCTATCTTGTCATTGTTTATAGTAAAGACAGAGGTTAATATGAATATCATTCTGCTTCTGATTGGCCTGCTCAATCTGGGCCTCCTCATCTATCTCTTGCAACGGTCAGATGATACCAGACCGGCTTTACGAGAGATGCTGGAAGACCATGAGGATCATTTGACAGACCAGTTGGACTATCGTTTTGAAAAAGAAAGACAAGCAAGCCAGATTGCCAATCAGCAGTTAGAGATCGCTCTGACAGATCGTTTAACCGAGATGCGAGTGGAGATCCACCAGCAGACGACGGCTCTGCGCGCTGAGATGAACGAGCACTTTACTAAAAATCGGGACAAAACAGATGAGCGCATGCGCCAGATCCAAGAGTCCAATGAAGTGCGGCTAGAACAGATGCGCCAAACGGTAGAAGAAAAATTGGAGAAAACCTTGCAGCACCGCTTACAGACCTCCTTTGAGATGGTTTCAAAACAATTGGAGTCGGTCAACAAAGGGCTAGGAGAAATGCAGACGGTGGCGCGGGATGTCGGAACCCTTAATAAAGTTCTCTCCAATACCAAGACCCGTGGGATTATGGGCGAATTGCAGCTGGGTCAAATCATTGAAGATATCTTGACACCAGCCCAGTATGAGCGAGAATTTATCACTGTACCCCAGTCCAGTGAGCGCGTAGAGTACGCTATCAAGCTTCCGGGACAAGGAGAGGAACCAGTCTATTTACCAATTGACTCTAAGTTCCCTCTGGAAGACTACTATCGTCTGGAAGAAGCTTATGAATCAGGAGAGAAAGAGGAGATCGAGCGTTACCGCAAGGCCCTTCTTGCTAGTATCAAGCGTTTTGCCAAAGATATCCAACAAAAATACCTCTTTCCACCAGCGACAACGAATTTTGGAATTCTCTTTTTGCCAACCGAAGGCCTTTATTCGGAAGTCGTTCGCAATCCAGAATTCTTCGATCGCTTGCGTCGGGAAGAACAAATTTTAGTAGCTGGTCCAAGCACGCTATCTGCCCTTTTGAACTCCTTGTCTGTTGGCTTTAAAACGCTCAACATCCAAAAGAGTGCAGATGACATTAGTAAGGTGTTGGGATCGGTCAAATCAGAATTCCATAAGTTTGGAGGGATTCTCGCCAAGACCCAGCGTCATTTAAAGAATGCTTCCAATAATATTGATGATTTGCTAACCAGACGGACCAGTGCCATCGAGCGGACGCTCCGCCAAATCGAAAGCGATGAAGACCTGCTGGAACTAGATGTATATATAGAAGATGGAGAAGATGATGGTCAAAATTAACCAAATGAAAAAAGATGAATTGTTCGAAGGATTCTATTTGATCAAGTCAGCAGAAGTGCGTCAAACGCGGGCCGGGAAAAACTACCTCGCCTTTGTCTTCCAGGATGAGACCGGTACAATCGAAGGTAAACTATGGGATGCCCAACCTCACAATGTAGAGAGCTTTACAGCTGGGCGCGTGGTCCATATGGCTGGTCGTCGGGAGGTCTACAATAATACTCCGCAAGTTAATCAATTGAATATGCGCTTGCCACAAGCAGGAGAGCCCAACAATCCAGCAGACTTCAAGGAAAAACCACCAGTAGATCCCAAGGAATTGCATGAATACCTGTCAAACATGATTTTCAAAATTGAAAATCCAGTTTGGCAACGGATTGTCCGTGCCCTCTATGGGAAATATGAGAAAGAGTTTTATAGCTATCCAGCTGCTAAAACCAACCATCATGCCTTTGAAGCAGGTCTCGCTTATCATACAGCGACCATGGTCCGCTTGGCAGATAGTATCGGCGATATCTATCCTCAGTTGAATAAGAGCTTGCTCTTTGCAGGGATTATGTTACACGATTTGGCCAAAGTGATTGAGTTGACGGGACCTGAAAATACAGAATACACTGTTCGAGGCAACCTCATCGGCCACATTGCACTGATCGATGAAGAAATCACCAAGGTCTTGCAAGACTTGAAGATTGATGATCAAAAAGAAGAAGTGATCGTCCTTCGCCATGTGATCTTGAGTCACCATGGCTTGCTCGAATACGGTAGTCCCGTTCGTCCAAAAATCATGGAAGCAGAGATTATTCATATGATCGATAATTTGGATGCGGAAATGATGATGATGACAACAGCACTTGGCTTAATTGGTCCTGGCGAGATGACCAATAAAATCTTCGCTATGGAAAATCGTTCCTTCTATAAACCGAATCTCGACTAGTAAAAACAGAGATAAATACGGGAATGATTCTGCCAAAAATAAAATAATCAGGAAAAAACGGCCTTCTGTAAATCAGAATGTTCGTTTTTTTCGCTTCTTATGGTATAATGATAGAAAAAACTACATGGTGAGAAAATGAAATTAAGAAGAAGTGAACGGATGGTCGTAATTTCTAATTACTTGATCAACCATCCCTATGAATTGACTAGCCTCAATACGTTTGCGGAAAAGTATGAGTCTGCCAAGTCTTCCATCTCAGAAGATATCGTGATTATTAAGCGGGCTTTTGAAGAGATGGAAATCGGAAATATTGAGACCATTACAGGAGCTGGTGGAGGCGTGATCTTTACACCGTCTATCTCAGATCAAGAATCCAAAGAAATCGTTGAGGATCTTTGCAAGCAACTGTCTGAAAGTGATCGTATCCTTCCTGGTGGCTACATTTACTTGTCTGATCTTTTGAGCAATCCGAAGATTTTGAATCGGATCGGACGCATCATTGCCAAAGCCTTCCGAGATAAGAAGATTGATGCTGTCATGACCGTAGCGACCAAGGGAGTTCCACTAGCCAATGCAGTAGCTAATGTCTTGAATGTTCCATTCGTCATTGTCCGTCGTGATTTGAAAATCACAGAAGGGTCAACCGTTAGTGTCAACTATGTTTCAGGCTCAAGTGGGGATCGCATTGAGAAAATGTTCCTTTCAAAACGGAGCCTAAAAGCAGGAAGCCGGGTCTTGATTGTCGATGACTTCCTTAAAGGTGGCGGAACGATTAACGGGATGGTCAGCCTCTTGTCTGAATTTGATTCTGAATTAGCAGGAGTAGCTGTCTTTGCGGATAATGCTGCAACCGACCGTGAATTCTTTGAACACAAATCCTTATTGCGCGTTACCAACATCGATGTAAAAGAAAATAAATTGAGTGTCGAAGTTGGGAATATCTTTGATTAAGAGCAGCAAAGGAGGATCAAAAAGTGAAAAGAATTTTAGATCGATTTGATAATAGCCCTTTGTGGATTCGCTTGGTGACAGTTCTGTCTCTATCCTTTATATTGGTAGCTGGTTTGTATACCGTTAAAAAGAATACGGCTGCCCAGGTAACGACAGAAATTCAACCTGCTAAAAAAACAGGTTCCCTTCCAGTGAAAAAGGAAACAAAGGAAGAAAAAGAAAAGAAGGAAGAAAAGAAAAATACAGAAGCTGCTGAAAAAGCAGTCGTTCAAATGGAAACAACCCCAAGTCAAGATTCTGTGAACGCTGCCCAAGCTGCTGTGAAGAAAGTCAAAGATGCGACTCAAAAGCAATCGCTTGATGCCCGTATCCAATACATCGCTAACTATTATGGACTGACTTATGAGAGTGACACAGCGGCAACGCAGCAGACTCAAACAGACGCTAATGCCAACGCTGGAGTAGCTGAAGCCAATGCGACAGTTCAACCACAACAGCAACAACAGTATGCTCCGGCTGCAGATGCAGGGGCAGAAGTACCTGCTGAACCTGGTCAATAATGAACTTTTTCGACTTCTTTAAAAAATAAAAAAACATCTTGCAATCAAAGTGCCGTCATGTTATAATAATAGACGGTACTTTTTACTTTTGGTCTCTCAAGAGTGTACAGGGACGTGCTGACAAATGTTGCAAAAGTACACACAGATGGTAGCTGTCACCAAGTGTACCATCACCAAAAATAAAAAATTTCACAGGAGAATGTAGATGCCTACAATTAACCAATTGGTTCGCAAACCGCGTAAATCAAAAGTAGAAAAATCTAAATCACCAGCTTTGAACGTTGGTTACAACAGTCATAAAAAAGTTCAAACAAACGTTTCTTCACCACAAAAACGTGGTGTTGCAACTCGTGTTGGAACAATGACACCTAAAAAACCTAACTCTGCCCTTCGTAAATTTGCCCGTGTACGTTTGAGCAACTTGATCGAAGTAACTGCTTATATCCCAGGTATCGGACACAACTTGCAAGAACACAGCGTGGTTCTTCTTCGTGGTGGACGTGTAAAAGACCTTCCAGGGGTACGTTACCATATCGTCCGTGGAGCACTTGATACTGCAGGTGTAAACGATCGTAAACAAGGCCGTTCTAAATACGGTACTAAAAAACCAAAAGCATAAGGAAAGGGGATAAAGAAAAATGAGTCGTAAAAACCGTGCGCCTAAACGCGATGTATTGCCAGATCCGCTTTACAATTCACAATTAGTTACTCGTCTTATCAACCGCGTTATGCTTGATGGTAAACGTGGTACAGCTGCTTCAATCGTTTACGGAGCTTTCGAACAAATTAAAGAAGCTACTGGAAACGATGCTCTTGAAGTATTCGAAACAGCTATGGAAAACATCATGCCTGTACTTGAAGTACGTGCTCGCCGTGTCGGTGGTTCTAACTACCAAGTCCCAGTTGAAGTTCGTCCAGAACGTCGTACAACACTTGGACTTCGTTGGTTGGTAACAATCGCTCGTCAACGTGGTGAACACACAATGGTTGATCGTCTTGCAAAAGAAATCTTGGATGCAGCGAACAACACTGGTGCAGCTGTTAAGAAACGTGAAGATACTCACCGTATGGCTGAAGCTAACCGTGCATTCGCACACTTCCGCTGGTAAGATCATGATGCTAGGAACGGCAAGGATGCAAAGTGAAAATAGGAAACTGACGCAGTATTCGATGAATACAAGGAAGTTTATCTTTTTCACACAGCATCCCGTTCCGGCTCAAATCGGCTAACTAACTTTAGCCCGAGTTCAATTAAGCTTCGTCAGCTCTTGAACCCAATTCAACTCTTCTTACAAGTTGGAACCAAAACTTAGCATGAAAACACTGAGAACGGGTAGGTCCTGCCTATCCGTTTTTATTAAATCATGTTATAATAGAATATAGAAATAAAAAATATAGGAGAAACAAACCTCATGGCACGCGAATTTTCACTTGAAAAAACTCGTAATATCGGTATCATGGCTCACGTCGATGCTGGTAAAACAACTACAACTGAGCGTATCCTTTACTACACTGGTAAGATTCACAAAATCGGTGAAACTCACGAAGGTGCGTCACAAATGGACTGGATGGAGCAAGAACAAGAACGTGGTATCACTATCACATCTGCCGCTACAACAGCTCAATGGAAAGACACTCGTGTAAACATCATCGACACACCAGGACACGTGGACTTCACTATCGAAGTTCAACGTTCACTCCGCGTTTTGGACGGTGCTGTAACCGTTCTTGACTCACAATCAGGTGTTGAGCCTCAAACTGAAACAGTTTGGCGTCAAGCAACTGAATACGGAGTTCCACGTATCGTATTCGCTAACAAGATGGATAAAATCGGTGCTGACTTCCTTTACTCAGTAAGCACACTTCATGACCGTCTTCAAGCAAACGCTCACCCAATTCAATTGCCAATCGGTGCTGAAGATGACTTCCGCGGAATCATTGACTTGATTAAGATGAAAGCTGAAATCTATACTAACGACCTTGGTACAGATATCCTTGAAGAAGATATTCCAGCTGAATACCTTGAACAAGCTCAAGAATACCGTGAAAAATTGGTTGAAGCAGTTGCTGAAACTGATGAAGACTTGATGATGAAATACCTTGAAGGGGAAGAAATCACTAACGAAGAATTGAAAGCTGGTATCCGTAAAGCTACAATCAACGTTGAGTTCTACCCAGTACTTTGTGGTTCTGCCTTCAAGAACAAAGGGGTTCAATTGATGTTGGATGCGGTCCTTGACTACCTTCCAAGCCCACTTGATATCCCTGCAATCAAGGGTGTAAACCCAGATACAGACGAAGAAGAAGAACGTCCAGCATCTGATGAAGAGCCATTTGCAGCTCTTGCCTTCAAGATCATGACTGACCCATTCGTAGGTCGTTTGACATTCTTCCGTGTTTACTCAGGTGTCTTGAACTCAGGTTCATATGTATTGAACACTTCTAAAGGTAAACGTGAACGTATCGGACGTATCCTTCAAATGCATGCCAACACTCGTAAAGAAATCGAAACAGTTTACTCTGGGGATATCGCTGCTGCCGTTGGTTTGAAAGATA
Organism: Streptococcus sp. KHUD_012; assembly: GCF_052588255.1. Lineage (NCBI taxonomy): Bacteria > Bacillati > Bacillota > Bacilli > Lactobacillales > Streptococcaceae > Streptococcus > Streptococcus sp. KHUD_012. The sequence continues at coordinate 492,013 of NZ_CP159355.1, forward strand.
CTACAACTGGTGACTCATTGACAGATGAAAAAGCAAAAATCATCCTTGAATCAATCGAAGTTCCAGAACCAGTTATCCAATTGATGGTTGAGCCTAAATCTAAAGCAGACCAAGACAAGATGGGTATCGCCCTTCAAAAATTGGCTGAAGAAGATCCAACATTCCGCGTTGAAACAAACCCTGAAACTGGTGAAACAGTTATCTCTGGTATGGGTGAGTTGCACTTGGATGTCCTTGTTGACCGTATGAAACGTGAATTCAAGGTTGAAGCTAACGTTGGTGCTCCTCAAGTATCTTACCGTGAAACATTCCGCGCTTCTACACAAGCACGTGGATTCTTCAAACGTCAATCTGGTGGTAAAGGTCAGTTTGGTGATGTTTGGATCGAATTTACTCCAAACGAAGAAGGTAAAGGATTCGAGTTCGAAAATGCTATCGTCGGTGGTGTGGTTCCACGTGAATTCATCCCTGCAGTAGAAAAAGGACTTCAAGAATCTATGGCAAACGGTGTTCTTGCTGGTTACCCAATGGTTGACGTGAAAGCTAAGCTTTACGATGGTTCATACCACGATGTCGACTCATCTGAAACTGCCTTCAAGATCGCTGCATCTCTTGCGCTTAAAGAAGCTGCTAAGACTGCACAACCAGCTATCCTTGAACCAATGATGCTTGTAACCATCACAGTTCCTGAAGAAAACCTTGGGGATGTTATGGGTCACGTAACTGCTCGTCGTGGACGTGTAGATGGTATGGAAGCACACGGTGCAAGCCAAATCGTTCGTGCTTATGTACCACTTGCTGAAATGTTCGGTTACGCTACTGTCCTTCGTTCTGCAACTCAAGGACGTGGTACTTTCATGATGGTATTTGACCACTACGAAGATGTACCAAAATCAGTACAAGAAGAAATCATTAAAAAAGCTAAAGGTGAAGCTTAATTTACCAATGCTTAAAAACTCTTCCCACTTTGGGAAGAGTTTTTCTTTGTTCCAAAAGTGAGTACAAGTAAAATAGCGCTTTTCCTATCGATCAAGACTTTGTGAAAAACTTTAATAAAAGAGGTGGTGATCTATGATAAATCTTGCTTTTCGTTGGGAAATAGTTGCTTTTTAATGCAATAAAGTATATAATAGAGACTGTTAAAAGATGTTTGGCGCTGTGTCAAGTTACTCTTTTCACAAAAAATTTTTTTGATTTTCATAAGGAGGAAATCACGAATGGTAGTTAAAGTTGGTATTAACGGTTTCGGTCGTATCGGACGTCTTGCTTTCCGTCGTATCCAAAACGTAGAAGGTGTTGAAGTTACACGCATCAACGACCTTACAGATCCAGTTATGCTTGCACACTTGTTGAAATACGATACAACTCAAGGTCGTTTCGACGGTACTGTGGAAGTTAAAGAAGGTGGATTCGAAGTTAACGGTAAATTCGTTAAAGTTTCTGCTGAACGCGATCCAGAACAAATCGACTGGGCTAACGACGGTGTAGAAATCGTTCTTGAAGCAACTGGTTTCTTTGCTACTAAAGCAGCTGCTGAAAAACACTTGCATGCTGGTGGTGCTAAGAAAGTTGTTATCACTGCTCCTGGTGGATCAGATGTTAAAACAGTCGTATTTAACACTAACCACGATATTCTTGATGGTACTGAAACAGTTATCTCAGGTGCTTCATGTACTACAAACTGCTTGGCTCCAATGGCTAAAGCTCTTCAAGATAACTTCGGTGTTGTTGAAGGATTGATGACTACTATCCACGCTTACACTGGTGACCAAATGATCCTTGACGGTCCACACCGTAAAGGTGACCTTCGTCGTGCACGCGCTGGTGCTGCTAACATCGTTCCTAACTCAACTGGTGCTGCTAAAGCAATCGGTTTGGTTATCCCTGAATTGAACGGTAAATTGGACGGAGCTGCACAACGTGTTCCTGTTCCAACTGGATCAGTTACTGAATTGGTAGTTGTTCTTGACAAGAACGTTACTGTTGATGAAGTGAACGCAGCTATGAAAGCAGCTTCAAACGAATCATACGGTTACACTGAAGATCCAATCGTTTCTTCAGACGTTGTAGGTATGTCTTACGGATCATTGTTTGACGCAACTCAAACTAAAGTTATTGACGTTGACGGTAAACAATTGGTTAAAGTTGTTTCATGGTATGACAACGAAATGTCTTACACTGCACAACTTGTTCGTACTCTTGAATACTTCGCAAAAATTGCTAAATAATTCATGTGTATGATGAGAGGAGGGAAACCTCCTCTTTTTTTGTACTTTTTTTAGGGCTTTCTCATCATATTATAGGAATTGCCAAAATAGATTGACAGTGCTAAATAGATTAGGGTATCCTATTCTTGATTGGAGATTTCTAATACAAGAAAATGAAAGCGATTACAGGTCGTAGAGAAAGGAGCCAATGGAAATCGCTCAAGAAAAAGAAAAATACCATACAAGGAGGTCAAGATGAAGGGTCATCTATTTGAAAAGAAAGAACGATTTAGTATACGAAAATTCAGTGTGGGAGTTTGTTCCGCATTGATTGGGTTAGCATTTTTAGGAACAGGTGCTGTCTCTGCAGATGAGACGGTTTCTACTAGTGAACAACCCTTGGAAAGCTCTTCAGCAACGACCGATGATGTCAATCATTTGGTGAGAGAAGCTGGCGTCTATACTGCAGATGCGGCACTTCCTACGGCTGATCCTGCAAAACCGGCCACAGAAGCGGTCACTCCAGAGGCTAGTCCTACAAGTACAGAAGCTAGCTCGACGACTACAGATCATCCAGCTGTTTCAGAGACTGAAAAACCGAAAGCTGCTGCAGAAAAAGTGGCTGATTTACCAACCAATGAAGAAAAACAATTAAGACCCAAAGAAGTTAAGTTCGATACCTGGGACGATCTCTTGAAGTGGGAACCAGGAAAACGAGTGGATGACGATATGAACAGAGCAAGCGTCCCACTTGCGAGTCGTTTTCAAGGAAAACAAATTAATGAACAAGCCAACCCTGAAGCGAAGATCCAAGCACTGTCAAATATGAACTCCAAAGCAAAGGATCATGCGTCTGTCGGCGGGGAAGAGTTTAAAGCCTATGCTTTTGATTACTGGCAATATTTGGACTCCATGGTCTTTTGGGAAGGACTGGTTCCATCAGCAGATGTGATCGATGCTGCCCACCGAAATGGGGTTCCTATTTATGGAACACTCTTTTATAACTGGTCTAGCAGCATCAAGGATCAAGAACATTTTGCAGAAACCTTGAAAGAAGATAGGGAAGGGTCTAAGACCTTCCCGATCGCGCGTAAATTAGTCGAACTTGCCAAGTACTATGGCTTTGATGGTTACTTTATCAACCAAGAAACAACCGGAAATCTTGTAGAACCATTGGGTCCAAAATTGAGAGATTTTCTTCTTTATACCAAGGAATATGCGAAAAGTCTGAACTATCCGATTAAGTATTCCTGGTATGATGCTATGACCTATGAATATGGCCGTTACCATGAGAATGCGCTGGGAGAATACAACTACAATTTCATGCAGCCAGAAAATGGGGAAAATCCAGTTGATACCTTCTTTGCTAACTTTAACTGGGGCAAATCAGAAGTGGATTATTCCATCAGTACAGCTAAATGGATTCATCGGAATCCTTATGATGTTCTAGCTGGACTCGAGCTCCAAAAAGGAGGCTCTTATAAGACTAATGTAGACTGGAATGCCATTTTAGATGAACATGGCAAGTTGCGTCTATCTCTTGGTCTTTATGCACCTGATACCATTACAGGGCTAGGAAAGACTGGAGAAGGTTACCATACCCATGAAGATCTATTCTGGACAGGTTTCCAAGGAGATCCGACTAAAGGAAAACCAGCAGACCAATCTTGGTACGGTATGTCCAATCTAGTAGTGGACAAAACTCCTATTACAAGTGAAAATTTCAATACTTCCTTCAATACTGGACACGGAAAACACTGGTTTGTGGATGGCAAGATTTCTAAAGAAGGGGAGTGGAACTACCGTTCTGTTTCTGGCTACCTTCCAACATGGCGTTGGTGGGTAGAGCATAGTGAGGATAGTGTGCCATTGAAAGGTCGTTATGATTTTGATCAAGCCTACAATGGAGGAAATTCTCTAGCCTTTGAAGGAGATTTAAAAGCCAATAGCAGTCAAAATGTCATGCTCTATTCGACCAAGATTCCTGTGACAGAAACGACAAAATTGAGCGTCAGTCATAAAGGTGGGATCGGAGCAGCTGCCTGGGTAGCTGTTGCCACCAAAGAAGACTACTCTGAATACGAATGGAAAGAATTGACACCGAGTGCAGATTGGTCTACTCAAACCTTTGATTTGGGAAGTTTGGCTGGCAAGACCATTTATGCTGTGAAGATGTTCTTTGACCATGATACGGATGTTAAAGACTACAAATTTAATCTCGGCCAATTGTCGATTACGTCGAACCAAGAGAAACCAGCGACTCCAGCAGAAGTATCCGTTCGGGCAAAACGCCTACAAAATGCGCAAGAAGCAGAAGCAGTCCTCAATTTTAAAGGGGTAGCAGATGCGGATTATTATGAAGTCTATGAAAAAGATGGCGATAACTGGCGTCTCTTAACAGGGTCTTCTGCGACAACCGTCTATCTACCAAAAGTTAGCCGTTCAGCAAGTGCTGAAGGAACCACTCAGGAACTCAAGGTTGTGGCAGTTGGAAAGAATGGTCAACGTTCGGATGCGGGAACTGTAGCCTTTGATTGGGGCATGACCGTGTCAGATACCAGTCTACCAAAAGCTTTAGCGCCAAACGTAGTCATTGGAGCCAAAGTGATCGGTTCGAGCTTCCCAGATGCGGATGGTAGTGAAGGCATTGAAGGTATGTTAAATGGGACCATTACCAGTCTTTCAGATAAATGGTCTTCTGCTCAATTGAGTGGAACCGTCGATATTCGCTTGACACAACCACGGACCATTGTTCGTTGGGTCATGGACCATGCCGGTGCGGGTGGAGAATCTGTCGACGATGGCAAGATGAATACCCGTGACTTTGATCTCTACTACAAGGATGAAGCGGGTGAGTGGAAGCTCGCTAAGGAAGTTCGTGGCAATAAAGCCCATGTGTCCGACATTACACTCGACCATCCAATCAAGGCTCAAGAATGGCGTCTCCATGTCATTACGGCAGATAACGGAACCCCATGGCAAGCCATCCGGATTTACAACTGGAAGATGTATGAAAGTCTGGATACGGAAACGGTCAACATCCCAATGAAACATGCTGCAGCGCAAAACTTAGGCAATCATTTTGTCCAAGTCGGCTTCAAAGATGTTCCGGCCAATACTACACTGACTCTTTATGCTGATAAAGAAGCGACCAGTCCAATTGCGACCATGACAGCCGATCAAGCTGGAAATCTCATCTTTAAACCGCTCGCTTTTGAATCAACCCCATCTCTTCTCTACTACCGTGCGCAAGAACCTGGCAAAGATATCAGTAATGTTCTAGCGATCGAAGTTCCAAAGAATGATAAAGAAATTGCGGGACTTCAATTTGAAGATGGTTTGACCAAGAAGGTCTACCGGGAAGGGGATGCTCTTTCCTTGAAAGGAGCAACACTCCGTGTTCATTATAAAGATGGCCAAGCAGATCAACTGGTCAACCTCACCAACTCAGGTGTAGAGATTCATGGATTTGATAGTAGCAAGTTGGGAGAACAACACCTAGAAGTTTCTTACCTTGGTCAGAAATTGGATAAGACTCTCACTGTTTTTGTAGTCAGTGCAGAGGAAGCAGGTGAAAAAGCAGTTGCTGGTCTAGAATTGACCGACAAACCAAAAGTGGAATATATTGTCGGAGAAGCATTGGAGAAAGATGGCGGACGCTTTACAGTTGTCTTTGATGATGAAACAACCGAAACGCACGCCTTGACAGATGAAGGTGTGGAAGTGACTGGCTTTGATACGACTAAGGAAGGTCGCCAAACCATCACTGTCCATTACAAAGGAGCCAGCACAAGCTTTGATGTCCTCGTGAATCCAAAACCAGCTCTCAACGATGAATACCTCAAGCAAAAATTGGCTGAAGCTGAAGCTGCAAAAGCCAAAGTAGACTTTACATTTGCCACTCCAGAAGTCAAAGAAGCCCTGCTGGCTGGAATGGCTGCTTCTGAAAAAGTCTTGAAAGAGCATGATACCAGCACACAAGATCAAGTCAATGAGCAGTTGAACCAATTGACCGCTCTCTTGAAAGCCTTGGATGGTCAAGCCAATCTAACAAAAGAAAAAGAAGCTCTCTCTGCCCTAACAACAGAAGCGACTGCTCTATTAGCAAGCAAGCCAAATCACCCTTCTGGTGAGGCTTTGCAGGCACTGGTTGAGAAAAATAAAGAGCTCCTAGCTTCTTCAGAGCTCACTCCTGAAGCGCTTGAAACAGCTAAGACAGGTCTAGAGACCTTGATTGCGCTCCAGAAAGAAGATAAGCCAGCGGTCTTTGTAGACCCTGCGACTGGAGTCGAAGTTCAATTCTCCAACTTAGAGCCAACCGTTGTCAAAGGACTAAAAGTCGCAAAAGTTGAAGCCAATCAGGCAGAAAAAGAAGAGCTGAAGGGTCGAGAAGGAATCGTCTTTGATATTGAAGGCGTGGATGCCAGCGGTCAAGATATTGATACCCACCATCCATCCCTTGTGAAAATCCCTGTGGATAAGGATAAAGAAGTGGAGCAAGTCCTCTTCTTCCCTGAAGGTCAAGCTCCTCAATCCTTGGCCTTTGAGAGAGTTGGAGATGTGGTCATCTTTACCGCTCCTCACTTTACCCACTATGCGATTGTCTATAAGCCAGCCAAAACGGAAGGACCAGACCAACCGATCCAACCAGAGGAACCGGCTAAACCAGATCAGCCTGTTCAACCAGTTCAACCAAATCAGCCAGTCCAACCAGCTGCCCCAGTGACTTCGGATCCAGCTAATCCATTGAAGCCTACAGAGTCTTCTCAAGTGGATCAGTTGGCCCCAACGACTTCTACTCAAGCGGGTCATCAGGAGGAAGAACACAAGGATATGGTCGATCAAGAGATCCATCAGTTGTTAAGTGCCCACCAAGGAGCGAACTCACAGCCAACAGTTCAGCAAGGAACAAAAGATGCCAGCAAAGAAAGTCAATCGGAACACTTGCCAAATACGGCAAGCCTAGAAGCTTCCTTTGCAGCTGAAGCTGTTCTCCTAGCAGCCTTAGGCGGCTTCCTCTTGGCTGGTAAGAAGAAGGAAGAGTAAGTCTTTTACAGGATTCTTTCGTTCACTTAAAAAGTCACTCTCAAAAAACCTCTCTGGTGAAAACCAGAGAGGTTTGATCTTGTATCTAGAAGTGTCGTTCGGATCCTGTCAATTAGAGGGGAAAAGCATTGGATTTTTCTACCTCTTTTACAGCTTTTGTGATATAATTATCATGTATTAAAAAAAGAAGGAGTCATATCTAATGGCAAAATTGACTGTTAAAGACGTTGACTTGAAAGGGAAAAAAGTTCTCGTTCGTGTTGACTTCAACGTTCCTGTAAAAGATGGCGTGATCACTAACGATAACCGTATCACTGCAGCTCTTCCAACTATCAAGTACATCCTTGAACAAGGTGGACGTGCAATCCTCTTCTCTCACCTTGGACGTGTAAAAGAAGAAGCAGATAAAGAAGGTAAATCACTTGCTCCTGTAGCTGCTGACTTGGCTGCTAAATTGGGTCAAGAAGTGAAATTTATCCCAGGTGTTACACGTGGTGCTGAATTGGAAGCTGCTGTTAACGCTCTTGAAGATGGACAAGTTCTCTTGGTTGAAAACACTCGTTTCGAAGATGTTGATGGCAAGAAAGAATCTAAAAACGATCCTGAACTTGGTAAATACTGGGCATCACTTGGAGATGGTATTTTCGTAAACGATGCATTTGGTACTGCTCACCGTGCACACGCATCTAACGTTGGTATCTCTGCAAACGTTGATAAAGCTGTTGCTGGATTCCTTCTTGAAAACGAAATTGCTTACATCAAAGAAGCAGTTGAAGCTCCAGAACGTCCATTCGTAGCCATCCTTGGTGGATCTAAAGTATCTGACAAGATCGGTGTTATCGAAAACTTGCTTGAAAAAGCTGATAAAGTTCTTATCGGTGGTGGGATGACTTACACATTCTACAAAGCACAAGGTATCGAAATCGGTAACTCACTTGTAGAAGAAGACAAATTGGATGTGGCGAAAGCTCTTCTTGAAAAATCAAACGGCAAATTGATCTTGCCAGTTGACTCAAAAGAAGCGAACGCATTTGCTGACTACACTGAAGTGAAAGACACTGAAGGTGAAGCAGTAGATCCAGGATTCCTTGGTTTGGATATCGGTCCTAAATCAATCGCTAAATTCGACCAAGAATTGACTGGTGCGAAAACAGTTGTATGGAACGGACCTATGGGTGTATTTGAAAACCCTGACTTCCAAGCTGGTACAATCGGTGTGATGGACGCTATCGTGAAACAACCAGGCGTTAAATCAATCATCGGTGGTGGTGACTCAGCTGCTGCAGCAATCAACCTTGGACGTGCAGATAAATTCTCATGGATCTCTACTGGTGGTGGTGCTTCTATGGAACTTCTTGAAGGTAAAGAACTTCCAGGATTGGCTGCACTTACAGACAAATAATCTAAATAAAATGAAAGAGGCTGGGACAAAAGTCCTAGCCTCTCAATTATTTTTGGATTGTCGAGCAAGACGCAGTGGTTGGGTGGGCTCTACTACGCTGATTTCATCAGCTTTTACAGCCCTACTCAATTGTGCGGAGGTGGGACGACGAAATCGAATTCTAACGAATTACCGATTTCTGTCCCACTCTCTTTTTTCTTTCTATTGATAACTGTTCTCTCCTTTCTGAAAATATGGTAGAATAATAGAAATAGAAAGATAGGTGACCATGGATTACTTTAAACGACACAAATTTGATTGGTCCAAATTCCGTTTGGGGATGAGAACCTTTAAAACAGGGATTGCCGTTTTTATTGTACTACTTATTTTTGGAATATTTGGCTGGCGAGGCCTTCAGATCGGGACTTTGACAGCTGTTTTTAGTTTGAGGGAAGACTTTGATAAGAGTGTCCATTTCGGGGCTTCGCGTGTCATGGGTAACAGTATCGGAGGTTTTTATGCCGTATTGTTCTTCCTTTTAAAAACGCTCTTTCATGGGGCGTATTGGGTGACTCTGATTTTTGTACCCATTGCGACCATGTTAACCATTATGACAAATGTCGCTATGAATAACAAAGCAGGAATTATCGGAGGAGTTTCGGCAATGCTGATCATTACCCTCTCGATTCCTAACGGAGAAACCTTCTTGTATGTTTTTGCCCGAATATTTGAGACCTTTATTGGCGTTTTCGTTGCGATTTTGGTCAATTCGGATGTGGATCGCATTCGCGATTTTCTCAAGAAACACAAAAAACCTATGTAAGATTATATAACATTTAATCTTGACATAGATTTTTTTTTCGATATAATAGAATAGAAAGAGGAATGGTATGAAGGAAAAGGAATTACGACGCTCGCTGGCAGTCTTTCCGATTGGAAGTGTTATGAAGCTGACCGACTTGACAGCTCGCCAGATTCGTTATTATGAAGATCAGGGCTTGATTTCTCCTGATCGGACAGAAGGCAATCGCCGCATGTATTCGTTGGACGATATGGACCGCCTGCTTGAGATCAAAGATTATATCTCAGATGGCTTCAATATTGCGGATATTAAGAAGAAATATGCGGAAAAAGAGCAAGAGCAAACCAAGGTTGTCAGTCAAGAAGAGATCCGTAAGGCTCTTCATCGTGACATTCTTCAGCAAAGTCGCTTCACATCTTCCCCATCGCCATATGGTCAATTTCGTTGATCATTTCATAAGCTTGTAATCTATTTTAAGGAGACAAAAATGTCAATTACTGCTGCAGATATTCGCCGTGAAGTAAAAGAAAAAAATGTTACTTTTATTCGCTTGATGTTCTCTGATATTTTGGGAACCATGAAGAACGTCGAAATTCCAGCTACCGATGAGCAACTGGACAAGGTTCTTTCAAACAAAGCCATGTTTGATGGTTCTTCTATCGAAGGATTTGTCCGTATCAACGAGTCAGATATGTATCTTTACCCAGATTTGGATACATGGACAGTCTTCCCTTGGGGAGATGAAAATGGTAGCGTAGCTGGCTTGATCTGTGATGTCTATACGACAGAAGGGGAACCATTTGCAGGAGACCCACGTGGCAACTTGAAACGTGCCCTTCGTCATATGGAAGAACTTGGATTCAAATCCTTTAACCTTGGTCCAGAACCAGAATTCTTCCTCTTTAAGTTGGACGAAAATGGAGATCCAACTCTTGAAGTAAACGACAAAGGTGGCTATTTTGACTTGGCTCCAACAGACCTTGCAGATAACACTCGTCGCGAAATCGTAAATGTCTTGACCAAGATGGGCTTTGAAGTAGAAGCCAGCCACCATGAAGTAGCCGTTGGTCAGCATGAAATCGACTTTAAGTATGACGAAGTTCTTCGCGCTTGTGACAAGATCCAAATCTTTAAACTCGTTGTGAAGACCATCGCTCGTAAACACGGTTTGTACGCAACCTTTATGGCTAAACCTAAATTTGGAATTGCCGGATCAGGTATGCACTGTAATATGTCTCTCTTTGACCAAGATGGCAACAATGCCTTCTTTGATCCAGAAGATCCACGTGGAATGCAATTGTCAGAAACTGCTTATCACTTCTTGGGTGGTTTGATCAAGCATGCCTACAACTTTACAGCCGTGACCAACCCAACCGTCAACTCTTATAAACGTTTGGTTCCTGGATATGAAGCACCTGTTTATATCGCTTGGGCAGGACGCAACCGTTCCCCATTGGTACGTGTGCCAGCATCACGTGGTATGGGAACTCGTTTGGAATTGCGTTCCGTAGATCCAATGGCCAATCCTTATATAGCCTTGGCAGTCTTGCTTGAAGTCGGCCTTCACGGAATTGAAAATAAAATCGAAGCACCTGCTCCGATCGAAGAAAATATCTATGTGATGACACCGGAAGAACGTAGAGCAGCTGGAATCACAGATCTACCTTCTACCCTTCACAATGCTTTGAAAGCCTTGACAGAAGACGAAGTGGTGAAAGCTGCCTTGGGTGAACACATTTACACCAGCTTCCTTGAAGCCAAACGAATCGAATGGGCAAGCTATGCGACCTTCGTATCCCAATGGGAAGTAGACAACTATTTAGATCTTTATTAAGAAACAAGAGTAAAGAGGCTAGGACAAAAGTCCTAGCCTCTCAATTATTTTTGGGTTGTCGAGCAAGACGCAGTGGTTGAGTGGGCTCTACTACGCTGATTTCATCAGCTTTTACAGCCCTACTCAACTGTGCGGAGGTGGGACGACGAAATCGAATTCTAACGAATTACCGATTTCTGTCCCACTCTCTTTTTGATCCTCAAAAGGTCACTATAAAACCAGTCGAAACAGTGGTCTCAACTGGTTGTTTTTTTAATTTTCGTCATCTGGTGTGAGAATCATTGGGATAATGATAGGTTCACGTTCCGTGCTCTCGTATAAGAATGGGCGAAGGGCATTAACAATCGCACCATTGACGGTTTGGATATTGGCATCTTTGTTCTTCAAGGCGATGCGAATTGCATTGAAGAGGATGCGTTGGCTTTCACGAATCAGATCTCCTGATTCACGCATGTAGATAAAACCACGGCTCAAGATGTCTGGTCCAGCCAGGATCATCTTCGATTTGAAGTCAACAGTCGCAACAGCAAGCACAACACCGTCTTCAGAAAGGTCTCTCCGGTCACGAAGGACAGCAGCCCCGATTTCACCGATACGATTTCCATCGACATAGATGTCTTGGGCATTGAAGCTTCCTGCGATCCGAGCAGAGTTGGCTGTAAGAGCGAGGACATCACCATTACTCATGATGAAGATATTGTCTTTTTCCACTCCGCAATCACGCGCAAGTCCTGCGTGGATCTTCTGCATCCGGTATTCACCATGGACAGGCATGAAGTATTTTGGTTTGATCAAGCGGAGCATGAGTTTTTGTTCTTGTTGCCCCCCGTGTCCAGAGGTATGGATGTTGTTGATCTTCCCGTGAATGACATCGACACCCGCTTCGGAAATCGTATTGATCAATTTATTCACACTGGTTGTATTTCCAGGAATTGGACTAGAAGAGAAGATCACGGTATCTCCTGGTTGGAGTTGCACTTGGCGGTGTGTTCCGTTGGCAATCCGAGAGAGGGCTGCCATTGGCTCTCCTTGGCTTCCTGTACACATGATCAGAATTTCATTGGCTGCATAGTCTTTGATCTCATTTGGCTCGATAATGGTTCCAGCAGGGACCTTGATGTAGCCAAGCTCGATTCCGTTGACGATGGCTTTTTCCATCGAGCGTCCAAAGACGACGATCTTGCGACCTGTCTTGACAGCTGCCTCAGCTGCTTGTTGGAGACGGAAGATATTCGAAGCAAAGGAAGCAAAGATGATGCGCCCGTGGATCCCTTCGATGATCTTCATGATGGATTGGCCAACTACTTTTTCAGAGTTGGTAAAGGTTGGGACTTCCGCGTTGGTTGAGTCCGAGAGCAGGCAGAGAACGCCTTCTTCCCCAAGGGCCGCCATACGATGGAGGTCAGCCGGTTCCCCAACAGGTGTGAAGTCAAATTTGAAGTCTCCGGTACAAACAATCTTTCCTTGAGGAGTGTGAATCACAATCCCTAAAGGTTCTGGAATTGAGTGAGTCGTACGGAAGAAGGTTGCTTTAAGATTTTTAAATTGAAGCTCAGTGTTTTGGTTGATTTCGTAGAGTTTGGCATCACGAAGAAGGCCGTGCTCTTCTAATTTTCCACGGATCAAGGCAAGCGCCAAAGGTCCAGCATAGATAGGGACATTGGCTTGTTTCAAAAGGAAAGGAATCCCACCGATGTGGTCTTCGTGTCCGTGGGTAATGAGGACCGCTTTGACGCGATCGATATTGTCAACGATATAAGAGTAATCCGGGATTACATAGTCGATCCCAAGGAGGTCATCTTCTGGAAATTTGATCCCGGCATCGACAATGATGATTTCATCTTGGTATTCGATCCCGTAGGTATTTTTTCCGATTTCTCCAAGTCCACCAATGGCAAATACACCAACTTCTTCAGGTTTTAAGGTATAAGCCATGGATTAGTACTCCGTTAGTTCAAAAGCACCTGACTCTTTCTCGTAAGCAAGGTGTTGCTCAGAAAGTGGTGTGATAAATTCAATGTTGAAATCTGTGTTTGCTTCAACCAATTGACGAGCTTGGATGCGTCCTTCGCGTTCATTCGGTGCATCAATATCGAGATAAAGTGCATGCGTTGTTTCACGACGAGGGTTGCGGTCTTTTGTTTCCTGATAAAAAACTTTGTAAATCATGAAGTAATTTTCCTTTCATTATTTCGGTCTATTTGTTAGCTACGGAGGAGTGCAATCACTAGAGTTTCCTACTCGCAACTAGTGGACCTGATTCGATACAATTAATTATCATTATATCATAAATTCGCCTGTAAGTAAAAGATAGACTGGAAAAGTCAGAGAGGCAAAGACCTATAATAGAGAAGCTTTTGAGCGGTTTTGGATAGGAAAATCCTGCGTTCTAGAGGAGAGTTTCGCTGGGATTTGAAGGGAATTTGTAGTATAATATAATCCAGTTCAAGAGGAGTAGGAAATGAAATTATTAGCATTTGATACCTCGAGTAAGGCTCTTTCTGTAGCGATTTTAGAAGATGAGACTCTACTTGCAGAAACAACATTAACCATTAAAAAAAATCATAGTATTACCTTGATGCCGGTCATCGATTTTTTGATGCAACAAATCGACTTGACACCCAAGGACTTGGACCGGATCGTGGTGGCAGAAGGTCCTGGGAGTTACACTGGACTGCGCATTGCGGTCGCAACCGCAAAGACCTTGGCTCATACCTTAGGAATTGAATTGGTCGGGGTTTCGAGCCTCTTAGCCCTAGTGCCAGATGATCTAGAAGGTTTGGTAGTGCCTGTCATGGATGCCCGTCGGAACAACGTTTATGCAGGTTTTTACCAAGATGATCAGCTGGTCGCACCAGAAGGGTATTTTCCATTTGAGGAAGTCCTAGAGCATGCAGCGACGAGTGAGCAGGTCACCTTTGTCGGAGAAGTCACGGCCTTTAAGGAGCAGATCGCCTCTAGCCTGCCAAGGGCTACTTACTATGAAACCTTGCCAGATGCAGTGAAAATCGGACGTCTCGGTCTCAAACAAGCGACTGCTAGCCTCCATGATTTTGTCCCTCATTATCTCAAACGGGTCGAAGCAGAGGAAAATTGGCTCAAAGACCACACGGAAACAACGACCTCTTACATCAAGCGTCTATGATGAAAGGAACAATCAAGAAAGGGAGCAGCCAGGATGCGGCTGCCATTCTCGCTGTCATGGAAGATGTCTATGAAGCGAGTCCCTGGAAGTTGGAGCAGATTGAAGCCGATTTAGAGCAGGAATCGACCTCCTATTTCCTAGCTGTGGATGAAGGACAAGTCCTTGGATTTGTCGCCATTCAAGAGACTCTCTATGAAGCAGAGGTCCTACAGATTGCGGTCAAGCGCGCCTTTCAAGGCCAAGGCCTAGCTCAGCAGTTACTCGCGCAGTTGCCGGACCATAAAGAAATTTTCTTAGAAGTGCGCGTGTCCAATCAACCGGCCCAAGGCCTATACAAAAAAATGCATTTTGAAGAAATTGCACGGAGGAAAAACTACTATCACGATCCCATAGAGGATGCTGTGATCATGAAGAGGAACCCAAATGAAAGATAGATATATTTTGGCTTTTGAGACATCTTGTGATGAGACCAGTGTGGCTGTCTTGAAAAATGACGACCAACTCTTGTCCAATGTCATTGCCAGTCAAATCGAAAGTCACAAGCGTTTTGGTGGGGTGGTGCCTGAGGTAGCCTCTCGTCACCATGTGGAAGTCATCACCGCTTGTATTGAAGAAGCCCTGGAAGAAGCCGGTATCACAGAAGCAGATGTCACAGCTGTGGCTGTCACCTACGGTCCAGGCCTAGTTGGAGCTCTTTTAGTCGGCCTAGCTGCAGCCAAGGCCTTTGCCTGGGCGCATGGACTTCCTTTGATTCCTGTCAATCATATGGCAGGGCATTTGATGGCCGCTCAAAGCGTCGAGCCCTTAGAGTTTCCGCTTTTGGCCTTGCTGGTGAGTGGAGGACATACAGAACTAGTCTACGTCAGTGAAGCGGGTGATTATAAGATCGTCGGAGAGACCCGTGATGATGCTGTCGGAGAGGCTTATGACAAGGTTGGGCGCGTGATGGGCTTGACCTATCCAGCAGGACGTGAGATTGATCAGCTGGCCCACCAAGGGGCTGATATCTATGATTTCCCTCGGGCCATGATCAAGGAAGACAATCTGGAATTCTCCTTTTCAGGACTCAAATCTGCCTTTATCAATCTGCACCATAATGCCGAGCAAAAAGGAGAAAGTCTCTCCAATGCAGACTTGTCTGCAAGTTTTCAGGCAGCCGTACTAGACATTCTCATGGCCAAGACCAAGAAGGCCTTAGAAAAATATCCGGTCAAAACCCTGGTCGTTGCTGGTGGGGTCGCAGCTAACCAAGGTCTTCGCGAACGCTTGGCTTCTGAGATCACAGATGTTAAGGTCATCATTCCGCCTCTGCGCCTCTGCGGGGATAATGCAGGGATGATCGCCTATGCCAGTGTCAGTGAGTGGAACAAAGAAAACTTCGCAGGCTGGGACCTCAATGCCAAACCAAGCCTAGCCTTTGAAGGAATTGAATAAGAAAAAGGAGCCAATTGGATGTGCGATTCCAATGGCTTTTTTGCTGGGATCTCACCAACTAGTAGCGGATTTGCGAGGTGAAAGAAAATTCGGTATGATAGAAGGAAAAAAAGAATGGTGAGGGAGAGAATAGATATGAAGAAAGAGAAGAGCTCTAAATATAGAATTGGTACGATTCTTGTCATTGTTGTCTGTTTGCTACTGGTTGCAGGATGCGAATCACAAAAGAAAATTGAAAAAAGTGATAAGAGTAAAGAGTCCTACGAATTTTCGGTCTATAATGCGAAATCCGACATTAAAGACTTTCAATTTATCCATAATAAAAATGGGCTTCTGGTCGAATGGAAGTTTGATGAAAAAGAACGGAAGAAATCTTTACAGTCTCCCGATTCATCAGATTGGGTTGAGGTGAACTCTAATTATTTGGTTAGGAAAAGAAACAGAGTAAGAGATATTATTCCATCGAAAAAAATGAAGTCAGATGAATACGCCCATTTAGAAATCTATGATTTAACAGGGAGTAAGGCGAAACGAAAGGAAGTCGATCTTTGGAAGATGATGGTGGAGTATGTAAAAAATGATGATTTTGAGCTCTATAGTCCTTTCCCGACTCTTCGAAAAATGAATGGGAAGGACTACGCTATCATTGAAATTAGGAAGCAAACTCAGCCACGTTATTTTTTGCTTAATCTTAAAACCCTTAAAATTGATAAAGAAATAACGGAAGAAGACGTGAATGAGAAAAATAGAGTGTATCTCTCAATTTCTACCCGTAAAGGCTACACTGCTGGAGTTCATCCCTTTTATAATGGTTTTTGGAAGGATGAATCTTACAAAGGTAATATCAATTTAAAAGCATCCTATCCGACTGCATTTAAACTCTTTTCAAAACCAGAAGGTTTTGCTTATAAAGTGATCAATTCTGAGAATGGTGCCATTACGAATGGGAAAGAACTGATTGATCTAGAAACAGAATTTCTTACATTAGGTTCCTCTGTGTACGATTATGCCTATCTGCCTAAAGAACTGAGTATAGAAAATAAGGATACGAAAATCTCTCAGTTCGACGAGATTCAACAGTATTATAACGGTAAATCTTTTTCATATTGATACTGAGAGAATTTTTAGAAAACATACAAGGAGAGTGAAAAAGAGGTTGTTATGCAAACAATGATTAATTTAGGAATATGGGAGAACAAGAATTACCATTTTGATTGGGAGGAAAAAATCATACTAGAAGAGACATCTTCTCCTAACTACTGGTCTTATGTACTGCTCCCTATTACATTATTTATTATTAACAAAATTTCGGATGGATTAGTGGAGGCTGGAATATTTGACAATCAGTTGGTACGACTTGGAACGATTCCAATTTTAGGTGTTATCTCCTACTTCCTAGCTGCGTGGATCATTCGATATTACCATGCAAGCCTGAAATTACAGACATCTAAGTTGGATGAGGATCAGTGCAAGAAGTTAATCAAGGCATTAAAGAGACGGAAGGTGTACTTTACATTTCTTGTCAATCTTTTTAGGTTCCTAACTGTAGCCGCTATTCTTTTGTTTGTCATCGGAAATGAAACCATTGCAGCACTCTTTTTGCTCATTAGTTTTTCAGTGATTTTTATGTTTAAATTTGATTACCAATTATCTAAATGGCCTGATATGATAGAGATCATATCTCAAGAAGTGGAAAATGGTGAGTAAGAAAGATTTGATAGCTTTTAATATTCTTAAAAATAGGAGGTAGAAAAATGCCAGTATATATTATATTTCTTTTTGCAATAGGGGGCGGGTCTATCTTTTTCCTAACTGTTTTTTTCATCTACTCCTGCATTTCTAAGAGTTTTGCAAGAAGGAAAAATCTAGCAACAGAACGGCTTGATGGTATTGTTGTTGGGTATGCATATGCACAACAGGTAAATCCACCAATTGTCGAATACATTGTTGATGGAATGGCATATAAGAGACAACTGGAATATCGTTGGACCGTGGTGAAATCGGCCCCTTGGATGAGTCGGAAGGCTGTAGCTGATACACCGGATCTTTTAAGTGAAAATTTAGTGATTTCTAGAAACTCAATGGTCTCCTATACAAACGTTTTAGAAGAAGCCTTTCCCAAAGGATCTACTATGACCGTCTGGTATAATCCTCAAAATCCAAAAGAGTCTTATGTTGAACGTTTTTGTAATAAAGATAAACTGTATAAAAGGTTGGCTCTTTTCTTTCTTATTCTCTACATCATTTTTATGATCGTTTTTGTAACCCTTACAATTTTATCTATAATATACGATTGGAAGGCTAATTAAGATTTTAAAATATAAGGGCAGTAGAAATGGATTGAGTCTCTCATTGGTCCTTTTTCAACCTTTTTTCTTGTGTTATAATAGAGGTCAATGATTCAGAAAGGAGTGAGAGAGTGGAAAAAGATTTTTGGCAGGGGGTGAGGGACGCGCTACCGACGGCTTTGGGCTATATCAGTATTGGCCTGGCTTGCGGTGTGGTGGCGTCTCCCTATCTTTCTCCTTTGGAGATGGCCTTGATGAGTATCTTGGTCTATGCTGGGGCGGCCCAGTTTGCGATGATCTCTCTGATTGCGGCTCATTCTTCTATATTGAATATGGCCTTGACGGTGTGTTTGATCAATCTCCGTAATATGTTGATGAGTCTGCATACGTCGTCTGACTTTAAGGATGCTAGTCTCGCTCATACCATCGGGATTGGAAGCCTCCTGACTGATGAGAGTTATGGGGTCTACTTGAGCGAGAAGTTAAAGACGGATACCATTACAGTCCCTTGGATGCATGGGAATAATCTAGTAGGCTATGTGGCCTGGATCAGTGCGACGGTTATCGGAACAGCTCTGGGATCTCTCCTACCTGATCCAAAGGCTTTTGGGCTTGATTTTGCTTTGGTGGCTATGTTTATTGGGATTTTTGCAGCCCAGTTTCAAGGAATGCAACTGACAGAAAAGACCAAGACCATGCTCATGGTGCTGTTAGCAGTAGCAGTGAGTTTCTTTCTCTTACTCTTTTTTGTTTCGCAACCGCTAGCTGTGCTAGCTGCGACCTTGATCGGCTGTTTTGTGGGGGTGGTCTGTGATGCGCGTGAATAGTTATATCTTCATGGCCATTCTGGCCTCAGCCCTCGTTACCTGGATTCCTCGGATCTTGCCCTTCCTCTTGGTCAAATACAAGGGACTGCCGGCTCCTGTAACCCGCTTTCTCAAATACTTGCCCATTTCCATTATCTTTGCCTTGGTTTTGTCAAGCTTAGTAGATGGAAAAATTGGAAGTCTCCCGCAGCTCCACTGGTTGGACCTAGTAGTGACCATTCCCAGTCTCTTTGTAGCCTTTCGTTACAAAAACCTTATGGGAACCGTTTTGTTTGGGATTGTCTTGATCGCCCTATTACGATTGGCATTTTAAATGGAAAAATATGTTACAAAAAAATTACAATTGTTACAAATAAACTTGATTTTTGTAATAATCGGAGTATAATGGAAGTCAGAAAGATAAAGAGGTGATCTTATGAAAAAATCAATCTTCCGTTGGAGTGCCGCTGTTCTGGTGGCTGCTTCACTTGGTCTAGCTCTCGGTGGTTGTGGTGCAAGGGATAAAAAAACAGCTTCCTCATCCGAAAAAGCATCTACCAGCAAGGTAGAGAAAAAAGCCAAAAGTAATAGCAAAAAGAGTGCGGCATCTTCCTCTCAGGCAAACGATACAGCTAGCTCTTCGACTCAAGCAAGTAGCGCGACAGCTTCAAAAGACTCTGGTAAGACAGAGAATGCGTCTACTACGATGCAAGCTCCTGTCCCTGCAGAATTGGTGGGAACTTGGGTAGGATCTAGTCCACAAGCGGATGCGATTAAAATGACAGTGGATGCCAATGGAGATGTGACAACAGTGGTTAGCTTCAAAAATGATAGCGAACCGACTCGGACAGCGACCTATACAGCAAGAGCAGTAAAAGCAACAGGCAATATCTACTATTGGGAGTCAGAAGGATTGGATGGAGCTGATGCCTTGCTTCCAGGGATCACAGGGTTAGGTGTAGCCAACTTCCGACTGGAGCCAGGTTTTGTCTTAGAAGAAGGCCATTATACCCCGATTGTTTTCACAGCGCCTATCAATACAGAATTTGACTACACCAAATACAATGATTTCCGTTTTTCATTAACCAAAGAACAATAAAAAGACGAACTCGATGGAAAATCGAGTTCGTTTTTTTAGTAATGAGGGCTTCCTGCTACCCAACCGGTACAGAGGGCGGATGTGATATTAAAACCGCCTGTATGGGCATTGATATCGAGGACTTCTCCTGCAAAGTGGAGCCCAGGAACTAGCTTACTTTCTAGGGTTTTGGGATTGATTTCTTTGAGGCTGACGCCGCCCTTGGTTACAAAGGACTTAGCTAGAGACATCTTCCCAGTGACAGGAATAGGCATCTCTTTGATTTTTTTAATGAGCTCTTCTATCTGAGGAGGAGTGAGTTGCTTGGCTTTTTCAGGGAATCCTTGCGCCAAGAAATCGGCTAATCGTTCAGGAAGAAGGGCTTTGAGGCTATTTTTAATCGCCTTTTCTCGATGCTCTTCTAGAAAGTCTTTTAAGTCTTGAGAAGAAGTAGTCGGAAGGAGGTCCAGAGATAATATTTCCCCGCCTTTAACAAAGCTGGACATCCGAAGGGCTGCAGGGCCAGAAAGACCGAAATGTGTAAAGAGAAGGTCGTGTGTGATGATGTGTTTGCCGTAGCTGAGGGTCACATCTGTCAGAGAAATGCCTTGGAGGGCCTTGTGTGGAAAATCTGTTAAAAGAGGACTTTCTGCAGCTTCGAGATCCGTTATGCTATGTTTGAAGTGGCGGGCAATTTCGTGTCCGTAGCCAGTAGAGCCGGTAGAAGGGTAGGATTTGCCTCCAGTTGTGACGATCAGCTTATCGGCTGTCCAAGTGTTTTCAGCTGATTTGACGATGAAGACGTCTTCTGGCTTGGTGACAGAGACCACTTCACAGTTGGTGGCAATACTAGCACCAAGCTCAAGGATCTTATTTTCTAAGGCTTGAATAATGGTGCGGGATTGATCACTAACAGGAAAGACCCGACCATGGTCTTCGACTTTTAGCTTGACGCCATTATCGGTGAAAAATTGGATGATATCATGATTATCAAATTGGGAAAACACACTGTAAAGGAAACGGCCATTTCCAGGGATACCGGCCATCAAATCGTCTAAGGTCCCGTTGTTTGTGACATTACAGCGACCCCCTCCGGTACCTGCGAGTTTCTTGCCCAGTTTTTTATTCTTTTCGATGAGCAGGGTGGATTGGCCATAAGAGGCACTAGCAATGGTCGCCATCATCCCAGCGGGTCCGCCTCCAATAACAATAGTTTGATAGTGAGTCATATCGATCTTCCTTCTCTTGTTTCTTTCGTGATTTGCTTTGTCCATTATATCATTTTATGGTTGGCTTAGGAAAATGAAGGAATCAAAAAAGCAAGCATCTTTTGATACTCGCTTTTAAATGATTCTTCGATCAACTCATTACATGATTCCAAGGAAGTGACGGATGAAGAAGAAGGCAAGGACAGCACCAACAAATGGAGCAGTACCTGGTACAATAAGACCATATTGCCAGTCGTTGTTTACTTTATTTTTGATTGGTAAGATTTGGTAAGCAAAACGAGGTCCAAGGTCACGCGCTTGGTTCATGGCGAAACCTGTGGTACCACCAAGACCCATACCGATAGCCCAAACAATCAAACCAACATGGAATGGAAGCATTGCTTCGTTGGCATGTTCAGCAGCCATGATAGAAGTCAAGAAGATGAAAGTTGCGAACGCTTCGACGAAGTAGTTACGTGGAAGGTTACGGCAGTTAGGGTTAGTTGAGAAGATGTTACGGATAGCAACACCATCAATTTGACCTTCAGAAATCTTGAAGTGGTCAGCATACATAAAGTAAGCAATGACAGCTCCAAGGAAGGCACCGATGAATTCAGCGATTGCGATTGGGAAGAATTGAGCGATTGTCAATTTACCAAGAAGGACTTTCAACAAAGCCATTGCAGGGTTCATTGAAACGCCGCCAAAGATGAACAAGCAGACAGTGATACCGAATGCCCATGTAGTAATCGCGAATAAGTGTCCAGTTCCAGCATATTTTGTTTTCTTCAAAACGTCGTCACAGTGTACGCCAACCCCGAAGATAATCATCAAAGCTGTACTCATAACTTCTGCAAGTAATTGATGTGTCATGTTAATAAATGTCTCCTAAATTAATAAATATATTTTTGTAATTGGTGATAAACTTCTTGAATCGGTAACTGCATCTCCTTAGCAATACGCTGACAGTCTTCGTATTCAAGAGTCTTCTTAGTGATGGATCCGTATTGATTGATTTTAACCGTAACGGTTCCAAATTCCGTATCGATTTGTTCAAATCGACGTTGCATGACCTTGCGGTCAACTTGTTGGTATCGAAAACCAATGGTACTGGTTTCTTTGAACAAGAGGGTTGAAAAATCTTCCAACTGACTTCCTTGAATCAAGAGAATCAACTCAAAGCCAGGGCGATTCTTTTTCATAACGATGCTACGATAGTAGACATCCAAAGCGCCAGCATCCAAGAACCGATTTAGAATATAAGCCAGTTGTTCTGGTGTTTGATCATCAATCGTTGTGGTTATTTCAACGATGCGATCATCGGTGTGGTGGACGGTGGTCGTGCTATGTGAGGAGTCTTCCTTCAATAGCGAACCGCGTAAAGCATTGAATTTTCCAGTCTCTCTTTTACCAAATCCATAGCCAACACTTTCGATGGAAAGGTGAGAGGGGATTGGTTCAAAGATTGGGGACAATGCTTTAAGGAGGGCTAACCCTGTTGGAGTAATCAACTCCGTTTTGACTGTGAAGTCTTGAGTAATCGGAATAGTCGTTCCTTTTCTCAATTGCATCACAGCGGGAACCGGAACAGGCATTTCTCCATGGGCAACTGAAATGGTCCCACTTCCCTCAGTGAGAGGAGTGGAGTAAACTGTATCGATACCGAGCGATTCCACTAGGATGAAAAAGCTAACGATGTCGACGATGGAGTCAATTGCACCAATTTCATGGAAATGAATCTGTTCGACAGGCATGTTATGCACAGCTGCTTCGGCCTTTGCGATATCAAGAAAGACTTCAAGACTTTTTTCTTTCACAAAAGGACTCAACTGTGAAGCGGCAATCAAATCGTGGATATCCGCATAACTGCGAGCATCCGCGTGGGAATGGCCATGATGGTGTTCATGATCGTGATGATGTTCGTGATCGTGATGATGTTCGTGATCGTGATGATGTTCGTGATCGTGATGATGTTCGTGATCGTGATGATGTTCGTGATCGTGATGATGTTCATGATCGTGATGATGTTCATGATCGTGATCAAAATCACCTTCAATCCCCGTATCTTTCTCCCCGTGGTGAAGGTGAACATCGAAATCAGTTCCCCAAATTGCGCTTTTTGCGAGGCGATGAACGTGGAGGTGGAAACCATCCACTCCCAGTTTCTCGAGTTCTGTGTGAAGAAGTTCGACATCTGCCCCAAGGTCCACAAGAAGACCATTGAGCATATCGCCACTTATTCCAGAAAAAGGTTCTAAAAATAGACTGGTCATCAGTTTTCCTTTCGATTGTGGTTGAGTCGATTGATCATACATGCTGAATAAGCTGCACCAAATCCGTTATCAATGTTGACGACCGTTACGCCAGAAGCGCAAGAGGTCAACATACTCATCAAGGTTGTTAGCCCTTGAAGGTTGCTTCCGTATCCAATGCTAGTCGGAACGGCAATAACGGGAACATCCACAAGGCCTCCTACGACACTGACAAGAGCTCCTTCCATACCGGCAATCACGATGATCACACTGGCTTTTTGGATCTCTTCTAAGCGATTGAAGAGGCGATGGATACCGGCGACTCCCACATCATAGATTCGGCGAACCGAATGGCCAAAGGTTTCTGCAGTGACTGCAGCTTCTTCTGCAACAGGAACATCACTTGTCCCTGCTGTGACGACCGCAATGTAGTGTTCAGGATCGGCTTCTTCCTTTTTAGAGTTGAGAACGAAGCAGCGGGCTTCTGGATAATAGTGGCCAGTCGGAAAGCGCTGAGAAAGAGCCTCTCCCTTTTGGAGAGAGACTCTTGTTGTGAGGATCGGCAATTCTTTTTCTGAAAGAAATTGCAGGATCCCTTCAATTTGCTCAACTGTCTTTCCTTCGCCGTATACGACCTCAGGGAAGCCGTTGCGACGTTGCCGGTCAGTATCAATTGCTGCATACCCTAGTTCTTTAACTCCATTGATTTGCTCAAGCGCATCCTCAACGGAGAGATGACCTGCTTGCAAAGAACGGAGTGTCTGTTCTAGATTGGGTTGAAAATCCATGTTTGATTCTATTCAACAACGACAGAAAGTCCGTCGCGGATAACTGTTACTTTAGCATCTTTTCCTTCACGTGCAAAGGCTTTTTCAAGTGCTTCGTCAAATGAAGTTGCAAGTTCCATGTGCATACCTGTAATCAAAGCAGGATCTACAAGGTCAGATACAAAGATAACATGGTGGTGTACCAAAATACGTGCCAAGATTTGAGAAGTCCATTGGTCTGGGACAGTCTCTAAACGAGGTGTATTGATAGCTTGGTCCAAGAATTCTTTTGGATCTTCTACGTCAGCAAGGTTGCGATAGAAACCTTCTCCACCGTGACCGTCTGCACATCCAGCAACCATGATGATTGTTCCGCCTTCTTTGTTAGAAGCTTCGGCTGCAGTCATCCCTTTAACAGCTTGGTAGATGTTTTGGTCAAGTGGGAAACCACCGTTTGTAGAAATTGTGATGTCGCTTTCGATCTTAGACACACGTGCCAAGTCTGCAACGAAGTCACAACCAACTTTGTGGGCTTCAACCATGTCCCCAGCGAAAGATCCGATGATGTGTTTTTCGCCGTCCAATACAACATTGACGATGAAGGCCAAGTTTGCAGTACGAGCAGCGTAAAGCATATCTTCGTGGATTGGGTTGTGGTCAAGGTTACCAGTACGTGCCTTATCAGAATTGATGAAGTCACCTGAGTGGTTCGCCATGATAGTTTTGTATGAAGCGATACCTGGAAGGACTGATTTACGTCCACCTGAGAATCCAGCAAAGAAGTGAGATTCGATGAATCCTTCTGCTAGCAACAAGTCAGCTTCAGCAGCGATCTTGTTGATGATACAATCACCACCTGAAGGAAGTTGACCGATTTTCACCATGTCATCGTCGTTTGTTGAAATGTGCATAACGATTTCTTCATTGTCAACGATTTCTTGGCCGTATTTATTGATCAATTCTTCACGAGTTGAAGGACGGTGGAAACCAGTAGCAACCAAGATACGCACGCGTGCATCAGGGTTAACTGAGCGAATACGACGCAAAATGATTGGAGTGATGATGTGAGAAGGAACGGGACGAGTGTGGTCAGAACTGATCAACACGATGTCTTTTTTGCCTTTAGCAAGTTCTTCCAAAGTTGGGCTGCCGATAGGGTTGTCCATTGAACGTTCAACAGTTTCTTCTTCAGACAGTGGGTTATGGAAGTTTTCCGCCTTAGACTCTAACAATCCTGCAAAGTTTTCGTCTGGAATCTTTGCAACAATCGATTTTTTGTCGTACGGTAATTTAATTTCTACCATTATTTGCGATCTCCTTTATTAATACTGATACTTATAGTATAATTCTTTTTAAAAAGAGGTGTGCACCAATTGATGTCAACAAATGTTAACTATGTTGTTTAAGAACAGGTGTATCATTAGTGTGACTTCTATGAAGAGCCAAAACAGGAGGAAAAACGCGCGTGGATTCAGCATTTTTAGTGAAATTCTTGGAAGAGAGGCGAACGCCAATTATCAAGAAAAAATACCACAGCTACCTCTCTTATCGCGGGATTAAAGAGGACTATATCTATATTTTAAAAGAAGGGGTTGTCAAGACCAGTGTCATCATGCGTGATGGTCGAGAATTTAACTTTTCCTATTTAAAAGCGACCGATATTGTCTCCTTGTTACGGGATGAGGTATCCAATTATACGGACTCGCCTTTTAACGTGCGCGTCGAGACAGCTGAGGCTAGTTTTTACCGGATTCCTCGGGTCAAGTTCTGGACCTTTGTCAAAGAGAAAAAGGAACTGCAAGATTACGTACGGGATTATTATCGCAATAAACTGTCTGAGAGTATGGAATCCCAGCAGTACATGATGATGAATGGGAAAAAAGGCGCAGTTTGTTTTCACCTACAAAAGCTGTGCAGCTTATTTGGGGTAGAGCAGGACGATGGTATCTTGATTGATTTTAATATTACCAATGAAGATATTGCTGGTTTTTGTGGGATCTCAACCCGAAACAGTGTCAACCGCATCCTGAACGAATTAAAACGGGAGGGTGTTTTAGACATTCGACAGCAAAAGATCGTTATTTTGGACATCGAACGAATCGAAGAATTTATTGGAAGGGAAACATTCTAACATGGCAACAGAAGCACAAATCAGAAAAGAAAAAGAAGAAAAATTACAAGATATTTTACGAAAAATCGGAAAGGTAGCCGTTACCTATTCAGGTGGGATTGACAGCTCTTATCTCTTGAAGGTGGCCTTGGATACCTTGGGACCTGACAATGTTATTGCGGCCGTCGTGAACTCTGAGATGTTTTCAAATGAAGAATTCGATCTAGCGCTCGACTTGGCCGATCAGCTAGGAGCACCTGTGCTTGGACTGGAAATGAGAGAATTGAGTGATCCACGGATTGCTGCCAATACGCCCAATATTTGGTATTACACCAAACAATTGATGTACCAAACTATTAAGGAGTCAGTTACAGAACTGGGCTTTAAGCAATTGGTGGACGGTATGATTATGGATGATATCGACGATTTCCGCCCTGGTATCAAGGCTCGGGACGAAGCGGGTGTCCGCAGTGTCTTGCAAGAAGCGGGCCTCTATAAGACAGAAATTCGTCAATTGGCCAAGGAAAGAGGGGTCTCCAATTGGAATAAGGTGCCATCTTGTAGCGTTGCCTCACGCTTCCCATACGGGGTGAAAATCACTTCAGAAAATGTGCAACGGGTTTTTGAAGGGGAAGAGTTCCTTGTAGGACTTGGCTTTGAGCAAGCCCGTGTGCGTGTGCATGGAGACTTGGCGCGCATCGAAGTGGAAGAAGACCATCTGCTTGAAGCCATCCAACTGCATGACAAGATCAATGACTACATGAAAAAAATCGGATTTACCTATGTAGCCTTGGATTTGGCTGGATATAAATACGGCCGGATGAATGATTCATTGGATGAAAAAACAAAAGAAAAAATTATGGCAGGTTAAGCAATGAAGGAAGTGATAAGGTTCTGGTTTGAAGAGTTGAAGCCAGAGGATTGGTTCAAAAAATCAGACGCACTGGATCAAGAAATGCGCGTGCGCTTTGAAGAACTTTATTGGAAGGCCAGTCGTGGAGAATTGTTCAGCTGGCGCGCTTCCGCCCAAGGGCGCTTGGCAGAGATTTTGCTTTTGGACCAAATCCCTCGGAATATTTTTCGAGGGACGGCCCAAGCCTTTATGACCGATTCGCTTGCCTTGGTCTTGGCCCAAGAAGGCTTAGAGCAAGCCTTGGATCTACCAGTTGTACAAAGAGGATTTTTCTACATGCCTTTTATGCATTCGGAATCTTTAACCATTCATGAAGAAGCTCTGCGCCTATTTGATCAACCGGGCTTAGAAAAGCGTTTGAAGTATGAGAAGATGCACATGGACATTCTTCAACAATTTGGGCGTTATCCACATCGGAATGCCATCTTAGGACGGCCTTCGACCAAGGAAGAAGAGGAGTATTTGAAAGAACATTCTGGCTTTTAAGGGAAGATGAGGCCCACAGATTTCAAAACTCTTTTCTCTCTTCATGAAATTGCCTGAAACAGCAGGCATGATGTCAGAGTTCCCTCACCTAGGCTTTTCCAAGCGTCTAAAAAATGGTATAATGAACTGTAAATTTCACAATTTGGAAGGAATGTTATTGCTATGATGAATATGCAAAATATGATGAAGCAAGCTCAAAAATTGCAAAAGCAAATGGAGCAAAGCCAAGCGGAGCTAGCTGCAACTCAATTTGTCGGAAAATCTGCTCAAGATTTGGTTGTCGCGACTCTTACAGGTGATAAGAAGGTCGTCTCCATTGATTTCAATGTTGCAGTGGTCGATCCTGAAGATACAGAAACTCTTTCTGATATGACGGTTCAAGCCATCAATGCTGCCATTGAAGAAATTGATGCTGCAACCAAGAAAAAACTCGGTGCTTTCGCAGGGAAATTACCATTTTAAGCTAAGGAAGTTTTCATTAACTCAAAAGAGGCTCAGTTTTGAGCCTTTTTCAGATTGAAGACAAAGTCATATTAAAAACTTTCCTTGGGTGAGTACGGACGTCAGCGAACTTCTTCGAAGTTCCAAGACTAATTATTGAGCCTAAGGTCTCAATAATTCCGAGTGCCTGAAACGTTATTGTTTCAGGCACTTTTCTCACGGCGGAAAGTTTTAGTATTTTCTTTCTTTGAAACACTAACGATATATTTTTAGGTTTATGTCAGCAATTTTATTCTTTTCTTAGTTCAATGACTTGATCGTATCGACTTTCATCATCGATATGGTGAGCGATTTCTAACACCATCATCGGTAGTGAGAAAATCAAGTCTCGAACCATCTGACTATTTTCTGCGTCAAGAGCTGCAGTTACCTCATCTGCTAATAAAATATCCTTTTTACGAAGTAGGAAGCGGGCTAGTTCAATCCGGACACGTTGTCCGCCTGAAATATTTTCTCCGTTATTAGTGATTACAAAATCAAGCCCATCAGTTAGTTCATGGTCGAGTTTGACCTGTCTTAAAACAGTCTCTAATTCTTGATCTGAAAACTCCTGTCCCAAACTGAGATTGTAGCGAATAGTATCATTAAAGAGGAAAGGATGCTGGCTGATAATGCCTACCTGACGAACAAAGTGACTTGTTTTAACTCCATCTCTTGTACGACAAGTAATCGTTCCGGCATCCGGCTTTTCTTCTCCTGTGATCATTCGGAAGAGGGTTGATTTCCCACAGCCACTTGGCCCTTTGATGAGGACTTTTTCGCCTTGTCGAATGGCTAGATTAAGATCGCGAAGAATCTCTCTACCGTTATAAGATTTACTTAAATGGGAAATTTCTAGCTCTTCTACTTGGGAGATCGAATGATTGTCCGATTCACTATCATCTGCTCGATTTAAAATTCCGAAAATCTTTTCTGCCGTTGTTTTGGCTCCTTGTACTTCAACCACATCATACATGATATTTTGGATAGGCCCTACCAGTTGACCAGCAGCAATATACATAGCAACCAGGCTAGCCACTGAAACATGATGACCCTGCATAGCAAGGAAGAACCCTAATACCAAGGGGAGTACTTGGCTCAGAAAGACCATAAAACCATTACAAAAGAAAACAATATTATGGGTAAAAGCAAACCTTTGAATAGCTCGTTGATAACGAAGATTGATATTCCAGACGCGCTGAGAATTTTCAGGCAAGGCTTGATTCATCCGCAAGGTCTGAGCTCCTCGAATACTATCAGAGATTTGGTTATGAACAGCTGTTCTTCCCTGAGACATTTCATCCCCTGAATTCTTTAGCTTATTATTCATCAAGAATTGTGGAATGGGACGTAAGATTGTGAAGAAAACAAAGATAGAACCCAATAAAACATTTTGGGCAATGATATAGATCGCCGTAATCAGTGCTCCAAATCCCCAACATGAAATAGACATATAGCGTTCAAAAAAGTTATCTCCTAGAAATTCCATATCCTGTGTCAGCAAGGTAATCTTTTCATCTTCACTATATTCCCTGTCTTCCATTAACTTCTGAAAAAGGGCCGTTCGGATATTCATGTGAATTTCACGTCTAAAGACATTATTTGCATGATTACAAAATAACATTAGACTATACAAAGCGAAATAGACAGAAAAACCAAAGAGAGCAAATTTCCAAATAGAGGAATAGGTAAGGTTATTTTGATCTATCGATAGTGCTTTGGCAACAACCAAAGGTTGACCTAATGCGAGACCCCCATTTGCCAGTGCTCCAATAATGGTTAGGTATTTTGTTTTTTTATCAAGATATTTAAAGATATGAATCATAAATCTCTCCTAGAAAATAGAACCCTATGATTGAGAAATATCAGATGTAATCATTAAATCTTATTACATATTATTCTTTGTGATATATTTTACATGCTCATTATACATCTAAGAATAAGTCTGGTCAATGAATATTTAAAAAATTAGAAATGATTAAATCTTTAATAACTAATATTTTAAGTTAAGCCTTTGAAAAAGCTCTACTTGTCTGTTGGATGAAAATTTACTTTAGTCAATCTTTACAGAAATGAAATAAAAAGAACCCCCAAAGAAAGATATGAAAACATCTAACTCTAGGAGTACTGCTCAGTTTTGAGCTTTTTTTATTCATCAAAAAATCCGGATAAGTCCAAGTCTCCGAAGGGGTTGGTGGAGAAGTTCTCTTGCTCTTCAAGGAGGGTACGTCCTTGATCAAATTCGAGGAATTGTTCGTAAACAAGAGCTGTCATGCGGGCGTCTTCTAAGCTATCGTGTGAATTTCCTGCAACTCCCAGAAATGCTGCAACGGTGTGGAGTTGGAGATTTTTAATGCCATGAAGGTCAGATGGACGACGTTCGAAGGCTTGGTCAAAGACATCGACAGCGTACTGGTCTTCTAAATCCAAGCCATTTTCAAGTAGGATGGGAAGGTCGCTCTTTTTGGCATTGTATCCGATCAAGGGCCGGTCTCCAACGAAGGCCTTGAATTCGCTGAGGACCTGTTCGAGTTGTGGGGCATTTTGGATCTTGTCCTGGGTAATGCCAGTCAGGCCGTTAATAAAGCTTTTTAGGGGCTTATCGGTGTAAACGTAGGAGTCGTAGTGATTGACTTCTTTACCGTTCGTGAAACGTACGGCAGACACTTGGATGATCTGATAGGCGCCTTCGTATTGGTTAAATTCGAGGTCAAAGGCGATATAATCTTCTAATGCTTTCATGGGAAATCTCCTGTGGTAGAAAAGAAAAGGGACTGGTAGGATCCAGCCCCGGATTATCGACGGAAAACGCGTGCCCAGAAACCTTTACTTTCTTGTTCTTGAACTTTTTCATTGGCTTGTTCGAGTTCCAGTTTCAAGGTATCGCGGTCGTTCATTGCTTGTAAAGTCAATTGTTGTTGTTGGTCTAATTGCTTGTCTTTTTCAGCAATTTGAACGTCTTTCACGCGCAACTGTTCATCTTTCTTAGCGAGTTGCTCGTCTTTGGCTTTGAGTTGCTCGTAGAGACGGACGATTTCAGCATTTTTTTCATCTACCAAAATTTCCATCAATTCGCGTTGCTTCACATCATCGCTGACTGGCTCATCTTCAAAAATAGTTTTTTTGTAGATTTCTTCGAGCTTGATCAAGCCACTACGGGTTACAACGGTAACCCCTTTTTCGTTTTTTTGGGTATCTTCTGGAGCCAGCGCCTTGACACGGTTATTGACCGCCTGGCGGCTGACTCCTAAAATTTCAGCAATTTCGCTGACAGTTTTTTCAATCGCCATAACTTCCTCTAATATCTTTTTCTATGAAATACTCTATTAGATAGTAACATAAGTAGGCTAAGCTGTCAAATGAAGCAAAGAAAGGCTAAGCCTTGATACCACGATTAGTGGGCCTCTGTCATTTCAGGAAGATGGAGGCTTGATTGTGCTAAGTCAATGGTGAGTTGGTAATCGGTTTGATCACGCACAGTGATTTCAAAGTCCGTCGTGTAAAGGACCAAGCGAAGAGTTGCACCTTTTTCGAGCTTGTAGATGGTTGGTTGGAGATCAAAGTCAAATTCCATCCACTCGCCTGGTGTTACGGCATCAACCTCTAAGAGGTCATGACGATTTTGGAGGTTGAGATAACCTTTCGAAATCACTCGTTGGCCCGCCTCCTTGAATGGCAACTCGGTCAAGTTGTCTAGCATGTGGTAGCGACCGTTATCCAGCGTACGGACCGATAAGACTGCAGGATAGGGTTGGAGGTATTTCTTGCTTCCAAGCTCTAAGAGTTGGGCTGAAAGCAGGCCTTTATTGGTGCTGGAATGAAGTCGTAGGTGAAGGCGAGCTTTCCCATTGAGGTGTAGGTCTTCTTCGATTGGAAGATCAATTGTCACCTGTTGCGCCTTATCCTGGTAGAGGTCCGTTAAGAAGGTCGGATAAGCCTTGCCATAGCGCTCGTAATCTTTTGTCTCGTAGCGGTTTTGGATGACTTTTTCGTCGTCTCCCAGGGAGAAGGTCCGCTGATTTGTTTGGTTGCCAAAATCATCCAAGGAAGTCCAACTTTGTTCTTTTGTATTGTCCTGCCAGATGACAGTAGGCAATTCATAGCTTGAATCGTAGCCCAGCAATTTTTTAGAGAGGAGGGCGTTCATGCTTTCGCGGAAGTCAATGGATTGCCAGTTGTTGAGATAGACATGGGCACCATTGTGATAGAAGAGGTGTTTCTTGATGCTTGTTGGAAGAGCCTGGAACATATTAAAGACGTGAAGAGGTTTCACGTTCCAGTCTTGCGAACCATGAGTGAAGACCACCTCAGCCTTCACCTGATCAGCATGTAAGAGATAATTGCGGTCGTGCCAGAATTGATTGTAGTCTCCAGAAGCGCGGTCCAGCTCTTTTTTCACGATGTCTAGATCGGCTTGGTGGGCTGCATTATGGTGCAAATAGTCTCCACCTAGAAGGTTGCGCGAGTAGGTCAATTCGGCAAGGGAATCGAAATCTTCACCTGGATAGCCACCAGGACTTGTCACGAGGCCGTTTTCGCGGTAGTAGTTGTACCAAGAAGAGATCCCAGCCTCTGCAATGATGACTTCAAGACCGTCCACACCTGTGGTCGCAAGGCCGTTAGACATGGTTCCAAGGTAAGAGATCCCGGTGGTTGCGACCTTTCCATTAGACCAATCAGCTTTGACTTGGCGTTTGCGTGTGTGATCTGTAAAGGCCCGGCAACGGCCATTGAGCCAGTCGATAACGTTCTTGTAGGCTTCGATTTGTTGGTAATTTCCATTGGTCATCAAGCCTTGCGAATCTTTTGTCCCCACTCCAGATACGTAGAGATTAGCGTAGCCGCGTGGAAGGAGGTAGTCGTTGAGGGTATAGCTGGAATTGATATGGGTGAGAGTTTCTTCAGCTTCATCGACTAGCTCAGCTGAACCGACAGGATCCACCAATTCTAATTGAGGTACTTCTACTTGAATGGTATGAGGTTCTTTGACCTCGAGGTCGACATTCATATTGTAGAGGGCCTTGTCGCTGGCCTTATCGTTGGTCCCTTGGTGATAAGGACTTGCGGTCATAACAGCTGGAATCTTGCCTTCATAGCGAGGACGGATAATGCTGACCTTGACCAAGTCTGGCAGACCATCTTTGTCGGTATCGACCCGACTTTCCACATAGACGACCTCGCGGATGGCATCATGGCTCGTAAAGGTTGCGAGGCTCTTGCCGTTAAAATAGTGATACTGGTTATCTTCAGGAATCAAGCCATCGCTGACCAACTGATCGATGAGTAAATTTCCTTTTACTGTTCGAGTATTGAGAAGGTGATAGAGGTTTTCTACCAAGTTTCCATACTCAATCGGAAATTGGACTTCTTTCAAGAAGCTATCCGTATCTTCAAAATCAATAAAATAGCGGAAACCGAGTAATTGGAGGGCTACTGTGTAAAAAATGTTCGGAGACCATTCGCAGTCAGATTGGATATACGTTAAAAAGTCTGTTTTAGAATCCACCACTAGGTTAGAGAGGGGATAATCTGTATCTTTATAGGTGAAGTAAACCTTGCGGACAAACCATTCAAACAGTTCTTTTTCTGGGAGGTGGGTGGGAAGGTCAAACCCAATTTCTTTTAGTTCCTTAAGAATGTCTTTTTGGTCAACAGATAGATAGCTATATTGATTGTATTTCATAGACTGCTCCTTTTATCAGTTTCTTTTTTCTTTACTTCTTATATTATACTTGATAAAATAGTATTTGTCTAAAGACCTTTCGTCTATAAGGAGAAGGAATATTGAAAAAAATATCTTTTGAACAAGTTGCAAGAAGACGGACCTTATTGTTTGGGGTTCTTGCCGTCATTTTTGGGATTCTCATTTTTCGAAACGGCGTTGGTTTCACCAAATTTTCCTTGGATCTATTAGCCATTTACTTTTTAGTTGATGGACTAGGAAGCTTTCTTCTTCGCTTTTTGTTACGTAGCAAGTCTATTTCCTATAGCCACTCTATTTGGTTTATTTTTCTTTCACTTGCGTTGATCTGGTTGAATCGACTGAGTAGTCTGCCCGTAAACTTAGTTGTGATTTGTTTAGGGGCATATCAGTTGGGGAGTGCCATTGTCTATGGGATCACATTTTGGCTTTATAAGGCCAATCGGGTAAAAGGAGGCTGGCTCTATTTATGGGATGCGCTTTTAAACGGTGGGCTTGGTCTAGCAACTGTCTTGGAACCTGGTTCAGATGGGCACTTCCAATTTATCCTCTTGGGGGCTTATCTGGTCTTGTTGGGGATTTCTAATATTCGAGATGGTATTTTATTTGACAAAGACCAACAAGGCCAAGAGTTAAAACGTCGCTTTCGTATTAGCCTACCGGTTATCTTTGCAGCCTTTATCCCTGCTAAGGAGTTAAAACGGTTTAACCAGTTTCTTCAAAAAGGGAGCTCGGCGGGACACACAGGCCCTTATCGATTGGTGAAAAAAGAAGAAGAGGCAAGGGAATTAGAAATTTTGGTTCATACTTCTGACAGCAACTTATTTGGAGCGATTGGGCATGTAGATATTTGTTATCAGGGGAAGGTCATTTCTTACGGAAGTTACGATCCCTTTTCAGAGCGTCTATTTGGGACGATTGGGGATGGCGTACTGTTTAAAGTGGATAAGGAACCATACATCGAACTATGTAAAAAAGAGAGTCAAAAGACGCTGTTTGGCTACAGCCTATCCCTTACCGAAGAAGAGAATCAGGCAGTAGAGAAGCGTCTAGCTGAAATTGATCAGTTGTTAGAACCTTGGGATCCACCTAGGAGGTTACTGGAAGACGGTCAGCCGACCTACGCTTACAAATTGAAATATGATTTAGGGGCTGAGCTATATAAATTTACTTCTTCGCGTTTTAAATCTTACTTTGTTCTGTCTACTAATTGCTGCCTGTTAGCAGATTCCATTGTGGGACAGGCAGGAACGGCTGTATTAGATGTGCGTGGAGTGATTGCACCAGGGACCTATCAGGATTACTTAGAATACGAATTTGAAGCTCCAAACGGGCGGGTCCATACACGAACAGTATACTAAAAAAAGAAAGACAGATTTTTATTTTTGAAAAATCTGTCTTTTTTGCACAAGATTTCTTGTAAAAAGCCAGAAAATCTTTTACAATAAAAAGTGCTTGGAGGAAAGTATGACAGCAAATCAGATCGTAAGAGTGATCCCAGTCTTGAAAGTGAATAACCGAAATGTCAATCAACGCTTTTATGAAGAGACATTGGGAATGAAAGTATTAGTGGAAGAAGGAGCTCTCCTGTCTTTAGGAGATGCCTCAAAAGTAGAAAAAATCGTCTTAGAAGAGTCACCGAGTATGCGTTCGCGTAAGGTCGAAGGTCCAAAGAAATTGGGTCGCATCGTGGTGAAAGTGGCACAAGCTCAAGAAATTGATTATTTGTTGGCCCGCCAGCCAGAGACAAGCGCCCTTTACCAAGGAGCTAATGGTCGCGCCTTTGAAGTTGTGTCTCCTCAAGGAGATACCATTTTCGTGCATGCGGAAGAAAATCTTGAAAGCCTAGAACCTTTGGAGAAAGCGCCTCTTGTTGAGCTTCCAGAAGATTTCAAAGGTTTGACCAGCTTTGATGTGGACTTTCTTGAGGTCAATGTGGCCGATCTTGCTGAGGCTGAGAAGTTCTATAGCAACTTGCCAGCTTTGGCCCACTTTATCCATTTACAAGAAGCCCAAGGAAAAGATCTCCAAGTTGAGAACAAGGTTACTTGGGATTTGAGCATGATCAAGGTCGAATTGGCATCTTTTGATGTGGAAGACTTGAAAGAAAGCTTAGGAGAAACTGTCGATTTTGTGCACCGTAAGGGAACTTTCTTGATTGCCAAGGATCCAAGCCAGATCGAACTCTGGTTTGAAGCCAATCAAGATCAGGTCCATATTTCTTATGAAGAATAAGAATGGAGTGATGAGCGTGAATGCAATCATCGAAAAAATTACCGAACAAATCCAAGAAGGCATCTATCCAGGTGCCTCTCTTGCGCTTTACCGCGATGGTCAGTGGAGTGAGCACTATCTGGGACTAGCGGATCCTGAAAAAGGAGAGCCAGTAGTGGCTGACCTGGTCTATGATTTGGCTAGTGTCAGTAAGGTCGTTGGAGTTGCTACCATCTGTGCCTTTTTGTATGCGAAAGGGGAGCTTGCGCTTGATCGCCCCTTTAAAGAGCTTTACCCGCGTTTTGCTCATGAGAAGACGACCATCCGGGAACTCTTGACCCATACTTCTGGGCTCGATCCCTTTATCCCCAACCGGGATCAATTGGATGCGAGACAGTTGAAAACAGCTCTTGAAAATTTGCAGTTAAAAGAAGACAAGAGTTTTCATTACACCGACGTCAATTTTCTTCTGCTGGGCTTTTGGTTAGAAGACAGGTTTCGCCAGCCCTTGGATCGCTTATTTGAAGAGCTGATTTTTACACCTTGGAAGATGACGGAGACACGGTTTGGACCGGTCGAAAAGGCGGTGCCAACGGTCCGTGGAGTGGCTTCTGGAAGTGTTCATGATCCCAAAGCGAGAGTATTGGGTCGTCATGCGGGAAGTGCTGGACTTTTTTCAACTGTTGCTGATCTAGAGCGCTTCTTAGAGCGTTATCTGAAGGAGGATTTTGCGCGTGACTTGTCTCAGAATTTTGCGCGTGAAGAGGGCAAGACCCGCGCTCTCGGATGGAATCTAGAGGGGGACTGGTTAGATCATACGGGCTATACTGGAACCTTCATCATGTACAATCGAAAGAGGCAGGAAGCGGTGATCTTTTTGTCCAACCGGACCTATGAGAAGGACGAACGGGCCCAATGGATCCTCGACCGCAACTCTTTGATGGACTTGATCAAACAAGAATTTGAAAAATAGAAATGGAAGGCTAGGATGATGGATCCTGGCCTTTTACGGTCTGTCCGTGAGAAAGAAACTGGTAGGAGATTCATTTTTGAACTCCGTCTTAGGTTGGATTTCCTTCAAAAGCATCGCTTTTTTGGCTGATTTATATTAAAATAGTAATGACCTTAATAGAGCGAGATGAACATGAACAAAGAGATAGGCGTCGGAAGGGCGCATAGTAAAATTATCTTAATTGGAGAGCATGCGGTGGTCTATGGTTATCCGGCTATTGCTTTGCCACTCCATCATATCGAAGTGATCTGCCAGATCGTCCCGGCAGATCGTCCATGGATTTTGTTTGAAGATGACACCTTGTCCATGGCGGTTTTTGCGTCTCTTGAGCACCTCGGGATTAAAGAGGCCCGGATTCGCTGCCGGATTCAGTCCATGGTACCGGAAAAACGGGGGATGGGATCGTCTGCGGCGGTGAGTATCGCCGCTATTCGTGCCGTTTTTGACTATTATCAGAAAGAGCTGGATGATGAGACCTTAGAAATCCTGGTCAACCGAGCAGAAACTATTGCCCATATGAATCCAAGTGGGCTCGATGCCAAGACTTGTTTGAGCGATCAAGCCATTAAATTCATCCGGAATGTCGGCTTTTACCCACTGGAGCTGGGTATAAAAGCGAGCTTGGTGATTGCGGATACGGGAATTCACGGCAATACCCGTGAGGCGATTCAAAAGGTGGAAGCCAAAGGGCAGGAAGTTTTATCCCATTTCCATGAGATTGGTCAGTTGACCCAGCAGGTGGAAGAGGCTCTAAAAATGAATGATCTAATGAGCCTAGGACAGGCTCTGACTACTTGTCATGACCACTTGAGAGCCGTAGGGGTCAGCTGTGAAAAAGCAGACCACCTGGTCGCCGTTGCCCTTGAAAATGGGGCCTTAGGTGCTAAAATGAGCGGAGGCGGCCTTGGAGGCTGTGTGATTGCCCTCGTCAAGGATTCTCGTGAAGCAGCAACCATTGCCCATGCATTAGAAAAAGAAGGAGCGCACCATACATGGATCGAAAACCTGTAAAGGCTAAGTCCTATGCCAATATCGCGATTATCAAATACTGGGGAAAAGAAGATGCCAAACAGATGGTCCCTTCGACCAGTTCGATTTCGTTGACCTTAGAGAATATGTATACAGAGACGAGTCTCTCTCCCTTACCAGCAGATGCGACTGCGCATGAATTTTACATCGATGGGGAATTCCAAAATCCAGCTGAGCAAGCCAAAATTGGAGCTGTGATTGATAGCTTGAAGCCAGCAGATGAAGCAGGATTTGTTCGGGTGGATACCAGCAACAACATGCCAACTGCAGCCGGTTTGTCCTCTAGCTCAAGCGGCCTCTCTGCTCTCGTCAAGGCTTGCAATCAGTACTATGATTTGGGCTTGAGTCAGGAGGAATTAGCTCAAAAAGCCAAGTTTGCTTCGGGTTCTTCTTCACGTTCTTTCTTTGGACCCTTAGCAGCCTGGGACAAAGAAAGTGGCGAGGTTTACAAGGTTCAGACAGACCTGAAATTAGCCATGATCATGCTGGTTCTCAATGACAAGCAAAAGCCTGTTTCCAGTCGTGAAGGGATGAAACGCTGCATGGAGACCTCGACCAATTTCAAAGAATGGATCGAACAGTCTATGCAGGATTACAAGGACATGTTGGATTACCTAGCAGCCAATGATTTTGAACAGGTCGGTCAGTTGACAGAGCGCAATGCCCTTGCTATGCATGCGACCACCAAGACGGCTACACCAGCCTTTAGCTACTTAACAGAAGAAAGTTACAAAGCCATGGACTATGTCCGTGAACTCCGTGCGGCAGGCCATGCTTGTTACTTTACCATGGATGCAGGGCCAAATGTTAAAGTCCTCTGTTTAGAAGCAGACTTAGATCAACTGGTGCCTTTATTTGACGCCCGTTATCGGACCATCGTATCTAAGACAAAGGACCCTCAAGATGAAGACTAAGTATCAGGTACAGACTGGAGGTAAGCTCTATCTAGCCGGAGAATACGCTGTGCTAAGGCCTGGGTATGGGGCATTGATTCAGTTTATCCCCATTTATTTGTCAGCCACTATCCAAGAAGCTAGAAGCTACCAGCTAGCCTCAGATCTCTTTGGTTACAAGGTGGACTTGACCCCAAATAAGGACTACGCCTTGATTCAAGAGACGGTTCAGCTCATGGAAGAATGGTTGAACGATCAGGGAATAGCTCCTAAACCTTTTGACCTGCATCTTAGGGGGACGCTGGGAGAAGAGGGGAAAAAGTATGGGATTGGTTCCAGCGGAAGTGTGGTTTTACTCGTCATCAAGGCCATGGCGGCTCTGTATGAAGTAGACCTAAGTCCGGATCTACTCTTTCGACTAGCCGCAGTCGTCTTGGTGCAAAGGGGAGACAATGGTTCGATGGGGGATTTGGCTTGTATTGCCTATGAGGACTTGATTTATTACCAGTCCTTTGATCGGGATTGGTTGCATGAAGTCTTGACTTCTCAGCCCCTTTCACAAGTTTTAGACCTGGATTGGGACTACCAGATCTGCTCGATCCAGCCAGCCATCGCTTATGATTTTCTGGTCGGTTGGACCAAGGAACCAGCGATTTCAAGTGATTTGATCCGCCAGGTCAAGGGAGCGATCAAGGAAGAATTTCTTCAGGAGAGTCAGAGCGCAGTGAAGAATCTTGAAAAAGGCCTCCGTGAAGGGAACCAAAAGGAAATTGAGACCAGTATCAAACGTGCGGATAAGAACCTAAAGTCTTTGAACCCTTTGATCTATACCCCAGCTCTAAAAGAGCTACAAGAAGCGACAGAGGGCCTTTCTGCCTGTGCCAAATCCAGTGGTGCTGGAGGAGGCGACTGTGGAATCGCCCTTAGTTTTGACCCAGTTGAGACTCAGATCTTGATAAAGCGCTGGAAGAAAAAGAATATTGAAGTCATTTACCAAGAAAGGATGGGAGATTCGTGAGCGAAAATCGAAAAGACCAGCATATTCGTTATGCCTTGGAGCAAAGCTCCTCCTATAATAGCTTTGATGAGATCGAGCTGATTCACCGATCCCTCCCCCTTGTGGATCTAGCGGAGATTGATTTGACAACCCATTTCGCAGGGCGTGATTGGGAGGTCCCTTTTTATATCAATGCCATGACAGGCGGGAGTAAGCGGGCCAAAGAGATCAATCAAAAGTTAGCAGCAGTAGCCGAAGCCTGTGGGATACTCTTTGTGACTGGCTCTTACAGCGCAGCACTGAAGGATCCGAACGATCAATCGTATGCGGTCAAAAAAGACCATCCTCATCTTCTTTTAGCAACCAATATTGGCATCGATAAAGAGCCAGATTTGGGCTTGCGAACAGTGGAAGAGCTACAACCTCTCTTTCTTCAAGTCCATGTGAATCTGATGCAAGAGTTACTCATGCCCGAAGGGGAGCGGATTTTCCACACTTGGAAAGACCATCTCAAGAGCTATGGGCAGGGCTTTCCTGTGCCTGTAGTCCTGAAGGAAGTTGGCTTTGGGATGGATCCCAAAACAGTTCAGGCAGCGCTAGATGCTGGGATCAAAACCGTTGATATTTCTGGCCGCGGTGGCACTAGTTTTGCCTATATTGAGAATCGTCGTGGTGGCAATCGCGCTTATCT
The DNA here is from genome assembly GCF_052588255.1 of Streptococcus sp. KHUD_012. NCBI lineage: Bacteria > Bacillati > Bacillota > Bacilli > Lactobacillales > Streptococcaceae > Streptococcus > Streptococcus sp. KHUD_012. Next base: position 532,787 of record NZ_CP159355.1, read on the forward strand.
GGATGATTGGGGACAATCAACTGCGCAGTGTCTCTTACAGTTACAGGATCAAATGGATCAGGTTGAGGTCCTCGCAAGTGGGGGCATTCGTCATCCTCTTGATATGGTCAAGGCCTTGGTCCTCGGAGCGCGTGGCGTAGGACTTTCCCGCGTTTTTCTTGAGATGGTAGAGACTAAGAGTATTGAAGAAGTAATCGTCCTTGTCCAAGGCTGGAAAGAAGACCTCAGATTGCTCCTTTGTGCGCTCGGTAGTCAGAACCTGAAAGAGCTCCGTGAAGTCGACTATCTCCTCTATGGAAAATTGTGGCAAGCAAATCAACAGAGAAAATGAAAGAGAGTGGGACAGAAATCGGTAATTCGTTAGAATTCGATTTCGTCGTCCCACCTCCGCACAGTTGAGTAGGGCTGTAAAAGCTGATGAAATCAGCGTAGTAGAGCCCACTCAACCACTGCGTCTTGCTCGACAATCCAAAAATAATTGAGAGGCTAGGACTTTTGTCCCAGCCTCTTCTTTTTTGAAAAAGTGTTTTCCCTCAAAAATTCTGATAGTTTACGAATCGTTTACGGTTGCTGGAATCGCTTGCAAAACAGGCTTGTAAAAGAGTATACTAAATAAGGAAAAATTTTTTAAAAAGGAGTTTAGGATGAAAAAGCACTATTTTCGATCAGCTGTAGCAGCCTTGCTTCCGCTTTTGTTGATTGCTCAACCTGTTGAGGCTTGTACAGGTTTCATCATCGGGAAGAAACTGACTGCCGACGGCTCGACCTTGGTAGGACGTACCGAAGATTTAGAGCCCAACCATAATAAAAATTTTGTGGTCAGAGAGCGTGTCTACAATAAAAAAGGAGCCATCTTTGAGGATGCTGCCAACGGTTTTCAATATCCCTTGCCAGAGATTAGCTATAAGTATACAGCGGTTCCAGATGTCACCCCTGATCAGGGAATTTTTGACGAAGCAGGATTCAATGAGTATGGGGTTTCTATTTCTGCCACTGTATCTGCTTCAGCAAATGACAAGATCCAAAAAGTGGATCCCTATGTCAAGGATGGCCTCGCAGAATCGGGCTTGACCAGTATCGTTCTCCCTAGTGTGAAAACCGCAAGAGAAGGGGTTGAACTCATTGCTAAAATCGTCGAAGAAAAAGGCGCTGCAGAAGGAAATATTGTGACCATTGCCGATAAAGAAGGCGTCTGGTATATGGAAATCCTATCTGGCCATCAATATGCAGCGATTCTCTTCCCAGAGGATCGATTTGCGGTCTTTCCAAATACCTTCTTCTTAGGGCATGTCGATCAATCGGATACCGAACGCACGATCGCTTCAAAAGATCTTGAAAAAGTCGCCAAAGAAGCCAATAGCTATAAGGAAGTGGACGGAAAATTCCACGTTTCTCAATCCTATAATCCGCCTTTGCAAGAAGCAGATCGCTCTCGGGTTTGGTCGGGAATCAAATCGCTAGACCCAAGCTCTCCTGTTAAATATGACGATGCGTCCTTTGACCTTCTTCATACAACCGATCGAAAATTAACCCTCCGCGATGCTATGAATCTCCAACGCAATCGTTTGGAAGGAACCAAATATAAACCACAGGATCAAATGGAGCTGGATGGAAAAGGCATTCCGAAAAAAGGGGAGTTTGATGCGGTTTATAAATACCCTATTTCCAATCCAAATGTCATGGAGGCCCATATTTTCCAACTGAAAGATGAGGTCCCAGCGAGTGCAGGTGGAGGCACCATGTGGCTGTCGATGGGTAGTCCACGAAATGCTCCATACCTACCCTACTATGGCAATATTCTCAACACCTATCAAGCCTACCAAGAATTAGGGGATCATTACAATGATCGCTCCTGGTATTGGACCATTTCAAGAATCAATGACCTTGTGGCCAAATATCCAGATTTATTCGAAGATGGGGCGATTCGTACTGAAATGGAACGATTGGAGTCTCAGTGGATGGTCGAACAAGATCTGAGTGATAAGGAGCAAATTGCCCTTGCTTCTCAGCCTGAAGAAGCGAGTGAGAAGGCAACAGAGGAAAGCTTGGCAAGAGCTGAGAAAACCTTCGAACGCTTGCAAGAAATCAGAAAAGAAGCAGAACAAAAGGTAGCAGATGAACACGGAAAAAGTGCCCTGCAAGATCTAGATGACGAAGAAGATGCTGCTTATGAAGAAAAGATTGATCTCGTTGATTTTGACTATGATTACATTCTAGCAGCAGGCTTGTTCGGGGCAACCCTTCTAGCGATTGTGATCTACCTGATTCGCTCAAAGAAACAAAAGGGAGGAAAACAAGATGACTAAAATTCAAAGAGCCTCTATCTATCTTTTTCTACTGTTTGCAGGAATTGGCTTGGAGTTTGAACTCGGTCATCTTTCTCAACAAGAATTTAGCCAGTCTGCAGGCAGAGACTTGGTTTTAAACTTGTCTGTTTTAGCTGCTATTATTATCCCGCTCTATCTCTTTTCAAAACGATTGGCCAAGCAGTTGACTGTCCCAACCTATCTCTTATGGATTGCCATGTTTGGAGGAGCCTTCGTAGCAGGCTGGTTGAGCTTTTCAGGTAATAGCTTGATCGATATTATGAATAGCCATGTGATCAAGGATGCCACTGTCTTTAACAAGTGGACCGATGCCTTGACAGCCCCCTTCTCTGAGGAATTCTTTAAGGCTCTGGTTGCCTTTTGGGTTGTCTTGATGGTTGGCAAAAAAGATCTAAAAGCGATTCTAATTGCCGGCTTGGGCTCTGGCTTTGGTTTTCAAATCATTGAGGATTTAGGGTACGTTGCCCGCCAAACAAAAACGAGTCAATTAGCTGCTGTCACTGAGGCCATTAACCGGATCTCTGGTGGATTAGCTTCCCACGCCCTCTATACAGCGGTTGTATCGGTCGGTGTCTTCCTCTTGTTGTCTCAAGTGACCCAGCAAAAGGAAAAACTCTTTGGACTCTGGTGTGTTGTCTCGACAGTAGCCAATCACTTCTTATGGAACTCTCCGTTTTATGAAACAGACCATCGGATTAATCTTCTCGTCGGACTGCTCTTTGCCGTCCAAGTAGGGACCTTTATCGAAGTGGTGCTCTATACCAAGAAAAAGCCCGATCTGCCATTTTTAAAACAATAAGAAAATTTTTTCAAACACAAAAGAACTAAGACGTGGGTCTTAGTTCTCAAAGTGAAGATAAAATCATCTTAGAAACTTTCCTTAGGTGAAGACGGACGTCAGCGAACTTCGAAGAAGTTCCATGACTAATTATTGAGTCTAAGGTCTCAATAATTCCGAGTGCTAGAAACAAAAGTGTTTCTAGCACTTTTTTCACGGCGGAAAGTTTCATTATATTCTCGATTCATTTAAAAAATTAGAACTCATTTTTATTTCTTTGCAGAATCACTTGACCTAATTTACTAAAGAATTAGTTTGTCTTAGTTCTTTTATTTTCTCAATTCTTGTAAGAGTGTTTGTGCCTTCTCTAAGTTAAAGGGTTTGTTTTCAAGGAGTTGGCTGACCAATCGGGGAACTTCCTCTTCCTTAGCACCTGCTAGAAGGGCTAGGGAGCGTGCTTGGAGTTTCATATGTCCTGCTTGAATCCCTGTGGTGACAAGGGCTTTGAGGGCTGCGAAATTCTGCGCCAAACCGAGCGAAGCGATGATACCTGCTAATTCAATAGCAGAAGGCTCTCCTAGCAAACGGTGGCTGACTTGAACCGTTGGGTTGATGCCAATCGAGCCTCCTTTTGTCGCAACTGGCATTGGCAGGGTGATCTCTCCATAGAGTTTTTTCTCTTCTGGATGACTTGTCCAGTGACTCAAGCCTTTGTATGGACCACTTTGTGCGGCATAGGCATGGGCTCCTGCTTCGATGGCCCGCCAGTCATTGCCTGTTGCAAGGACCAGGGCATCAATCCCGTTAAAAATTCCCTTGTTATGAGTGGCTGCACGGTAAGGATCCACTTGGGCCAGTTGGCTAGCTAGCTCCATCCGGTGGGCAATCTCAATGGCTTCCTCAGGATTTCGACTCAGTGCTTTAAAATCGATGGCACATCGTGCACTCACCAAAGAGCGAGTGGCCAAGTTGGATAAAATTGCCATCAAGGCCTGACCACCAGAGAGTTCCTGGATGCGATCAGTCAGAGCTTCTAACATGGTATTGAGCATATTGGCTCCCATGGCTTCTTTAGGATCGACAGCCAAGTAGACAATAAGAAAGTCTCCCTTGTTTTCGACCCAAAGATCTCTCGCTCCACCTCCACGCTTAACGATAGAAGGATAGGCTTCATTAGCCAGCTGAAGAAGGCTTTCCCTGTCATCTAGGATGCGTTTGCTCGCAATTTCCCAATCCTTAACATCCGTCAGAGCAATCTCACCGATCATTTGGCGCAGGTGCACCTGGGTGGTGAAACCGCCCGAACGTTGGATGAGCTTGGCTGCAAAGCTGGCAGCCGCGACCACGGATGGTTCTTCTGTGACCATGGGAAGGACATAGTCACGACCATTGATCAGGAAATAAGGAGCGAGGCTAAAAGGCAAGTCAAAAGTCGACAAGACATTTTCCGTCAGTTGATCTGCAATAGAAAGGGGGAGTCCCTTTTGTTCTTTTAAGATCTGTGCTTCATCCCAAGTTAAGAGGCCTTCCTTCAGTAAGGCCTCTATGCGTTCTGTGGGAGAAAGTTTTGCAAAACCTGGTAATCGTGCCATTATTTTTCTACTTTCTGGTAAGTGCGTTGGTGTTCCTTGATCTCTGTCAAAGCAAAAGTTTGATGAGTAGCAGGCTCAAATACTTGATTGCCTCTAGGATCTAGATCTACTTCCTCGTAAAAGAGTCGCTCGTAGTCAGCAACACTAAGAACCGTCCGTTGGTCCAGCTTTTCCATGCGTTTGTGATCCAAGAGTTGCTCAAAACCAGGAACAAGATTGGCACTAAAGATCTCAGAAACCGCTCCACTTCCATAGCTAAAGAGGGCGATTTGGTCCCCAGCTTTAAGTTGGGGTTGATTTTCCAGTAGTGACAGCAAGCCTAGGAAAAGAGATCCAGTGTAGATATTTCCCACGCGTTGGCTGTATAGAATTGATTGATCAAAGTTGTATTGTAATTGATCTTTTTTCTCTTCTGATAATGACTTATCCAGGATTTTTTTCAAGCCCTTGAGAGCTAATTTCGGATAAGGCAAGTGGAAACAGACAGCCGCAAAGTCTGTCAAGGCAAGGCCAGTCCGTTTCTGGTATTCCGCCCAGGTTGTTTTCAGAGAATCTAGATATTGTTGTGTTGAATAAATCCCATTCACGAAGGGAGTTGTCGCGTAATTTGGACGCCAAAAATCCATGACATCGCGTGTTTGGGCAACATTATCATCGTTAAAAGATAGAATACGAGGATTTTGGCTGATTAGCATGGCAACCGCTCCAGCCCCCTGTGTTGGTTCACCAGGAGTCCCAATTCCGTATTTAGCAATGTCACTGGCAATAACCAAAACCTTACTCTGTGGGAATTTTTCAACATGGAGTTTAGCATAATCCAAGGCAGCAGTTGCAGCATAGCAGGCTTCTTTCATCTCAAAAGAACGAGCGAAAGGTTGGATGTCTAGTAAGCCATGGACGAACACAGCAGCAGCCTTACTCTGGTCAATTCCAGATTCTGTCGCAAGAATCACCATGTCGATTGCTTCTTTATCTTCGTCTGTTAAAATATCATCTGCTGCAGTAGCAGCCAATGTGACGATGTCTTCTGTGATCGGTGCAACACTTTGTTCTTTTAAGAGAAGACCCTTGCTCAGTTTTTCGGGATCAGTATCACGAGCAGTAGCCAAATCTTCTAAACGCAAGACATAAGGGCTCGTCGCAAAACCAATCTTATCAATCCCAATTGTCATTCTTAACCTCTTTTTTATTTGATATCTACTAGTATATTTCGTTACTATTTTACCATATTTAAGGGTAAAACTCCCTTGAAAAAGCTAGATCAGCAAGGAAATCATTCTCGGGACCGATTTTGCAATGTTTCAAAGAAAAATAGAGAATCTATAAGAAAAAGCCATCCTCAGATGGCTTTTCAACTCTTATCCTTGCTTATCTTTTTTAGGATTACTCATGATTCGTATGAAGAGTTCTTTGCATTTGTCTCTTAGAACTTTTTCGTAGAAGACGATTAAAGCGATGTACACAATCGTAAAGTTCAAGGTCAGATAGAACAAGTCAAATGAATTGCGGGCATAATCAGTTGCTAATAGATAGGAGGAGAGGGTTCCTAGGATCATCCAAGGAAGATACTTGATATACTTGTTTAGCATCATACAGCACCTCACATACTTTAAAGGATTTGTTTTTTCACTATCATTGTATCCCTTTTAAGGAAAAATGCAAGCGATAACACTTAGAGAAATTGAAAAACGAATATTATTTTGCATTAGTTTGAATGGAGAAAAACTATTTTAAGATAAGTGAAGCGATTACTTTAGTAACAAAAAAATTTTTTGAGCTAATCATGTCAATTATGTACTTTATTTAAGCAAACTAATGACAAAATCTAAATGCAAAATCATCGATTAATCAATTCCTCAATTTCCTTTATCCCTTCAAACTCTCCAACACTTTCGAAAAGTTCTATAGCTCGTTTGAAATGTGTGTTGGCTAATCCTTTATCTTCCAAGGCTAAATAAATTTCCCCTAACCCTCTATAGCTACAAGCCTGAGAAATCACATCATCAGTCTCTAAAGATTGTTCCAGTGACAGATTCATGAATGTAAGAGCTTCATCAAGATTGTTTAATTTCAATCTCAAATAGCCTTGTTCATAGTTATTTATAGCTTTCTTTAGATTATCATTGGGAAAATGCTCTTCAATTATCTTCTCTTCATTTTCAATGAGCTTTAAAGCCTTATGAAAATCACCCTGATCTCTGTAGATCATAGCTAATTGATGTAATCCAATGTGTTCATGTTCTTTGTCTTCATTTTGTTGAGCTAATAAAATGTATTTCTCAAAGATACGGGTACACGAGGCATAGTCTTTTTCTGCCAATAATAAATACCCCATCAGATTTAAAAGGCTAAAATCTGTACAGGTATCAATGGAAAAATCTTGTTCAACCAACTTTTTAGCTTCTGATGTTTTTCCCTCCAGAAACAAGTCCCAAGCCACATCAATTTTAGAAACCATCTATTTTCCCCCTTACCTATAAACAACCTTCATAAAATAAAATCACTCAATAAGAATATGCTAAATCCTATCTTTATAAATTTAATCCACTAGGCTAAAGTATAGCAAAAAGCCCAAATAACTACTATTTGGGCAAAATGTTACTTAGTTTCTTTTTAAACGAGCAATGAGTAACTTAATAAGATAAGCTAGAACTACAAGTGCTACTACGCGTGATAATAGATAGAAAATAGAATAAACAAAATAGATTTGCATATCTGACACCTCCTAAATAAAAGAGATTAACCATCTTGTCCTCAATATTATTGTACTCCCGTTTGAAAGCGACGTCAAGCGTTATGATAAATAGTATCAACATCTAGAATGAAGTTAAAGCCTACAAAAAGCAAAATAAAACAATCTGTTTCATTTTGAAATCCTTTAACGATTGTAAAATATATCCTATTTTAGAAGAGGTACGTAAGAAGTTATCAATTTAGATAATGTCAAAGCAAGAGAGAAATATAATTAGTAAACATAAATACAATATTTTTTACATTTTTTATTATACTTTTATTAGTATAATTGGTAAAATCTTAATTAATAAAAATTATGGTCTATCTACTATCCCAATTACCTTACAACACAGGTTGATTGAATAGGATTAGATAACCGAAGTAATGTTGAAACGAATGGAGGGGGCTAATATTAAGAATTTAATAAGTGATCAAATGTCTAATAGACAAATCATCAAAGACTTTATTAGTAGTTTTATTAGTTCTTTAAGTGGTAAAGCTTTTAATTTTGCTTTAGGATTAATGTTACTGGACCAAACAAAATCGGCAATGAGTTTTGGAATCAACATGATCATCTATCCTTTAGTTAGTTTGATTTTCTTGGTTCCAATCGGTAATTTAGTAGACCGATACCGTCATAAAAAGATCTTAATTTATAATTTTATTTTTAGACTTATTATCTTTCTTCTGTTTTATGCATTTTATTTTTTAACGAATTCATCTACTATCTTATATTTAGTAATTCCGTTTGTCATATTCCACTCTATTACAGTTAACATCAATGATACTTGTTATTCAGCCTCTATCCACGAATTAGTAAATGATAAAAAAATTCAACGATTAAGCTCTGTTACACAAACCGCCATTGCTATCGCAACCATGCTTTCCCCAGCTATTGGAGTCATTCTTTATAATTGGTTAGGCTTCTCAGGCTTTATTCTTATAGAAATCATTGCAAATCTCCTTTCTTTAGGTGTCTTACTTACCATGAAATTCTTCTATGAAAATGAAGAGCAAGAAGCTAAGATTAAACAGAATGAAAAGCATCAACAGGGGTTCAAAGAAATTATCCGATTTTTAAAAGAAAATCAGATTGTAAAATATATTATTCTTGTTAGTGTTGTACTGAATTTTTTCTATACTTCCATTAGCATTGGAGTACCATTTGTAGTCAAAGAGCAACTCTTATTAGATAATGCAACAGTAGGTATCCTAGAAACAATGTCTGCAGTTGGAATGTTGTTAGCCAGCGTGTCTATGTCACTACTGCCAGACAAAAAAGAAAATAATACACTTCTCTCTAATAGAATTCGCATTCCACTTTTTCTTCTAACCATCGCTATCGTTGGTTTGGGTATTACATTTGCAATTACTAACACCCAAGTGATTATTTCTTCCGTTGGCGGTTTATTTATGGGAATTATCGCATTCACTCTTGTTATTCTAAATATTGTCGTCATGACCTATCTTCAAAGTAGTATTGAAACAAATTATTTAGGAAGAGTAATGAGTACTTTGTTCACACTAAATACGTCTATCATGCCGATCGGTACCATTGTATTTACTTATCTATTTCAAAAAGAAATAAACGGAGGTCTAATATTCGTATTTGGAGGAGTTTCTCTCCTGATCTATACGATGATAATGTTACCTCGAATCTATAGAATACTCAAAAAAGAACACATTTATTGATATTGAAACAAAAGCAGTATTAAAACGTAAAACGAAAAAGACAAGGATAAAACACCTTGTCTTTTTTTTAAATTCTATTACTATTACTGCCTAAAAACATTAGGTAAATTACTATTAATTACCCTGAGGCCATCGTTTATATATTGACCCAAAACGTCAAATCCGTTATAAATTCCGTTATAAATAAAGAGTCCTAAAATTATAGATGAAATAATAATACTTGCACAAATAAAATATGTACGATTTTTTTCATTCATAAGATAAATCCTCCTTTTTATTTGTATTCGCTTACATTTTATCATATAATACTAATGTAGTAAAGGAAGAAGGTGTTCTTATGCTAAAAAAATATTTTTCAAAATATAAATGGACTGATTTATTTTGGATTCTATTTGTGATTTTGACATGCATCTATGTAGGAAACCATGATTTGCTTCCTCTTAATCATCAAGAATTCTCTCTTCGTGGTAGTTTCTGGGGATTTATACTTGCATTATTTCACTTACTATTCATTGATAAATTTGTTATCTCTAATCGGAAGTAAAACGATACTAGGTAAAAACTCAATTTCAGGAGAAAATAAAGTAAATCACCCCACAATAAAACGCATAGTATCAAGGGCCTTCAAAACCTAATATTATGCGTTTTTTGATCCTAATGACTAGTAGGACCGCTTCGTTATTGTCCGACAAAATTTAATATGCTTCAAAACTATATCTTGTACAAATTATTTAATCTTTCTAACTCTAATACACTCATAGATACTTCTACTCCAGTAACTACCCCCTTACTATAAATAATTCCACAAGTAAACACAATCCTCTCCTGACTCAAAATATTTGACAATATTACAAAAGATTCCAAAACATAATCCTCTATAGTAATAAAACAATTATTTTCATCTTTGAAAAACTCTATAAATCCAATATCCTTACATTTATCACGAAAATGAAACCTAAGTGATCTTAAAAAAGAATCAAAAAACACATCATTTCCCATAGAAAACCCTTTCATTTTTAAAAACATTCTGATATAATCATACAAAAAATAAAGGAGAACTACAATGAAAAAAGTAATTATTTTTATCTTGTTAATCCTCTTAATCCTCTTATTAATCTTTTCTATTGTTGCAGTTCTTATATACAACATGTTTTAAAAAATAAATGACCAGCCTCCTGTAGAGTACAGAAAACTGGTCGCATAAGAGGACTTTCTCTTGTTCCATTATTGGGGTGCAGTTACTAAACATGCTAAGTTTTTTTGCGTGAAGATATATCAAAACTTTTTAAACCAATTCTTGATATACTCTAAGCATATATCCAGTAAGAATTTGATAACTAATAATACAATTCCAATCTTCACAAACATGTAATATTTAAATGTGTCATCAAATGAATGCACACGGATCGGAAAGGTGAAGATATTAGACGGATTGATAAGAAAATATAGTGAGATACAAATAGATAAAACCAACGCCACTATAAAAATTTTTTTATGTAATTGCATTTTTTACCTTACCCTTTCTTGTTTTACAACATTAAATACCAATCACCAATTTTATATAGCCTGATTAATTCTTTTATTCCCCTTTCTATCAGGCTATTTTAATAGTTTTTATACCTTCATCATATACCAATTTCAAAATAATTCAAGTCTGTTTTTCTAATCATTTTTATGATATAATAATAAAGTTCGAATGATAAACAAAAAACTCAGCAACAATCCCAACAAACTCTATAAATTAGATACGATAAAAAAATTCTATTCTGCTCTTTTTTTAACTATTCGGTAAAATTCTCGAAATTTTGATACCGAATAGTTATTTTTTTGCATAAAATGTTAAAAAATCATGCTGAGATAGCCATTCTGAGCTGATTTAAGTTTAGAGGGCGGACAATCTATCGCTAAAATTCCATACAGCCCCAACGGTTTAGGCTGTTTTTTAGTTCATTCAACATCTTTCGGGAAAAGAAAAATTTTCGGAAAGTTATTTTTTGAAGAAAATAGGCTTTTTCGTAAAAAGATGGCATACTACTTTCGTTTCTTGATAACCAAAAAATGTTTTGTGCTAATCATTGTCAATTATGTACTTTATTTAAGTGAAAATTAAAAATTTTTCAATTGTACATTCATACAAAAACACGGCTCATGAATCATGGCCGTGTTATGTTTTACTTAAGCTAGTTAGCTAGTTCTCTTAGTTAATATTTACTTACCTTTTATTTGCTTTAATTCCTTTATCTCTTTTAGAATACTAAAAATATAGAAACTAAATAGAACTACAAATAAAACAGATAAAACAAAGAAACCAAACGGAAGTTTTCTTCCCATACCAGCTACTACTCCAAGGGATAAAATACCGATAGCCATTATGCAAATTATGAGGATAAACCACAAGTAAATCATGTAAAACTTATAAAGATAACAAAAGGACTTATTTTTTTGTTTAGGCTTATCCTTCCATTTTAAATAAAAGAAATAAGGTGTATTAATAATTAAAATAAATAAAAATCTCATCTCTAGCACAACTTTTTACTTTCTATTTTGGATTTCCCACAAGATCTCCTAACTTCCAAATACAAAGCCAAAAAGAAATTGTTAGCATGATAAAGAATGTAAGGAACATATTATCGACTAGATTTTTACTCATCAAGCACAGTTCTCTAGCAATGTAAGGAGACACGGGGAACAAAATGCACTGTACTATAGTAATTATTTTTTTCATGATTTATTAATAATACTGTCACATATGATACAGTATACTCCTTTCTAGGAAGATTTCTTTTTATCCCTATCTTTATTATAGGCCTACAGCAATTTTGATTCAATTTTTAATATGTGAAAGTAGTTTCAGAATAATTTACAAAACAAAAATAAAGTACACTTTTTAAAGAATGTACTTTATGCTTCTAATTCAGTTGTATCAATGGTTTAGCTTTAGTTTAGTCAATTGTACATAAACTTTTAGTTTTCTTCAAAAAATAAAAATGAGTTCCAATTGTTAAAATGAATCAAGAAAATACAAAAACTTTCCGCCGTGAGAAAAGTGCTAGAAACACTATTGTTTCTAGCACTCGGGAGTTTTGGAACCTTAGGTCCAAAACTAAGTCATGGAACTTCTACGAAGTTCGCTGACGTCCGTGCTCACCTAAGGAAAGTTTTAAGAAGACTTTGTCACCAACATGACAAATGCTAGTTGGCATTGGTCATTTTTCTTTTTTGATGGCGTTGGTAAGAATGGTAGAGTTTCAAGACAACAGAGCCGCTAGCCATCCCGATGGAGATCACCAAGGCCAGAATAACCACCAGGGTCACGCTGGTTACTGCCTGGCGATATTGGCCACTGACAAAGAAGGAAGTGGTTCGATAGGAAATATATCCAGGAACCAAGGGTGCGAGAATGGACAACATAAAGACCACGACAGGCGTCTTGAGAATGATACTTAAAATCTGACTGATACAGGAGCCGACAATGGCTGCGATAAAGGTTGCAACGATAACATTGGTAGGCCCTTTCAGGATATAGTAGAGTAGCCAGATGCCCATACCGAGGATTCCTCCAGGAATCAACATGGAGCGTTGCACATTTAGGACAATTAAAAAGGTGATGATGGCAATCAAACTGGCCACCGCTTGGATTAAAAATTCAGTTAGGTTCATCATTTTATTTCATAAGGACGAGGGCGACCGTTGTACCGGCACCAAGTGCAAGAGTAATGAGGAGAGTCTCAAAGAGTTTGCTCATCCCAGAGTTGAGGTGGTAATTCATCAGATCGCGGACGGCATTGGTCATAGCGATTCCAGGAACGAAGGGCATGACACAGCCGGCGATAATGAGATCGGTATTGGAAGGAAAACCACTATAGCGCGTCCAGATATGGGCCAAAAAACCAAAGACAAAGGCGGCCGCAAAGGCAGTGGCAAAAGGAATGCGAACGTATTTCTCAACGACAAGAGAAAAAGCAAAGGCAAAGACAGTCGCAATACCCGCTCCAATCGCATCATAGAAATTTCCTCCAAACATGATGGAGAAGAAAGGCGCACTAAGAGTTGCCGCAATGGTCAACTGGAGATTAGTATAAGGAACGCGCTTCATTTTCAACTCGCTCAGGGCCTGGTAGGCTTGCTCGAGATCGATCTCTCCAGAGACGAGTTGACGAGAGATCTGATTGACATCACAGACCTTTTCGATATTGTAATTGGTCCGCAAGATCCGTTTCATACGCGTGACATTGGCATTCTCAATTGAAAAGAAAATAGCGACTGGCATCGCTAAAACATTGCAATCGACGATTCCCTGTGAATGGGCGATCCGGATCATGGTATCTTCGACCCGGTGAATCTCAGAACCGCTCTCGATCAGGAGGGTTCCAGCTAACATCAGGACGTCGATCACTTGGTTGATCTGTTTTGACTCTTCCATAATTTCCTTCTTACTAAATAATCTGTTTCTATTATAGCAAAAAAGGACGAGAGACAGAACTAAAATCTTGTAAGTTGAAGATTAAGGTATCAGAAAGCCTATTGCTATAGGCTTTCTTTCTTGTCGTAATACGTTCTATTCTGATTTTGTTCAGTTATTTGTTCAGTTACAAACTCCCTAGAGCTGTTTCATAGAATGAAATGGCTTTTTTTGCACTCTCATTTGAGAGGTGACTGTATGTATCCATTGTCATGGATAACTTAGCGTGTCCTAGTCTATGTTGGAGTTCTTTATATGGTATTCCAGCATTTAATAACAAACTAGCGTGAGTGTGTCGAAAACCATGGAAACCAATATTAGGCACTTTAGCACGTTTAAAATGTGTTTTTAATCTTGTAAAAAGGCTGCCGTTTTTAGCGTAACCATTGATAAAATCTGAAAAGACTATGGTTTCAGTTTGTCCAATTTTCCAAGCCTCTTGGGTTTGTCTACGTTTGTACTGTTTTAGCATTGTAACCGTTTTGGGGTCAATATCGATATCACGGTAACTAGATTTTGATTTAGGACTATTAGTTTCAAGTCTATAATTAAGTGTCTTTGTAATGTGAACAACAGCATTATCAAGATCAATATCAGACCATTCCAGCGCCAATGCTTCATTAATACGGCAACCAGTAGCAAGTAGGAACTTGTAAAGAGTGACCTCGTAAAAATAGCGGTATCTGTTACTATCCAAGTTGTCTAGATAATCTAAAAACGTTTTTAACTCAATATTATCAAAGTGTTTAATCTTTTGGCGCTTTGCTTTCTGAGTGTTACGAGGTAAAACAACATCACGCGCAGGATTGGACGGTATCGCCTGCATAGTAACACCATACTGTAAGATACGCTTATTAAGCGCGTGAATCCTATCATAGTGTAAGTAAGCCTCTGAATCCCCTTTATTGGTCTTTTCAGCAAGTTTATTGACTATATTTTGGATAAGTGGGGTAGTTAGCTTGTCGAGTTTATAAGAACCAAATAGAGGTAAAATATGATTATTTAATAATTTTCTAACACTATATTCAGTATTTGGTTTTACTGTATGCTTATAGCTTTCCCACCATAATTCAGTGAGTTCTTTATAAGTTTTAATTGTCGTTTCTTTGAATCTAGTAGAACCATTTTGAATGAAGTCTATTTCAGCTTCTTTGGCTTTCAGCTTGACATCTTTTTTAGTTCTAGCTGTAATACTAGTTTTTACATCTTTTCCCGTTACTCGGTCAATCCCTAAGTAAATGTTAGCACGGTATACAGTTGTACCGTCTTTCTTTTTGTGTTCTGTAATTCTCATGATCGAAAACCTTTCTATTTCATCAGCAGGCAAGCTATTATTAAAAAGGTTTTAGATTGTGGTTTATATCATGCTAGGGCTTCACAGATTGCTCTGTATTCGATTTTAAGCAGTCAGACGGTAAATTATATGCTTAATTGTTAAGTGGTAAAAACACTTATTTTACAGTGTTTTTTGAGAGTTTTTTTCTAAAGTTAGTTTACCAGTTAGCTAACAAAACACTTTACATTTCCCATGCGCGTGGTATAATAGAATTAACAAGATAACTTGCGAAGGATTAACGTTGTGTTCCCAAAGGGGAGTAAGTCGATGGACGAGAATTCACATATGCCTGGGGTTATCTTATTTTTTTTGTCTTTTTTTCAAGTTTTCTACGAACGTTTCAGGATTTCGTTCGATTTCCTCAATTATAAAATCGCAGAGGATTTGAGAGTAGCCGTATCGATTACCAATTTTATAATGGTAGCAATAACGTTGATTTGTTTTGATATCATAAAATGTATTAAAAAGTTGTAAGTCGTTTGTTGTAAACGTCTTTTTTTGTTTTTCTCCACCTACTATTTTTGTTAATAGAATCCCTTTCGATTTGAGATGTCTATTAACAATTTTAATAACTTCCCTAGTAGTTAATGGATAGATAGCGTTTGGATCTTTAATCTCTCTAACTATACCTATACTCGTTTCCGCAGTGTTATCAAGTTTAACAAATAAATCAGCATCTTGTTTTCGCTTAGTGATATAAAATCGAGTTTCAACAGGTACAGCATAGTCAGAATTATTAGTAGATATTTCATTTTCAATTTTATCTTGCTCGGCGAGTATACGTTCTGCCATTTTAGGAGAGTACTTGGCTCGAATTTCTTCTTGATTAAGTTGGTCGATGCGGACTGATAAAGTCAAGAAATTTTGTGCAATTTGTTTTGTGATATCCTCATTGTGAAACTCTTGCATTTTAGAAATATAATTAGAAACACATGCCTGAAATAATGGGGCATAGATGTGTTCATAATCTTCTGTTATGAAGTGGGTACTAGTATTCCTAAGTTCTATAATTCGAATTAGATTTTTTCGTAATGATCCATGTTTATCTGGAAATACTATCTCAACTGCATTTTCTAATGATATCGTTCTATCCTTACTATCCTTAAAATATATTGATTCTTCACCATTATTATTAATGATATAAGCCTTTAGCATTAATTCCCAGGCGTTACAGATAAAAAAACTAAAACCCTCAATTCTATACTTAATTGTAGGTTTGTTATATATTTCAAGCCCCATAATAAAAGCCTCGACACTTTTATTAACTAATCTTTTACTTAAATCTTCCATACGTTTCCTTTCTTAAAATGTTTTCTATATTATTGTGGCGCGTGGTATGTTATAGGGCGCATAATCGTACTTTTCGGACGCCCTAAAGAAAAATATTAGTGCTAAGTTTTGCTATGGTTTGGTATATATAATCTTTGAACTTAGAATAGGCGAAAATATCTGTTTTGTAAGAATTACTTCAGTTCAATTAGTTTATTGTAAATTTTTTCGGTTAAAACTTTTTGTTGGCTAGCAGTAAGGTGGTTAGAGGTACGAATTACGATAGTACCATACACATAATGAGAGCCAGGATTTAATTGTCCACCATCAAATGCAGATATGTATGTATTACGTTTTTCGGCTTCATCTTTAGTTTTATAAACTTCAATACAACCTCCTGCTTCAGTTCCTTTATCTACTAGATCAGTCCCGTAAACAGGTTCTGTTACTTGACTATCTGAAAAATATATTGAGGCGGTATATCCACCCTGTTTGTTTAATAACCCGTTTGCATCATTATCTTCAGTAACGTGTTGAATCTCTTGAATTGTATCGATTTCTTTCAACCGTTCCTCAACGAAAGAATCTTTAGGGTTTGTAATCTGTGCTAGTTGCTTAACGCTGTTTTGGTAGGCTGTTAGTTTCTCAGTGATGTTTTTTTGAGTTTCAGAATAATCTACAGGTTTCGCAATTTCTTTCGCTTGGTCTTCTATCTTTTGTGTATCGCTTTCCATTTTTGGAGCTTTACGAATCGAGTTTTTTGCTGCTTTAACAGCAGTTTTTAAATCTTCTAAAGTCTTTGCTTCCAATGGTTCAGCTTTTTCTTTAATGATTTTTTCAGTATCAGCAATTTGTTTTTCAATTGCTTTATTATTCTCATTAAGAGTATCAACAGACTTTTCAAAGTGACTTATTGCAGTTTGGTGAGGGGCATATTCCGAAAAATAATAGCTTGCTCCGCCAGTGGCAAGAGCTAAAACAACAGCAGTAGTAATAACATTCTTTTTCATAATTTTTCTCCTATATGTTTTCGTATATCTGAATTAGTTATCTATCAGATGATTTTTTCTTTTCAAGAGCCTTTTTTCCCTCTTTGTCTAGTATATGAAATGCAAATATCATAGCACTAAAGGCAAGGATCGTACAAGCAAACAAAAACCAGTCAAACAGTTCACTATTTTTCAATGTTTAACCTCTTTTCTAATTCAAATGAGAGTTTTTTCGTTGTTGACAAATTAAACAGTAATAATTTTCGAACTTTCAAATTTTTTGTCTTTTTTTATCGATGGATCATTGAAAAAGCTTATATAAACTTTGCTTTTCTCATTTAAAGTAATTTTTTCCAATCCTACTTTTGTATTATCGAAAGTCTCTTTATAAGTTGTTATGCTTTTATTTTTAATTAAAATATTCGATTTTAATGTATCTAGTATCTGGTTAAAAAAAGTTGTTTTCATTGAAACTGGTAAATCATCTAAGAATTGGAAAAAGTCTTTTGTTGAATATGCGTCACTTCCCTCAAGGTCAATTGTGATCCATAAGGCAAAACTATCATCATCTAATGGGAAATTATAATTCTGTGGATATAGAAAACAAGTGTTTAAAAAATAATCTTTCTCACTTTGATTAGTCTTTAATTTAATAATTATATAGTCTGAGTCCTCACTCTCCGTATTTTGTTTGAATTTCATATCCCAAATATATGGAACGTAAACAAAGAAATCTTTTAATTCTATATCTAGAAAATTACATAGCTTATCAACGGTATCGAATTGTACTCCTTTACCAGTATTCTCAGCGAGAGCCATTAAAGTAGTTTTAGAGATCCCTGTGCTTTCATAAACATCAGCTATTTTTAAGCCTCTTTCGGCAATTAACACAGCAAAATTAGTTTTAATCATTTTAACTCCTCCATATTAGGTATTATAACAAACGTTGTACAAAAATACAAACAACACTAAAATATACCAAACTATTGACAAATAAATCATAATAGTGTAATATACAAAATATAAGTGGAAGCACTCATATATAACAAAAGTCTAGAAAAGAAGGTGATAGTATGAAAAATAACTTAAGAGTTCTTTTAGCAAAAAAACGTAAAAAAGTTATAGATGTATATAAAGCGACAGGAATTTCAAAGACTACACTTACTAGTTTGTATTATGAACGTACAAAAAATCCTGAAGCAGAAACTTTGCTAAAGATTGCTGATTATCTAGGCGTAACGATTGATGAATTGTTGACGCCAGAGGAGTGAGAAAGGAGGAACTGGTCTATATGGACGGTAAAAAAGAACCGTATACTACGAGCGCAATCATAGCTGAATGTGCTGGAATAAAACACCACGCAATACAGGAACACATTAGAAAACAGATTGCACGACTGGAACAGTTTGGAAAGGTGTCATTTAAAATGCGACCTTTACAAAGTGGACAACAGGCAAAAGATTACATTTTGAACGAGCAACAGGCTACTTTGCTTATTACATTCTTAAAGAATACTGAGCAAGTGGCCAACTTCAAAACAAACCTAGTCAAAGCATTCTTTGAAATGCGTGAGGAACTTTCTAAGTTTCGTATGCAGAGGGCGCTAGAAAAGCCAAAAAGAAAAACGCTGCATGACAGTATTGAGAACTGGGAACAAGCACCAAAGCACGCGCACAGCACCATGAATAACTTGCTATTAAAGGCAGTGACTGACAGGAACGCTAAGCAGTTAGTAGAAGAACGTGGGGGCTACAATGGCATTGATAGCTTGACCAGCGAGGAGTTGGAACAGTACCAAGCATTTGAGGATATGGCGATAGCTATGATTAGCTTGAATATGAGCTATCAGGAAATCAAGGCTATGGCATTCAGAAATAAAAAAACACGCCTAAAAGGCGCGTGATCGCAACAAAAAAGGCTTAGCAATAACCACACCGCAGAGCCTTTCACACTATCACTAAAACGAAATTAACAAAAAAGCAGGCAAGCTATTATTAAAGAGGTTTTAGTAAAGATTTATACCTAGATTATAGCATATTAGGGTATAAGACGTAAAGAGATGTATAGAGGGTACAAAAGAGGAGAAAACTATTATGACAAAAACAACTTACGAAATTTTAAGCGATAAAATGAACAATATCGGTAAAGAACTATGTCAAATTGGGAAAGAGAATAATTTACATAGATTATCACTTTTATCGGGCCAATTAGGAGACCTAAAGGAAGATCTAGCAAGGTTACTTTGGTTAGAATTACCAGAACTAAACGATAGCAAAAAAATTGAGAACATTTCTAAAAGCACTACAGGAATGTTTTTCCACGCGGGTATTTTTGAAATGGACGCAATGCGACAAGCGTTTTTCAAAAGACAAGCACAAACATTCTTTAAGACCGAAGAAGAGCAACAGAAATATGTTGCTTATACAGAAAATCTATATTTAGAATCAACAAAAACTTTCAAAGACATCATGAAAGATACTAATCAAAATTTGCCTAATTCTAGCTATCAAGAAAAACGTAAACGAAATATTGAGCAATTTACAGCAGTTATCAGCAGTAATGCAACACACAAGAGATAAGAAATGAGGTTAAGGCTATGGCAGCAACAAATGTAACACTAGAAGTTGAAGGACTATCTGGAAGCACTTTATATCAACACGCTGAGCGATTGGAACGACTTCGCCAAGACTACACTCTTGACGGTGATGAAAGCTATTCTGAATTAGAACAAAAATACAAAAGTATTCTTGAGGAAATAGAACTTTTGGTAATTTCAACAAACAGCGAGGCAAGTGATTGGAGAAAAGAAACGGAAGGCCATGCTGATTTTATAACATGCAACGTTAAGGCTTTAATGGGACTGTTAAATTTCTTTGATTATAGGGTATCTATTAAGAAACAATTTCAAAAATTAGGCCCTTTTTCAAATACCCGATATACGATATTAGAACAAGTTGTTTATAAGACAATGAAAAGTATAAATCCAAAAGTGACATACAAGATGATAAGTGATTATGTTTTAGAATTGATAAAGCAAGACTTTGCTAAGTTAGAAACTGAAGAAGATAGCGTACTTTATAAAATGGCTAAAGATAAGAAATGAGAATAAGGCGATGACAGTAAAGGAGTTAAATAACATGAATGAACAAGGTTCAAGCAGTGTCCTGAAATTGTATCCTAACCCTGAAAAAATGCCCGACAAGCCATATTTTACTAAAGAGATTTTTCTAAATATGTGTTTGAGTGATGTAAAAAAATTAGCAGTAACCAGAGGCTTATTATCTTTTACACAGATAGATCATCAGGCAAAGGATATTATCCAAAGCACTATAGATACAATCATAGAAAATCAAGAAACTATACTTTATGGCGTAATGAGTGGGCAAATAACCTTTGTAAATAAAGCTGGTAAGGGGGAAAATGAATGAGTCTAACCGTAAATGACAAGCGAGTATTAAAATTAATAAAAGAAGGGTCTGAGAACTCAATTACAGGGGCAGAAATCAGCCTAATTACCAAGTTATCAGAAAGAACAGTACAGGATATTATCAGCCGTCTGATCACGCGCTATAGCATTCCTATCGTTGGTGTACGTAATGGAGCTTTTAGAGGGTATTTTATCCCAGCCAATCAGGAAGAGCTATTGGACGGTGCAAAGGCCTTCTATAACCAAGTACAAGAGGAGCAGAAGCGTCTAACTGTCCTTTTAAATGCTGATTTAGAGAGTTATAAGCCATTACTGAAAGGAGATAATGAATATGTTTAGTCTCAGTAAAGAGAGCGAGCAAGAGCTAGCTCATGGCGTTTTAGATCTTGTTGAGAATTACTTGGGGGCGCGTGATACAATCAAACCACGTTTAACGGGTTTGATTTCAGCTCAGGTAGCTATGGAAGAATTGGACATAAAAAATAAGACACTCCAAAGGTGGGAGAGTGCAGGGCTAAGACGCTACCAGCCCCCACTAGAAGATACTAGGAAGATCTATTATAGAGTTTCTGACATTTGTAAGTTTTTGGGGGTGGAAAATGGCAAAGACTAAAATCTATTTTTGGCTAAAAGTTGATAAAAAGTTTTTTGACAATATTTTTATCAAACGGCTTAAAAACACGCCAGGCGGTTATACTATGACAGTGATATATATCCGCTTAATGCTGGAAAGTTTAGAAAGTGACTGTATTCTGTACTATGAGGGGTACTTTAATGAACTGACTGAAGAATTGGCTTTAAAGTTAGATGTGTCCGAAGATGATATCCAAATGACTATGGCCTATTTTACAAAATGCGGTCTGATCCAAGTAGATGGAGATAAAAACGCTGAACTACTCCAAGCCAAAGCAATGATAGAAAGTGAAACAAACTGGGCGGGTTATAAAAGAGAACAGAGAAAACAAGCTAAATTGGACACTGTCCAAAATAAAAGGAAAAAATCCAACTCGTGTCCAATAGAGATAGAGAAAGAGATAGAGAAAGAGATAGAGTTAGAAGAAGAGATAGATAAAAAAACCTCTGCTACTGAAATTTCTAGTTACTACCAAAAGCGCATAGGGATTATAGACGGACAACAGTACCAGATATTGATCGACTATCTCACTCTTGACGGTATGGAGCTAGAGGTTGTCAAGACTGCCATAGATAAGGCGGCAGATAACAGCAAGCGATCTTTTAGCTATATCAATTCAATACTCAAGAACTGGAGAAATAACGGTATTAGAACCATGGTACAAGTCGAAGACGAACAGAGACAGTTTCAGAAAAAGAAACAAGGTAAGTCTGACGATGATATTCAAGACCCGTTTACCTACTGACGGAGAGGGGAAAAAATGAAATTACTGAATGCAGACCAGCTCAATGAAAAAATAAAGGTCACTGATGAGTTCTGTCCAACTCATCAGATTAACCTTGTACAATTTAAAAAGCCAGATGGTTATACATCTCCCTACTGCATGGAATGTACTAGGGAGGATATTAAAAAGACAGAGATAGAGGGCATAGAAAAAGCCTTAGGGCATAATCTGGACTATTCAACCTATGATGTGCTAGCGCGTGAAAGTACGGTGTCAAATGAGCTGAGAGAGGCCTCTTTTAGCACTTTCAAAGTAGAGACAAAAGAGGAACACGAGGCCAAGGAGTTCGCTATCAATCAAGCTAAACAATACCTAGACGGTATGAAAGGGAATACGCTGTTTATGGGCGATTCTGGGACGGGGAAAAGTCATTTGACTTATTCCATGGCCAGAGCTTTAAACGAGGGTTATAAGGTCAAGGGAGAGCCTAAGAGCGTGTTATTTGTCAGCATATCAGAGATAGTCACTCGTATTCAATCTGGGTGGCAATATAAAAATAGCGATTTTACAGAGCATGACGCTGTAAAGCTATTAACAGAGGTTGACTTCCTTTTCATTGATGATTTAGGAACAGAAAGCACAATGAACAGTCAGAAGATCGAAGCGAATAACTGGATTCAAACTTTCCTTTTCAAAATCTTTGACAAACGAGAAACAACAATCATCAATACTAACCATAACGGGCAAGAGTTGGCGAGGATATATAATAAAAAGCTAGTTAGTCGAATAGGTAAACAGTCAGAGGGAAATGTATTCAAAATGACAGGCATTAAAGATAAGAGAATGAAACGCAACTTCTAAAAGCAGTCAAAGCAGGAGTTAATAAATCGAGCTTATCCCAAAAATGAAGAATAGCAAGAAATACTACAAACTGGGTATAAATGACACCGTAAAATAGGAATATAAACAATAGGCGGTCTCTTAGATCTTTAGATCTTTGGTGATCGCCTTAGTTTGTAAAAAAGAGGTGCAGAAAATGGATCTATCAAAGAGATTGAAACGACTGGAAACCATACAGCGAGATAAAAACAAGCATACAACTATTGAGGTATGGCTGGGAGAGTGGGACGAAAAAGAAAATGAATATCCAAAAAGTTTAAGATCGCATGATAAGACAATAGTTTTTAAAAATGAGAATGAATTTAAAGAATGGATAAACTCAAATGACGTTATAAAAGTAACAGGCGAAGAATAATCTAAATTTTGAATTGATAGGAGGTGTTAAATATTACAAACTTGAAACCAAAACAAGAGTTGTTCTTGATAGCACTTGTGAGTGAGCCTACTATGGATAAGGCGATAGAAAGAGCAGGAATAACAAAGAAAACCGCTTATAGGTATTTGAAGAATAAAGATTTTTCTGCAGAATACTCACGATTAAGACAGGAAATGCTCAAACGTTCTACAAGTATGCTATTACAAGCGAGCGGGAGGGCTGTAGAGGTTTTGTATGAAGTAGCAGATAATACAAAAGCAAGCCCATACGCAAGGGTACAGGCTTGTAAAACGATTCTGGAGATGGCATACAAGGGCATGGAGATAGAAGATCTTAAAACACGTATAGAAGCTCTAGAACTTGAAATAAACAAAGGGTATTAAAAACTGATTCTATGAGACAAAGCAAGTATCATAGACGCTATCGAAAGTTTATAAAATACGCTAGAAAAGGTGATAGTCTCTGGTTATCTGGGATAGCCAAAATTTAATAGCGTGTTTTAGTAGTCTAGGTTTGAACCACGAGCGAACCACGAGAATTGGTTGAGATAGGAGATGAAACATGAACGCAAAACAGCGATTAAATCGCTTGAAAAACTATGAGACAGACGTAGAAACGTTAAATAATGAATTGATAGCGTTAAAGTCATTAGTTCTAAAAGGACAAGTTCTTACCCATGATCCAATAAAGACAAAGAGAGGGAACAAAACGGAAGAATTAAATGTCAGTATAATCGATAAATCGGATCAGATCTATCAAAAACTTGAGCAGTTACTAGATGAGCGAACAGAAACAGTAGAAGCGATTGAGAGGCTGGGAGATCCACTAGAGAAACTTGTATTAAGGTATTTCTATATTCATGGTTATTCAAGGGAAAGAACAGCACGAACGCTAGACCGTTCAGCAAGCACTATTAGCCGTGTTAAAAGTAGCGCAATTCGTAATTTAGAGGCTATTTTAGCCCCCACTGATAAATAACAGGGCTATAGTTCATTCAGAAAGAGGACGCGCCCTTTTTTGTACGAAAAATTCCCTTTTTGGAGAAACAAAAATCTATCAAAAATGATATAATTACACTGTGAAACACCATTACCTCTTCTATTTATCTTGTTGTGAAAGAAGGTTACAAATTGTTCGAGTTAAATAAAATCATAGGTATAGACGACAGTCGTAACAACATTCTAGTTACACTAACAGACGGACGTTGCGCTTTGGTTGATTTAGAGCGTAAAGGGTTTGTTGTCGAGGTTTTATTGGATTCATTTTTAAAATGGCTGAGCTTTTCGGATAACTACATTGAGGAAGATGTTGATAATGTAAAAAGTATTTTAGCCAACCCTCAAGGAGTTGGTTATGGTCCACTTGCTGAAAGCTATATATCCGACACGAAAGTGAAGCAAGAATTTGACAAAATAAAAAAAGCAATCGGCTATGAATATTAAGCACATAGAGAAATCTGAGTGCTTTTTCTTTTCTTTTACGAATAATAAAGCAGGGGGTGATATAGTCTAATTTATATAGACATGAAAAAACGGTCAAGATATGCTATAATTTAACTATGTGGTAGGCGGTCGAGCACCCATTGGTGCGCGGTGGCCTACCATTTTTTGATATGATATATCAAAGCACGCGCCTTTTGTGTTTAAAATTCTTTTAAAGACTTTTAAAATGTGAAAAGTGTACAAAATATGATATAATTCAAGTAGGTGGTAGGCCTTCGAGTACCCATTGGTACGCGGACGCCTACCATTTTTCAAGATAAAAAAAGCACCCTTTGAGGGGTGCTAGATCTTGCCTGCTGAACTCGTTAATTAATAGATACCCTACGGGGTATTTTTTTGTTCAGTGATTTGTGGAGTTTGAATGGAAGTCTAAGGATACTAAATGAGCCTTTAAAAACCGAAAAACGCTATTAAATCAAGGGTTACAGCCTCTTAATGTACTCTAATAAATGTTTTAAGAAATAAAGAACTAAAATTTGACAATTCTAGTTTGTTTCTTATCCTTTCTGAATTCGTTTAAAATAGCTATTGTTTAGGCTTATCATTCGCTAACTCGGGTGGTGGTGCTGCACGGTGCTGTCCTGGACGAGAAGGGTTGCTAAAAAGATCAGTGCAATCAGGATAAAGAGCCAAATAATAGCGAAAATAAATGTTAAAAACATAGGATCACCCCTTCTATCTTATTTACAGCTCTACTATAACACTTGGAGAAAGCGCTGTCAAACTCTATATAGTAGGCTCTTAAACTCTTTCAAAATTCAGAATACTCTTGCGATGGGGATGAAAAAACCAGCCGTTTCCGACTGGTTTTTAAGACCTATTTGAATCTTAGTTCAAGGCATCATCCATTGAAAGAACTTCGTGGAAGACACGTTGTGTCAATTCAGTTTTTTGTTCTGGAGTGAGGTATTTAGTGTTTACACAGTATCCAGAGATACGAACGATAACGTCTTCACCTGACATGATCTTTTCGTAAACATCGTTCAAGTCCATAACGTTCAAGTTACAGTGTTGTCCACCGTTTTCGAAGTATCCATCAAGGATGGTTACCAAGTTATCAACTTGTTCGTCACGAGTTTTACCAAGAGCACGTGGTGATACTTGAGTAGTGAGTGAGATACCATCAGCTGCGTAACCAAAGTCAAGGCTAGCAAGTGAGTTCAAGTTTTGCAACCATCCACCTTTAGCTTTGTTAGATGGGTTAGCACCTGGTGAGAAGAATTCCAATTTAGACAAGTTCACAGAACCATCTTCGTTGAGGTATACCCCTTTGTGGACTGGTGAGTTACCAGTTTGTTTAGAGTAAGCAACGTTAGAAGTGATGGTAAGAAGTGAAACAGTTGCTTCAGCGTTCTTGTAAAGTTTGTGGCTGCGAAGACGAGTAGTGTAAGCTTCGATCAACCATTCTGCCAATTCGTTAGAACGTGGGTCATCTTCACCCCAACGTGGGTATTCACCGATTGTTTCGTAATCGTAGATGTAGCCATCTTCGTCACGGATTGGTTTAACAGTAGCGTATTTGATTGCTGACAAAGTATCAACAGTGTTAGCGAATCCACAGATACCGAATCCCATGTTAGCGCGTTGGTGAGTTGGCAAGAAGGCCATTTGAACAGCTTCGTAGTTGTACTTATCAGTCATGTAGTGGATGATGTTCAAAGCATCTACGTAAGTGTCTGTCAACCAGTCAAGAGATTTTTCGAAGTTTGCTTTAACGGATTCGAATTCAAGAACTTCGTCACGGATTGGATCGATGTCAAATACTTTATAGTCTTTATGAACATCGTCGTAACCACCGTTCAAACCAGTAAGAAGAGCTTTAAGAACATTAACACGAGCACCGAAGTATTGGATGTTGTGGCGTTGTTCTTCGTTTTCTGGGTCAAGTGGAGATACACAACATGAGATACAGCTCATTTCACCGTATCCGTCTTTCGCCATTGTTGTTACACCTTCGTATTGGATAGAAGAGTGTTTATGGCTCATGTGCATACAGTAGCGACGGAAGTTGTATGGCAATTTGTCAGTCCAAAGAACTGTCAAGTTTGGTTCTGGAGAGTTACCGATGTTGTCCAAAGTGTTCAAGAAACGGTAGTCCATCTTAGTAACACGGTGACGACCGTCGTTACCCATACCAGCCATTGATGTTGTGATGAAGGTTGGGTCACCTGAGTACAATTCGTCGTAAGCTTTTGTACGAGCAAATTTAACAGTACGCAATTTCATAACGAAATCATCAACGAATTCTTGGATTTCTGATTCAGTGTAAGTACCACGAGCCAAGTCACGTTCAGCGTAGATATCCAAAACGATTGGCACACGTCCAAGAGAAGTAGCAGCACCGTTGATCACACGGCAGACAGCCATGAAGGCGATGTTTGTCCATTGGATCGCTTCTTTTGTATCGAAGGCAGGACGACGTACGTCTACACCATAAAGGTCACCCAATTTAACAACTTCTTGAAGTGCTTGGTATTGAAGGTTTACTTCTTCACGAAGACGGATTGATTCTTCATCGATTTCAGTAATAGAGTTCCAGTCGTTTGCTTTTTCAGCCATCAAGTAGTCAGCACCGTAAAGAGCCAAACGAGCATAAACCCCGATGATACGTCCACGAGAGTAAGCGTCTGGAAGACCAGTTACAGTGTGAGCGTGACGAGCACGACGGATGTTAGAAGTGTAAGCGCGGAAGATACCGTCGTTTACAGTTGTAACGTATTTTGTGAAGATTTCATGAACTGCAGGATCTGGTTCGTATCCATTTTCTTTCAAAGTAGTTTCCGCCATACGGATACCACCACGAGGCATGAAGTTCAATTTGAACAATTCATCATTTTGGATACCGAAGATGACTTCGTTTTCTTTGTCGATATATCCAGCTGCGATATCAGCGATAGATGTTGGACGGTTATCGTATGGGAAACGAGTTTCTTCGTAATGAGCTTTTGTTTCTTCAACAATCTTCTTGATGTGAAGAGAACGTTCAGTTGGACCAGCTAGGAAGCTTTCATCTCCATCATAAGGTGTGTAGTTAGCTTGAACGAAGCGAGAAACGCTTGCTTTTTCTTTCCAATCTTCACCTTTGAAGCCTTCCCAGGCTTTGTCAAAAATATCTTGTGCTTCAACGACTGTTTTAACAACCATTTTTATTTTCCTCTATTGTCTTTCTAGCAACTATATCTGTTGCACTTACAATAGTAGTATACCATACAGAAACCGGTTACACAAAGACAAATTGCGAAAAATAGCAGATTCTTTTATAATACAGTTTCAACTCTTCTGCGATACTGTACTACATTTTTGAAAATGAACACGAATTTCCATCAATTTTCATGTTTTTAGGAGGGGCCGATTTTTGCAATTCTAAAATTTTCTTCTTATAATAGAAAAAAGGAGGGTGAAAAATGCTGATATTTCCATTGGTGAATGATACGAGTCGCAAGATTATTCATATTGATATGGATGCATTTTTTGCTGCTGTCGAAGAAAGAGACAATCCTAGTTTAAAGGGGAAGCCTGTCGTAATTGGCCAGGACCCTCGTCAATCAGGAGGGAGAGGTGTGGTCTCGACCTGTAACTATGAAGCACGGAAATATGGCATTCATTCGGCCATGAGTTCCAAAGAAGCGCTGGATCTTTGTCCCCAAGCGATTTTTATCTCTGGAAATTATGAGAAATACCGAGAAGTGGGTGAGCAGGTTCGTGAGATTTTCAAGCACTATACAGATGTGATCGAGCCCATGAGTATTGATGAAGCCTATCTAGATGTGACGGAAAATAAAATTCAGAGCAAATCAGCTGTCAAGATTGCTCGCTTGATTCAGCATGCGATCTGGGAAGAGCTGCATCTCACAGCTTCAGCAGGTGTCTCTTATAATAAGTTTTTGGCAAAGATGGCAAGTGACTACCAAAAACCCCGTGGCCTAACGGTGGTCTTGCCGGAGGATGCCGAGGATTTCCTGAGCCAGATGGACATTGCCAAATTTCACGGGGTAGGAAAGAAGACAGTGGAGCGGCTGCATGAGATGGGGATCTATACTGGCGCGGATCTTTTAGCCATTCCGGAGATGACCTTGATCGATCGATTTGGGCGCTTTGGATATGATCTCTTTCGTAAGGCGCGAGGGATTCACAATAGCCCTGTCAAGAGCCATCGTATCCGCAAGTCGATCGGAAAAGAGCGGACCTACCGCAAGCTCCTTTATGCTGAGGATGATATTTTAGAAGAAATTGCCAATCTGTCCAGTAAGGTAGCCCAATCGCTGGAAAAACACGGCAAGCAAGGCAAGACCTTGGTTTTAAAAGTGCGCTATGGAGACTTTACTACCCTGACCAAGCGAATGACATTGACGGAGCCAATACGAGAGGCTGAACGGATCAATCGTTCTGCTCGCCAAATTTTTCAAGAAATTGAGTCGACAAATACTGGAGTCCGCCTCTTGGGTGTCACCATGACCAATTTCGTCGATCATACCGAGTTGCCTTTGGTGGAAGAAAAAGAAAACGACTAGTTTGTTCACTAGTCGTATTTTTTGATGTCAAAAAAGGCCGCAATTTCTTCTTCAGTCAGTCCGATCATAGGAGAGATGGTGTGGAGATTTTCTTCAGTCAGTCGATAGACAGTCGGTTCATCAGGCTCAGCCTTCCTTTCAACAGTTTCTTCCTTGCTTCGTGTAGACTCGACTGTAGCAGAAGCGGTGGCAACGGCTGAAGAAGAGGCTTTGGTTGCCTCGCCTCCATCCAGGTCCTTGAAGCGCTCCACCAAGTAGGTCTTGCGCGCAGTACCGGTATTTTTAGTAGCGTAATCAAAGGCGCTGTATTCTCCTAAGAGAATCAGCTTGCTCTTAGAGCGCGTGATGGCGGTATAGATCAAATTGCGCTGCAACATCCGGTGGCTTTGATTGGTAATGGGTAAAATCACTACCGGAAATTCGCTTCCTTGCGATTTGTGAATACTCATCGCATAGGCTAAGCGAATTTTGTACCAATCATTGCGCGGGTAGACGATTTCATTGCCATCAAATTGGATGGTCAATTCATCTTGCTTGGATTCCGTATATTTTCCTGGGAGAAGGTCGATGATGTAGCCAATATCTCCATTAAAGACATTGCTTTCCGCATCATTGACCAGATGGATGACCTTATCCCCATCGCGGTATTGGCAGTCTGGCGAGTCAAAGACGACCTGGCCTTTGACAGCTGGATTGAGAAGGTCTTGCATGAGCGTATTGATATTGTCAATGCCGGCTTGGCCCTTGTACATGGGTGCCAAGACTTGGATATCTCGAGCAGGGATTTGACTGCGAAGGGCAGCAGAAGTGATTTGTTCGATCATCTTAGGGATGTGTTCACTTCCGGCTTCGAAATAAGAGCGGTCAGCTTTTCGTTCTGTGAAATCTTGAGGAAGCTTGCCTTGGCGAATGTCTCCTGCTAGTGAGACAATGGTCGAGTCCTCACTCTGTCGGAAAATATGTTCCAGTTTGGTCTGAGGGATGCTTGGAATCTGCAAGAGATCAGCCAAGACCTGACCAGGGCTGACGGAAGGTAATTGGTCAGCATCTCCCACAATCAAGAGTTTGGTATCCGTTGCAATGTTGCTAAGTAATTGATTAGCCAGCCAGGTATCAACCATGGAAAATTCGTCCACAATGATAAAGTCTGCATCCAGATAGTCCTCTAAGTGGCTGGTGTCATCATCTCCTGTCATCCCCAAATGGCGGTGGATGGTGGCGCTCGGAAGTCCTGTTAGTTCATTCATGCGTCTAGCTGCCCGTCCCGTTGGAGCAGCCAAGAGGATCGGCAGGTCTTGTTTCTTCCGAAGATCCAGATGGTGGAGTTGAGCATAGACGCTGATCATCCCATTGATAACGGTAGTCTTTCCTGTCCCCGGTCCCCCGGTGAGGATAAAGACCTTATTTTGGATAGCTTGGTGAATCGCCTCTTTTTGAATCGCATCGTAGCGAATCCCTAAATCTTTTTCAACCTCCTCAATCGCCTGGTTGATTTTCTCAGGGTCAAATGAAGTCGACTTTCCTTTTTCCAATAATCGACCGATATGACTACGAATCCCTTCCTCCGCAAAGAAAAGACTGTTGTCAAAGATCTTGGTATCCACGTTTTGGACCTTGTCTTCCTCGATGAGGCGTCCTAATTCTTGGGCGACAGTGGAAGGATCCAATTCTACTGGACGAGCTGATTCTAGGAGGTCAATGGTATAGCGCAGGAGGTCCTTGGCTTCGATATAGGTATTTCCAGTCTCGATAGAGTAGCTAAAAAGGCTGTGGATCAGACCTGCTCGGAAACGCTCAGGGGCGTCACTTGCAATCCCCAATTCTTCGGCTAGTTGGTCCGCGATTTTAAAGCCCATGCCTTGGATATCTTCCACCAATCGGTAGGGCTGTTGCTCCACGATCTGGAGGGTTTCTTCTTTATAAAAGTCTTGGATCTGAAAGGCCAATTTATTGGGAATGCCATAGTTGGCTAGTTGGGCGAGAATGCGCTCCGTTCCGTAATTCTGACGGAGTTTTTCTACAAAAGCCAGGCGGTTTTTCTTGGAGAGACCTGTGATTTCTTCTAATTTTTCAGGGGCTTCCAGAATTTTGTCAATGGTATCGTCCCCATAGAGGTCCACGATTTTTTGGGCTGTTTTGAGACCAATTCCTTTGAAGTGATCGCTGGAAAAATATTTCACCAAGCCCTTGCTAGAGGGTTTGGCACGTTCATAGCGACTGATTTTGAGCTGCTCTCCGTATTTAGGATGATGGACCAGCTCCCCCCAGAAGGTGTAGTCTTCGCCTTCCATGATATCTGCCATAGTACCCGTCACAATAATCTCAAAATCATCAAAGTCTTCGGCATCGGTATCGCTGATATCGAGCAAGAGGATTCGAAAAAAACTGCTGGGATTTTCAAAAATAATGCGCTCAATAGTACCAGAAAAATAATATTCCATCATTTCTTTCCTTTTTATAAAGCGAGGCTGGGACATACTTGTCTCAGCCTCAGTCTGTTAATCTATACTAATAAGTTTTGAAAGGGTAGATCGGCCATAGTCTAAAGACGGCTTGCCCTTTGATTTGTTCTTTCTTGAAAGCTCCGACCTGACGGCTATCTTTTGAAACGATCCGGTCATCTCCAAGTAAGAGATATTCATCGTCAAGCAACTTCAAAGTAAATTTAGGATTGCCATCCTTGTCCACTGTAAAGGCTTGAGCTGTATTGGCCAATTGGCGGAAGAGTTCTCCGTTTTCTTCAAAGCCTTTTCCAGTATAGGTCGATTGCAATTTGTCTTTTTTGAAACGAGCGATATAGTTTTTCAAATAAGGCTCATTGGTCTTTTTCCCATTGATGTAGAGGGTATCGTTATCATATTGGATGGTATCTCCAGGAAGACCGATGACCCGCTTGACGATGTCCTTGGTTTTGCCATCGTCGTCTTTCTCACTGGCAACGACAATGTCGAAACGATCAATCGAGAGGTGGTTGACCACAAGGAGGTACTCGCTATCGGCCAGGGTCGGATCCATCGAATGGCCATCAACCTTGACCGGAGCCCAGAGGTAAATGCGAGAGGCGATGATGAGACCAACAATGATACTGAAGAGGCCCCATTCTTTAAGGAATCTCACCACAGGTGAGCTCGATGTATGTTTTGAACTTCTTTTTGACATGACTTATCTTTCTAGTAATTTTTTTGCTTTTTCTGTGTTTTTAAAATGGAGTTTGGCACAATAATCCAGAGCTTTCATCCCGTAGGTCTGGAGCAATTTAGCAGCGACTTGATCTGACTTAGCCCCTGCTCCACTAGGGAGATTAAAGCCCAGTTCCTTGCCCAGATCTTCCAGATTTTGAAGGAAGAGATTGCGGGCGATGATGGAGCTAACCGCAACAGCTAAATACTTACCTTCTGCTTTTTCTTCCAACTCAATGGCTTGCGTGACCTGATTTTTTTCAGCTTTTACGTATTTTTGGTAGTTTTTAGCAGTTGTAAAGGCATCAATCACAATTCGCTCTGCTTGGACTCCTTTATTTAACAGAAGGTAGATGGCCTGATTGTGCAGGGCTACTTTGACCGAAACAGCATTGTAGCCAGAAGCGATCACTTCATTGTACTTCTTTGGAGACAATAAGAGTGCTTGGTGCTGGATATTTTCCTCAAGGAGAGGAGCCAATTGCTGAATTTTTCGATCATCCAAGGTCTTCGAATCACCAACACCAAGCTTTTTGAGCCAGTCGTGCTGGTCAGGTGTGACAAAGGATGCGACAACGGTGAGTCCACCAAAATAAGAGCCGTTTCCGACCTCATCGGTTCCGATCATGGCTAGATCTTGTCGTGCAGATGAAGTAGAACGCTTAGGGTTCCCAGCATCTTGCCCGAAAAAGGCCAGGTAAGGAGTGAGGTCATTGCCCTGGAGCAGGACCTTTCCAGACTTGTAGATCGAGACGGTCGCTCCCTCTAATCGAAAGAAATAATCCATATGAGGGTTCTTGCTTTGAGTGAGAGAACTGCGATAGGTATGGACAAAATCAAGGATTTGCTCCTGTGTTGGAGTGAGTGTCATACTTTCCATAACCACTATTGTACCACAAATTCAGGGAGAGAGGGAGCAAAAAGAAAGAAAGAATCCACTGGAAAATCCCTGTGAAGAGGGGCTTTGCTACTGACAAAGCTAGCCTTTTTTGGTATAATACCGTGAGGTGATTTTTATGGCGAGCTTAAATAGATATAAATTTACATTTGGAAACAAAGCGCTCACTTTAACAACCAACCATGATAATTTGTTTATGGAAGAAGTCGAACGTGTTGCGAAAGAAAAATACCAAGCAATTAAGGAACAAATGCCAGAGGCAGATGATGAAACCATCGCAATCTTATTGGCAGTAAACAGTTTGTCCATGCAACTGAATCGCGAGATTGAGTTTGACGACAAAGAAAAAGAATTAGATGATTTTCGTCGCAAGGCTTTAGACGACTTAAAGGATAAATCATCCAAATAAGAGGAGATACATGTTAACTTTCTTAATCTTATTGATTTTGGCATGGAGCTTTTATATTGGCTATGCAAGAGGGATTATCCTCCAGTCTTATTACTTTCTAGTGACCTTAGTGGCCCTCTTAATTGCAGGTGGCAGCTATAAGGGACTGGCCAAGGTATTGTCTCTATGGGTTCCTTTTTCGAGTCCCACCCAGCAATCGGTGAATTATTTTTATGCCAACCGCTACCTATTTCAATTAGATGACATCTTTTATGCAGGTTTAGCATATGTATTGATTTTTGCGATGATCTACCTGATTGGTCGTGTGATTGGGATCTTTATGCACTTGGTACCCCAGCCAGAAAAACTGGAGGATCGCAAGTATCAAATTGGAGCGGGGGTGATCGCCGTCGTGATAACTCTCTTGGTCATCCAGATGGGCTTGACTGTCCTCTCAACGGTTCCCATGGCTTCCATCCAAAATAGACTCAATGCAAGTGGATTGATCCGCTTTATCATCCTTCATACCCCGATCAGTTCCAGTCTGTTCCACAACTTGTGGGTGACTGCGATTATCGGAGCTTAAGGAGCAAAAATGAAGAAAGGAGTGAGACAAGTCCGATTCAAGGAAGGACGCTCACTTTTTTTGTAGGAGAAACATGAATAAAAAAATCTTAGATATTCTGGAGTTTGACAAGGTCAAGCAACTCTTTGAACCCTATCTACAGACAGAACAAGGGGAGATGGAGCTAGCAGCCCTTACTCCAACTGATAAAAAAGAAAGCATCGAAACGGCCTTTAGGGAGCTAGAAGATATGGAGCAGATCCTCTTGGAAGAGCCTCGCTTTGCCGTGTCGACCATTCAAGATGTCCGTCCAGTCGCCAAGCGTTTGGAGATGGAGGCATCCCTCAATATCGATGAATTACTAGCGCTAAAAGCTGTCCTTCGGGTGACACATGAGCTCAAGGATTTCTACGACAACTTGGAAAATGTCCGTCTGGAAAGGCTCCATCGCCTCTTTGACAACTTGGTAGATCTGCCCCGCCTACAAGGTGGGCTTCAAGCTATCAACGAAGGAGGATTTGTCGAGTCTTTTGCCAGTGAAAAATTGGCCAAAATTCGTCGCCGAATCCAAGAAAATGAACACCAGGTCAGAGAGATTCTACAAGACCTGCTGAAAAGCAAGGCCGATATGTTAGCGGATGCTGTGATTGCTAGTCGGAATGGCCGCAATGTTCTACCAGTAAAAAACACCTATCGCAACCGGATTGCAGGGGTGGTCCACGATATCTCAGCCAGCGGGAATACCGTTTATATCGAGCCTCGGGCAGTCGTCAATCTTAATGAAGAAATCGCCAACCATCGAGCCGATGAACGCTATGAAATCATTCAGATTCTGGAGGAATTGTCTGACACCCTGCGCCCTCATGCAGCAGAGATTGCAAATAACGCTTGGATTATCGGTCACTTGGACTTGATCAAAGCCAAGTATCGCTTTATGCGCGATTATAAGGCAGTGGTACCAGAGGTTAGTAGCAATCGCTCCATTCAGCTCTTGCAACTACGTCATCCCTTGATTGAAAATGCCGTCGCGAATGACCTGCATTTTACCGAGGACTTGACAGAAATCGTGATTACCGGTCCCAATACAGGGGGGAAAACCATCATGCTAAAAACGCTGGGACTAGCGCAAATTATGGCCCAGTCTGGTCTTCCCATCCTAGCGGATCCAGGTAGTCGTGTGGGGATCTTCTCACAGGTCTTTGCAGATATTGGAGATGAACAATCGATCGAGCAGAGCTTGTCGACCTTCTCCAGTCATATGACCAATATCGTATCTATCTTGAATCAAGTGGATACCGGCTCCTTGATCCTTCTGGATGAGTTGGGAGCTGGAACCGATCCTCAAGAGGGGGCTGGCCTTGCTATTGCCATCCTAGAAGACCTGCGCTTACGCGGGATTAAGACCATGGCGACAACCCACTATCCAGAGCTCAAGGCCTACGGGATTGAGACTGCAGGAGTGCAAAATGCCAGTATGGAATTTGATACAGCGAGTCTGCGTCCAACCTATCGCTTCATGCAAGGAGTTCCTGGTCGCTCCAATGCCTTTGAAATTGCCCGCCGTTTGGGCTTATCTGAGACTATTATCCAGGATGCCATGAAGATGACCAATACGGATAATGATGTCAATCAGATTATTGAAAAATTGGAAGCGCAGACCTTAGAAAGTCGCAAGCGCTTGGATACCATTCAAGAGGTCGAACAAGAAAATCTCAAATTCAATCGTGCTCTTCGAAAACTATATAACGAATTGACCAGAGAGAGAGAAACAGAGCTCAATAAGGCAAGAGAAGAGGCCAAGGAAATTGTGGAAATGGCCCTCTCAGAGAGTGACCGTATCCTTCAAGGGCTTCATGCTAAATCCCAGTTGAAACCACATGAAATTATTGAGGCCAAGGCTCAGTTGAAAAAACTAGCTCCTGAGACCGTCGATCTTTCTAAAAACAAGGTCTTGAAAAAAGCCAAAAAGGCGCGTGCTCCTAAGGTGGGAGATGAAATCTTAGTTATCAGCTATGGCCAACGCGGAACCCTGGTCAAGCAACTCAAAGATGGCCGCTGGGAGGCGCAAGTCGGCTTGATCAAGATGACCTTGGAAGAAAAAGAATTCAACCTCATCAAGGTTGAAAAAGAAGCAGCTCAACCTAAGAAACGCCAGGTCAATGTCGTTAAACGCTCGAACACGAGTGGACCCAGAGCGCGTCTGGACCTACGTGGGAAACGCTATGAAGAGGCCATGCAAGAGCTAGATGGCTTTATCGATCAGGCCCTGCTCAACAATATGGCCCAAGTCGATATCATCCACGGGATTGGAACGGGAGTTATCCGTGAAGGGGTGACCAAATACCTCCGTCGCAACAAACACGTCAAGAGTTTTGAATATGCCCCCCAAAATGCAGGTGGAAGCGGCGCGACCATTGTCACGTTTAAAGGCTAATCGAAACCTAGCTGTTTATCAGCTAGGTTTTTTTAAATCTTACATAATGAAAATATTTGAAAGTTGTTGAAAAGGATTTGCTTTTAAATCTGATTTTCAGTAGGTCCTCCCTTTTAAAAGTGCTATAATAGAGGCAATGAATGATTTGGGAGGATACGCATGCGTAAACGTGAAAGTGCAGATTCGTGTACAACAATTCTAGTCGGAAAAAATGCTAGCTATGATGGTTCGACCATTGTAGCACGAACAGAGGATTCTCAAAATGGCGTTTTTACGCCCAAGAAATTGATCGTGGTCAAACCGGAAGATCAACCGCGTCATTACAAGTCGGTTTTATCAACTTTTGAAATCGAATTACCAGATAATCCAGTTCGCTATACAGCGGTTCCAGATGCCATTCCTAAAGACGGGATCTGGGGAGAAGCTGGGATCAATGTCTATAATGTAGCCATGAGTGAGACAGAGACCATTACGACCAATAGCCGTGTGCTAGGGGCAGATCCTCTTGTAGAGAGTGGCATCGGTGAGGAAGACATGCTGACCTTGGTCTTGCCTTATGTCAAGACA
This sequence comes from Streptococcus sp. KHUD_012, assembly GCF_052588255.1. Lineage (NCBI taxonomy): Bacteria > Bacillati > Bacillota > Bacilli > Lactobacillales > Streptococcaceae > Streptococcus > Streptococcus sp. KHUD_012. The sequence continues at coordinate 570,070 of NZ_CP159355.1, forward strand.
GCCCGCGAAGGGGTCTTGCGTCTCGGGAAGATCTTAGAAGAGTATGGAACTTATGAGTCTAATGGGATTGCGATTTCAGATGTGAATGAAATCTGGTGGTTGGAAACCATCGGAGGTCACCACTGGATGGCGCGCCGTGTCCCTGATGATGCCTATGTGACCAACCCGAACCAGCTGGGAAGTGATTATTTTGAATTTGGCAATCCAGATGAGTTTCTTTGTGACCCGGATCTTGAACGTTTTGTCACAGAGCACCATTTGATTCTGGATCAAGAAGGGAAAGGCTTTAATCCACGCTATGCCTTTGGTAGCCAAAAAGACAAGGACCGTCACTACAATACACCGCGGGCTTGGGCCATCCAGCGTTTCCTCAATCCTGAAATCGAGCAGGATCCACGGAGCTTCGAGATCCCTTGGTGTCAAAAACCTTATCGCAAGGTGACGATTGAAGATGTCAAATATGTCTTGAGCAACCACTACCAAGACACTATCTACGATCCTTATGGCCCTGAAGGAGATCACGTGAGTCAGCGGACCTTCCGGACGATCGGGATCAACCGGACCAGCCAGACAGCGATTCTGCAATTGCGTCCCAATAAACCACAAGAAACGACAGGTATCCAATGGATTTCTTATGGCTCCATGCCTTACAATACAGCCGTTCCTTTCTTTACCCAAGTGGATACAACACCAGACTACTTTGCCAATACGACAGCTAAGGTAACAACGGATTCCTTCTACTGGGCCAACCGGATTATTGCAGGACTAGCAGATCCTCACTATGCTCACCATGTTGGTGATTTGGACGATTACCAAGAAACGACAATGGCCTGGGGACATGCGCGCATCAATAAAGTCGATCGTGCACTTGCAGCAGGTGAAACCGTTGATTTTGAGGCGGAAAACCAAGCTATGAGTGATCAAATCCAGGAAGCAACAGATCAACTCTTGGACAAGATTTTGCTCGATGCTAGCAACCTCATGACCAATCACTTCTCCTTGAGTGATTAAAAACCGTACATTTTCAGGTGGTTTACAAGATATTTTCAGAAACGATTGACAAACTTTTGAAAATCAATTAAAATAGAGAAAATTACATACGACCGAATGAAGTTTGCAGGAGCGCGAGTGACTGTGAATGGACGGAACTCTGGAGAGACCAGAAATGGCACCGAAGGGGCAAGGTAGAGGATATATCTACTCAAACTCTCAGGTAAAAGGACAGAGCGAAAGATAGGGGAAGCCCCTATTTTAAGCAGGACCAGAGTACATGTTTGACATGTGCTCTTTCTTTTTCTCTTTTCTGTCGAGCGGTCGATGAAAAAGGAGACAGAAAATGGATCATGTATTGCAGTTTTTTCAGCAGCTCGATAATCTAGTGTGGGGCGCCCCGCTGTTGGTGCTCTTGGTAGGAACAGGGATCTACCTGACCCTTCGTTTGGGTTTGCTTCAGATACGCTACCTTCCAAAAGCTTTTCGCTTGATCTTTACAGAAGATGAGGGACACGGGGATATCTCAAGCTTCGGAGCCCTTGCGACAGCCCTTGCGGCTACTGTAGGAACAGGGAATATTGTAGGGGTGGCTACAGCGATTCAGACAGGTGGCCCAGGTGCCCTCTTTTGGATGTGGATGGCAGCCTTCTTTGGAATGGCGACCAAGTATGCAGAAGGGCTCTTAGCCATTCGTTATCGGACCAAGGATGACAACGGTCATATCTCGGGTGGTCCCATGTACTACATTCTTCACGGGATGGGAGAGAAGTGGCGACCACTGGCTATTTTCTTTGCAGTTGCAGGAGTGCTGGTAGCCCTCTTTGGGATCGGAACCATGACCCAGGTTAATTCCATTACGGGATCCCTTCAAGCTAGTTTTGGAACAGCTCCAGAAGTGGCTAGTGTAGTGATTGCGTTAGTGGTTTCGACTATCATTTTTGGTGGGATTCACTGGATTTCCAAAGTCTCTGAAAAAGTGGTTCCTTTTATGGCTGCTGCCTATATCTTTGCGACTGTCACGATCATTGCCTTGCATCTGGATCAATTGCTTCCAGCCTTGAAATCGGTCTTTTCGGGTGCTTTTACAGGGACTGCAGCTATGGGAGGTTTCGCAGGAGCAACGGTCAAAATGGCTATCCAAAAAGGGGTGGCGCGTGGAGTTTTCTCTAATGAATCGGGTCTTGGATCTGCCCCCATTGCAGCAGCTGCGGCGAAGACTAATGAACCTGTCGAGCAAGGTTTGATCTCCATGACAGGAACCTTTATTGACACCATTATCATCTGTAGTTTGACAGGACTTTCGCTCTTGGTTTCAGGTGAGTGGACGGCTAAGGGCAGTACTAGTACCCTGACTCAGGATACGTTTACAGGCGTCTTTGGCCCAGTCGGAGGCATCATTCTGACCCTATGTTTAGTGCTTTTTGCGACCACGACCATTCTTGGATGGTCTTATTACGGAGAGCGGTGTTTTGAATTCCTATTTGGTGTTAAACATATCAACCTCTATCGGACCTTCTTTGTTTTTATGGTTGGACTGGGAGGCTTCCTTAAGCTGGATTTGGTCTGGGTGATCGCGGATATTGTGAATGGGCTGATGGCTTTGCCTAACCTGATTGCTCTTTTAGCTCTCTCCCCTGTCATCATCAAAGAAAGCAAACAATACTTTAAGAAATAAGAAAACCCAGATTGATGGATCTGGGTTTTCTTATCTATTTGAGATAGGAGCATTTAATAGCGTTTTTCTTTTGGCCAGCTACTCATTTCGGCGATGGCGGTGAAGAGCACATCTGTCGAAGAGTTGAGGGCTGTTTCGCAAGAGTCTTGGATGACCCCGATGATAAAGCCGACGCTGACGACTTGCATGGCCAAATCATTGGTGATACCAAAGAGGCTACAAGCAACAGGGATGAGAAGGAGAGATCCTCCCGCAACTCCAGATGCTCCACAAGCAGAGATAGCCGCTACCACACTCAGAATGAGAGCAGTTCCAAAGTCAACCTGAATGTGCAAGGTATTGGCAGCAGCGAGCGTCAAAATATTGATCGTCACGGCTGCGCCTGCCATGTTTACAGTTGAACCAAGTGGAATGGAGACAGAATAGGTATCTGGATTCAGCCCCAACTCTTCACAGAGACGCATATTGACAGGGATGTTAGCTGCAGAACTTCTAGTGAAAAAGGCTGTTACCCCACTGACACGGAGGCATTTAAAAACAAGGGGATAGGGGTTCTTGCGGATCATGAAAAAGACGATCAATGGATTGATGACCAGGGCTACAAATGCCATGGTACCAACCAAAACAAGTAAGAGAATCCCGTAGTTACTAAGGGCACTGAGTCCTTGGCCAGCGATGGTCGTGAAGACCAAGCCTAAGATCCCAAATGGAGCTAGGTTGATAATCCACTCAACAATTTTTGAAGTGATGTCTGCTAGAGTTTGGAGGAGGTCTTTACTATGTTCACTCGCCTCTCTCATGGCAATCCCAAAGACAGTTGCCCAAGAAAGGATCCCAATGTAGTTGGCTTGCTGCAAGGCGTTGACCGGGTTGTCGACGATCTTGAGCAAGAGGTTACTAATCACTTCGCCAATCCCGTTTGGAGAGGATCCTTCAGCGGCCTTTCCAGTCAGGGTAATGGTGATTGGGAAGATGTAATTGACCAAAACAGCGACGAAGGCAGCTGCAAAGGTTCCTAGGAGATAGAGGACGATGACCTTTTTCATATTGGTCTCTGTCCCTTTTTGGTGTTGGGAGAGAGCGTTTGCGACAAGCGCAAAGACCAGAAGGGGTGCGATCGCACGGAGCCCTCCAACAAAGAACTGACCTAAGAGTCCAATGCCAGTTGCTTTCGGGAAGATAAGGGCTAGGATAACACCAAGTACAATCCCGATTGCGATCCTTTTCATAAGGTTGGTTTTATTCCAAGTGGTAATCAATCGATGAATCATGTAGGACCTCCTTAAAAAATAATTAAGGAATATTATACGATAGTTAGGGGGGAAAAGCAATGAAATTTTCAAAAAATAGCCTTATTTCCGAATATTTGATATAATCATACTATTCTTTGATAGAAAGGCCCGAATAAATGAGTCAAGCTTTCCAACGTTATTTCAGTAAAATAGACTGGACGAAGATTTTTGATGATCTGATATCAAAATGTATCTCTCTGATTTTTGTCTTTCTTTTATTTTTTATTGCTAAAAAGGTCATCCATAGCCTGGTTAAGCGGATATTAACCCCTTCCTTTAAGTATACGGTGCAGGATGAAGCCCGTAAAAATACGATTCTCCGTTTGGTTGAGAGCCTTTTAAACTATTGTTTGTATTTCATCTTGATCTACTGGATTTTGTCGATTCTAGGTCTTCCAGTCTCTAGTCTCTTGGCTGGTGCTGGGATTGCTGGGGTGGCGATTGGGATGGGAGCCCAAGGCTTTCTTTCCGATTTGGTCAATGGTTTCTTCATCCTTTTAGAACGCCAGTTGGACGTGGGAGACAATGTTCGTCTCACGAATGGGTCTATTAATATTGCCGGCATCGTCAGCAGTGTCGGGATTCGCACGACCCAGGTGCGGGACTTTGATGGGACTCTCCACTTTGTTCCGAATCGCAACATCACCGTCGTCAGCAATCTCTCACGTGGTGATATGCGCGTGCTGATCGATATTCCGCTAGATGCAAATACCGATCTCGACAAGATCTATCAGGTGATTGCTCAGGTTAATCAGTCTGAACAAGATAAACACCCAGAGGTGTTGACAGGTCCTACGATTTTAGGCCCACAGATCGAAAAAAATGGTCGTTATTCCTTCCGAATTGCGATGACTGCGCAAAATGGAACCCAGACGACTGTCTATCATACCTACTATAAACTCTACCATGATGCCTTGATGGAAGCAGGGATTAGCCTACCGACAGGAAAGAACGGGATCATGTAATACAAAAAAGAGGCTGGGACAAAAGTCCTAGCCTCTCAATTATTTTTGGATTGTCGAGCAAGACGCAGTGGTTGAGTAGGTGGGACGACGAAATCGAATTCTAACGAATTATCGATTTCTGTCCCACTCTCTTTTTTGGTCTATTTTAAGTGGCAGTATTTGAAATCCAGCTTTTTAATCTGGTCCCAATTTTTTCGAGCCTCTGGTGGCAAGACGATGAGTTGCTGGCGCAACATAGTCGTGATTTCAAGATTTAAGGATTCGATCGGGAGGGCAATGGCTACGGAACTTTTTGCCCTTTGGATCTTGTCCATGCAATATTCAATATGATGGCAAGCTGCGCCGGTCTGTGATTGACGGCTAGCTGCGATTTCTTGTCGCATATTGGAGAGTAATTGGACCAATTCAGACTTAAGGAATTCGATCGTATCTGATTTTTCTTGAGCTAAAAGAAACATAAGCACACCTCCTTTTGCTATAGTTTAATACTAATTTATTAAAAATGCAAGGGGGTAAAGTAAAAAAAATAAAAATTTTTTAGAAAAAGATACAGAAAAAGAGAAGGCTCAAATCTCCCCACTACAGACAGTCGAGCCCCTTGTCTTTAAAAATGACTCTCATGATTTAGGGTCAGTTGCCCTCGCAGAGATCGGAGACTACAAAAAAACTCCTGAAACATACTGGTTTCAGGAGTTGAGAGGCTTTGACCCGAAGGTCTTAAAGAAAAATATCGATTGATTATACAAGACCTTGTGCAATCATCGCGTTTGCGACATTTTCAAAGGCAGCGATGTTGGCACCTGCAAGGTAATCTTTACCAAGTCCGTAAGTTTCTGCAGTTGTTTTAGCAGTGTTGAAGATGTTGGTCATGATGTCTTTCAAACGTCCGTCCACTTCTTCGCGTGTCCATGAAAGACGTTGGCTGTTTTGGCTCATTTCAAGAGCAGATACAGCAACCCCACCAGCATTAGCTGCTTTAGCAGGTCCGTAAAGGATACCATTTTCTTTGTATACGTTGATGGCATCGATGTTACTTGGCATGTTTGCTCCTTCAGAGACAACTTTTACACCTTGAGCGACCAAACGTTTTGCAGCATCGCCATCGATTTCATTTTGAGTTGCACATGGAAGAGCAATGTCATAGTTACCAGCATAAGTCCATACAGAACCTTCGTAGTAAGTAGCAGTTGGTTTTTCTGCAGCGTATTCAGTCAAACGAGCACGACGTTTTTCTTTGACGTCTGTAAGAAGGTCGAAGTCAATACCGTTTTCGTCGATCACGTAACCGTTTGAGTCAGATACAGAGATAACAGTTGCACCAAGTTCAGTTGCTTTTTGAAGAGCGTATTGAGCAACGTTACCAGAACCTGAGATCACGACTTTCTTACCAGCAAAGCTGTCGCCGTTGGCCTTGAGCATTTCTTCAGTGTAGTAAACCAAACCGTAACCAGTTGCTTCTGGACGGATCAAGCTACCACCGAAACCAAGAGGTTTACCAGTCAAGACACCAGCATCAAATTGGCGAAGGCGTTTGTATTGACCGTAAAGGTATCCGATTTCACGTCCACCAACCCCGATATCACCAGCTGGGACATCAAGAGAAGGCCCGATATGTTTTTGCAATTCAGTCATGAAGCTTTGGCAGAAACGCATCACTTCAGCGTCTGTTTTTCCTTTAGGATCGAAGTCAGATCCACCTTTACCACCACCGATAGGAAGACCAGTCAAGACGTTTTTGAAGATTTGTTCGAAACCGAGGAATTTCAAGATCCCTTGGTTAACAGTTGGGTGGAAACGAAGACCACCTTTGTAAGGACCTACAGCAGAGTTGAATTGAACACGGTAACCACGGTTTACTTGGATGTTTCCTTCACGGTCAACCCAAGGAACACGGAAAGAAATTACGCGTTCAGGTTCTGTAATACGAGCCAAGATGTTTTCTTCGATGTATTCAGGATGTTTTTCAAAAACGGGTTCCAAAGTGCTGAGGAACTCTTCAACAGCTTGAAGGAATTCAGCTTCGTGGCCGTTACGAGCTTTTACAGTTTCGAAAGTGCTTTGGATATATTCTTTAGCAGTTGTCATGTTAATTCTCCTTTGTGAATGAAACGAAAACCAGTAAACCCGCTAGGGGAGTGGTTTTGAGACAGTTGACAAACAATGTCATGTTTTATTACATGGATCATTATAGCAGACTTTTTTTGGCTTGTAAAGAAAAAAGTTGAATTTTCTGAAAATTTTATCGCGACTAGGAAAGTCCGAATGTTTGGAAGAATTTTTAGCTTTGATTGTCCAGAAGCTTCCAAGTGATGGTATAATGAAAGAAGAAAATAGAGAGCATCCCGAACAATTCTGTTGGTGGTGTTTCAAAAAAGGAGTACAAGATGGTATCGACAAAGACGCAAATTGCTGGTTTTGAATTTGACAACTGCTTGATGAATGCGGCAGGTGTAGCCTGTATGACCACTGAGGAATTAGAAGAAGTGAAGAACTCAGCTGCGGGGACCTTTGTGACCAAGACAGCAACCTTAGAATTCCGTGCTGGTAATCCAGAGCCACGCTACCAAGATGTGCCGCTTGGTTCGATCAATTCGATGGGGCTACCTAACCAAGGGTTGGACTATTATTTGAATTACTTGTTGGAGTTGCAAGAAACGGATCCTGACCGGACCTTCTTCTTATCTCTCGTCGGCATGTCTCCTGAAGAAACTCATACCATCTTGAAAAAGGTGCAAGACAGCGACTTTAAAGGCTTGACAGAGTTGAACCTATCTTGTCCCAATGTCCCTGGGAAACCTCAGATCGCCTATGATTTTGATACGACAGATCGGATCTTGTCTGAGGTCTTTGCCTATTTCACCAAACCTCTAGGGATCAAGTTGCCACCTTATTTTGATATCGTTCATTTTGATCAAGCAGCAGCGATCTTTAACAAATACCCGCTCAAGTTTGTCAATTGCGTCAATTCGATCGGAAATGGCCTCTACATCGAGGATGAATCCGTGGTGATCCGTCCGAAGAACGGATTTGGTGGGATTGGTGGAGAATACATCAAGCCAACGGCTCTCGCCAATGTCCATGCCTTTTACCAACGTCTGAACCCAGAAATTCAGATTGTGGGGACAGGGGGTGTCTTGACTGGTCGAGATGCCTTTGAACATATCCTTTGTGGGGCTAGTATGGTGCAAATCGGAACGACGCTGCATAAAGAAGGAGTAGGAGCTTTTGACCGCATCACTGCGGAGCTCAAAGCCATCATGGAAGAAAAAGGCTACCAAAGTCTAGAAGACTTCCGTGGGAAATTGCACTACATTGACTAATCTTTCGAAAAAAAAACTTCCTCAAGTGGAAACTTGGGGAAGTTTTTTATGAGAGTGGGACAGAAATCGGTAATTCGTTAGAATTCAATTTCGTCGTCCCACCTCCGCACAGTTGAGTAGGGCTGTAAAAGCTGATGAAATCAGCGTAGTAGAGCCCACTCAACCACTGCGTCTTGCTCGACAATCCAAAAATAATTGAGAGGCTAGGACTTTTGACCCAACCTCATTCTGTTCCTAGTTTTAGGAATTTTCCATTTTTATAGAGAGAAAAAGGTGTACAATGGAGGTGAAAAGGAAGGTGATTTATATGGAAGAAAGGGATGTGATTCAAGAAGCAAGAACGACGATCATTCTTCTTCAAACAGCCTTTTCTAAGGGATTCACCCCCAGTTTAGATGCCCTTCGATTTCGAGAAAATCTAGATCAGATGTTGAAAGGTTTACGAAAGGCTAGGCGGGTAGACAATCGTCTGTTGATTGAGTTAGAAAAGTTTTATCAGACCGCCAGTCTATTGATTGGCCTGGGTGGGCTAGCTTTGAACGAAGAGGCCTTTCAAGCTTGGCGAGCTTATGATCACTGGCATTTCGAGGTTGTGAAGCCTCACTTACAGGTCTATGGACCGACGGTGGTTTTGTAGTTGATGTGCCTTGAGTTTGTCCACAGATATTCAGAGGATGTGTTGGTCATGGTAGTCCTTCATGATTTTCTACATCAGTTAACCCTATCGTTTTGGAATTTTTATTACTCGCTCTTTTTCTTATTTGAAAAATAAGAAGGATTGAATCCCTTTTACATATAGTAGAAGGGATTTTTGATGCAGAATCCTTGAAAATCTGAGGCTCTTGGATTATGATGGAGCTAATAGATGTCAAGCGTTCCTTGTGGGGAATGCAGGAAGCGAGGGAAAAGATGGCAGAGATTTATCTAGCAGGTGGCTGTTTTTGGGGCTTAGAGGAATATTTTTCACGAATCCCCGGTGTAGAAGAGACGACGGTGGGCTATGCCAATGGCCAGGTAGAAACGACCAACTACCAACTGATCAAGGAAACGGATCACGCAGAGACCGTTCAGGTCATTTACGATCCAGATAAAATCACCCTACGAGCGATTCTGCTCTACTATTTCCGGGTGATCGATCCCTTGTCCATTAACAAGCAGGGAAATGATCGAGGCCGCCAATATCGGACCGGTGTCTATTATACAGACGAGGCAGATCGTGAAGTGATCGCCCAAGTGTTTGCGGAAGAAGAGAAGCAACTGGGCCGCAAAATAGCGGTTGAGCTAGAACCTTTGCGCCACTACATCCTAGCTGAGGACTACCACCAAGACTACCTCAAGAAGAATCCTGGAGGTTATTGCCATATTGATGTGACGGATGCTGAGCAACCCTTGATTGATCCAGCAGCCTATCAGAAGCCAGATCAAGAAACCTTAAAGGCGAAATTGACGGCAGAACAGTACCAAGTCACTCAGGAGAGTGCGACGGAACGCCCGTTCCACAATGCCTATGATCAGACCTTCGAAGAGGGCATCTATGTGGATATTACGACTGGGGAGCCTCTCTTCTTTGCCAAGGATAAGTTTGCGTCTGGATGTGGATGGCCAAGTTTCTCCCGTCCCATTGCCAAAGATGTCGTCCACTATTACCAGGATCATAGCCACGGGATGGAGCGGATCGAAGTTCGTTCCCGCTCAGGCAATGCCCATCTCGGTCATGTCTTCACCGATGGACCCAAAGACCAAGGAGGTCTTCGTTATTGTATCAATTCGGCCTCTCTGCGCTTTATTCCAAAAGAGGAAATGGAGCGAGAAGGTTATGGATATTTGTTAAAAGCTTTGAAATAATAGAAAAAGCATCTTAGAAACTTTCCTTAGGTGAGTACGGACGTCAGCGAACTTCATAGAAGTTCCATGACTTAGTTTTGGACCTAAGGTTCCAAAACTCCCGAGTGCCTGAAACATCATTGTTTCAGGCACTTTTCTCACAGCGGAAAGTTTCAGTAGATGCTTGCATCAGTTGAAAATCGTGATGATGTTTTCTGCAATACCACTTGGGTTGCCTTAGGTAAGAAAAAGATCCACATTCTGAGAGACAGAAGCCACTTTTATAAATAAGGAGCATGATTTTCAAGTTAGGATGCTTTTTAAGGAAAATATGAAAATGTTTTCGTTATTCTACCAAAATATGTGTTAAAATTAGTATAATATTTAATTTGTAGAGATGTACTGATGATGAAAGATTTAAAAAAAGAGATTGGGAAAAAAATAAAATCTACACGACTAGATAGAAAATCTACACAAGCAGATATTTGCGATGATGAATCTGAATTGACTATTCGGCAATTAGCCCGAATTGAGAATGGTCAGGCTATGCCCACTGTACCCAAATTAATATATTTAGCGAAAAAACTGAATGTCGAAGTTCAGTATTTTGTTGATATTGACAAAATTGAAATACCAAAAGATTATCTAAGGTTAAAGAAAGAATTGGTAGATAGTCCGACCTATGCGGATCAAGAACGAATTGAGCGGAAACAAGCGATTTTAGAAGAAATTGGGGAATGTTACTACGATCTTCTTCCAGAGGATGAACAATTACTTATAGATGTGATTCAAGCGCGTCTAGATATTTATAATAGTTCGGATGTGAGATATGGTCTTGCTCTTTTAGAAGAATACTTTCAACAAATCTTAAAGAAAACAATTTATACGGTTAATGACTTGTTAATTATCGAACTCTACTTTTTTTGCTGTGCTGTAGGATTAGAAGATAAAAGGTATTTTCAGGAGTTGGCTGATAAAGTAATGCTTGACATAGATTATAGGGACAAGGAATACCTGACACAGTTGGAAAAAATATTGCTTGTTTTGCTAGCTCAGTTGGAAGAAAAATGTACGCTTAAATATATTCAAACTTTCGAAGATGTAATTGATAAGACGAGACATGTTTATTACAAACCTCTTATTTATATGTTTAAAGCAAAATATATGCTCCATGTGGAAAAGAGCAAGGAGAAATCTGAGGAGTTGTATGGAAAGGCAATTACATTTGCTGAATTATTGGATGATGAAGTGCTGGTACAAAGATTAATAGAAGAAAAAAAGAACGATTTTTAGCAACCCGACATTTAAGTCATGTTGCTTTTTTTATTTTATGTTAGACTGAAATCATAAAAAAGGTGAAGATGTCAGAAATCTATGTTTCCTACAGTAGGATATATAACTGTTTGTTGAATCGGTATATTTTGGATGTTGTAGGACGATTTTTTAGTTGATTCATTTCCCAAACATTCATTTTAGAGAAACGGAGTTTATGATGAAAAATAGAAATTTATGGCGAACGATTTTTGCGCTTTCGGCTTTGGTGACTCTAATTGGATTAGGATTTATTGCCTATAATCATTTTGTATTTCATCAACCTTTTATGAATCGGACTACAAAAGGGTTGCTTTCGGCCTTTTTCCTAAGTCTTGTCATGGTTGCGATTAGCTTGTCCAAATCAAACGATAAGAAGTGATTAGCGACCATTTATATGAATCAATCAACTGTGCAAGAGCAGGACGATGAAGCGTTTCTAAACAATGGCGCTTCTGTCCTGCTCTCTTTTTTCTCTTCTTAAAAATTGTGATACAATGAAGAGAAAGTATTTCAATGACAGCTCAATCTGTTGGCGGATCATTGGAGAAACTGGATATGAAGAAGAGGTAGAAATGATAGAGAAATGGGAGAATGTGAAAGAGACCATCAAGACGATGGGAAAAGAGTTGTCAGCGGCCTTTGATTGGGCTTTTGATCGTCTCTTTTCAAGGATTCAGCTGACTAATGAACAGTTTGTCTATGTGCTCTTGTCAGTCGTTTTTATCGTGGCTAATGCCATCTTGTGGGTACAAAAGTTTCAAGGCTTTCCGATCACCGCAACGGAACGGCCAGAGGTTGTGTACAAGGCAAAAACACCGGCTGATCAGATTCCTCATACAGCGCGGATCATGGCTAATGGAGATCAGCTCTATCATGATCTGGTCTATATGAGTGCACAAAAAGAAGATGGGACCTATGATTTTCATGAAAATTATGAGTATGTCAAACCCTGGCTACAAAAGGCGGATCTGGCCTTGGGTGATTTTGAGGGAACCATTGACCCGAATTACTATTTGTCAGGTTATCCCCTCTTTAATGCGCCAAGCGAAGTCGTACCAGCCATCAAGGATGCTGGTTATGATGTCATGGATTTGGGACACAACCACATCCTGGATTCAGGCCTAGAAGGGGTCTATTCGACAGCCAAGGCCTTTGAAGATGCAGGCATCACCCCTGTCGGTGTTTACACGCATGAAAAGAGAGGCCAGGCCCCCTTAGTGATCAAGGAAGTGAATGGCATCAAGATTGCTATTCTAGCCTACGCTTACGGCTTTAATGGAATGGAAACGACCCTTACTCCAGAAGAGCAGGCGAATGTTTTGTCTGACCTAGACGAAGAACGGATGAAGGCAGAGATCCAAAAGGCGGAGCAAGAGGCTGATATCACCATTGTTATGCCCCAGATGGGAGTTGAGTACCAGTTAGAGCCGACAGAAGAGCAAAAAGAGCTCTATCATAAAATGATTTCTTGGGGCGCTGATATCGTTTTTGGCGGACATCCCCATGTTGTAGAGCCTGCTGAAGTGGTCAATAAAGATGGTCAAAACAAGCTCATTATCTACTCGATGGGGAATTTCCTGTCCAATCAGCGTCTGGAAACTATGGGAGATGTGGAGACTGCCCAATGGACAGAGCGAGGAGTCTTGATGGATGTGACCATCGAAAAGGTCGGCCGCAAGACACGGATTAAGACGGCTACTGCTCATCCAACCTGGGTCAGTCGGACTCCGAAAGGAACCTATTCTCCTGAAGGCTATGACTTGTACAAGTACCAGACCTATATCTTGGAAGATTTTATCCAGGGTGGCAAATACCGCGACAAGCTGGATGAGGAGACCAAGGAGAGAGTGGACACGGCATACCGAGAAATGAAGGAACATGTTCACTTGGACTGGCCTCAGAGTGGAAAGGAATAGAGCATGGAAGGAAATGTGAACTGGATCCCGCTTGGGATCCTAGGATTGATCGTGGTGATTTTGGCAACCAAATTTCTTACGGCTATCCGCCTCAAGCAAAAGCTGAAGAAGGCTTGGGATGGAGCGCCTTTCTTTCGTAAGAAAGACACAGAAGAAAGTTTGATAGATAGTCTGACATATCCAGCTAAGGGACAGACGATCGATAGCCAAGTGGATGATCAGACCTGGCATGATTTGGCTTTGGATGCGGTCTTTGATCAGCTCAACTATACCCAATCGAGCCTTGGAGCAGAGGCTCTCTATCAAAAAATGCGCCTGCTGGAATTCCAGCCTCAGGCCCAGCTTCATGACTTAGAAGTCTTTTTTGAAGAGCATCCTGATTTGCGCCTCAAGGTTCAGGTCATTTTCAACCAACTGGGCAAGAAGAACCACAACATGGCGCGGAGCATTGTCGCAAATCCCGGCAAGCATTATGCAGGTTTGCCCCTCTATCTAGCCTTGGCCTGCCTTCCTATTGTCTGTCTCTTTGCCATCCCCTTTGAGCCAGTCGGGGCGATTACCCTCTTGGTGATCAGTGTGGTCTTTAATATTGTCTTTTCGAGTTTGCGCAATTGGTCCAATAAAATCCGTCTGGATAATGTTAGCTATCTGGTCCGTATCTTTGCTTCGGCAGAACGCTTGAGTCATCTAGCCTTGCTACAACAAGAAGAACTCAAGCAGGCAGTTAAACCCTTTAAGAAAACGCGGATCCTTGCCAGTGTCTTGCAGAGTCCAACGGGGACCTCTGAGATGGAAATTGTTCTCCTCTACCTCAACGTCCTCTTTTTACTCCCGCAGATCGCTCAGGTCTATATTTACAATCAGGTGAAAGCTCATCAAAAAGAGGCCCAGAAGCTTCTGGATCTCCTTGGAGAGATGGAAGTCGCCATTAGTCTCTTGCGCCATAAGCGGGATCTAGAAGTGGTCTGCCAGCCAGTCTTTACAGAGACGGGTGGCATTGAGGGCGAGACGCTCTATCATCCTTTGCTGTCCAATCCGATTGCGAATGATGTGCATTTTCAGAAAAATATGGTCATCAGTGGGGACAATGCCTCCGGGAAATCGACCTACCTGAAAACTGTCGCCATCAATGCCATTCTGGCTCAAGGGTTAGGCTTTGCCTATGGAGAAAAATTAGCCCTTCCCTATGGTCATGTGCTAACGGCTATGGATGTGAGCGATGACATTGAAGTTGGAGATAGTTACTTCATCACCGAAAGTAAAGCTATTTTACGTATGATTCAGCATCTGAAAAAGCCTGGTTTTCACTATTTCTTTATTGACGAGCTCTTTAAGGGGACCAATACCATCGAGCGGATCGGATCAGGCCTTGGGATTGTCCGCTGGTTAGCTGCCCAAAACTGCCTCTACATGATTTCCAGCCATGATATTGAGCTGGTCGCAGCCTCCGGTGAAGTCAATGATAATTACCATTTTGACAGTCGCTATGTGGATGGCAAGATCGTCTTTGACTACCAGATCAAGCCAGGGTCAGCCGTAACCAAGAATGCGGTCAATACGCTAGAAAGCCTGCATTATCCAGAGGAGATTACGCAAACAGCCAAGGACTTGATTGACCAGTATGAAGAGACGGGCCACTGGTCTTTGAAAGAAATTAAAAAAGAATGAAAATGAACGAAGGAGTTTGTTAATGATCGGTTTAGGGACCTTCTATAATGCCTTAGGGGTCGTATTTGGTGGGCTTTTAGGATTGCTCATCGGTCAACGTTTGTCAGAAGATTTTCATGAGACCCTTCTGAAAGTGACAGGAGTTGCTGTATTTGTCTTGGGCATTGCAGGGACCTTGGAAAAGATGCTGGTGGTGCATGGAAGTCATGTGGAAAGTCACGGCAGTATGATGTTGATTCTGAGTCTAGTGATCGGGACCGTTATTGGGGAACTCTTGAAGATTGAGGAAGGCTTTGAGCGCCTGGGAACCTGGCTGAAGGAAAAGACGGGCAACCAAGGCGATACCAGCTTTGTTGATGCCTTTATGACCACGGCCTTGACCATTTGTATTGGGGCTATGGCGGTGGTTGGAGCTGTCCAGGATGGACTAACAGGCGACACCTCGACCTTGTTGGCCAAGGCTATTCTCGATATGGTTATCGTTCTGGTCTTGACCGTTTCAAAAGGAAAGGGCGCAATCTTTGCGGTGGTACCACTTGTGATCCTTCAGGGATTGATCACCCTTTTGGCCCATTTGATCGCACCGATCATGACTCCACAAGCCCTTTCGAATCTGTCACTAGTCGGCTCCAGCCTCATTCTCTGTGTAGGGATCAATCTCATTTGGGGCAAACGGATCAAGGTCGCCAATCTCCTTCCAGCAGTGCTAATTGCCATTATTTGGGCTTTTGTTGGTTAAAAAATAGAAGCTAAGCAGTAGCTTCAGATTTAAGACAAAGTCATATTAAAAACTTTCCTTAGGTGAGTACGGACGTCAGCGAACTTCTACGAAGTTCCATGACTAATTATTGAGCCTAAGGTCTCAATAATTCCTAGTGCCTGAAACGTTATTGTTTCAGGCACTTTTCTCACAACGGAAAGTTTCTAAGATAATTTTGTATCCAATCTGAATTATTTTCCTTTTCTTTTGCAAATACGGGAATTCATTTATGGAAAACCTGATTTTTGGTATGATAGTCGTAATTTCGAATAGGGAGGTTGGAGTCGCCATGAGTGATCTGAATCAGACAGTTGAATTTATTAAAGAAATCGAGAAATTAAAGTCGGTAACAAGGTTTAATAGAACCCTTGATGGACGGTTTGAAAATAGTGCCGAGCATTCTTGGCAGGGTGCGATAGCTGCGATGGTTCTGCAAGATTATTATCCTGAAAAATTGAATATGGAAAAGGTGATTTCTATGTTACTGATTCATGATTTAGGAGAGATTTATGCCGGAGATACTTGGGTGTTTGATGATGAAAAAAAGCTTCATGCTCATGATAGAGAGCTCGCATCTATAGAAAAAACAATAAGCCTCCTTCCAGAAGCAACATATGTGAATATGAAAAATTCGTGGTTGGAGTTTGAAAAAGGGCAGAGTCCTGAGGCAAGATATGTAAGAGTGATTGACGCATTGGTACCACTGATTAATCACTTAGAAGTGTCAGAAGTCAATTATAATCCTGATCATATCCGTTCAGAGATGGTATTAGAAAAGAAAAAATTTATAAAAAGTGAATCCAAAGTGTTATGGAAACTGACGGAAGAGTTAATTCAGGAAAGTGTGGAGAAGGGCTTATATTCATAAGATCCCTTGGCCTTTAGTTGCAACCTTCAACCCAATAGGAAGCCGCCCGTTTTCACGGGTGGTTTTGACTTGCTTGATCTGTGGTATAATGGGATCAGATAATTTGCACCCTTTGAAAGGGAAAAGGTTAGATTGTATGATTAAGTTGATTGCAACAGATATGGATGGGACCTTATTAGATGAGCGAGGAGAGGTGGATCTTCCGCGCCTGGAAAGGCTATTGGACCACTTGGATCAAAAAGGGATTCGCTTTGTCATTGCGACGGGAAATGAAATCCATCGCATGCGCCAGCTCTTGGGTCCTTTGGTCAAGCGGGTGACTCTCGTCGTAGCCAATGGAGCACGGATTTTTGAGGATGACCAGATGATTCTTGGGAAATTCTGGGATCGAGAGCTAGTAGAGGCGGTTCTTGCTTATTTTAAGGGGAGGGAAATTTCAGACCAGCTGGTTGTGTCAGCTGTCAATGGTGGCTTTGTCAAGGAAGGAACGGTCTTTACAGAAGTTGAGAAATTCATGCAGCCGGAAGTGATTGAAGCCTTGTACAAGCGGATGAAGTTTGTTCCAGAATTGACAGCAGATCTATTTGATCAGGTGCTTAAAATGAGCTTGGTTGTTGGCTTGGATCGTCTCGATCAAGTGCGTCGGGAAGTCCAGCAGGCTTTCGGAGATCAGCTCATGGCGGTTTCGAGCGGTTTTGGCAGCATGGATCTCTTACAAGCAGGCATTCACAAGGCTTGGGGACTGGCTCAATTAATGGAGATGTGGCAGCTTAATGCTAGCCAGGTCATGGCCTTTGGGGATAGCGGAAACGACATCGAAATGCTTGAAATGTCCGGTCACTCCTATGCTGTAGCCAATGCAGAAGAAGCTGTCAAGGCTGTTGCCAAACACCTAGCTCCGAGCCATCAGGAAGGTGGTGTCTACCAGGTGATCGAAGAGTATCTAGGATTGACCCCCTGGGAACAAGTGAAAGGAAAGAATTAGATGGCGGTACAACTGTTAGAAGACTGGCTCTTAAAGGAGCAGGAGAAAATCATAACAACCTATCGGGAGCTCAATCAAGCCCCTCTGAAAGATCCTGGTTTGATCTTTATCGGAGACTCCATCGTGGAGTATTTCCCCATTCATGAACTATTACAAAGTCCCAAACACATGGTCAATCGAGGAGTGCGAGGCTATAAGACGGATCTTCTTCGTAAACATCTAGACGCCCATGTCTTTGGAACGGCGGTGGATCAGATCTTTCTCTTGATCGGGACCAATGATATCGGAAAAGAAATTCCTCAAAAGGAAACCTTGGACAATGTAGAAGCGGTCTTACAAGCAATTATGCGGGAATTTCCGCTGACCCACATCAACTTGATCTCGGTTTTACCGGTGAGTCAAGAAGAGCGCTACAAACAAAAGGTCTATGTGCGGACCAATGAAAAAATTCAGGCCCTCAATCTGGCCTATCGCGAATTGGTCCAAGCTTACCACCAGGTCAGCTATGTCGATGTGTACTCGTCTTTATTGGATGAAGTGGGGCAGTTGGCAGAAGCCTATACGACAGATGGCCTCCATTTAAGTGTGGCAGGTTACCGCATCCTAGCTCAAGCCCTGCAGGAGACATTATAGAGACTAAAATAGGAGCGAAAAAAGCCCAATCAGACAAATCTTCAAAGGAAGATTTGTTTTTTTAAAATCTTTTGGTTGACAAATGTAAATCTTAGGAGTAGAATAGCATCATAAGATTTACAAATGTAGATTTTGAGAGGAGAGACCATGCAAATTTCAAATGCGGAATGGCGCATCATGAAGATTATCTGGATGGAAGGCAAGCAGACCAGCACGGATTTGATTGCAGTCTTGTCTGAGCGCTTTGACTGGTCGAAGTCGACCATCAAGACTCTCTTGACGCGCTTGGTGGAAAAGGGGTGCTTGACTAGAGAAAAATCAGGCAAAGCCTTTGTCTACTCGGCACTGTTGACGCAGGACCAGAGCTTAGACTTGGTCGTTGAGGATGTGAAGGACAAGGTTTGTTCAAAAAGGATTGTCCAGGTGCTTGAAAACATGATTCAGGCGAGTGACTTTACGCTAGCAGATCTTAATCAGCTGCAGCAGGTCCTCGAAGAAAAGAAAGCAGAGGCTGTCGAAATAGTCCCTTGCAATTGTATGTAATAGAAAGAAGGAAATTTCATGTTTGGATTGGTGATTAGTATTGTTTGTTTACTTGGGGTTGCTTTTATTGCTTGGTGGTTCTTTGCAGAGCATGAAAAGGTAAGCGACCACGCTCGTCAGAAATCAGGTTATCAAGAAATTGAAGTCGAAGTCATGGGGGGCTATTCGCCTGAAACCATTGTCCTGAAAAAGAATGTTCCAGCCCGGATCATCTTTAATCGCAAGGATCCATCTTCATGTCTGGATCAAGTGATCTTTCCAGACTTTGGGGTTCATGAAGCTTTGCCTTTAGGTGAAAAACATGTCATTGAAATTACGCCAGAAAAAGCGGGCGAATATGGGTATTCATGTGGAATGAACATGATGCATGGTCACATGATTGTGGAATAAAGGAGTAGGTATGGTAGAAAAACAAAAAGCAGTTGTGGAAAACGGAGTGCAAAAGATCCGTATTACAGCAGAAAAAGGCTATAGTCCAAAGGAATTTCAACTTCAAAAAGGGATCCCTGCTGAAATCACCTTCCATCGGGTCAATCCTTCCGGCTGTTACAAGGAAATTTTGTTTGAAGATCAGGGGATTTTAGAGCCTTTGGAAGTCGGTGTGGATAAGGTGATATCCTTTACCCCGACAGAAACAGGGGACTTCGAGTTTTCATGTGGAATGAAGATGCAAAAGGGTTCCTACACGGTTGTGGAAAAACGCCGTCGTGTCTTAAGTTTACTGGGTCGATTTTGGATTACTAGTATCTTTACTCTTCCCTTATTGATCTTGATGATCGGGATGATGGCAGGATTTGTATCCCATCCAGTCAGTCGCTGGGGGACTTTTCTAGCGACAACGCCGATTATGCTAGTGGCAGGAGTTCCTTTTATCAAGAGTGCCTGGGCCTCATTTAAGAAGCACCATTCCAATATGGATACCTTGGTAGCTCTGGGAACTCTGGTAGCCTATGTCTATAGTGTATTTGCCCTCTTTACTGGTCAGCCAGTATACTTTGAGGCTGCGGGTTTTATCATCTTCTTTATCCTCTTAGGGCAAGTCTTTGAGGAACGGATGCGTAACAATGCCTCCGAGGCTGTGGAAAAGTTGTTGGATTTGCAGGCAAAAACGGCTCAAGTTCTTCGTGATGGGAACTATGTCGAGGTGGCGGCGGAAGATATCCACATTGGTGATTTGATTCGGGTCCGTCCTGGGGAAAAGATCGCGGTTGATGGGACGATTGTAGAAGGAAGTACGACCATTGATGAGTCGATGGTGACAGGTGAAAGCTTGCCTGTGGAAAAATCAGTTGGTGATGCAGTTATCGGCTCCACTATCAACAGCAATGGGACCATTCTCTTTAAGGCTGAAAAAGTCGGTAGTGAGACCCTCTTATCTCAAATTGTGGACTTTGTCAAAATGGCCCAATCCAGTCGTGCTCCTATTCAAGATTTGACGGATAAGATTTCAGGTATCTTTGTTCCAGTGGTGACGATTTTGGCCATTGCGACTTTCTGGGTTTGGTCCGTGCTTCTGGGCGCGTCGCTCCAAGAGGCCATGCTCTATGCAGTCTCTGTCCTCATTATTGCCTGTCCTTGTGCCCTTGGTTTGGCGACGCCGACTGCCCTGATGGTCGGAACCGGCCGTAGTGCCAAGATGGGGGTTCTGATTAAAAATGGAACCGTTCTTCAAGAAGTGCAAAAGATTCAAACCGTTGTGTTTGATAAGACAGGGACTATTACCATTGGCCAACCACTTGTAACCGATGTTGTAGGAGATGAAGCGCGTGTCTTGACACTGGCTGCTAGTCTTGAAACTTTTTCAGAACATCCCCTAGCGCAAGCGGTCTTATCACGAGCAGAAGAAAAAGGTTTGGTGCTAACCCCTGTGGAAAACTTCCAAGCGATTGAAGGAAAAGGGGTCCAAGGTCAGATCGACCAGCAGTTGGTGACCTTGGGAAATGGCAAACTTCATGACGGGACATTGATGGATCCGGAGCTTGAAAAACGGATGGTAGAGTTGCAAGAGCAGGCCAAAACAGTGATCAGTTTGTCTGTGGATGGGCAAGTGATTGGCTTGATTGCCATTCAAGATGCTCCGAAGGCCAGCTCAAAAGAAGCGATCAAAAAGCTCAAAGAACGGGGCTTGAAAACGGTCATGTTAACAGGGGATAATGAACGGGTGGCCCAAGCTATTGCTAAGCAAGTGGGCATTGATACCGTGATCGCTGATGTGCTCCCTCAAGAAAAAGCTAGCGCCATCCAAAAACTGCAAGAAAGCAGTAAGGTAGCCTTTGTGGGAGATGGGATCAATGATGCTCCAGCTCTTTCGATCGCCGATGTCGGAATTGCTATGGGATCTGGAACGGATATTGCGATCGAGTCCGGTGGCATCGTGCTCACGCAAAATGATTTGCTTGGCGTTGTGCGCGCCTTTGACATGAGTCAAAAGACCTTCCGTCGGATCTTACTCAATCTCTTCTGGGCCTCTATCTACAATATCCTTGGGATTCCAATTGCTGCTGGAGTCTTTGTAGGACTGGGATTGACCCTCAATCCAGAACTAGCAGGTCTTGCTATGGCCCTTAGTTCTGTGTCTGTTTTGACTAGCTCACTGCTTCTCAATGTCGCGAAGATTGATTAATGAAAATAAGAAGTGGTACAGAATTCTGTATCACTCTTTTTCTCTTTTTCCTAGAACGACAAGGAAAAGGGATGGGTATAAAACTATAGTAAAATACCCTATTGTAGGATAGTTTGTGAAAATTTCTCAAAAAGAGGATCTGTTATGGAATAGGGATTGAGCATCTCTGAGCAGATCCTTATACATGTGAATCTCTTTGTGATAAATTAATACTGTAATCGTTTTGTAAATCGTTTTCATGAGAAAAGTCAGAAAAAACTCATTTTCAAGGCGAGATGATCGCAAAGATGAAGTAGAAGCGCTATGCTACATTTTAAGGGATCAAAATAGAATTAAAGGAGAGTTAGAATGACTCAAGGAAAAATTACTGCATCTGCAGCAATGCTTAATGTATTGAAAACATGGGGCGTAGATACGATCTACGGTATCCCATCTGGAACACTTAGCTCACTTATGGACGCTTTGGCTGAAGACAAAGATATCCGTTTCTTGCAAGTTCGTCACGAAGAAACTGGTGCTCTTGCAGCGGTTATGCAAGCTAAATTTGGTGGCTCTATCGGGGTTGCAGTTGGTTCAGGTGGACCTGGTGCGACTCACTTGATCAATGGTGTTTACGATGCAGCTATGGATAACACTCCATTCCTTGCTATCCTTGGATCACGTCCAGTTAACGAATTGAACTTGGATGCCTTCCAAGAATTGAACCAAAACCCAATGTACAACGGTATCGCTGTTTACAACAAACGTGTAGCTTACGCAGAACAATTACCAAAAGTAATCGATGAAGCTTGCCGTGCTGCCGTTTCTAAAAAAGGTCCAGCCGTTGTTGAAATTCCAGTAAACTTTGGTTTCCAAGAAATCGACGAAAACTCTTACTACGGATCAGGTTCTTATGAACGTCACTTTATCGCTCCTGCCTTGAACGAAGTGGAAATCGATAAAGCTGTTGAAATCTTGAACAATGCTGAACGCCCAGTGATCTACGCTGGTTTCGGTGGAGTTGGTGCGGGTGATGTGATCACTGAATTGTCTCGTAAAATTAAAGCACCAATCATTACGACTGGTAAAAACTTTGAAGCTTTCGAATGGGACTACGAAGGGTTGACAGGTTCTGCTTACCGTGTTGGTTGGAAACCAGCCAACGAAGTGGTCTTTGAAGCAGACACTGTTCTCTTCCTTGGTTCAAACTTCCCATTTGCTGAAGTTTACGAAGCCTTCAAGAACACTGAAAAATTCATCCAAGTGGATATCGACCCTTACAAACTTGGTAAACGCCATGCTCTTGACGCTTCAATCCTTGGAGATGCAGGTCAAGCAGCGAAAGCAATCCTTGACAAAGTGAATCCAGTTGAATCTACTCCATGGTGGCGTGCAAACGTTAAGAATAACCAAAACTGGCGTGATTACATGAACAAACTCGAAGGTAAAACTGAGGGTGAATTGCAATTGTATCAAGTTTACAACGCTATTAACAAATACGCTGACGAAGATGCTATCTACTCAATCGACGTCGGTGACACTACTCAAACATCTACTCGTCACCTTCACATGACACCTAAGAACATGTGGCGTACATCTCCACTCTTTGCGACAATGGGTATTGCCCTTCCTGGTGGTATCGCTGCTAAGAAAGACAATCCAGATCGCCAAGTATGGAACATCATGGGTGATGGAGCCTTCAACATGTGCTACCCAGACGTTATCACAAACGTTCAATACGACCTTCCAGTTATCAACGTTGTCTTCTCAAATGGTAAATATGCCTTCATCAAGGACAAATACGAAGACACAAACAAACACTTGTTTGGTTGTGACTTCCCTAATGCTGACTATGCGAAAATCGCTGAAGCTCAAGGAGCTATTGGATTTACAGTTGACCGTATCGAAGACATCGACGCAGTCGTTGCAGAAGCTGTTAAATTGAACAAAGAAGGTAAAACTGTTGTTATCGATGCTCGCATCACTCCACATCGTCCACTTCCAGTAGAAGTACTTGAGTTGGATCCAAAACAACACTCAGAAGAAGTCATCAAAGCCTTCAAGGAAAAATACGAAGCAGAAGAACTCGTACCATTCCGCCTCTTCTTGGAAGAAGAAGGGTTGCAATCACGCGCAATCAAATAATTCCTCTCGTCGAAAATCAAATGTAAACTGCGTTATCTTCACCTTGCCGTACTCCAGTACTGCCTGCGGTTCGATGCCTTGTTTATTCTTTGATTTTCATAGAGAGAAACTTAAAAAGATCGGAGCAATCCGGTCTTTTTGTGGAAGATAAGAAATGAATTTAAATCAATTAGATATTATCGTTTCAGATGTTATCCAAGTCTGTGCTAGCTTGGAACGTATTTTGGATAAAAAAGCCGATTATGTTGACGACAATTTTGCTCAGTTCACGATTGGCAGTCATTGTCTCATGTTGTCTCAAAATCATTTGGTTCCTTTGGAAAACTTTCAGTCAGGAATCATTCTTCATATCGAGGTTGAAGATGTAGACCAGAACTACAAACGATTGAAAGAGCTTGGTATCCAGGTTTTAAACGGTCCAGTTGTAACCGATTGGGGAACAGAATCTCTGCTAGTTAAAGGCCCAGCTGGTTTAGTGATTGATTTTTATCGTATGAAATAGGACGCGTGATCATTTAACGTCAACCTTAGCTATTCTTAAAACAGAATTTGAGAAAATGAACTATTTAAAAGATCGGAGCAATCCGGTCTTTTTGTGTTGCGCGTTAACAAAAACAATCTTAGAATAGTATCAATTTTTCATAGGATGCTGTAAGACTTTCGGGTTAGAGAAGGGTATAATAGAACTATCAAATCAAGTGAGGTAGAGAGATGACCGACAAACTTCAATTTCCAGATGGTTTCTTTTGGGGTGGGGCGACGGCTGCTAACCAGTGTGAGGGAGCTTATAATGAAGACGGCCGTGGCTTGGCTAATGTGGATGTGGTGCCGATTGGGCCTGATCGGCACGCCATTATTACGGGTCAGAAAAAGATGTTCGACTTTGAAGAAGGCTATTTTTATCCAGCTAAGGATGGCATTGATATGTACCATCGCTACAAGGAAGACATTGCGCTCTTTGGGGAAATGGGCTTTAAAACCTATCGTTTGTCCATTGCCTGGTCTCGGATTTTCCCAAAAGGAGATGAACTAGAGCCAAACGAAGCAGGTCTACAGTTCTATGAAAACCTCTTTAAGGAGTGCCATAAGTATGGCATTGAACCCTTGGTGACCATTACCCACTTTGACTGTCCCATGCATTTGATTACCGAGTATGGAGGTTGGCGCAGTCGTAAGATGTTGGAATGTTATGAACGTCTCTGCCGGACCCTCTTCACTCGCTACAAGGGCTTGGTCAAATACTGGCTAACCTTTAATGAGATCAATATGATCCTTCATGCGCCTTTTATGGGAGCAGGTCTCTGCTTTGAAGAAGGGGAGAATGAGGAGCAGGTCAAATACCAGGCGGCTCACCATGAGTTGGTCGCTTCAGCCATTGCTACCAAGCTAGCCCATGAGATTGATCCCAACAATAAGGTGGGCTGTATGTTGGCAGCTGGGCAAAACTATCCGCATACCTGTGCTCCGCGAGATGTCTGGGCTGGTCTAGAAGAAGACCGCAAGAACTATTTCTTTATCGATGTGCAGGCGCGTGGGGAATACCCTAACTATGCCAAGAAAGAGTGGGAGCGTCAGGGGATCACGGTCGAGATGACGGAACAGGACCTTCAATTGTTGAAAGACCATACAGTGGACTTTATTTCCTTCTCCTACTATGCCAGTCGGGTCGCTTCAGGGGATCCAGCTGAAAGGGAAAAAACAGCGGGCAATATCTTTGCCTCTCTGAAGAATCCCTACCTAGAAAGCTCAGAATGGGGTTGGCAGATTGACCCTCTTGGTCTCCGCATTACGCTGAACACCATCTGGGATCGTTATCAAAAACCTCTCTTTATCGTAGAAAATGGACTAGGTGCCGTTGATACCCCAAATGAAGCCGGGGAGATTGAGGATGACTACCGGATTGATTACCTGGCTGCCCACATCAAGGCCATGCGGGAGGCCATCCATGAAGATGGTGTTGTCCTCTGGGGCTATACGACTTGGGGCTGTATTGACCTCGTCTCTGCCGGGACAGGAGAAATGAAGAAGCGCTACGGTTTTATCTATGTCGACCGGGACAACGAAGGCAAGGGAAGCTTGGCCCGCTCACGTAAGAAATCCTTCTATTGGTACAAAGAAGTCATTGCGACCAATGGGGCTTCTGTTGAATAAAAGTTTTCGGTACTTGCTGGCCGACTTTCTCCTCTCAACGAAAAAGCTTAGAATCCCAACCACAAGCTGGGGTCCTAAGCTTTTTGTATGTAGTTTAGCCAAGTCATTACGGATTTACTGGTCGTAATCTAAGACATTGTTCTCGATGACAAACTTAGATTCAGCGGAAATGTTGGCTGCTCCTAGTTGCAACTGAGAACTTCCGTCTGGCTTCATGATGTGCCACTGACCGTCCTTGTGGGCAAAGATAGCCTGAAATGTGACGTTATCACTCTTGTCTCGAATAGGTAGAACAAATGCTTGATCAGTATTCTCTAAGAGAATCTCTTCTTTTTTTTCAAAGTTATAGATATAAAATTGCCCAGTTCTTTGTCCCAAACCATGGAGTTCATCGACTTTTTGCCAATTCTCAAACTTATTCCGAACAAGGGATTCATTATAAATCTTGTTGAAGGTTTCGTTCTGTTTCTTCGTTTCTTCCTCGTCTAGTGTTTTCTGAAACTCTGCAACCTTTTTAGTCGTTTGAATGGTTTGTCTGTTTTGCTCCCTGATTTGCTGGCGGTGGATGACTCGCATCATTCTTGCAGCAACGCCCAGGATGACAAGGATGGATACAAGACTGATTTTAGTTTTAGCATTATTTTTCATAGATGAGTCTCCCTATTGTGTCATTGGTCCTATTATACCCTTTGAAAGAAAAGATCGTCAAGTTCATCTTGTGATGATCTAACATGCAGATCTAGCTGGGTACAATAGAATTTTATCAGATTTTCATTGACGAAGGTCCCTTTATTTGATAGGCTAGGGGAATAGAACTGATTTCGCAAGAAAAGAAAAAAGGAGCGAGGCAAGTGGCACGGATTTTATTAATCGAGGATAATAATGATATCCAAGAAATTTTATACAGTCTCTTAAGTGAAGATCATGAGGTCCTTCAGGCTTTTTCAGGTACAGAAGGGCTACGGCTCTTCCAGCAAGAAGCCGTTGATTTGGTCCTTCTGGATATTATGCTTCCTGGGAAAAATGGGGACCAGGTCCTGGAGGAGATCCGTTTGCAGAGTCAGACACCGGTTATCATGATGACGGCTCTGGGAGACAAACACCTCATTAGTCAGTACCTCCTTGCAGGTGCCAATGATTATATTGTCAAGCCCTTTAATCTGGACGAAGTGGCCGCTCGTGTGACGGTGCAGTTTCGAAATCACGTCTCTCCGGCACAGGAATCTCAAGCGTCGCAAAAGCTATCCTTTAAGAATTTGGTCTTAAATCCAGAAACCTTTGAACTGGAGTCCGGCGAACAGACGCTTCGCTTAGGCAAAAAAGAATTTCAAATTTTTGAGACCTTGCTGGCGCATCCAAGGAAGATTTTCACCAAAGAAGAATTGTATGAAGCTGTCTGGGAAGAAGTCTATCTGCCAGGAGACAATACCCTCAATGCCCAATTAAGCAATCTTCGAAAGAAAATTGCCCAGCTTGACCCAGATGAGGACTATATTGAAACGGTCTGGGGCTTGGGTGTTCGCTTGAAAGGAGACAAGTAATGTGGGTTTTAGTTCTAATTCTTGTCGTCCTTGTCCTTCTCTTGGGACTGGGCTACCTTCGCCTACTCTCTGCTCTCAAAGATTTGCAGGAGCAGATTCAAAAGAAGCTTCAAAGCGGGAGTGGGGTACGGCTGACCTCCCAGGTCTCAAAAAAAGAATTGGTCGCCTTGACCAAGCAGGTCAGTGATCTCTTTGATCAGATCGAGCGGACCAATCGGATTGCCTTTCAAGAGAAAAAGACCTTGGATATGGCCATTAGTAATATTGCCCACGATATCCGGACGCCTTTGACCATTGCATCTGGCTACACCCAACAAATCATCAAGGGTGGGACGCAGGAAGAGGAAAAGCTGAAGAAAATTGCTTCCAATCTTCAAGTCGTCTCAAAACGCCTGGAATCTCTCTTGGAGTACAGACGCTTGATGGAGGGAGCTATTCAGCCTCGGATTTCAGACGTCGATCTCAGCCAAGTCCTGACCCAGCAGTTGTTCCAGTATTATGATAGCTTGTCTGAGGCGGGGGTTGCCCTAGAGGTAGAGCTAGAAGAGCATCTTCATTATGCTACGGATCCCGAGCTCTGGGAGCGCCTCTTGCAAAATATGCTCAGCAATGTCCTCAAGCATGGAAAGGAGCAGGCGCGCTTGACCTTGACCTCAGACGCGGACACGATTCGGGTCGAGCTGCGCAATATTGTGCAGCAACCGATTCAGCATTTAGACCAATTGGCTAGTCGCTTCTACTCAGAAAATCTATCGGATACAGAAGAGTCATCTGGCTTGGGTCTCTATATCATTCAAAATTTTGTAGAGATCTTAGGCGGGGACTTGCAATTGGCAACGGAGGCAGATTGGTTTGTTTTGAACATTACATTAAGAAAAAAGGCTTGAGCACCGCTCAAGCCTTTTTGTTATAAATCTTTGTGTTTGAAAGTAGCCAGTCCCAGGAAGCCAAAAACAAGGATGAATCCAAGGGCAATCGAGAGGGTGTTGTTCGTTGCTGTCGTACTTTGAACCATGGAATATTGGAATTCCAAGTTTAAATAGTGGAGAATATCAATATCTTTAAAGAAAAGCGCAGGAAGGCTTAAGAGGATATTTCCAATGAAGTAGCCAACGAAGGCCAAGGTGATGGATTGACTAGCGTAAAGAAGGAAGGAAATGATACTGACCCAAGCCAAGGTGGAAAGGAACTGAATCAGCACGGTCAGTCCAAAATGAGCAAGGAAGTGCTCTGGCATGGTGCCAAGTCCATTGTAGAGGGTCGCGATCAAGAAGACGAGACCATAAGAAACAAGAAATTGGAAGAGGGCAATGGTCAGGACAACGGCGCTTTTGGCAAAGTAGTAGCTAGTGCGCGAAACGCCATAGGCCAGACTATTCTTGTATAAGTTTTGCGTTAAGTCTGTTCCTAGAACCAAGGTGATGACAATAATGGTAAAGAGGATAGTCACACTGATGCTGGAAGAGTAGTTGGTCAAGGCTTTAAAGCCCGTCCAAACTTCGGTCGCTTGGGGTAATTTGGATTCCGTATTGACGCCGACGTGGCCGGTAGCTCCAAAGATGACTCCAGACAGGATGTTGAGAACGAGAATGGCTTCTGTGATCCAAAAGCCTTTGGAGCGAAAAAGTCTGTAAAAATCTGCTTGAATGGTATGCAACATGATAAATCTCCTAAATGAAATGTGTGGGATAAGTAATACAAGACGGTGGGTTGACTAGTCTACCAAGTCCGTAAAGAATTTCTCCAGATCTTGGCGGGCATAGTAGATTTCGTCCACATCAATATCTGCTTGAACGAGAGCTTTGACAATGACTTTAATATCGTGAGTTTGTCCGAAAATATGGATTTCACCATCCTTATCGATGACTTTGATACGGTGATGGAGTTGATCTTGAATCAGTTGACTCGCAAGGGCAAGCTGGCTGGTCTTGAGGATGATGTAGTCTTCGCCTTGCTCCTCGAATTCAGCCTTGCTAATTTCTTTGATTAGGCGTCCTTGGTCGACAATGCCAAAACGATTGGCAACCAGATAGAGTTCAGAGAGGATGTGACTGGAAATGAGGATGGTCATGCCGAGTTCATCATTGAGACGCTTGATCATCTGACGGAATTCCTTGATTCCGACCGGATCAAGGCCATTGATGGGTTCATCTAGAATGAGGAAGTCGGGCTTTGCAATGAGCGCGATGGCAATTCCCAACCGTTGTTTCATCCCCAGTGAAAAATCACGGAATTTCTTCTTACCAGTATTATTCAGACCCACATAGTTCAAAGTTTCTTTGATGACCTGGTCGGGATTGGGGATATGGCGAGCTTTGCAATAATAGACCAGGTTTTGATAAGCGGTCATATGCTTATGGGCCACAGGACTCTCAATGACGGAACCAACCCGTTTTAGGGCTTGCGTCCACTGGGAGCGATTTGTAGAAGAAAAGAGAGAGACGCTTCCGTCAGTTTCTTGAATCAGCTGGGTGATGACCTTGATGAGGGTGGTTTTTCCTGCGCCATTTTTACCGATGAGGCCGTAGACGTCGCCTTTGCGAATGGTGAGATTCACATCATTTAAGGCGTATTGTTGACCGAATTTTTTGCTCAAATGGGAAATTTCTAATACTTTTTCCATGGTTTTCTCCTTCGTCCAAATGACTAGTTGTTTTCTTTACACTCTTAGTATACAGCTTGCTTTTCAAATAACTATCAAGCAATTCTCAAATATTTCTAAAAAAGAGAGAGGGACAGAAATCGGTAATTCGTTAGAATTCGATTTCGTCGTCCCACCTCCGCACAGTTGAGTAGGGCTGTAAAAGCTGATGAAATCAGCGTAGTAGAGCCCACTCAACCACTGCGTCTTGCTCGACAATCCAAAAATAATTGAGAGGCTAGGACTTTTGTCCCAGCCTCTTCATTTTAAAACCCAGCGACAAACTCTTTGATGGCTTGCGCGAGTTCATAGGGTTTCTCGGTATTGAGTAGATGGCCTCCGTTTGCGATTTCTTGATAGCGACCTTTTGGCAGGAGTTTGGCCAATTTTTTAGAAGAAGATTGATTGGCCCAATCTCTGCTACCACAAACAACCAAGCTAGGAAGAGGGCAAGCTTTAACGGTATCGGTTAAATTGAGCCCTTTTAATTCGGTCAAGATTTGAAGCATCTGTTGTTTATTGGCATCTTGTTTTTCAAAGACATGCTTGGGAAGTAGACGAAAGAGAAGGATCTGGAGCCGATAGAGGGGATTGGTATTGAGTTTGTATTGAGTTCCCGCAAGGACCAAGCCCTTGAGTTGCGGGAAGTCTTGTCTGGAGAGATCCAGAGCGAGCACGCCACCTAGTGAGAGTCCTACCAGAATAAAGGGTTCGCTTTCTTGCTGGAGGCGCTCCATCAACCTTTCTTTGACTTCCTGATAGCTTTCTTTTGGATGGGAGAAAATATCAAAAGTTTTGGAGTGCAAGGGTGAAAGTGCAAATTGGACTCCTTGCCAAGAGAGGACATCTTGCCCTAGTCCATGTAAAAAAATAAGTTTCATCAGGAATCCTTTCTTTGAAAATCGAGTTCGTAGAGACCACGAAGAGCATTGCAGGCATAAATACGATCAGCGTCTGTTAAATCGTTCAGAGTCAAGAGTTTTTCTTCCACCTGCTGGGTCTCAAGAAGATGGTGCCGGTAGATGCCGTCCAGCAAAGGGAGATGAGCTGGTGGGGTATAGAGCTTGCCGTCAATCTCAAGGATGAGATTGCCAATCGTCGTCTCTAGCAAGCTTCCGTCTGGCAGATGGAAAATTTGCTCCTGATCTGACTGGCCTAGATGGTCTCTCTGACTCGTTTTGAAATAAGTAAATGGCGTCGCTAAATCAAGCTTCTGCTCTGTCAGTTGGGCCTGTAGATAGCTAGCGGGCAAGTCTGTCAGCTCCGTGATTACTAGGTGAAAGGTCCCGTTTTTTTGCAAGGCGATCCGACAACGATAGTCAAGGTTGAGATCTAAATGAGCGAGTTCTTCTTGAAGTTCTTTCAGGAGCTTCGACTCATCATAAGGATAGGCAAAGTAGCGACTAGCCTCCCTCAAACGGGTTAGGTGTTGCTCCAGGAAAGTCAACTCTCCTTGGTGGATGCGGCCAGTCGTCAGGAGCTCAAATCGAGGCTCTTGCCGGTAAAGAACCGCCGATTTTTGCTTGGTTTCCTGGTATTCACCTTCCCATTTACTGTCCCAAGTGATGCCTCCTCCCACGCCATAGATGGCTTGATCCCCCTGCATTTGAAGGGTCCGGATGGCTACATTAAAAATCCGTTTCCCTTTTGGAAGAAGGATGCCGATCGTTCCACAGTAGACACCTCGAGGAGCCTTCTCCGTCTTTTGGATGATTTCCATAGTGGAGATCTTCGGTGCCCCTGTAATCGAGCCACAAGGAAAGAGAGCTCGGAAGGTTTGGACCAGGTCGATCTCAGATCGCAAGCGACTTTCAATGGTCGAGGTCATCTGCCAAACAGTGGAGTATTGCTCAACTTGGCAAAGATGGGTCACCTGCTCACTTCCAATCTCCGAAATCCGGTTCATGTCATTGCGGAGGAGGTCGACGATCATCATGTTTTCTGCTCGATTTTTCGGATCGGCTTCTAGCCAAGCAGCCTCCTGAAGATCCTTTTGGTTAGTGAGACCACGGCGCGTCGTTCCCTTCATAGGGCGCGTGGTCAGTAGTCGGTCGTCTTGCTCAAAAAAGAGCTCAGGACTGATAGAGAGGATGGAGACATCATCGTGCTGGATGAAGGCATTGTAATGGGCCTTTTGCTCTACCACCAAGCGATTATAGATGGCCAAAGGATCAGACTTTAGCTCTTGAGAAAGCTGGACAGTGTAGTTGACCTGGTAGGTATCTCCTTGGCGGATATGGTGATGGATGGTCTTGATGGCTTCTTGATAAGCAGGCGCCTCTACCTCTTCCTTCCAATTGGCTGGAAGATCCACAGCTTCATAGTCCTCTGGAAAAGGAAGGGTTTCGACCTCCTCGTGGATCGTAAAATAGATGAGATACTCTCCCATAAGAGGGGCTGGATGGACAGCAAACTTTTTCTCAAAAGCAGGAGCAGCCTCATAGCTGACATAGCCAACAGCATAAAAGCCTTGCTTCTGGTAGGCTTCGACTTCTCTAAGAAGAGCCTCTACCTGGTCGAGGTTTCTAGTTTTTAATTCCTTTATGGGCTTGGTGAAAAGGTGGCGCAAACCAAGCTCTTTAAAATCAATGATGGTTTGTTTATGCATGCTTTGAGTATATCAAAAATAGAGGAAAAAAGGTAGATAAGGATGTAAGATTCCTTGCTTGGCCTTTCCTTTCATGCTAAAATAACCATAGAAACTGCTTTGGGCAAGGAGTAGGACCATGCAAAAGAATCCCCTCTATAACACCTCTAGTATCAGCTTTTTTCAATACCTCTTTGCGATTGCAGTGATTTTGGTGCATAGTGGTCGCTTGACCTCCTATGAGCCACTGCATTTTGGTCTTAAGAGTATGCTCGGCCGGCTAGCGGTGCCATTTTTTATCGTCTGTGCCAGCTTTTTCCTCAAGCAATCCCTAGGGAATTCTCAGAAAATGAAGGCCTATCTGCTCAAAATCGTAAAAACCTATTTGTTTTGGAGTTTTGTTTACCTTCCTTATGCCTGGCTCTTTTTCTCTAGTCTCCATCTTCCTATCTATCTTTTTCCAGCAGGTGTTCTCATCGCACTGATCTATCTGGGAATGTGCTACCAACTCTGGTATATCCCGGCCTTTTTGCTGGGTTTGTTTTTGGTCAATCAATTGGTCAAACACCTAGGTATGGTTTGGACGGGGTTGATCACCTTTCTTCTTTACTGCTGGGGCTTGATCGAGACCTATTCGGCTTATCTGGACACCACAAGTCTTCTCAAAGGTTACCAGCTCTACAGCAACCTATTTTTTACAGCGCGAAATGGTCTCTTTTACACGCCCATTTTTATCTATATGGGATACTATCTGTATGATCATTTTCATGCACAAACTTTTAGCATTCACCGTTGGCAAAAGCTAGCTCTTGCCTTTGGTTTGCTCTGTCTAGAAGGGATCATCATTTTTCAACATGAAGGAATTGATAAGAATTTTTTCTTTCTTCTTCCTTTTGTGACCGTTTATTTTGTCAATGCCTGCCTGCGATCGTCCTTTTTGAAAAGCTATAATTTACAGTATTTAAAGCAGATGAGTATGGCCCTTTACTTTTCCCATCCGATCTTTATCGAGTGGGCTCGCTATGGCTTTAGGACTCTCCCTCTTTCTTATCCAGACAGGGGTAAACTGATTTTTGTGACGGCCTTGTTTGGCAGCCATCTTTTTGGGCTGGCTATGCTATGGGTACGAGAGAGAAGGGCAAAACAAAAGATTCCTTCAAATGGTGAAGAGTTAGATGAAATAACCAAACGATAGTAGGGTGTACAAACCTCAAACAGTTGTGTTTGAGGTTTTTTGTATGGACAAATTAAGAGGGAATAAGGATTGGTAGGCCTACTCCACCTCATTTATAGATGTTTTATTTTCTTGCCCTTGGATAAAAGAAAGGTGAAATCAGTACCATTTAGTGATTTGTAATATAAACATTTTACTTAATTGTGTCTATATTACAAAAATATTACAATTTTATTTTATAAATAGGAGTTTTTAGAAAATCGATATGATAGAATAGGAGTGGAAGCCTATTCGTCTGGGCTGATAATAAATAAAGGAGACACAAAATGAAGAAGATGAGTTCATTATGGAAACTCTTCCTTAAAAAAGGATTTGCCATTTTAACGATTCTCATGATGTTAGGTCAAATTGGTCAAGGGGCGATCACAGCCTTTGCCAATGAGCTAGCAGTCGGGGATAATGGGGCCTTGGATGTTACCCTTATGTATGGAGATAAACAGAACCATCCAGATGGGATGTCCTATTACACAGGGGATACCATGTCTGGTTATATCCAGATCACCCCTAAGAATTTGACAACGGATATTAATGAAGTAACGGTGACCTTGAAGGTTCCTGGAAAGTACTTACGAGAAGTTAGTTTCCCTGACTTCAATAGTGCTTCAGAGCATGACAAGCCAACGGTTACAAAAGTTGGGGATGATTATCAAGTCACACTTCACTTTAACAATTACCAAAAGTCAGAGGTCCTGACTCTCCCATTTATTGGAAAATTTAAAGTCGGTTATGCACCGACCAATTATTCATTGGATATTACGGGTACCTTGAATATCAATGGTCAAGAAGCAAAACTCAATGATATCATTTGGAAACCCAAGTACAATGACTATCGCTTAACCAAGTATATCAACCAAAACTTGAACGAAGCCATGTCCAAGGACTATGCGGAAGCCATGCCTGGTGTTGTCAAAGGGGCTGACGGAAAAAATTATATTGAAACCCCATCATCTGTTCCATTTGCATTTCAATTGGAGGGAATGCAAGGACAGTATGGGGGACAATATCGTCAATTAGAATCAGTAACGCTTACCGATAAGTTGCCAACCTATACAGATAAAAATGGCAATACCCGGACAGCAGTTTTAGATACAGCTAAGTCTGAAGGCTGGGTAGATAATGGAGATGGCACCGTTTCTAAGACGTTTACAGCAGATGCAAACGGTAATCCAGCAGCTTATCACCAAGAATTCATGGCAAAAATCAAGAATACAAGTTACCTTTACTTGAAGTTTCCTGATTTAGTTTTGGAAAAGGACCAGACTCTCAAAGACGTCCTTAGTAAGGATTTGACAAACTCAGGAAGTATTGTGGGAATTCCTGCCAATCGTGGAGAGGGAGAACCGGATATTACAGCTGAAGATTCTCTTATTTTCCGCTTGACCTCTCGTGACCTGGAAGGGGCTGGAAGTTTTGCCAAAAAAGCAGATGGTGATGTCTATGATTCAACTGAATACAAGGCAGCAAACTATAAATGGATCATCGCTTTTGATAATAAAACTCCTTCGACACAAAAGAATTTTGTTTTCTATGATGAGACAGTGGACTCTCGGTTAAAATTCACCAAGATTGATTACGCTCGTCTTATGCAAGGAAATTACGGTATTGGTGAGTATATTAGCAAATATGTGAAACGCATCATCCTTACTTTAGAAGATGGTAGTCAAAAAGAAGTTCAGCCAGAAACCGATAAAGACGGCAATGGTTTTATCGACTTAACCAAGTATGGAACCGTTGTCGGTTGGCGGATGGAAATGAAGGATGATTTTGTCCTAAAATCTGGTCAAGGAATTCGCCTCAATACCTATACAAGCTTCAAAGATCCAGAAAAGACTCGTTACGATGAAAATGATGCGACCAAGAATGAATTCAAGAATACAGGTCGTGTCACTTATCAAACACAATCAAATATTGCTAAAGACCAAACATCAGATTGGACCTTTAAGCTGATTCCTTTGAAGGAAAGCTTTGAGATTTCAAAAACGACGGATTACAATGATGTTCGTTATACTGATGGAGAAAATATTCGTTTTGGTTTGATGGCAACCAAAGTAGTTTTAGATCCTGATAAGGATTATGGAGACCTGCGAATCATTGATCTGTATGATCCAAATACCCTTAAAGTCGACTATAAAGATTTTGAAAGAAACCTTGCCTCTAATGAAAAAGGTATGAAATTCTTAAAGAGCTACGATGTCATTGAAAACTACCACAATTCTGGACGGACAGCTCTCATCATGCATTTGGATCAAAAAGAGTTTATTAAGGCTTCTCTTCAAGATCTTAATCGCGTGCGTCTACCATTTATCGTGGCCGATCTGAAAGGGAAAGACGATGGTGGGACTTTCACCAATAAAGTTTATGTAGCTGGAAACGGCATCCACGATCTTGAAAATGCCAACCCTGATCGGGTCACGGAAGATGTGTATGATCTGAACGGAAATGGTTCAACAACGGATAAAATTCCATATGCTCAATCAAACTATACGATTGTTGCGGCTGAAGGAATCTATGCACGCAAATATATCGCTAAAAATGATGACCTGTCAGACGCTTCGATTGTGACACGTACCTTCAAACCAGGTGAAACCTTTAACTACAAACTCACCATTAAAAATAATACGGATAAGGCAGTAGAAGACGGAGTCGTCTATGATGTCCTACCAAAAGTAAAAGACGTTAACACACTAGACGGATCTGGTCGGATGACAGAATACACGGTCAGCCTTCGTGGACCAGTGACAGCTCCAGAAGGATGGACGGTCTACTATACAACTGATACAGGCGTTACGACAGATACCATGGCGCAAGCTGCTGACAAGGATATCTGGACGACAGCTGTGTCTGATTACAGTCAAGTAACAGGAATCAAGTTAGTTGCAAATGCAGGAACCACGATTCCTGCGCGTGGAGAAGCAAGCTTTGGTGTCCCAGTCGTGAATCCAAGTGAATTGACCGATGAAGTCAAGGCCTTGATGCAAAAACGCACCAAAGATAATGAAGACAACGGCGGTCGTTCCGGTCTTGTTCAAGCTCATAACCAGTTTGGTTACAAGGCGAAAGGTCACGAAGGAAATCGTGAGTCTAATACCGTAACTGCACAAATCTTCTCGGCTGCTTTCCAAGTCAAGAAGGTGGACAAGGATGATCCTAAGAAAGTTCTTGAAGGTGCTGAATTTACCTTAACTGATGTAAATGGTGCTGTTGTTGCGACGGCAACTTCTGATAAAAAAGGGGAACTTTCCTTTAACACCTTAACAGAAGGAACCTACACACTTAAAGAAACCAAAGCACCTGAAAACTACAAGTTGGATGAAACAGAACATGCTGTGGTTGTCACCTATAATGCGGACAAACAAATCTACCACGTCACGGTGGATGGAAAAGCAGTTGGCTCAAAAGCAGTCCCAGTTGAGATCGCTAATGAAGCAGATATCAAGTATCTCGATCTTGAAGCTTCAAAAGTTTGGGATGACCAAGACAACCAAGAAGGGCTTCGCCCAGCAAGTGTGGAATTCCAACTCTACAAGAATGGCAAAGCTCAAGGAAAACCAGTCACGGTTTCAGCCGCAACAGACTGGAAAGCCCACTTTACGAATCTTCCAGATAAAGACAGTGATGGCAAACTCAATACCTACACTGTTAAAGAAGTGAAAGTTCCGACTCATTATACGGTCGATACAGAAGAAGCTAGCTTCACAGATGGAAAAGCCACCATCACTAACAAGCGCACTCCTGAGACCACGACGGTTACAGTCAAGAAAGTCTGGGATGATGCACAAAACCAAGATGGTCTTCGCCCATCTACCATCAAAGTTCACCTCTTGGCAAATGGAACAGAGGTTCAAGCTCTTGATCTGACTGGTGAAGGAGATGAATGGACTCATACCTTCTCAGATCTACCAGTCTATAAAGATGGACAAAAAGTTGTCTACACAGTGACAGAAGACAAAGTGGACAATTACACCACTAAGATTGATGGCACTACAATTACCAATACTTACAAACCAGGTAAGACAAGCCTGACTGTTACGAAAAACTGGAAGGATGCCAATAACCAAGATGGCCTTCGTCCAAAAACAATCAAGGTTCAATTGTATGCTGGTGATCAAAAGGTTGGTAAGGCTGTTGAATTGTCAGCAGATAACAAATGGACCCATACCTTCTCAAACCTAGATGAGAAGAAAGCTGGCCAAGTTATCAACTATACAGTCAAAGAAATCGATGTTCCAGAAGGCTACACACAAGCCGTCGAAGCAAGCAATCCAGGTCAAGTAGTCGTGACCAACACGCACGAACCAGAAAAGACCAAAGTAGAAGTGAGCAAGAAGTGGGAAGATGGAGACAACCAAGACGGCCTTCGTCCAGCCAGCATTCAAGTTCAATTGTACAAAGATGGTCTTGCGACCGATCAAGTATTAGAACTTTCAGCTGCGAATGACTGGAAAGGTGCATTTGAAAACCTTGATGCCAAGGCAGCTGGAAAAGCAATTGCATATACAGTCAAAGAAGTAACTGTCCCAGATGGTTACAAAGTAACGGTAAATGATAAGGACAAGGCCAATGTTGTCTTGACCAATACGCATGAACCAGCTTTGACAGAGATGAAAGTCACGAAGAAATGGGAAGATGCCAACAACCAAGATGGTCTTCGTCCAAAATCCATTAAGGTTCAACTCTATGCTGGGGATGAAAAAGTAGGAGACCCAGTTGAATTGTCAGCGGACAATCAATGGACTCATACCTTTAGCAAATTAGCTGAAAAGAAAGCTGGTCAAGCTATCAGCTACCGTGTGGAAGAAGTCTCTGTTCCTGAAGGCTACCAAGTCACTGCCGATACCTCTGACGCTGCTCATACGATCTTGACCAATACGCATACGCCAGCGGTGATCGATATTCCAGTGACCAAGATTTGGAATGACCAAGACAATCAAGATGGTCTTCGTCCAGCAAGTATCGTTGTGAATCTTCTTGCCAATGGTGAAAAAGTTGCTCAAAAAGAACTCACGAATGCGACAGATTGGAAAGAAAGTTTCACAGGTCTACCAAAATTCAAGGATGGAAAAGAAATCGTCTATACTCTTCAAGAAGAGAAGGTAGCTGAATATACGACTACAATTGATCAGGCTGCTTATACCATTACCAATACCCATGCACCTGGTAAGACAAGCGTCACGGTCACTAAGAAGTGGGATGATGAGAATGACAAGGATGGAATTCGTCCGAAGAGTATTCGCGTTCAACTCTATGCCAATGATCAAAAAGTCGGTCAAGAAGTAGAATTGTCAGCTGAAAACAAGTGGACCCATACCTTTGCAGATTTAAATGAAAAAGCAAATGGAAACACCATCACTTATACAGTGAGAGAAGTCAGTGTTCCAAAGGGCTATGAAGCTCGTAACGACGAGGATGGTAAAGGAAATGTTGTGATTACTAACAAGCATGTTCCAAAAGAAACTCCAAAACAACCAACTCCTCCAAGTTCATCTGAACCAAAGAAACCGGGTCAACCTGAACCTAAAAAACCAAGCCAACCAGAGCCGAAGAAACCAGGCAAGATCTTAGGATTCTTACCAAATACAGGTACGACCATCTCTATTATTAGCCTAGTTTTAGCCTTTGTCTTGGCAAGCATTGCAGCTTATATTTTGAAGAAAAAGAAAAAATAAGCTAGTGCTTCCTTTATAAAATGAAACAAACACCAGAGATGGTGTTTGTTTTTTTATAGTGGCCTCTTATAATTGTCTTGCGATCATTCTCATGGGCGCTTGCTCTATTTTTTAATTCCCGAACGTTTTCAAAAAAAATTCAGAAAATTCTTGACTTCTATGAAAATCGGAGTATGATTAGTTGTGAACTGTTGAACAATCATTTTCAAGAAAATCCCTGATGTCGACTAAGGGATCTGTGAAAGGAGAAGCGGTTCAAATCGAAAATCTATAGAGCGTTGCGTCCGAAAGTCTAAACAGACACGGCTCTTTAAAAACAAAAGGAGAAGATTATGAAAACAGAACCGATTCATCGTACCAGTATGTGGAAATTTAAGTTAAGTGCTGCCACCATGACTTTGATTCCCGCTGCCGTGGGGATTAACTATGTTGCCAAAGCCTTGGCGGAGGGGTTAAAGTTGCCCGTTTGGCTGGGGTCTTTGGGAACCTTTCTTGCCAGCATGTTGGCTGGGCCGGTTGCCGGTGCCATCAGTGGTTTCATCAACAACGTGATCTATGGGCTGACCTTATCGCCAATTTCAACCGTGTATGCGATTACCAGCATCGGAATTGGGATTGCTGTCGGAGTTTTGCACGCCAATGGGTGGTTCTCGTCAGCGCGACGAGTATTTGTTTCTGCTATTATTATTGCCATCGTTTCAGCTGTCATTTCAACGCCACTCAACGTCATCTTTTGGGGTGGTCAGACCGGTATCGCTTGGGGTGACTCATTGTTTGCGGTAATGGTCGCCAATCATGCACCAGTGTGGCTGGCCTCATTTACCGATGAGTTTGTCTTGGATATTTTGGATAAAGTCTGCGTGGCCTACCTGGCATTCTTCATCTATCGTCAGCTGCCGAAGCGGATGGTGCACTTCTTTAGCGGTGATAAATGATGACTGATCAAACATTGATTTCTGGAGCGCCACGGGTCAAGCTCAAGTGGTACCAGGTGATCGATCCGATTACTAAGCTCTTGTTCATCTTGGACATGACGTTGTTGAGCTTTGCCAGTATGAATTTATTGCTTCAGGCCGGATTAATTCTTGTCGCAACACTGCTATTGTTATTTTCCAAATTGAGTTCTACCATCTTTAAGGCGCTGGGATTCAGCTTGTTTCTGATTTGCACCATGCTGATCATCCAAGGATTATTTTACAGTCGGAATCAAACTGTGCTGTTTTCTGTGCTTGGGGTGTCGTTCTACAAAGAAGGCCTGATTTACGCCACCACTCTGGGTTGTCGAGTATTGGTGATTATTTTGACCAGTGGCTTTTTTATGGTGACCACGAGTATTTCAGAAAACGCGGCCTATTTGGAACTGTCCGGATTGTCTTATAAAACCGTCTACGTTCTGATGTCGGTGTGTTATATTTTGCCGGAAATGATGCGCAATATGCGGAAAATCCAGCAGGCACAAAAAGTTCGCGGAACCAATCCGCAAAAAACGTTGATTCAGAAATTAAAGTCAGTCCTGCCGGTTCTAATTCCATTGGTGATTAAGACCTTGGATCAATCGATGGCGCGGTCGATTTCTCTCCAACTGAGAGGTTTTGATAATCCCAACCGGACTGTCAGAACCTCCCAGCGCGTGTATCGCCTGTCGCGGACGCTGCACATTGGTCTGACTGGATTGGCAATTTTATTGATTGGGTGGAAGATATGGACGAAGATAAACGGATTGTAATTGAAAATTTGACCACCCGTTATCCGGGTACTGAGCAACCACAACTGCGTCAGATTAACGCGGAGGTTCATACCGGCCAGGTGGTTGGGATTATCGGGAATAGCCACTCCGGCAAATCGACTTTGTGCCGTGTGCTGGCAGGGGTCATTCCCAAAATGGTGTCTGCTGAGATTGAGGGCGACTGGCACATGTTTGGCCAGCGAGTGTCCGACAATTGGCCCGTTTATAATGCCATGAATGGAGTTGTACTGCAAAATCCAGCTGGCCAACTAAGCGGGTTGGCAGACACGGTTGCCGATGAAATCGCCTTTGACTTGATTAATCAGGGAATGGCTGAAGGACTGATTCAAAAACGGGTTGAAGAAGTTGCAACGCAAATGGGGCTGATTGAACAGCTGAATTTGCGTCCCGAAAGCCTTTCCGGTGGTCAGAGCCAGCGGTTGGCAATTGCCACGGCGATTGCGGCTAACCCGGCTGTTTTGATTATGGATGATCCGACCAGTCAGATGGATCCCCTTGGCCGCCGACAATTTTTCCAATGGCTGGCCCAAGTCAAAGAGACGACTGTCTTCATTGTCACCAGTGAAATTGACGATTTGTGCGAAGTCGCCGACGTTGTGTGGGTGCTGCACGAGGGTCAAATGGTAGCCCAGGGCAGGCCGGGTGAGGTGTTTAATCATTTGGAAGCTGACTGGCAGATTCCAGCCCCGACAATCCAGCAACTTGCTCAAAAAATGGATTGGCACTTGGCTGATGGCCGGTATCCGGTGAATGACGCTGAACTGAAGGAGGTTTGTTATGTCCACAATTGAACTGAACCACCTGACGTTCACTTATCCGGAACGGTCCTTTAGCTTGGATGTTGAAGACAAACTCTTCGCCGATCCGATGGTGGCGATTGTCGGCCAAAATGGTGCCGGCAAATCAACGCTCTTCAAATTGTTGACGGGCTTGCTGACACCACAAACCGGTGTGATTAAGATCGATGGAGAAAATTTTAATGATCTTAAACCAGTCGAAAAGTTACTGAAGGTTGGGATTACTTTTCAGAATCCTGACGATCAGCTTTTCAACCCGACCGTTCAACGAGAGGTGGAGTGGAGTGTCGCGCAGGTCATGGATGACCACGACACGATTACGAGGCGGGCTTTAGCGGCTCTAAAAAGAGTTGGCTTGGATGATAAAACAGCTGAAAGTCCATATGACCTGTCATTGTCGGAACGCAAGCTGTTGAGCGTTGCCACAGTTTTAGCA
The DNA here is from genome assembly GCF_052588255.1 of Streptococcus sp. KHUD_012. Lineage (NCBI taxonomy): Bacteria > Bacillati > Bacillota > Bacilli > Lactobacillales > Streptococcaceae > Streptococcus > Streptococcus sp. KHUD_012. The sequence continues at coordinate 612,373 of NZ_CP159355.1, forward strand.
GTGGATCCGGCGATTTATTTATTTGATGAGCCGATGATGTCGCTTGATTGGGAAAGCCGGCGCAAGTTGACCGCAATTTTCCATCAGTTGGCTGATTCGGGCCACCAAGTTGTGACCATCACCCATGACATGGATTGGGTCGCCACCGAGTTTGAGTCGGTGTATGTTATGGAACACGGGAAGTTTGGCTTCGCCGGCAGTCCACGGGAATTATTCAGCGATCACGAACTTGTCCAGCGAGTGGGATTACTACCACCGCGGATTATGGACATAGCGGAGTCGCTGGGTGATTCACAGACATATTTATCGGTTAATGATTATTGCCAGAAAAATCGAGATGTATAGAAAAAGTCACCTCTGCGGGTTTTCCAGGTTGAAGGATTAACTTCAGCTTCTGGCAAGAACTCACATGGGTGACTTTTGTGTTTAATAACGTTTCATGATCATCGGGTGCTTCCTCAGATCACTCGGTTTGATTTTACTTTGTTTCATGGTCATAATCATATACCATTTCTTTTGGATCTTTTGTTTGACTAATACAAAATAGGTCTTCATAGGTCTTCGCATTTTTTGCGCCCATTAGGATCATCAGTATAATTTTCTGAATTAGGAGACTGTCCCATCACTATTCGAACTTCGTCTCCCAACTTACGCTGTTCCCATTCATCCGTGAATCCTTTAAATCGCAATTCTGGAACTTTTTTTTAACTGAATCATCTATTTTCGCCATAGTCCCCACCATTTTATTGGTTTTTCTTTATTTACCTTATCAACAGTCTAGTTGGTTGGTACCAATGGACGAAAGCTGCTAAGAAGGGGTATTAGTGACAATTAATAAAATACATGAGGTTGGGCATATTGCCCCACCTCTTTTTATGATATACTAGAGTAGTTTTTGAGACCTTGTGGAAAAAATCTCATTTCAAAGAAGTAAAAGGAGAAAACATGGACATCTTTTTGAGGAGTATATCAGGGATCCTGATCATTCTAGGTATGATTTTAGTGGGCTTTGTCATAGGTGAAAAAGGCTGGTTTGATGACAAGTCACGTGGCCTGATCGCAAAATTAGTCACTCAAATCGCTCTGCCCTGCTACATGCTCTACACCATCACACAGCGTTTCACAGCAGCTGACCTTCTAAAAATGTTGCCAGCACTGCGTTTTCCTGCCCTGTCTATGGTCGTTTTGCTTGGCATCGCGACAGCAGTAGCCAGGATCTTTGCAGTGAGACAGGACCGACGTGGACTCTTTATTTCCATGTTTTTTAATTCCAATACGATTTTTGTGGGGCTCCCTATCAACCAGGCTCTTTTTGGGGATGCCAGTATTCCCTATGTTTTGATCTATTACATGTGTAATACGACCTTTTTCTGGACCTTGGGGACCTACCTGATTCAGCGGGATGGTGAGGGAGAAGCTCAGTTTGATCTCAAAACGAGTCTGAAAAAAGTCTTTTCTCCCCCGCTGATGGGCTTTCTCTTAGGACTCGTCCTGGTGATGTTGCAGATAAAGTTGCCGGCCTTTCTAGCCAGTGATTTACAGTACCTGGGCAATTTAACGACTCCCTTATCCATGATATTCATCGGTTTGTCGGTATCTCATGTGGGCGTGAAGCAATTGATTCTGGGAAAAGACCAGCTACTAATTCTGTTAGGACGCTTCGTGGTTGCCCCTCTCTTGATGGCCTCCATCGTCTACTGGGTGCCTCTTCCAAGCTTGATGAAGCAAGTCTTTATCATCCAGTCCGCCATGCCTGTGATGACCAATGCGCCAGTTGTTGCCAGACTTTACGGAGCTGATAGTGATTATGCAGCCGTCATGGTGACAGAGACGACCCTTGCAACCATGGTGGTGATCCCTATTCTCATGCTGTTGATGGCTTAACAAATAGAAAATACAAAAGCTCAAGTTTTTTGAAAACTTGAGCTTTTCTTATAACAAGGCTAACAAGATGGTAAGGACTAGAGCGATGCCCATCCGAATCAGGTGGTGAGCTGGATGGAAGTTTCCTTTGTGTTTCCCATTCCAATAGGCCCCGTAGCAAATCAAACCACAGCCGATCAACCAAAGGACTAGAGAGACAATCGGTAAAAAGAAGTAGAGGGTGAGAGATAAGGTCGCAAGACTACTTCCGATGAGGAGAAATGTATTTCCTAGAGTGTGATTTCCTTTTTTAACTTCAGAAAGAGAAGTCAATAAGTGAAGAAGAGCAAAAGCAAGGGCAAAGAAGGCTGTCAAAAAGCCGAGAAGAATGGGGAAGAACATACGGTTTCCTTTCTAAGATATGATTGCCTGAGTACTATTTTTTATGACTGATTTTATGAAGAATCATAAATGATACTACAAGATTTAAAATAATAACCAATAAGGTAAAAAGAGAGTAACCATAAAGTGTAATTGGAATTTCATTTTTGAGGGAAATGATAGAAAAGTAACTTGTTAAAATGCCCGTTAACAACCCAGGCACATATTTTCGTATAACGATTGTTTGAATCAGATGTCCGAATACATGGTAGATATAAGCGATTATGATGCTTGCGTAAATGCTATAGTTATTAAACTGGTAACTAAGATATAGAGACGTCATTAGGATGAGAAATTGCTCCAAGACAATAAAGTTGAAAGCAAAAGGAGTGTAATAAGTTAGGATTCGATTGTTTGGATACTGGATTGATATTTTTTTGACAAAGGATGGCATCCAAACGATTTCTTCCAGTTCGTGAAGCATGAAGAGTGATGGAAATAGAAAGTAAAATTGCACGCTGGTCATTGAAAATACTCCCTTCTAGTTCGAGCCCACTTTTAAAATCTCCAAATAAAATTGGATCACTTCTTGTTCGGTGTAGGACTTGCCTTTTTTCAACCACCAGCTGAGGGTTTCGATGAAATGGCTGACGACCAAGTGTTTGAGGTAAGAGTGAGGGAGAGTTGGATGGGCCTTGATGAGTTCGTCGGCTACCATTGGGTAGACATCATGTTCTAGTTCTTTTCGCAGTTGCCGTATAAAATAATCGTTTTTAGAGAGCAAGAGACTGGTCACATGATCTTGATTTTTCTTGAAATGCTGAAAGATATGAGCCAGATAGTCTTGTGGTGAGAGGTGTTCAGCACGCTCAAAGAGATGGTGAAAGAGTTTTTGACAGAGTTCATCTAGCAATAATTCCTTGCTCTCGTAATGGCTGTAAAAGGTCGAGCGCCCCACATCAGCAAGGTCTATGATTTCCTGAACCGTGATGGCTTCGTAGTCTTTTTGGTTGAGTAAGTGTAAGAAAGCCTGATAGATAGCTTTTCGAGTTTTGGTGATGCGACGATCCTGTGCAGTCATATGGACACTTTGAACAAACTGTTCAGTAACGTACACCCTAAACAGTTTGCCCCTATCCTTTCTGTTGTGGTTGTTAGATAATGATAATGAACATGATGTTCATGAATCTATTATATCAGAGGATTTAGGATTATGAAGACAAAACATGCGGTCTGGATCGCTTTTTTCTTGAATTTGAGTTATTCCATTGTTGAGTTTATTGCAGGAGGAATTTTTGGGTCCAGTGCGGTCCTTGCGGATTCGGTCCATGACTTGGGGGATGCGATCGCTATTGGGATCTCCGCCTTTCTAGAGAGTATTTCCAATCGTGAAGAAGACAGCCACTATACCTTGGGCTACAAGCGCTTTAGCCTTTTAGGGGCCATGGTAACGGCAGTGATTCTCATGACAGGGTCCGTTCTGGTTATTTTGGAAAATATAACGAAATTGGTTCACCCACAACCTGTCAACGATGAGGGCATTCTCTGGCTTGGAATTATTGCCGTCAGCATCAATGTGCTAGCGAGTCTCGTCATTCGCAAAGGGCAAACCAAGAACGAATCCATTCTCAGCCTGCACTTTCTGGAAGATACCTTAGGTTGGGTGGCTGTCATCTTAATGGCCATTGTTCTCCGATTTACCGACTGGTATATCCTGGATCCGCTCTTATCTCTTGCCATTTCCATCTTTATTCTGTCAAAAGCCATTCCACGTTTTTGGAGCACGCTCAGGATTTTCCTGGATGCCGTGCCAGAAGGAGTAGATATCCAGCAAGTCAAGAGTGATTTGGAACAGTTGGACCATGTGGCTAGTATCAATCAGCTTAATCTCTGGACCATGGATGGGCTGGAAAAGAACGCCATTGTCCATGTTTGTCTGGAGCATGTCAACCACATGGAGGTTTGTAAAGAAGCGATTCGTACCTTGCTCAAAGATTGCGGCTTTCAAAACGTTACTATTGAGGTTGACGAAGACTTAGCAACTCATCGAGCCCACAAGCGCAATATCGAGGAGCTGGAAGTGGATCAACATCATGGGCATGATCATCACCACTATTAATGACGACTTGGTATGAGCAGAAGCTCGATAAAAAGTGTATACTGTAGATAAGGAAGCAATAGAAAGCAGGTTAATCCTATGAAGAAAACAGTCTATACAAAAGCTGGGCAAGTGGGTCTAGTAGAAGTGGAGCGTCCACAGATCGAAGCACCGGATGATGTCATTCTCCGTATCGTCCGCACCTGTGTTTGTGGATCCGATCTATGGAGCTACCGCAATCCAGATATTGAAGCGGGCCATCAAAATAGTGGCCACGAAGCTATTGGGATTGTCGAAGAAATCGGAGAAGCCATTACAACGGTCAAACCAGGGGACTTTGTTATCGCGCCTTTCACCCATGGTTGTGGGGAGTGTGATGCCTGTCGTGCTGGCTATGATGGGACGTGTGACCGTCATATCGGCACCAACTGGTCTGATGGGGTTCAAGCAGAGTACATGCGCTTCGAATACGCTAACTGGGCTCTTGTCAAAATTCCAGGGCAACCTTCAGATTATAGCGAAGGCATGCTCAAGTCACTTTTGACACTTGCTGATGTCATGCCGACGGGCTATCATGCGGCGCGTGTAGCAGATGTGCAAAAAGGTGACAAAGTAGTGGTCATTGGGGACGGTGCCGTTGGTCAATGTGCAGTGATCGCAGCTAAGATGCGTGGTGCGTCTCAAATCGTCCTTATGAGTCGCCACGAAGACCGTCAACAGATGGCCTTGGAGTCAGGCGCGACAGCAGTCGTAGCGGAGCGTGGTGAAGAAGGCATTGCCAAGGTCCGTGAAATCCTTGGTGGCGGAGCAGATGCGGCCCTTGAATGTGTCGGTACCGCAGCAGCTGTTGATCAAGCCCTTGGGGTGCTTCATAATGGTGGGCGTTTAGGTTTTGTCGGTGTCCCTCATTACAATAATCGTGCCCTTGGTTCGACCTTTGCCCAAAACATTTCGGTGGCAGGTGGGGCAGCCTCTGTTACTACCTATGACAAGCAGTTCTTGCTCAAGGCTGTACTTGATGGCGACATCAACCCAGGTCGCGTCTTTACTCATAGCTATAGCTTGGATGAGATTGATCAAGCCTATAAAGATATGGATGAACGTAAGACGATTAAGGCTATGATTGTACTGGACTAACGAAAAAATTCTAGTAGAAAATATCTACTAGAATTTTTTAATACAATTCCCAATCCGGACTTGAAAATTTCTTGGTTCGGGTCATATAAAAATGGATAAAGTGAACTTCCATTGCTAAAGTCATCACGGTTGCGATGGTAATGACAATGGTTGGATTGGCTGAGAAAAGAAGGGAGAGAACCAGTCCGATAAGGAACATCCCTGCTTGCAAACCATAATAGAGCTTGTCATACTTGAGGTGACTCTTGTTAAAATAGCCATTTGCAAGGATAGCAGCTTGAAAGAGGCCGATACCCGTATAGAAGAAGCCAGTCGCAAAATGGTGATGGACTTCTGGATTGACCAAGAAACTCATAGACACAGTCACCATAATCAAGCCGATGAAAATTGGATAGTGACTATAAATTAGGAAGATTCCCTTATTCTTTCCTTCTTCATCAATGGCATGGTCAAACTTACCAAAGTAATTCATAAAGAGGTTGACCATGATGATAAAGTAAAGGATAGAGTGGATAGAGAAATTTTCAAGTGTAAAAAAATCTGCAAGGCCCATAATCATCTCACCAAAAGTGATGATAACTAAAAGCGAGATGCGTTCAATCAGGTGGGGGAGATTAATCTGAAAAAGACTTGTATGTCGAGTTAAGATAATAGGCATGACGAAGGTCAAGAGAATCCCTAGCATATAGACATAGATACCAAAATCTATCGGAAGAAGTGCAGCTATGTAGATAGCCAAGGTCCTGAGCCCTGTCATCCAAAGAAAGCCCTTGATACTTTTTCGATTGGCTGGAGTAGTAGACTTACGCAAATACTCTACTAAGTATTGGAGAAATAGGGTTAAGGTCAGGGTTCCCACTGTCCAGCAGAAGGTATGAAAGTAGCTCTGCCAGTCATTGGTAATCATGTTTGAGATTAAGAGCAACATTGCCATATTGATGAACATGACGGTCATATTGAAAAGGGAATTCTTTCCATAGCGGTTGGTATAGACGGTCTGAATCATCCAAGAATTGACCAAAACCAGAAGTGTCATCAGGAAACCAAAGATGGCATCTAATGATAAGACTCCATGGTGAAGATGATGGATAAGGGCAGTGGTTTTGGAAATAGCGTAAACAAAGACCAGATCATAAAAGAGTTCACTATACTCAACCCGTTTGTGTTTGATAAGATTTGACATGGGTTATCCTTTCTGCGATGTTTGAACAATTTATTATATCAGAAAAATGACAGTATATGATGGAAGGAAGGGGAGTAGACCAATCAATTTCATTGTGACGCAAATTGTCATTACATGACAACAGTTGATGTAGCCTATTTACTAGGATACTCCGAAGTGTCTTCCTTCTCACGAGCCTTTAAAAAATGGACCGGACAGACTATTTCAGAGTATCGCGAGTAGATGCAGACAGAAGCTTAACAGCAGAAATTTCCATTATCAACACCAGATGTATTCATCTGGTGTTTTTATCTTTCTGAAAAAAATGAAATTTTCTACTTGACAAGTGAGTGTTCACTCACTATAATAGATTTATCATTAAAAAGTGAGTGAACACTCACCTGGGAGGAAGTAAATGAAAACATTGCTACATTTACAAGATTTACAAAAATCTTTTGGTCAACAACTTGTGTTAAACCACGTTGGTTTTGAATTACAGTCTGGGGAAATCATTGGTCTAATCGGTCCTTCTGGTGCTGGTAAATCAACCATGATAAAAACCATGTTAGGAATGGAAAAGGCAGATAGCGGTATCGCTTTAGTCTTAGACCACACCATGCCCAATCGTCATATTCTGGGAGATATTGGCTATATGGCCCAGTCTGATGCTTTATATGAGGCTTTGTCAGGACAAGAAAATTTGGAATTTTTCGGTCAGCTAAAAGGCCTTTCCAAAAAAGACTTAAAGGATGAAATTGCCCATGTGGCTCAGGTGGTAGATTTAACAGAGCACTTAAATAAGGCTGTGTCTGGTTATTCCGGAGGCATGAAACGACGCTTGTCGCTGGCGATTGCGCTTTTAGGAAATCCTCAACTCCTGATTTTGGACGAACCGACAGTTGGAATCGATCCTTCTCTTCGAAAGAAAATCTGGAAGGAATTAATTACTCTTAGAGACAAGGGTGTAGGAATTTTGGTTACCACCCATGTCATGGATGAGGCAGAGCTGACAGATAAGGTTGGCCTCTTGTTAGGTGGAAACATCATTGCCTTTGATACACCAAAAAATCTCAAGGAAAGTTATGGTGTTTCAAGTATTGAAGAAGTCTTTTTGAAAGCAGAAGGAGAATAAGATGAGAACCCTTGCCATTGCAAAAAAAGTTATCAAAGAATTGCTTCGTGACAAACGAACCCTTGCCATGATGTTTGTGGCTCCAGTCTTTATCATGTGGTTGATGAACCTCATGTTTTCGGCTAGTACAACCGTGAACGTCAAGCTTGCAACACGGGATCTACCAACTAGTTTGGTAAGGAAGATGGATGATATGGACCATGTCAGTGTGAAAACTTACAAAGACATGGATCAAGCCAAAGAAGACTTGGCTGATGAGAAAGTCGACGCCGTCATTTCTTATAAAGACGGGGAGTATCTGGTAGATTATGCCAATACAGATGCTTCGAAAACTGCTATGACCCGTCAAGTATTGCGAACCAGTATCGCCAGTGAAGGCACCAATCAACTATTAACTCGTGTTAAACAGGCCCTTCCTCAATTGAAACTGGATGCAAAATCACCAGAAATTAAGGAATCTTATGAGTATGGGAATGAAGATACAGGCTTCTTTGCCAGTATGATTCCAGTCTTGATTGGATTTGTCGTTTTCTTCTTTGTTTTCTTGATTTCAGGGATGGCGCTGTTGAAAGAACGCACCAGCGGCACCCTAGATCGCTTATTAGCCACTCCAGTTAAACGCTCTGAAATCGTCTATGGTTACATGATGTCTTATGGGATCATCGCTATTCTTCAAACAGCGGTTGTTGTTTTAGCAGCTATCTGGTTGTTGAATATTGAAGTTGTCGGAAGTTTATTAAATGTTATAATAGTTAATGTAGTATTGGCTCTTGTAGCACTCGCCTTCGGAATTCTCTTGTCCACCTTGGCAAAATCAGAATTCCAAATGATGCAATTTATTCCTCTTGTGATTATGCCGCAGCTCTTTTTCTCAGGAATCATTCCTCTTGATTCAATGGGAGAATGGGCAAAAACAATTGGGAAGTTCTTGCCTTTGACCTACTCAGGTGATGCCATGAGTCAGATTATTCTTTACGGACGTAACCTTGGGGATATTTTGCCAAATATCGGTGTTTTACTGCTTTTCCTTGTCGCTTTGACAATGCTGAATATTGTCGGATTGCGTCGGTATCGTAAGGTATAAAAATAATAAGAGGATGTGAGGAAGGACATGAACGAGAGTATTTTTGAGTCGTTTGAAGCGTATCTAGAGGGAGCAGACTATCCCAAAGGAAAGAAGAAAATTATGCAGGCAGCCGTCGATTTGATCTCGACCAAGGGTTATAATGGGACTTCAACTCTTCAAATTGCGGAGCATGCCGGGCTTAGCCAAGCCACACTCTTCAAGTATTTCCAGACCAAAGATGAGTTGCTGACAGCTATTTTACATCCGATCCTTCCTAGTCTTCTGGGGAATTTTCTGGATCAACTCTTAAAATTTCAAACAACAGAGGAGAAAATTCACTATTTCGTTTATGACCGAATGAACTACCTCAAAACCAATCAAGCTCTCTTAAAAATCGTGTTACAGGAGATGTTTTCGAATGAAAAGATCAAGAAGGAGCAAGAACATATTTGGAGTTTCATTCAGGGTAGAATTGGTGACCTCCTTCAAGAACTGAAAACGGACCCTCGCATCAATCCTGATCTGACTATTTCCCAATTCCTGCGTATTCTGATTGGCCCGCTGCTTGCCTATTTTGGTCAGCTCTATATTCTTGGAACTGATGGGCCAGTGACTGATGAAGATCTTTCCTTGGTCGAAAAACAAATCTTAGGTGGCTTGTGGAAATAGGGGGATCTGATAGAAACAACCTAAAAAACCATATTCCTATTAAAAAGGAATATGGTTTTTTTGCAAGTTCTATTTCAAATCCGACATCACTTGTTTCTTGGTGAAGGTGCGCTCTTGTTTGTTGGCTAGGGCCTTGATGCGCGCATCAAGGAGAATGGCGCGGCCTTCGGCACTTCGGGTATAGACGAGGTCATACTTACCCAGACTCTTTCGGATTTGCGCCACAAAGGCTTGGGCATCTTCTTTTCGTTTGTCAAAGAGGCTTGGTACAGCGAAATATTCTGTCTGATCGGACACCTTTTCCTGTGCTTTCAGGATATAGCGCTGATTTTCAATCGGTGCGAAAAACTCGATCATGGTTTGCGAGAAGAGTTCCTTCTCCCGCATGGTTCCGCCCTTCAAATAAATCAGCGTGTTGATGGCATCCTTTCGATCTCGTAGGACTTGGATGCGGGTTGCTTGAGTCTGGATCTGCCCAGAAAGGAGCAGGGCTTGGTGAATAGCCTGGCCGAAGACTTCTAACCGTTTATAAGGGCTCTTATAGAGATAGTAGCGGAGCCAAGCAAGTAGAGCGAGAACAGCTAAGACGAATAGAAGAATAAGAGACCCTTTATTCCATCCTCCTCTATGTGAATAGTAAATAAAGTTGGCGAAAGCATCGGTCAAAGTGGCGGCCGTTAGCCAACGAGCTAGCTTCCTGGCGTCAAAAAATAGGGCTAGGGGCAGGAAGTGTTTATCCACTTGAACCTCATTTACAATCTCCATATTCTCCAGAATCGGAAGGGCTTTTTGCCAGCCGTCTCGGAGTTCTTGACGATGGGGGGAGCGCTCTAAGGTTTCTTCATTGAGTTTTTGCAACTGTTTTTTTGTATAGCGGATATTGTCAAAGGCTAGACGCTCGATACCGGATTCGATGAAGGGCTCCTTGTAATGGAGACCTAAAAATTGCTTCATCCGTCTTTCTAAGAGCTCCAGATCAGGACTATATTCTTTCAGCTGATCAGTGAGGGCTTCGATCTCTTCCTTTTCAAGATCGGACTTTTCATACCATTTCTTTAGGGAAAGATTGATGGAGACCAGGTGCCAGATGTTACTGGTCTTGTCTGGGTCTTCGGGCCACACTCGGATGGCACGACCTCGCATTTGGTTGCTGAGCATGAAACTGCCGACAAAACTCGCTAGGATCAGGGAATTGACGCAAGGAGCATCCCAGCCTTCTCCTAGAAGTGACTTGGTTCCAATGACGACTTGGATGAGCCCTTCTTGAAAGAGCTGGGTCACAGCTGTCACCAAATCATGTTGAGAACCTACCAAGCGAACCTTGAGAAAATCATCTGGAGATAAGTGGCCGACACTTTGGTATGTCAGTCTGTCCGTTCCTAGAAGCTCTTCTAATCTTGGCTTAGCGACCGTAGGGATGATGACGATGCTACCTGTCAAGACAGCAATAGCAGGAGGAGTTGCTTGCTCTAAGCTTTCCCTGCGAATGGATTCGAAATAAGAGAGCACTCCCAATTGAGTAAATTGGGCGTCCTTATCTCCTAGATGAACTTCAAAATCTTGACGAATATAGTCTGTTAAGACCAGTTGTCGTAGTTGGCTTCCAAGAGCCTGGTATTCGGCCTTGAAAATCTCTCGAACCGCATTGAGTTTTCCGAGGGATTGGTTGAGTAGAAGGTCTTGTTTTTTGTTGCGGACTAGTTTAACTTGTTTTCGATCGATCAAGCTGGCTGCTTTTAATTCATGAAGCAGTTGCTTCTCGTATTCCTCAGGTAGATTGTACCAGTGAGGCACCTGAAAGAGCAGACCTTGCAGGAGAATTTCAAGCCAGTCCAGGGTGAAAGCAGGTAGTTTCTTGGCTCCTAAAAGGTCCTGGAAACGTTTGGGAAAGTCAATTCCCTTGCTTCGAAGAAAGATCAGGGTAGCAGAGAGATACTTAGGCTCATTGAGCAATTCATCATTGCTGATCTGACCCGATAAGGCCTGGCAGGTTTGAAGGTGTTGGCAAAAGAGGGGATCGGAAGTCAGTTGCTGCAAGAGAGCATTCTTTTGTTGGCTAAAAGCATCCAATTGCTCTTGCTCTTCCTTGGTTGGAAAGGCAAAGTAGACATAGTCTTGGTGAGGACAAAGGGTGTCTTCCTTGACCAATTCGGGAACCGTAATCTCCTCATCAATCTCACCACACATGCGGATATAGCGATCCCAAAGGGCAGGATCCCCTTCATAGGGCGGGGTGGCGGTAAGGGAGATCATCTTTAAGTCTGGGAAGGCCTGACGAAAGGCTTCCAAACTCTTCCACCATTCATTGCGCAAGTGGTGGCACTCATCTAAACAAAGGGTCCCGAGTGAGATGGCTTTGAAAGTAGTAAAGATATCAAAGCCTTTGAAATCAAATGTTTCAATCTCTGCCTGGTCATCGGTATCCTCAGCTTGCGATTGACCGACGACTTGGTTCATGGCGCTGTGTAGGGCCTGATAGGTAGCCACTGTCATCAGCTTAGGATGTTTTAAGTCTTGTGAAATCAGTTGTTCTGCTTGGCTTTCATCACTCAGGAATGCCTGGATAATCCGGTCCACCCATTGTTGACGAATGGTGACCGTAGGAGCTAAGATCAGGGTTGGCTGACCAAAGCGCCGGATAAATTCGATACCCAGGGTTGTTTTCCCAGAGCCAGGAGCCGCTACCAAATGCAGGTGGCCATCCGCCATAAAAGCGTCACTCTTATCGAGAACGCGTTTTTGATAGTGTCTCCATTGGCCTGTAAAGGCTAATTCTTGTAACATTGGTTTCCTCCCTTGTACTGTCCCCATTATATCATAGCGGAGGACAAGAATCTTTTGGTAGAAGCTGAAGATTCTAACATTCCTGATGAAAATGGAAAACAGGAATCATTCATACAGAGCTAAAAAGGCCTAATCAGATGATTAGGCTTTTTCATGTTAGTCTTTCTTTGTTTTACGAGAGAGGCCAAAGGCAGCACTCATGCTAAGAAGACCGAGACCAAGAGTTGTCAAGGCAATTGAGGTCTTGCTTCCTGTATTTGGAAGACTTGCTTCTTTTTGAGGAAGAGCTGCAGGTGCGATATAGACCGCTGTTTTAGCAGGCTCGTCTTTAGCAGGTGTGAATACTGTCGGTTTCGCAGGTTTTACAACAGCTGGTTTTTGAGGAGTAGGAGTCGGTGTTGCAGGCGTTTGGATGCTAGGTGTTTGTGGTTTTGCTTTCGCCACACGATGAGTTTTTGAGATCAACTCATACTTGTCTGTTTGGACTTTGAAGACACGACCTTTTTGGACAGTTTCAACGACTTTATTGGCAAATTGAACGTTCAACAAGTTAGCAAAGTTTTTGTCGATATCTAGGTAGAGACCATTTGTTCCATTGACCAATGGATCAAAGTCTTTTTTTTCACGTGTTTCACCAACCACTGTCAAAGAGATACCAGCATCTTTAAGGGCTTTCAGTGTCGCTTCTTTTGTTGGTGTATCCTTTGTAAGATCAATGTCCTCGTCTGTAATCAAGAAAGCAAAGCGATGGTTGTTTGCCCCAGCCCCCCAGTTGTAGTCCCCTGAAGTAGCAATATGATGCAATGGAACAGTAGCATTTTCATAGTAGCCTTTAGTTTTGATGGTTTTCAAAGCAGAAATGAAACTTTCTGGATCACTTGTGAACTTAGATCCATTGAAATCATGGTATTTAACTTCACTAGCTCTTTCGTATTCAACCAATCCTAAACGAGCTTGAATATTTTTTGCCGATAGATTGCGAACGAAGGTCTCGACATTCTTCATCGTATCCCTGATGTGAGAATCCATTGAAGTTGATTTGTCAATGACAAAGACGATGTCTGATGTTGCTTGAACTTCTTTTTTATTGACCACATCGGCTTCTTTTGTCACTTCGACTACAGTTGTTTTATTAACTGTTTCAGTTGTTGTCTCAGTGTAGTCCGCTGTTTCCTTGGTTGATGTAGCTGTCTTAGTAGATGAGACCGGTTTTGAAGTGCCAACAGGTGTGTTTGGATCTGCTAAGCTAGTCGTTTTGATGGTTGCTGTTGAAGTAGTGGTGGTGTCTGCACCGTCTGTTTTAGCAGATGGGCCAGTTTTTTTGACGTCCACAGCGATGATATCCCCAGTTTTTGCTTTATCAGCAGGAACAACTGGTGTATTGGCTTTGGCGTTGATTTCTTCTGTTGCAGCCGTGATAGGTGATTTTGTGGCTGTAGTAGCTGCAGGAGCAGCTTGGGTTGTGCTAGGTGCAACGTCATCAGCTGAAGCAATAGTCGTTCCTGTGAAGACAGTTCCTAAAACAACGGATGCTAAAGTTAAAGTTTGTTTACGTGAAATAGTATATTTTTTCAAAATACGTCCCCTTTTTAATAAACTTTTTTCTATCATACAGGTTTTTGAAAAACTTGTCAACGGTATAATAATCAAGGCTTTTGCCGACTTTTATATCTCTAGTTATTGATAAAAAGCCGAACAAGAAAAATATTCACATAATAATTTAAATATACAAAACGTGCAAAAGAAAATAGGATTCCCACAAATTTGCAGGAATCCTTATTTTATCGGCATTTCTACTCTATTTTTTAGTCGTAAAAAATACTAGCTAGTCACTTTTTTTATGTTTCTGCATTAGCACTAAGAACAAAGACTACGATTAGTTTAGTAATTTTTCAAAGAATTGGATGACCTCTGGTTTGAGATTACTTTCCTTCGGTTCAACTAGTGAAACGTAAAAACTAATCCGTTCACTTTCTGCCATCGGAATCGCGATCAGTTCTTCTTCACCATCTGTTAGTGCAAGATCTGCTAGTAAACTGATCCCCACTTGTTTACGAAGGAGTTGTTTTAGAAGCTGAATATCATCCGTCTGAAAGAAGGGTGTAGCCTCATGGTGATAGCGCTCATTCAACTGTTCAAAGGCTTTTAAATGAACAAAGTGCTCATCTGGAATGATAAAATCTTCATCGATGACGTCTGAAAATTGTAATACTTTTTTGGAGGCTAGTGGATGGTTATGATGAAGGATATAGAAGAGATCTCGTTTGGCTATTTCTCTTACCTGGAAGCGATGGTCTTTAATCGGTTCCAAACTCCCTAAAAAACTAGCATCTAGTTCCCCTTTGGAAAGCATTTCTAAAAGTTCGACAGATCCTTCTTGAACAGGATGGATACTTTGAAGAGCTGCAACATTACTGATAAAGGCGGGTTGTTTTCGGACAAGATAGTCAATGATGATTGGTGGGAAACCAATCGTATTGAATTGAGAGAGACTCCGGAGGATCTCTTTTTTGGCCCCTTGAATCTCAGGTAAGACCTTTTGAATATGTCGTAGCAAGATTTCTCCTTGGGGCGTTAATTTGAAAGTACGGTGAGAAGGATCGTGCGCGATTAATGGGCAGTGAAATTCCTTTTCTAGTCGTTTAATCGCATAGGAAACGGATGGTTGACTGATCCCGTGTTTTTGGGCAACCCCAGTAAAGGATTGCTGTTGACTAAGATCAAAAAAATAATAAAAGTCCTTAAGATTCATTGGGCTCCCTCTTCTAAATAGACAGACATGGATAAGCAAAAATTATCCGTGATAGCTAATTTGACTATATGATTTTTTGTTTGTTACAATCTGAGGTGAGTCAGAGGACAATTAAAGGCTATCTAAAAGATCTTCAAAAATCGTTAGGATCTTTTCCCTTTTTCCAACTGGAAGTTGTTTAATTTTCATGTTTACTCTCTTAAGTGAAAGGCTGTCAGTAGGATCTGAAGATGATTCAAGTGAATTAAAATTGAAGAATTCTTCAGGCGTTAACTCAAGAGCAGAAATGACTTTTTCAAGACTGTGAATGGTCAGATTCACGTTTTGATTTTCCAATTGATTGATGTATTTTAATCCAAGATCTGCCCGTTCCGATAGCTCCTCTTGACTCATGTTTTGTTTTTTTCGCAAATATTTGACCTTTTGCGCTATATACCGTTGTAAATAATGTTTTGTTTTCATGTAACCAGAATACAAGTTTTAAATGACAAAAATAACACCTTAAACAAAACAAAGTATCTTATAACAAACATATTTTGGATTTATTATCTATGGCTTTTATAGGTATTGATCATCATAAGTAGAAAAAAGAATACCTGAAAACAGTGGATCTTTTGATGAGAATAACCTTCTAAAAGGTGGAAAGGAACAGGCTTTTTTAAGAGATGACTATGACGATCTAGGAAGTGATGGATAAGCCTATTATTTTGTTATCTTTTGAAATCGCATCATTTTCGGTTGTATCGCCTGAACTTTCATTGACTGATTTATTCATATTGTATCATATATAGAACAAAGTGTCATTTAAAGAAAAAGTGTTATAATAGAATAAACTAAATAAGGAGGTCACATGATGACTGCACATGATATTTTAAACAACCCTTTCCTCAATAAAGGAACTGCCTTTACTTTAGAGGAACGTAAGCAACTAGGTCTCATTGGCCTCCTGCCACCTTACGTCCAAACTATTGAAGAACAAGCAGCGCAAACTTATGCGCAAATGCAAACAAAGGTTAATGATTTGGAAAAACGTTTGTTCCTAATGGAAATTTTTAATACAAATCGTACTCTATTTTACTACCTATTTGCTCAACATTTGGAAGAGTTTAATCCCATTGTTTATGATCCAACTATTGCCGATACCATCGAAGGCTATAGCGATCTTTTTGTAGACCCACAATATGCGGCCTATCTTGACATCAATCACCCTGAAAATATCGAAGCGACTTTGAAAAATGCAGCAGGGGACCGTGAAATTCGTCT
The DNA here is from genome assembly GCF_052588255.1 of Streptococcus sp. KHUD_012. Lineage (NCBI taxonomy): Bacteria > Bacillati > Bacillota > Bacilli > Lactobacillales > Streptococcaceae > Streptococcus > Streptococcus sp. KHUD_012. Next base: position 628,680 of record NZ_CP159355.1, read on the forward strand.
TATTGTTGTGACAGATGCAGAAGGTATTCTCGGTATTGGTGACTGGGGTACAAATGGTGTTGATATTTCTGTTGGGAAATTGATGGTCTATACTGGAGCTGCAGGAATCGATCCTTCAACGGTGCTTCCTTTGGTCATTGATGCAGGTACCAACCGTGAAGAATTGCGTAACAATCCTAATTACTTAGGAAATCGTCACGAACGTGTGCGTGGAGATCGTTATTATGATTTTATCGATCAATTTGTTCAAACTGCAGAACGCCTCTTCCCTAAACTATATCTGCACTGGGAAGATTTTGGTCGCTTAAATGCTGCTAACATCCTTGAAAAATACCGGAAGCAAATCCCAACCTTTAACGATGATATCCAAGGAACTGGTATTGTTACCCTAGGTGGGATCTTTGGGGCATTGGATATTACAGGTGAAAAATTAACGGATCAAGTTTATCTCTGCTATGGTGGTGGGACTGCTGGTGCAGGGATTGCTTCTCGTGTCCTTCGTGAAATGGTTAGTGAAGGTCTACCTGAAGAAGAAGCTTATAAACGCTTCTTTATGGTCGACAAACAAGGTCTCCTTTTTGATGATATGGATGACTTAACGCCGCAACAAAAACCATTTGCTAAGAAACGTTCTGATTTTGCCAATGCAGATCAGTTGACGGACCTTCTTGAAGTAGTGAAGACGGTTAAACCAACCATTCTTGTGGGAACTTCAACTCAGCCAAATACTTTCACAAAAGAAATTGTAGAAGCTATGTGTGAAAACACTGAACGTCCTATCATTTTCCCATTGTCAAACCCGACCAAACTAGCTGAGGCAAGTGCCAAAGATTTGATCGAATGGTCAGACGGAAAAGCATTTGTTGCAACAGGAATTCCAGCTGGTACAGTTTCCTATAAAGGTGTGGACTACGTGATTGGTCAAGCGAATAATGCCCTGATTTACCCAGGTCTTGGACTTGGTATGCTGGCTTCTGAAGCGAGTCTTTTGACGGATGAAATGATTGGAGCAGCCGCACATTCATTGAGTGGGATTGTCAATCCAGGCGAACCAGGAGCACCAGTCTTACCTCCATTCAAGTATGTAGCTGATGTTTCTATCAAAGTAGCAGAAGCAGTTGCTAAAAAAGCGCAAGAACAAGGTCTTGCGCGTGCTCAAGAAACAGATATGGCTAAAGCGGTACGTGATTTGAAATGGTATCCAGAATATAAATAAGTAAATTTAATGGAGGTGTACGAGTGCGACTGGATGCCTTGTACACCTTTTCTTGTATGTCCTGTTAGATAGAAAGGGAGACTATGGAAATCTTTTTAACGTCAATTCAGAGTATTGTACCCATTATCGTCATCATCATTCTTGGTTATTTCTTGCAAGTCCGAGGTTGGTTTCAAGAGAGTTTTGGAAATGACTTATCTAAACTGATTATGAACGTGGCCATGCCTGTTGCAATTTTTACCTCTGTTCTTAAATATTTAACTTTAGATAAATTGATTAGCTTGTCTGGCGGTTTGTTGTATACGTTTATCGCCTTCATTCTTGGTTACCTAGCGGCCTTTATCGCAGTGAAAGTTTTTAAAGTGCGCCCAGGTCGTCGAGGAACCATGATTAATACCTTTGTTAATGCTAATACCATATTTATTGGTTTGCCTTTAAATATCGCTCTGTTTGGAAATCAAGCCCTTCCTTACTTCTTGGTTTATTATATTACAAATACAGTATCTACTTGGACATTAGGTGTCTATCTGATGACTTCTGATAGTAAAGAAGGGGCTTCAAAACAGGCTCAAAAATTTAATTGGAAGAAGCTTTTCCCAGCTCCTTTATTAGGTTTTCTCGTAGCCCTCGTCTTTTTGGTGTTGCGTATTCCTGTTCCAAGTTTTGCGGAAAGCACCTTGACTTATATTGGTAGTTTAACAACGCCCTTATCTCTTGTCTATATCGGTATCGTCCTAGCTAAGGCAGGTTTGAACACCATTCGCTTTGATAAAGATACCATTATCACACTGGTTGGTCGTTTTATTCTTGCACCGGTCATCATGCTCTTGGTTCTGAAGTTCTTCTCTCCAAATATGGTGGCACCAGAATTTAGAACCTTTATGATTCAATCAGCAACACCAGCCTTGGCAGTTCTTCCTATCCTTGCCAATCAAGGTAAAGGCGATGTTGAGTTTTCAACGAATGTGGTCACTCTCAGCACAGTCTTATTTGTGATTGTGGTTCCAATTCTGCAGACATTGTTGGGATAGCATTTATATGAAAATGATGTAGTTTTAGTGCTATACATTCGTCAAAAAGGACGTCGGGTATTATACTCGACGTCCTTTTTAAACGGATGACTAGATCAACACATAGGTTTCAACCGCTTGCCCAGCCCCGTTTTCATTATTGTCCTTTGTCACGACTGCTGCTTCGTCTTTCACCTCTTGAGGAGCGTTGCCCATAGCGACACCGATGCCTGCTTTTTTGAGCATAGGAAGGTCATTGAAGTTGTCCCCCATGGTGAGGACTTCTTCTAAGCTCAAGTGGTAGTGGTTGGCGAGTTCAACCAGAGCATCCTCTTTAGAGACGTGCTTAGCAGTAACTTCTAGGTAGTTGGCTTTGGAGAGATAAAAGGCGGTAGAAGGGAAGTCATCGGCAGAAATAGCACGATAGAGGGCTTGGATCTCTTCTGCTTCTCCAATTAAGAGCAATTTGTGGAGGGGCTTTGTCATATCCAGCAAAGGATCCAATAGGGGAAGAATAAGAGGTTTTTCCCCTGTAATCCGGGCTTCCTCTCGGCTCCATTGGTCGAGATGATCGGTCATCCAGTCTTTTCCGCTATAGAGGTTGATCGAAACTTGAGGGAAGTGTTGGTTGGCCCAGTCGATAAACTGACGAGCTTCCGTCTTGTCCAAGGGATGCTCAAACAGAACCTGCTCGCCTTTTTGAATCAAGGCCCCGTTGTAGCAGGCCATGGGGCAGTCTTCTATACCGAGTTCTTTGGCAATGGGAGCCATTCCTTTTGGAGAACGAGCAGAAGCCAGTACGAAAGGAATGGTTTCGCGTTTTAAATCTGGGATCAATGCTACCAACTGTGGATCGATCTGATGGTGATCATTTAAGATAGTACCATCGATGTCGCTGATGATGAGACGAATGTGAGACATAATGAGGACCTCCTAATAGAGAATAGTGGTTTCACTGCCGATTTGTTTAAGGATTTCAGGGCTTGGTTTTTGATCAGTAATCCAATAGTCAAATTGCTTGAGACGAGCGAGATAGTAGTTGGCATGTTGGTGGAACTTTGCACTTTCTGCTACCAGCACCTTGGTACGAGTCCGTTCAAAAACGAGGGACTTGACTGCAACGTCTTCAGCATCCTCAAAGGTGACTTCGCCATTGGCTAAGCTACTCGCTCCAAAAAAAGCAAGATCAAAGCGAAGATTGTCCAGTATGTGTGCTTGATTCGCGTCATAGTAGAAGCGGTTTTTAGGGTAGAATTTCCCGCCTAGGAGATGAACGTCAACCTGGGAATGGCTACTGAGCTGGATGGCATTGTCAAGGGAGTGCGAATAGACTGTAAGATCTCCATCAAGCAGGCCTGCCAGCAAAGTGATTGAGGTAGAGGCATCGAGAAAGATCACTTGGCCATTTTGGATCCATTGCAAGGCTTTTTGAGCCATGGCAGTCTTTTCCTTGTTGGCCTTTTGACTGCGGTCTAGATAAGAAGGGCCAGGTTCTTTGTTTAAGGGAAGGAGACCACCGTGTGTCCTGCGAACCAGCTGGCGTTGGCTAAGGAGAGCGAAGTCACGACGGATGGTATCTTTTGAGACCTTGAAGTAGTCGACCATTTCTTTGGCCGATAGTTGTTTTCGCTCTTCTAAAAGTTCTAGGATTTTTTCGAGTCGCTGTTCCTGATACATGAGCTTGCTCCTTATTTCTGTTCTTGCCTATATTTTACATTATCTATTAAGCTAATGCAAGTGTTTTTAATTATTTTTAAGCGTTTGTGATCTTTTTTCTTGCAAACCCTTATTCTGACGTTTGTTTTAAAGGGGGAATTCTGCTATAATATGTCAAAATAACGTGGAGGTTTCCTTATGGCCAGTGAATATGAAAAAATGATTGCGGGTGATTTTTATAGACCTGCTGACCCTGAATTACGGGCTTTGGCCCAAGCCTCTCGGGAGAAACAAGAAGCCTTTAACCAAGAGGTGGATCCCAAAAAAGGGGTAGCTATCATCAAAGAGTGGTTTGGCTCTACTGGCGACAACCTCTATCTAAATCGTCAGGTTCTTGTAGATTATGGGGTTAATATCCATCTGGGAGAAAATTTCTATGCCAATTACAATTTGACCATGTTGGATGTATGTCCCATTACGATTGGAAAGAATGCCATGATTGGTCCTAACTGCCAATTCTTGACCCCCTTGCACCCACTGGATCCAGACGAGCGCAATTCTGGTCTCGAGTACGGGGCGCCGATTACGATAGGAGATAACTTCTGGGCAGGAGGAGGGGTCACCATCCTTCCTGGTGTCACGCTGGGTGACAATGTGGTTGCTGGCGCAGGAGCAGTGGTCACAAAATCCTTTGGAGACAATGTGGTCCTTGGAGGAAATCCAGCCCGTGTCATTAAAGAAATACCCGTTAAAAAGGAGAAGGAATGATCCATAAACATGAAATACCCATTTTAGAGTTTGATGACAATCCACAGGCAGTCATTATGCCGACCCATGAGGGGTTAGACCTGCACCTACCTGAAAAATGTGTGTATGCTTTCTTGGAAGATGAGATTGATCGCTTTGCGGAAGCTGTTGGAGCCAAACAAGTAGCTAGCTTTGTCTCAGCTACCAAGATCTATCCGGTCTATGTTATGGAGTACAAAGGAGAGGAGATCTGCTTGGCCCAGGCGCCAGTTGGATCTGCCCCTGCCGCCCAATTCATGGATTGGTTGATTGGCTATGGAGTGAAGAAGATCATATCGGCCGGTAGCTGCGGGGTCTTGGTGGACATAGAAGAAAATGCTTTTTTAATCCCGACCAAGGCCTTGCGAGATGAAGGAGCCAGTTATCATTATGTCGCGCCTTCGCGTTATATAGAGGTGGACGGCCGCGCACTGACTGCTATTGAAAGGGTTCTCAAACAAGCGTCCATTCCCTATCAAGAAGTCATGACCTGGTCGACGGACGGCTTTTATCGAGAAACGCCTGACAAGGTAGCCTATCGCATTCAAGAAGGGTGCAGTGTTGTGGAGATGGAGTGCGCCTCACTGGCAGCAGTCGCCCAGCTTCGTGATGTAGTTTGGGGCTTGCTCCTATTTACCGCAGATTCTCTTGCAGACCTGGAAAATTATGACCAGCGTGACTGGGGTGCTGAAGCTTTTGAGAAGGCCCTAGAATTGTGCCTAGAGATGGTTCATCACTTGTAGGTCTTTTCACCTTTTTATGATACAATGAAGCTATGTTAGTCAAATTATTTTTTAAACAATGGCAGGCCAAAATTAAAAGCCTGTCTCCGGCAAGGCGAATCTTTCTCAGCTTTGCCTTGGTTATCCTGGTGGGCTCCCTCTTATTGAGTCTGCCTTTTGTCCAGCAAGCAATCTCAAAAGCAGGTTATGTCGACCACCTTTTTACAGCAGTCTCCATGGTCTGTGTGACAGGGCTCTTTACCCAATCAGTAGCTTCGACCTATAATGGTTGGGGGCAATTGATTTGTATGCTCTTGATTCAGATTGGTGGCCTGGGGATCTTGACCTTTATCGGTCTCTTCTTTATGGAAGGTCGCCAAAAGCTCAGTTACAAAGACCGACAGACCATCCGGGACAGCTTTAGCTTTAGCAATAACCAGAGCTTGGCCCGTTTTGTCCGTTCTATTTTCATTACCACCTTTACCATCGAAGGACTGGGGGCCTTGCTCCTCATGATTCGCTTCATTCCTCGCTTTGGTTGGGGCCATGGAATCTTTAACTCTATCTTTGTTGCGGTCTCGGCCTTTTGTAATGCGGGCTTTGATAATTTTGGGGGCGATAGTATGATGAGCTTCCAGACCGATTGGTTGGTCAATCTGACCTTATCTGCCCTTATTATTACTGGGGGCTTGGGCTTCATGGTCTGGTTTGACCTGGCTACCAAGGCCCGTAATCAATCAGGACGGCGGACTCTTCGCTTCCATACCAAGGTGGTTCTCTGGTTAACAGCTGCGATCCTTCTCTTTGGGACAGTAACCAGTCTCTTGACCGAGTTTAATAATCCAGCAACGATTGGGTCCCTTCCATTAGGAGAGAAGATCTTGGTCAGCTTCTTCCAAACTGTCAGTATGCGGACAGCTGGTTTTGCATCCTTAGATTATACAGCAGTCCGGCCAGTGACGCTCTTCGTCTATCTCTTGCAGATGTTTTTAGGTGGAGCACCGGGTGGGACAGCAGGGGGCATGAAGATCACCACCTTCCTGGTCCTCTTGCTCCTGGCTCGGAAGGAACTATTGGGGCTACCACATACCAATTTAGGAAAACGTACCATTTCACCAGACATTGTTCAACGTTCCTTTGGGACGGCGGTGATTTTCCAGTTGACCTTCTTAGTGGGTCTATTAGGAATCTGTTTGGTGACGCCGGATGGCCAACGCTTTATTTATTTGGTCTTTGAGGTGGTATCCGCTCTAGCGACAGTAGGCGTGACAGCCAATGTGACCTCGACCTTAAATGGGGCGGGACTAGCCATTATTATGGTCCTCATGTTTATCGGACGGATTGGTCCTTTGACCCTTATGGTCAGTTTGAACAATTACCAAGCCAAGAAAGCAGATACCTTGCAGTATGCCAAGGCAGACATCATTATCGGATAGGAGAAACTCATGGCGAATCGAACCATTGGAATTTTAGGATTGGGAATTTTTGGACAGAGTGTCCTGAAAACCTTACAGGATCAGGATGTGGATATTATTGCAATTGACGATCACGCAGATGTGATCAACCAATATGAATCCATGATTACGACTGGAATTGTTGGAGACATTACAGAAATGGACCTCTTGGATGCGGCTGATATCGGTACCTGTGACACAGTCGTGATCGCGACGGGTGAAAACCTGGAGTCCAGTGTGCTGGCGGTCATGCACTGTAAGGCCCTTGGAGTCGAGCACGTCATTGCCAAGGTTAAAAATGAAGTGACCAAGGAAGTCCTTGGGAAGATTGGGGCTGATTTGGTCATCCTACCAGAGGTAGAAGCAGGCATGTCTCTAGCTAAGATGATCCTCTTCCAACACGGGATTGAAGTTTTCCAGTTGGATGAAGCAGTGGTGGTAGCCGAGTTCACGGTTCCAGCCAGCTGGGTAGGTAAAAGCCTTCAAGACTTGGCGGTCAGAGAGGAGTACCATCTCAATATTATCGGCTATCGAGATGCGGAAGACCAACCGCTTCATATTCAGATTGGTCCCGACTTTATCTGGCCTGAAGGGGTGCGCGTGATGGCGGTGACAGACAACCAATATTTAGATAGAATCCAAGATTTGTTAGACTAATAGTGTAATGGAAACGGCCGAAAAGTTGTTTCAGAATGTTGATAACCTATTTTTTAACTAAAATAGGTGAAGTGATTCTGCAGAAAAATGACTTTTGATTTTTACAATGAATCAAGAGTATACTGAAACTTTCCGCTGTGAGAAAAGTGTTTGAAACATGATTGTTTCAAACACTCGGGAGTTTTGAGACTATAAATGAAAAAGCGAAGAGGCTCAAAACTAAGTCATGGAACTTCAAAGAAGTTCGCTGACGTCCGTCCTCACCTAAGGAAAGTTTTTAAGATGACGTTGTCTTCAATATAAAATAAAACGGCCGAAAGGTCGTTTTTTTCTCCTCTCGGTTAACTCTTCTTTAAGCAATGATTGCTAAAGTAAGAGAAACAGAAATACTTCCATTGTGGGAATAGAAGGATGAAAGATGACATTTTTTAACAGAATACGACCCAAACAGCCCTTAAAAGAGCTCAAATGGTTTGATATTGGCATTGTGACAGCCATTCTCTTTGGGCAATTCATTATCCGCTCGACCCAGCTGTTTTTAGCCAGTTTTCAGCCAGTCACGCAGACTGCAGTAGCTACAAGCAGTAGCAATACTGCAAGTGAAGGAGCTGCGTATTCCAGCAATATGACCCTGCAGTTGATCTTGCTGGCTCTAGCTCTTCTTTACTTGCTGCTCCGTCGCTTTGATTTTAAACAATTGCCGATCCGCTTCAAGTGGTCCACCTTGATCTGGGTGCCTTTGCTCTTTGTAGCGATGGGACTTTTTGGGGATGTAATCTCAACGGTTTCGGGTGAATACAATTATCTAAGTCCGAGTCTTTGGCCTTTTATCGATCCTATGCAGATCCTCCACAAGTTCATGGCTTTGAGTCCCATGGCGATTGCTTATGGCTTACTCAATGGATTTTATGAAGAATTTTTCTTTTTGGGCTTAATGACTTCGGTGAGTGAGAAGAACAAGTGGAAGGCGCTGGCCTTTTCAACCCTGATCCGCTTTTCTTTCCATACCTATCAAGGGCTTCTCTGGGCCCTTGTGATTGGCGTCATTTATGGACTCTTTTATTACGTCATGTACAAGAAGGTCGTCAAGAATCTCTTGCCATTTTTCCTCATGCATGCCTTGGCAGATATGTTTGGCTCGAGTCTCATGTATCTCTTGATCAATTGGGGAAGTTGATCTTATAAAATTTTAGGAAAGGCTCTGTCAAGTGTTGACAGGCCTTTTTTTGAGTGCTATAGTAAAATCGTAAGCGCTTACCTAGTGAGGCGAACCAGATGAAAAGAGGGCTAGTCAGATGCCCTATAAAAAGAGGAGGACAGACAAATGGCAGGACCAGTGATAAAGGGAGAAAACTATCGGATCTCCGTATTAACGGAATCCTTGGTGCGCTTGGAATACTCAGAGGATGGTGTTTTTGAAGATGGTCAGACGCAAGTTGTACAAAATCGAGATTTTGGACCTGTTGCCTGTGAGGTTGTAGAGACAGAAGCTGTTCTCGACCTTCATACAGAGCATCTCCACCTCCATTTTGAAAAAGGACCTTTTGCACCGGATCGACTTTATATCGAACTCAAGGGTCAGTATGCAGTCTATGGGAGCCGGTGGCACTATGGAGATCAGCCGGAGACCTTAAAGGGGACCAGTCGGACACTTGACGAGGTCGATGGGGCTATGGAGTTGCAAGATGGAATCTTGAGCAAGGCTGGTTATGCTCTATTAGACGATTCCGCTTCCTACTTGTATGATGACGAAAGCGGGTTTAGAGCACGCTCCTATCCAGAAGTGGATCTGTATTTCTTCGGTTATGGGCGCGATTATCTAGGTGCCTTAAAAGATTTTTACCATCTGACAGGACAGCCCCCACTCTTGCCACGTTATGCTCTGGGAAACTGGTGGAGTCGCTATTGGCCTTATACCAGTCAGGAGTACACAGATTTGATGGATCGATTCAAAGCAGAAGGGGTGCCTCTTGCGGTCAGTGTGATCGATATGGACTGGCACAAGACAGCGATCCCTGCTCGCTTTGGAAGTGGTTGGACGGGCTATAGTTGGAACCGGGATTTGATTCCTGATCCAGCTACCTTCTTAAATGGCCTACATGAGCGTGGTTTAAAGGTGACCTTAAATGTCCATCCGGCAGATGGAATTCGCGCCTTCGAAGATGCTTATCCCATGGTCGCAAAACGCTTGGGACTGGATGCAGAAAAAGAAGAAGCGGCTAGCTTTGACTTTTATAGTCCAGCTTTTCGCGAAGCTTATTTTGAAGATGTCCACCATCCTTTGGAAGATCAAGGAGTCGACTTTTGGTGGATTGATTGGCAACAGGGAAGTCATGGCAAGATGGATCCCCTTTGGTTGTTAAATCACTATCATTATCTAGACAATTGTCGAAAAGGCCAAGCTGGTCTCATCTTATCGCGTTATGGGGGTCCTGGCAGCCATCGGTATCCGATTGGTTTTTCAGGGGACACTATTGTGACTTGGGAATCCCTAGCCTTTCAACCCTATTTTACCAGTACAGCTTCCAATATCGGCTACACCTGGTGGAGTCATGATATCGGTGGCCATATGCGGGGCTACTATGATGAAGACTTGGCTCTTCGTTGGTTGCAGTTTGGGGTTTTTAGCCCGATTAATCGACTTCATAGTTCTTGTAATGCCTTTAACAGCAAGGAACCGTGGTTTTACTCGCCTGAGACCTGTCGCTTGATGAAGCAGTATTTGCGCCTGCGCCATGGCCTACTACCTTATCTCTACACCATGAATGTGGCGACACACGAAGAAGGGCTACCTTTGGTTCAACCCCTCTATTACCACTATCCAAATGAAGAAGAGGCTTATGAAGCGAAGAATCAATATTTCTTTGGTAGTGAACTCATGGTGGCACCAATTACCGAAGCGCTGGATCCTGTCTTTCATAGTGCTTCTGTGAGCGTTTGGTTCCCAGACGGCGTTTGGTACGATTTCTTCCATGATTGGAAGTATGAAGGAAGAGGCAAGCTTACGGTCTTTAGGACCAGCCAGGATATTCCGGTCTTTGCACGTGCAGGAGCCATCATCCCTATGGATGCACAACCACAGACAGGAGTAGACCTTCCAGAAATGCTGGACTGGCATCTCTTCCCAGGTGACAATCGTTCCTTCGTACTCGTCGAAGGAGAAGGAGCTAGCAAGGTTGAAACCCGCCTAACAGTCGATTGGGATGAAAAAAAGATTAGGATGGATCTGTCAGGTGATCTAGCCTTGCTTCCTGAAAAGAGACAGCACCGTTTCTTGCTCCATACCTTTGAGACAGCCCCTATTTTAGTAGACAATCAAAGTCAGGAAATTGCGATGGGTGAGCTGCAATCGCGTCCGATTGCCAAAGAAGATCGGATGTTTGAGCTCTTAAAATCTGCCAACCTGGCCTACGATAGGAAAAATGAATTATTTGCGGCCTGTTCAAGAGCCAAGGATTGGAAACAGTTGATGAAGGTCATCACGCCTTTGGAGGAAGGCTTGCGCCAACGTCTCTTTGAAGTGATTTATTCCAGTGAAGAGAATGAAGACTTGTAAATTCTTGCAATTTCACCCCTATTTTTGTATGATGAAAGTGATTTCACAATCATAAAGGAGAAGAAAAAATGGAACAAAAATGGTGGCATAATGCCGTAATTTACCAAGTTTATCCAAAAAGTTTCAAGGATAGTAATGGCGATGGCATCGGGGATCTCAAGGGGATCACGAGCAAGCTAGACTATCTGGAAAAGCTAGGGATCACAGCCATCTGGCTCTCACCAGTCTACAAGAGTCCCATGGATGATAACGGCTATGACATCTCGGATTACGAGGATATTGCCTCCATCTTTGGTACCATGGAAGATATGGAAGAATTGATCGCAGAAGGTCAGAAACGCAAGATCAAAATCATCATGGACTTGGTGGTCAACCATACCTCTGATGAGCATGCTTGGTTTATCGAGGCGCGTGAAAACCCAGACAGTCCAAAGCGGGATTTCTATATCTGGCGCGATGAGCCCAATGGCATTATGTCTGCTTTTAGTGGCTCTGCTTGGGAATTTGATGAAGCTTCAGGTCAATACTACCTGCATAACTTTAGTAAGAAGCAACCAGACCTTAACTGGGAAAATGAGGAGCTCCGTCATCAGATCTATGACATGATGAATTTCTGGATTGACAAGGGAATTGGTGGCTTTCGTATGGATGTGATCGATATGATCGGTAAGATCCCAGATAAGGAAATCATCAGCAATGGTCCCATGCTCCATCCTTACTTGAAAGAAATGAATCAAGCGACCTTTGGCGATAAGGATCTGCTCACGGTAGGAGAAACCTGGGGAGCGACTCCAGAGATTGCCAAGCAATACTCCAATCCAAAAAATCAAGAATTGTCCATGGTCTTCCAATTTGAACACATTGGTCTTCAATACCAACCGGGTCAACCAAAATGGCACTATGCGAAGGAATTGGATGTACCTAAATTGAAGGAAATTTTCACTAAGTGGCAGACGGAATTAGGAGAAGAGAAAGGCTGGAATTCCCTCTTTTGGAACAACCATGATTTGCCACGGATTGTGTCAACTTGGGGGGATGATGGGGACTATCGTGTCAAATCTGCCAAGGCTTTAGCGATTCTGCTTCACTTGATGAAGGGAACTCCTTATATCTATCAAGGGGAAGAAATCGGGATGACCAATTTTCCATTTAAGAGCCTTGAGGACGTAGAAGATATTGAGTCGATCAACTATGCTCATGAAGCCTTAGAAAAAGGGGTTCCGCTCGAAGTGATCATGGATCAAATCCGCCATATTGGTCGGGACAATGCCCGGACACCGATGCAGTGGAATGATGAAGCAGAAGCTGGCTTTACGACAGGTCGTCCATGGCTTGCGGTCAACCCAAACTACAAAGAGATCAATGTAGAGGCTGCCCTAGCAGATCCAGACTCTATTTTCTATACCTACCAAGCCCTCATTGCTTTGAGAAAAGAGTACCCTTGGCTTGTGACCGCTGATTATGAATTGGTGGACGCAACAGACAAGGTTTTTGCCTACAAGCGGGTAGAAGGAGAGCAAGCCTATCTGGTGGTTGTCAATCTCTCCAGTCAAGAGCAAGACTTACCGCTCGTCAATGGGGTTGAAGAGGTTCTCATTGCCAATACCAAGGTAGAACAAGTCCTCGAATCAGGCAAGTTGGCCCCTTGGGATGCCTTCTGTGTTAAATTAGCCTAATGAGGCAAATGAAAAAATAGGGGAAATTACTTCCTCGTAGAAGCAGGTCTTTCTCAGTAGAGAAGGCCTGTCAGAATGAGGACGAAATCATCAAAAAAACTTTCCTTAGGTGAGTACGGACGTCAGCGAACTTCGAAGAAGTTCCATGACTTAGTTTTGAGCCTATGGTCTCAAAACTCCCGAGTGCTAGAAACAAGTGTTTCTAGCACTTTTCTCACGGCGGAAAGTTTCAGTAGATGATAGAATCATTCTAACGAATACATTTTTATAGAATTTCTTAGATTTGTAAACAGAAGCAGTTTGTTTATGCTTGCACAGGTCTTTCTCAATAGAGAAGGCCTGCTTTGCTTTTTAGAGGCTGTCCTTCTAGCGAAATCCGCTCAAAAATGGTTCAGGGACGCTTGGGCTATAGGAAATATTTATAAGAAGTCCTAGTTTTTGCTTTTGATTTCTGCTCTCAAGGCCCATTAAATCTGTGTTATAGTTTTTGGCTATATCAAAATTCGTGTAAAAGCAATTATACAAGACGGCTATCTTCTGATATGATAGTGTCAATTAGAATTTTTGGAGGACACAACATGTCAACTACAATTATCGGTTTCCCACGTTTGGGTGAATTCCGTGAATTAAAATTTACAACTGAAAAATACTTTAGAAAAGAAATCTCAGCAGACGAGCTCTTGGCAGCTGCTAAAGACTTGCGTGCTAAACACTGGAACATTGTTAAAGAACAAGGCATCTCAGAGATTCCTTCAAATGACTTCTCACACTACGACAATTTCCTTGATGCAGCCTTCCTTTTCAACGTCGTGCCTGCATCTGTTCAAAACTTGGATTTGACAGACCTTGAACAATACTTCGCTTTGGCGCGTGGTTACCAAGGTGAAAAAGGGGATGTCCGTGCCCTTCCAATGAAAAAATGGTTCAACACCAACTACCATTACATCGTTCCTAAATTTGAAAAAACAACAGAAGTGAAATTGGCTGGTCACAAGATTTTTGATGAGTACCAAGAAGCCAAAGAATTGGGGATCAACACTCGTCCAGTAGTGGTTGGACCATTCACTTTCCTTCAATTATCTGACTTTGAAGATGGTGTGAAAGCTGAAGACTTCGTAGACAGCTTGGTTGCTGCTTACCAAGAAGTCTTTGCTAAATTGGCTGAGCTTGGTGCGACTCGTATTCAACTCGATGAGCCAGCTCTTGTTAAAGATTTGACAGCTGAAGAAAAAGCTCTCTTCTTGAACCTCTACAACAAACTCTTGGCTGACAAGAAAGGTCTTGAAGTCTTGATCCAAACTTACTTTGGTGATGTTCGTGATGTCTACAATGACCTTGTAAACTTGCCAGTAGATGGTATCGGTCTTGACTTTGTTGAAGGGAAGAAAACGCTTGAATTGGTGAAAGGTGGCTTCCCAGCTGATAAGACCCTTTATGCTGGTATTGTGAATGGGAAAAACATCTGGCGCAACAACTATGAAAAGAGCTTGGAAATCTTGGATCAAGTTCCAGCTGAAAAGGTTGTCTTGACGACTTCTTGCTCTCTTCTTCATGTGCCATTTACAACAGCTAACGAAGATTTTGAACCAGCTATTTTGAACCATTTCGCCTTTGCGGTTGAAAAATTGGGTGAATTGCGTGACTTGGATGCCATCCGCAATGGTCAAGGGGCAGAAGCTCTTGCTGCCAACAAAGAACTCTTTGCAACTGAACGTGTCGGAGCAAATGCTGAACTTCATGCTCGTATCGCAGCTTTGACAGAAGCAGACTACACTCGTTTGCCAGCTTTCGCAGAACGTGAAGAAATCCAAAAAGAAGCCTTCAAGCTTCCAGCACTTCCAACAACTACCATCGGTTCATTCCCTCAAACCAAGGAAGTACGTGCTAAACGTTTGGCCTTCCGTAAGGGTGAATTGACACAAGAAGAATACGATGCCTTCCTTGCTGAAACGATCGACGAATGGATCAAATGGCAAGAAGAAGTTGGATTTGACGTACTTGTACACGGTGAATTCGAGCGGAACGACATGGTTGAGTACTTCGGTCAAAACTTGTCTGGTTACCTCTTCTCTAAAAACGGTTGGGTACAATCATACGGTATGCGTGGGGTGAAACCACCAATCATCTGGGGAGATGTTACTCGTCTCAACCCAATCACTGTGAAATGGTCTAGCTACGCACAAAGCCGTACAGATAAACCTGTTAAAGGTATGTTGACTGGACCTGTTACCATTCTTAACTGGTCATTCCCACGTGAAGACATCTCTATCAAGGATTCTACTCTTCAAATCGCTCTTGCCATCAAGGATGAAGTTCTTGACCTTGAAGCTGCAGGCGTGAAAATCATCCAAATCGACGAGGCTGCTCTTCGTGAAAAATTGCCACTCCGTCGTAGTGACTGGTATGAAGACTACCTTGACTGGGCGATTCCAGCCTTCCGTTTGGTACACTCAACTGTAGCGCCAGATACACAAATCCACACTCACATGTGTTACTCAGAATTTACAGATATCATCCCTGCTATCGACAACTTGGATGCAGACGTTATCTCATTTGAGGCAAGCCGTTCAAACCTTGAAATCTTGGATGAGTTGAAAGCGAAAAACTTCCAAACAGAAGTTGGACCTGGGGTTTACGATATCCACTCACCACGTGTCCCACAAGACGGTGAAATTGATCACACCATCGAAGCAATCTTGGCTAAAGTACCAAGTGGCAAAGTTTGGATCAACCCTGACTGTGGTTTGAAGACTCGCGGAATTAAAGAAACAAAAGAAAGCTTGATCAAGCTCGTTAATGCTGCTAAAGAAGCGCGTGAACACTTGTAAGAAATGTTTCGAGGACCTTCTATCATCGTGTAGAGGGTTTTCGAATCGTTCCCTTATCCTAGAAATAGTGGCTCAGAGTTCTTGATCAAAGAAACAAAAGAAAAGGATAGAATATGTCACAACACACACCGTCTCTGTCATTTGAAGTTTTTCCTCCAAATCCTGAAGTAGGCAATGCCAAACTCTTACGTGCCTTGGCAAATATGCAGGAGCTAGCTCCCCACTTTATTAGTGTGACCGCTAGCAATAATAAATACAATATCAAAGAGACGACGGTTGCTTTAGCCAATTACATTCAAAATGAATTGTCTATTCCGACAATTGCTCACTTGCCAGCAGTCTATTTGAGCAAGGAAAAAGTGGCGGATACTCTTAATGAGTTAGATGAAGTCGGGGTTCATCGGATCTTGGCTCTGCGTGGGGATATTATCCCTGGTGTGGAACCTCTAAAAGACTTTCGTTATGCAACGGATCTGATTGAATTTATCAAAACAGAAGCGCCCCATTTTGAGGTAATTGGTGCCTGCTATCCTGAGGGACATCCGGATTCGCCCAACCAAATTTCAGATATTCAAAATCTTAAAAAGAAGGTAGATGCAGGATGCTCTAGTTTGGTCACTCAACTTTTCTTTGACAATGAGCGTTTCTATGATTTTCAAGATAAGTGTACTTTAGCTGGGATCAATGTTCCTATTCATGCAGGAGTGATGCCGATTCTTAACAGAAACCAAGCCCTTCGTCTCCTCAAAACTTGTGAAAATGTTCAT
Source organism: Streptococcus sp. KHUD_012 (assembly GCF_052588255.1). Lineage (NCBI taxonomy): Bacteria > Bacillati > Bacillota > Bacilli > Lactobacillales > Streptococcaceae > Streptococcus > Streptococcus sp. KHUD_012. The sequence goes on from NZ_CP159355.1 coordinate 645,008, forward strand.
ATCCCACGGAAGTTTAAAGCCATTTTAGACAAGTATGAGCATGATCCAGAATCTCTTCGCGCAGCTGGCTTAGCTTATGCAGTCGATCAAATCGTTGATTTGGTTACTCAAGATGTGGCAGGTGTCCATCTTTACACCATGAACAATGAAGATGTCGCTTACCACGTCTACCAAGCAACAAAGGCTTTATTTGCTCATCAACCGAATTTTGAAGTGAATTAATCAACACTTTTAGTAGGAAGTGTAGAGATTGAGAAAGAATAGCTCTCAGTCTCTTTTTATTCGGGTCAATCACTTGCTAAAAACCAACTTTTTTTTTATAGTATTAATATGAAGTTTTTGGAGGCGCTTGCAATGAAGAAAGAGCTCAAGCTGAAATTATTTGGACCCCCTAAGGTTGTTTTCAATCAGAAAGATATTCGTTTTTCTTTTTCGAAGATGGAGGCCTTACTTTATTACTTAGCAGTTATGGGCCAGGTCAACCGTGATGAAATCGCCGGTATTCTTTGGGGAGCTAAGGAAAACCAAGTAGCCCGCAAAAACTTACGGAATACGGTTTACCAAGCTAATAAAATCTTTGAGGGAGATATCATTGTCTCTCCAAGTCGGAGCAGTTTGGCTCTTAATCCTGATTTGAGTCTTTCTTTGGATGTCCAGCTCTTTGAAAGAGATCCACTAAGTGCCTTGGATCTTTATCGGGGAGACTTTTTAGAGGGCTTCTATGTCAAGGATGATGAAGACTTTGATCAGTGGGCTTCTCGCAAACGGGATGCTTATAGGAAGCTCTACGTCGAAAGCTGCTATCAAAAAATTAAAAAGGTCGGTTTCGGAGATCCTAGTATAGAACTCTTGCTCCATCATTTGGTAGAACTGGATGAATTTGAAGAGAAAAACTACCAGCTCTTGATGGAGTATTATAGCTTCCATCACCAGCTAGGAAAATTTTTCGAGACCTATTATAAACTTGTCGATTTATTGGATCGCGAGCTCAGTGTGCGTCCCAGTCGAGCGATTGAGGGACTTTATCACTCCGTTTTGGAAGCCAAACGAACTCATAAACTGACGAATCGCTTGAATATCCGTGAACTTTCCTTTTTTGGCCGCAAACAAGAACTCTCACAACTCGAGGAATACCTTTCCTTAGTCGAGACGGGTGAGGCGGTAGGTCCTTTTCTCGTGATGGGGCAATCTGGAACAGGCAAGAAACGTCTCTTACGGCAGTTGGTCTTGATGTCCAATCGCAGTTTTAATTTTATTAAGGTAGAAGGAAGAGCTACTAGTCAACGCTACGAAGAAAGCAGCTGGAATGATCTCAGACAAGCGCTAGAGAAACTGGGGGATGAGATGGGGATTTCCCTTCTGGAAGAGGAGGATGATCTCATTTCGGTATGGAATCAGCTTCAGGTCCTGAGCAAAGAAAAACCGCTCCTGATTCTGCTTGAAAATGCCCAGTGGATCGATGCAGTTTCTCTAGAAAAAGTGAAACAACTAGAGGAGAGAAGAAACCAGGAGAAATGGCAACTAATTTTTACAGCTGAAGAGCCTCTGCCAGCTTCCTTCGTCAACTTCTTGGGGAGCTTGAAGGTAGAGAAAAGGCTGTCTCAACTAGAGTTGACCAATTTTGCCCCAAGTGAAAGTCGTGCTCTCTTGAAAGGGGAACTGGGGGCAATAGAGCCGGCAGTGATGGAGCAGATGGTCGAATGGAGTGAAGGCAGTCCGTTCTTGCTGTCCAGCTATATCGAAGAGTGGAAAGAAAATGAAAATTTAGAACCCTTGCCTGATATCATTCAAGCTTATCTTTCTCAGGAACTTGGGGATATGAGCAGTGAGGAAGAGGCTCTTCTACACTACCTATCTTGTTTTCATAAGCCAATTTCTCTGTCTATCTTGGCAGAATTGACGGCTACAGAGCTTCCTGTTTTGACAGAATTAATCGAGCCTTTATCTGAAAGAGCGATCGTCTCAATCGTAGAAGAAGGAGAGTCTCTTATGGTTCAATTCTGCAAGCAATTGGTAGCCATGTACTTTTACCATCTTCTTTCGCCAGCTAGACGGCGGCTCTTCCACCAACAAATTGCGCAAAAATTGGAAGAAAGCTTAGAAGATTCGACGGACCTTCTTCTTTATAAGGAAATTGCCTACCAATATAAGCGATCCCAAAATCTTTTGCGTTCCTTATCGTTTGAGTTGACCTATTTAGAAGAAATCCTTCAGCTGGAGCATGAACTGTTTCCGATTTATTCCAAGGTAGATGAGGGGTTCCTATCAGATGGTACAAATAGCCGTTTAGACATTTTTGGAGAGCTATCCCGTATACGCCAAGAATTAGATAATCTCTTTTCAAGGCACCAAAGAGATAGAGAATACAAGCATTTACAACTGCGTTACTTGTACCTAGAAGGTCGCTATTTTATTCGAAGTGGGGAGTATCAAAAGGGGATTCATGATATCCAAAAAGTCATCTCCTATGCGCGGGAACTCAAACAGTCAGACTTCCTCTTAGAGGGTTATCGGCAAATCATTTATTATTGCATTCAAACGGAAAATATCTCTGAGATGGCCTATTATACAGATTTAGCTTTGGAAGATGCCATCCAAGCTAATAATCATGAGGTCATCGCGATTCAGTTGCGTTTGAAGGGCTTGTATCACCTGATGGTTGGGGATGAGGAGCAGGCGACCCGGCATCTGTATCGCTCCATTGATTGCTTTAGTTTGACCAATAGCATGCAGGCCAAGTATGCCATTCAAATTGCGGCTTCTTTGGCCTACCTCGCTGAAATCGAGCAAGTGAGAGGCCATTTCCAAGTAGCTGTCACCCACTTAGAAGAGGTTCTGCGTTTGGTGGGAGATCAGGCTGTTGATTCCGTCCGTGTCGTCTTTGATATTGATCTTGGGATCGCCTATTATTGGAAGGGAGATTTGATCCAAGCTCGCCGTTGTTTTGACAAAGCTCAGAAGATTTTGTCCAGTGTTCGCTTCCCTTGGAAGGAAGAGTTGCTCGAATTTTACCAATCTTTAATTGCTTGCCAGCAAGGGGATCAGGAGAAGGTTGCGGCTTATCTGGCTCGAAAAGAAAGGACGATGAAACAATCTGCCAATTCACGGGATAAGGGGATGGTTCATTATCTATTAGCTTACTTATCTGATCAAAAGGAGAAAGGAATAGAGCTCGCTCCTGCCCTGAGCACCTTCTTAAAAGAAGATAAAAATTACTACAAAAAGGTGGCAGAGCAACACTTGAATCCATACAGAGATCGTCAGTTTCTTAAGAAATTAAAAGACCTGTAGTGTCTCTTATCTAAATCATAAGAGAAGGCTAAGAGGCCATGCCTCCTTTCAGGCGAAAATGAAAAAAGCATAGAAATACCCAAGCAATGGGTGTTTCTATGCTTTTTATGTGTGTAGAAATCTTCTTAGTTCAGTTTTTGTTGCGCCAATATTTGGGTCAAGTAAAAGATAAAGGTCGCAGCAAGGTTTGAAGTATGGTTGTCAATGTCATGAGGAGGAGAAACTTCCACGACATCAAATCCGATTAGTTTGCCACTGGCAGCAATGTGTTGGAGAAGTAGGAGGGCTAGTTTAGGATCGACACCAAGTGATTGGATGGCACTAACACCAGGAGCAGAGCCGACCGCAAAGCAATCCATATCAATAGACAGATAGATCGCGGTTTGATTTTCTAAAAATTGATCGATTCGATCCAGAATGGCTTGGTGGCTCATCTGGAAGAGATCTTGCCCAGTTAAAAAATCAATGCTTGGTGTTTTAGCAACGTAATTAAAGAGGAAGAGGTTATTATTGTGCTCTTGGATCCCCAGGATGAGGTAAGGGAAGTCCTGACCTTTTTCTTTAGCATGATCAGCCATTTGACGAAAACCTGTTCCAGAATTGGGACCGGTTTGGTCGTAAGGTCGCAAATCAAAGTGGGCATCCAGATTGATCACAGCCAGTTGTTCATCTTTTTCTAAACTGGATTGAATCCCTAGATAGTGGCCGTAAGCAGTTCCGTGACCGCCTCCTAGGACAATGGGTTGGATCCCTAATTGGTACATGCGCTGGATCGCTTGTGAGAGACTTTCTTGGAGTTCTTCTAGTGAATGGTTAGGCCCGTCAATATTTCCCACATCATACACCGTTACATTGGTTCCCCAGTGCCATGGAAGTTTGGCGATTTGAGAACGGATGGCTGTAGGGCCCTCGACCGCTCCCACGCGCCCATTGTTGATATAGACTCCTTTGTCGCTCTTAAAGCCGATGATCCCAAAGGTCATCCCCTCAAATGGAGTGAGGGTCTCGTCGTTTAGGTCTAAAAATTTGGTGACCATTCCCCATTTGGCCGTGTAGGGATTGTCCTCGATACTACCTTGGTAGTAGCTATAGGTCATTGGATAGTAGTTTGTGAGCAAGCTTGTCGCCTCCCTTATTTTTCTGAAAGCAGGCAGAGGCTGAGAAGATCGCCAGCCTCTGTTTTGCTTTATCCTTACTGTATCAGTATTGAATGCTTAAGTCAACTGCTTTTTCGATGGTTGCTAAGAATTCTTCGCTTTCGACAACAGCAGATGCTTTATTAAGTTCTTCAAAGATTTCGATATCTTTGTCAAATTCAATGAAGTTCAGTTTTTGACGAATCAGCTCATAAGCTGGTTTTGTACCTTTACCAAGTTCATGATTTTCTGGTTTGAGATCCAAGGCTTGGCAAGCTGCCATGATTTCAGTAGCAACGATGCGACGTGAGTTTTTAAGAATTTCTGCTGCTTTACGAGCGGCAGTCGTTCCCATGCTGACGAAATCTTCTTGGTTTTCGCAAGATGGAATAGAATCGACACTAGCAGGGTGAGCTAAAATTTTATTTTCCGATGCAAGGGATGCACAAGCATACTGGGTAATCATGAAGCCTGAGTTGAGTCCAGGGTGTTTGACCAAGAAGGATGGTAATTTACTGAGTTGGCTGTTGACCAAGCGTTCCACCCGACGTTCAGATACGTTCCCAATTTCAGAAAGGGCAATGCCTAAGAAGTCAAATGGTTGCGCCATTGGTTCACCGTGGAAGTTACCTCCTGAGATGACGTGTCCTTCTTTGGTAATGATTGGGTTATCTGTGACAGAGTTGATTTCGATTTCAACTTTTTCTTTTACGTAAGCAATAGAATCCTTGCTGGCTCCATGTATTTGAGGGATACAGCGAAGTGTATAAGGATCTTGTACCCGTTGTTGAGTCGCAACAGTGGTATTCTTGCTTCCTTCAAGAAGGTTACGGATATTTCGAGCAGTTGCCAATTGTCCACTTTGTGGGCGGATGGAATGAAGGTCTTCTTCGAATGGACTGGTAATTCCATTGTGAACTTCCATTGAGAGAGCACCAGCGATATCAGAGAGTTTGAGCAATTGGATACCATCATAAGTCGCAAGAGCACCGATACCCGTTAGGACGGTTGTACCGTTGATCAAGGCAAGCCCTTCTTTGGCAGCCAATTGGATCTTTTCAATTCCAGCACGATCTAAGGCTTCTTGACCACTGAGAAGTTCTCCTTTGTAGTAGGCGCGTCCAAGACCCAACATTGGTAAAACCATATGAGCAAGTGGTGCTAAGTCTCCAGAAGCTCCGAGAGAGCCTTTTTCAGGGATATAAGGAGTGACTCCTTTGTTGAGCAATTCTAACAGTTTTTCAACGGTTGATAGACGAATGCCAGAATAACCTTTCAATAGTGAGTTAATACGGATCAGCATGATGGCACGAACGGCATCTTCAGGAAGTGGATCACCGAAGCCAGATGAGTGAGTTCGAATCAGGTTTTCTTGCAGTTGAACAGTATCTTCTGGAGAGATGCTGACATTACAGAGGGAACCAAAGCCAGTGGTTACACCATAGACGACTCGTTTTTCCCGGACAATGTCATCAACGATTTTACGGGATGCGATAACGGCTTCTTTGGCTTGTTCATCAAGCTCACATTGGGCACCGTGCCGAGCTACAGCGATGACTTCTTCGAGTGTTAAGCTATTACCATCTAAATGAATCAATTGAGTCATATAAAACCTCCGATTATGAATAGTTGTTCTGTGGAAGTAGTGTTGTTTACTTCGGTTTGAATACCAAACATGGGCCCATTGTCTATTGATCTAAAGAATTGAAAAGAGTCATAGAGAAAAGGGCTCAGGTTTGATATTCGTGGAGTCCTAGATGGGTTAGGGAGCAAAACCGAGCTTCGCTCCCGTCTCTGTTCCCATCTACTGTGTAAAGAAAATTAGTGAGGAAGGGTTTTCGATTTATGTAGTTTATCACCGTGGAAAACAAAGTAGAGTCCACTTGCGATCACGAGACCGATGGCACCCCAAACAAAGTTCATCATGTTGTCCCCTGCAATCATCAAGATACTGATCACAACGGCTAGAACTGGGATAACGGGACCAAATGGTACTCGGAAGGTAACCTTTTTGTCTGGGTACATTTTTCTGAGTTTGATGGCTGCCAAAGCAGTTGGAATGTATTGGAAGAAACGGAAGACAACACTGAAGGTTGCTAATGTTTCGAAAGAGCCAGATAACAAGAGTAAGAAGGCGAAGATACCAGAAATGATAATGGCAATGACAGGGGCATTCTTAGAGTTTGTTTTTCCAAGCCCTTCTGGCAAGAGTTTTTCAGTTGCTAATGCGGCACCAAAACGAGGGACCATGATGGATTCACCGATGTTTAGACCGGCGATTGAAATGAGGGCTCCGTAAGAAACGAGTGGAGCTCCGATAGGGCCAATCATTTCGACAAATGCGTCTTGTACTGGTGCACCAGTTTGCATAATGCGACCACCAAGCATGGCGATTGTTCCAGCGATGATCAACATGTAGAGAACAGATACAATACTAATAGAACCTAGAATAGCGCGGGGAACATTCTTTTCAGGGTTGCGCATTTCCCCTGCAACGATAGACATGGTTTCAAATCCGATGAAACCGTAGAAGATGTAGACGGCTGTACTAGAAATAGAACTGAAGAGGTTTGTTCCACTTTCCAATTGAAGGAAAGGTGTGAAGTTGCCTTTGCTCACGCCACCGGAAATGAAGAAGATGGCAAAGAGTGAGAAGAGGACAATTGGAATTAATTTTGCAACAGTAGCTGTCAGAGTAAACATCTTAGAGGTTTTCAGACCGGCAATGTTCATCAGACTCAAGAGAATCAGCATACCGATACTGATCGGAAGGTTGTAGCCTTCAAATGCTGGGAAGGTGATGATGAAGATCTTAGCAAAGCCGGCTAACATGGCAGCCCAAGCGATAACAGTAACGGCCCAACCGAGAATCCCAACGTTAAAGCCAACGAAGTCTCCGAAAGCGGCTTTTGAGTATTGCATGGCTCCACCGTTTTTGTCGAAGTAGCCAGCTGTTTCAGCCAGACAGGCTGATAGTAGCATGACGAGAATGGCAACCCCGAACATGACAGCTAGAGAAGCTGGTCCGAGGCCAGAATAAATTTTTTGAGGGAGGAGGAAGATACCAGATCCGATTACGGCGTTGATACCGTAAAGAGTGGCACCGCTAAAGCTGAATTTCGCTTTTTCTTGTTCCTCAATTGACTGTTTATGTGCTCCGTTCATAATGTTTCTCCTTTGTGAACATTATTGTAGTCCAGTCCAGATAGCAATCGGTTGCTCCCCAGACTGATGGGGTAAAAACGTGATTGTCATCTCTTGAAGAGGAGATGCTTGTTCGATCACCAGGAGCTCGTGAGTTTGGAGAGTTTGAGAATGATTGGTTCCCCATTCGAGTGTTAGTGGACAGAGAGCGTAGATCAATTGATAGCGACTCTGACTTTTGACACTCTCTTTTGGGGATATAGCACTCATATGCCCCTGATAAGAAGGTTTGTAAATCAAATTAAAGTCTTGACAAGTCCCTTGGCTAGATACAGGATCTCCCCCATCAAAGAAGTAGCTTTGAAAGGGGTTCAAAACCACTTCTTTATGGTGATGGGTGAGCCTAATGGAGGCATTCAAGGGCATCAAGATTCGGTGGTAGCCCGTGAGATCGGTAAAGTTACTTTTTTCAACCTCTACCGTTGCAGTAGAGAGGCGGAAGTCAAAGGTCCGATCTGGATAGCTTCCTCCCTCTGGGGAGAGAAAGAGTTGGGTGGTTTGGCCACCGGACCAGGTAGAAATTTGATAATCTGCGGGGGTAAGATGAAGGAGAGTCACCATAGGACGCCTTCTTTCTTAAAAGAGACCAGTGATATTGCCGTGGGCATCGATATCAATCTTTTCACTGGCAGGAACTTTAGGTAGGCCAGGCATGGTCATAATGGTACCAGTGAGAGCTACGATAAAGCCAGCTCCGGCTGCTACCTTAAGGTTACTGATTTTTACAGTGAAATCTGTCGGTGCTCCAATCTTCTTGGCATCATCGGAGAAGGAATATTGTGTTTTGGCCATACAGATTGGGTAGTTGGAGAAACCAAGTGCTTCCAATTCTTTCAGTTCGCGTTTGGCCGCTGGTGTTAAGCTGATGCCTTTACCACCATAGACTTTGGTAACAATCTTGGTCAATTTTGTTTCAATGCTGTCTTCTTCGTCATAGACATAAGAGAAGTGGTTTTCTTCTTGAGCCAGTTGAATGACTTTTTCAGCCAAGTCACGGCCGCCAGCTCCACCATTTGCCCAGACATCTGAAATGACCACATCTACATGGCGTTTCTTACAAGATTCATAGACAGCTTCTAGTTCAGCCTCTGTATCCAGTGGGAATTTGTTAATGGCGACGACCACAGGTAGGCCATAGACTTCTTGGATGTTGGCCAAGTGTTTGTCTAGGTTTGGTAGACCATCGATAACGGCTTGGACATTTTCAGTAGCCAAGTCTGCCTTGGCAACCCCGCCATGCATTTTGAGGGCACGGATGGTTGCGACGAGGACAACGGCAGCAGGTTTGAGCCCGGCCATGCGGCACTTGATATCGATGAATTTTTCAGCACCGAGGTCTGCTCCAAAACCAGCTTCTGTCACGACATAGTCTGCATATTTGAGGGCTAGTTTAGTAGCCAGCACACTGTTACAGCCATGAGCAATATTGGCAAATGGTCCGCCGTGGATGATGGCAGGAGTATGCTCCAAGGTTTGCACCAAGTTTGGATGAATGGCATCTTTGAGGACAGCTGCCATGGCACCTCCAGCCTTGAGATCTTTGGCTGTGACCGGTTGTCCTTGGTAGTTGTACCCGATAATGATGCGATCAAGACGTTCTTTGAGATCAAGGATATTTTCTGAGAGACAGAGAATGGCCATGATTTCAGAAGCCACTGTGATGTCAAAGCCATCTTCACGAGGAACCCCGTTTGTTTTTCCTTGAAGGCCGTCGACAATATGGCGGAGTTGACGGTCGTTCATGTCGACCACCCGTTTCCAGGTGATGCGACGAGAATCGATGCCCAACTCATTGCCATGATGGATGTGGTTGTCAATCAAGGCTGCAAGCAAGTTGTTGGCAATCCCAATGGCATGGAAGTCTCCGGTAAAGTGAAGGTTGATATCTTCCATTGGAACCACTTGGGCGTACCCGCCACCGGCAGCTCCACCCTTGATCCCAAAGACAGGGCCAAGAGAAGGCTCGCGCAAGGCAATGACGGCTTTTTCACCAATAGCTGAAAGAGCATCGACCAAGCCAACAGAGGTGGTTGTCTTTCCTTCTCCAGCAGGTGTTGGTGAGATGGCTGTCACGAGGATCAGCTTTCCATCTTCCTTATCCTTGAGTTGTTCCAGTTGGTTGCTATCAATTTTTGCCTTGTATTTTCCGTAGAGCGAAATATCGTCTTCGGTCAATCCAAGTTCAGCAGCGATATCGGTGATGGGCTTCATTTGGACAGAATTGGCGATTTCAATATCCGATAAAACCATAGAATCCCTTCTTTCTTTATTTTTATTTGCTAGGTTTAAGATAGACTTTCTAAAATGGTTTGGTAAATATTATCTGCAAGATCAGAACCGGTTTGGAGAAGTTTGAGTCCCTTGCCGTGGTATTCTTGGACGAAGTCTTGGTCCTTGATTCCTGAAATGTTGATCAAGACATTGAGCCAAGCACCTTGAAGGCCAGCTTTAAGATTCAGAGCAGCTACCCCTAGGTCACTAGCCGCATTAGTGTTGGACTTGCCAACAGCTTCTTTGGTGGTTTCAAGAGCTTCAACGATGAGCTCCATCATAGAGAAAGGAGATACTGTCGCATGTTTCAAAGCTTTTTGCATGGCTTCACGACGAGCAGCTTTCTCTTCTTCCGTTTCTTTTGGAAGATCAAAGACAGCTGATACGACGTTGAAGGCTTCTGTATCCTTGTCGATGGCTTCTAGTAATTGGTCTTGGAGTTGAGCGCTTTTTTCATGAACCCCTTTGATGTGGTCTTCAAATTCTGCGTATTTTTTCTTTCCAATGGTCAGTTCACAGACCATTTTTGTAAGGGAAATCCCATTCGCAGCAGATAGAGCAGCAGCAGAACCACCACCTGGAGCTGGAGCATCCGAACCAAGGACCTTGGCAAACTCCGTAATACTTAAGTCAACTAGTTTCATAGAACTCCCTTTCTAACCCAACAAGTGATTTTCCAAGACTTGTTTGCTGTAGTCAAAGTCTTCTAATTGCAAGTAGTATTCAGCAGAGTCGATCAAAGCCTTAGCAGGAGCCAGTCCAATGAGTTCTGTTCCGATGATGCGAACACCATAGCGTTGCGCTTCGAAACGAACGGTTTCAACGACACGATACAATGGGAATTGTTCCAAGTTGACCATGTTGATGGAGACTTGGGCGATGTTGCGATCTTCTAGCATGACGCCGATCGCTTTACAGTACTTGTATCCACCGCTTGATCCACGAATGATTTTAGAAATCTTATTGGCAATCTCTAGGTCGTCTGTGTCAAGGTTGATATTGAAAGCAACGAGTGGCATCCGGACACCGACAGCTGTAACCCCTGCAGTTGGGTGAATCTTGCGTTCACCGTAGTCTGGCTTCCAGTCTTCTTCCAATAATTTTTCTGGCATTCCTTCAAATTGTCCTTTACGCACTTTCGCCAAGTTTTTCCGTTCTGGGCGAGTTGCAGCATCTTCATAAAGGAAGATTGGAATACCTAATTCACGATTGATGCGTTCGGCCACTTTATTAGCAATCTCAACGCATTCAGCTGTAGTGATATCCTTAACCGGAACAAATGGACAAACGTCTGTTGCCCCCATACGAGGGTGTTCGCCTTCGTGCTTGGTCATATCAATGTTTTCAGAAGCGTATTTCACCAATTGGAAAGCCACTTCTTGGATGCTTTCTTCATCCCCAACGAGTGTAAAGACGCTACGGTTGTGGCTGGCATCGGACGAGTAGTCTAGTAACGTAACACCTGGAATACTTTTTGCTGTAGCTGCTAATCCGTCGATCACAGCCTGATTGCGTCCTTCAGAGAAGTTTGGAATACACTCAACAATTTTTGCCATATGATTACCTCTTTTTATAGGAGAAGTTGGGGAGGAGGAGTCTTTGTATTTTCCTCCCCTTTCTCAGTTTTTATTTTTTGATGTTAAAACAATTTTTGAACGGCTTCTTTGACCAAATCTTCATCTGCCAGATAAGGAATGGTGATGTGGTCTGTTCCTGCATGGAGACGGTTGTACTCGATCGCTGTTTCGATAGCATGATCGTTCCGTGCCCAGTTCCGACGAGCAACCCCGCCCATGGTATCCCAGGCAATGGCAGACTTGATGATTTCATCGATCCGGTGGCTACCGTCTAGAACGAGACCAAATCCACCGTTGATGGCTTTACCGATACCAGTACCACCACCGTTGTGGAGGGCAACGAGACTCATACCGCGAGCAGCGTTACCAGCGTAACATTGAACCGCCATGTCACAAGTAACGTTTGATCCATCTTTGATGTTTGATGTTTCACGGAATGGAGCATCCGTACCAGATACGTCGTGGTGGTCACGTCCAATCATGACAGGTCCAATCTTGCCTTGGCGAATGAGTTCATTGAATTTCAATGCAATATTGACACGGCCCATGCAATCTTGATAGAGAATACGAGCTTGTGTACCAACCACCAGTTGGTTCTTCTCAGCATCGCGAATCCAGTTGTAGTTGTCGCGGTCTTGGTAGCGACGAGTTGGATCGATCGCTTCCATAGCTGCATGGTCAGTTGCAATCAAGTCTTCATGTTTACCGCTGAGGCAGACCCAACGGAATGGACCGTATCCATAGTCAAAGAGCATAGGTCCCATGATATCTTCTACATAAGATGGCCAAATGAAGCCGTCTTTGTCATCGAGACCATTCTTAGAAATTTCCTTGATGCCTGAGTCGTAAACAGATTTCATGAAGGCATTACCGTAGTCGAAGAAGTAAGTACCTTTAGCTGTCAAGGCTTTGATCACTGCAAAGTGACGAGCCAAGGTTTCATCAACCAAACGGCGGAAGGTTTCTTTGTCTTCTGCCAGCAAACGTGTACGCTCTTCAAAGCTGATGCCAACTGGGCAATAGCCACCATCATAGACGTTGTGGCAAGAGGTTTGGTCAGACAAGAGATGAACGTGAACTTGGTGTTCATTGACATATTCGAGCAAATCTACGATATTACCATGGTAGGCAATCGAAGTGGATTCACCAGCTTCAAGGGCTGCTTGAGCCAATTTCACAGCTTCTTCGGCACTATCTGTCACTTGGCTAATCCAGCCTTGAGAGTGACGGGTTTCGATCCGAGAGCGGTCCACTTCTGCAACGATGGCAACCGCTTTTGCGATTTCAGCTGCTTTCCCTTGAGCTCCGCTCATTCCACCGAGACCAGATGAAATAAAGAGTTTACCGGTCAAGTCGCCGTCATCAGGCACACCGAGTTTAAGACGACCAGCATTGAGAAGGGTGTTGAAAGTACCGTGAACGATCCCTTGAGGACCGATGTACATCCAGCCACCAGCCGTCATCTGACCGTAGTTGGTTACTCCCATTTCTTCAGCGATTTCCCAGTCGCGCATATTGTCATATTCACCAATCAAGAGACCGTTAGTAATGACGACACGAGGAGCTTCTGGTTTCGATTTGAAGAGGCCTAGAGGGTGACCAGATTCAACCACCAAGGTTTGGTCTTCTGTCATGACTTCCAAGTATTTCTTGATCAAGTTGTACTGCATCCAGTTGGCGCAGACAGATCCTGTTTCCCCATAAGTGACCAATTCATATGGATAAAGGGCAATTTCAAAGCTCAAGTTGTTGTCGATCATGACCTGCATAGCCTTAGCAGCAGTGCATTTTCCTTTGTACTCATCGATTGGTTTTCCGTAGATCCGATCTTTTGGACGGAAGCGATAGCCATAGATCCGACCGCGAGTTCTCAGTTCTTCCAGAAATTCTGGGATCAACTCTTGGTGGAATTTTTTAGGAATGTAACGCAAAGCATTTTTAAGGGCAATTTCAGTCTGAGCTTGCGTTAAGCGGAAGCCTCTATCAGGTGCACGACGGATGCCTTCTTGAAAAGTCGCCTTTTCAGGTAGGACATCAAAGTCAAGTTTGACAGACATAGCAGCTGCAATTTCTTTCTCGTCTATAAATGACATAGCAGAACCCTCCTTATAGTTGGACTGTGAATTTATATTTTCTTTATTGTATCGAAGAAACGTCAATAAAGAGTCAAAAAAAAATATAATTTTTAATAAAGCAAAAAAAAATGAGGGAAAAACTTTTTGACTTTTTTTTGACGCTTTTCCTGTAGAATTGTAAAATGAATAACAATGGAAATAGAAAGGAATGTTTCATATGTCTGCTGATATCCTATTAACCCACTTTAACCAATTGTTTTGTCCGAATGATCTAGGCCATCCTCTCTATGGAAAAGAGATGGCAGAAGCGCAAATCCTTTCCGATGCTTATATTGCTATTAAGGATGGAAAAATTCTTGCAGTTGGGACAGGTCAACCAGACCCAGAACTGATTGATGACCATACGGAAGTGAAATCCTGTGAAGGAAAAGTTGCGACTCCTGGCCTGATTGACTGCCATACTCACTTGGTCTATGGAGGCAGTCGGGAGCATGAATTTGCGAAAAAATTAGCGGGTGTTTCTTACTTAGACATCCTCGCCCAAGGCGGTGGAATTCTGAGCACGGTTCGGGCGACACGGGAAGCTTCTTTTGAAAATCTTTATGACAAGTCCAAACGACTGTTGGATTACATGTTGCGTCATGGGGTGACTACTGTCGAAGCCAAGAGTGGCTATGGTTTGGATTGGGAAACTGAAAAACGCCAGTTGGATGTTGTGGCTGCACTGGACCGTGATCATCAAATAGACTTGGTTTCGACCTTTATGGCAGCCCATGCGATCCCAACAGAGTACAAGGGCCGTTCCCAAGAATATTTAGATCTCATTGTGGAACAAATGCTTCCCAAAGTGAAGGAAGAAAAACTAGCTGAGTTCTGTGATATCTTCTGTGAAAAAGGTGTCTTTACAGCAGATGAATCTCGCTATCTTCTTTCAAAAGCTAAGGAGATGGGATTCAAACTGCGGATTCATGCCGATGAAATCGAATCCATTGGTGGTGTTGATGTGGCGGCTGAATTGAAATCTACCAGCGCAGAACACTTGATGGTGATTACCGATGAAGGTATTCAAAAACTAGCTGCAGCAAAAGTGATTGGCAATCTATTACCAGCCACAACCTTTAGCTTGATGGAAGATACTTATGCACCGGCTCGTAAGATGTTGGACGCTGGGATGGCCATTACCCTAACAACGGACAGCAACCCAGGGTCTTGTCCAACAGCCAATCTCCAGTTTGCCATGCATCTGGGTTGCTTCATGATGCGCCTAACTCCAGTAGAAATTCTCAATGCAGTGACCATCAATGCGGCCTATTCAGTTGATCGTGCTAAAACAATCGGCTCTTTCGATGTTGGCAAACAGGCCGACATTACCATCTTTGATGCACCAAATCTAGATTATCTCTTCTATTTCTTTGCGACAAATCTCGTGACAGATGTCTACAAGAAAGGTCAAAAAGTCATTTAACTGACTCCATTTCATTTGGGACTTTGCTGGTTTGCAAAAATCAGCAAAGTCTTTTTTTAAAACCTATCCCTGTAGGGAATGGAACCACTTTAGTAGGAAATTAAAATTTGACGTTCAAAGAATATTTTTCTTACTTTCTGATGTACAAAAAGGGAAATTCTTGATAGAATAGAAGTAATATTGAATATTTTCTTCAATATCATCTGTTTGATTGAAAACAGATTGTTTAAACTATTGATCAAACGAACAGGTTATTCAACAGACCTGTCTAGAAATTGTGAGGAGACAAGATGACTGTCGATTATAACAGCAAAGCTTACTTGGATAAAGTAGACGCTTGGTGGCGTGCAGCCAACTACATTTCAGCTGCTCAAATGTACTTGAAAGACAACCCATTGTTGAAACGTGAAGTGGTTGAAAACGACTTGAAGGCTCACCCAATCGGACACTGGGGAACTGTACCAGGACAAAACTTTATTTACGCACACTTGAACCGGGCCATCAACAAATACGACTTGGATATGTTCTACATTGAAGGACCAGGTCATGGTGGACAAGTTATGGTGTCCAACTCTTACTTAGATGGTTCTTACACAGAATTGAATCCAAATATCCCACAAAATGAGGAAGGATTTAAACACCTATGTAAAATCTTCTCATTCCCAGGAGGGATTGCCTCTCACGCGGCACCTGAAACTCCAGGATCTATACACGAAGGGGGAGAACTTGGTTATGCTCTTTCTCACGCAGCTGGAGCTGTTTTGGATAATCCAGATGTGATTGCTGCAACCGTAATCGGTGATGGAGAAGGAGAAACTGGTCCATTGATGGCTGGTTGGTTGGCTAATACCTTCTTGAACCCAGTTAACGATGGTGCTGTTCTTCCAATCTTCTACCTCAACGGTGGGAAAATCCACAACCCAACAATCTTCGAACGCAAAACAGACGAAGAATTGGCCCTCTTCTTTGAAGGTCTTGGATGGAAACCAATCTTTGCAGACGTAACCGCTATTTCTGACGACCACGAAGCTGCACACGCTTTGTTCGCTGAAAAATTGGACGAAGCAATTGAAGAAATCAAGAAAGTCCAAGCAGAAGCTCGTAAAGGTTCTGCTGAAGAAGCAACTCAACCAGTATATCCTGTCTTGATTGCTCGTATTCCTAAGGGTTGGACTGGTCCAAAAGCATGGGAAGGAACACCAATCGAGGGTGGATTCCGTGCGCACCAAGTTCCAATCCCAGTAGATGCTCACCACATGGAGCATGTCGATGCCCTTCTTTCATGGTTGGAATCTTACCGTCCAGCTGAATTGTTCGACGAAACTGGAAAGCTAGTTCCTGAAATTGCTGAAATTGCACCAAAAGGTGACCGTCGCATGGCGATGAACCCAATCACAAATGCTGGTGTGATCAAACCAATGAACACAGCTGATTGGAAGAAACATGCCTTCAAGATTGAAACACCAGGTGCCATCATGGCGCAAGATATGATTGAGTTTGGTAAGTATGCAGCAGATCTTGTGGATGCGAACCCACATAACTTCCGTATCTTCGGTCCAGACGAAACCAAATCAAACCGTCTTCAAGAAGTCTTCACTCGTACAAGCCGTCAATGGTTAGGACGTATGAAACCAGACTACGATGAAGCGTTGAGCCCTGCTGGTCGTGTCATTGACTCTCAATTGTCAGAGCACCAAGCAGAAGGAATGCTTGAAGGATATGTCTTGACAGGTCGTCATGGCTTCTTCGCTTCTTACGAATCCTTCCTTCGTGTTGTGGATTCTATGATCACTCAACACTTCAAATGGTTGCGTAAGTCTAAGACCCATACAACATGGCGTAAAAACTACCCAGCCTTGAACTTGATTGCAACTTCAACTGTCTTCCAACAAGACCACAATGGTTACACTCACCAAGATCCAGGTATCTTGACTCACTTGGCTGAGAAAACTCCTGAATATATCCGTGAGTACTTGCCAGCAGATACCAATAGCTTGCTTGCAGTGATGGATGAAGCCTTCAAGGGAGAAGATGTGATCAACTTGATCGTTTCTTCTAAACACCCACGTCCTCAATTCTATTCAGCAGCTGAAGCAGAAGAATTGGTTCGTGAAGGATACAAGGTGATCGATTGGGCATCAACTGTTTCAGCAGATGAAGAGCCAGATCTTGTTATTGCAGCCGCAGGTACTGAGCCAAACTTAGAAGCTCTTGCAGCCATCACAATCTTGCACAAGGCCTTCCCAGAATTGAAGATCCGCTTTGTCAACGTTGTGGATATCTTGAAATTGCGTCACCCATCCGTTGATGCGCGTGGACTTTCAGATGAAGAGTTCGACAAAGTCTTCACAACTGATAAACCAGTCATCTTTGCTTTCCATGGTTACGAAGGCATGATCCGTGATATCTTCTTCAACCGTCACAACCATAACCTTCGTGTACATGGTTACCGTGAAAACGGGGATATCACCACACCATTTGATATGCGTGTGATGTCTGAGTTGGATCGCTTCCACTTGGCACAAGATGCAGCTAATGCAGCTCTTGGAGATGCAGCAAGCGCATTTGCAGCGAAGATGGATGAAACAATCGCCTTCCACCATGACTACATCCGTGAAAACGGAGACGACATTCCAGAAGTTCAAAACTGGAAATGGGAAAACGTGAATAAATAAGAAAAGAGAGTGGGACAGAAATCGGTAATTCGTTAGAATTCGATTTCGTCGTCCCACCTCCGCACAGTTGAGTAGGGCTGTAAAAGCTGATGAAATCAGCGTAGTAGAGCCCACTCAACCACTGCGTCTTGCTCGACAATCCAAAAATAATTGAGAGGCTAGGACTTTTGTCCCAGCCTCTTTTGTGAGAAACAGCAAGTAACAAAAGGAAGAGGATGAGAATAGATGTTCGGAAATCAAGCGTTTTCCAATAAAATTGTAAGAGTTTCTAGGAAAATATTGAAGTAAAACCGAAAAAATAGTAAAATGGAAGAGCTGATTGCAGCAAATCAACTGTTCTGCGTTCTCCTTTTTGGAGAAGTGTCCTACATTAGAAAATGGAGTATTCTATGAAGAAAAAAATTATCTTGAAAAGCAGTATCCTAGCGGTCGCTGCGGGTCTTAGTGTTTTTGCGATCAATAGCGTTTTTGCAGACGAATTGCCCGTACAGTTTATGGGCGTCAATGACTTCCACGGTGCCTTGGAACAAACGGGGACAGCTCGTTTAGAAGGCGAAACTGTGAAAAATGCAGGAACAGCCCCACTTTTGGCAACCTATTTGAACGATTCGCAAAAAGACTTTGAAACAGAGAATGCAGGAACGCCTAATGCCAGCATCCGTGTGCAAGCGGGAGATATGGTCGGCGCTAGTCCAGCCAACTCTGCCCTCCTTCAAGATGAACCAACTGTAAAAGTCTTCAATGAAATGAACTTTGAATATGGAACTCTTGGTAATCACGAGTTTGACGAAGGACTTGGTGAATTCAACCGGATCATGAAGGGAGAAGCCCCAACACCTGGTCAATTCAACAAGATCGTCGATGAGTATCCTCATGAAGCTTCTAAACAAGAAGTCGTGATTGCCAACTTGGTCGACAAGGATACCAACAAAATCCCATTTGACTGGAAACCTTATACTATCAAAGAAATCCCAGTCAATGACAAGACTGTTAAGGTCGGATTTATCGGGGTTGTTACGACAGAATTCCCAAATCTTGTCTTGCGTAAAAATCATGAACAATACCGGGTTTTGGATGAAGCAGAATCGATTGCCAAATATGCGCGTGAATTAAATGACCAAGGGGTTCATGCGATTGCTGTCTTGGCCCACGTTGCTGCTACCAGCAAAAACGGTGTAGCAGAAGGTCCGGCTGCAGACATGATCAAAAAATTAAATCAAATCTATCCTGAAAACTCAGTGGATATCGTATTTGCAGGTCATAACCACCAATATACAAATGGAATGGTCGGAAATACCTTGATCGTTCAAGGTACCTCTCAAGGGAAAGCCTATTCGGATGTCCGTGGGGTCCTAGATACAGATACAGCTGACTTTGTCAAAGCTCCAACTGCTAAAATTATTGCGGTAGATCCATCGAAAGGCAAAGCAAAAGATGCCAAGGTTCAAGCGATCATCGATGATGCCAATGCGACGGTTAAAAAAGTAACAGAAGCAAAAATCGGTACAGCAGACAAGGCTGAAAATATTACCCGTGAATTGAATGCACAAAAAGAAAGTGCTGTTGGAGATTTGGTCACAGCAGCGCAACTAGATATTGCCAAAAAATCAGGTTATCCAGATGTTGACTTTGCCTTTACCAACAATGGAGGAATTCGTGCAGACCTCGTGGTGAAACCAGACGGAACAGTCACTTGGGGTGCAGCTCAAGCAGTACAACCATTTGGAAATATCCTCCAAGTAGTAGAAATCACTGGGGACCAAATCTACAAAGCTTTGGACCAACAATATGATGAGAAAGAGCTTTACTTCTTGCAAATGGCAGGGATCAAGTACACCTATACAAAACCAGCTGATGCAACAGAAGAAAATCCATATAAGGTCGTAAAAGCTTACAAGGCAGATGGAACCGAAATTGATCGCAACAAGACCTACAAGGCGATTATCAACGACTTCTTGTATGGTGGCGGAGATGGATTCTCAGTCTTCCGGGATACAAAATTGATCGGTGCCATTAATCCGGATACTGAAGTCTTTATCCAATACATCGAAGATGTGAATAAGGCAGGGAAAAAGTTGTCTGCTTCAATCTTGGGCAACAAGACCTTTGTGGAAAAAGTGGAAGAAGAAACACCTACTTCAGAACCACAACCAACACCACAACCACAACCAACTCCAGAACCACAACCACAGCCAGCGCCAGTTGATCCAGTAAGTCCTGTAAATCCAGTCCATCCGGTGGCTCCAGTGTCTCCTGTTACCCCAACTCCTCAACCTGAAACTCCAGTAACTCCAGCTCAACCAGCTGCAAGCGAAACAAAAGAAGTGGCAACAAACAAACCAGTTGCTGTTACCTATCATACAGGTGGCCCAGCAGAAGCAACAGCTACACCAGCAACTGGTCTTCCAAAAACAGGTCAAGATGAATTGGCTTCAACAGTCCTTAGCCTCTTTGGCATGACCTCACTAGCTTTAGCAGGATTTGTAGCCAGCAAAAAACGTGAAGGTTAAGTCGTTCATCCGTTAACTTACCCTAAAAAACGTCCGTTCTATAAAGAAACGGACGTTTTTGATGTCTTAGGCTGTTTTCTCCACCCAGACACTGCGGACAAAGAAGAGGCTGATCAGAGCTAGTGCTAGAAAGGCAACTCCAAGGTAATAATAGGGTTGATCCATTGTAGTAGATCGACCAGAGAGGTTGACAATCCCTCGGTAGAGGGCCCCGGCTGTGAGCGTAGCCACTCCTGAATTCCAAAGATTGAGGCTCAGGCGAGAGAGGCCTTTCACCATCAACTGTAGAAGCACTAGTAGGGCGCCACCGATCAAAGGAATCAAGAATAGGTAGTGCATGAAGGCAGAGGTTTCGCCAAAACTAAAGTGTTCATAGATGCGACTTCCGACAAAGAAGAAAGCCGAGATAAGAATGTACCATAGGATGGTCTTTTTCAAGCGTTGTTTAATAGGATTAGTAACCGATGTAGACAATGTCACTCACCGCCCTTTCTGAGATAGTACCATTTGTTGTTGGTTTGTTAATGACTTGGCCATTGAAGTAAAGGGTAGAAGATCCACCCCCATCCAGGTTGTAGGCTGTTTTAACGCCATACGATTTCATCACTTCCGCTAATTGGTAGAGAGAAAGCCCTTCACTTTCTGAAGTCCGTCCGTCTGACACGACGATAATGTAGTGGTTTTCATCGATGATCCCAATCGCTGTCCGTGGGTTGGATGCCATAGATTGCCCGACCTCTGAGTTGGTATCGATGGTAATTTCTCCATTTTCAACTAAGGAAGGACCGAAAGCGAGGAGATTGACGACCCCGTCCTTGACCAATTGATCCGCAGAGATCTCATCTTCGTAGATAATTTTGAAGGATCCATCCTTGTAAATGGCTAGGTCCCCATTGCTTGAATCTTCCCGAACGGTATCTCGGTAGACCACTCCATTTCGGATGACGTATCCTGTACTGTTAGCCCCGTAATAGTCACCATTCACTGCCAGAATGGCACTGTTGTTGGCGGCTGTGACAGAGGTCTTAGCAGTCACGTTGGTTCCGTAAGTATTTTGTGCAAAGGCTGTTTTGAGGTAGTCAGATGAGCTGACTGTGATATCTGCGATGTAAACCTGGGTATTTTCAACCGTTTTTTCTGTTAGGCTCACCTGGATATTGTCATCTGAATAGCTAGTATCGGTCGTTGTAGCCGATGCAGCTGCTTTTTTGGCTGCCTTGGTGTCCGTAGTCGTAGCTTTTACAGTTTGGATGGCATCGGATAAGACAAAGGTCTTGAGCATCGAGTAGCTAAAACTGCTGGTCAAAAGAAGGCCAAAGCAGGCAGCATAGGTGTAGGATTTTTTAAAGAATTTCATGGTGGGGAGCAGTCCTTTCTTTGAAGATCACTTTTTTCTGGATCACCCATGAGACCAGAAAGAGGAGGAAGCCGACGACAATCTTACTGATCAGGAGATTGAGCCCGAAAGCAGTATAGAAGAGTCGAATCAAGAGCGTATCGAGAATAAAGAGGCCAAGGGCTAGGCCAAAGTAGCCACTTCCAGTTTTAGCGACGCTGTCTTTGTTCTTAAAGACTAGGTGCTTATTGGTCGAGTAGTTAAAGATGGAACTCGTTACACGAGCGATTCCATTCGCTAGGAGAATACGCAGACTAATGGGCACGGCCATCATCACGAAAAGGAAGAAGGCGTAGACCAGATAGTCAACGATAAAACTACTCAGAGAGGAGAGGGCAAACTTGAACATGTCCTTGTAGATCATGAGTCCATCTCGAATAGGTCGGAAATGGGAGCCTTCGTTGTCATTGATGTAGACCGTCTCGATGGGAACTTCCACGATGGGGAAGGATTTGCTTGCTGCGAGGAGCACATTCATTTCATATTCATAGCGCTGTCCTTCAACCTCAAGCATGAAAGGTAAGAGATTCGTAGTAAAAGCTCGTAAGCCCGTTTGGGTATCGCTGACCGCCACTCCGGTTTGTTGTTTGAAGAGAAAGCGAGTCAATTTATTCCCGAAAGCAGAACGCAAAGGAACTTTTCCAGAGAAGGCGCGAGCTCCTAGAATAAGTGTTCCAGGATGCTCTTGAGATTGGTTAACAACCCTGAAAATATCCCAAATTTTGTGCTGATCGTCTGCATCAGCTGTAACAATGCTTCCATAGGTGCCTCTTTCTAGGATGTAGGCATAAGCAGTCTTGAGAGCTTGCCCTTTTCCTTGGTTGTGCTCATGGGTCAGAACTGTCGCAAGACCCTCTAATTTGTCAAAAATCACTTTCTTGTCAGCGTCACTCCCATCGTCGACCACGATGATGTGGAGATCGCTCTTAGCGTGAACCAGACGAACCAGTTTGACAAGATTCAGATCCGGTTGATAGGCGGGGATGATAAGATAATTCATAATCGTTCCTCGTTTCTTGAGATTTGTTGTAGCTAGTATAAAGACTCAAGCTTAAAGCTAACTGATATCAGTTTTCTTTAAGGAAAGGAGAGGAAGAAGGGGAGTAGTTTCTTCTATAAAGTATCATTTTTTAGGACATTTCTTTCTTTTTTCTCGAAGGGAACATCCGAAATCATTTTTTAAATCCTAAAGATAATTCTTGCCTTTGTTCGAAAAGTCTGGTATAATAGTTTCTTGTGAGTAAACCTCACTTACCCCTTGCAAAGACAGGGGGTCATTAGTCCAAAAGGAGGAACATATCAATGGCTAAATACGAAATTCTTTATATTATTCGTCCAAACATTGAAGAAGAAGCTAAAAACGCTTTGGTAGCACGTTTCGATTCTATCTTGACTGACAACGGTGCAACTGTTGTTGAATCAAAAGATTGGGAAAAACGTCGTCTTGCATACGAAATCCAAGATTTCCGTGAAGGACTTTACCACATCGTAAACGTTGAAGCGAACGACGCTGTAGCTCTTAACGAGTTCGACCGTCTTTCAAAAATCAACGGTGACATTCTTCGTCACATGATCGTAAAAGTTGACGCGTAAGAAATCATCCGAGGTGACTTATGATTAACAATGTTGTACTTGTCGGTCGTATGACCCGTGATGCTGAACTTCGCTACACTCCAAGCAATCAAGCAGTTGCTACTTTCAGCCTAGCTGTCAACCGCAACTTCAAGAGTCAAAATGGAGAGCGCGAAGCCGATTTCATCAACTGTGTGATCTGGCGTCAGCAAGCAGAAAACTTAGCCAACTGGGCTAAGAAAGGTGCTTTGATTGGGATTACCGGTCGCATTCAAACACGTAATTACGAAAACCAGCAAGGTCAACGTGTTTATGTCACTGAAGTCGTAGCAGACAGCTTCCAACTATTGGAAAGCCGTGCAGCACGCGAAGGGCATGCAGGTGGTGGCTATTCATCAGGCAACGGTGGTTTTGCTGGAAATGCAACCCCAAGTTTTGGTGGATCTGAACCAAGCAATGCAGCGCCAAACTTTGGTCGTGAAGAAAATCCATTTGGAGCGAATCCAATGGATATCTCAGACGACGATCTTCCATTCTAAGAATGGGTTTAACGAATTAAAACTATAAAGGAGAATTAAACATGGCTCAACAACGTCGTGGCGGATTCAAACGCCGTAAAAAAGTTGATTACATCGCAGCAAACAAAATCGAATATGTCGATTACAAAGATACTGAGCTTCTTAGCCGTTTCGTTTCAGAACGTGGGAAAATCCTTCCTCGTCGTGTAACTGGAACTTCAGCGAAGAACCAACGTAAAGTAACAACAGCTATCAAACGCGCTCGCGTAATGGCTTTGATGCCTTTCGTAAACGAAGATTAAAAAAGAGGTCCAGTGGACCTCTTTTTCACGAGCTTGAAAATAAAAAAGCGAGTAAGACCCTAACGGGTCTTTTTTTCACGAGCGTGGAAATGTAAGAGCGAGTTGAGGTCCGGTGGACCTCTTTTTCAGACCCTTTGGATCTTTTTTTGCGAGCATAGAAATGTGGTAGTGAGTTAGGTCCGTGTGAAGCTCTTTGACCTTTCTCAAGCTCTAATTATGCTATAATGATGAAGAAAAAGGTATCAAGGAGCGCAACATGAAGGAAGGTGTAATCATCAGGAGGATGATAAAGGCAGATATTGAGCACATCTCTAAAGCCTTTATCCACCAAGGGTGGCCAGGTAGAGAGGATATCCTGACTAGCTATTTTCAGGAACAGGAGAATAGAGAGAGGGACGTATTAGTAGCTGAGTCGGATGGATTTGTGGCAGGTTATATCACTATATTGCCTGTTGCCAAGCACGGCCCTTTCGTGGGAGTCTATCCTGAACTATCTGATTTTAATGTTTTTGAGCCGTTTAGAAATCGAGGAATTGGGAATCAACTTTTAGAAGAGGCGGAAAAAAGAGTCCGGCTACTATCAGAGATTGTTACTTTAGGGGTTGGTTTACACTCGGGTTATGGCCCAGCTCAAAGACTGTATGTCAAACGGGGCTATATCCCAGATGGATCTGGGGTTTGGTTTAGTGATCACCCCTTGGCCCCTTACAGTTCTTGTGAAAACAATGATGACTTAGTCCTCTATTTTTCAAAAAGATTGAACAGGGAAATACAGTAAAACAAAAACGGATGAAAACTTCATCCGTTTCTTTTTAGCGTCGAGTTGCGGGTGCTGTGCTCGAGCTTTTAATATTAAAGCGTTTCTTGAGGTAGAAACGAAGGACAAGTGCTAAAGCACCTAAAACGATGGCAAAAACATCTGGAATAGTTGGGTTGAGAACCTGTGGGAGTAAGGAAGTAAAGGACAAGACAATGACCCAAAGGAACATGACTCCGACAAGAATCGGCATAGATTTCCAAAGAGAAGGACGTTCGCTACGATCTTTGGTACCATCCATATACTGATAGAAGAAGTAGTACATAAGGTACAAGAGCAGGGCCCCTGTCAAACTTCCAAGAATCAAGGTGATCAACCCATAGCCAGTACGACGTGGTGCAACCAAGTTCATAAAGGCGCTAATCGCAGCAAAAACACCAAAGATAAAGAGGAAGGAATCCAAAATCATGAGAGAGGGAGCATCGTTTAATTTCGGATGCTCTTTTTCATAGCGCTCTTTCTCGCTGAAAGAGTTCGCCCATACAGTTGGAGCTCCAAAAAGGGTCCGTGCCGGAATTCCTTTCCCTTGGTTTTCATGGATAGCTGGAAGAATTTCTTGGATGAGGCTTTCTGCTTCTTCCTCTGTCTTTCCGTTTTCAAGCAATTGGTGTTTGGCGATCCGGATAAATTCTAGATTTTTCTTACTAAGTTGATGAAGGTCGGTGTGAGACATAGTTACTCCTTTGATGTACAAGTTTGGTTAGAACCATTTTTTATGGATGAGGTAGACGACGAGAGACCCGGTCAGGGCAAAGGCGATGAAAATAATCAGCCAGAAGGCATGAGGTTCGCCATTGAGCGGAAGCTCATTGTCCTTGAAGTTCATCCCGTAGGCCGAAAAGATCATGGTCGGAATGGACATGACAATGGTAACGAGGGCCAGGGTCTTCATGATGTTGTTCTGGTTGTTGGAGATGATCGATGCGAAGGTATCGGTCATGGAGTGCAGGATATTTCCATAAATATCTGCCATCTCGATGGCCTGCTGGGTTTCGATCAAGGTATCTTCCAACAGATCCTCGTCTTCTAGGTATTTCTTGATGTTACTAGTAGCACTGGTCAATTTCTTGATCACGCGCTCATTGGTTTTCAGAGAGGCCTTAAAGTAGACGATGGTTTTTTCCAACTCCATCAACTCAATCAGCTCTTCATTACGCGTTGATTTGTGCAATTGGGTTTCAATCTGTTCGCTTTTGCGATCCAAGGTACGAAGTGCAGACAAGTACAGTTCAGCGTTGCGATAGAGGATCTGAAAGATAAAGCGCGACCGCATAAAGGTATAGAAATTCCGCAAGCGTCGGTTGATAAAGATATCGAGAAGTGGCAATTTCTCCAAGCAAGTCGTGATAATAGCCTCTTCTGTCAGGATAATCCCTAGCGGAATGGTCACGTAGTAGGTCTGATTGTTCCGCTCTTCCTTAATGGGAACGTCTACGATGATCAAAGTATATTCATCTTCGATGGTCATACGGGACATTTCTTCCGCATCGAGTGGTGCCCGTAAGTCGGCAATATCGATATTAAAAGCAGAGGCGATTTCCATCGATTCACTTTGAGAAGGGTTAACAAGGTTGATCCAGCTACCGGGTTCCAGTGTCTCTATTTCTTTAAATTCAGTCGTTGTCGATAAAAAGACCTGTTTCATGGTGCCTCCCCTTGTTTTTTTACACCTTAACATTATATCAGAAAAAGGACGGTTTTGGATAAAAGAATACTAAAAAATTTGTTATAATGGAGGTTAACAAAAAGGTGATTAGAGTAAGAACATGCAAGATAAAATTGTCATTCATGGGGCACGCGCCCATAATTTAAAAAATATAGACGTGGAAATTCCACGGGACAAATTAGTCGTGGTGACGGGGTTGTCTGGTTCTGGAAAGTCCAGTCTGGCCTTTGATACCCTTTATGCAGAAGGTCAGCGCCGCTACGTGGAGAGCTTATCGGCCTATGCCCGTCAGTTCTTGGGAAATATGGAAAAACCAGATGTGGATTCCATTGACGGCTTGAGTCCAGCCATTTCCATCGACCAAAAAACGACCAGTAAAAACCCCCGTTCTACAGTGGGGACGGCAACAGAGATCAATGACTACCTGCGCTTGCTCTATGCGCGTGTAGGGACGCCTTATTGTATCAATGGGCATGGAGCGATTACAGCTTCTTCGGTTGAGCAAATTGTCGATCAAGTCTTGGAATTACCAGAGCGCCAACGCCTGCAAATTCTAGCTCCCATTATTCGCAAGAAAAAAGGCCAGCACAAGAATATCATTGAAAAGGTGCAAAAAGACGGCTATGTCCGGGTGCGGGTCGATGGTGAGATCTATGATGTGACAGAGGTTCCAGAACTGTCTAAAAGCAAGCAACACACGATTGAAGTGGTTGTGGACCGAATCGTGATCAAAGAGGGCATTCGCTCGCGGCTCTTTGATTCGATTGAAGCAGCTCTTCGGATTGCGGATGGTTATGTGGTGATTGATACCATGGATGGCAAAGAGCTACTCTTTTCTGAGCATTATGCTTGTCCAGTCTGTGGCTTTACCGTTCCTGAATTAGAGCCCCGCCTCTTTTCTTTCAATGCACCTTTCGGATCTTGTCCAGACTGTGATGGGCTGGGCATTAAGCTAGAGGTGGACTTGGATTTGGTGGTGCCAGATGATCGCTTAACCCTTCGCGAAGGAGCACTTGCTCCTTGGAATCCGATCTCTTCCAACTACTATCCACAGATGTTGGAGCAGGCCATGATCCATTTTGGCGTTGATATGGACCGACCTTTTTCCGATCTTTCTCAAGAAGAAAAGGACTTGGTTCTCTATGGGTCAAACGGGAAGGAATTCCACTTCCACTATGAAAATGAGTTTGGTGGAGTTCGAGATATCGAGATTCCTTTTGAAGGGGTCGTAAACAATATTCACCGTCGTTTCCGTGAGACCAATAGTGATTTCACTCGCAACCAAATGCGCTCTTATATGAACGAATTGACCTGTGCGACCTGCCATGGCTACCGTCTCAATGACCAGGCTCTTTCTGTTCATGTCGGAGGAGAAAAGGGGATGCATATCGGGGAAGTGTCAGATCTATCAATTGCGGACCACTTAAAAGCTGTGGATCAGTTGGTCTTAACAGACAATGAAGCTACGATTGCAAGACCGATCCTAAAAGAGATTAAGGATCGCTTGACCTTCTTAAACAATGTGGGGCTCAATTACTTGACCTTGTCACGATCGGCTGGGACCTTGTCAGGTGGAGAAAGCCAGCGCATTCGCTTGGCAACCCAGATTGGTTCCAACCTCTCTGGTGTCCTTTACATCTTGGATGAGCCGTCTATCGGCCTCCATCAAAGGGACAATGACCGCTTGATTGCCAGTCTCAAGAAGATGCGCGATTTAGGCAACACCTTGATCGTCGTCGAACATGATGAGGATACCATGAGAGAGGCAGACTACCTGATCGATGTCGGCCCAGGTGCCGGTGTTTTTGGGGGAGAGATCGTTGCGGCTGGAACTCCTAAGCAGGTGGCTCGCAACAGCAAATCCATCACTGGCCAGTACTTGTCCGGCAAACGCAAGATTCCGGTTCCAACAGAGCGCCGTTCAGGAAATGGTCGCTATATTGAAATTACAGGGGCCAGTGAGAACAACTTACAAGACATCACTGCACGCTTTCCTCTGGGCAAATTCATTGCAGTCACTGGAGTTTCCGGTTCTGGAAAATCGACCTTGATCAATGGCATCTTGAAAAAAGCCATCGCTCAAAAGCTCAACCGTAATTCGGAAAAACCAGGGAAATACAAGACGATTCAGGGGATTGAGCATATCGATCGCTTGATCGACATTGATCAAAGCCCGATTGGTCGGACTCCTCGTTCCAATCCAGCGACCTATACAGGCGTCTTTGATGATATTCGCGATCTCTTTGCTCAGACCAATGAAGCCAAAATTCGTGGCTATAAAAAAGGCCGCTTTAGTTTCAATGTCAAGGGTGGGCGTTGTGAAGCCTGCTCAGGAGATGGGATCATCAAGATTGAAATGCACTTCTTGCCAGATGTCTTCGTTCCTTGTGAGGTCTGCCATGGACGTCGTTACAATAGTGAGACCCTTGAAGTCCACTACAAGGAAAAAAATATTGCTGAAGTGCTGGATATGACGGTCAACAAGGCAGTTGAATTCTTCAAGCACATTCCAAAAATTGAACGCAAACTCAAGACCATCCAAGATGTGGGCTTGGGCTATGTAACGCTGGGGCAACCAGCGACCACCCTTTCAGGTGGGGAGGCGCAACGGATGAAGTTGGCTTCTGAATTGCACAAGCGCTCTACAGGCAAATCCTTCTATATCTTGGATGAACCTACGACCGGACTCCATACCGAAGACATTTCTCGCTTGATCAAAGTCTTAGAGCGATTTGTGGATGATGGCAATACAGTCCTTGTGATTGAGCACAATTTGGATGTCATTAAGACAGCAGACCATATCATCGATTTAGGACCAGAAGGTGGTGTCGGTGGAGGAACCATTATTGCGACCGGAACACCAGAAGAAGTAGCAGCAAATCCTGCTAGCTACACAGGACAATATTTGAAAGGAAAATTACAATGAATCAACGGATCAGCAACTTAAGAAACAAAATGAAAGCCCAAAACCTCAAAGCGGTATTGATTAACAATTTGAAAAATGTTTATTACTTGACCAATTTCTGGGGTTCAAACGGGACTGCTTTGGTGACAGAAGAACGCGTGGTCCTCTTTACAGATTCGCGCTACACCATTCATGCCCATGCGACTTGTTTCCCCTTTGTAGAGATTGTGGAAACCCGCGATGAGTTGACTGGAGCTGCAGAGATCGTAAAGGATCTTGGCATCAAAGAACTTGGTTTTGAGGACGAAGTGACGGTGGCCTACCATGCCCGCATGGCTTCTGTTTTCAGTGGCATTAGCCTTCAATCCCTAGCGAACTTTGTCATGGAATTGCGCTTGATTAAAGATGAAACTGAGATTGCGGCCATTAAAAAAGCTTGTAGCATCTCTGACCAAGCCTTCCATGATATTTTAGACTATATCAAGGTAGGGAAAACGACAGAGTTGGAAGCAGCAACTTTCCTTGATTTTAGAATGCGGGAGTTGGGAGCTTCTGGTGTATCTTTTGATATTATTTCAGCAGCTGGTGAACGCTCTGCCATGCCTCATGCGACTCCAAGTGATCGGGTCATTTCAGCAGGAGATGCCTTGACCCTTGATTTTGGTTGCTTGTATAACCACTATGTCAGCGATATGACACGGACTATCTATGCAGGACATGTCAGCGACAAGGAAAGAGAAATTTACGAAACCGTTTTGAAAGCCAATCAAGCCTTGATTGATGCGGCTAAAGATGGACTTGGCTTCCGTGATTTTGATAAAATTCCACGTGATGTGATCGAAAGAGCCGGCTATGGTCAATACTTTACTCATGGAATCGGTCATGGAATTGGGCTAGATATCCACGAAGAGCCATACTTCAGCCAAACGTCTAAAGAAGCGATTCAAGCAGGGATGGTCTTAACAGATGAGCCAGGTATTTATATCGAAGGTCTCTCTGGTGTGCGGATCGAAGATGACCTCTTGATCACAGAAACAGGCTGTGAAGTCTTGACCCTTGCTCCTAAAGAATTGATTGTCCTATAAAATATACGTTTTTCTTAACTTCTGTTTAGACAGAGATGTGAAGAGAAGACTATGAAATGAATTGTAGAGTAATTCTTCTCCCAGACATCTTATTTGGAGCCCTATCCATTTTGGTATAGGAACTACAATAACAAAACACGAAAGAAGCAAAGGGGAATTTGGATCTGGATGGATCAGGGGCGGTCCATAGCAATCCTTTCTTCTCAAAAAGAGAAGATTGCTGTTTGAGAAAAATCAAATAGTGTGTTACAATAAAGAGTAATCTATTTTTAAAAAAGAGGTAATAAAACATGATCGAAGCAAGTAAATTGAAAGCTGGTATGACTTTTGAAACAGCTGACGGAAAATTGATCCGCGTTTTGGAAGCTAGCCACCACAAACCAGGTAAAGGAAACACTATCATGCGTATGAAATTGCGTGATGTCCGTACTGGTTCAACATTTGATACAAGCTACCGTCCAGAAGAAAAATTTGAACAAGCGATTATCGAAACTGTTCCAGCTCAATACTTGTACAAAATGGATGATACAGCCTACTTCATGAACACTGAAACATATGACCAATATGAAATTCCAGTTGTGAATGTAGAACAAGAATTGCTTTACATCCTTGAAAACTCAGAAGTAAAAATTCAATTCTACGGAAGCGAAGTCATCGGTGTAACAGTACCTACAACTGTTGAATTGACTGTTGCAGAAACTCAACCATCTATCAAAGGTGCTACAGTGACTGGTTCTGGTAAACCTGCTACAATGGAAACTGGTTTGGTCGTAAACGTTCCTGACTTCATCGAAGCTGGACAAAAATTGGTCATTAACACTACTGAAGGAACTTACGTTTCTCGTGCATAAGAGACATCTCAGGGTGTCAAATAGAAAGGAACTTCTATGGCAACTGAACAATTTGGTGACATCGTTATTGCACCACGTGTATTAGAAAAAATTATTGCGATTGCGACAGCAAAAGTAGAGGGTGTCTATTCGCTTGAAAACAAGAGTGTTTCAGATAGCTTATCCAAACGCTCACTTGGACGTGGCGTTTACCTTCATACAGAAGAAGATGGTCAAGTTTCAGTAGACATCTATCTCTATTTAGAATATGGAGTGGCTGTACCATCTGTCGCTGTAGCCATTCAAAAAGCGGTTAAGTCTGCAGTTTATGATATGGCAGATGTAACCTTGGATGCTGTCAACATTCACGTTGTTGGTATTGCAACGGAAAAATCTCCAAAACCAGACTTGAAAGACTTGTTTAATGAGGACTTCCTCAATGACTGATGAAATTTTATTAGAATCACGTCGAGATTTGCGTGAGCGCGCCTTCCAAGCCTTGATGGCCTTGGAATACGATGGAGACATTGTTGAAGCTTGTCGCTTTGCTTATCTACATGACAAGGACCTAGCAGAAGACAAAGAAGTCGATCTTCCTGCCTTTCTCATGAATCTCGTGACGGGTGTCTATCAGTCAAAAGATCAACTAGACCAACAAATCGGTCAACATTTGAAAACCGGCTGGACTGTTGAGCGCTTGACCTTGGTAGAGAAAAACATCCTTCGTCTGGGAATTTATGAAATGACAGAGTTTGATACACCACAGATCGTCGCAGTCAATGAAGCGGTGGAATTGGCCAAGGCCTTTTCAGATGAAACCTCTTCACGATTTGTCAACGGTGTCCTCAGTCAATTTGTGACAGAAGAATAAGTAAAAAGAGCCTACTGGCTCTTTTTTTGGTAAAAAATATCCCCACAGTTTCTACTGAGGGGATATTGCTTTTAGACACTTTTTCCAGAGTGGAGACTAACGGGCAAGAAATAACCGGTAGTTGCTACTTTTTTTCCTTCTATCTTTTGGAGTAAAAGATCCACCATGAGGATAGCAATGTCTTCGAGGGGTTGTTGGATGGTTGTCAGTTCAGGTGTATAGGTCTCGATGAACTGGGTTCCATCATAACCAATCACTTTCAAATCCTGAGGAATCTGAATATCTAATTCTCTAGCGACTTTCATGATCAAGATCGCCGTCAAATCATCGGAGGCAAAAATGGCATCTGGTTTGTGGTGGGTTAAAATCTGTTTGATTTCCATTTCTTTGCGAATAGGGGAGAAATCACTGGAAACATTAATGATCATGGACTCAGGTAGAACTGATGCAAATCCCGCATGACGCAAGCCAGTTGGGGAGTTAGAGTTGTCATTACCTGTGATCATGATAATCTTTCGGGCTCCGGTTTTTACTAAAGTTTCTGCTGCAAGCACCCCGCCAGCGTAGTTGTCTGAAGAGACAACCGGAATTTCTGGGGAGAGGTTGCGGTCAAAAGCAATGATAGGAGCAGTTACCCGGTTGTAATCTTCAATGCCCAAATTATGGCTTCCTGAAATGATGCCATCTACCTGGTTGGCCTCCAACATCTCAATGTATTCGCGCTCTTTTTCGGAGTCGTGTTCACTATTGCAGATGATGGTTTTATAGCCGTGTTTGAAGAGTTGGTGCTCTAGTTTGTCGATTAATTCAGCATAGAAAACATTACTGATGTTGGGAAAGATCAAGCCGACTAACTTGGCTGATTTTCCTTGGAGGCTACGAGCAACATTGTTAGGTTTATAGCCCAATTCTCGCATGGCTTCTTGGACTTTTTGGATCGTTTTTTCAGACAGGTATCCTTTTTTATTGATAACCCGTGAGACAGTAGTAGGGCTGACACCGGCGAGTTTGGCGACATCAGTTAGCTTTGCGACCATAATCAAGTTCGTAGTATGTTCCAGTAGGGGTTCCAGACTTGATCAAGATTCCATTTTGATCTGCATGTGGGTAGACCCGACCAGAAAATACTTTTTCTCCTTTATTGATAAAGATTTCAAAAATCGAATTGTCAATGAAAATATTAGCGGTTGTTGCTTGGTTAGCGATTGTGCAGCTACGGCTCGCACCGAATTCTTGGGCATATTGCTCACCAGCCTGGCTTCGATCGACTGTGACCAATCCTTTAGCCAGATCAAATGTGAGAGTTAAGCCCTTTCCTTCTGCATCTGCAAAGAGGACGATTTCGTTCTGGCTATCCTTTTCAAACTGCAATTCCAATTCATAGCAGTTCTTGGTTTGTGCCTTGTTGGCAAATGCCTCACTCTCAGCGCTCAAGTCCTTGATCGCTTCAACTGGGTATTGGTAGAGTTTGCCATCTTTGATGGTTAATTCTTTGACCAGTGAGAGAGCTCCTTGGTAGTCATAGGAATCCGTTGGATAAGAAACGTCTGGAAGACCTAGCCAGCTAACAGCATAGGCACGTCCATCGGGAGCATTAAATCCTTGAGTGGCATAGGCTTCAAAACCATAGTCGAGATTATGCAATTCAGATACATCGACCATTTTGGCCTTTTCTGGGTCAAAGCTTGCCCCGATCTTGTACATATTTGGATAGATATTGTCATAATCGAGAACGGATTTATCTAAGCCTTGAGGACAGTAGAGGAGAACGGGTTGGCCTCCAACAAAGACTAGGTTAGGACATTCCATCATATAAGCTGTCCGATCGTTTGCAAAATCCAAGTCACCGATTGCAACCCAGTTGGTATAGTCGTTATCTACAGCCTTATAGAGACGGATGAATCCTTTCTTCTCAAGGTCTTGACCGCCAACGATAGCGTAGAATTGACCCTTGAAATTAAAAATCTGTGGGTCACGGAAGTGATCCGTAGAGTCAGCCGGTTGATCAATCAAGATTTTGTCAATTTTTTCAATCTTTCCGTCCTTGTTCATCAAAGCACCGACTTGGTATGGATGACGAACCCATTCTGCATCACGAACATTTCCGGTGTAGAATAGGAATAGTTTGTCACCAAACTGCATGGCTGATCCGGAATAAGCTCCATGACTATCCAGATCTGTGTCTGGAAGAAGCGTTACACCAGTTTCTTTGAAATGAACCAAGTCTTCGCTTTCTGTTTGTACCCATGATTTCAATCCATGAGCTGCTCCAAATGGAAAATTTTGGTAAAACAAGATCCATTTCCCATCAAAGTAGGAAAAACCGTTAGGATCATTTAAGAGACCTGCTTTTGGCTCAACATGATAGTGTGTATGCCAAGGAGATTTCGCCATGTTTTCTTGGATGGCTTGCTTTTCCTCTGTTGTCCAGTCTTCGTAACGTCTGTAACGACGTTCAGTTGTCCATTCCATTTTATTCCTCCGAATTTTTTCTTACTTCCATAGTAACGATTTCCTATTAAAAATGCAAGCAATAAATGAAAAAAATGGCAAAAAATGTCAAACGATTGACAGCTATTTTGCAGCCTGAAGAAAAGAGGAGAAGTTGAAAATTTATGAAAATATGAAAGAAAATGAAAATAAAAGTCTGATTTAAAGTGCTAAAAAGCGTAGTACAGGCCTGTTTTAAAATGAAAATAGTTTCATACTGTCAAAAGGTGTCAAAAAGTCCAAAAAAGTTTCAAAAAAATCCTGCAAAACGCTTGACATATTTTCAATACGTGGTACAATTAAAAACGTAGAAACGATTTAACCGTTTACATTACAAAAAATAAGGAGATTTTTGCAAAATGTCAAATACAGAAATTGCAAAGCAGGTCATCGATGCAATCGGTGGGGTTGAGAACGTTAGCAGTGTTGCTCACTGTGCGACTCGTCTTCGCGTGATGGTAAAAGATGAATCAAAAATCAACAAAGATGTTGTTGAGAACATTGAAAAAGTACAAGGTGCTTTCTTTAACTCAGGTCAATACCAAATCATCTTTGGTACTGGTACTGTAAACAAGATCTATGATGAAGTAGTAGCTCTTGGCTTACCAACATCATCAAAAGATGAAATGAAAGCAGAAGCCGCTAAACAAGGAAACTGGTTCCAACGCGCGATCCGTACCTTTGGAGACGTTTTTGTTCCAATTCTACCAGCAATTGTTGCGACTGGATTGTTTATGGGGATTCGTGGTGCCATTGCTCAAGACCAGGTTTTGGCTTTGTTTGGCACAACAGCAGATGCATTTAAATCTACTGATTTTTATACCTATTCAACAATTTTAACTGATACCGCGTTTGCCTTCTTCCCAGCCTTGATTTCATGGTCTGCATTCCGAGTATTCGGAGGAAATCCTGTTCTTGGGATTGTAATTGGTTTGATGATGGTTAGTCCGACACTTCCAAATGCGTGGGTTGTAGCGGAAGATCCTTCTAAAGCAGCAACATACTTTGGTATCTTCCATCATGTGGTTGGATTCCAGAACTCAGTTCTTCCCGCTTTCTTCGTTGGTCTAATTGGTGCGAAACTTGAAAAGTGGCTCCATAAGAAAATTCCAGATGTCTTAGATTTGTTATTGGTTCCATTATTCACATTGACAATCATGTCATTCCTCGCTTTGTTTATTATTGGTCCATTCTTCCACAGTATCGAAGAATATGTACTAAATGTAACTAAGTTTATTTTGAATTTACCATTTGGTCTTGCAGGTCTTCTTATTGGTGGCGTTCATCAGTTGATTGTCGTTACCGGCGTCCATCATATCTTTAATCTTCTTGAATCACAATTAATTACTGCAGATAAAAAAGATCCATTTAATGCAATTATTACAGCGGCTATGACTGCACAAGCTGGAGCTACTTTAGCAGTGGCAGTGAAATCTAAATCTCAAAAAGTGAAAGCTCTAGCATTTCCTGCAACTATCTCTGCCTTGTTAGGTATTACTGAGCCTGCAATCTTTGGTGTAAACTTGCGTTATGTGAAACCATTCGTTATTGCTTTGGGAGCAGGTGCAGTAGGTGGTTGGATTGCATCTATGTTAAATCTTGCTGGTACAGGATTTGGTATTACAATTATTCCAGGAACGCTTCTCTATCTAAACGGTCAATTATTGAAATATGTATTTATGGTTGTATTTACAACTGCCCTAAGTTTCGGTTTGACTTATATGTTTGGTTATGAAGATGAAGCTTCATCAGTTCCTGCAGAGGACAAAGAAGCAGAAGCTATTATTGAAGAAGAAACAACTGGAGCTCTTCCAGCATCTCTTCAAGACGAAACCATTATCTCTCCGATCGTTGGTCAAGCTGTTGCTTTGTCTGATGTGAATGATCCTGTCTTCTCAAGTGGAGCGATGGGACAAGGAATTGCCATCAAACCAACTGAAGGCGTTGTCTATGCACCAGCTGATGCTGAAGTAACCATTGCTTTTGCAACTGGTCACGCTTACGGTTTGAAGACCGCTAATGGTGCTGAAATCTTGATCCACGTTGGGATTGATACCGTATCAATGAACGGTGAAGGATTTGATCAAAAAGTAGCTCAAGGTGATAAAGTGAAAGCTGGTGATGTCCTTGGTACATTTGATGCAGCGAAAATTGCCGCAGCTGGTCTTGAAGACACAACTATGGTGATCGTCACTAACACAGCTGACTATGCTTCTGTCACACCTGTTGCAACTGGATCTGTTGCGAAGGGTGATGCGATCATCGAAGTCAAAGCTTAATCGAAAAATAAGTTCTCAAGGACTGGTCTATCATCTCCAGTCCTTGAATTTTATTTCTCAAAAAAAGTGTGTTTTTTCTTTAGAGAAGAGAAAAAGATTGACTACAAAATATGCTATAATAAATACAGGATATTTTTCATAATAAAAAAGGAGCCAACATGACAAAATTATATGGAAGTTTGGAAGCTGGCGGTACAAAATTTGTTTGTGCAGTTGGTGATGAAAACTATAATGTTGTGGAAAAAGTACAATTTCCAACAACCAAGCCAATTGAGACGATTGATAAGTGTATTGAATTTTTCTCAAAATTTGAGGATCTAGTTGGGCTTGCGATTGGATCATTTGGACCAATTGATATCGATCCAAATTCAAACACTTATGGTTTCATCACAACGACTCCAAAACCAAATTGGGCCAATGTAGATATCGTTGGGGCTTTCCGTCGTGCCTTGAATGTACCTATCTATTTCACAACAGATGTAAATAGTTCTGCCTATGGAGAAGTAGTCGCACGCAATAACGCGGGTGGCCATATCGAAAACTTGGTTTACTATACAATCGGAACAGGAATCGGAGCTGGTGTCATCCAACGTGGCGAGTTTATCGGGGGAGCTGGACACCCAGAAATGGGGCACTACTATGTGGCTCAACACCCAATGGATGTGGAAAAAGAATTCAAGGGTGTTTGTCCTTTCCACAATGGCTGTTTGGAAGGTCTTGCGGCTGGTCCTAGTCTCGAAGCTCGTACGGGTATTCGTGGGGAAAACATTGAACTCAACAGCAATGTATGGGATATTCAAGCCTACTACATCGCACAAGCAGCAGTGAATGCGACAGTTACCTTCCGCCCAGACGTCGTTGTCTTTGGAGGGGGAGTAATGGCTCAACAACATATGTTAGATCGTGTTCGCACGAAATTTACTGCCCTCTTGAACGGTTACCTCCCTGTACCAGATGTGAGAGATTATATTGTGACACCTGCAGTTGCCGGCAATGGTTCAGCGACCTTGGGGAACTTTGTCCTTGCAAAAGAAGTGAGCGAAAAGCTTAAAAAATAAGAAGCAATTGTCTCTTAGAGGTTAGAAACAAGAGCGAGGAGGCTGGGACAAAAGTCCTAGCCTCTCAATTATTTTTGGATTGTCGAGCAAGACGCAGTGGTTGAGTGGGCTCTACTATGCTGATTTCATCAGCTTTTACAGCCCTACTCAACTGTGCGGAGGTGGGACGACGAAATCGAATTCTAACGAATTACCGATTTCTGTCCCACTCTCTTCTTTCGTCTATCTATCAAGAAGTGAGGAAGGAATGAAAAAGAATATTGTAAAGGATGTCTTATTCTTGGGTCAAAAGTCAGAAGAAGCGACACCTGAGGATCGCACCTTGGCTTTGGATTTGCAGGACACCTTAAATGCTCATCTCCTTGAGTGTGTTGGTTTAGCGGCTAATATGATCGGGGTGAAAAAACGGGCGATTATCATCCGAATAGGAAGTGAAAATTTGGTCCTGTTTAATCCTGTTCTCCTTGAAAAGAAAAAACCTTACCAAACAGAGGAAGGATGCTTGTCCTTGGTAGGGAGTCGGCCGACCACCCGTTATGAGGAGATTACAGTGACCTATCGAGATGTGAATTGGAATGCAAAAACAATTCATTTGTCAGGCTTTCCGGCCCAGATCTGTCAGCACGAAATGGATCATCTAGAAGGCATTATTATCTAGAAGTCATTAATGGAGTCGATTGGGCTCCATTTTTTTAGTTCTTATAGAAACTTTTTTCTTGACAGGGATCTTTTTTGTGCTAAAATAGTTCTCATAGTAACTTTAAGGTTCTTATGAGAACTATTTGGAGGAATGATGGAAAAGCCATTACAAGAATTAAAAAAAATTGGCCATCTCATTCACCTCATGGTGGAAAGAGAGGCCAAGAAGAGAGGGTTTGAATTTAGCGCAGGACCACAAGGTCAGGTATTGAGATTCTTATCTCATCGTGAAAAGGAGGGAAAAGTGACCTTAATTCGGGATGTTGAACAGGAACTTCATATCACAAAATCCGTGACCAGTAATCTGATCAAGCGAATGGAGAAAAATGGGTTTATTTATTTAGAGGCTAGTCCGACCGATAAACGGGCCAAGTATGTCTACCTAACAGACAGTGTGAAAGCCAATTTGAATGACATGAAGCAATTCTTTGAAGAGGTAGAACGGAGTCTAGTAGCGGGTGTATCAGAAGAAGAATTGGCTATCTTTTTCAAGGTTATGCATCAATTTTATGAGAATATGAAAAAAAGGAGCGAGGAATGATCAATATATTTCGGCGCTTAACCGCCAAAGAATGGGGCGTGATTGCCCTTAGTACGGTCTTTATCTGTCTGGCAGTTTGGATGGATTTAAAGACCCCGGAATACTTGTCCGATATTACGACCCTCTTAGCTAAGGAGGGGACCAAGGTTTCTGATATCATGGAGCCAGGGAGTAAGATGTTGCTCTTCTCTTTTGGAAGCTTTTTGATGGCAGTTCTTGTGGGCTTTTTGGCTTCACGAGTCGCTGCCAGCTTTACGACGCGGCTTCGAGGAGAGATTTTCCACCAGGTGATGGATTACTCTGATGCAGAGATCAAGAAATTCTCCGTTCCCTCTCTCTTGACTCGGACGACCAATGATTTGACCCAGTTACAAATCATGATTGTCATGGGGATGCAGGTCGTGACGCGTGGGCCTATTATGGCGATTTGGGCCTTGACCAAGATTTGGGGCAAGAGCAGTGCCTGGACAACTTCTGTTGGGATTGCGGTCTTGATGGTCTTGATTCTGCTTTCTGTTCTGGTTCTGATTGCCTTTCCACGCCAGCAAAAGGTTCAAGGTTTGACCGATGCCTTGAATGCGACGACACGGGAGAGTTTGACTGGGGTGCGGGTCGTTCGCGCCTACAATGCGGAAGCGTATCAAAATGAGAAATTCCAGGCTGAAAACAAGGGCTTAACCCGTCTAAATCTCTTTGTTTATCGTTTGATGTCTCTGATGAACCCTGTCATGACAGTGGTATCAAGTGGCTTGACCCTTGCTATCTACTGGATTGGGGCGCACTTGATCAATGATATCGCCATGCCAAAAGATCCTACAAAGATCTTCACCAGTCCTGCATTAGCGGATCGGACCAAGGTCTTCTCAGATATGATCACCTTTTCTTCTTACGCCATGCAGGTTGTCGTTGGCTTTATGATGATGGTGGCCATCTTGATTATTCTTCCTCGTGCACTAGTATCCGCAAAACGGATTAATCAGGTCTTGGCTCTTGAACCGTCTGTAGCCTTCCCAAGTGAGTCAAAAGAAACAACAGGCCAAGCAGGTACAGTAGAATTTCAAGATGTTTCCTTCCGCTATGGACGGACTTCCCGTGCGGTGATTGAACATGTGACCTTCTCAGCTCAGAAAGGACAAACTGTTGCCTTCATTGGATCAACTGGTTCTGGTAAATCCACTCTGGTCAATTTAATTCCACGTTTTTACGATGCGACAGAAGGAAAGATCTTAGTGGATGGCGTCAATGTCAAGGACTATAGCCACCAAGAATTGAACAATAAAGTCGGCTACATTCCCCAAAAAGCAGTGCTCTTTAGTGGCACGATTCGCTCCAATATGGAATTTGGAGAAAGTAGCCAAGGAAAATTAGAGGATGAAGCCATCTGGAAAGCTCTTGAATTGGCCCAAGCCAAAGAGTTTGTTGCCACAAAAGAGAAGGGCTTGGATACAGAAGTAGCGCAAGGAGGAAGCAACTTCTCTGGAGGTCAACGTCAACGTTTGGCCATTGCGCGTGCCCTGGCACGCAAGCCCGAGATCCTCATCTTTGATGATTCCTTCTCAGCCCTAGATTACAAAACGGATCGTATCTTGCGCCAAGCTCTGAAAGAAGAGCTGGCAGATACGACCAAATTGATCGTTGCCCAACGCATTTCGACCATTATGGATGCAGATTTGATTTTGGTTTTGGATCAAGGGAAGGTCGTCGGTCAAGGCACCCACAAAGAATTGCTTGCGACCAATGAAGTCTATCAAGAAATTGCCTATTCACAATTGTCTAAGGAGGAGTTGGAACATGCATAAAACAAAACAAGAATCGTCCCTTTGGAGACAACTTTCTCCCTATTTGAAGGGCTTCCACCTATTTTTCCTAGTTGCTATCCTCTTTTCGATCGTATCGAGTATTATCACGGTTATTGGACCGGATAAATTAAAAGAAATCACGGATACCATCACAAAAGGGATGGGAGGCGCCATTGATATTGACAAAATCACTTCGATTGCCCTAACCTTGGCTATCCTTTATGGAGTTGGAGCACTGGTGTCCTACAGCAGTAGTTTCATTATCTCAACGATGATTCAGCGCTTCGCAGAACGCTTGCGCAATGCCATCGCTGAAAAGATCAATCGTGTACCTCTCCAATATTTTGATAGCCATGAACAAGGAGATACCTTGTCTCGTGTGACCAATGACGTGGATTTGATGACTCAATCCTTTAACCAAAGTTTGGTTCAAATGGTCTCCTCTGTCGTCTTATTGATCGGCTCCATCTTTATGATGTTTAAGACGGACTGGCATTTAGCTTTGACCGCCATCCTTTCTGTTTTTGGTGGCTTTGCTCTTTCTAGCATCATTATGGTCAAGAGTCAGCCTTTGTTTAAACAGCAACAAGATAATCTTGCCAAAGTTTCAGGCTATGTTGAAGAAATCTATAGTGGACATAATGTTGTTATTTCCTACAATGGCCGTCATCAAGCCAAAGATCATTTTGATGCCATCAACCAAGATTTGTATCAAAGCATGTGGAAATCCCAATTCTTCTCTGGGATTATGATGCCCTTGATGCAGTTTGTAGGGAATTTTGGTTATGTCATGGTCTGTATCGTAGGGGCTGCCCTCACCATTAATGGAGATATTACCATTGGGACCATTGTGGCCTTTATGACCTATGTCCGTATCTTTACCCAACCAATTGGTCAAATGGCCCAAGGAATTACCCAATTACAATCAGCTAGTGCTGCTATGAGGCGTGTCTTTGAATTCTTGGACGAAGAAGAAATGGAAGATGAATCCCAAAAAACACGTCAATTGGAAGCGCCAAAAGGTCACGTCACCTTTGAGCATATTCGCTTTGGTTATTCACCAGATAAGACTATTATCCATGACTTTACAGCTGAAGCGAAGCCAGGAGAAAAGGTCGCTATTGTTGGTCCAACAGGTGCTGGTAAGACCACCATGGTCAATCTCTTGATGCGCTTTTACGACATTCAAGCTGGTAAAATTACCATCGATGGTGTGGATACTAAGGCCATGAGCCGTGAAGAAGTTCATGATGCCTTTTCGATGGTCTTACAAGATACCTGGCTCTTTGAAGGGACTATTCGGGAAAACCTGGTCTTCAATCAAACCGATATTTCAGATGAAGCGGTCGAAGCGGCAACCCGAGCGGTTGGGGTCCATCACTTTATTCGGACCTTGCCGAATGGTTA
Organism: Streptococcus sp. KHUD_012; assembly: GCF_052588255.1. Lineage (NCBI taxonomy): Bacteria > Bacillati > Bacillota > Bacilli > Lactobacillales > Streptococcaceae > Streptococcus > Streptococcus sp. KHUD_012. The sequence goes on from NZ_CP159355.1 coordinate 687,447, forward strand.
TGACACCGTGCTAGATGATTCTGTCACCTTGTCCGTCGGTCAAAAGCAACTCTTGACCATTGCGCGTGCCCTCTTGAAGGATGCCCCGCTCCTCATCTTGGATGAAGCAACCTCATCTGTCGATACCCGTACAGAAGAGTTGATTCAAAAAGCTATGGACAAACTCATGGAAGGCCGGACCTCCTTTGTCATCGCCCATCGCTTGTCCACTATCCGCAATGCGGATCTGATTCTCGTGATGAAAGATGGAAATATTATCGAGCAAGGCAACCACCAAGAACTCATGAGCCAAAATGGATTCTATGCTGATCTCTATAATAGCCAATTTACAGAAGAAGTAGCGTAAAAATAAGATACAAAGGGCGTAACATACAAAGTGAAAAAATGAGAGTGGGATAGAAATCGGTAATTCGTTAGAATTCGATTTCGTCGTCCCACCTCCGCACAGTTGAGTAGGGCTGTAAAAGCTGATGAAATCAGCGTAGTAGAGCCCACTCAACCACTGCGTCTTGTTCGACAATCCAAAAACAATTAAGAGGCTAGGACTTTTGTCCCAGCCTCATTTTTTTATCGATAATAGTAATGGAAAAGACGTTTCTTGGAGACAGAAAAATGATAAATCATCAGATTTTAGTACTAAATCATGTGAAAAAGAAGAAAGAAAGGATAAAAAAGAAGCCTGGCTTGACAGGCTTTCTTAGGATCGCGTATACTAGTAGTACAAAAATGAGATGATAGACAGGAGTGCCAACATGAAGCCCAATCTTCGAGATTATCCGAAATTTTATCGTTGGCTAACCCTGCCTTTTATGAGAAAGCCACATCGTGTGCAGGTCCTTCAAAGGATGAATCGAATCCTGACTTTCGTGATGCCAGGCATCTACGGCCTGGTCTTTTGTTGGCTGTTTTTTAAGAAAACTTCAATGGGAGGAATCTGGCCTTTTATCTGGATCCCTGCTTCGGGTTTTGTCTTGTTTAGCCTCTTTCGTCATTGGGTCAATGTTCCAAGACCTTATGAAAAATGGGAGATTCAACCATTATTAGAAAAAAATTCATCCGGTCATTCCTTTCCTAGCCGACATGTTTTTTCGGCGACCATTATCTCGATGTGTGTCTGCCAGTTGTCGCTTCCGCTTGGAATGTGCTCCATGCTCCTATCTCTTCTATTAGCCCTTGTCCGAGTTCTTGGAGGAGTTCATTATCCCAAGGATGTCCTCGTCGCTTGGGGATTGGGACTCGTCTGGGGAGGACTCTTTTTGCTGGCTTGAATGAACAAATTCCTAAAAATTGACCTTTGTCTAAGAGCGAGGGATAGTGTATACTGGAAAGTGGACTTAGAATAGGAGAGAAGATGAAGTACAGAAAAGCAGAAAAAGCAGATCTGGATCAGGTGGTTCGAGTAGCCAGTACAGCCTTTGAGGACTATCTATTTTTAAAAGTTATCAAAGATTTGGTGCGTGATCCCAAGCAGTATCCTGCCTTTGTTGAGGCAATGATGCGCATCTTGGTGAAGGTTTTTCTCAAGCACCATATTTGCCTTGTGGCAGAAAAAAACGATGAAATTTATGCGGTAGCCTTGTTGCAAAAGGGACCGATTCCTTTTCGGGCCTATCTCTTAAATGGGGGATTCGGTTTGCTCAAGTTTATTTCCTTGAAGAATATGTTGTCCTACTTTAAATTTATGGAGGACACGGATAAAGAATTGGAGCAAAATGTAGATTTTGATTGGTATTTGATGCTTCTTGCAGTCGCCCCTAAACACCAACGGCAGGGCTATGGCAGTCGCTTTATGACAGAAGGAATTGAGCCTTTCTTGGAAGAGATCCAAGGAAAAAAACTAGCCTTTTATACCAATACCAAAGGAAATGTCTATTTTTACACGAAAAATGGTTACAAGGAAGTCTATTCAAGTGAGATTAGCTTTAACCAAGTAGAGATGGGTAGTTGGTATTTCTTGAAAGAACTAAAAAAACACTAAGGTTACAACCTTAGTGTTTTTTCATAGTAGCTGTGAATCTGCTTGAACACCGAATTTTTCAAAGAAAGCAGTTCGTTCTTCTATGATAGCATCGGTCGGATGTTTGATATTCCGTAAGAGCTCAACAAGGTCCGGCGTGACTTCACGGAGCAGTTGCCCTAAAGACCAGATAGCCGTTGCAATATGGATCTGATTTTGTGAAGTTTCGATGATGTTCAGGAGCTTAGGGATGGCCGAGCGGTCATTGGCATTGGCTAATGCAATGATAGCATTGCGCTGGAGGATGTTCTTGCCTCGCCAACTTCCAGCAACATGCCCGAATTTTTCCTTAAATTGACCGTTGGACAGTTCTATAAAGGGAATCAACTCTGGATGAGCCAGATCAGGATCGATTTCTGTTGCCAAGGGATTATCTATCCCTTTGTTATAAGGGCAGCTAATCTGACAGATATCACATCCATAGATGACCGTTTTAATTTTCTTGCGAAATTCTAGGTCCATCATGCCCTTGTCTTGGGTTTGGAAGGACAAACAGCGTTTGGCATTCATAGAGCCATCCCCGATTAAACAGGAGGTTGGGCAAGCATCTAAACAACGCCGACAGTCTCCACAACCATAGTCGACTGGCTGATCTGGTTCGATTTCGAGGTTGGTAATCAATTCGCCCAGAAACATGTAAGAACCGTATTCTTTTGAAATGACCAAGCCATTTTTTCCGATAAAGCCAATCCCTGCTCGTTGGGCGACAGCCGTATCAACCAATGCTCCAGTATCGACCATGCCCTTGTATTCAAAATCCTGCGTCATTTCTTCAATCCCAGCAGCTAAGCGGTTGAGCTTGTCTTGAAGAACATAATGGTAGTCTAACCCCCAGCTGTTGGGGGTAAATTTTCCTCTTTTATAGGCTGTTTTTTGAGGTTGTTGCTTGAGTTTGTGGGGGTAGGCGACAGCGATTGAGATGATGGTCTTGGCGGAGGAGAGACTTAATTTGGGTTGGATGCGCTCTTCAATATTCTTATGCTCGAATCCAGAATTCCGTCCTTCCTCAACGGCCAAGCGGAGCGATTTTTCCAAATAAGCGAAGTCATCAGCAGTTGTAAATCCAATTTTTGAAATCCCAATAGAATGCGCCAGTTGGATAATATTTTCTTTTAGTGTCATCCCTTTCATTATACACAAAAATAAAGTTTCTGGCGAGAGAGGAAAATGATGGAAAGGGCTTTCAGAAGCTTTCTTTTTTTTGTATAATAGAAACATGAAATGCGAGGAGGATATTATGGGACAACCATTATTTTTACATTCAGTCATGCAGGAAAAAATTTGGGGAGGAACTCGTCTGAAAGAAGAATTTGGTTACGAAATTCCGAGCGACCATGTCGGTGAATTTTGGGCCATTTCAGCCCATCCACATGGAGTTTCTAAAGTAGCCAATAGTCCATACGAAGGAGTGGGATTGGACCAGCTCTATCAAGAGCATCGGGAATTATTCGGTAATCGTAAAGAGCCTGTCTTTCCTTTATTAACAAAGATTTTGGATGCCAACGATTGGCTCAGTGTACAGGTGCACCCGGATGATACCTATGCAATGGAGCATGAAGGAGAACTTGGAAAAACTGAGTGTTGGTACGTGATTGCGGCTGATGAAGGATCTGAGATTATCTATGGACACAATGCCAAGTCAAAAGAAGAACTCCGTCAGCAAATTGAGGACAAGAACTGGGATGACTTGCTGACAAAGGTTCCTGTCAAGGCTGGAGATTTCTTCTATGTGCCAAGCGGGACCATGCACGCCATTGGTTCTGGAATATTGATCCTTGAAACCCAACAGTCGAGTGATACCACCTACCGGGTTTATGATTTTGACCGCAAGGATGCTCAAGGAAACTTGCGGGATCTTCACTTGGAAAAATCAATTGATGTCTTGAACATTGGAGAGCCTGCCAATAGCCATCCAGATACAGTTGTAATCGATGATCTTCGTATGACCACCTTGGTTGCCAGTGATTTCTTCACCGTTTATAAGTGGGAACTGACTGGAAAAGCTTATTTTGAAAAGACCGCTGATTACAGCTTATTGAGCGTCTTAGCCGGAGAAGGTAAATTGACGGTAGATGGAAAGGATTATCCTATTCAAAAAGGAAGCCACTTTATCTTGCCGAGCGATGTTGAATCCTGGACTTTGGAAGGGCAAGGTTTAGAATTGATCGTAAGTCATCCATAAAAAGAAGGGGTTTGAGTTAAAAGCTATGAAACAACTCAAGCCTTTTTATCTGAAAACTTTTTTTATGTTAAGTCTTGACTCTGACCTAAGGGGAGGGATTATACTATCCATGTAATACTCTTCGAAAATCAAATTCAAACCACGTCAGCATCGCCTTGCCGTACTCAAGTACAGCCTGCGGCTAGCTTCCTAGTTTGCTCTTTGATCTTCATTGAGTATAAGGAGGAAATCATGTACCATATCAAAGAAGCTGCAGAGCTGTCGGGTGTCTCTGTCAAGACCTTGCACCACTATGACAAGATAGGACTTCTCGTCCCTGTGAAATCTGAAAATGGCTTTCGGACATACAGTCAAGAAGATTTAGAACGATTACAGGTGATTCTCTACTACAAGTATCTAGGGTTTTCCTTAGACCAAATAGCAGAACTCTTAGCTGAAGAAAAATCTAACTTATTGCCCCATTTGACCAAACAGTTGGACTATTTGAGTCAAGAAAGACAACGTCTGGATACCTTGATTTCTACCTTGCAAAAAACCATTCAAGAACAAAAAGGAGAAAGAAAAATGACCATTGAGGAAAAATTTACTGGATTTAGCTACCAAGATACTCAAAAATACCAGCAAGAGGCGGTAGAGAAGTACGGTCAAGAAGTCATGGACCAAGCGCTTGAACGTCAAAAAGGTCGAGAAGAGGAGGCGACAAGAGCCTTTAATCAAGTCTTCCAAGTCTTGGCGAAAAACCTCCAGGCTGGTTTGCCAGTAACAGCATCGGAAAACCAAGATCAAGCAGCCAAACTTTTAGACGCGATTCGAACGTATGGATTTGACTGCTCTATAGAGGTTTTTGGCCATATCGGCAAAGGCTATGTCTATAATCCAGAATTCAAGGAAAACATCGACAAGTTTGGAGCTGGCACAGCCCAGTACACTTCGGATGTCATTGCCTTTTATGTCGAAAATCAAGCAAAATAAAAAAAGTGAGAGTGGGACAGAAATCGGTCATTCGTTAGAATTCGATTTCGTCGTCCCACCTCCGCACAGTTGAGTAGGCCTGTATAAGCTGATGAAATCAGCGTAGTAGAGCCCACTCGACCACTGCGTCTTGCTCGACAATCCAAAAATAATTGAGAGGCTAGGATTTTTGTCCCAGCCTCGTTTTTTGCTTGGATCAATTTGAAAAGAAGCTGGCTGATCTAAGAGAGCTTGGATGAATGAACACAATGAAAGTTTTATGAAAATTTCACAATTTTAGTTGACAGTCTTGAAAAAAAGGAGTAGAATAACCCCTGTTTTATGAAAAAGAGGCAGGGAATTCCCGGCCTCATGATCTTTTTTCAAGGAGTTTTTTATGTTTTCAACATTGAAAAAATGGTTTATTGGCCGTCCGTTGAAATCTGGTGCAGAAGGTGAAGGCGGATTGCTTGGGAAAATGCAGGCCTTGGCCATGCTCTCTAGTGACGCGCTTTCTTCTATCGCCTACGGTCCAGAGCAAGTTATCCTGGTCTTGATGACCGTTTCAGCGGGAGCCATTTGGTGGTCCATTCCGATTGGGATTGTGGTCCTGGTTCTCCTAGCCAGTTTAACGATTTCTTATCGCCAGGTCATTCATGCCTACCCTCAAGGGGGAGGGGCCTACATGGTGACTACGGAGAACTTGTCTCCCAAAGCGGGTTTGATCGCTGGTGGTAGTCTCTTAGTTGACTACATGCTGACAGTGGCAGTATCTGTTTCTTCCGGTGCAGATGCCATCACGTCAGCGATTCCATCTCTTCATCCTTATAATCTTCACATTTCCATTTTATTGGTCTTGCTCTTGATGCTGATGAACCTGAGGGGATTGCGCGAATCAGCGACATCCTTGATGATTCCGGTCTATCTGTTCATTGTCAGTACCATTGCCTTGATCGGCTATGGTGTGATCCAAATCTTGACGGGTCACTTGGCCTATAACGCAACTGCTCATGTGGGTCAAACCATTTCAGGGGTTAGTGTCATTCTTTTATTGCGGGCCTTTACGAGTGGATCGGCTTCACTAACAGGGGTTGAAGCCATCTCCAATTCGGTTCCTTTCTTTAAGAAACCAAAAGCAAAGAATGCAGCCTCTACCTTGACCATCATGGCTTTGATTTTGGGGATCATGTTTGCAGGGATTACCTTCCTCAATTACTGGGTGGGTGTCGTTCCGGCAAAAGGGGTAACAACTCTAGCCCAAATGGCCCAAGCCATCTTAGGGAATTCCCCAGTCGGACAAGCCTTCTTTTACGTCTTCCAATTATCAACAGCCTTGATCTTGGCAGTTGCGGCTAATACCGGTTTCTCAGCCTTTCCAATGTTGGCCTTTAACATGGCTAAAAATAAATACATGCCACACATGTATATGGAAAAAGGGGATCGTCTGGGCTATTCTAATGGGATTTTGACCTTGGCGATTGGTGCCATCGTTTTGCTCTTGATCTTTGATGGGCAAACAGAAAGCTTGATTCCGCTTTATACCATCGGGGTCTTCATTCCTTTTGCCCTTTCTCAAACAGGGATGGTGATCCACTGGAAACGCCAATATCAAAAAGGATTTCTTAAGTATTCGCTTGCCAATATCCTGGGGGCAGCCATCTGTTATGGGATTGTCTTGATCCTCTTATTATTCCGTTTGCGTGAGATCTGGCCCTTCTTCCCTATTATTGGTCTCTTGCTTTGGATGTTCTTGAGTATCCGTAATCACTATGATAAAGTTGCGGCTCAATTGCGCTTGGGTGGTAAGATTGAAAAGACAAGTTATGCGGGCAATACCGTGATTGTCCTTGTTGGGAATGTCACTCAGGTAAGTGTGGGAGCTATGAGTTATGCAAATAGCCTAGGAAACGATGTTATAGCTATGCACGTCTCAACGGAAGAAACCAAGGTTAAAGATGCGGAAGTGGCGGAAGAATTTAAGCATTATTTCCCTCATATTCGCTTTGAAAATGTCATGACGAGTTACCGGGATATTATCCAGCCAACAGTTGAATTTGTCTCAAAAGTAGCTGAGGAGGCCAAGGAAAAAGGCAACACCGTTACAGTCTTAGTCCCTCAATTTATTCCTAAAAAACATTGGCAAAATATTCTCCACAACCAAATGAGTTTGAAATTGAAGTATGCACTTCGTTGGCATGAAGAAGTGGTTGTGGCAAGCTATTCTTACCATTTGTCTGAATAAACACCGTATATAGAAAAGATGTCTGCTTGAGCAGGCATCTTTTTGGATTTTCTTACACGAAAAAAACCACTCGAAAGTCTTGTAAGATACAGCCTTGATCTTGAAAAAATGTTTAAAAAATGCTAGAATAAAAAGAACATTTTAGATTTTGAAAAATTCAAAGTAAGGAAAAAAATGGCAAATTTATTAAAAACAATTATTGAAAATGATCGAGGCGAAATCAAACGCCTTGAAAAAATGGCTGACAAGGTCTTTTCTTATGAAGACCAAATGGCAGCTTTGACGGATGACGAATTAAAAGCGAAAACAGTTGAGTTTAAGCAACGCTACCAAGATGGTGAGTCTTTGGATGATCTCTTGTACGAGGCTTTTGCAGTTGTTCGTGAAGCTGCAAAACGGGTTCTTGGTTTGTTCCCATACAAGGTTCAGGTCATGGGGGGAATCGTCCTTCACCATGGTGACGTTCCAGAGATGCGTACAGGGGAAGGAAAAACCCTGACAGCCACCATGCCGGTATACTTGAATGCCTTGTCTGGCAAAGGGGTACACGTTGTTACCGTCAATGAATACTTGACCGAGCGGGATGCAACAGAGATGGGAGAACTTTACTCATGGCTTGGTCTTTCAGTAGGGATCAACCTTGCAGCAAAATCTCCAGCTGAGAAAAAAGAAGCTTACCTCTGTGATATCACTTACTCAACCAACTCAGAGATCGGGTTTGACTACTTGCGTGACAACATGGTTGTGCGCGCAGAAAACATGGTTCAACGTCCATTGAACTATGCCTTGGTCGATGAGGTAGACTCCATCTTGATTGACGAAGCCCGTACTCCATTGATCGTTTCTGGTCAGACAGCTTCTGATACGAGCCAGCTCTACCACATGGCGGATGCTTATGTGAAGACCTTGACAGAGGACGATTACATTATCGATGTCCCATCTAAAACCATCGGTTTGTCTGATTCAGGAATCGATAAGGCAGAAAGCTACTTTAATCTTGAAAACTTGTACGATATTGAAAACGTAGCTTTGACTCACTTTATCGACAATGCCCTTCGTGCCAACTACATCATGATTTTGGATATCGACTATGTGGTCAGCGAAGATCAAGAAATCTTGATCGTTGACCAATTTACTGGTCGGACCATGGAAGGACGTCGCTATTCTGATGGTCTTCACCAAGCGATCGAAGCCAAAGAAGGTGTTCCAGTTCAAGAAGAAACCAAAACATCTGCATCGATTACTTACCAAAACCTCTTCCGTATGTACAAGAAGTTGTCAGGGATGACAGGGACAGGGAAAACTGAAGAAGAAGAATTCCGTGAAATTTATAACATTCGCGTGATTCCAATTCCAACCAACCGTCCGATTGCTCGTATTGACCATCCAGACCTTCTCTACCCAAGCTTGAAATCAAAATTCAAGGCTGTTGTGGAAGATGTCAAGTCTCGTCATGAAAAAGGTCAACCAGTCCTAGTAGGTACCGTTGCCGTTGAAACCAGTGATTACCTTTCTCAATTGTTGGTTCAAGCAGGTGTTCCTCACGAAGTCTTGAATGCGAAAAACCACTACAAAGAAGCGCAAATCATTATGAATGCTGGTCAACGTGGCGCTGTTACCATCGCGACCAACATGGCTGGACGTGGTACCGATATCAAGCTCGGTGAAGGGGTTCGCGAACTCGGTGGACTGTGTGTCATCGGGACAGAGCGTCATGAAAGTCGTCGGATCGACAACCAGCTTCGTGGACGTTCCGGACGTCAAGGAGACCCAGGTGAATCTCAATTCTACTTGTCTCTTGAAGATGAGTTGATGCGTCGTTTCGGTTCAGAACGGATCAAAGCAGTGCTTGATCGCTTCAAGTTGAGCGAAGAAGAATCGGTGATCCGTTCAAACATGTTTACCCGCCAAGTAGAGGGAGCACAAAAACGGGTTGAAGGAAATAACTACGATACTCGTAAGCAAGTCCTTCAATACGATGACGTGATGCGGGAACAACGGGAGATCATCTATGCAGAACGCTATGATGTGATCACAGCTAACCGCGACTTGGCACCTGAAATCAAGGCCATGATCAAACGGACCATCAAACGGATTGTTGAAGGGGCTAGCCACTCAAGCAAGGAAGAACGCGTTGAAGCGATTCTGAACTTTGCCAAATACAATTTGGTTCCGGAAGATACGATTTCTGCAAGCGATATTGAAGGAAAATCTGACAAGGAAGTTATCGATTACTTGTATGCACGTGCAGAAGAAATCTATGCTAGTCAAGTAGCGAAATTGCGTGACGAAGAGTCTGTGCAAGAATTCCAAAAAGTCTTGATCCTTCGTGTGGTGGACAGCAAGTGGACAGACCATATCGATGCCTTGGATCAATTGCGAAATGCGGTTGGACTCCGTGGGTATGCGCAAAATAACCCAGTGGTAGAATACCAATCAGAAAGTTTCCGTATGTTTAACGATATGATCGGATCGATTGAATTTGATGTGACTCGTCTCATGATGAAAGCCCAAATTCACGAACAAGAACGTCCACGTACGGAACACAGCATTTCAACAACTGCGACTCGCAACATTGCAGCGCAACAACAAGATATTCCAGCAGATATTGACTTGTCACAAGTGAAACGCAACGATTTGTGCCCTTGTGGTTCAGGTAAGAAATTCAAAAACTGTCACGGACGTAAATTTTAAGAGTCCCTCTTGAGTCAAGAGAGGATGGGGCTAGGCAGCATAAGGAGGCCGTATGGTATTCATAACGAAGAGCAATAAGATTGATGAGCAAGAGATCACTTCGCTGTTTCGCTTGGAAGGTTCAGCCTTGGAGCGAAAAGAAGCGCGTGATCGAGAGTTAGAGGCGATTATCAAAGGAGAAGACCAACGGATTCTTCTTGTGATCGGGCCTTGTTCTTCTGATAATGAAGAAGCGGTGATGGAGTATGCCCGTCGCTTGGCAGACTTGCAAGAGCAAGTGAAAGATCAAATTTTCATTGTGATGCGGGTCTATACGGCTAAACCTCGGACCAATGGGGATGGCTATAAAGGCTTGATGCACCAACCAGATACACATGCAGCACCAAGCTTTGTGGACGGTTTGAAAGCAGTCCGACATCTCCACTACCGTGTGATTACCGAGACTGGTTTGACAACTGCGGATGAGTTGCTTTATCCAGCAAGTCTTCCTTATGTTGAGGATTTAATTTCTTATCATGCCATTGGAGCTCGTTCAGTTGAAGACCAGGAGCACCGCTTTGTATCTAGTGGGATCTCTGCTCCGACAGGCATGAAGAATCCAACCTCTGGAAATCTTTCTGTCATGTTCAATGCGATTTATGCAGCCCAACATCCCCAAAACTTTTTGTTCAATGCCCAAGCAGTGGAAACATCAGGAAATCCTTTAGCCCATGCGATCCTTCGTGGGGGCTTGGATGCAAGTGGTAAGAATATTCCAAACTACCATTATGAAGATTTGCTAGCGGCAGCAAAACGCTATAGCGAAATGGGCTTGCAACATCCCTTCATCCTGGTGGATACCAACCATGACAATTCTGGCAAACAATTCGAAGAGCAAGTACGCATCGTGAGAGAAACCATGATGAACCGTGCTTGGAACAAGGATTTGGCAACTTTAGTTCGTGGTTTCATGATTGAATCCTATCTAGAAGATGGCCGTCAAAATGAACCAGTGGTTTATGGTCAATCCATCACAGACCCTTGCCTGGGTTGGGAAAAAACACAGGCCTTGGTCAAAGAAATTGCAACGATGAATAAGTAAAAGGCAGGGGCGGAAGGAGTGATTCTTTAGCCTCTTCTCTTTTGTCAGTAAAACGATACTGAAACGATAAATAAGGATAAAACAAGATGATCAAAGGACATGGCATCGATATCGAATCGATCGCTGCGATTGAAAAAGCCTATCAGAAGAATACTCGATTCGCTGAAAAAGTCTTAACCGAGGCTGAGCGAGAGCGCTTTGAGGAATTGTCTGGAAAACGGAAAATGGAATATTTAACGGGCCGATGGTCCGCCAAAGAAGCCTTTTCAAAGGCAATGGGAACAGGGATTGGACCGGTTGGTTTTCAAGATTTAGAAATTTTAAATGATGCCCACGGAGCACCCTATTTTTCCAAGTCTCCTTTTTCTGGGAAGGTATGGATTTCGATCAGTCATAAGGGAGACCTAGTGTCGACCAGTGTCATTTTGGAGGAAGAAAATGAAAGCAAGTAAACATAGACCAACTGTTGCAAGAGTCGATTTGGATGCCATTGCCTTTAATGTGCAACAAGTCAGTGACCATATTCCGAGTCAAGCCTTGAAATATGCAGTCGTCAAGGCCAATGCCTATGGTCATGGGGTCGTTGCGGTGACCAAAAAATTGGCACCTCAGGTAGATGGTTTTTGTGTTTCCAATATGGATGAAGCCCTTGAAATTCGTGAAGAAGGTTTGCAACACCCTCTTTTGATTTTGGGAGTTGTGCCGAGTGAAACAGTGAATCTAGCCAAAGAGCATGACATCCGCTTAACGGTGGCGAGTCTTGCTTGGTTGGTTCAATTGCTTGGACAAGAAGCAGATCTTTCAGGATTGAAGGTCCATATCAAGGTGGATTCTGGAATGGGGCGGATTGGATTCCGAACGATCGAAGAGATCAAAGAAGCTGAACGCCTTCTCATAGCAGCTGGAGCTGAAATTGAAGGAATCTTTACTCATTTTGCGACAGCAGATGAGGCAGATGATCGAAAATTCCAAGCGCAATACCAGTTTTTCAAAGAAGTATTGGCTGCTCTTGAAACCCTTCCTCCCATTGTCCATGCGAGTAATTCAGCCACCTCTTTGTGGCATGCGGATACGATTTTCACAGCTGTGCGCTTGGGAGATGTCATGTATGGCTTGAATCCCAGCGGTTCTGTGCTAGCCTTGCCTTATGAAATTAAGCCAGCCTTGAGTTTGGTGAGTGAGTTAGTTCATGTGAAACAGTTAGAAGCTGGTCAAGATATTGGCTACGGAGCAACCTATACGACAGAAGAACCCCAATGGATCGGGACGATTCCTATCGGCTATGCGGATGGCTGGATCCGAGAGATGCAAAATTTCCATGTACTGATCAAGGGTGAGTTTTGTCCCATTGTTGGTCGCGTTTCGATGGACCAGATTACTGTTCGCCTTCCAGAAGAATTGCCTCTGGGGACCAAGGTTACCCTGATTGGACGAGAGGGCGAGAAAGAAATCACGGCAACAGAGGTTGCAGATTACCGTGGGACCATTAATTATGAAGTGGTCTGTCTCTTGAGTGATCGGATTCCTCGTGACTATACAGGTGAAGAATAAGAAGAAGCAGGTGGGATTTTCCCGAATGGACCTGCTTTTTTATAAAAGAAAGGAGGAGAAATGAATCTACACCAACCCTTATCCGTACTGCCTGGAGTCGGTCCAAAATCGGCGGAAAAATTTAAAAAGTTAGGGATTAAAACCTTAGAAGATCTGCTCTTGTATTTCCCTTTTCGCTATGAAGACTTCAAAACGCGCAATGTTTTAGAGTTGGAAGATGGGGAAAAAGCCGTCATCTCTGGGGTGGTAGCAACGCCAGCCAATGTCCAATATTATGGCTACAAACGAAATCGCTTGCGTTTTTCGATCAAACAGGGAGACCAAGTGATTGCTGTTAATTTTTTTAACCAACCCTATCTAGCAGACAAAATCGAGGTTCAGCAGACTGTGGCGATTTTTGGGAAATGGGACAAGGCTAAAGGCAGTTTGACAGGGATGAAACTCCTGGCTCAAGTGGAAGATGATTTGCAGCCGGTCTATCGAGTGACGCAAGGAGTGAGCCAAAACAGCCTGGTGAAATTGATTAAAATAGCGTTTGACCAGGGTTTGGACCAGCTTTTAGAAGAGAATGTACCCCACATCTTACGAGATCGTTATCAACTTATGTCTCGTTCCCAAGCAGTGCAAGCTATGCATTTTCCTAAGGATCTGGCAGAGTACAAGCAAGCTCTTCGCCGAGTAAAATTTGAAGAGCTCCTCTTTTTCCAGCTGCAACTCCAAGTGCTAAAAGAAGAAAACCACGATGCCAGCCAAGGGATTTCCTTGGCCTGGAATCCAGAAAAATTAGCAGACAGAAAAAAACAGCTTCCTTTTGAGCTAACGCAAGCTCAAGAAAACAGCTTGAATGAAATCTTGACAGATATGGCCTCTCCTTATCATATGAACCGCCTCTTACAAGGGGATGTGGGAAGCGGGAAGACAGTCGTGGCCGGTCTTGCTATGTATGCAGCCTTAAGCGCTGGGAAGCAAGCTGCCTTGATGGTTCCAACGGAGATTTTGGCAGAGCAACACAAGGAAAGCTTGCAAAATCTTTTTCCAGATTTGCCAATTGCCCTTCTAACAGGAGGATTAAAGGCGGCTGAGAAACGAGAAGTCTTAGAAGAGATCGCCTCAGGAACAGCCCAACTGATTGTGGGGACACATGCCTTGATTCAAGAGGGAGTTCACTACCAAGATCTAGGCTTGGTCATTATTGATGAACAGCACCGTTTTGGGGTTTCCCAGCGCCGTATTCTTCGAGAAAAAGGACAAAATCCAGACGTCCTGATGATGACAGCTACCCCTATTCCCCGGACCTTGGCTATTACAGCCTTTGGAGATATGGATGTGTCCATCATTGACCAGATGCCTGCGGGACGCAAGGAAATCATCACACGTTGGGTCAAGCATGAGCAGTTAGAAGTGGTCCTCGACTGGTTAGTCAAAGAACTTGGCAAAGGTTCTCAAGCTTACTTTATTTCTCCACTGATTGAGGAGTCAGAGGCGCTAGATTTGAAAAACGCCCTTGCCCTCCAAGAAGAGCTAGAGGCCTTCTTTGGGCAGCGAGCACGCGTTTCTCTGCTTCACGGGAAGATGAAAAGTGAAGAAAAAGATGCCATCATGCAGGCCTTTAAAGAGCACCAAGTCGATGTTTTGGTGTCTACGACCGTTATTGAAGTAGGAGTCAACGTACCCAATGCAACCGTTATGGTCATTATGGATGCAGATCGGTTTGGACTTAGCCAACTTCACCAGCTTCGAGGCCGGGTTGGTCGGGGAAACAAGCAATCCTATGCTATTCTAGTAGCCAATCCTAAGACAGATAGTGGCAAACAGCGCATGAAAATCATGACAGAGACAACCAATGGGTTTGTGCTGGCGGAAGAAGATTTGAAAATGCGGGGTTCAGGTGAAATCTTTGGAACCCGTCAATCTGGGATCCCAGAATTTCAAGTCGCGGATTTGGTAGAAGATTATCCCATTCTGGAAGAAGCAAGGAAAGTTGCCAGCCAGATCGTAGCCACGCCAGATTGGCGCGAACACCCCGATTGGCATCTGCTCTCGCTTTACTTAGAAAAGAAAGAACATTTAGACTAGACGGAAAAAAGGGAGTAGAGTGGAAATTCTTTGGATTCCACTCTACTCCCTTTAAGATTGCATTTTACGGGCTTTGTATCTTGATGAAATGCGACAGGACGAAGGTGGATCGATACCATCCACCTGAGGAGTTAGTGAGTCGTGTCGGCAAGGCACCATAGTGCTTGTCGTTACACGAATTGAACACGCCCTAAATGCTGTGTGAAAAAGATAAATTCTCTTGTGAGCTTCGCTCCCAGCGACAATTTCCTATTTTCACTTGGCATTTTACGGGCTTTGTATCTTAGTTTACCCTTCGATATAGTCTTTGAGTTCTTGTCCTTTTAGGCCGGCATTGAGGGCGATGAGGAGTTTGATGCGCGCTTTGGGGGCATTTAATTCTTTGATGAAAAAGACACCTGCTTGATGGAGCTGGACGCCTCCTCCTTCATACGCGTAGACGGGTTCAGCGATCCCGTTGAAGCAACGGGATACTAAAGCGATTGGAAGGCCTGCATCCATGAATTCTTGGAGTTTATGTGCCGTTTCTTTAGGGATGTTTCCTGCTCCAAAGGCTTCGATAATGAGGCCATCCAGCTTTGAAAGATCCAGCATGTCCAGCAGATCGGTTTTCATCCCTGCATAGGTAGCAATGATCGGAACAAAACCATCGATGGTATCGAGATCAAAGCGCACCCTTGGCTCAGCAGTTTTAAAGAAGAGGATTTCCTTTTTCATGACCAAACCTAGTGGGCCGTGGGTTGGTGTCTGGAAGGTACTGACATTGGTGGTGTGGGTTTTGGTGACGTACTTAGCCGCATGAATTTCATCATTCATGACGACTAAGACCCCTTTATCACGTGCTTTTGGATCGGCAGCTACTCGAAGGGCTGTCAGAAAATTATAGACGCCATCGCTTCCTAGCTCATTGGAGCTTCGCATAGCTCCTGTAATGACCACACCGATCTCTGGTAACTCCATGGTATCCAAAAAATAAGCCGTTTCTTCCAGCGTATCTGTCCCGTGGGTAATAACGATGCCATCATAGTTGTGAGCTTCCTCTTTGATTTTTTGATACAGGGCTAACATGTGACGAGGAGTCATTTGAGGGCTGGGAAGGTTGAAGAAGTCCTCTGAGGTGACTGCAATCCCTTCAATTGGTGAAGTAACTTGGGTCATGGGATTGACTTCATTGGTAATCACTGCCCCAGAGTCATCTGCCGCCATCGAAATGGTCCCTCCGGTATGTAGTGCTAAAATTTTCTTAAACATGTGAAGCTCCTTGGAATATGTGATATAATTTATTTTATCATAAAAAGAAAGAAACAGTAGACATGGAAATAAAAGCAGTCTTTTTTGATATCGATGGAACCTTGGTCAATGATAGTCGAGCGGTCCTAAAATCAACAGAAAAAGCCATTCAGTCTTTAAAGGAAGAAGGAATCTATGTAGGTCTTGCGACAGGGCGGGGACCGGCCTTTGTCAAACCTTTTATGGAACGCTATGGCTTTGATTTTGCTGTGACCTATAATGGTCAGTATATTTTGACCAAGGAGCGCGTGTTGTATACCAGCCCAATCGATAAAAAGAGTCTGCACCAACTAATTGACTATGCTCGAGAACACCGTAAGGAAATTGCTCTCGGTACCAAGGATGGGGTATTTGGTTCTCGGATCATGAGTTTTGGGATGAGTCCTATTTCAACCTGGTCCAGTCGCTTTGTGCCCCGCAAAATGGCCCGTACCGTCAGTCGAGGATTTAACAAAGTGGTCAGCAAGGTCGTCCCACAAGATCAGGATACCCTCTATGCACTAGCGCAAGAACCAATCTACCAAGTGTTGATCTTATCGAGTCCAGAGGAGACTGCAAAAATTGAAAAAGAGTTTCCGGATCTGAAATTCACACGGTCTAGTCCTTTTGCAGCAGACGTCCTCAACCCAGGCATTTCCAAACTAGAAGGGATCCGCATCGTTGGTCAGGAATTTGGCTTTGACATCGATGAAGTGATGGCTTTTGGAGATTCGGATAATGACTTAGAGATGCTGTCAGGTGTTGGCTTGTCTATTGCGATGGGAAATGGAACGACCAGTGTCAAGGCAATTGCCAAGCATACCACGACTAGTAATGGCAAGGATGGCATCCAAAAGGCCCTGCAACACTTTGGTATTCTCTCAGAGAAAGAACTCTTTCTTTCTAAGGATGATCACTTCAATAAGGTCAAAACCTTCCATGGTGTGATGGATGGAGAAACCCAGGAGAAACCAGTTGTTTGGCAACCTCAAGACGCCCTTTATCGAACCATGTTCAAGCAAGAGGAGTTGGTAGAATTTGTCCGAGCAGCTAGCACAAGTGAGGAAGAATTTGACCGCTCGGTAGCAGCTCTTCACCAAGCCTTGGATAAGGCTGCAGATAAGGTTCGGAGCAAGCATCCAGCTGAGATCTCCATGGTAGGGCAGGTTGATGCCTTGATTGATACCCTCTATCTGACTTATGGTAGCTTTGTACTAATGGGAGTCGATCCTGAAGAGGTCTTTGAGATTGTTCACCGGGCCAATATGGGCAAGATTTTCCCAGATGGAAAGGCGCACTTTGATCCAGTAACCCACAAAATTCTGAAGCCAGATGATTGGGAAGAAAAATACGCCCCGGAACCAGCTATCAAAAAAGAACTCGATCGCCAGCTCAAGGCCTACGAAAAACATGCAAAACAAAAAGAAGCAAAAAAAGACAACTAAAAAGAGAGTGGGACAGAAATCGGTAATTCGTTAGAATTCGATTTCGTCGTCCCACCTCCGCACAGTTGAGTAGGGCTGTAAAAGCTGATGAAATCAGCGTAGTAGAGCCCACTCAACCACTGCGTCTTGCTCGACAATCCAAAAATAATTGAGAGGCTAGGACTTTTGTCCCAGCCTCTTCAGATTGAAGATAAAGTCTTCTGAAAAACTTTCCTTAGGTGAGTACGGACGTCAGCGAACTTCTACGAAGTTCCATGACTTAGTTTTGAGCCTAAGGTCTCAAAACTCCCGAGTGCTAGAAACAATAGCCTTTCTAGCACTTTTCTCACGGCGGAAAGTTTTTAATCTTCAAAAAATAAAAGTCATTTTTTGAAAATCATCTAGCTGTTTTATGTAAAACAATAGTTTGTCTACATTCAAAAAGTTTGGAACAAAGGTTCCAAACTTTTTCTTTCTTACATGGTTTTATCCTTATCACGTACCACTAGTAAGTCTACTTTGGCGTGGCGAAGGATATATTCTGAGGAGGATCCGACCATTAACCGTTCGAAGGCATTGAGTCCGGTAGCCCCGACCATAATAAGGTCAACCCCTTCTTTACTTGGGATATCATTGGCTAAGAGGACTTTTGGATTTCCCATTTCTACAACAGTCACAACATTTTGAACGCCGACTTTTTCAGCACGTTCCTTGTAGCCCTTGAGCAATTCGTTGGCTTCTTCTTGCAATTCTTCGTAGACCTCAGCATCAAAAGTTGAGACGCTTTGAAGGGCACGGGTATCGATGACGTGGGCAATTGTCAATTTAGAGCCGTTGCGAAGAGAAACATTAACCCCTTTTTCAAAGGCTAATTCTGCTTCATGAGAACCGTCGACAGCGACCATGATGTTTTCGTATTTTTGAGACATAACCCTACCTCCTTATAGCTTGAAAACATGGATAGAACAGAAGTTCTTCTATTCTTCATACACTTATATTTTATTCCTTTTAAGCTAGAATGTAAAGGTAAAGTCTCACTTTTCTGGTATATTTTTGCAGAATTTTTAAAGTCCTCGGTTTGTACTCTATTTCAACTAGTGGTATAATAGAGATAATTTCGTGAATCGAGGCAGAATATGAAGGAATATAATAAATCAAGCAAACTCGAACATGTCGCTTACGATATTCGTGGTCCAGTCTTGGAAGAAGCCATGCGCATGCGAGCAAATGGAGAAAAAATTCTACGTTTGAATACAGGGAATCCTGCTGAATTTGGCTTTACAGCTCCAGATGAAGTTATCCATGATTTGATCATGAATGCGCGTGATAGTGAAGGTTATTCAGATTCAAAAGGGATTTTTTCAGCCCGCAAGGCCATCATGCAGTACTGCCAGTTGAAAAAAATTCCAAATGTGGATATTGATGATATTTACCTTGGGAATGGAGTGAGTGAGCTGATCGTCATGTCCATGCAAGGACTGCTCGACAATGGGGATGAGGTCTTGGTTCCCATGCCGGACTATCCTCTTTGGACAGCAGCCGTCAGCCTAGCTGGTGGGAATGCGGTTCACTATCTTTGTGATGAAGAAGCGAACTGGTACCCAGATATCGAGGATATCAAGTCGAAAATCACTTCAAACACTAAGGCTATTGTTGTCATCAACCCGAATAACCCAACAGGTGCCCTCTATCCAGATGAGATCCTGCTTGAGATTGTAGAGATCGCTCGTCAAAATAACTTGATCATCTTTGCGGATGAAATTTACGATCGTTTGGTCATGGATGGGGAAAAACACACGGCTATCGCAAGCTTAGCGCCTGATCTCTTCTGTGTGAGTATGAATGGCTTGTCAAAATCTCACCGGATTGCCGGTTTCCGTGTTGGTTGGATGGTTCTATCTGGTCCCAAGCATCATGTGAAGGGCTATATCGAAGGCTTGAATATGTTGTCCAATATGCGTCTTTGTTCAAATGTTTTGTCTCAACATGTTGTGCAAACCTCTCTGGGAGGCTACCAATCCGTGGATGAACTCTTGCTTCCAGGTGGTCGAATCTATGAACAACGCAATTTTATCTACAAGGCCATCAATGATATTCCAGGCCTCTCAGCTGTTAAGCCAAAGGCTGGTCTCTATATCTTCCCTAAGATTGATCGGGACATGTACCGCGTGGATGATGACGAGCAATTTGTTTTAGAGTTCTTGAAGCAAGAAAAAATTCTCTTGGTTCATGGCCGTGGATTTAACTGGAAAGATCCAGATCACTTCCGGATCGTTTACCTTCCACGTGTCGATGAGTTAGCTCAAATTCAAGAAAAAATGACTCGTTTCTTGAAGCAATACAAACGTTAATTAGATAAAGGATTGAAGAGGAAAGTCTTCAATCTTTTTTTGATTCATTTTATAAAATCCATGTCATCGAAACGATATTTTTCTGAATTGCGCATAATTGTAGAAAAAATAAATAATTTTCAGATAATTTGATTGAAATTCCCACACTTATATGATATACTTGAGCTGACTATATGCGAGGTTTATTATGGCAAACTTATTAGAAAAGACACGTAAAATTACATCCATCTTGAAACGGACTGATGAACAGTTGCAGTTCGAGATGCCTTATAATGATATTGCCCAGCAATTAGCGGATATTATCCACTGTAATGCCTGTATCATTAATAGCAAGGGAACCCTTCTTGGTTATTTCATGCGTTACAAGACCAACAATGACCGGGTAGAAGCTTTCTTTCAAAATAAAAAATTACCAGAAGATTATGCCAAGGCAGCTAGTTTGGTCTACGATACAGAAGCTAATTTAGATGTGGACCATGATTTGAGTATCTTTCCGGTCGAAACCAAGTCTGAATTTCCTGATGGCTTGACGACCATTGCGCCTATTCATGTTTCTGGGATTCGGTTGGGCTCCTTGATCATTTGGCGCAATGATAAACAGTTTGCGGATGATGATTTGATCTTGGTTGAGATTGCGAGTACCGTGGTAGGGATTCAAATGTTGAACTACCAACGCGAGGAAGACGAGAAGAATATTCGTCGTCGGACAGCGGTGAATATGGCTGTTAATACCTTGTCTTACTCTGAATTGCGTGCTGTTTCTGCCATCCTTAGTGAATTGAAAGGAAATGAGGGACAGTTGACTGCTTCTATCATTGCAGATCGGATTGGTATCACCCGCTCTGTGATTGTCAATGCACTCCGGAAATTGGAGTCAGCTGGTATTATTGAAAGCCGTTCTCTTGGAATGAAGGGAACCTATCTCAAAGTGTTGATTCCAGATATCTTTGAGGAAATTAAGAAAAGAGATTACTAATGACTAAAGCCTTGATTTCAATTGACTACACTGTCGATTTCGTAGCAGATGATGGTAAGCTTACGGCAGGTGCTCCTGCCCAAGCCATTTCTGAGACCATTGCTCAGGTGACCCAATTGGCCTTTGACCAAGGAGCCTATGTCTTTTTTGCCATTGATGCGCATGATGTAGAGGATCCATTTCATCCTGAAAGCAAGCTCTTCCCACCTCATAATATCATTGGGACCAGCGGACGGGATTTGTACGGCCCTTTAGCAGATTTTTATCGGGAGCACAAAGCGGATCCACGCGTCTTTTGGATGGACAAACGTCATTATTCTGCTTTTTCAGGAACGGACCTAGATATCCGCCTGCGGGAACGCCATGTAGATACCGTCATTTTAACTGGGGTCTTGACTGATATCTGTGTCCTTCATACAGCGGTGGATGCCTACAATCTCGGCTACCAGATCGAAGTCGTGGAACCTGCAGTGGCGTCGCTCACTCCTGAAAATCACCAGTTTGCCTTAAATCATTTCAAGCATGTCTTAGGGGCAAGCTTGGTAGACGGCGCACTAGCTGTATTAGATACTAAATAAGAAAAGATTGTGAAAGAGGTCATAGACATTTGTCTAGGCCTCTTTTTCGGGCCTAGAAATTGTTTTCCTCTCTTGAAAATGGTATTCTAATGAAAGAAAAAAGGGGAAGTTATGAGTAAAAAAGCTGTCGTGTTTTCAGCCAATCTGTCTTATATGGAAAAGTTGGAAACCGCTATGAAGTCACTGTGTGCCCATCAGGACCAGTTGAAAATTTACGTCTTAAATGAAGATCTACCAACTGAGTGGTTTACTATTATGAATCAACGCTTGCGCCAGTTGGATTCAGAAGTGATCAATTGTCGGATGTCTCCCGAGCAATTCCAATCCTTCTCGCTTCCAAGTGACCATATTCACTATGCGACCTATTTCCGTTACGCTATTCCAGAGATGGTGGAGGAAGAGCGGATTCTCTATCTGGATTGTGACATGATCTTTACACAGGATTTATCGCCTTTGTTTGAGGTCGATCTAAAAGGTTATGGACTGGGTGCAGTGGTAGATAAGCCAACGACGACAGATGGATTTAATGCTGGACTTTTGGTGATTGATGAGATTTGGTGGCAAGAGCACCAAGTGACAGAGGCGCTTTTTGATCTTACTCGTGAACACCATCAGCATGTTTATGGAGATCAAGGAATTTTGAATCTGTATTTCAAAGATGCGTGGTTTCCATTACCTTGGACCTATAATTTACAAGTGGGGTCTGATAAGGATCAATACCTCTATGGAGATCTAGACTGGTACGATGCCTTTCAAGGGATTCCAGCGGTCATTCACTACACCTCTCATAATAAACCTTGGACCTCCAAACGCTTCAATCGTTTTCGGGAACAATGGTGGTTTTACTATGCCCTCTCTTGGGAGGAAATTTTGCTTCGAAAACCGATTTTGAAGCAAACCTATCAAGACCTAGTGGGAGAATTTCCTTATCATGCTGCCATTTATACCCATACAGCAGATATCCACGAGTTGGAGACGTTGTTAAAAGAGTTGCCAGAAGTAGCGATTCATGTCCTTGCCCATAGCCATTTTGGTTTTAATTTGGTGCAATTGGAACGCTACCCCAACCTCTTTCTTTATCCCTCTTTTGATCCCTTGACCAGTCGAAAGGTCTTAGAAAAATTGGATTTCTATTTGGATATCAATCCTTATGATGAGGTGGATCAGATGACGCAAACGATCCAGCAATTGGGCTTACCGATTTTCTCTTTTGAAGGAACCAATCATGTGGAGAATGGAGAGAATCAAGTATTTGCGGATGATCAGGTGCAGGAGATGGTGGCAGCGATTCGCGATTATTTAAAGAGAAATGAGAAGAAGCATGGAAACAAATGAAGTAGTGAGTATCATCATTCCCATCTATAATGTAGAAGCTTATTTGAGACAATGTTTGGAAACGGTTATCTATCAGACTTACCCACATTTAGAAATCATATTGGTCAATGATGGTTCGCCAGACCAGTCAGAAGAGATCTGTAAAGAATTTTTTAGGAAGGATGCGCGCATCCGCTACGTTCGCCAAGAAAATGGGGGCTTATCTGCTGCTCGGAATACAGGGATTGAGCTAGCGACTGGGGATTACCTCACCTTTATTGATCCAGATGACTGGGTGACGGAGGACTATGTAGAAGTGCTCTATCGCCAACTTCAAAAGTATAATGCGGATGTTTCCGTAGCCAACTATAACCTCTATGATGACAGTAGTAGCAAATACTTGATCAAGGTAACGGATGATGATTATTCAGAGACTCTTTATGAGGGGAGAGAGATCATGGACCACGATGCCATCCAGGAGACCAGAGATATGGCCTGGGCTTGTGCCATGATGAAGCTCTATAAGCGTAGCTTATTTGAAGGGCTTCGTTTTCCAGTCGGAAAAAATGTTGAAGACAACTTCCTGATGTACAAGCTCTTCTTAAAAGCCCATCGAGTAGTTCATACGGAGAAATGTATTTATTGGTATCGCGTGGGGCGTGCAGATACTCTGTCCCAGGTTTGGACCGAAAAGCGAGTCGTCGATGAGATGGAAGCTAAGCAGGAGAAGTTGGCTCTACTGGGGATGTTGGGCTATGATTTGACTTGGCATCGCTATATCTATAAAACACGGTTGAAACGGGCTCTTGAAAAATTAGAGGAAGCAGGCTTACAAGGGTCAGAAACCTATGAGCGCGTGGTGACCAACCTCCGTTTTGTTGAAACGATGGACTAACCCCTTATTGATGAGAAAGGATCAGCATGTTCATTATTGCATCAGAGCAGACCAGAGAGCTGGATCGTTTGCAAAAATACTTGAACAAACTTAGCCAGCCCTACCGAGTATTTGTGACCAATCTGGAAACAGATTTAGATCAACAGACAGAGAGTCTTGCGACCTTTTTTACCCAAAAAGACCCAGTATCAAAAATTGGAAAACCTTTATTTTTCAATGATCTAACAGTTCCAGAATTATGGGAATGTTGGACACTAGGGATCACGACCTATCTTTTTGATGGGGAGGAACGTCGTGCCAACGTGGTTTTGCGAGAGGATATCTTGTCACGAACGGTTGACAGAGTGGAATGGTTTGGTCAGGGAGAAGAGATCGTATCCATTGATGTCTACAACCGCTATGGCTGGAGAAGCAAACAGAGTCTCCTTACGGAAGCTGGCCAACCCTATTTAGACATTTATTTGAACCGTCAGCAAGAAGAAGTTTTGCTTCACTTTGTCTCGCAAGGAACCTTTTTACTTCAAACTCCTAAGGGACGGGATCGCCTGTATGCCAGTAAGGAAGAGCTGCAAAGAGCTGTTCTAGAACAAGTTTTTCCGGAAGATGAAGCTATTCTTTTACTGGACAAGGCATTTCTAGATGTTGTGAAAAAGATACCAAAGGAAAGACTCGCCTACTGTGCCAATGACGCTCGTGATCTAGACGAGACCAAAGAACAAGTCAGTCAGATTTTGTTGGTAGAAGATGGTTTGTTGAGGGAGAAAACAGACGGGATCACAGCCTTGTCAGGGTTGGTAGATGTGGAGCAGGAAAGTTTTCAACCAGAAGCCCTGGTCATGACGGCTTCTCAAGAAGTCGAAGGCTTATCTCGCCTGGTCCATCAATTCCCACAAGTCACCTTTCACATTGCAGCCTTGACGGCTATGGGGCCAAAATTAACAGACTTAGTAACTCGCTTCAATGTGCGCCTCTATCCAGGGATTTCGCTGGATAAATATGAGGACTTATTATCCAGCTGCTCCATTTATCTGGATTGCAACCGAGGAGAAGAAGTATGGAGCAGTAGCCTTCATGCTCTTGAAAATGGGCAGGTCTTGTTTGGTTTGAAGACTACCGTGCATCAGGAAGCCTATAAAAACTTGAGCACGATCACTGAGACAGTCGAAGAAATGGAACAGCAACTAGATACCTTGCTCCAGCAGCCAGAGACCTACAAAGAATTGGTAAGAGAGCAGGCACGAATCTTGAAATTGCCTGAAAAAGAAGCTTTGGAAGAGCTGTTTAAGCGATTAGAGGGAGGGACAGCATGACCATTTATACCTTTAATCTATTAGTGGGATTTGAACCCAATGGAGTCGATGTTGCACAAGCCTCTCGGGCAAAGATGCTCCGGGGTCTGGGAGTGGCAGCGAAGTTTGTCTTTACCACTTGGCCCACTCCAGAAAAATTATCCTATTACCTCTCTTTGGGGCACCGGGATGAGGAGTTGCTTTTTGCCCATTTAGCTTTTACGGATCAACAGACTACGGTCCCTCAAAAGACGGTAGGAGCCTTGCAAATGGAGTTTCAACTGACTCGTCTGGATGTTGTTGAAAAAAAGGAAAGAGTCATTCGCTACCAATTTGCGGATGGAAACGCCTTGACCTTTCATCTGGATCCCTATCATCCAAACTGTGTCCGCTATGTAGACTATCTTTTGGCTGGAAATAGAATCAAGCGAGAGTATTATGGAGCTTGTAAACTCGCTACCGAGTATTTTCAGTATGGTAGTGTTGTCAGACGGACCTATCACAATCAAGATGGAACTATCGCTTTTGAAGAATCGAGGTTAGGTGGAAGTTGGCTCTATAAACTGGGGCCTGAGATTTTGACCAACCATACAGAAGTGATGAGACGTTTTTTGTCGCAGCTGTCGCTAAAAGAAGGGGATCTGATTCTGCTTGATCGGGCTTCGCGCATGGATTTTGCCCGCCCTTTGTTGGAGCAAGTGGCTCCTTCAAAGCTCGCCATGGTGTTTCATTCGGAGCATGAATTTGAAAATGGCCATCTCAACTATGAGTATTATTATGTGTTCAAGTATGCCAAACGCTTCGATTATTTCATCACGGCAACGGATCTTCAAAAAGAAGTCTTGGAGCAGACACTTGCTAAACAAGGATGCCAAGAAATTCCAATCTATAGCATTCCGGTTGGGCATCTAGAAGAATTGACAGAATCACAAGGAGATCGACCTCCCTTTAGTGTGCTCACAGCTTCCCGTTTGGATCCAAGGAAACGCATCGATTTGGCTATTCGAGTAGTGGCCCAAGCTCATGAAAAACTCCCAGCCCTTCAGTTTGATATTTATGGGAAGGGTGGAGAAGCGGACAACTTGCGCCACCTGATTCAGGAGCTTGCAGCACAAGATTATATTCACCTACGCGGTCATGCGGATCTTCAGCAGATCTATCCTTGCTACCAAGCCTACCTCACCACTTCTCAGTGGGAGACCTTTGGTTTGACTTTGATGGAGGCGGCTGGAGCAGGTTTGGCCTTGCTGGGCTTTGATGCCCGTTATGGTAATCCAACTTTTATAAAAGAGGGTGAAAATGGCTTTTTGGTACCTTATAGCGAGACAGTGCCAGAAGAAGAGTTGGTGAAAGAGTTGGCAGACAAGCTGGTCCAGCTCTTTGAAAGCGACCTCACTCCATTCCATCAGGCTTCTTATGACTTGGCCTCTTCTTACCTCGCTTCTAAGGTCCAGGAAGTCTGGAAAGAGACTCTAATGGAGATGGGGCAATTCGGCGGAAAAGAAATATAAAATGAAGAATCTGTAGCGACAAAAAAGTCCTACAGATTTTTTCTAAGGCAAGCAAATTGGGCTAAATTATGGTAAAATAGAGGGTATTGAAAAATCATCATTTCACGAAAGGAAGCAAGATGAAAATAACGCAAGAAGAGGTAACCCACGTTGCCAATCTTTCAAAATTGAAATTCTCTCCAGAAGAGACAGCTGAGTTTGCGACAACCTTGTCTAAAATTGTCGACATGGTGGAATTGTTGGAAGAAGTGGACACAACAGGCGTTGCTCCAACAACGACCATGGCGGATCGTAAGACTGTATTGCGTCCGGATGTTGCTGAAAAAGGGACTGACCGAGACCGCTTGTTTAAAAATGTACCTGAAAAAGATAACTACTACATCAAGGTACCAGCTATCCTAGAAGATGGAGGAGATGCCTAATGTCATTCAACCATAAAACCATTGAAGAGTTGCACGACCTCCTTGTCTCTAAGGAAATTTCGGCAACCGAATTGACACAAGCTACGCTTGAAGATATCAAGGCGCGTGAAGAAGCGGTTAATGCCTTTGTAACGGTAGCCGAAGAAGCAGCTCTTGCACAAGCCAAGGCCATTGATGAAAAAGGAATCGATGCAGACAACCTCCTGTCAGGGATTCCACTCGCTGTCAAAGACAATATCTCAACAGATGGTATCTTGACAACTGCGGCTTCAAAAATGCTCTATAACTACGAGCCAATCTTTGATGCGACAGCGGTTGCCAATGCCAAAGCCAAAGATATGATTGTCATCGGAAAGACCAACATGGATGAATTTGCCATGGGTGGATCTGGTGAAACTTCTTACTATGGACCAACCAAGAATGCATGGGACCACAGCAAGGTGCCTGGTGGATCTTCTAGTGGTTCAGCAGCTTCTGTCGCTTCAGGTCAAGTCCGTTTGTCCCTTGGTTCAGATACAGGTGGTTCTATCCGTCAACCGGCTGCTTTTAATGGGATTGTTGGTCTCAAACCAACTTATGGAACAGTTTCCCGTTTTGGTCTCATTGCTTTTGGTAGCTCACTCGACCAAATTGGGCCGTTTGCACCAACGGTTAAGGAAAATGCGCTCTTGCTTAATGTTATTGCCAGTGAAGATGATAAAGATTCAACTTCAGCGCCAGTGCGCGTAGCAGACTATATTTCTAAGATTGGTCAAGACATTAAAGGCATGAAGATTGCCCTTCCGAAGGAATACCTTGGGGAAGGGATTGACCCAGAAGTCAAAGAAACCATCCTTAAAGCGGCCAAACACTTTGAAAAATTGGGAGCAACTGTCGAAGAAGTCAGCTTGCCTCATTCTAAATACGGAGTTGCCGTATACTACATCATCGCTTCATCTGAAGCTTCTTCAAACTTGCAACGTTTCGATGGGATTCGCTATGGTTTCCGTGCGGAAGATGCTAAAAACTTGGATGATATCTACGTGAACACTCGTAGCCAAGGCTTTGGTGATGAGGTTAAACGCCGGATCATGCTTGGTACCTTTAGTTTGTCATCTGGTTACTACGATGCCTACTACAAGAAAGCAGGTCAAGTTCGTACCCTCATTATCCAAGACTTCGAAAAAGTCTTTGCGGATTACGACCTCATCCTTGGTCCAACAGCTCCAAGCGTTGCCTTTGATTTGGATTCGCTCAACCATGATCCGGTTGTCATGTACTTGGCTGACCTCTTGACCATTCCAGTCAACTTGGCAGGTCTTCCAGGGATTTCGATTCCTGCAGGTTTTGCGCAAGGTCTTCCAGTTGGTTTGCAGTTGATTGGTCCGAAGTATTCTGAAGAAACCATCTACCAAGCTGCAGCTGCCTTTGAAGCAACGACGGATTACCACAAGCAACAACCCCTTATTTTCGGAGGTGA
Organism: Streptococcus sp. KHUD_012; assembly: GCF_052588255.1. Lineage (NCBI taxonomy): Bacteria > Bacillati > Bacillota > Bacilli > Lactobacillales > Streptococcaceae > Streptococcus > Streptococcus sp. KHUD_012. The sequence goes on from NZ_CP159355.1 coordinate 715,729, forward strand.
CAATTAATGAACTTTGAAATAGTCATCGGACTTGAAGTCCACGTTGAATTGAATACAAACTCAAAAATTTTCTCACCAACCTCTGCTCACTTTGGGAACGAGCAAAATGCCAATACCAATGTGATTGACTGGTCTTTCCCAGGGGTGCTTCCTGCCTTGAACAAGGGTGTTGTGGATGCTGGTATCAAGGCTGCTTTGGCGCTGAATATGGATATCCATCAGCACATGCACTTTGACCGGAAGAACTATTTCTACCCTGATAATCCAAAGGCCTACCAAATTTCGCAATTTGACGAGCCAATCGGTTACAACGGTTGGATTGAAGTGCAATTGGAAGACGGTTCAACTAAGAAAATCGGGATTGAACGAGCCCACTTGGAAGAAGATGCCGGTAAAAACACCCACGGAACAGATGGCTTCTCTTATGTAGACCTCAACCGTCAAGGGGTGCCATTGATTGAGATTGTATCTGAAGCAGATATGCGTTCTCCAGAAGAAGCCTACGCTTATTTGACAGCTTTGAAAGAAGTTATCCAATACACTGGTATTTCAGACGTCAAAATGGAAGAAGGATCGATGCGTGTAGATGCCAACATTTCCCTTCGCCCATACGGTCAAGAGGAATTTGGTACCAAGACGGAGTTGAAAAACTTGAACTCTTTCTCAAACGTCCGTAAAGGTCTTGAATACGAAGTGGAGCGCCAAGCGAAAATCTTGCGTTCAGGTGGGGTCATTCGTCAAGAAACACGTCGTTATGATGAAGCGAATAAGAGCACGATTCTTATGCGTGTCAAAGAAGGAGCAGCGGATTACCGTTACTTCCCAGAACCAGACCTTCCATTGTTTGAAATCTCAGATGAGTGGATCGAGGAAATGCGTACTGAGTTGCCAGAGTTTCCAAAAGACCGTCGGGCTCGCTATGTGGCAGAGCTTGGTTTGTCTGACTATGATGCCAACCAATTGACAGCGACGAAAGTTACTTCTGACTTCTTTGAAGCAGCTGTAGCCCTTGGTGGCGATGCTAAACAAGTGTCTAACTGGCTCCAAGGTGAAGTCGCACAATTCTTGAACGCAGAAGGCAAAACGCTGGAAGAAATCCAATTGACACCAGAAAACTTGGTTGAAATGATTGCCATTATCGAAGATGGAACCATTTCATCTAAGATTGCCAAGAAAGTCTTCGTTCACTTGGCGAAAAACGGTGGCGGTGCGCGTGAATACGTCGAAAAAGCTGGCTTGGTACAGATTTCAGATCCTGAAGTCTTGATACCAATCATCCACCAAGTCTTTGCAGACAATGAAGCAGCCGTAGCTGACTTCAAGTCAGGCAAACGGAATGCGGACAAGGCCTTCACAGGCTTCCTTATGAAAGCAACCAAAGGCCAAGCCAACCCACAAGTAGCTCTTAAACTACTTGCCCAAGAATTGGCGAAGTTGAAAGAAGAGTAATAGATAAAGAACCAGCCGAGAGGTTGGTTTTTACTATCCATAAAATTGTGTTAGAATAGGAAAGACCATTACATATCAACTGGCATTAGGAGGAGTTACATGAACAAATTTTTAAGAGTCTTATTTGTCCTGGTTATCATCGCCATGACTGGAGCGATTATCTTCCAGCTATTCTTTCCATCCTATATGGGAAGTCATTCGGGATATGGTATTTCTGTCGGTTGGCAGTGGGAGATTGGGATTTGGAATGTGGCGGTCCTTGTGATCCTGATTGCTGTCAATCTCAAATACGATTGGTTTTATCTTCGGACGGTTCTATTGGCTTTGATCCTAGGTGGGCTTGGGATCGGGACCAATCATCTCTACAGTTATTTTCACTATCATCTGCCGGTCAATGGGATCGGTGCGCTTGAAAATTATCTCCTAGTCCTTGGTTGGATTGTTGGGTGGAGATTGGAATCTTCTCGGATCAAGAAGAAATAAGAAGGAGCAGTCAAAGGGCTGCTCTTTTTCATCTTCAGTTTTTCCTTGACAAACAAAAGGAAAACGTTTACAATTTTAAATATAAAGTTTCCTGAAAAGAAAACAAAAAAGGTGAAAACAAGGAGATCATCATATGGCTACTATGAAAGCAGCTCGCTGGCATGCAGCAAAAGACGTTCGTATCGAAGAAGTGGAAGTACCTGAAGTACAACCACATCAAGTAAAAGTGGCAGTTAAGTTCACAGGGATCTGTGGTACGGACTTGCATGAATATTTGGATGGACCGATCTTCATCCCAACTGAAGAACATGTGTATTCTGGTCAAAAAGCACCGGTTACTTTGGGACATGAATTCTCTGGTGAAATTGTAGAAGTCGGAAGTGATGTGACTCGTGTCAAAGTTGGCGATCGTGTCACTATCGAACCAATTCTTGCAGAGCACAACTTAATTGGTGATTATAACCTCGATCCAAACTTGAACTTTGTCGGACTCGCTGCAGATGGTGGTTTTGCTAAATATTGTGTTCTTGATGGTGATCTTGTCCATGTGATTCCAGATAGCTTGAGCTATGAACAAGCCGCTCTTACAGAACCTGCTGCGGTTGCTGTGTATGCCGTTCGTCAATCTGCTTTGAAAACTGGAGATACAGCTGTTATCTTTGGTTTGGGCCCAATTGGTCTTTTGATTGTTGAAGCCCTTCGTGCAGCAGGAGCATCAAAAATCTATGCGGTTGAATTGTCTCCTGAACGCCAAGCTAAGGCTGAAGAATTGGGTGCCATTGTGGTTCGTCCAAAAGAAGGTGAATCAATCGTTGAAGCGATCCATCGTTTAACAGGTGGTGGAGCAGATGTTTCTTATGAAGTTACTGGGGTTCCAGTTGTTTTAGGTCAAGCCTTGGCAGCTGTTCATAAAGCTGGGGAATGTATGGTCGTATCTATCTGGGAACGTGAAGCTAGCATCAATCCAAATGAATTCGCTATTCAAGAAAAATCCCTCAAAGGAATTATTGCCTACCGTCACATCTTCCCTAAAGTCTTGGAATTGATGGAACAAGGCTACTTCTCTGCTGAGAAATTGGTTACTAAGAAAATCAAATTGGAAAATATCGTTGAAGAAGGATTTGTTGAATTAACACAAGATAAATCTCAAATCAAGATCTTGGTTCAACCTGAATAAGCAAATAAATTTATATGAAATATATGAGGCTGAAACGTTTCGTTTCGGCCTTTTATGATACAATAAAAGTAAGGAACAGATTTAGGAGGGGACTATGTCAAAGACGATGAAAGGAACACTCATGACCTTGATCGCTGGGATCGCTTGGGGACTATCCGGAGTTAGCGGGCAATATTTAATGGTTCATGGATTTTCGGCTATTGAGTTAACAAATCTCCGTTTGCTTTTTTCTGGAATTGTCCTTATTCTTCTTTCCTACGTTGCAGATAAGGAGAAGTTTTTGGCCTTTGCCAAAGATAAATCTTCCTACCTTCCCCTTCTTATTTTTGCCTTTTTAGGATTGTTATTGACTCAGTTGACCTATTTAGAGGCGATTGCTGAAACCAATGCTGGGACTGCTACGGTGTTACAGTATCTCTGTCCAGTGGGAATTTTAGCCTATACCTGTATCATGGATAAGGTGGCCCCTACACTAGCAGAAGTGTTTTCGATGCTTCTAGCGATTGGTGGCACATTCTTAATAGCAACCCATGGTCAACTCAATCAATTGGCCATCAATCCCAAAGGTTTGGCTTGGGGAGTGGTGTCAGCATTTGCCTATGCCCTTTACATCATTCTACCTCTGAACTTAATTCAAAAATGGGGAAGCATGCTGGTGATTGGAGTTGGGATGACTATTCCAGGAATCCTAATGCTCCCTTTTAGTGGTCTTCTCTCTTCTTCTGGAAACTACAGACTCGATACCTGGATGGCCCTTTTTGGCTTGGTGGTGATTGGGACGATTTTTGCCTATACAGCCTTTCTGAAAGGAACCTCTTTGGTAGGAGCCGTTAAAGGAAGCTTGCTGGCGTCCTTTGAGCCTGTTTCGGCAGTTTTCTTTGCCTTTGTCATTATGAAGGAGCATTTTTTTATGGTTGATGTGATTGGGATGGCCATGATCCTCCTTGCAGTTCTCTTGATTTCCCTCAAGGATTTCATGATTCAAAAAGAAAAAGGAATCTTGTGAAACCAAGATCAATTATTTTTCAGTTAAAAGGTTGAGACGAAGGTCTTGGCCTTTTTGTGATCCTCGCCCTCTGAGGGAGAGTTATCACTATATAGCGTATACATAGATAGAAAAAGATGTTAAAATAGAACAAAACTTTTTTAAGGAGATGAGGATGAAAAAGATTTTTAAATGGACCCTATTTGCTGTAGCGACCTTGAGTTTAGCGGCTTGTGGAACTACTGCTCAAAAGACAAATTCGCAGCAAGCAAAGACAGAAAAAGCAGCGAAAAGCTCGGCATCTGACGGTCAAGTCGAGGTGAGTTTAAAAGGAGGACAATACATCAAACCACCTGTCCTCAATGACTCAGAAGACGGAACCTATTTAGCCCTTCAATTAGAATTTAAAAATGTTGCCAAAGAATCTATCAACGTGTCAGATTCAGATATCACCATTTACGATGCAGATAATAACAAGGTCAAATTGCAGTCAGGAATTTATGACCAAAGTGAAGCCTTCCAACTGCTCAAGAGTGATCAGTTGGCCCAGGATAAAAAATTAACCGGCTATATCGTTTTTCCAGTCGAAAAAGGCAAGAAGTACGAAGTGCAGTATGAACGAAAAACCTATAGCTCTGATAAAAAATCCAAGCCTTTAAAATTTGCGGTGGATTCTTCTCAGTATGAGGATAAGGTGGAAGCTTCCACTATTCTAGCAGATGAATACATCAATCAAGTTTACTTCAGTGGCCAACGAAGGGTCAAAAAGGATGACGCTTTTGTTTTGGGAACTGATTTGAAAAAGGAAGCCAGTGATTTCCGTGCGAAATTTGCGGCTGACTTTACTCGTAAACTACATGATTACCAATTCTCTGAAGAAGAAGTGAACCAGTTTATCGATGCTTATGAAAAGGAAAATGCTAAGCGTGCAAAATTAACCTATAAGGTTAAACAATACCTCCCAGACAAGGTGGTTATTAGCCTGAATCCTGAGACAGTCAGCATGGAAAAGACGATTTTAAACCACATGCAGACCTTCTATCAAGAACATCGAAAAGACTATCCAGGTATCATCGAGGCAAATCAGGCTCAAAACAAAGCCTATAGAGAGGAAATGATGGCTTCTCTTGCAGATCGCCCCTTGACGACGCCGGATCGATACGACTACCAGTTGACCTTTGTTAAGAAAGATGGCAAATGGGAAGTAGAAAAAGCCTACAATAGTGATAGCTTTATGGAAAAATTCGAGGGAAATCTTTCTTAATGCTGAAGTTGGCACTCCTAGGACATGAATCTAGGAGTGTTTTTATCTATAGTTTGAAACTATATCAAAACCCAAGAAACAGGAATTAGACGGAAACGCCTATTAGTGATAAAATAATTTTAAGTTTGAAAGGAGATGAAGGCTTGTGTCTTTTTCTTATGAAGAGTTAGCAGAGATTCGCCACTATATCCACCAACACCCAGAATTGTCTGGTCAAGAATACCAGACAACCGCCTTTCTAGAAGAGCGTTTAAAAGAGTTGGGGATTCGTATTTTAGAGAGTGGATTAAAAACTGGTCTGATTGCAGAAATTGGGTCCGGCCAACCGGTGGTGGCACTTCGAGCAGATATCGATGCCCTTCCAATTTTGGAACAAACGAATCTGCCCTACCAAAGTCAGAATCCAGGCGTCATGCATGCCTGTGGCCATGATTTTCATCAAACCAGTCTTCTGGGAGCAGCAGCCCTTCTCAAGGAAAAAGAAGACCAGCTTGAAGGAACCGTACGCTTGATCTTTCAGCCAGCAGAAGAAATCTCAGAAGGTGCTTCTGATGTTTTGTCAACAGGACTGTTGGAGGATGTTCAAGGAATTATTGGTTTTCACAATATTCCCCAGCTAAAAGCAGGGCAACTTGCTTTGAATGCTGGAGCTATGATGGCAGGGGTTGAGAAATTCAAGGTTACCGTGACAGGGGTTAGTAGTCATGCTGCAAGACCGGATTTAGGAGTTGACACTGTAACGGCCGTCACAACCATGGTTCAGAACTTACAATTATTAATTTCACGGACCGTTTCTCCTTTTGAAACAGCTGTTTTGTCCATTACGCACCTGGATGTGGGCTCAACCTGGAATGTACTTCCTAAATCAGGCTATTTTGAAGGAACGATTCGCTCCTTTAATCCGAGTGTGCAAAGAGACTTGAAGGCACATTTTATTTCCATCATTCGACACATTGCAGAAAGTCTGGAAGTGGATGTGACTTTTGAGTGGGGTGTGACCCCGCCCGTTACCTTTAATGATGAGGAATTGACGCAGGTGGTTTGGGAAGCTTCACAAGGTTTGGCTGAAGTGATTCCAGCAAATCCTTCTACTGCTGGAGAAGACTTCGCCTTTTACCAAGAGCGAATTCCTGGAGTCTTTGCCTTTATCGGTTCCAATGGAGAGCCGGATGCGCCAGACCTCCATCATGATCACATGACCATCGATGATGCAGCCTTTGAGGTATCGGTTCCCTATTATGTTGAAAATGCGCAAGCTTTATTGCGATATTTTAAGGCCAAAGAAGTGTGATAAAGAAAAACTATCACCTCCATAAAAAATATATATTAGGCAAGTAAATGCTTTTTTGATAAAATTAAAAAATACTTTTAAAATGGCGTTTTATGTGCCTGAAACGAATAAGGAGATCCTATGAATCTAAAAAAAGTGATTAAGTATTCTGCTTTAGGATTAGTTGCAGTCCTTGCAACCAGTGCTTTAGTAGCATGTTCATCTGGTAAATCAGCCAGTGGTAAGAAAACCATTGAAGTTGGGACCGTTGGAACAACCAAACCATTCTCTTACGAAGAAAAAGACGGCAAGCTAACCGGTTATGAAATCGAAGTTTTGCGTGAAATCTTCAAAGGTTCAGACAAATATGAAGTAAACTTTAACAAAACAGAGTGGTCTTCAGTCTTTGCTGGCTTAGATAGTGACCGTTTCCAAATCGGTGCCAACAACATTAGTTACTCAAAAGAGCGGGAAGAAAAATACCTCTATCCAAATCCATATGCTCGTAATCCATTAGTGTTGGTCGTACCAAAAGATTCTTCTATTAAATCGTTGGATGACATTGGTGGCAAGAAAACAGAAGTTGTTCAAGGAACATCTACTGCTAAACAATTAGAAGATTACAATAAAAAACATTCAGATAATCCAACTGACTTGCAATACACAGATGGAACCATTCAAACCATCATGGCTAATCTAGCGGATGGTCGTACAGATTACAAGATCTTCGAACGGATCTCAGTAGATACTATCATTCGTGATCAAGGCTATGACAACTTGAAGGTTATTGAGCTTCCAAGCGACCAACAGCCTTATGTGTATCCAATTATTGCAAAAGAAGATAAAGACCTTCAAAAATTTGTCAACAAACGTATCAAGGAACTCTATGACAATGGAACCCTTGAAAAACTGTCTAAAAAATACTTTGGTGGAGTTTATCTACCAGAAGCAAAAGATATTAAAGAATAATATATAATTAAAGGAGACTTCAAAATGAAATTGAAAAAAATTCTTGGTTTAACAGCTCTTGCAGCTATTGCAACATTTGCTCTTGCAGCATGTGGTTCTTCAAAATCATCTAGCAAAGATGGTGAAACAACTGTAAAAGTGGGTGTTATGACTTTGAGCGACACTGAAAAAGCTCGTTGGGATCAAGTTCAAAAGAACTTGGATGACGCCAAAACAGGAATCAAATTGGAGTTCACTCAATTTACAGACTACTCACAACCAAACGTGGCTGTAAAAGATGGCAGCGTGGATATCAATGCTTTCCAACACTACAACTTCCTTGATAACTGGAACTCTAAAAACGACAATGCCCTTGTTGCAGTAGCAGATACCTACATCGCTCCAATCCGTCTTTACTCTGGTACAGAAAACGGTAAAAACAAATACACTTCAATTAAAGAAATTCCTAAAGGTGGAACAATCGCTGTACCAAATGACCCAACAAATGAAAGCCGTGCCTTGTATGTCTTGCAATCAGCAGGTTTGATTAAATTGGATACTAAAGATGGACAATTGGCTAACGTGTCAAACATCAAAGAAAATCCAAAAGATTTGAAGATTTCTGAATTGGATGCTTCACAAACACCATCTGCTCTTCCATCAGTAGATGCTGCAGTCATCAACAATACCTTCGTTCGTGAAGCAGGCGTTGATTTCAAAAAAGCTATCTATGTTGAAAAGAAAGACAACAACTCAAAACAATGGTACAACGTGATCGCCGCTAAGAAAGATTGGGAAAAATCTGATAAAGCAAAAGCAATCAAAGAAATCATCAAAGCCTATCACAAAGACAATGTGAAGAAAGTGATCGAAGAATCTTCAGAAGGAATGGACCAACCAGTCTTCTAAGATTCGATCTCAAGTGTATGAAGGAGGTGGAGAAGCAATTCTCTACCTCTTATCGTGTATTAGGAGGAATGCATGCCTTTTGCAACAGAAGCGGAACAAATCCGTAAATTTGAAAATGATGAGGTCGCACAACATTATTTTGAAGTGTTGCGAACCTTGATTTCAAAAAAATCCATCTTTGCCCAACAAGTTGGTCTCAAGGAAGTAGCCAACTATTTGGGGGAAATTTTTACAGCTGCAGGAGCCAAAGTCGAAGTTGATGATAGCTATACAGCACCTTTTGTGATTGCCAAATTTTTCTCGCCAAATCCTGAAGCCAAAACCATCATTTTTTATAACCACTATGATACGGTACCAGCTGATGGAGACCAACCTTGGACGGGAGATCCCTTCACCTTATCAGTTCATTATGGAACCATGTACGGTCGAGGGGTTGATGATGACAAGGGGCATATCACAGCTCGTCTCACAGCTCTTCGAAAATACATTCGTGAAAGTGGCGATTTGCCAGTCAATATCACCTTTATTATCGAAGGGGCAGAGGAGTCTGCATCGACGGACTTGGATAAATATTTGGCCAAACACAAGAAACACTTGCGTGGGGCAGACCTCTTAGTCTGGGAACAAGGTACCCGAAATAATCAGGGGCAGTTGGAAATTTCCGGTGGTAGCAAGGGGATCGTCACTTTTGATATGGTGGTGAAGAGTGCAGAAGTGGATATCCATTCCAGCTATGGTGGCGTGGTGGACTCTGCTTCTTGGTATTTGTTAAATGCTATCGCCAGTCTTCGTGACAAAGAAGGCCGAATCTTGGTGGATGGGATTTACGATCAGATCCAAGAACCCAATGAACGCGAGCTAGCTTTGATCGAGCAATATGCCAACAAAGGACCAGAAGATGTAGCGGAAACCTATGGTCTAAGCCTTCCAATCTTGAAGGAAGACCGAAAAGAATTCCTACGCCGTTTCTATTTTGAACCAGCCCTGAATATTGAAGGTTTTGGCTCTGGTTACCAAGGACAAGGTGTTAAAACGATTCTTCCGGCAGAGGCACGTGCCAAGATGGAGGTGCGTTTGGTTCCTGGACTGGATCCCAAGGATGTCTTAGAAAAGATCAAGCAGCAATTGAAGAAAAATGGCTATGATCAGGTCGAATTGGTCTATACTCTCGGTGAAATGAGTTACCGAAGTGATATGAGTGCCCCATCGATTTTAAATGTCATTCGGTTGGCCAAAGATTTCTATAGAGAAGGAGTTTCTATTCTTCCAACAACAGCGGGGACAGGGCCCATGCATACGGTATTTGAGGCTTTACAGGTACCGATGGCAGCCTTTGGAATTGGCAATGCCAATAGCCGTGATCATGGGGGCGACGAAAATGTGAAAATCGCCGATTATTATACCCATATTGAATTGATAAAGGAGTTAATAGCAAGTTATGAGTAAAGCAATGATTCAGCTGGACCACATTGATGTGACCTTCCAGCAAAAGAAACGTCAGATCCAAGCCGTCAAAGATGTGACTATTCATATTAATGAAGGCGATATCTATGGGATTGTAGGGTATTCCGGAGCTGGGAAATCGACCTTGGTTCGGGTGATCAATCTCTTGCAAGTGCCTAGTGCCGGAACCATCACTGTTGATGGTGATGTGATTTATCAAGATCAGGTGACCTTAAAACCGGCTACCCTTCGGGAGAAACGTCGGGATATCGGAATGATTTTCCAACACTTCAACTTGATGGCTCAAATGACTGTCGCAGAAAATGTAGCCTTTGCTCTTAAACATTCTAAATTAAACAAAGAACAAAAGAATGAGAAAGTGGCGAAATTGTTGGAACTGGTTGGTCTATCTGACCGTGCAGAGAATTATCCAGCACAATTGTCTGGTGGTCAAAAGCAGCGGGTAGCGATTGCGCGTGCCCTTGCCAACGATCCAAAGATTTTGATCTCAGATGAGTCAACTTCAGCCTTGGATCCAAAGACGACCAAACAAATTCTAGCTTTGTTGCAAGAATTGAACAAAAAACTTGGTTTAACCATTGTCTTGATCACCCATGAGATGCAAATCGTCAAAGATATTGCCAACCGGGTAGCTGTCATGCAAAATGGCGAACTGATTGAAGAAGGGTCTGTGTTAGATATCTTCTCGAATCCGAAAAATGCTTTGACGCAAGACTTTATCACAGTTGCAACAGGAATCGATGAAGCCATGGTGAAAATCAATCAACAAGCGATTGTGAAGAACTTGCCTGATGATTCGATTTTGGCACATCTCAAGTATGCAGGTTCTGTGACAGATACAGCCATCATCAATGATATTTACAAGCAGTACCAAGTATCTGCCAACATTTTATTTGGGAACATCGAGATCCTTGATAACACGCCTGTTGGAGAATTGGTGGTCATCTTATCAGGTGAAAATCAAAATCTGGAAACGGCCAAAGCTGAGTTAGAAAACGCAGGAGTTTCCGTGACTATTGTGAAAGATGGGAGAAAAGTATGATCCAGTTAATTCAAACATATTTACCAAATGTCTATAAATTAGGGTGGTCTGGCCAGTATGGATGGGGCACCGCTATTTATTTGACTCTTTACATGACCGTTATTTCCTTCATTATTGGTGGATTTCTAGGTTTGGTGACAGGACTTTTGTTAGTCTTGACCCGTCCAGGTGGTGTCATCGAAAATAGAATCGTTTTCCAAATTTTGGATAAGATTACTTCCTTGTTCCGCGCCATTCCTTTCATTATCTTGTTGGCCTTTATTAATCCTTTGACCTACTTGCTCTTGAAAAATACCATCGGTCCTACAGCAGCTCTTGTTCCGCTATCCTTGGCAGTCTTTCCATTCTTTGCCCGCCAAGTCCAAGTAGTCTTGTCCGAGTTGGATGGAGGCGTGATTGAAGCAGCACAAGCCAGTGGGGCAACCTTCTGGGATATTGTTGGTGTCTACCTTCGTGAAGGGCTTCCTGATTTGATCCGTGTAACAACAGTGACCATCATTTCCTTGATTGGAGAAACCGCCATGGCGGGTGCCGTTGGTGCTGGAGGATTAGGAACCTTAGCCATCAACTACGGGAAAAACATGTTTAACAATGATGTCATCTTTGTGGCGACCCTATTGATCCTGATTTTGATCGTTCTGGTCCAATTTATCGGGGACTTCCTTTCGAAGAAAATTAGCCACCGTTAGGATCAGTATCCAATGAATAGAATAAATGTGAATCAAGTGAAACAAGTTGGAGCCTTCGTCTTCCTCTATTTTCTTGCGATTGGACTGGGGGTCTTAGTTGGAAATCTGGTCGATCATCAAGGAAATATGTTTTATGCTCCTGCCTTTTCAGCCTTGTTTGGCGGGATGATCTACCGCTATTATCTAGAAAAAATAAAAGGAGTTGGATCTATCTTTATAGTTGGCTGCGTGATCGGATCCTTCTTCCTCTTTTCGCGTCATGGTGCAGGGGCCTTTATTCCAGCCTTGATCGCCGGAAGTTTTGCGGAAATGGTCGCCTCAAGTGGTCGTTTTCGCTCGAATTTACGAAATGCCTTGTCTTTTGTCATTTTTGCCTTTGCGACGACAGGGCCCATTCTTATGATGTGGTTCTATCCAGCCAGTTACCGCATGTCGTTACTGGATCGTGGTAAATCGATAGACTATGTCAATCGGGTGATGGTATCACCAGATCTAGCGACCATCACTTGGTTTGTCCTCACGGTCATATTGGGTGCTGGATTAGGATGGGGACTATCGAACTTCCTTCTTCCATTATTGGACAAAAAAGGAGATAAAGATGCACAATAATTTACTAGTTCTTCAGTCAGACTTTGGTTTGGTGGATGGAGCAGTATCCGCTATGATTGGGGTTGCTTTAGAAGAATCGCCAACCCTTAAAATTCACCACTTAACTCATGATATTACCCCCTACAATATCTTTGAAGGGAGTTACCGTCTCTTTCAGACAGTAGATTACTGGCCAGAAGGGACGACCTTTGTTTCGGTGGTCGATCCTGGTGTTGGTTCTAAACGAAAGAGTGTGGTAGCTAAAACGGCGAAAAATCAATACATTGTCACTCCGGATAATGGCACTCTCTCTTTTATCAAGAAACATGTAGGGATTGTTGCTATCCGTGAGATTTCAGAGGTGAAGAATCGTCGAGCCAATACAGAGTTTTCTTATACCTTCCATGGCCGTGATGTCTACGCCTATACAGGAGCTAAGTTGGCCAGTGGCCATATTAGTTTTGAAGACGTCGGACCAGAACTCAGTGGCGAACATATTGTGGAAATCCCAGTGGTTGAGACGGTTCTTGAGGACAATCTTGTTAAAGGTGCGGTTGACATTTTAGATGTGCGCTTTGGTTCTCTTTGGACTTCCATTACTCGGGAAGAGTTCAATCATTTGTCACCTGAATTTGGGGAACGTTTTGAAGTAACCATCTATAACAATGACATGCTGGTTTACCAAAACCAAGTAACCTACGGTAAGTCTTTCGCCGATGTGCGAATTGGACAGCCAATCCTTTATATCAATTCCCTTTATCGTGTTGGTCTTGCCATCAACCAGGGATCCTTTGCCAAGGCCTATAATGTAGGAGTTGGGGCTTCTTGGCATATCGAGATTAGAAAAATGGAAAATTAATAGGAGATATCATAATGAAACAGAAATCATTATTTTCAATTAAAGATGTTGTAGCTATTGGGGTTGGAGCAGCCCTCTTTGTCGTAATTGCTATGTTGCAAATCCCTGCACCTGCACCGAATACGAGCATTCAGTTGCAATATGCCCTTCAAGCTCTCTTTAGTGTAGTTTTTGGTCCGATTGTCGGTTTCTTAATCGGCTTGATTGGTCATGCCATTAAGGATGCTATGTCAGGTGGTCTTTGGTGGACTTGGATCATTTCAAGTGGTTTGTTTGGACTCTTTGTTGGTTTCTTCCGCAAACAAATCGGTGAATTCAAAGGGGAAGTGACAAAGAAAGAATTAATTGTCTTTAACGTCGTTCAAATCGTATCCAACCTTGTGATCTGGGGCTTGATTGCTCCGGTTGGAGATGTCTTGATCTACAAGGAAAGTGCCAATAAAGTCTTCCTACAAGGTGTTGTTGCGGGTTCATTTAATGCATTAACAGTAGCTGTTGCAGGTTCTCTTCTCTTGATTGCTTATGCACGGACTCAAACAAAAGATGGAAGTTTGACCAAAGATTAAATGTACAGAAGATAAGAGAGTGAAACAGAAAGCGGTAATTCGTTAGAATTCGATTTCGTCGTCCCACCTCCGCACAGTTGAGTAGGGCTGTAAAAGCTGATGAAATCAGCGTAGTAGAGCCCACTCAACCACTGCGTCTTGCTCGACAATCCAAAAATAATTGAGAGGCTAGGACTTTTGTCCCAGCCGCTTTTTTGTTTTATCAAAAATATTTTTTACAAAATGCAAGATATATATTGCAAAATAGAAAATATAGTGTATAATAAAGCTATAAAAACAAGAAAGGAAAAGCCTGTGGCGAAAAATCTCAAATTAAAAATGGCCCGGGTCGAGCATGATATGACCCAGGGGGATCTTGCAGATGCCATTGGAGTGACGCGCCAGACCATCGGTCTGATTGAGGCGGGAAAGTATAACCCAACCCTCAGTCTCTGCCTTGCCATTTGTAAGGCCTTGGATAAGACGCTGGATCAACTGTTCTGGGAGTAACAGTTTTAATAATAGAAAGAGGAAGAATATGAAACAAAAGAAAGAACCAATTGTAAAAGATGAACGGACCATGCTACTTGATGGAAAAATCGCAGGAGAACTTGTCCTTGGTATGACCTGCTTTATTGCCCTATCTGCCTTTGTGAAATCCAGTATCCTGGACTTAGACCTAGTCGCTTATCTCCCTGAGATGTTCCTTCTGATTGCCATGGGAGCCTATGCCTTTGTGAGAAGGATCAGTTCAGGGATTGATATCCGAGATATGTTAGAAAAAGATAGCTGGTTGAGTCGCCTTGGGTCAGGTCTATTCTTTGCTGTGCTTGTGACAGCTATGGATGTGATTGGAAAGAGAGAAGCAATGATCTTTATCTTGAGTCCCAAGTATCTGGTCAAAATTTTATTAGAAATTCTCGTCTTTGCCCTCCTGACAGATCTGCTTGAAAAACCACTTGCTTTTATCAATCGGAAAAAACAAGAGAAGATTGAGGCAGAGATAGAGGATGAAGAATAAGGAGGAAGAGATGAGATTACAATTGCTGAACAAACAAATCATAGATGAACGAGAAGAAGGCTTAGCTAATAAGGCTGGTGCGGAGACGGCTGGTTTTCTGTTCCTTGCCTTAACTGTTTTTAGTGTGGGATCCATTTTTACGTCTAAGGTGGGGTTAAGTCCAATCATGGTGGTAGCCTTACTCATCGCCTCAGGATTTTATTATTCGGTTCGTTGTCAACGATTGGGTGTGAGATTTATCAATTATAGCTATCTAAATGTGATGGGAATTGTAGTAGTAACCTCTATTCTTTCCTTGTTCATCTGGGCTCAAAATTTTCAATTAAACCAGGTTGTCTATCAGTCCAATCCCTTCCATTCAAAATTTTTGCTGGTGCTTCCTATCACATTTCTCCTGAATCTTCCGATTGTATGGGGGATGAATACCCTTGTAATGCTCCTTGCAAAAGTTGAGAAAAAACGCTATGAAGCCTATCTGGATCAGTTGGAAAAAGAAGAGTAGTTAGTTGGAACATTATTTTCGTCGTAAAAAAGTCTGGAACCCCAGGCTTTTATTTTTCAGTCAAATAAATTGCATTCGTTTTCTTGGGAGAGTATACTGGTATAGTTGAATGAAAAATTCTGATAATTTAATCTTAGAAAAGAGAATATTATGGCAAAACCTATTCGCGTATTACTCTACTACCTCTATACCCCCATTGAAAATGCAGAACAATTTGCAGCCGACCACTTGGCCTTCTGTAAATCAATCGGCCTCAAAGGACGTATCCTAGTCGCTGACGAAGGAATCAATGGAACTGTTTCTGGTGACTACGAAACAACACAAAAATACATGGACTACGTTCACAGCCTTCCAGGTATGGAAGACCTCTGGTTCAAAATTGACGAGGAAGAAGAGCAAGCTTTCAAGAAGATGTTTGTACGTTATAAGAAAGAGATTGTCCACCTTGGTTTAGAGGATGATAATTTCGATAATGACATCAATCCTCTTGAAACGACAGGTGCTTACTTGTCTCCAAAAGAGTTTAAAGAAGCTCTTCTCGACGAGGATACCGTTGTTCTTGATACTCGAAACGACTACGAGTACGACCTTGGACACTTCCGTGGCGCTATTCGTCCTGACATCCGCAATTTCCGTGAATTGCCACAATGGGTCCGTGATAACAAGGAAAAATTCATGGACAAACGCGTTGTCGTCTACTGTACTGGTGGAGTCCGCTGTGAGAAATTCTCAGGCTGGATGGTGCGTGAGGGCTACAAAGATGTTGGTCAATTGCATGGCGGAATTGCAACCTACGGGAAAGATCCAGAAGTTCAAGGCGAACTGTGGGATGGGAAAATGTACGTCTTTGACGAGCGGATTGCAGTCGACGTCAACCATGTTGATCCAAGTGTTGTCGGAAAAGACTGGTTTGATGGAACACCATGTGAACGTTATGTCAACTGTGGAAATCCTTTCTGTAACCGTCGGATCTTGACTTCAGAAGAAAATGAAGACAAGTACCTCCGTGGTTGCTCACATGAGTGCCGAGTTCACCCTCGCAATCGCTATGTAGAAGAACACAACTTGTCACAAGCAGAAGTTCGTGAGCGTTTAGCCCTTATCGGTGAAACGCTTGATGGAGCACCTGCATAATGGAAACAAACAGTCTGAAAGCTCAGGCTGTTTTTATATGGAAATTGATTGAAAATTGTGCTATACTTTAGGTAAGCGATTTCACAAAGGAGAAAACAAATGAGTATCGTGTTTTCAATCAAAAATAAAAAGAGCTTATTTGGCTATCAGAAAGTACTCGCAGCACAGGAAGTTCTTAAATTGGTAGAAGGGTTGACAACCTACAACTATGATCCTGCTACCCTTCATCGTCCCTTAAATGATTTTGAAGGCTTGAACTGTATCGTATTTGGTAAGAGCGGTCTTCCTCTGCAGTTACGCTATTTTGATGAGGAAGAGTCTTATCAGATTCAGGTGCCCTCTTTTGCGATAGAAGAAGATTGGCAGTTGGCCCTTCGATGGCTTAGTCGCCTAGGAGAAGTATTAGGAACGGAGATTGTGGCCAGCGACGGCGTGAGCTATACTCCAGATTCTATTTTCCATTTTGATTATGAAGTCGTTATCCTAGAAACGCTGGGTAATGTGACCAAGGAAAAAGATCTAAAAGAGTTTGAAGTACAAGGCTTCGCTCATCCAGTCTATTTGGATCGGGATACAGTGCAGGAAGTCTTGAACCATGTCCATCCACTAGAAGCCTACTCTGCCTTTATCAAGAAGATTCAATATAGTGCAGCATATTTCAGTCAAGTCCGTTTTTATCAACAGGAGGAGACAGGAGCCTTCTTAGCCAGCTATAGCTTGACAGAAGATACGGATACGGTCTTGCCAAGCGTGCCACATGTTCCTGCAGAATATGTAGAAATTGTGGGCTTAGCAGGTATCATTGATTGGCGGGTGCTATTGGTAGCGATAGATGGAGATCCGGATAAGCCAGAAAATTACCATCCAATTGGGTCTCTTGCTCTGAAGAACCTTATAGAAGCGCTAGAGCCAGATGAATACCAGCTGCTAGATGCTAGTCAAATTGAAATCAAAAAATTGTCCAAAGAGCGCTTGCTAGAATTAGCGCAGTTGGAAAACAAGTAACAATATCGTAGGGAACTGTCCTTCCAACGTTTGATCCGAAAAATCTAACGTCTGGGAGCAGTTCTTTTTTTATGCTCTTTCTTTGATCAAAAACCGATGACTAGGCTAATTATGGTATAATAGGGGCCTAGAAGTAGAATGAAAGAGGTGCACGAAATGCTGTTAGAAGAATTTGATGCCAATCGACAGGCGATTATCAATCCACAAGACTTACACCAACCAATTGAAGGATTTCCCAAAGTAGTCATCTCTTGCTTTTCAAGAGTAACTTTTGCGCGCCTCCTTGAGAATTATGACCATGAGGTCATTGCAAGAACCTCCATGGCCAATTTTGAAGTCCTGGTCTATGGGATCACTATTGGAGACCAACAGATTGGTGCCTTTAATGCACCAGTTGGGGCTGCTTCCTGTGTGGGGATTATAGAGGATTTGATTCAATTTGGGATGGAAAAACTGGTGCTCTTTGGAACATGTGGGGTTTTAGACCGTGATATCGAAGCAACCTCCATTATCATTCCAACAGCTGCTCTTCGCGACGAGGGGACTAGTTACCACTATCTTCCGGCTAGTGATGAAGTGGAAGTAAACAAGAAACCCCTCCCTCTCTTCCAAGCCTTTCTGGACAGTCATAAGGTTTCCTATCAGTCAGGAAAAGTGTGGACGACAGATGCACCCTACCGGGAAACCATCGACAAGATGAAGCGACGAAAGGAAGCGGGAGCCATCTGTGTGGATATGGAATGTTCGGCAGTGGCAGCCCTAGCAGCTTATAGGGGCTTTGAGCTCTGCCATTTCTTCTACGCAGCTGACCACCTCTCGGAAGAAAAATGGGATATCCGAACCTTATCTAGTCATGAGGATTTAGATAGCAAGGATCGAATCGCAGAGTTAGCCATCCAATTTGCGCTCTTTTGGGAAAAGGCAAACTAAATGAAAGAAGCAATGATTGAACTGAAGGATTTTTCCTTCCAATACAAGGCACAGTCTGAACCAACCTTGAAAAATCTCAACTTAACCATTTATAAGGGGGAAAAGGTTCTGATTGTTGGGCCGTCTGGTTCTGGTAAGTCAACCATTGGCCAGTGCTTAAATGGGATTATCCCTAATATCTATAAGGGAACCAGTAGTGGGCAATTCCTCATTCAGGGGAAAGAAGCCTTTGATCTCAGTATTTATGAGAAATCTCACTTGGTTAGTACGGTTTTGCAAGATACAGATGGCCAATTTATTGGTTTGAGTGTCGCAGAAGACTTGGCTTTTGCTCTTGAAAATGACATGGTAGATCTGGGAACGATGAAAGAGCGTGTGCAGAGTTGGGCAGAACGCTTGGATTTGATGAAGCTCTTGGATCATCGGCCACAAGATTTGTCCGGTGGGCAAAAACAGCGAGTGAGCTTAGCAGGTGTTCTGATTGACGAAAGTCCGATCCTCCTTTTTGATGAACCACTGGCTAATCTAGATCCCAAGTCGGGTCAGGATATTATTGATCTGATCGATCAGATTCATGAAGAACAGGGGACGACCACCATTATTATCGAACACCGTTTAGAGGATGTACTCTACCGTCCTGTCGATCGGGTTATCTTGATCAATCAAGGTCAAGTTCTCTTTAATGGGAGCCCAGATGAGTTGTTGAGGACGACACTGCTGGCTGAAAATGGGATTCGAGAACCCCTCTATTTAACAACTCTTCGCCAGCTAGGGCAGGATATCGATCAATTGGAGCATCTAGATCGTCTAGAAGATATCGAGCTTACTGGTGTGAATCGTTCCATTCCAGAAGCGACCTTTACAAAAACTGGGGAAGCAGAAGAACTATTGAAGTTGGAGCAGATTTCCTTTGCCTATCAAGAAAATCATCCGATCTTAAAAAATATATCCCTCAGTATACCTAAGGGGCAGCGCTTAGCGATTGTCGGGAAGAATGGGGCAGGGAAATCAACTCTTGCGAAAGCCATCTGTGGATTCATTACTACAGAAGGGCAATACACCTCTAGAGGTGAAGATATCAAGCAAGAGAGTGTCAAGGAACGGGCAGAGCGAGTCGGCTATGTCCTGCAAAACCCCAATCAAATGATTTCGAGCAATATGATTTTTGATGAAGTCGCTCTAGGTTTGCGCTTGCGGGGGATATCGGAAGAAGATATTAAGGAGCGTGTCTATCAAGCACTGAAAACTTGTGGTCTTTATGAGTTTCGTAAATGGCCGATTTCTGCTCTCTCATATGGGCAAAAGAAACGGGTGACCATCGCCTCTATACTAGTTTTAGGACCAGAAATTTTGGTCTTGGACGAGCCGACAGCAGGTCAGGACCAACGCAATTACACTGAAATCATGGAATTTCTAGATAGCTTGCAAGAAAAAGGCCATACCATTGTCATGATTACCCATGATATGCAGCTGATGTTGGATTATTCTGATCGTGCCCTTGTAGTATCAGACGGACAAATTCTAGCAGATCTCCCACCTGCAGAGCTGTTCACTCATCCGGATATTTTACAAGAGGCTAATCTCAAAGAGACTTCGATTTTTGCCTTAGCCAATCGATTAGGAATGGATCCCTTGGCGCTAACGCAGTTTTATATGCAACAGAAAGGAGCAGGTCATGAATCATCGATTAGTCGGCTACCATGAGGGGACGAGTTTTCTTCATCGCCTTTCAGGTGCGAGTAAGTTACTCTTTCTTCTTTTTGCATCTCTTGCGGCCATGTTGAGTTATGATACCCGGCTCCTTCTAGGAATTGGTGTGGGCGCCTTACTGTTATTCTCTACAGCTCGTATTCGATTTCGGGATATTTCATTTGTACTTGCATTTGCTCTTGTTTTTGCACTGTTAAATGTTGTCATGGTCTATCTCTTTGCCCCCCAGTATGGTGTAGAGATCTACGGGGCAAAGACGGTACTGATGAAGGGGTGGGGCTCCTATAGTATCACCTCGCAGGAACTCTTTTATCTTTTTAATCTAGCTCTTAAGTATGTCTGTACCATACCTCTAGCCTTGATTTTTTTGATGACGACCCATCCTAGTCAGTTTGCTTCAAGCCTCAACCAAATTGGCGTATCCTACAAGATTGCCTATTCTGTCAGCTTGACTCTGCGTTACATTCCTGATGTACAAGAAGAATATCAAACGATTAAATTGTCTCAGGAAGCCAGAGGGGTGGAATTGTCCAAAAAGGCCAAGCTGATCAAGCGGATCAAAGGCAATTTGCAAATCATCTCTCCCTTAATCTTTAGCTCACTTGAGCGGATTGACAGCATTTCTACGGCTATGGAATTACGTCGCTTTGGTAAAAATAAAAAGCGGACCTGGTATTCTCATCAAGCCATGGAAATGAAAGATTATGGGATGATTCTATCAGCCTTGGCTGTTCTGGTTTTGAGTATTGTCCTGATCTTTGTCAATCAAGGACGTTTTTACAATCCATGGAGGTAATGACATGTCAGAAACGATTTTAGTAACAGGAGCTTCAGCTGGTTTTGGTCAAGCGATTTGCCGTCGTTTAGTAGCAGATGGATACCGTGTGATCGGGTCAGCTAGACGCATCGATAAATTACAGGCCCTTCAAGAAGAGTTGGGAGAAGCCTTTTATCCCCTGCAAATGGATGTGACGGATCTTTCTCAGGTAGATCATGCACTTGCCAGTTTGCCAAAAGCTTGGGAGAAAGTGGATGTTTTGGTCAATAATGCTGGCTTGGCCCTAGGCCTCGCCCCAGCTTATGAAGCAGAGGTCGCAGACTGGCTGACCATGATTCAGACCAATATTGTCGGCTTGACCTATCTGACAAGGAAAATCTTGCCCCAGATGGTGGAACGAAATGATGGCTATATTATCAATTTGGGCTCTACAGCAGGAACTGTGCCTTATCCAGGGGCCAACGTTTACGGGGCATCCAAGGCTTTTGTCAAGCAATTCTCCCTCAATCTTCGGGCGGATCTAGCTGGCAAGAAGATTCGTGTCAGCAATATTGAACCCGGTCTTTGCGAAGGGACAGAGTTCTCTTCTGTTCGCTTTAAAGGAGACGAAAAACGGGTAGAAGCCCTCTATCGAGATGCCCATGCCATTCAGCCGGAAGACATTGCCAACACTGTAGCTTGGTTGATCCAACAGCCCAAGCATGTCAATGTCAATCGGATTGAAATCATGCCGGTTTCCCAAACATTTGGTCCTCAACCCGTTTATCGTGATTAAGAAGAGAAGCAACCACTCCACAAGGGGTTGGTTGTTTTTTATCTTTCCTCTGGTATAATAGAAGGCAAAGTAAGGAGAAAAAGATGACAGCTGCCTTAATTATTGGTTCTACAGTTTGTGATGTGATGATTTACTTGGATCGTTTGCCAAGTCGTGAAGGAGATGCCCATATTGATCACCAGCAATGGTCTGTGGGAGGTTGTGCCTTTAATGTCGTCAATATTCTTCATTTTTTGTCGCAACCCTACCAGTTTGTCTCGCCAGTCGGTTCTGGGATATATGGTGATTTTATTCGGAGAGAATTGAACCAATTAGGGATTTCCTCTAGCATCTCATTAGAAGGGGCCAATGGTTGCTGTTATTGCTTTGTAGAGTCTGATGGTGAAAGGACCTTCTTATCGGACCACGGAGTGGAGTATAGCTTCCAAGCAGAGTGGCTAAAAGAGATCGAGACGGATCCGTTTGATTACATTTACTTGTGTGGCCTTGAAGTCGAGGAGCCAACCGGTCTTGCATTGGTCCAGTCTGTTTCGCAACTAGAAGGCCAGGTGATTTTCGCACCTGGGCCACGCGGACTCTTGATTCCAAAGGATCGACTGGAAGCAATTTATGATCTGCATCCAATTCTCCATGTTAATGAGGCTGAAGCACTGGCTTTTTCAGGGTGTAGAGAGATCCAGCCAGCCATCGAACACTTGTATCAGAGAACGGGACAATTAGTCATTGTCACCTTGGGTGAAAACGGAGCGGTTGCCTATGATGGCAACTGGTATGAAGCAGACGGTTTTCCAACAGAAGTTGTCGATACAGTAGGTGCTGGAGATAGCCATGTGGGAGCCTTTATATCCGCTCGTTTAGAAGGTTTAGATATGACGCAAGCCTTAAGATTTGCTAACAAAGTCTCTAGCCAGATTGTTGCAAGTAAGGGCGTTCATCTGACAAAAGAGCAACAAGAAGCCCTGCGAACAGAATTGAAACAAAAATAAAAAAGAGAGTGGGACAGAAATCGGTAATTCGTTAGAATTCGATTTCGTCGTCCCACCTCCGCACAGTTGAGTAGAGCTGTAAAAGCTGATGAAATCAGCGTAGTAGAGCCCACTCAACCACTGCGTCTTGCTCGACAATCCAAAAACAATTGAGAGGCTAGGACTTTTGTCCCAGCCTCTTATTTGACTTTATCCGCTTAGCCCTTTGTATCTTACTACAATGGCCGCTTATTGGGCATGCCTGCTTTTCTTGGGTATTTATTGGGGGTTTCTTTTTTCTTTTCTACAAGAGTGATATAGCGTGGATCCCCGTTTGGCAATTCATACTGTAGATTGTCTTCAACCTTGCTAAATAGCAGGTTGAGGGCATTTTTGGCTTCTTCCAACTCTTCTGGAGCATTGCTGGCCTTGAGAGCAAGAAGCCGTCCTCCTACTTTCAGGTAAGGGATGGTCAGTTCAGAGAGGACCTGCATGCGGGCAACAGCGCGGGCAGTTACGATATCAAATTGGGCACGAAAGGCCTTGTCTTGTGCAAAGTCTTCAGCTCGTCCATGGTAGAAATGAACCCCATTTAAGCCCAACTCTTCAGCCAGCAAGTGGAGAAAATTGATCCGCTTATTAAGGGAATCAATGATGGTCACATCCAGCTCAGGGAAAAGGATCTTCATGGGTAGGCTGGGAAAGCCAGCGCCAGCTCCGATATCCAGGAGACGGATGGGTTGGTTTTCGATCAGGCCCTGTAAAATGGGTGCGATCGAATCATAAAAATGCTTGAGATAGACTTCGTCTTTTTCGGTGATGGCGGTGAGATTAATCTTTTCATTCCATTCCACGAGGAGCTCAAAATACCGTTCGTATTGCTCTTTTTGACGATCAGTTAATGGAAAGCCGAGGTCGGCTAAACGGACATAAAATTCTTCTGGTTTCATGCTTTTATTTTACCACAAAATAAGGGAAATTTGATATACTGGTAGAAAGAAATGAAAGGAATTCAATAAAATGATTTGGATTATTCTTGGGATCATTGTGGTCCTTGTGTTGATTGTAGTAGGAGTTTACAACGGTTTGGTGAAAAGCCGCATGCAGACTCGCGAAGCTTGGAGTCAAATTGATGTGCAATTGAAACGTCGAAATGACTTGATTCCAAACTTGATCGAAACCGTTAAAGGCTATGCCAAGTACGAAGGAGATACACTAGCAAAAGTGACTCAACTTCGCCAACAAGTGGCTCAAGCTACTTCACCTGCAGAAGCGATGGCAGCCAGTGATGCTCTTTCACGTCAAGTGGCAGGCATTTTTGCGGTTGCTGAAAACTACCCAGACTTGAAGGCTAACACCAACTTCATGCAATTGCAAGAAGAATTGACCAATACAGAAAACAAAATTTCTTATGCCCGTCAATTGTACAACAGTGTCACAAGCAATTACAATGTGAAATTGGAAACTTTCCCAACAAACGTAATTGCTGGAATGTTTGGCTTCAGACAAGCTGAATTTCTTCAAGTGCCTGAAGAAGAAAAAGCTGTACCAAAGGTGGACTTTAGCGGATTAGGAGACTAATATGCTTTTTGACCAAATTGCAAGCAATAAAAGGAGAACCTGGATTCTCCTTATTGCTTTTTTCATACTCTTAGCTCTTATCGGAGCAGCCGTTGGTTACCTCTGGTTAGGCTCCTCCCTTGGGGGCGTCATCCTATCTTTGATTATTGGGGGTATCTATGCCTTTAGCATGATTTTTCAATCCACCGAAGTTGTCATGCGGATGAATGGGGCGCGTGAGGTAACGGAAGAGCAAGCCCCTCAGCTCTACCATATTGTCCAAGATATGGCTATGGTAGCTCAGATCCCCATGCCTCGGGTCTATATTGTGGATGATCCTTCGATGAATGCATTTGCGACAGGGTCTAATCCTCAAAATGCTGCTGTTGCAGCAACGACAGGTCTTCTAGCTGTGATGAACCGTGAGGAATTGGAGGGAGTCATCGGACACGAAGTCAGCCACATTCGCAATTACGATATTCGCATCTCTACGATTGCGGTTGCCCTTGCCAGTGCCATCACCATGCTTTCTAGCATTGGTGGCCGGATGATGTGGTGGGGCGGTGGCCGTAGCCGGGACGATGATCGAGAAGGTAGCGGTGGTTTGGAGATTGTTATGTTGATCCTTTCCCTCCTTGCCATCGTTTTAGCGCCATTAGCAGCGACCTTGGTCCAGTTAGCCATTTCTCGTCAACGGGAGTTCCTAGCAGACGCTTCAAGTGTTGAATTGACGCGGAATCCTCAAGGGATGATCAATGCTTTGTTAAAGCTAGACAATAGCGAACCAATGCAACGACATGTCGATGATGCGAGCAGTGCTCTTTTTATCAACGATCCAAAAAAAGAATCCGGTTTGCAAAAACTCTTTTATACCCACCCACCCATTGCTGAGCGGGTGGCTCGCCTAAGAAAAATGTAAAAAAATCCACCAAACGGTGGATTTTTTATTTGGTTGTTAAGAGGAGGGTAGTGAAACCAAGGATGGCAAAGATCCCCCAAGCTAGGGGAAGGCTCCAGATAGCTAGACTAGAAAAGAGAGCTGTCCCAAGTGGCATGGCAAAGCTGACCATCAGTCCCAAAAAGCTAGAGGTAGAAGCTAATTTTTCAGCGGGTAATTTGCTCATTAAAAGGCTGGAAACTTTTGGGTTGATTTTTGCTACAAGATAACCAAGGAAAGTGATGAGTAGAAGGGAAAGAATGTCCCAGTGCATCAGGATGTTTGTAAGCCCAAGCATGGTCAGTCCACCTGCGATCCACAGGAGGATATGATGGAGAGATTGCTTGGAAAAATAGTCATGGGGTGTCAGACTAGCCCAGACCATACTTAAAATAGTCACAGCCTCTAGGATCAAGAGGGATTGGCTAAAGCTCAACTGAAAGAAGGGAGAGTGAAGCAGTTGCAAATTGTAGATACCAGAGATGCATCCACCTAAGGCATTGATGAGAACCAATGAGAAGAGCAACTTACCAAAGTGGTGGACCTCCTCATCTGCAAAAATACTTTTAGCGTTCTGGTACATCTCTTGGCATTCGTGTAGCAAAGAATTCTTGCTTTTGGGCTCAATGACGGGATCATGTGTCAGCTGCTTTTTTCTCATCAGGAGACAAGTGGAAGACAGGAGAAAAGTCACTGCATTGATCGAAGCGACCAGAGCAAAATGTTGATGGCTGATGGCTAGTAGCCAAACTCCTAGAGCTTGTCCAGAAATCGAGCAGACCATACTAAGTAATTGGTTGAAGGAATAGGCCTCCATCAAATCCTCGTCGGGGATGTTCTTTTTCATGATAGGGAGTTGCAAGCCTCCGCGATAATCGCTCAAACAATCTGAAACAATGTTTAAAAAGCAAACAATCGAAAAGGCTAGGTAACCCGGAATCTTGGTCATGAGAGCAATAAGGATGAAGAGGATGGCTTGAAGATAGCCAATGCGGATCAACCAGTTAGCTTTTTTCTTCGTGCGGTCAGCCTTCATACCAACAAAAATGGTAAAGAGGCTAGGAATAAATACAATGAGGTTAGCAATGCCAACTGCCAGACTAGGCTGAGGCATGCTGGCAGCAAAGACCACAAAGACCAGATTGTAGATGGCAGCACCAAGGGTATTTAAAAAGCGAGAAAGGCTGAGTAAGGCAAAAATATTATTACGAGCTAAGAGTTTCATAAGCCTTCCTCCTTCACGTGATCAGTTGCTAGGACTTGTTTGATAGATCGAACGATCTGTTTGAAGAGGTCTAGTTTCTCATCATCAGAGAGAAGAAGTTCCTGATCCTTCAGATAAACGCTGGTATGTGAGAGAAGAAAGCGGAGGAAGTGGTTTTTTAGTTTGGTCATCATGGGAAGAACCTTCTTTCTTTACTTGATGATCCTATTGTAAACCTAAAAAGCAAGAAAAAATTAATGTTGCATATTTTCAACAAAAACTCACAGAGTAGATCTGTGAGTTTTTAGGATTTATTGATCAGTTCTTGCAGGCCCTGTTTGTAGTAGTTGGCACTGTCCTTACAATCCAGAATAGAGAGAACCTGGATGGCCTGTTCCATCTTTTCAAGACCGATTTCTTTTTCTCCCTTTCGATAGAGAAATTCTCCTTTGGCGTAGAGATAAACCGTCCGAAGGTAGGCTTCGTTCTCAGAGTAAAAGTGGTCGTTAATTAGGTGATCAAAAAAAGATGCATCTTCAAATTCATTTGAACTAATGGCGAGAAAGAAGCCATTAAGAAAAATAGAGTTAAGGGCAGAACGAGAAGAGTCTAGGAGAAGCTTGAAATCCTCCCTTTGGACCAACTCCTCTGTGTATTGGCGATAGAGGCGACTAGAGAAAAGTGGAGAGGTCAGAGAAAACAGGTTTAATTCAAAATTTCCCCAGATTGTGACAGAGAAGAGATAATCATGGAGGAAATCCAGTTCCTCTTGGCTAGCGGTGAGCTCCACCTCAGGATAGAAGCCAAGCATTTGGACTTTGAGAATAATGCTGGCTAAGAGGTCTTCTTTTTTCTGATGTTTCTGATAGGCTAGCTGGTAAGTTTGGTACAAGGCTTGGTCGTGTTCCAAGCTCATGTTTTCATAGTGCTCTTTCAACAATTTGGGAATAAAAGAGTGCTGATCGATTCCAGCTAGATGGGAAAACTCACTGAGGCTGGTTTTGATCTGTTGAAGGGCCTGAAAAAAACGTTGCGTGGTCAGGTCATTTTCCCCTCTTTCAAATCGAGATAGCATGGAGCGTGAAAATTCGCCACCCGTAGCCTCCTCTAAAGAGATGTGGCGACTTTCACGTATTTGCCGAAAAACTGCTCCGATATCTTTCATGAATTCTCCTCTATCTAACAATGCCCTAGCAAGTGACTCTCTTTTGTCCAAGAGATGGTGGGACCTTGTGTACAACACCAATTGCCTAGTTTCTGTATCTTTTTTCATGATTATAACAAATTTTTGAGGAGACTTCTTGGTTGAGGGGCAGCTTCATGATATACTAGTAGTATCTAGAAGATTTGAGGACAAAAGAATGAACCTATTTACACAAGAAATCCGTAAAAATCCTGAAGGACTAGCTTTTGATCAAGAGTTGGATTTGCTCAAGGAATTGCAAAAGCGTAATCCAGAAATTCTTGATTTAAAGAATGTGACAGCGGCAGGACGAGTAGCCTATGATACAGGCCTCTATGTCTTGGATTACCAGTTGAGCTATACCATCGTTTTGGCATCTAGCCGAAGCATGGAGCCTGTTGAGCTTCAAGAGAGCTATCCTGTAACAGAGGTGTTTGCGGAGGATGTACAGTCTGACGCAGATATCGAGGCCCTAGAGGAAGACTTGATCCTTCCAATCGAAGGTGGGAAGATTGACCTGAGTGAGAGTGTAGCGGATAATATTCTGCTCAATATTCCTCTCAAGGTTCTCACTCCAGAAGAAGAGGCTGGACAAGGTTTTATCGAAGGCAATGATTGGAAAATCCTATCCGAAGAAGAATACCAAGCCGCTCAAGCGATTAAGAAAGAAGAAAACAGTCCTTTCGCCGGTCTAAATGGCTTGTTTGACGAAGAATAAGCTAGAGATTGCATTTGATAAATTTAGACATAAATACAGGTCTTTTCTTTGAGGAAAGGCCTTCTTTTGATATACTAGGATTAATAAACAACAGAGGGGAGACCTCTAAAAAGGAGAAAAAGTATGGATACTTTATTTATTCCAGGTTGGTTGATTACCGGCCTAATAGTCGCAGTTATTATTTTGATTTTGCTTGTTAAAGGTTATGTGAACGCTAAACCCAACGAAGTCGTGGTCATTACCGGTCTTCGGAAGCAACGTCACTTGCGTGGGAAAGCTGGCTTTATGATTCCCTTTGTCGAACAACGCTCTTATCTTGATATTGAGCAATTCTCGACAGATGTTCGGACGTCAGAAGCAGTCCCAACATTGGACTTCATTAACGTCCGTGCCGATGCGGCTGTTAAATTAAAAATTGGTACAACCGATGAAATGATTGCCCGGGCTGCAGAAAACTTCTTGAACTGGAATACGACAGATATTTCCAACTCTGTCCAAGATGTCTTGGAAGGAAACCTGCGGGAAGTGATCGGTCAGATGGAACTCCGTAAGATGGTCAATGACCGTCAAGAGTTTGCCTCAAAAGTGCAAGACAACGTAGCGCCAGACTTGGCTAAAATGGGTCTAGAAGTCATCGCCTTTACGGTTCAATCCTTCTCTGATGAAGGGGGAGTCATCGATAACCTCGGGATTGAAAATGTTGAAACCATTAAGAAAGATGCCTTGATTGCCAAAGCCAAAGCAGAACGCGAACGCAAGGAAGTTGAAGCAGAACAAGATAAATTGGCCAACGACAAACGCGTCGCTGCCGATCTTGAAATCGCGCAAAAACAAAACGAATTAAAACTCAAACAAGCAGCCCTCAAGCAAGAAGCAGATATTGCCCAAGCAAAAGCAGATGCCGCTAAAGGGATTGAGGCAGAAGTGCAACGTCGTGAACAAGAGCGCGTGGCAGCCGAAGCCAATATCATGAAACAGGAAAAAGAAGCGGAAGTCAAAGAGCGCGAAGTTAAGGTTCGTGAGCAAGAATTGGATGCCAACATCCGCAAACAAGCTGAAGCTGAAAAATATGCGCGTCAACAAGCTGCAGAAGCAGAATTGATTGAACGCCAACGCAAGGCGGAAGCAGAACTCTTCGAAACACAAAAAGAAGCCGAAGCTCGAAAAGCTCAAGCCGAAGCTGAGAAATTTGCCCAATTGCAAGAGGCCGAAGCTATTGAGGCTAAAGGTCGTGCCGAGGCTGAAGCCATTCGCTTGAAACTGGAAGCCGAAGCCAAAGGTTTAGACCAAAAGGCCGAAGCAATGAAGAAAATGCAAGAAGCAGCCATTACTGAAATGGTCGTTGACAAGTTGCCTGAAATTGCGCGTGCTGTCGCAGAACCATTAACCAAGGTTGATAAGATCACCATGTACGGGGAAGGCAATGCTTCTAAGATGGTGGGCGATATTATGCAAAGTATCGACCAAGTCTCTCAAGGAGCTGGATTTGATATTCGTCAATTGCTAGCAGGAGCTCTTGGAGTTAATATGACGGTCAATAAACTCAAAGAAGGAGAACAACCGGTCATTGAAGCAGAGGAGTTAGCTTCTAAAGAAGATTAATGCCATTCATCAAGAAGTGTCTGAGAACTGTTTCTCGGGCACTTTTGTTTTTAAGATCAAATGACTTGCATGATCTTCTCCCTCTTGGAGAAGGCGGGAAGCTATTTTCTGCTTTCTTTTGAGGAGGAAAAATGGTAGAATAAAGGCAAACTATAAAGAGGAGTGTCACATGACTAAAGCAAACTTTGGTGTTGTTGGTATGGCCGTAATGGGTCGTAACCTTGCCCTTAATATCGAATCTCGTGGCTACACAGTTGCCATTTTTAACCGTAGTAAAGAAAAAACAGAAGATGTGATTGCTTGCCATCCTGATAAAAACTTTGTGCCAAGCTATGATATCGAAAGCTTCGTAAACTCTATCGAAAAACCACGTCGTATCATGCTCATGGTTCAAGCAGGACCTGGTACAGACGCAACTATCCAAGCCCTTCTTCCACACTTGGACAAAGGTGACATCTTGATCGACGGAGGAAACACTTTCTATAAAGATACTATCCGTCGTAACGAAGAGTTGGCGAATTCAGGGATCAACTTTATTGGTACTGGTGTATCTGGTGGGGAAAAAGGCGCCCTTGAAGGTCCTTCAATCATGCCTGGTGGACAAAAAGAAGCGTATGACTTGGTAGCTGACGTTCTTGAAGAAATCTCTGCAAAAGCGCCTGAAGATGGAAAACCATGTGTGACTTACATCGGTCCTGATGGAGCTGGTCACTACGTGAAAATGGTCCACAACGGTATCGAGTACGGGGATATGCAATTGATCGCAGAAAGCTATGACCTCATGCAACACTTGCTTGGTCTTTCTGCAGAAGACATGGCTGAAATCTTCACTGAATGGAACAAGGGTGAATTGGACAGCTACTTGATCGAAATCACTGCTGATATCTTGAAACGCAAAGACGACGAAGGTCAAGATGGACCAATCGTAGACTACATCTTGGACGCTGCAGGAAACAAAGGAACTGGTAAATGGACTAGCCAATCAGCGCTTGACCTTGGTGTGCCATTGTCACTCATCACTGAGTCAGTATTTGCCCGTTACATCTCTGCCTACAAAGAAGAACGTGTACACGCTAGCAAGGTTCTTCCAAAACCAGCTGCATTCAAATTTGAAGGAGACAAGGCTGAGTTGATCGAAAAAATTCGTCAAGCCCTTTACTTCTCAAAAATCATCTCTTACGCACAAGGTTTTGCGCAATTGCGTGTTGCTTCTAAAGAAAACAACTGGAACTTGCCATTTGCGGACATCGCATCTATCTGGCGCGATGGATGTATCATCCGTTCTCGTTTCTTGCAAAAGATCACAGATGCTTACAACCGCGATGCAGATCTTGCTAACCTTCTATTGGATGAGTACTTCTTAGATGTTACTGCTAAGTACCAACAATCAGTTCGGGATATCGTAGCTCTTGCTGTTCAAGCTGGTGTACCCGTACCAACCTTCTCAGCAGCCATCACTTACTTTGATAGCTACCGTTCAGAGGATCTTCCAGCAAACTTGATCCAAGCACAACGTGACTACTTTGGTGCTCACACTTACCAACGTAAAGACAAAGAAGGTACCTTCCACTATTCTTGGTACGACGAAAAATAATCTTGCTCTATGGTCAAACGAGTTCTACTAGTAGAAAATGAGAAGCAAATCGCTCGCTTCATTGATTTGGAACTTCAAAAAGAAGGGTACCAAGTTGATGTGGTCGAGGATGGAAAAGCGGGTCTGGCTTTGATTGCTGCGACCAAATATGATCTGATCTTGTTTAATTACGATTTGTCAGATATGTCTGGTGAAACATTCGCAGAGGAAATCAGTCGGATTCGCCCAGCTTCTGTTTTGATTGTTTTGGATAGCCGCGAAAAAATTGCTGAGCACAAAGAGAGTATTCAGCGCTTTGCCGTTTCCTATATGGTTAAACCCTTTATTATCAGCGATTTGGTCGATAAGATCACAGCGATTTTTAGAGGACGTGATTATATTGACCAACATTGTAGCCAGATGAAAATTCCAACCTCATACCGCAATCTGCGCATTGATGTGGAACACCATACCGTCTATCGTGGGAAGGATATGATTAGTTTGACCCGCAGAGAATATGACCTCCTGGCGACTCTGATGGGAAGCAAAGGGGTGATGACACGAGATCAGTTGTTGGAAAGTGTCTGGAAGTACGAGAGTACAGGTGAGACTAATATTGTGGACGTCTATATCCGTTATCTCCGTGGGAAAATTGATCTACCCGGTCAAAAAAGCTATATTAAGACCGTTCGTGGGATTGGCTATGCCATGCAAGACACATTAGAATAAAATATTCGAACCCTTAGAGGGTTCGAATATTTTTATGACTCAAGGGAAACGTTTGCGTTTGGAAAGGATGGGTTTTAAAAAGGATTTGGCTAAAAAAAGATAAAAAAAGATAAAATTTAGAGAAAAAAATGAATGTAAGGCTTTACAAATTTTTAAAATGTGGTATACTAGAAACAAATTAAGCGCAAACGTTTTCTTAAAAACAAAAGCCTTAAACAATATAAGGAGGTTGAATGATGAATAAAGGATCATTCAAAAGTTTATTTAGCTTTGAATTCTGGCAAAAGTTCGGTAAGGCCTTGATGGTCGTTATCGCTGTAATGCCAGCTGCTGGGTTGATGATTTCAATCGGGAAATCAATCCCTATGATCAACCCGAATTTATCTCCACTTGTTATTACAGGTGGGGTTCTCGAACAAATCGGTTGGGCGGTTATCGGTAACCTTCACATCCTGTTTGCGCTCGCTATCGGTGGTAGCTGGGCCAAAGAGCGTGCTGGGGGTGCCTTTGCGGCTGGTCTCTCTTTCATCTTGATTAACCGTATTACAGGTGCAGTGTTTGGAGTTACATCTGCAATGTTGGCTGATAAGGATGCTACCGTTCACACAATCTTAGGTGGATCGATTAAAGTTGCGGACTACTTTATCAGTGTTCTTGAAGCACCAGCTCTGAATATGGGGGTATTTGTAGGGATTATCTCAGGTTTTGTTGGAGCAACAGCCTTCAATAAATACTACAACTACCGTAAACTCCCAGAAGCCCTTTCTTTCTTCAATGGGAAACGCTTTGTACCATTCGTTGTTATCGTCCGTTCAGCTCTTGCAGCCTTGGTTTTGGCAGCCTTGTGGCCAGTAGTTCAATCAGGAATTAATGGATTTGGTGTTTGGATCGCCAACTCACAATCCACTGCCCCAGTATTGGCACCATTCTTGTACGGTACCTTGGAACGTCTTCTCTTGCCGTTTGGTCTTCACCACATGTTGACCATTCCAATCAACTATACTCAATTGGGTGGTAGCTACCAAGTACTTACAGGTGCTGCCAAAGGAACAACAGTATTTGGACAAGATCCACTTTGGTTAGCTTGGGTAACAGACCTTGTTAACTTGAAGAAAGCAGATCCTAGTCAGTATCAACACTTGCTTAAAGCATACGTACCAGCTCGTTTCAAAGTTGGTCAAATGATCGGATCATTTGGTATCTTGATGGGGGTTGTGGTGGCTATCTACCGCAATGTGGACCCAGATAAAAAAGAAAAATACAAAGGGATGCTTGTTGCAACTGCTCTTGCAACCTTCTTGACAGGTGTTACAGAACCAATTGAATACATGTTCATGTTCATTGCAACACCATTGTACTTGATCTACGCCTTTGTTCAAGGTGCTGCCTTTGCAATGGCTGACTTGGTTCACCTTCGTGTTCACTCATTCGGTGCAATCGAATTCTTGACACGTACTCCAATGGCCATCAACGCTGGTTTGGCACTAGATATCTTTAACTTTGTATGGGTAACAGTCCTCTTTGCCTTTATCATGTACTTCATTGCCAACTTCATGATTAAGAAATTCAATTATGCGACTCCAGGACGTAATGGAAACTACGAACAAAATGATGATGCCCCTTCAGGAGATGGTTCAACAGCTGGAGCTGCTACAAGCTCAGCAAGCTCACAAGTGATTAACATCATCAACCTTCTTGGTGGACGTGCGAATATCGTAGATGTTGATGCATGTATGACTCGTCTTCGTGTAACTGTTAAAGATGCTGAAAAAGTCGGTACTGAAGAACAATGGAAAGCAGAAGGCGCTATGGGTCTTGTCATGAAAGGACAAGGTGTCCAAGCAATCTACGGACCTAAAGCTGACGTATTAAAATCTGATATCCAAGACGTTCTTGATTCAGGTGAAGTCATTCCTGAAACACTTCCTAGCCAAATGACAGCAGTTCAAAAAGCTGAAGCAACCTTTAAAGGTGTGACGGATGAAGTGCATTCCGTTGCAGATGGTAAAGTGATTAACATCGAAGATGTGAAAGATCCAGTCTTCTCACAAAAAATGATGGGTGACGGATTTGCGGTTGAGCCTGAAAATGGCCACATCGTTTCACCAATTGCTGGTAAAGTGACCAGCGTCTTCCCAACCAAACATGCCCTTGGTTTGGTAACAGATAATGGTTTGGAAGTCTTGGTTCATATCGGTCTAGATACAGTTAGTCTTGAAGGAAAACCATTCGAGGTTAAAGTTACTGAAGGTCAAACAGTTGCTGCTGGAGACCTCTTGGTAGAAGCAGACCTTGATGCGATCCGTGAAGCAGGTCGTGAAACTTCAACAATTGTTGTTTTCACAAATGCAGATGCAATTAAATCAGTTAAGGTCGAACATACTGGTAAATTGGCTGCAAATGCGCCTGTTGCAACAGTAGAATTATAAGAGATGTCGGCAAAGAAAACGAGGTTGGGGCAGTGTACCCGGCCTCTTGCCGTTTCTTGATTTGGAAAGAAGGAGAAATCAGGGGATGAAATTTTTAACATTAAATTCCCATAGTTGGATGGAAGAGAATGCCCAGCAAAAATTTGAGACCCTCAAGGAGCAAATTTTAGAAGCACAATATGATGTGATCTGTTTCCAAGAGGTCAATCAAGAAATGGCCTCAGAAACAGTCGAAACAGATGAGTATTATCAAGCTTTGCCATCATCTGTAGCCATTCACAAAGATCACTTTGTTCGCGTATTGGTAGAAGAGTTAGCTGCTCATGGACTCCACTATTATTGGACTTGGGCCTACAACCATATTGGCTATGATCACCTCAATGAGGGTGTGGCCGTTCTTTCGCGTCAACCCTTGAAGGCGGATGAGATTTTGGTATCCAATATGGATGACCCAACGGACTATCATACGCGTCGAGTGGCCGTTGCCCATACAAGTGTGGATGGCAAAGAAATTGCTGTTGCCAGCGTCCATCTTTCTTGGTGGGACAAAGGTTTCCAATTTGAGTGGCCACGCATTGAGAACTACTTCAGCCAAGTAGGCAAACCCTTTATTCTAGCTGGTGATTTCAATAATCCTGCTGGTCAAGAAGGGTATGAGACGATTCTATCCAGTTCCCTTAAACTTCAAGACAGCTTTATAGAAGCCAAAGAAACCAAGGGTACTTATACTGTAGGCCCTGGAATCGATGGCTGGACGGACAATCAAGTTCCATTGCGAATCGATTACATCTTTGCAAGTCCAGAATGGGACATCCAGCGTCTACATGTCATTTTTGATGGTCAAAACAAAGCCCATGTCAGTGATCACTATGGCTTAGAAGCTGAATTATCACTTTAATATAAATGGAGAGTCGAAAGGAAAACGATTTTATTCAATCGTCCTTCGACTCTTTTTTATGGATCAATGAGGAGCAAGCATAGGGGATTCTCCTGTTCTTCTGCTTTCTTTACGATTCAATTTATGGTAAAATGAAGTGTTAAAACAGTTTAAGGAGGTAGCAAATGCGTTGTCCAAAATGTGGTGGAAGTAAGTCTAGTGTGGTGGATAGTCGACAAGCTGAAGATGGGAACACCATCCGTCGTCGCAGGGAATGCGAAGAGTGCCATTATCGCTTTACTACCTACGAGCGAGTGGAAGAGCGGACCCTAGTGGTTGTCAAAAAGGATGGGACACGCGAGCAATTTTCTCGTGATAAAATCTTTAACGGTATTATCCGCTCGGCTCAAAAACGGCCTGTTTCTAGTGACGAAATCGAAGAAATTGTAAACCGAATAGAGCAAAAGGTTCGCAGCCAAAGTGATAATGAAATCAACAGTGAGTATATTGGTTCGTTGGTCATGGATGAGTTAGCAGATCTAGATGAGATCACCTATGTCCGTTTTGCTAGTGTTTACCGGAGTTTCAAGGATGTCGGTGAGTTAGAAACCCTCTTGAAACAAATTACGAAGGGAACCAAGAAGAAAAAGGAAAAATAGATGAAGCCCAATACGCCTTTCGCATTTTTAAAAAATAATCTTCTTCCACCGGCAGGGGCTGCATTGGAGCAGTATTACCTGCCTATTTTGGAGACGGAAACGGTAGCAGTTTATCGTTATCTGCTCGCCTCTTATGATCAGGGTGAAAAACAATATTTACTTGCTCAAATCCTCAATCACTTGAATATAGGATTTCCACAGTTGCTACTAGCCTTTGATCGCTTAATTGCTATGGGGTTGATCGATCTCTATGAGGAAGAAGTTGGGATCGCCATCCAATTACATGCTCCTCTTGCCTCAGAACAATTTTTTTCGAATGCTGTTTTTAAACGCTTGCTTGAAAAAAAGATTGGGGAAAAGGCCGTGGAGGATTTGCTCCCAGCACGCTCTTTAGGGACTAGACGGCAAGTGTCCTTCTCGCAAGTCTTTGGACTAGATGCTGGGGAGACGACCGTTCTTCCAAGTAAGAAACAGCAGTTTGATATGGAGATGTTTAAGCGAATGATGGGGCGTGATGGACTTCGTTTTGCGGATGAAGGAGAAGCAACCCTAGCTCTCTTTGCCATCGCAGAAGAGCAACAATGGACCTGGTATGAAACCTATCTCCTAGCAAAAGAAACGGCTGTAGACCGGATTGTCTCTCCAAAGAGAATGAAGCAAAAGTTGGCTCAGGCCAACCAAGAGCAACCCCGCATGTCCTATAGCCGTCAGGAAGAAACCATTCTGAGAGAAGCTAAGGCAAAATCCAGCCTACAATTTCTAGCGGAGATTAAGAAGGCACGCAATGCGACCATTACGCAGAGCGAACGCAAGACTTTATCCAAGTTAGCTGATCTAGGCTTACTAGATGAGGTGATCAATATTATCTTATTGTTGACCTTTAACAAGACCCAGTCTGCTAATCTCAATGAAAAGTATGCTTTGAAGGTAGGAAATGATTTTTCTTATCAAGGGGTCAACAGTGCAGAACTAGCGATTTTAAAAGTTCGAGAACGCCAGGAACAAGCTAAGTCTCAAGGAAACAAGGGGACGAGTCCTGCATCAGCCAAGAGCAAGCACAGCAATGTTCCCAAGTGGAGCCAACCAAACTATCAAAATCAAACCAGTCAAGCAGAAAAGGTGGATCTTGCTAAAGAGAAACAACGTCTGTTAGAAAAACTGAATCAAGGAGGTGAGTAGATGGAAAGTGTAGGTCAAACCATGTTTCATATGAATCGTGCGCGTCAATTTAACTATGAGGATTTGGTCGCACAGATCTTGGCAGACCAAGAAGTGGCTGCCTTTATCAAGGACCAGTCTTTGTCTGAACAAGAAATTCGACGTAGTATTTCAAAATTTAATCAATACATTAGTGAACGCAACCGTTTCTTATTGGGAGATCCGGATTATATTGCCAAAGGCTACAAACCCATCCTCACCATGAATGAAGGCTATGCGGATGTCGCTTATGAGGAGACGCCAGAGTTAATTGAAGCCCAAAAACGAGCTGCTATCAACCAACGTCTCAACTTGATCAATCTCCCTTCAACCTTGAAAGAAGCGAGTCTAGCCAAGGTAGAACTCGATGATAAGGGGCGATTTGAGGCCTTTGAAGAATTAGCCAATTTTGTGGCCAACTATCCAGAATATCAAAAGGGGATCTA
This sequence comes from Streptococcus sp. KHUD_012, assembly GCF_052588255.1. Classification (NCBI taxonomy): domain Bacteria; kingdom Bacillati; phylum Bacillota; class Bacilli; order Lactobacillales; family Streptococcaceae; genus Streptococcus; species Streptococcus sp. KHUD_012. The sequence goes on from NZ_CP159355.1 coordinate 753,335, forward strand.
CCTCTATGGTGATTTTGGAGTAGGAAAGAGCTACATGATGGCAGCCTTGGCTCATGATTTATCCGAAAAACGTCAGGCCTCTACTACCCTACTTCATTTCCCAAGCTTTGCGATCGATGTCAAAAATGCCATCAGTTCAGGCTTGGTCAAAGAAACCGTCGATCAGGTGAAAAAAGCCGAAATTTTAATTCTCGATGATATCGGTGCGGAACAGATGTCAGCCTGGGTGCGAGATGAAATCTTACAGGTGATTTTGCAGCACCGAATGCAGGAAAATCTCCCAACCTTCTTTACTTCTAACTTTAATTTTGAAGAGTTGGAACGTCATTTTGCGGCTTCGCGCAATGGAGATGAAACCTGGCAGGCCAAACGGGTCATGGAGCGCGTGAAATTTTTAGCCAAGGAAATCCATCTGGAAGGAGTCAATCGTCGATGAATGAAACCATCCGTTTAATGAAATCTCATTTTTCTGTTCGCCGTTTTAAGGAAGAAGCCATCAAAGAAGCTGACCTCAAGGAAATTTTATCAGCTGGGCAGATGGCATCAAGTTGGAAAAACTTTCAGTCTTATTCTGTGATTGTGGTCAAAAGCAAGGAAAAGAAAGAAGCTCTATACGACTTGCTTCCTCAAGAAGCAATTCGCCAATCAGCCGTCTTTCTCCTCTTTGTTGGGGATTTAAACCGTGCTGAAAAAGCTGTCAAACTTCATGAGCAGGATTTCCATCCTGAAGGGGTGGACAACTTACTGATCACCTCAGTGGATGCGGCTCTAGCAGCTCAAAATACGCTATTGGCAGCTGAAAGTCTCGGCTATGGTGGAGTGATGATCGGCATGTTGCGCTACTGTTCAGAAGAAGTCGCAGAACTCTTCCGTCTGCCAGACTATACCTATCCTGTTTTTGGGATTGCTCTCGGAGTACCTAATCAGCAGCATGCGGTGAAACCACGCTTGCCATTGGAGCAGGTTGCTTTTGAAGAAGAATACCAAGAACAAGACCTATCAGTTGTGACTGCCTATGACAAGGTTCAGGCAGATTATGCTGGAGCGCGTGCAACAGACAGCTGGAGCGAGCGCCTTGCAGCTCAATTTGATCAACCTGAACAAGAAGAGACCAAAAAACTACTAGAAAAACACAAACTATTATGAAATGAAGAGAGGCGTTCTTGAACCGAGGTCTCGCCTTTCATTAGAAAAGAGGAAATCATGGCCCTACCAACTATTGCGATTGTAGGCCGTCCCAATGTCGGAAAATCTACACTCTTTAACCGGATTGCCGGTGAGCGGATTTCCATCGTTGAGGATGTAGAAGGAGTCACTCGTGACCGCATTTATGCAACAGCTGAGTGGTTGAATCGAAAATTTAGTATCATTGATACGGGGGGAATTGATGACGTAGATGCCCCATTTATGGAGCAAATCAAGCATCAGGCAGAAATTGCTATGGACGAAGCAGATGTGATCGTCTTTGTTGTTTCTGGAAAAGAAGGGATCACGGACGCGGATGAATATGTCACTCGTATCTTGTATAAGACCCATAAACCGGTTATTCTTGCAGTCAACAAGGTGGATAACCCAGAGATGCGCAATGATATCTATGACTTTTATGCCTTAGGACTGGGTGAGCCACTACCGGTATCCTCTGTCCACGGGATCGGAACTGGGGATGTGCTCGATGCCATCATCGAAAATCTTCCGAATGAAACAGAAGAAGAAAATCCAGATATCATTAAATTTAGCTTGATTGGTCGCCCAAATGTTGGGAAATCAAGCTTGATCAATGCGATCCTTGGAGAAGATCGGGTCATCGCAAGCCCTGTTGCTGGAACTACACGGGATGCCATCGATACCCATTTTACCGATGCAGATGGTCAAGAATTTACCATGATCGATACAGCTGGTATGCGAAAATCTGGTAAAATCTATGAAAACACGGAGAAATATTCTGTCATGCGTGCCATGCGTGCCATCGACCGTTCAGATGTGGTTTTGATGGTTATCAATGCCGAAGAAGGGATTCGGGAGTATGACAAGCGGATCGCTGGCTTTGCTCATGAAGCTGGTAAAGGGATGATCATTGTTGTCAACAAATGGGATACCATTGAAAAAGACAACCATACCATGAAGCAGTGGGAAGATGACATTCGCGATCAATTCCAATACCTTTCTTATGCGCCGATTGTCTTTGTTTCTGCCCTAACTAAACAACGCTTGCACAAGTTGCCAGAGATGATTAAACAGATCAGTGAGAGTCAAAATACGCGGATTCCTTCAGCTGTCTTGAACGATGTGATTATGGATGCCATTGCCATTAATCCAACGCCGACCGACAAAGGAAAACGCCTCAAGATCTTCTATGCGACACAAGTGGCAACCAAGCCGCCAACTTTTGTGGTCTTTGTTAACGAAGAAGAACTGATGCACTTCTCATACCTCCGTTTCTTGGAGAACCAAATTCGCAAGGCCTTTGTTTTTGAAGGAACTCCAATCCATTTGATTGCGCGAAAACGGAAGTAGGGAATACGAGACAAATGGATCAAAGTGGAGAAGGATATTTCAAATGATAAAATGCTCATTCTTCCAACTATGAAAACAACTAAAAGTAGCGCATAAGCGTTGCTTTTTTTAATAAGCTGGTAAAATGAAGTGGAGGATAGTCAGATGCGTAGTATCATAGTCCGGATATGCTTTATTCCTTAGCTTTTTTTAAGGTTGAGAAGAGTAAACTCATGAAGATCATGAGAGCTTTAGGTTTGTGTACTTATTATTTAAAATCTATCTGTATCTCTTGTTTCTCGGTTCGATCGTAAGCTTGGAGCTCTTGATCCTATTGTTGGGGATTTTATTAAAAAATAAGGTCGTGTTTTTTCTTTTCTCTATGAGCAATCGGGATTTTGCTATTCCCTTTGTTTAGCTATTTGATCAAACAGTTAACAGATAGATATTAGGGATAGCTGTTTGAACTGAGAGTGTTACGAAATCAGGTAAAAAACGGGCTAAAATCCTTTCAAGATGATAACTATTTTTTCTAATTTTTTCTTAAATATGGTATAATAAAGGGATTAATCTAAGGTGGTAAACATGGCAAAATTAATTCCTGGGAAGGTTCGTTCACAAGGGAGCCTTCTCTATGAAGCTGGGAAAGTTTCCCTTCAGGAAGTAAAAGAAAAATACCTGTATTTTCGGGTGGAAGAAGAAAGCTTGCGGTACAGTTTAGACGACGATGCCGTTTTTTGTAGCTGTGCTTTCTTTCAAAAGAAAAAATTCTGTACGCATCTGGCAGCTGTAGAAGCTTTCTTGAAGAATGATGACAGTGGGAAAGCAGCTCTTGCAAGTCTTGAAGAAGACGCCACGGCGACTGAAGAAACGCAGGAGAAGGTCTCTTTTGGAAGTTTGTTTTTAGACCAGGTCCTTCCAAAAATCGAAAAGAAAGCAACACGCTATGTCTTATCAGCAGTCGGGCAGGAGGATGAATACTCTGGTCAATTCTTATGGACTCTTCGCATTCGTCGCTTGCCAGACGAGCGTTCTTATGTGATCAGAGATGTGCTAGCTTTTTTGCAGACCCTTCAGAAAGAAGGCCACTTTGCAATTGGCAAAAGTTACTATGAACCCATTTCTTACTTAGAATTTGATGGGCCTAGTCAGGATGTGATCAATTTCCTACAAGGCTTGGTCACAGATAGTGGCTCGAAAGAGCAAGATTTCTTTCCCAATGCTGGGCGCCATCTTTATTTTCCACCGACTATCTTTGAAGAAGCTGTAGAATTACTAATGAATTTGGATTCCTTCCTCTTGCAATACAGCTTGTATGATTTTTCTGAAGTCTATTTTCAGGATGTCCATGGGGAGGAAGATCTCTTTCATTTTCAGGTGGAAGACCATGGTGATTTTTACGAATTGATCATTACTGAGCCACAAGTGAAGGTTGTCGAGTCTGCTGTTTACCTGTTTCGAAATGGTGTCTTCTATCACCTGACGCCCCAACAGCGGATCTTATGGAAGGCGATTCAAGACTTACCAATGGATCAAGATCGAAAAAAACGCCTGCATTTTGATCCAACGGACCAAACAAAGCTTTCCTATAGTTTAAAAGAGTTCAAAAAACTGGGACAAATAACAGCCCCGACCAGCTTTTTAATCCACGATTTCACTCCGGAATTTCATTTTGATCTAGCACAGGATCAGACTGTATTACTGGATGTTGTCTTTCAATACCAGGATCGTGTGGTGACCACGCGTGAGGAACTTCTCAATCTTCCTTATTCTAGTGATTTCGATAAGGAGCAAGAAGTCTTTTCAACCATGCTAGCAGCAGGTTTTACGGATGATTTTTCTTCCCAAAGAAGTCCTTTATCAAGTGAGCAAATCTATCCATTCTTTCACCAACAGATCCCGACTTTTGAAGCCTTAGGAGAGGTTACCCTCTCTGATAGCCTTTTAGATCTTTATCAAGTGGAGCGTCCAAAAATTGATGTTAAAACCAATGGCAGTCTACTGGAGATCGGTTTTGACTTTGAAAGTGTGGATCCAGCCGAAGTGGACCAGGTCCTCAAAGCTCTAGTAGGGCAAAAAGACTATTTTGTCAGCCATACAGGGAAAGTTCTTGTCTTTGATGAAGAAACCAAGAAGATCAGTCGAGCCTTAGCAGATCTGCGGGCGAAAATGAGCAAGGGTGGGAAACTACAAGCCCGCCGGATTGCCGCTTATCAGCTATCTGATTTGTTGGCAGATCAAGACAATGTTCATTTTTCAGAAGAATTTCGAAATTTGGCTCATGATCTGACTCATCCAGAAGACTTCCAACTCCCTCAGATGACAATCCAAGCGACCCTAAGGGATTACCAAGAAACAGGGGTCAAATGGTTCTCCATGTTAAATCATTATGGTTTTGGTGGTATTTTAGCGGATGATATGGGGCTTGGGAAAACCCTGCAGACTATTTCCTTCTTGACCAGTGTTGCAAAAAAAGAAACTAAAATCTTGATTCTAGCTCCATCTAGTCTCATCTACAATTGGAAACAAGAATTTTCAAAATTCGCTCCTCAGATGGAAGTGGAAGTCGTCTATGGTCTCAAGCAGCACCGAGATGAACTCATCGCAACCAATCCACAGGTAGTTATCACTAGTTACGCGTCTTTCCGTCAAGATGTGGAGGAATACCAGAAGAATCAGTATGAGTACTTGATTCTAGATGAAGCCCAGGTCATGAAAAATGCCCAAACCAAGATTGCCCAACACTTACGTGGCTTTGAGGTTCCGCACGTATTTGCCCTATCTGGGACACCGATTGAAAACCATGTGGGTGAACTCTGGTCCATTTTCCAAATTGTCCTTCCAGGGCTCTTCCCAGCTAAAAAAGAATTTCAAAAGTTGAGTCCTGAGACCATTGCGCGATTTGTCAAACCTTTCGTCATGAGACGGAAAAAAGATGAAGTGCTCCAAGAATTACCGGACTTGATTGAAACAACCTACCACAATGAATTGGATGAAAGTCAAAAAACGATCTATTTGGCTCAATTAAAACAAATTCAAGATCGGGTTCGAACCTCTAGTGAGGAAGAACTAAATCGGAGCAAGGTGGAAATTCTCTCGGGTCTCATGCGCCTTCGCCAAATCTGTGATACCCCCGCCCTCTTTATGGAAGACTATCAAGGAGATAGTGGGAAATTGGAGAGTCTTCGAGATCTTTTGGGTCAAATCAAGGATGGCGAACACCGGGTTTTGATCTTCTCTCAATTTAGAGGCATGCTGGATATCCTAGAGCAGGAAATTGACCAGCTTGGCATGACCTCCTTTAAAATCACAGGTTCTACTCCCGCTAAAGATCGACAAGAAATGACCAATGCTTTTAATGCAGGTGAGCGCCATGCTTTTCTCATTTCTCTGAAGGCTGGAGGGGTTGGATTGAACCTCACTGGTGCCGATACGGTCATCTTAGTCGATTTGTGGTGGAATCCTGCAGTGGAAGACCAGGCTATTGGACGTGCCCATCGAATGGGACAGGAACAAAATGTTGAAGTTTACCGCATGATTACTCGTGGTACGATCGAAGAAAAAATCCAAGAACTACAAGCTTCCAAAAGACACTTGGTCTCAACGATTTTAGACGGAACGGAAACACGATCTAGTTTATCGGTTGAGGAAATTCGTGAGATTCTTGGAATTCAGTCAGAATAGCTTGAAAAATTCTGTGAATAGTTTATAATTAATGGAGTGTCGAAAGGAAGAAAGCATGACAGAAAAATATTTTCCTCAAGTAGGGGATAATGAGTTGATGTTAACAGAGATGCCCCACATGAACCTGTATGATGAAACAGACTTGATTAGTAACATTACAGGCGACTATGTGGATAAAAATTATTTGGAATGGCAACCGATTGCTGAAAACACAAAACCTAAGCATCCTTACCATCAACCACTAGAAGAGCCCCTACCGAAAAGACGGCCAGTAAGAAAACCTGATTTTAAAGAGCCGATTGATAAAAAAAGTCCTGCCAACCGTTATGCAGAGGAAGCGAGAGAGCGTGCGCGTGAAGATCTGAAAAAGAAACGCACAGCCCCCTATCTGACAACGGATCCAGCAGCTACTACAAGTAAGCGGAAAAAACCGTTTATTTCAGAACGGAAACCTGGTCAGCCAACGGCTCCCTTCCAAAAGGAAAATCCGGGTGAATTATTGAAATATAGCAAACGATTGCGACAAGATCAATTGATCCTTGCAGAGTTCGAATCTGCAGGAGAACCAGAAGTGGCAGAACCGACTGAAAAGAAAAACAATTATGATTTCTTAAAGACTAGCCAAATATACAATAAAGATCAGCACAAGTTGAAACCACAGCCAATCAAACAAGAATTGGATTTAACCCATCTAGATCAAGAATAAGGAGAAAACATGTCTAATACATACCATTTTATTGGAATTAAAGGAGCAGGGATGAGTGCTTTAGCCCTCATGCTTCACCAAATGGGACATACGGTTCAAGGGTCAGATGTTGAGAAGTATTACTTTACGCAACGTGGCTTGGAACAAGCAGGAATTCAAATTTATCCATTTGATGTGAAAAATTTGGAAGGCGACAAGATCCTCATTGCTGGGAATGCTTTCCGTCCAGATAACAATGTGGAAATTGCTTATGCAGATGAGCATGGCCTAACCTATAAACGCTACCATGAATTCCTTGGTGAATTTATGCGTGACTTCGTCAGCATGGGGGTTGCCGGAGCACACGGAAAAACCTCAACAACAGGGATGCTTTCTCACGTCTTATCAAATATCACTGATACCAGTTATTTGATTGGTGACGGGACAGGTCGTGGCTCTGAAGCAGCCAAATATTTTGTATTTGAATCAGATGAGTATGAACGCCACTTTATGCCTTACCATCCTGAATACAGTATCATCACCAATATTGACTTCGACCATCCAGATTATTTCACGAGCTTAGAAGATGTCTTTAATGCCTTTAACGATTATGCCAAACAAATCAGCAAAGGCCTCTTCATCTACGGAGAAGACAAAGAATTGCGTCGGATTACCTCATCAGCACCAATTTATTACTATGGTTTTGATAAGGAGACGAACGATTTTGTGGCAAGCAACTTGCTTCGTTCAACGACTGGTTCAACCTTCAACGTTCATTTCCGTGGAGAAGATTTGGGACAATTCCATATCCCAACTTTTGGCCGCCACAACATCATGAATGCCACAGCAGTCATTGGTTTGCTTTACATTGCAGGATTTGATTTAGATTTAGTCCGCGAGCATTTGAAGACCTTTGCTGGAGTGAAACGTCGCTTTACTGAAAAAGTAGTCAATGGAACAGTGATCATCGATGACTTTGCGCACCATCCAACGGAAATTATTGCAACCTTGGATGCAGCCCGTCAAAAATACCCAAGTAAAGAGATTGTGGCTATTTTCCAACCACATACCTTTACACGGACCATTGCCTTGTTGGATGAATTTGCTGAAGCCTTGAATCAAGCAGATGCTGTTTACTTGGCACAGATCTATGGTTCTGCACGGGAAGTCGATCACGGCGATGTGAAAGTTGAAGATTTGGAAGCAAAAATTGTCAAACGTTCAGCGATTATTACAGCTGAGAATGTTTCTCCTCTTCTTGACCATGAAAATGCGGTCTATGTCTTTATGGGAGCAGGAGATATTCAAACCTATGAATACTCATTTGAGCGTTTATTATCTAGTTTGACACATAGTGTACAATAAGAGATGATTGAGTCTGGAATCGATTGGTTCCAGACTCAAATTTATCTGTCCACTGAAGGAGTATGAGATGAGGAAAGCAGGATGATGATTCGATCAATCACCCCAGCTGATCAAGAACAGTTGCTGTTGCTAGAAGAAGAACTTCATGACAATGAAGAAAAGAAGCACAAGGCCACTCTTGAGGAAGCGCTAGGTTCGAAGGAAGCCATTTCTTTGCTTGCAGAGCAGGCGGGGGATGCTGTGGCTTACTTGTTGGCGACAGAAGACCAGCCTTTAAAAAGAGACCTAATTGTATTGCGACTAGCAGTGAGACCAGCCTTTCAAGGTCAAGGCTATGGTTCTATTTTGATCGCTGCTTTAAAGGATCTAGCTGTTCAAAAGGAAAAGGAAGCCATTTGGATCGATTGCCCAGAAGACTTACTATCTTATTTTTCCCAGCAAGGATTTCGAGATGAAGCTGAGTCTGATCGAGGTGTCCATATGGTTTGGGAACGATAGAAGGAGTAAATGATGAAAGAAAAGATTCACATTAGACAGGCAGAGCTGCAGGATTTGGATGCCATCGAGCGCATTGAGCTTGAAAATTTCTCAGAAGAAGAAGCGATTGCGCGTGAGATTTTAAAAGATCACATCGAAAAGATTCAAACGACATTTCTTGTAGCAGAGTGCCAAGGTCAGATCTTAGGCTATTTAGAAGGACCTGTTAGACCGGAGCGCTATTTGATCGATTCCTCTTTTTCAGAGGTTGAAGATCTAAGCCATCTAGAACAGGGCTTTATTTCCATTACGAGTCTATCCATTGCTAAAGAAGCCCAAGGGCTAAGGGTTGGAACCCTCTTGCTTGAGGCAATGAAAGAGATTGCGGTGAAAGATAATCGCCAAGGGATCAATTTGACCTGTCATGATTATTTGATTCCTTATTACGAAAAGCAAGGATTTACCAATGAAGGTCTTTCAGAATCCCAATATGCGGGTGAAGTTTGGTACAATCTGGTCTGGGAAAACGAAAACCTTGATTAAATAGGTATTTTGAAGAAGAAGATCGATTTGTATTGCTTTTCTAAATCTTTTAAGATATAATATTAAGGATTATGATGAGGGAGGTCAATTATTTGACTGATAAATCACAAGACAGTGAGAAGTTATTAAGCTTCAAAGAGCAGATCCTCAGAGACTTAGAAGAGGCCAATGAGCAACTTCTAAAGATCGAAAAAGAGTATGATCTACCTGATCGAAGCATTGAAACCCCTTCTTCACTGAAAGAGGAGGAAGAAGCAACACCACCTCCAAAAGTAGAAGAATCTGCGTTGGCTCCCAAAGAAGAACCAGTGGAGCCAGAAAAGGCGACTCCTGCTGTGGAAGAAAAGAGTGAGCTTACAAAGCCTGCTAAAAAAGAACCAAGTCAGGAACCGATAGAGGAAAGCTTATCGCGCTCTTCTCGTAACCAGCGCCAACAAAAACAAAAGAAACAAAATAAAATCGCTAAACGAATTGTGCGGACAGTGGTCAGCCTTTTGCTGATTGTGATCGTGGCTACAGGGATCTTTGCTGTGACCTATATCCATTCAGCTGTCAAGCCGATGGATAAAAATGCAACAGAATTCGTAACGGTTGAGATTCCAGCAGGTTCAAGTAATCGTGAGATTGGAGCGATCCTTGAGAAAAAAGGACTCGTGAAAAATGGCCAGTTTTTTAACTACTATACCAAGTTCAAGAACTATAGCAATTTCAAATCCGGTTACTTCAACCTTCAAAAGAGCATGGATCTAGAAACCATCATCCAAAAACTGCAAGAAGAGGGAACCAAAACTCCTCAGGCTCCAGTTCTTGGAAAGGTCACGATTCCAGAAGGCTATACGATTGATCAGATTGCGACGGCTATCACCGCCGATGTCTCCACTAAGAAGGCAGGCAAGACTCCATTCAAGAAAGAAGATTTCTTGAAGGCTGTCCAAGACGATGCCTTTATTGAGAAGATGGTGGCCAAATATCCTAAGCTCTTGGCGAATCTGCCAAGTAAGGATTCTGGTGTTCGCTACCGTTTAGAAGGTTATCTCTTCCCAGCTACTTATAACTATGGGAAAGATACCACAGTGAAAGAGATGATCGATCAGATGCTTGCGGCAATGGATCAAAACTTAAGCCCATACTATGAAACACTTGAGAGCAAGAACATCAATGTAAACGAAGTATTGACTCTTGCTTCCTTGGTTGAAAAAGAAGGGGCGACGGATCAGGACCGCAAAGATATCGCGAGTGTCTTCTATAACCGTTTGAACCAAGACATGCCTTTGCAAAGTAATATTGCAATTCTTTATGCAGAAGGGAAACTTGGTCAAAAGACGACCTTAAAAGAAGATGCAACGATCAATACAGAGCTGGATTCACCTTATAATATTTATAAGAATACCGGCTTGATGCCTGGCCCAGTGGATAACCCTGGAGTATCAGCGATCGAAGCGGCGGTGAACCCAAGTAAGACCGATTACTTGTATTTTGTCGCAAATGTCGAAAATGGTGAAGTTTTCTTCGCTAAGACATACGAAGAACACAATAAAAATGTTGAAGAACACGTCAATAGTAAATTGACACAAGCAAGTTCAAACTAGAAAAAGCATGTGGCGCGTCCACAGCTTTTTCATTCAAATAATAGAAAGAGAAGAATAATGGCAGAAAAAACATACCCAATGACCCTAGCAGAAAAAGAAAAATTGGAACAAGAATTAGAAGAATTGAAATTGGTCCGTCGACCTGAAGTGGTGGAACGGATTAAGATCGCTCGTTCATATGGTGACCTCTCAGAAAACTCTGAGTATGAAGCGGCAAAAGATGAACAAGCTTTTGTTGAAGGTCAAATCTCTAGCTTGGAAACAAAAATCCGTTATGCAGAAATCGTCGATAGTGACGCTGTTGCAGTAGACGAAGTAGCGATCGGAAAAACCGTTACAGTTCAAGAAGTTGGCGAAACAGATGAAGAAGTATACAGCATCGTTGGTTCAGCAGGGGCAGATGCCTTTGCAGGAAAGATCTCTAACGAAAGCCCAATCGGTCACGCTTTGATTGGTAAGAAGACAGGTGACGTTGTCACTGTTGAGACACCAGCTGGAAGCTACCAAGTGAAAATTTTGAACGTAGAAAAAACAGCGTAACTATAAAACGCAAGCCCTCCAAGAGGGCTTGTTTTTTTGTGCTCTTAATCTTTTTGTGAGAGTGAAAATTCTTTGCTGACTGAACGATATCAAAAAAAGCACTTGAACCTTGGGTTCAAGTGCTACTGTATACCGCTAGAATTAGTAGTTTGTACTACTTTCTATTGCGTTGTTTTCCTGCATTGCGGTTATTTTTTGGTTTGTGTTGGATTTGTGTGGCCGCAGTTGGTGTGACATCTTTTTTCACGCGGTGACTAGTCGCTTTTGGAGGATTGTTTTTGTATTCCTCAGCGACGCGCTTGCGAAGATTTGGACGAATCAAGTAGTTGATGACAAATTGTTGGATAATTTGGATCACCCCACCGACTACCCAGTAAAGAGTCACTCCGGCTGAAGAGATCAATGAGAAGACACCGATCATAATCGGACTCATCAGTGATGCTTTGCGCATGCTTTCCTTTTGGGTTTCATCTTCAATTCCATGAAGAGAGAGCATACTTTGGATATAGTAAAGAACTGCTACGATTGCTGTCAAGAGCAAGCTTGGTTTACCAAGAGCAATGCCAAGGAAGCTACTATCTGCTACCCCTTTGGTGTGCTGAGCTGCAAAGAAGAGAGCAGAGAAGAATGGCATTTGGATCAAGAGTGGCAAACACCCAACTCCACCAAACATGCTAACTCCATTTTCACGTTGAGCAGCCATTAATTCCTGTTGCGCCAATAGCTTTTCTTCTTGTGTGCTAGCGTTCTTCATGCGCTCTTGGATTGGGCCAAGGATAGGTTTTAAGTAGTTCATCTTTTCAGATTGGTAGGTTGCCTTCCATGATTGGTACAAACCAAGTGGCAAGATGATTAACCGCACGATCAAGGTGACGATAATAATCCCGATCCCAAAGCCCAAGCCAAGGTTGTTGGCAAAGAATTTGATGGCTTCGCCCATTGGACGGCCAAGAAGATTCCAGATCAGTCCAGTCGGATTTCCAGTTTTCCGATCGACACTCACGCATCCTGACAAGAAGACAAGCGAAGCTAGTCCCATCGATGCAAGTAATGCAAGTTTATTTTTTTTCACAAATAGTTCCTTCTTTTTTTTAATGTTACCTTTCTATTCTACTGTTTTTTTTGAAAATACACAATAGTTCTCTAGTCTTAATTTGCAATTTTAAAGTCTGTATAGTTTTCAAAGTTTGCGAGCGTAACATCTAAATAAGTCACATGTGCAAAAGGTGTAGGACCTTTGCGAATTTCTTGAATGAATTTAGCCATTTGGCTACTAGACTCTGCCTGGGCCAGAATGCCAACCGTTCCGTCGTCGTTATTCCAGACACGGCCAGTAATCCCACCGATCTCTAAAGCAAGACTGTAGACTCCCCAGCGAAAGCCAACCCCTTGAACCCGTCCTTGGGCAATCATTTTTACCTTTTGCATGTACGACCTCCTTGACTCGAAGAAATCTATCTGAGGCATGATTTCTTCTTTTTCTTTGTGCTATAATAGTTCTATGAATATTATAACGTCTAAATCCAATAATGTAATCAAAAATGCAAAAAAATTACATCAAAAAAAATACCGGACAGATTCTTATCTCATTGAAGGCTGGCATCTGTTTGAAGAGGCAGTAGAAAATCATGCGAAGATTCGGCAGGTCTTTGTTTTAGAAGCCTATTTAGACCGGGTAGAGGACATCCAAAAAGTCACTATCGTGACTCCGGAGATCTTAAGCCTCTTGGCAGATTCGAAGACTCCTCAAGGGATTGTCGCAGAGATTCTTCTAGAGCAGCCAGAGCTTCCGGATCAGCTACAAGGGCGATTCCTCTATTTGGAGGATGTACAGGATCCTGGCAATGTAGGGACGATGATTCGAACAGCAGATGCAGCAGGTTTTGATGGCGTCATGCTTTCGAAAGCCTCCTCTGATCTATACAGTCTCAAGACCCTTCGATCCATGCAGGGCAGTCATTTCCATATTCCTATCTGGAAACTGGATCGAGAAGAACTATTGGAGCGAGCTGCGCACTCTCATCTAGCAGTTCTCGCAACGACGCTTTCAGAAGCTTCCATTGACTACCGTCAGCTTTCTCAGACCGATCAGTTTATCCTGGTTATGGGGAATGAAGGAAATGGCATCAGCCAGGAAATGGCGGCACAAGCAGACCAGCTGGTTCATATTCCCATGCCAGGTCGGGCAGAGAGTTTAAATGTTGCAGTGGCAGCAGGAATTTTGATGTTTTCTTTAAGGAAATTTTGAGAAAAAGAAGTATACTTAACCTGTAAGAAGAAGTTGATGGAGATCTTATTGGGAGAGCTTATCAACGAAAGGTGGTTATCTTATGCAATATCATCGTGACAAAGAATACATGACCTATGTAGGCCATCTGATCCAGCATCCTAAGGTTCAAAAATTAGCCGACATTCCCCACCATATTCATTCCAATCGTTTGGAGCATTCCATTCATGTGAGCTATACCAGTTATAAACTGGCTAAAAAATTTGGTTGGGATGCCAAAAGTACGGCTCGGGGTGGCCTCTTGCATGACCTCTTTTACTATGATTGGCGCGAGACCAAGTTTACGAAAAGTCACGCCTGGATCCATCCCCGCATTGCCGTGAGAAATGCACGAAAGATCACAGATCTCAATGCCAAGGAAGAAGACATCATTATTAAACACATGTGGGGAGCTACCCTTGCTCCGCCTCGCTACAAAGAATCCTTCGTAGTGACCATGGTGGATAAATACTGGGCTGTTAAAGAAGCTTCAGAACCATGGCGTAAAAAGATGGCTAAAAGGAGATTTTTTCATCGAAAAATGTTAAAATCGTAGTAAACAAATTTGAAAGGAACTTGTTAATATGTATAATGATTCAGTAATCCAAGAACAAAGTGGATTGAATGCTTTTTATAACAAAATCTACTCATTAGTTGGGATCGGTGTGGGGATTTCAGCCCTTGTCTCTGGTCTTATGATGACAGTCTTTCAAGATTTCTTCGTTCAAATCTTGACAACAGCACCAATGGTTTACTATGCAGCAGTGGTTGTAGAATTGATCTTGGTCTTTGTTGCAAGTGGGAAGGCTGTTAAAAATAGCCCATCTGCTCTTCCGATCTTCTTGATCTACTCAGCTTTGAATGGCTTTACCTTGAGCTTTATCATTGCTCGCTACATGCAAGCAACTGTCTATAAGGCTTTCTTGGTCAGTGCCTTGATGTTTATTGTCATGGGAGCTATCGGACGCGTCGTGAAAAAAGACCTGTCTGGTATGGGACGTGCCTTGATGGGAGTCTTGATCGGTGTGATCATCGCTTCTGTTGTGAACATGTTCTTGAGAAGTTCTGGAATGGACTATATCTTGAGTATTATCTCTGTCTTCCTCTTTGCAGGATTGACAGCTTGGGATAACCAAAAGATTCGCTATGTCTATGATCAAACAAATGGTCAACCTGCTACAGGTTGGGCAGTAGCGATGGCTTTGGAACTTTATCTTGACTTTATCAACCTCTTTATCAGCCTTCTTCGTATCTTCGGAAGAAACGACTAATCAAAGAGTAATTGAGCTGGGGCAGTTGCCTCGGCTTTTTTTGTCTTCCGACTTGTGCTATACTAATAGTGACTAAAGAATAGAAATGAGCGCTTATGAAAACACCTTTTGTAACCCGTGAACAATTAGAAAGTCTGACCCAAGAATTTCCTACTCCTTTCCATCTCTATGATGAAGCAGGAATTCGTGAAACGGCTCGTGCTCTCCATCAAGCTTTTGCTTGGAATGAAGGCTTTAAAGAATACTTTGCCATCAAGGCGACTCCTAACCCATCGATCCTAAAAATTTTGCAAGAAGAGGGCTGTGGAGTCGACACGGCCAGCTACGTGGAATTGTTGATGGCAGATAAACTGGGCTTTAGTGGAAAAGAAATCATGTTTTCTTCTAACAATACGCCAGCTGATGAATTTGTCTATGCGAGAGAGTTAGGGGCAACTATCAATCTGGATGCCTATGAAGACATTGCTTTCTTGAAGTCTGTGACTAGCATCCCTAAGGTCATTTCTTGCCGCTATAATCCTGGTGGAGTTTTTGAACTGGGAACCGATATTATGGACAATCCGGAAGAAGCTAAGTTTGGCATGACCAAGGAGCAATTGATCCAAGCCTTTATCGAGTTGAAAGAACTGGGTGTGGAAGAGTTTGGCATTCACGCTTTATTAGCTTCTAATACTGTATCCAACGACTACTATCCAGAGTTAGCGCGTCAACTTTTTGAATTGGCAGTGGAAGTCGTCGAGAAAACAGGTGTCCACTTGGGCTTCATCAACCTCTCTGGTGGAGTTGGGGTCAATTACAAGCCAGAGCAAGAACCAAATGATATTGCCATTATTGGGGAAGGTGTGCATCGCGTTTTTGATGCGATTCTCAAACCGGCAGGACTTGGTCATGTGAAAATCTATACCGAGCTTGGTCGCTTTATGCTGGCTTCACACGGCCTCTTGGTAACCAGAGTAACTCATAAAAAGAAAACCTACCGGACCTATGTGGGCGTCGATGCTTCAGCTGTGAACCTTCTTAGACCGGCTATGTACGGTGCTTATCACCATATCACCAATATGGATCGTCCAGATGGACCGACTGAAGTGGTCGATGTCGTGGGAAGTCTCTGTGAAAATAACGATAAATTTGCGAAACAACGAGAACTACCCGTGACGGAGATTGGAGATTTGCTCGTGATCCATGACACTGGAGCCCATGGATTTTCAATGGGGTATCAGTACAATGCTAAGTTGCGTTCAGCAGAAGTTTTGCTTCAAGAAGATGGGCAGGCCCGTTTGATTCGTCGAGCAGAAAAACCAGAAGATTATCTTGCGACACTCTACGGCTTTGACATTGAAAAATAAGCGATTGTCTGATATAATGATAGTTATGTAAAAATAATGGATCGGAGAAAATTGTATGAATCTCTTTTTAGGAATTTTGTTGATTATTTTAGCTTTCTTTGGTGGGATGATTGCAGGAATGTTCTTGCTTCGTCGTCAATTTGAAAAAGAATTTGCATCAAACCCACGTTTGAATGTTGAAGCAGTTCGTACGCTTTTAGGAGCGAGCGGCCAACGCCCAAGCGAAGCAAAAGTTCAACAAGTCTATCGCCAAATTGTGAGCCAACAAAAATCAGCAATGGCGAAAAACAAGAAAAAATAAGAGTGGGGCAATCTCACAATAATAAATGAGAGGGGCTTGGAGGAATTTCTTAGTCCCTCCTTTTGGAAGGAAGAGATATGGATAACCGACCGATTGGTTTTTTAGATTCTGGAGTAGGGGGCCTGACTGTTGTCCGCGAATTGCTCCGTCAGCTTCCTCACGAAGATGTCGTCTATATTGGAGATTCAGCGCGTGCACCTTATGGTCCTAGACCAGCAGACCAAATTCGCGAGTATACTTGGCAGATGGTGAACTTCCTTCTGACCAAAAATGTCAAGATGATTGTCTTAGCCTGTAATACAGCGACGGCAGTTGTTTGGGAAGAAGTCAAGGAGAAACTTGATATTCCTGTTTTAGGAGTGATTTTGCCCGGAGCTTCTGCAGCCATTAAATCGACGACCCATCAAAAAATTGGGGTCATTGGGACACCGATGACGGTTTCTTCTGGAATTTATAAAGAGAAGATTCAAAGTCTAGCACCAGATATGAAAGTCACCAGTTTAGCTTGTCCCAAGTTTGTTCCTTTAGTGGAATCAAACGAGTTGGCATCCAGTGTGACCAAAAAGGTGGTTTACGAAACCCTAAAACCACTAGTTGGAAAGGTTGATACCTTAGTCTTGGGATGCACCCATTATCCCCTTTTAAAACCGATCATTCAAAATGTGATGGGACCGGATGTCAAATTGATTGATAGTGGGGCAGAGTGTGTTCGGGATATTTCCGTTTTATTAAACTATTTTGAGCTCAATAAGAGTCGCGAACTCTTAGAGCAGACCCACCGCTTTTATACCACTGCAAATGCCAATAGCTTTGCAGCGATTGCCGAAAAATGGCTAGAACGTTCAGTGAATGTGGAGCACATAAATTTATGAGTGACAAACTATTTGAATACAAAGATCCCCAAGATTGGTATATTGCCCAATGGGGAGAAGATGCAGACTACAACCAATTTAGTCAAGTTCCTGCGGAAGCTTCCACTCTGTTAGACCAGCTGGAACTTCTCTTTGCCAAGGATCCTGAAGGATTCCCTCTCAATCTATCGGTGATGCGCTATGGTTCAGCCTTCCGTTTTCTAACCTTTTTGACCGAAATCTTGAATGAAGTCAAGGGAAGAGCTTTTGAGATTGTACAGCGTCAAGGAGCCTTGCTCTTGGTTGAAAAAGGGAAATTGCTCTATTTGCATTTGCCAAGTGATGGGGTGGATTTGGAAGCCTTCTTGGGTCAAGACAAGGTCAAAGATACGATTCTTATTGCGACTCGAAATGAGGGAAAAACCAAAGAATTCCGTAATATGTTTGAAAAGCTGGGCTTTGAAGTGGAAAATCTCAATCAATACCCAGAGCTTCCAGAAGTCGAAGAGACAGGTATGACCTTTGAAGAGAATGCCCGCCTAAAAGCTGAAACCATTGCAGAGCTAACTGGGAAAACAGTCTTAGCGGATGATTCAGGTTTGAAGGTGGATATCTTGGGAGGCTTACCAGGAGTTTGGTCAGCTCGCTTTGCGGGAGTTGGTGCGACAGATGCGGAAAACAATGCGAAATTGTTGCACGAATTGGCCATGGTTTTTGACTTGAAAGATCGCTCAGCTCAGTTCCATACGACCTTGGTGGTTGCAAGACCAGGCAAGGAAAGCCTAGTGGTGGAAGCAGATTGGCCAGGGTATATTAATTTTGAGCCCAAAGGGGAACATGGCTTTGGATATGACCCTCTCTTCTTAGTTGGGGAAACGGGCCGTGCTGCTGCTGAATTAACGCTAGAAGAAAAAAATACACAATCACATCGTGCTTTAGCTGTTAAAAAGTTATTGGAGGTATTTCCATCATGGCAAAGCAAACAATCATCGTTATGAGTGACTCGCATGGAGACCGCTCCATTGTTGAAGCTATTAAAGAAAAATACCTAGGTCAGGTCGATGGGATCTTTCACAATGGGGATTCTGAACTAAAAAGTGATGATCCTGTCTGGGAAGGGATCCACGTTGTCCAAGGAAATATGGATTTTTATGAAGGCTATCCGGAACGCTTGGTGACCCAACTGGGGCCAACACGGATCATCCAGACCCACGGACATCTCTTCCAGATCAATTTTAGTTTTCAAAAATTGGATCTGTGGGCCCAAGAGGAGGAAGCAGATATCTGTCTATACGGCCACCTTCATATTCCAGATGCTTGGAAGGAAGGAAGAACCCTCTTTGTGAATCCTGGATCCATTAGCCAACCTCGTGGTCTGATTCGCGAGTGTTTGTATGCCAAGATAGAGATTACCGATTCGAACTTCAAGGTAGAGTATTATACGCGAGATCATGAATTGTACCCTGAATTGACAAAGGAGTTTAGCAGATGATAGCAAAGGAATTTGAGCGTTTCTTACTGGCGCAGGAAGAGACGTTCTTAACTCCTGCCAAAAATTTAGCGGTCTTGATTGATACCCACAATGTAGACCATGCGGTTTTGCTGTTGAGTCAGATTAGCTATAGTCGCATCCCGGTAGTGACGGATGAACGCAAGTTTGTGGGGACGATCTCCCTAACGGATATTCTATCTTATCAATTGAAACACGAGATTCCTGAGGAGACTTTTGCTTCGATGGATATCGTAGACGTTGCAAAGAAGGAGGTCGGGGTCATCGGCTTAGACTTCAATTTGACAGAAGTCCTTCACAAGTTGGTGGATGACTCCTTCTTATCAGTGGTGGATGAAGAAGGGTATTTCCAAGGGATTATTACGCGGAAATCGATTCTCAAAGCCATCAATTCGCTAATGCATAATTTTTCAAATGAATACGAGATGATTCCAAAATGAAAGAATTTATTGCAAGTTTTATTGATCAAAAAGAACTAAGTGAAAATTCTCAGTCAGCCTATTTCTATGATTTGGACCAATTTATTGAATCAATTCATGGAAAAGTGACACCGACAAATTTGAGAATTTACCAAGCTTCGATTAAAGATTTTAAACCGGCGGTTCAAAAACGAAAATTATCCGCTGTTAACCAATTTTTATATTATTTGTATCAAGAACGCTTTATTTCTGAATACCATCGTTTGGTCTTGCCTAAAATTCAACCGGCCAAAACCCATGATCGTGAATTATTGGATCTGACCCATTTTTGGGAAGAATCAACCAACCCACAGGGACGCTTGATGGCCTTATTGATTCTGGAGATGGGCTTATTGCCAAGTGAGATCCTCCAAGTCAAAGTCGAAGATATTCAGCTGGACTTTCATGTCATTCGAGTGGGCAAAGATGGCCAAAAACGGGTTTTAAAAGTTCCAGATCCTTTACTGGATGAGTTGCAACTCTTCCTCGATGGTGTCTATCTCTTTGATAATAAAGGAAAATCATACTCCCGTCAGTGGGGATTCCGACAATTAGAAGCCTTCTTGATCGAAAAAGGCAACCAAGACCTTTCGGCGCAATCGATTCGTGAGCAGTATATTTTGAAACAACGTGAACTCGGTGTGGATCTCTTTAGTATTTCGCGTGAATTGGGCCTAAAAACCATGGTGACATTAGAAAAATATAAATAATGGATATTAAAATTAAAGATTTTGAAGGGCCTTTGGACCTCTTGCTCCACTTGGTCTCTAAATACCAGATGGATATCTATGAGGTCCCCTTGATTGAGGTGATCGAACAGTATCTGGCTTATCTGGCGACTCTTCAGGCGATGAAACTAGAGGTAGCAGGGGAATACATGCTGATGGCTAGTCAATTAACCCTGATCAAGAGTCGTAGACTTCTTCCTAAGGTCGCAGAGGAGATGGATGAAGCAGAGGATCTAGAGCAGGACCTCCTTTCTCAACTGGAAGAGTACCGTACTTACAAGCAATTAGGAGAGTTGATGGCCTCGCAGCACGAGGAGCGCGCCCTCTATTATTCGAAACCGAAGATGGAATTGGTCTATGACGATACCGAATTACTTCATGATCGCACCACGGTGGATCTCTTCTTGGCTTTCTCAAAACTATTGACCAAGAAAAAAGAAGAATTCCGCCAGAACCATACAACCATTGTCAAGGATGAATACAAGATTGAGGATCTGATGGACCAGCTGCGTCACCGATTCCACGATCGCTCACAAGTTCTCTTACAGGACTTGTTTCTAGAAGCAGCGGATCTCCAAGAGGTCATTACCCTATTTCTTGCAACCCTTGAATTAATCAAGATTCAAGAGGTAACAGTGGTACAGGATAGGGCTTTTGGAGAAATTTACTTAAATAGGATTGAACATGAGCAAATTAGCTGAAATTGAAGCACTCTTATTTGTAGCGGGTGAAGAAGGAATTACTGCCAGACAAATCGCAGATCTTCTCTCTTTACCCCCAACAGGTGTGGTGCAAAGTTTAGAAAAATTGGCCCAAAAATACCAGGAGGATACAGATACGAGTCTCTGTTTGATGGAGACAGCTTCCCGTTATAAATTGGTGACAAAGGCAGACTACGCTTCGGTTTTACGAGACTATTCTAGAACGCCTATGAACCAAAGTTTGTCTCGGGCTGCCCTTGAAACCTTGTCAATCATTGCTTATAAGCAACCGATCACCCGCGTGGAGGTCGATGATATTCGAGGTGTCAATTCCAGTGGTGCTATTACCAAACTACTGTCATTTGATCTGATCCGTGAAGATGGAAAAAAAGAAGTCCTCGGGCGTCCTAATTTGTATGTCACGACGGAGTATTTTTTGGATTATATGGGGATCAATCATTTGGAGGAATTGCCAAAGGTTGAGGAAGTGGACATTGATCCAGAAGAAGGTCAATTATTTTCAGAGAGAACAGAGGAACTAGATGAGAATTAACAAATATATTGCCCATGCAGGCGTGGCTAGTCGTCGCAAGGCCGAAGAACTGATCAAGCAAGGCTTGGTGACGGTCAATGGCCAAGTTGTGCGTGAATTAGCGACCATCATTAAAACCGGTGATCAGGTTGAAGTAGAGGGGACTCCAATCTATAACGAAGAAAAGGTCTATTATCTTTTAAATAAGCCACGTGGTGTCATCTCTAGTGTATCGGATGATAAAGGGCGGACAACAGTCGTTGACCTTTTATCTCAAGTACCAGAGCGTATCTACCCAGTAGGACGTTTGGACTGGGATACATCTGGTGTCTTGATTTTGACCAATGATGGTGATTTTACAGATGAGATGATTCACCCGCGAAATGAAATTGATAAGGTCTATGTGGCGCGTGTCAAAGGGATTGCCAATAAGGAAAACTTGCGTCCCTTGACGCGAGGGGTGACCATTGATGGAAAGAAAACCAAGCCAGCGACTTACGAGATCTTAAAAGTGGATGTCGAAAAGAACCGTTCAGTGGTTCAGTTGACCATTCATGAAGGGCGTAACCACCAGGTTAAAAAGATGTTTGAAGCTGTGGGACTTTTAGTGGATAAACTCTCTCGGACCCAATTTGGAAATTTGGACGTCTCAGGACTACGTCCGGGTGAATACCGTCGCTTGAATAAAAAAGAAATCAGCCAGTTGCACAATCTAGCAGTGACTAAATCTAAAAAAGCATGAAAATAATCCTGATTGCGCTGGTCAGAGGCTATCAAAAATGGATCTCTCCCCTATTTCCGCCTTCTTGTCGCTTTCAACCGACCTGTTCCAATTATATGATCCAAGCGATTGAACGTTTTGGTGTGAAAGGTGTCTTGATGGGGATTGCGAGGATTCTACGTTGCCATCCTGGAACCAAAGCAGGACCGGACCCCTTGCCAGACCATTTTAGTCTGAAGCGAAATGAAGAATCAAAATAGGACGATCGCAAATAAACAGAAACGAGGCTGGGACAAAAGTCCTAGCCTCTCAATTGTTTTTGGATTGTCGAGCAAGACGCAGTGGTTGAGTGGGCTCTACTACGCTGATTTCATCAGCTTTTACAGCCCTACTCAACTGTGCGGAGGTGGGACGACGAAATCGAATTCTAACGAATTACCGATTTCTGTCCCACTCTCGTTGATTTTGTACTAGAGTTGTCTATCAGCGTTTAGACCATGTTTTAGGGAGGAAGAGAAGAATCATTGGATAGATTTCAAGCCGTCCGGCAATCATGGCTAAGGAAAGTAATAGTTTTGAAATCGGACTAAAGATGGAGAAGGTTTGACCTGTTCCAATCATAGGTCCAATGTTGTTGAAACAACTAAAGACAGCACTGACAACCGTCATGAAGTTATTATTGTCTAGACTGACTACAAAGAGTAGGCCGATTGTGATAAAACTGTATATTGTAAAGTACTTGAGGATCTGATGCTGTGTATCCTTATCTAATACCGTATCATTGACATGCAAGGTTAGAACGCGATTCGGAGACAAGGTCGAAAGAACCTGATTTTTTGCGATTCGCCATAAGGTCAAGCACCGAATGACTTTAAGCCCCCCAGCGGTCGATCCAGCAGAACCACCGATGACCATCAGCATCAAGAGGATGAACTGAGAAAAGAGAGGCCATTTTTCCGTCGTTCCATAACCAAAACCGGTGGTGGTGATGATATTGGAAACTTGGAAGAAGGAAATTTCAAAACTCTTAGCGACATTGGCATAGAGATGAAGGACATTGTAAGCGATCAAGACACTGGACACGAGGACGATGGTGATATAGGTCCGCAATTCCTCATCTTTAAAGAAGGCCTTGAATTTTCGGATCATGAGGAAGTAGTAGAGGTTAAAGTTAACCCCGAAGACTAAAACCCCGATACTGACCAAATAGGTGATTAAACTACTATTGTAGTGGGCAATTCCGTCGTTAAAAACGGTAAAGCCCCCGGTCCCAGCCGTCCCCATGGCGATGACAAAACTATCATAAAGGGGCATGCCGGCAAGGAAATAAAGAACCACAAAGAGGAAGAACAAGCCCAAGTACAAGAAGTAGAGGATTTGAGCTGTATTTTTTAATTTGGAAACGACCTTTCCAAAAACTGGACCAGGAACTTCCGCCTTCATGACTTCGAGGTGGCTGTTCTTGTTATTGTCCATAATGGCAAGGGCGAAGACCAATACTCCCATCCCCCCAATCAAGTGGGTGAAACTGCGCCAAAAGAGGAGAGAGTGGCTGAGGACACCCACATCATCTAATATCGTTGCCCCTGTTGTTGTAAAGCCAGAGCTGACTTCAAAGAAGGCGTCGATAATGTTGGGGATTTGTCCCGAAAAGACAAAGGGAAGGGCACCAAAGAAGGACCAGAGGATCCAACAGAGGGCTACAATCAGGACTCCTTCTTTAGCATAGATGTGAAAGTCCTTTGGTTTGTGAAAACTACCAAGGAGCCCCAGCCCAAGTAAGATGGCCATGGTTACCCCAATAGAGACAAAGACCTTGGCCGGTTCCTGATAGATGCCAGCGACCACTAAGGGAACGATCAGGAGTGCTGCCTCGATTAAGAGGAGCTTGGACAAGAGGTAACGAATCATGCTTCTATTCATCAGGCTTACCTCTCAACTAAATCGTAGATTTTAGTGACATTTTGAATCAAGGTGGTTACGATAATCCGATCTCCTACCATCAAACGGTCATCTCCATTAGGGAAAATCGCCTTACCATCTCGAATAATGGCAGCGATCAAGACGCCTTTTTTCAATTTCAATTCAGAGAGGGGATATTGGGTTAGTTTATTGTCTTCCTTAATTTGGAACTGCAAGGTTTCAATTCGGCCGTTTGCGACATGGTGCAAAGCTTCTAGGTTTGAGAACTGTGCATTGTAGCGCCCGCGAATAAAGTGCATAATGGTGTCTACGGCGATGCGTTTTGGCGTAACGATACTGGTCATATCTTGATCGCCAATGATCTCCAACAGACTAGTTCGGTTGACCTTGGTAATGTTCTTTTTGACTCCGACAGAATTCAAGAACATGGAGGTGATGATATTTTCTTCATCGACCCCTGTCAAAGTAGCCACAGCATCGAAGTTATTGGCACTCTCTTCTAAAAGAATGTCTTTAGCAGTTCCGTCTCCATGGACGACATAGAGATCAGGAAATTCCTGACTAAAGAATTCCGCCCGTTCGCGATTGACCTCTAAGACCTTGAGATCGATCTTGCGGCGCACATCTTGAAGAATATTGAGTAGGTAGTAGGCAATTCTCCCAGCGCCAATGATCATCATGCTCTTAATGACCTGAGGGCGAACATTGTTGTGGAAGAGAACGATCTCGATCCGATTACCTGTTACGAAAATTTTGTCTTGAGGTTGCAAGACAAAGTCCCCGTTTGGAATGGTGAGTTCGTTTCCACGCTCGATCGCACAAACAATGACATTTCCATATTTCTTCCGGAATTGGGATAGACTCATATTGCAGAGATTGCTATCTGGCTTGATCTTAAATTCCATCAAGGCTACCCGACCATTGGCAAAATGCTCCACAGAAAGGGCATTTGGGAAGTCAATGATATTGGCAATATAACGTGCTGTCAGCAATTCCGGATTGACAACTAGGGAGAAGCCCAAGATATTTTTTTCCTTGAAGTAGGAATTAGAATATTCCGGATTCCGTACCCGAACGATGGTCTCTTTGGCTCCCATTTTTTTAGCCAAAACAGCAGAGACCATATTCACTTCATCGTACTCGGTCATGGAAATGAAGATGTCGCAGTCTTCAACATCCGCTTGCTCCAAGATCTTGAAGTTTGCCCCATTTCCTAAAATTCCAATGATATCAAATCGTTTGGTAATATGGTTAAGAACGGATTCGTCTTTTTCGATCAAAATAACATCGTGGTTTTCAGCAACGAGAGAACGACAAAGGGCCGTTCCGACCTTTCCTCCACCAACAACAATAATTTTCATAGAATACCTCCAGAGTATGCTTCTATCATACTCTATTTTCAAGAAAAATTCATCTTTTTTAAGGATTTTCTGGTGGAATTTTGAGAAGCTAAGAACAAGTAGGAAAAATCGTCAAAAGAGTAGAACGAGGAGGGATTGAAAACTTTGGTAAAGTTTCTTAAAAAAATCTAAAAAAACTATTGACAGGAGCTTCAAAAGTGTTATACTTAGAAAGTACCTTCGTTGATTTACCTCAAACCTGTTGTGAGTTAAGTTAATGAAGCTGTAACCACGCTGTTTGCTGAGCTTGACTCCGGGCAGTGTGGCTATTTTTTTATCAGAAAGAGATCGAGTATGAATATTGAAGAACTGGACTACCAAGAGTCAGCTGCTCAAAACCACATCGTCTTGTTCCAACCTCAGATTCCACAAAATACGGGAAATATTGCACGGACTTGTGCGGCGACCAATTCCCCCTTGCATATCATACGACCCATGGCTTTTCCGATCGATGATCGCAAAATGAAGCGAGCAGGACTCGATTATTGGGACAAGCTGGATGTCCGTTTTTATGATAGCCTAGAAGAGTTTATGGAAGCAGCGAGCGACGGTCAGGTACACCTAGTGTCCAAGTTTGCAAATCAGACCTATTCGGACGTTTCTTATCAGGATGGGAAGTCCCATTATTTCTTGTTTGGACGCGAAGATAAAGGATTGCCGGAAGAATTTATGCGCCAGCACGAAGAGAAGGCCATTCGCATTCCGATGAATGACGAGCATGTCCGTAGTTTAAATGTCTCCAATACCGTCTGCATGATTGTCTATGAGGCTCTCCGTCAGCAAGGTTTTAAGGGGCTGGAGTTGAGCCATCGTTATGAGCATGACAAGCTCAAATAAAAACGAAAAATTAAAACCCGAACGATGTAATCCATGACGTTACAAAAACTTGCCTAGGCAAGTTTTTTTTGTTATCATAAAAGGGTCTTCAGGGCAGGGTGTAATTCCCGACCGGCGGTGACTTTTACGAGGAAATGTTCTTTTCCATGCTCTAAAAGAAGTCCGCGAGCGCAAGCTGATGTGGTGTGACTCCACAACCGACAGTATAGTCTGGATGGGAGAAGACGAGAGACGAATAGACTGACAGCTATTCTGATCTGTTTAGAGCTGATGCATGGGAATAAAACGTTAGTGGCTGGGACTGACTAACGGCATGTTTCGATGGAGATCAGCTAAAGTAACTAGAATAGTTTCTAGTTTAAGCTTTGTTTAAATAGTTTAGAGTAGAATGATGGGGTAGACGTCTTTCCAGCTTCTCTAATTTTTAAAAAAATTGGAGGAACCTGTTATGACAAATACACGTAAACTGACCCTAGTGGCTGTTTTATCCGCTTTATCTTTTATTTTGATGTTCTATCAATTTTCTTTTTTGATAGATTTCTTCAAAATTGATTTGAGTATTATCGCCATTTTGTTGGCCTTGGTCCTGTTGGATTTTAAAAGTGCCGTTTGGGTGACCTTGATCCGATCTGTCCTTAAATTAGCCCTCAATAATAAGGGGCTTGAAACCTTGATCGGATTACCAATCAATATCATTGGAGTTCTTGTTTTTGTTCTTGCTTTTGCATGGATTTGGAACAAGGAACGGACCCATGGTCGATTTGTCCTGGCAACGATTGTTGGAACGATCAGCTTGAGTATCACGATGGTATTGGTAAACTATGTCTATGCAATCCCTTTATATGCTCGTTTTATGAACTATGATATTTCGAAAACACTAGGGCTTGTCCACTATTTAGCCGCAATGGTTGCACCGTTTAACCTGATCGAAGGGGTGATTTGGGCCATCGCATTTGGGTTGATCTATACCTTATTGCAACCGATTTTGAAAAAATATGAAAAATAAACAACAACATTGGGCGAAGGCAAGCTTCGCCCTTCTCATTTTTGTCATTCTTGGGTATGTGATTCGCTTTTACCCGCAACAATTAACAGGCTTTGATAGCACCATTCAATCTGCTATTCGAGGCGATCTGCCTGCAACACTGACGGTCTTCTTTACCAAGGTGACCCATGTCATGGATACCAAGATCATTGTCATCTGGGTGGGTCTTCTGCTAGCGGTCTTTGCCTATAAGAAATGGTACAGTGAGACCCTCTTCCTTGGAAGCAATCTGGTATTGACTGGTCTTTTGGTTCTTCTTCTAAAGAATATCTACCAGAGACCGAGACCAAGTATTCTTCATCTAGTAGAGGAAAAAGGCTTTTCTTTCCCGAGTGGTCATTCACTGGCGTCTACCCTTGTTTTGGGAAGTTTGATCATCATCATCAGCCAACATGTAAAACATAAAACAGCCCGCTATTGCCTTCAAGGCTTGCTGGTTCTGGGAATCGTGACCATTGTGGTTTCCCGCGTTTATGTCGGGGTCCACTACCCATCAGACGTTCTCGGCAGTATGATTTTGGGTCTTGCTGTCTTACAGTTTGAGTATCCCTTGTATGATCGCTAGCGATTTCAATGGCGCTTTACTGGCAAGCAAAAATAAGTATCTAACAACTAGGAGTCGAACTCGCGTTTTGAGTTCGACTCTTTTTTTGCTATAATGAAGGGTATGAAATCCTACAATACCTTGAATGATTATTATCGAACCTTATTTGGAGAAAAGACCTTTAAAGTCCCAATTGATGCAGGCTTTGATTGTCCTAATCGAGACGGAACAGTCGCCCACGGTGGCTGTACTTTTTGTACGGTCTCGGGTTCAGGAGATGCCATTGTGGCTCCAGAAGCTCCAATCCGAGAACAGTTTTACAAAGAGATTGATTTTATGCATCGGAAATGGCCAGATGTGAAGAAGTATCTGGTCTATTTTCAAAATTTCACCAATACCCACGATAAAGTGGAAGTCATTCGAGAGCGGTATGAACAGGCCATCAATGAACCAGGAGTGGTAGGAATCAACATTGGTACGCGTCCGGATTGTTTACCAGATGAGACCTTGGCCTACCTAGCAGAGCTGACAGAGCGCATGCATGTGACGATTGAGTTGGGCCTTCAGACGACTTATGAAGCGACTTCTGAATTGATCAATCGGGCCCATAGTTATGACCTCTATGTTGAAACAGTCAAGCGGATTCGCCAACAGGTGCCCAAGGCAGAGATCGTCTCCCATTTGATCAATGGCCTTCCTGGGGAGACCCATGAGATGATGGTGGAAAATGTTCGCCGTTGTGTGACCGATAATGAAATTGATGGCATCAAGTTGCACCTCTTGCATTTGATGACCAATACACGGATGCAACGGGACTATCATGAAGGACGACTTCAACTTATGAGCCAGGAGGAGTATGTCAAGGTCATCTGTGACCAGTTGGAGATCATCCCCAAACACATTGTCATCCACCGGATTACAGGGGACGCGCCACGGGATATGTTGATTGGCCCTATGTGGAGCCTCAACAAATGGGAAGTCCTAAACGCCATTGAAACTGAAATGCGTCGCCGTGGAAGTACCCAAGGATGTAAGCTAGAAGAAAAGGAGACTGCCGATGCTTCGACCACTTGAAATGGCCCATCAGTTTTTAGCAGAAGTCATCACCAAAGAAGATGTGGTGGTGGATGCGACCATGGGAAATGGACATGATACGGCCTTTTTAGCCCAACTAGCAGGCCAGGTCTATGCCTTTGATATTCAAGAGCAGGCCCTTGTAAATACCCAAGAAAGATTGGAAAAGTTGGGACTTCAACATGTCCGGTTGATTTTGGATGGCCACCAGCATGTGGACCAATATGTGGAGACCCTCAAAGCAGCTATTTTTAATCTGGGTTATCTACCATCTGCAGATAAATCGGTCATTACTCTTCCAGCTACCACGATTGAAGCGATGGAAAAAATCTGTGCTCGCCTAGAAAAAGGTGGGCGAATGGCTATTATGATCTATTATGGTCATGAGGGAGGAGACATCGAGCGTGATGCAGTGCTGGATTTTGTCAGTCAGCTTCCTCAAAAAGACTATACAGCGACCATCTACCGGACACTGAATCAAGTGAATCAGCCACCGTTTTTGGTCATGATCGAAAAATTAGAAAGCTACCGTCATGGATAAAGAATATTTAAAGAATAAAATCGAAGGATTAAGACATCATTTTGTCGAATCAACCATCCACGAGCGTGCAATAGGTTTTTATGATGAAGCCCATATGACCAAAAAGATGCTCAAAATAAAAAAGAAATTGGTTTCGCTTGAGATGGAACGGTGCCAAAAGAAGATTGAGCACAAGGATGTAACCAAGACAGACCAAAAGATTGCGGAGTTAAAACAGCAATTTGAGACCTGCTGCCAAGAACGCTAGGGAGGGAGTGATATGGAACTACTCCTTTATGCAGTGATCTTTTCGATGATTTTGATCGTCTCAAATGCCACGAATAAACTTGTGCCGAGTCTTCCTCTACCCTTGATTCAAATTTTACTAGGGATTGGCTGGGCTCTCTTTGTGCCAGAAGAAAATTTTCATCTGGATACCGAGCTCTTTCTGGCCTTGGTCATTGGCCCTCTCTTATTTCGAGAAGCAGAAGAAGCAGATATTACTTCTGTTTTAAAGCACTGGCGGGTCATCCTCTATTTGATTTTTCCAGTGATTTTTATCTCAACCATTAGTTTGGGCTGGGCAGCTCACTCTTTGTGGCTGAGGCTTCCATTAGCAGCCTGTATGGCCGTGGGGGCAGCCCTTGGGCCTACAGACTTAGTAGCCTTTGCCTCCCTGTCTGAGCGCTTTAGCTTTCCAAAGCGGGTTTCGAATATCTTAAAAGGCGAAGGATTACTAAATGATGCCTCTGGTCTAGTCGCCTTTCGAGTGGCCTTGGCAGCCCTTGCGACCGGAAGTTTCTCTCTTGGAGAGGCAGGGATTTCCTTAGGAATCTCCATTATTGGAGGATTTGCAGTGGGGATCTTGACGGCCTTTGTGAACCGGTGGCTGCAAACCTTGCTCTTGAGTGTTCGCGCTAGTGATATTGCCAGTGAATTGTTATTAGAACTGAGCCTCCCTTTGTTGACCTTCTTCTTAGCAGAAGAACTTCATGTCTCTGGGATCATTGCAGTAGTTGTGTCAGGGATCCTAAAAGCCAGTCGCTTTAAGCACATTACCCTCCTTGAAGCGCGGGTGGATACTGTGAGTCACACTGTCTGGAATACGGTTAACTTTATCTTAAATGGGTCGGTCTTTGTTATCTTAGGAATGGAATTGGAAATGATCGCCAAGCCCATCTTAAGTAGTCCCATTTACAATAATCTTCTTTTAGTTCTTTCGGTCTTTGTGTTGACAGCCTTGCTCTTTTTGATTCGTTTTGTCATGGTTTACCTCTTTTATTGGTTCCGAACGGTTCGACTAAAAAAATCGTTGAGAAATTATCTAAAAGATGCCTTATTGCTGACCTTTTCGGGTGTGAAGGGAACGGTTTCGATTGCGACGATTCTTTTGATTCCAACCAAGATCGAAAAAGAATACCCTATCCTACTCTTTTTAGTGGCAGGAGTTACCCTTGTCAGCTTTATTGCTGGCTTAGTGGTACTTCTAAAATTATCAGAAGAAAAGGAAGAAACCAATGACTACCTGATGCAGATCGCGATTTTAAATGATGTCGTCATGGAATTAGAAGCAGACCTAAAGAATAGCAAGCACAAGGGTCCCTTGTATGCGGCGATTGATAACTACCATGGGCGTATAGAAAACTTGATTCTAGGCCAAGAAAACAAGCTCATTCAAAAGGACTGGGAACAGTTGAAGCTCCTGATTTTGAGTATTGAAAGTGACGGCTTGGAACAAGCCTATGAAGAAGGGAAGATTCGAGAGCGGGGCTACCGCGTCTACCAACGTTATCTTCGCAATATGGAGCAACGTGTCAATCGCAATCTTTCGTCTCGCTTAACCTATTACCTCTTGGTGTCTTTCCGCCTTTTGCGTTTATTAGTCCATGAGATCTTAACTTTTGGGTCTGGCTTGCGAAACTGGTGGACCCGAGAAGACAGCAAGTTAGAGGCCATTGATTATGACCAGATTGCGGCCCTTTATCTGGCCAATACGGAAATCATCATCGAAAGTTTGGAAGACCTCAAGGGGGTTTATCGGAGCAGTTTGATTTCTTTCCTACAAGAATCTCGTCTGAGAGAGACAGCTATTATTACCAGTGGGGCCTTTGTGGAGCGGGTTATTAATCGCGTGAAACCAAATAATATCGATGAAATGTTGAGAGGCTATTATTTGGAGCGTAAGATTATTTTTGAATATGAAGCGCAACACCTGATTACTGCCAAGCAAGCGCGACGTATGCGACAAAATGTCAATGAATTAGAAAGCTACTCCCTAAGAGAAAGTGCCAATACGCTTCCATACGATTTGATCGAGTATGCACGGAATCGTTGAGATAAGAGTAAAAGAGGCTGGGACAAAAGTCCTAGCCTCTCAATTATTTTTGTATTGTCGAGCAAGACGCAGTGGTTGAGTGGGCTCTACTACGCTGATTTCATCAGCTTTTACAGCCCTACTCAACTGTGCGGAGGTGGGACGACGAAATCGAATTCTAACGAATTACCGATTTCTGTCCCACTCTCTTTTGCTTTATTTACTTTCTTTTCAGTGTGCGATTTCTGGTTTGACAAAGAGTCGCTCGTCACCAAGATCAATAAGGGATACTGGTGCTTCATAAAATTGGCTTAGGACATGGGGAGTTAGGATCTTTTCCTTTGGTCCTTGCTCGACCACTTGGCCATGTTTGAGTAAGAGGACATGGGTCATGTCTGTTGTAATTTCCTCGGCATGGTGGGTGACGTAGATCATGGTAGGTGCGTGATCCAGTTGTTTGATATGATGGATCTGACGGAGGAGCTTTTCTCTGGCAAAGAGATCCAATCCACTAGAAGCTTCGTCAAAAATGATCAGATCTGGCTGGTCCATGAGGCTTCGTGCAATGAGAACGGTCTGCTTTTCTCCCTGGGAGAGCTCCCGGTATTTGCGACCGATCAAAGAGCTAGCTCCAATTGAAGTTAGCATATCCCGTGCCCAGTTTAGTTCTTCCTCCCCGTAAGCAGCATATAAGATACTACTCTTGTATTGACCAGTTAGGACAATTTGTTCTGTCAAAAGATGTTCTGGCAGTCTTTCTGAAATAAAGGAGCTAACGATCCCAATACGCTTACGTAACTCAGGAATACCCCCTTCTCCAAAGCGGGTTCCAAGGACCGTTACCTGGCCAGAACTAGCCCAGTATTCAGACATGAGAAGTTTGAGGAGGGTCGATTTTCCTGCCCCATTGAGGCCTAAAATGGCCCAACATTCATTTTCTTTCACTTGCCAATTAATCTCTTTTAAAAGGGCTTTTCCATTGCGGATCAAATTGACGTCTTGTAGTTCAATCAAATTATTCATAACTTCATCCTTTTGATTAAAATCTCCTTTATTCTATCATAAAATATGGTAGAATAGAAAACAGGAGGTAAGGAATGTTTCGAAATAGTAAATTGTTATTCTGGACATGTGAGATCTTATTATTGACGGTGATTTTCTATATTTGGAAATCAATGGGGACTTTAATTTCTCCATTTGTATCTGTTCTGAATACCATCCTCTTACCATTTTTAATTGCAGGTTTTTTATATTACATTACCAATCCGATTGTTGAATTGTTGGAAAAACATTTAAAAATCAAGCGTGTGTTTGGAATTTTGATCACCTTAGTCCTCTTGTTTGGGATCATTGGCTTAGGGATCTTTTATCTGCTCCCTATCTTGATCAATCAGTTAACCAGCTTGATCAATTCGACTCAAGGACTTTACTGGGAAGTTCAAAGTTTGGTTCGAAAACTCTCGACCAATCCTTTGTTCCAGAATGTGAATATCCAGTCGACGATTCAGCAGTTGAATCTCTCTTATATGGATATCCTACAAAATCTCTTGAATAGTGTGACCAACAGTTTAGGAAGTGTGGTTAACACCATTGTCAATACGGTCTTTATTTTGATCATGACCCCCGTCTTCTTGGTTTATTTCTTGGTCGATGGGAAGAAGTTATTACCGATGTTGGAGCGGACCATTTTACGCAATGACAAACTCCACATTTCAAGCCTCTTGATTAGTTTGAATGAAACGGTCTCTCGCTATATTAGTGGGATTTCGATCGATGCCTTTATCATTGGAACCCTAGCCTACATTGGCTATAGTTTTATTGGATTGAAGTACGCTTTGGTCTTTGCCATTTTTTCTGGATTGGCCAATCTCATTCCATATGTAGGACCAACCATCGGGTTGATTCCGATGATCATCACCTATGCCTTCACAGATATGGATATGATGATCAAAGCAGTCATTTACATGTTGATTATCCAGCAGATTGATGGGAATATTCTTTATCCGCGTATCGTTGGAGGCGTGATGAAGGTTCACCCGATTACCATTATGGTTCTCTTATTGCTCTCAAGTAATATCTACGGCATTATCGGGATGGTCGTTGCGATTCCAGTTTATTCGATTGGAAAAGAAATTGTAAAATTCTTGGTGAATCTTTATGATAACCACCGTGCTGCTAAGGAGCAGAAGAAAAAAGAAGAATTTGGTATCATTAATAAATCATAGACTCTAGCGCCTATATGGGCCTTGGAGTCTTTTTTGTACAGTTTTTTGAAAAAATGCTGGAAAAAAGTCAACAAGTGCTATGAAATGTGTTAAAATATAAGTGATTTTGAAAGAAAATATGAAAAGGTAGGAAAAGATGAGACTGCTCTTATCGAAAAAACAGAGACGCCAATTGCAATTATTGGAAATCTTGATTAAGGAAAAAAGATGGTTCCACTTGAAAGAGTTGGCCAAGCGTTTGGATTGTACAGAACGTTCGTTAAAAGAAGATTTGTCTAATCTTCGTAGTACATTTGATGACTTTTTAATTGAATCGTCCACCAATGGGATCAAGATCAGTTATGAGGATTCGGTTGGACTAGAAGTGATCTATCATCACTTTTTTAAAGAATCACAAGCCTTCGCCTTGATTGAATATCTTTTCTTCAACAAGGATGTTTCCAATGAATATATTTGCAGAAAGTTTGACCTGAGTTACCAGTCTTTCTACCGCTTGATTCGGACGATTAATCAGAAGCTTCAAACCAAATACAATGTAAAGATTGATTTGAAACCCTTGAACCTTGTCGGAGATGAGATTGACGTTCGTTTCTTCTATGCCCAGTATTTTGCAGAGCGTTATTACTATATGGAATGGCCTTTCCCAGAATTTAAGGAAGAGGCTGTGACCGATTTGATCACCTTCTTCTTCAAGCTCTATGGCTATCCATTGACCTTCTCTGTACTCAGGTCTTATAAAGTTCTCTTGACAGTCTACTTGTCACGGATTAAGCAAGGTTACTTCATCGACATGCCAACGAACTATGATGTGTATAAGGATCAGTATCAAGGAGTGACCAATGTCGAGGAGATGTTGCGCTACTTTAGCTTGCAGTTGGGTGTCGAGTTGAATGAAAAAGTGCTGGAGCAGTTCTTCATCATCTTCATTCAAGAAAATTTCTATTTCAGTCCAGAAAGCTTGATAGAAGCTGCAGAAACAGATCCTTATGCCAAAGAATCAACGACGCTCATCAGAGATATGTTCAAGGATCTATGCTATACCTATGATTTAGACATTGAAAATCTTGATGAGATGTTGATGCATGTCCATAACACGTCTCATCTCGATCGGAAGGAATTATTCTCTGAGTTTCTCTTATTTGATACCAAGACCAATACCAACGAAGATTTCATGAGCATCTTCCCAGCCTTCTATGATGATTTGAAGGAGCATATCATCACTTATATGAAGACCATGAAGCATGATCTAAATGATGAGATCATCAAGCACATGATCTACACGGTCTACACTCACTGGGAACGTCTATTACCGCAGTTATTGCGCCGTCGGAAGTCTATTAAGGTCTTGATTATCAGTCGTTTTGACGATCACCATGCCAAATCCATGATCGATTTTCTAGATTTCTACTGTACGGATAACTTTGAATTTACGCAGATGATCAAGTACAATCTAACAGTGGATGATATCGAAGCTTCGGATGCAGATGTGGTGGTAGCCAACTTTATGATGCCTGAATTAAAGAAAAAACCATTTATTTGTACAAGTAGTCTCTCATCGCTTGAGCTGGTTGAAAAACTCAATGCCTTCTTTTATGATTTTACCAGTGCAGAACACTAAAGACAAAGTCTTCTTAGAAACTTTCCTTAGGTGAGTACGGACGTCAGCGAACTTCTACGAAGTTCCATGACTAATTAAGATACAAAGGGCGTTCGCGGATAAAGTCAAAATAGGAAGTTTGACGCAGAATCTTTAGATTCTAGGAAAACTTATCTTTTTGACACGATCCGTAGCCCGTGTTCAATTCGTTTTGGACCCCTTCGCTTTTTAATTTTTTAGGCTCAGGCTAAAACAGTTTCCCAAACTGTTTTACTCCCAAAACTCCCGAGTGCTAGAAACAATCGTGTTTCTAGCACTTTTCTCACAGCGGTAAGTTTCAGTGTAGGTTTGAATGAAACGATTATATATTTTGTTTTAAGTTTTCAGCGTCACTTAGATTATTTTATGTGAAAAAACAATATGTTTACATTCTAAAATCAGGACTTGTTCCTGATTTTTTGATGGTAAAAAAAGAAAATTTTATAGAAGAATGCAGGCTCTCCTATTTTGTGGTATAATATACAATATTATATACTGGAGGAAATTATCCATGGAAGACCCTGGCAGTCAGGAAATTTTACTGGAATTTATTTTATTGATTGTTTTGACATTGTTGAATGCCTTTTTCTCGGCGACTGAAATGTCAATGGTATCGTTGAATCGCTCTCGTGTAGAGCAAAAGGCTGAAGAAGGAGATAAAAAATACATTCGTCTTCTTAGCGTATTGGAGCAACCGAACCATTTCTTATCCACTATTCAGGTGGGGATCACCTTGATTACCATCTTATCTGGGGCGAGTCTTGCGGATAGCCTTGGACATGTCATTGCTGGATGTATGGGCAATACTAAAACGGCTCTTGCAACTGGAAGCTTTTTATCTCTAGCATTTTTGACTTATATTTCGATCGTGTTTGGCGAACTCTATCCGAAACGAATCGCTATGAACTTGAAAGATGAGTTGGCTGTTCGAACAGCTCCGATTGTGATTCTATTAGGAAAAATTGTCAGCCCCTTTGTTTGGTTGCTTTCAGCATCGACCAACCTTTTGAGCCGTATCACGCCAATGGAATTCGATGATCCGGATGAAAAGATGACGCGGGATGAAATCGCGTATATGCTGACCAATAGTGAGGCAACACTAGATGCGGACGAGATTGAGATGCTTCAAGGGGTCTTTTCATTAGATGAAATGGTAGCGCGTGAAGTCATGGTGCCACGGACAGATGCCTTCATGGTTGATATCAATGATGATACTAAAGAAATCATTGAAAGTATCCTTAAGCAAAACTTTTCACGGATTCCTGTCTATGATGATGACAAGGACAATGTCATCGGGCTTATCCATACCAAACGTTTGTTGAATGAGGGATTTGTTAATGGATTTGACAATATCGTCCTAAGAAAGATTTTACAAGAACCTTTGTTTGTTCCGGAAACAATTTTCGTCGATGACCTTTTAAAGGAACTGCGTAATACGCAAAAGCAAATGGCCATCCTGCTCGATGAATACGGTGGGATGTCTGGCTTGGTGACGCTAGAAGACCTCTTGGAAGAAATCGTCGGTGAAATTGACGATGAGACGGACAAAGCAGAAATTAATGTCTTTGAAATTGCGGACAATACCTATGTCGTACAAGGAGCCATGTCACTAAATGACTTTAACGAATATTTTGATGTTGAGTTGCAAAGTGATGATGTGGATACCATTGCAGGGTATTATCTGACAGAAGTTGGGCGAATTCCAACCTTGAAAGAGCGACTCAGCTGTGAAGTCGATAGTCAAAAGAAACACCTCATTTTGACAAATGACAAAGTAAAAAATGGTCGTGTGACGAAGGTGAAAGTTGAAATTTCTGAAATCGTCGAGGAAGATGAAGAAACCAAATCAAAAGAAGATTAGAAAATAGAGGCCGGACGTGTTCCAGCCTCTGTTTTTTTCTTGTCAGGGCTAGTTGAATTTTCAAAAAATTTCAAAAATTTCTGAAATAGTCTTGACAGCCAAAAAAAATTAAGGTAAGATATTACCCATAAATAAAGAAAGCAGAAAATAAACATGAAGCAACAAGCCATTTCAACTCAAAAATTTTACTTTAGCTACTTTAGATAGTGTTTGTAGACATGATCTCATGGATGCAAACAACCCAAGCAATTTGTTTGTATCTATGTGGCTAAGATTTTTGATGATGGTCCATAGAGCTAGTATCTAAATGGACCGAGGTTTTGTAACTTGTTGGAGAATTTCAAGCATCCGTTTAGAGAATGATCTAAGCGGATTTTTTGTTTATTTGCAGAAAAGGAGTCAAAAAATGAAAGTAGTGAAGAAATTACTAGCACCTGTCCTGGTTGTAGGACTTCTGTTAACCTCATTGGTGACCTTACACCATCTGAAGGATGCTAAAAAAGACAATGTCTTTCGGATTGGGATTTCCCAGTACATCACCCATAAGTCGCTCGATGCAACACGTAAAGGCTTTATCGATGAGTTGAAGAAAGAGGGCTATGTGGATGGGAAAAATATCCAGATTGATTTCCAAAATGCTCAAGGGGAGCAACGAAATCTGAAAAACATTTCCAAACAATTGGCGGAAGAAAGTGATCTAGTCTTTGCGATTGCAACACCGTCAGCTCAAAGTTTGGCCAATACGACGAAAACAACGCCGGTTGTCTTCTCAGCTGTGACCGACCCATTGGCAGCGAAACTGGTGAAAAACTTGAAGGAACCTGGTGGCAATATCACAGGGACAAGTGACCAGTCAGACGATGCGATCTCTACACAGGTAGACATGATTAAGCAAGTACTTCCAACGGCGAAAACAGTTGGGATCCTCTATACGCAAAGTGAGCCTAACTCAGTTGTCCAAAAAGACAATGCGAAGAAGATCCTAGAAGCTAAAGGCTATCAAGTGGTTGAAAAAACCATCCTCGATAGTAACAATGTGAAAGCTGCAGCAGACAGTATCATGTCAGAAGCAGATATCGTCTTTGTTCCGACAGACAATATTATCTCTTCTACAATGGACACTGTTAAACAGGTATCTATCAGCCATAAGGTGCCCGTTTTTGGTGGATCTGCTGAAATGGTAGCTACTGGTGGCTTGTACAACTTCGGTACCGATTATGAGGAATTGGGAAGACAAGCTGCTCGGATGGCTATTCGCATCATGAAGGGTGAGAAACCAGGGAAAGTCGCAGTTGAAACACCTGAAAAATTAGAATTGCATACCAATAAAGAGATGGCGAAAGAGCTTGGAATTGATATTAGCTCGTTGAAGGTAGAAAAATAGGAGGTTTGAGATGAATTTCGTTTTATCAAGTTTATCAGAAGGTTTATTGTGGTCGATCATGGCGATCGGTGTTTACTTAACATTTCGAATTTTAGATATTGCCGACATGACGGCAGAGGGAGCCTTTCCACTTGGGGCAGCAGTTGTAGCCTCCCAAATTCAAGCAGGAAGAAACCCTTGGCTTGCAACTTTGATGGGCTTCCTAGCAGGAATGATCGCAGGATTGGTTTCTGGGATTCTCCATACAAAAATGAAAATTCCAGCCCTCTTGACAGGGATTGTCACTTTGACCGGTCTCTACTCTATCAATATTAAAATCATGGGGGGAGTACCCAACCTCTCTATTGGCGATGCCAGTACCATTTTCAAAAGTGTCATGAAATTGGGCTTGTCCAATGAAGAAGCTGTCTTTTTGATTAGTATTTCGTGCTTGATCATCGTCTGTATCTTATTGACCCTCTTAATGAAGACACAACTTGGCTTGGTTTTGCGCTCGACTGGTGATAACATTCCAATGAGTGAGGCAAATGGGGTCAATGTAGATAACATGAAGATGTTGGGCTACATGATTTCCAATGGCTTGATTGCCCTTTGTGGAGCCATGTTTGCACAAAATGATGGTTTCTCAGATGTGACTTCTGGTACAGGGACGATCGTTGTTGGCTTGAGTGCGGTGATTATCGCTGAAGTTTTGATCCACGAATTGACCATTGGTTGGCGCTTGCTTTCCATCGGGGTTGGAGCTATTGTTTACCGTCTGATTATCTTAAATATTTACGAGATCCCAAATCTCGATCAAAATATGGTTCGTCTCTTCAATGCGATCTTGCTCGCGATTGTCTTGTTCGCTCCTGAGGCGCAAAAACGTCTTCGTGTTCGTGGATTGAAGTTAGGAAATAAGTAGGAGAAAAGTATGGCAACATTATTATCAATTGAAGGCATTCATAAGACATTTGAAGCAGGAACAGTCAATGAAAACCATGTCTTAAAAGGCTTGGATCTCCAAGTAGAAGAAGGAGACTTCATTTCGGTTATCGGTGGAAATGGAGCTGGGAAATCAACCTTGATGAACATCTTGGCAGGAAACCTAGTCGTGGATGAAGGGGATATCTTGCTAGAAGGTAACTCCATCAAAAATACGAGTGTTCGTAAGCGTGCGAAAGATATTGCGCGTGTCTTCCAAGATCCTAAAATGGGGACAGCTTCCCGTTTGACCATTGAAGAAAATATGGCCATTGCCCAACGTCGGGGGAAATCTCGTGGTTTGAGCTGGGGAGTTCGGGAGAAAGATCGCGAATTATTCCGTGAAGCCTTGAAGGAATTAAATATTGGTTTAGAGAACCGCCTCAAAGTCGATACCCAATATTTGTCTGGTGGGCAACGTCAAGCTTTGACCTTGGTCATGGCAGCCTTGGTCAAACCCAAACTCTTGCTTCTGGATGAACATACAGCAGCGCTCGATCCTAAGACTAGTGAAATGGTCATGGAATTGACACAAAAGATCGTGGAAAGCCATGATTTGACAACCTTGATGATTACGCATGATATGAACCATGCAATTGAATACGGCAACCGCTTGATCATGCTCTACCAAGGCAAGATCGTTGTCGACGTCAAAGGAGAAGAAAAGAAAAACCTAACGGTTGAAGATTTGATGCGCCTCTTCCAACAAAACAGTGGTGAAACCCTGGTTAGTGATGAATTAGTATTAGGATAAAATGAGAGTGGGACAGAAATCGGTAATTCGTTAGAATTCGATTTCGTCGTCCCACCTCCGCACAGTTGAGTAGGGCTGTAAAAGCTGATGAAATCAGCGTAGAGAGCCCACTCAACCACTGCGTCTTGCTCGACACTCCAAAAACAATTGAGAGGCTAGGACTTTTGTCCCAGCCTCCTTTATTTCCTCCGCTCTGCATAGTCGACAAAATGAAACTTGTCTAATTTGTGTCGACTTTCGGTGAATTGGAATTGGCGTCCGTCTGCTAGGTGAACTTGGGAACGGACAGTTACCACGTGTTTGTCTTTTCCAAGATCCAGTAAGATTTTGTCACGATTATCGATTGGTGAAATCAAGATTTCTTTTTTGGCATAGCCAATCTGCAATTTCAAGTCTTCTTCTATATATTGGTAGATAGAGTGCTGGGCAATTTCCTTGGTCAGGCCAGGGATCAGCTCTCTGTCTAGGTAATCAATATCTAAGACAGAAGCGACACCATCCACCACCCGTTGCCGGGTTACTTTCCAAACCAAACGGTGAAGAGGGAAACCTGTCTTTTTAGCTCCTTTTTCATCGATACTGATTTGTTCCAAACGAATGACATTGGTTTCTGAGCGAAGACCAGAAGCTTTGACGATTTCTTGATAGCTGGTTAATTGGGAAACGGGGAAGTCAAAGTGTGCTTGCCTACAAATTTGCGACCCCATCCCTTGAACAGTCTCGATAAAGCCTTCTTCCTGCAAGAGCTCAAACGTCTCTATCATACTTGGGGCAAGGAAATGAGTGAACGAGGTGGTTGGAGTGCCCTCTTCTGGAATAACCATGACCAACCTCGTGCTTTGAATCGCTTTGTGGATATCCAGAACTTCCGTAATGAAGGAGCGACCATGCTGGCCGCTAGCATTCACTTGTCACGTGGAACTCCGTATATCTACATGGGTGAAGAGATCGGCATGATTGATCCAGACTATGATTCGATGGCAGATTATGTGGATGTTGAGTCTATCAATGCTTACCAGATGCTCTTGGATCAAGGTAAGTCACCTGAGCAAGCCTTTAAGATTATTCAAGCCAAATCACGTGATAATTCTCGTACGCCCATGCAATGGGATGCTTCTCTAAATGCCGGTTTTTCAACAGGCACACCATGGTTGAAAGTTGGGAAGTCCTATAAAGACATCAATGTTGAAAAGGAAATGGATGGACCAATCTTTACCTTCTA
The DNA here is from genome assembly GCF_052588255.1 of Streptococcus sp. KHUD_012. Taxonomy (NCBI): domain Bacteria; kingdom Bacillati; phylum Bacillota; class Bacilli; order Lactobacillales; family Streptococcaceae; genus Streptococcus; species Streptococcus sp. KHUD_012. The sequence continues at coordinate 795,098 of NZ_CP159355.1, forward strand.
TAAAGAATTGATTAGCTTGCGTAAAGAAATGCCCATCATTTCAGAAGGCAGCTATCAGCCAGCACTGGAAGATAGTCAAGAAGTCTATGCCTTTGAACGCCACTTAGATGGTCAAAAGCTCTTGGTACTCAATCATTTCTATGGAAGTGAAGTCGAAGTAGCGATTCCAAAAGACTACCAAGCAGGGCGCGTGCTCTTGTCCAACTATGAGAATGTAGAGCTTGCTGAAAAGATAATTCTGAAACCATATCAGACACTGGCGATTTTAGTTTAAGTATTTCACACTTCGATCCTTTTGGGTCGAAGTGTTTTTCTTTTTGAAAAATATTTTTGAAAGCGCTTGAAAATGCAAAGTCATTCCCTTATAATAAAAGAGGAAAACTTTTTAGGGATGGAGAAACGCATGAGAAAAAACGGTAAAAAGATTCGCCTACTGGGAGTAGCCACCTTATTGGCTAGTCAGTTGGGGGTCTTTAGCAGTGCCCTCACTGTAGTTGCAGACGAGACCACAGCTTCGACTTCAGAGCCAGCGCTTGTGACGAACACTAGCAGCGAGGAAAGCTCGACAAATAGTTCGACTTCTGCTACAACAACAACTACAGAAGCTACGACGAGAGCTTCGAGTGATAAAGAAGAGACATCTAGCAGTTCCTCAGACGATACTGAGGAGAAAACGGTTAAGATCGGGGACATTCAAGGGGAATCACAACGCTCTCCACTGGAAGGCCAAAAGGTAGCTATCAAAAATGCAGTGGTGACGAAAACAGACCGCTATGGTTTTTATGCCCAAGATATTGAATCGGATGGCAATAGTCGGACCTCTGATGGGATTTATGTAGTTTCTAAATACAAGGTCAAGGTCGGTGACAAGGTGAAAATCACTGGTACCGTCAAGGAAGGCTATATGGAAGAGGTTACCTTGGGAGCTGGGAAAACCTTTAAGGAACCAACGAATAGTTTAACGGTGACCATGCTGGTCGATGCTTGGATCACAAAAGATGGGACAGCCCCTCTTCCAGAAGCTGTGAATATCACTGAGGGCATGCCAGCAGATGTGAAGCCTAATCCGACTGCTTATGCTCCAGAAACTGATGCTCTCGATTATTGGGAAAGCCTGGAAGGAATGCTCACGGTGGTGAAGAAACCGCATGTCCTTGGTCCCCAGTACAAAGGAGATATCTATGTCTTGGGAGAAGATTTTACTGGCCTTCCTTTAAACAATATTGGAGGTCTGAATCTACGGCCACATGCGCAAAATACAGCGACGATCCCGATTTATGTTGGGAATCAATTTGTCGCAAAAGCCAAGGATTACTTTACAGAAGACGTAACAGGAGTGGTAACGTATCGGAATAGCTTTTATAAGTTAGAACCTACTCAACAGTTGACAGTCCAAGATGGTGGTTTGCAGCGTCAAGCAGCTCAAACCCAACCAAGTGAGGACAAGCTGACCATCGCTTCCTACAATATTGAAAATTTCTCGGCCAACAATGCCAAAAATGAAACCCCAGAGGATAAGGTGACGCTGATTGCCAATTCCTTTATCCATGAAATTCACAATCCAGACATCATTACTTTGATCGAAGTGCAGGACAATAATGGTAGTGTGGATGACGGAACGACCAGTGGTGTTGAAAGTGGACGCAAACTAGCCAATCGGATCAAGGAATTGGGTGGCAAGAGCTATGAGTATACGGAGGTTGCTCCAGTAGATGGCGCTGACGGAGGAAAGCCTGGTTCCAATATTCGTTTGGGAATCCTCTACAATCCAGAACGCGTAACCTTAGCCAAAAAAGAGGCAGCAACTAGCAACGAGGCAGCGCAATTTGACAAGGGACACCTGGTTAAAAATCCAGCTCGGATTGCCCCTAATGACCCATCGTTTGATCATACTCGCAAGTCCTTAGCTGTTGAATTTGAATTCAAAGGTCAACCAGTTGTGGTGATTGCCAATCACTTGAAATCAAAAATCGGAGATGATGCTATTTATGGGGCAAGCCAACCAGCAGTGGAACATACCTTGCCAACTCGTGAAGCACAAGCTAGTGTCATCCATCAATTCGTTCAAGAAGGCTTGAAGCAAAATCCGAAGACCACCTTTGTTTTGACGGGTGATTTTAATGACTACGATTTCTCAACCACGGCGCAGATCCTTGCTGGCAACGAACTAACAAACTTAATGGCCCAACATGATGCAGGCGATCGCTATTCTTATTTCTACCGTGGAAGCAATCAGGTTTTGGATAACATTTTTATCTCAAACAACATGGCAGCTAAAGCAAGGTTTGAACCAGTCCATATCAATGCTTCCTTTATGAAGGAACACGGTCGTGCATCAGACCATGATCCTGTCTTGGTCCAAATCGACTTTAGTGGAGCACAAACTCCAGGAACGCCGACGGATGATCAACAAGGAAATACAGTCCAAGCAACGGATCAAAACAGCCCTTCCTCATCGAATACAGGATCTCAACTAGTCCCTCATCAGGCCCAAGCTAATGAACAAAAGAGTTCAACATCTGAAAGCAAAGAGAAGGGCAAGAACGAAGATGAGAAGCAAGACGACAAGGAAGAGGCAACAACAGAAACCAAGACACCAGGCAAGCGGAAAATCCTTCCATCAACTGGACAAGAAACAAGCTATCTAGCTCTTTTTGGAGTGGCAATAGCTACGATGAGTCTTGTCTGGTATAAGAAGAAAAAGACTTACTAACGTTTTCAAAAGAAAGATCTAAAAAAGGAGTCGCTGGCTCCTTTTTTTCTCCTAAAATACAGGACAGATAGTCCCATATTGGAAACTGTACTAGGACAATGAAAACTACTGAAAAGAACAGTTTCTTTTCAAAAAGAAGCTTAAACTCTTTAAAATAGATGGAATCGTGTTATAATAAAACCATAAAACGTTTTCAAGAGAAGAGGTTCCTCAATGGAAAATGAAACAGTTGACTATGGAAAAGTAACAGGAATGGTACACTCAACAGAAAGTTTTGGTGCAGTAGACGGGCCTGGGATCCGCTTTATTGTCTTCCTTCAAGGGTGTCAAATGCGGTGTCAATACTGCCACAATCCAGATACTTGGGCAATGGAAACCAACAAGTCCCGTGAGCGGACGGTGGATGATGTCTTAGAAGAAGCCCTCCGTTATCGTGGATTTTGGGGCGAAAAAGGGGGAATCACTGTTAGTGGTGGAGAAGCCCTCTTGCAGATTGACTTTTTGATTGCACTTTTTACCAAGGCTCAAGAGTTGGGCATTCATTGTACTTTGGATACCTGTGCTCTTCCTTTCCGCAATACGCCTCGTTATTTGGAAAAATTTGACCGCTTGATGGCAGTGACTGACTTGGTACTTCTGGATATCAAGGAAATCAATGATGAACGGCACAAAATTGTGACCAGCCATACCAATAAAACGATTTTAGCTTGTGCCAAGTACTTATCTGATATTGGAAAACCAGTCTGGATTCGTCACGTTTTGGTACCTGGGCTTACAGACCGAGATGACGACTTGATCGAGCTTGGAAAATTTGTTAAAACCCTTAAAAATGTTGATAAATTTGAGATCCTTCCATACCATACTATGGGGGAATTCAAATGGCGTGAATTGGGAATTCCGTACAAATTGGAGGGTGTGAAACCACCGACAAAAGAACGGGTCCAAAATGCAAAAGATTTGATGGAAACAGAAAGTTACCAAGATTACCTGAAACGGGTCAAAGGATAAAAAGTATAGACAGTTGGGCCTTCCAGCTGTCTTTTCTATTGAAATGCACAACTATTCCCTTTCTTTAAATGGCAAAACGTGCTAAAATAGAGTGAATCTATAAATGAAATAAAGAGGTAGAAACATGTCAAAAATTCTCGTTTTTGGTCACCAAAATCCTGACTCAGATGCTATCGGCTCATCTGTAGCTTTTGCTTATCTTGCAAAAGAAGCTTATGGTTTGGATACAGAAGCAGTGGCTCTTGGAACTCCAAATGAAGAAACAGCTTTCGTATTGGACTATTTTGGTGTGGAAGCACCACGCGTCATCACATCAGCTAAAGCAGAAGGTGCAGAACAAGTCATCTTGACGGACCACAATGAATTCCAACAATCTGTTTCAGATATTGCTGAAGTAGAAGTTTATGGTGTAGTGGATCACCACCGTGTGGCTAACTTCGAAACTGCCAGCCCACTTTACATGCGTTTGGAACCAGTTGGATCAGCATCTTCTATCGTGTACCGTATGTTCAAAGAACACGGTGTAGCAGTGCCAAAAGAATTGGCAGGTTTGATGCTTTCAGGTTTGATTTCAGATACCCTTCTTTTGAAATCTCCAACAACACACCCATCTGATAAGGTGATTGCGCCTGAATTGGCTGAATTGGCTGGTGTCAACTTAGAAGAATACGGTCTTGCCATGCTCAAGGCTGGTACTAACTTGGCAAGCAAATCAGCAGAAGAATTGATCGATATCGATGCCAAGACTTTTGAATTGAACGGAAACAACGTTCGTGTGGCTCAAGTGAACACAGTTGATATTGCGGAAGTTTTGGAACGCCAAGCTGAAATCGAAGCAGCTATCCAAGCTGCCAATGCAGCTAACGGATACTCTGACTTTGTTTTGATGATTACAGATATCGTCAACTCAAACTCAGAAATCTTGGCTCTTGGTGCCAACATGGACAAGGTAGAAGCAGCTTTCAACTTCAAACTTGAAAACAACCACGCTTTCCTTCCAGGTGCCGTTTCACGTAAGAAACAAGTGGTTCCTCAATTGACTGAAAGCTTTAATGCTTAATGATAAATGGGGAAACCCATCGTTAAAAGGAGTTTCGACTCCTTTTTTGCTAGGAGGAGATCGTGCTAGAAAATGGTGATTTAATCTTTGTTAGAGAAGACACAGAAATGGGGCAGGCCATTCAGGCCTCTACTGGCAACTATAGCCATGTAGCTATCTTTTTGGACGGATTCATTTATCATGCCACTGTAGAAGGTGGCGTCCTTGCCCAGTCCCCTGAAGATTTCTTTGAAGCTGAGAAAGTATATGACTTTTATCGCTGTGCGGAGATTGATTGTCCAGAGGTCAAAAAGCGAGCAGAGAGTCTTTTAGGGGCTCCCTACAATGCTTCCTTTTATCCGGATGGAGATGGTTATTACTGTTCCCAGTTCATCTCAGAACTACTTCCTATTTTTGAGACCATTCCCATGAAGTTTGGAGATGAGGAAGAGGAGATTAGTCCGTTTTGGGAAGATTACTACAGAGGGCTCGGTCTAGCGGTTCCTTTGGATCAACCTGGAACCAACCCGAGTCAGTTAGCCCAGTCACCACAGCTACAGTTTAAAGAAAGGTATTTGGATGATTTGGATTCATGAAACAACAATCTGAATCTTTGATACAGTTTATAAGAGTTACATCAAACTAAAGAAAAATAATTTTTCAATCCTTTCCTTTGATGAGTGCGGACGTCAGCGAACTTCTTGGAAGTTCCATGACTTAGTTTTGAGCCTAAGGTCTCAAAAATACCGAGTCCTTGAAACCTAATTGTTTCAAGGACTTTTCTCACAGCGGAAAGTCTCGATATATCATTTTTTACTTTAAAAACATATTTTACGTTCGAATACAACTTGAAAAAGTTGTATTTTTTCTACTATCCTCTGGATGTTTCTTGTTTAGACAGATAAAATATGATATACTTCACAAAAAACTAACCACTGGTTAGTTTTTGCCGGAATTCAAAGGAGGAAGTAAATATGTCTTTCTTGTATCGTTTATTAACACGTACAAAACAAATCAGTCCACATATAAGAAAGTTTGAGTTCGAATTGGGTGTTTTTGTTGTCAGCATATGGCTAGTTGAATCATCTGGTCGCTTTTATGTGATTGATACGGGAATGCGAGGAATGGAGAAGTACGCTGCCCAGTTTTTACTCCCACAAAAAATTGAAGCAATTTTTCTGACCCATGGACATCCAGATCATATCAAAGGTTTGCTCTATCTTAGACAGCACTTTGGGAACATCCCGACTTTAATCAGTGAGAAGGAATTCCCCTATATTTCAGGCAAAGAACCTTTTCCTAATAGAAAAGAGACGGAAAAAGTGATTTTTGATCCGGCTACTTTTATAACTGTTGAAAGTCAAGAAGGTCAAGACTTGATAAGTAGTGCAGGACTAAAACCCCTATTTTCTCCTGGGCATTCCCCTGGTCATGTTGTTTATTACCATGAAGAGGATCAAGTTTTAATCGCTGGAGATCTTTTCACAGCTACGAGAAGTGGGAAGTTGCGTCCACCAATGAAAGGATATACAGCAGATATGAGACAAGCTTTAGCTAGTGGTGAAAGAATTCTCAAGGATTATTCGCAGGCCCTTGTTAGTGTTTGTCATGGCAGTGAGGTAAAAGATGCCGTACGAGATTTTGAGGCATCGGATGGGTTTAAAGGGAGTTTGTAATGGCAAAGAATACAAGGTCTAGAATTATCAAGGCAGCCGAGGAACTTTACCGGACAGAATCTCAGCAAAAAGTAGGAATCAGGCAGATTGCTCAAGCTGCAGGATGTTCACATACAGCTATTTATCAGTATTTTAAAAAGAAAGAGGATATATTATATGCAGTAGCGGAAAAACCGTTAACTCACCTCTATCATACTTGCTTAGAAATCAGTCATTCCAAGCAGAATGATAAGGAACGTCTGCTTCAAATCTGTCAAACATACGTGGATTTTGGGTTTAGAGAACGTAATTTTTATGAATTATTGATTTTTTACCGTGGAGAGCATGAAGATTCAGGCGATTGTTCGCAACCGTTGATGCAATTGAGAATGAAAAGTTATCGTTTATTGGAAGAAGCTATTGATGTCTTTTTACCGAAAAACTTATCTGATGCAGAAGCGCTAAATATTCGTAGTGGAATCTTTATTTTTTTACATGGCTTAGTAAGTATCTACAGTAGGGACAATGAAGAATGTCCAGAACGCATTAAGCAACTACTGACTGATTTTATTTCTTTTAAAATAATAGGAATGAAATGAGTTGGAATAACTTATGGGGCTTCTACAGTAAACTTGGATTGAAAAGACTAAGTTCTTTTATTGCCTTATTTTCCCCTCTTGCCTGCCTATCCATAAATTGAAGATTTTGTCCTTTGGTATTGATTTCGCTTAAACTAATTTTTATGTTACAATAAGAACGAACCGATAAAACAGTAAACGAGACCTATTTATGATTACAATCATTAATCCCACACGTTTGACACGTCAGCCATTTTTCAAGGACTTGATCAATTATTTGGACCAGCACGACGATGTGATCCTGCGGCAAATTAAGGCCCAATTTCCGGATCAACCAGTGGATAAGCTGATGGAGGAGTATATCAAAGCGGGCTTCATCCTTCGAGAAAATAAACGCTACACTCTCAATTTGCCCTTCTTGGAGTCAGCTGATCTTGTTGAATTGGATCAAGAGGTCTTTGTCCGAGAGGACAGTGAATTTTATCAGGAACTAAAAAACAAAGTTTTCCAAACGGAACTCCGCAATACTACCAATGAAGCGATTTTGGTGGAGGAGACGGACTTTGCGCGAGATGCACAGACCCTTTCCAATTACTTCTACAAGGTTGCTCACCAATATCCATTGACAGAGGATCAAGAAAAGCTCTATGCCATCTTGGGAGATGTCAATCTCGAGTATGCTCTTAAGTATATGACCAGCTTTTTGCTCAAGTTCCTCAAAAAAGAAGTAGTCCAGCAAAAGCGCAAGGACATCTTTGTCGACAGTTTAGAAATCTTAGGCTATATCCGCAAAAATGATGAAGGCAAATATGAATTAGCAGTGGACTTGGACAAGGAAAGACTGATGTTTATCAAACAATAGAAAGAGGCTAGGAAAACTTCCTAGCCTCGGATTGAAGACAAAGTCATCTTAAAAACTTTCCTTAAGTGAGTACGGACGTCAGCGAACTTCTTTGAAGTTCCATGACTAATTATTGAGCCTAAGGTCTCAATAATTCCGAGTGCCTGAAACGTTATTGTTTCAGGCACTTTTCTCACAGCGGAAAGTTTCGGTATTTTCTTAAATCGATTTAAAAAATAGAACTCATTTTTTTGTAGTATTGTTTAACTTTTTTTACTTTAAAATAAGTTATCTACATTTTAAGGCTAGGAATTTTCCTAGCCTTCTTTCGTTTGATTATAGGTAACGTTCAGCGATGGCGGCATCACCTGGATATTCTTCTTTTACGCCATTGACGATTTGGTAGCAGTCCGCTCCTTTTCCGGCGATAATGACGGCATCTTCAGGCTTGCTGGTTGTTGCCATGGCCAGTTGAATAGCTTGTTCGCGATCTGCGATTTTCTCGACAGGGCGCGTGATGAAGCTGCTAATCTCTTCAGCGATAGCCAAAGGATCTTCATAGTTGGGATCATCCGCTGTGAGGAAGACTTGGATCTCAGGATGGTCTTCTAAGAGTAAGCCAAAGTCCTTGCGGCGACTCTCTCCTTTATTCCCAGTTGATCCAAGGACCAGTGAAATGGTCCCTGTTTGATGGGTTTCGACAACTGAAAGCAGTTTTTTCAAGCTATCTCCATTATGGGCATAGTCGATGAAAACCTTAGCGCCGTTTTTCTGAGTCAAGACTTCCATTCGGCCAGGAACGCGCGTCTTAGCAATCCCTTTTTGGATATCCTTGAGGCTCGCGCCTAGACGAAGACAGGCAAGACCTGCTGCTACAGCATTTTCTTGGTTGAAATGTCCAATCAGTTGGATATCATAGTTTCCAGCTAATTTACCAGTGGCTGAGAAGCTGAAAGCTTTGGAGTTTTCAATTTGATTCTCAGACTGGCTTCCATAAAAATCATGGTCTTGGTTCGCGACTTGATCCGCTAAAACTTGGAAATGATCCATATCGCTATTGATGACTACGGCTTGGCTGTTCTTCATGAGGAGACGTTTGTGGTAGAAATAATCCTCAAAAGTTGGGTGTTCAATCGGTCCAATATGGTCTGGACTGATGTTGAGAAAAACACCGACGTCAAAGGTCAGACCGTAAACCCGCTTCACCAGATAAGCTTGACTGGAAACTTCCATAATCAAGTGGGTCCGATCATTGGCTACTGCCTCAGCCATCATGGCAAAAAGATCCAAGCTCTCTGGCGTTGTCAGGGTCGATTTAAAGAAGTTTTTACCATCCAGCGTCGTATTCATAGTCGACAGCATAGCTGGTCGGTGACTTTGTTCCAAAATATGGTAAGCAAAATAGGCCGCTGTTGTCTTTCCCTTAGTCCCTGTGAAGGCCAATAGTTTTAATTGTTTCTCAGGGTGCCCATAAAACTCCATAGCAATTAAGCTCATGGCCTGCTTGATATCATTGACGAGAATGGCAGGAATGCCAACTTCATAATCTTTTTCAGAGACATAAAAGCCGAGTCCATTAGAAATAGCCTGTTCCAGGTATTCTTTTTTGAAACTCGCCCCTTTAACAAAAAAGAGGGTGCTAGCAGAAATCTTCCGGCTATCATAGCTAATAGCATCAAAACTTGTTCCTTCTAGATGGTAGTAGTATTCACCATTTACTAGAACTTCTCGGAAATTTTGGTCTTGTTTTAAAATGTTGAGGGTTTGTTCAATTGTAATCATAAAACTATTGTAAACCTAAAGTCCCTATTTTACAAGTGTCATGGAAAAGTTTATAATGAAGAGAAGAAGAAACGAAAGAGGACACCAATGAGTCACGAACAAAATGACCAGCAAGCCCAGATGCTTCGCGGGACTGCCTGGATGACAGCCAGCAACTTTATCAGCCGTTTGCTAGGAGCCGCTTATATTATTCCTTGGTATATTTGGATGGGAAAATATGGGCCACAAGCCAATGGTCTTTTTACAATGGGCTACAATATCTATGCTTGGTTTCTCTTGATTTCGACAGCCGGAGTACCCGTAGCTGTTGCTAAGCAAGTAGCCAAATACAATACCCGGGACCAAGCGGATCATAGCTTTGCTTTGATTCGGGGCTTCTTGAAATTTATGGGAATTCTAGGCCTTGGATTTGCCATTCTCATGTATCTTTTGTCTCCTGTCTTTGCGAGTCTTTCAGGTGGGGGAAAAGAGTTGATTCCGATCATGCAGAGCCTTTCTTGGGCTGTCTTGATCTTTCCTTCGATGAGTGTCATTCGGGGATTTTTCCAAGGTTTTAACAACATGAAGCCTTACGCTATAAGCCAGATTGCAGAACAAGTGATCCGGGTCATCTGGATGTTGCTCACGACCTTCTTCATTATGAAGATTGGCTCAGGTGATTATGTGCAAGCTGTTACGCAGTCGACCTTTGCTGCTTTTATTGGTATGGGAGCGAGCCTGTTGGTGCTCTTTTATTACCTTGCAAAGACAGGCTTGCTCTCTTCTATTTTTAGAAAGCAAGAGGGAAGTGAAGGGATTGACACTCGGGCTCTCTTGATTGATACGATTCGTGAGGCCATTCCTTTTATTATCACTGGTTCCGCCATTCAGCTCTTCCAAATTGTTGACCAGATGACCTTTATCAATGTCATGTCTTGGTTCACAGATTATAGTCAAAAGCAGCTCTTGGTCATGTTTAGTTATTTCTCTGCTAATCCAAACAAAATCACCATGATCTTGATTGCGGTAGCGACTTCGATTGGGGGAGTTGGGATTCCTCTGTTGACAGAGAATTATGTGAAGGGGGACCTAAAAGCAGCTGGGAAGCTCGTACAGGATAACTTGACCATGTTGCTAGCTTTCTTGCTTCCAGCCACCTTTGGTGCAGTAGCAGTCGCAAAACCACTTTATACGGTTTTCTATGGGCAACCAGATGGCTTGGCCTTAGGACTCTTCATCGTAGCGATGTTGCAGACCGTAATTCTCGGTCTTTACACGGTCTTATCGCCAATGATTCAAGCCCTCTTTCAAAATCGCAAGGCCATTCGCTACTTCCTTTATGGTGTAGTGGTGAAATTGGTCCTACAAATTCCATTTATTTTGGTCTTTCGTTCTTATGGGCCGCTTTTGTCAACGACTATTGCGTTAATGGTCCCAATCGTTCTCATGTATCGGGAGATCCAAACCATTACTCAGTTTAATCGAACCATCATCTTCAAGCGGACCTTACTTGGTTCTATCCTGACTGTGGTGATGCTACTTGGAGTCTTGATCGCAGGCTTGATTTTGGGCTGGATTTTCCCACCAAATGGCCGTGTATCGAGCATGATTTATATCATCGTCATTGGCGGATTAGGAGTTGTTATCTATGGAGCCTTAGGATTATGGCTACGGTATTTTGACCGCTTTATCGGAGGTCAAGCTGCACGTCTCAGACAAAAATTCCGCATCAAATAAATCAGAGGTTGGACATTTATGTCCAGTCTCTGATTGAGGACAAAGTTATCTTAAAAACTTTCCTTAAGTGAGTACGGACGTCAGCGAACTTCCTTGAAGTTCCAAGACTAATTATTGAGCCTAAGGTCTCAATAATTCCGAGTGCCTGAAACTGAATCGTTTCAGGCACTTTTCTCACATCGGAAAGTTTCAGTAGATGATTGAATAATTCAAACGTATTAATTTTTATAGAATTTATTAGATTTGTAAAGAAGAACTGTTTGTCTATACTCTCAGGCTGGACATAAGTGCCCAGCCTTTTCTTATAGTTTGAAACTATAGCTAGGTCTTGAAAATGGGAAAACCGCTCTCCTCATAATAGTGATAAAATAGTAATCAGTTAGATTGAATGTTTATCGGAGGGCAATATGAGTAAAAAACGCAATATCAATACTATCTTGGCACAGGCAGGAATCAAGTCGGATAAAGCAACGGGAGCTTTGACGACTCCTTTGCATTTCTCTACGACTTACCAACACCCAGAATTTGGTCAGTCTACAGGTTTTGACTATACCCGTACGAAAAATCCAACACGCGCAACAGCTGAAAAGACTTTGGCAGCTATCGAAAGTGCAGATTATGCTTTGGCGACAAGCTCTGGAATGTCAGCCATCGTGCTTGCTTTTAGCATTTTCCCAGTTGGTTCAAAAGTCTTAGCTGTTCGTGACCTGTATGGCGGTTCTTTCCGCTGGTTTAACCAACAAGAGCAAGAAGGTCGTTTCTCTTTCACCTATGCCAATACAGAAGAAGAACTGATCCACCATCTAGATCATGATCCGGTGGATGTCCTCTATATTGAAACACCAACCAATCCATTGATGTTGGAATTTGATATTGCTCATTTAGCCAAATTGGCCCATGCAAAAGGTGCCAAAGTCGTGGTGGACAATACCTTCTATAGCCCAATCTATCAACGTCCGATTGAAGAGGGAGCAGATATTGTCCTACATTCAGCAACCAAGTACCTGGCTGGTCACAACGATGTCTTGGCTGGTGTTGTCGTGACAAATGATGCAGATCTGTATGACAAACTCTTTTACAATTTGAACACGACAGGTGCTGTTCTTTCCCCATTTGACAGCTATCTGTTGATCCGTGGTCTCAAGACACTCTCTATCCGGATGGAGCGCTCCACTGAGAATGCCCGCAAGGTAGTCGAGTTTTTGAAAACCTCCCCTCAGGTCAAAGAAGTCCTCTACACTGGAAAAGGTGGAATGGTCTCCTTTAAAATTCAAGATGAGAAAAAAATTCCTAACTTGTTGAATTCCCTTCAAGTCTTTACCTTTGCAGAAAGTCTTGGTGGAGTTGAAAGTTTGATCACTTATCCTACCACTCAGACTCATGCGGACATCCCTGCAGAAGTTCGCCATTCATACGGTTTGACAGATGATCTGCTTCGGTTGTCCATCGGAATCGAAGATGCGGATGATTTGATTGACGATTTGAAACAAGCATTGGAGGCTTAAGATGACCAAATATGATTTCACGACTTTACCGAATCGATTGACCCACCATACCTACAAGTGGAAAGAAACTGAGACAGATCCAGAAATCATTCCAGCTTGGATCGCGGACATGGATTTTAATGTCATTCCAGAAGTACGAGAAGCTGTTATCGGCTATGCAGACCAAATGGTCTATGGCTACACCTATGCATCGGATAGCCTCTACCAGTCTATCCTTGATTGGGAAAAAGAAGAGCATGGCTATTCCTTTGACAAGGAAGCTGTCGTCTTTATCGAAGGCGTTGTTCCAGCTATTTCAACAGCTATTCAAGCCTTCACCAAGGAAGGGGATGCGGTCTTAATCAATACACCGGTCTATCCTCCATTTGCCCGAAGTGTCAAACTCAATCGTCGAAAATTGATCGAAAATTCGTTAGTCGAAAAAGACGGTCTTTTCCAAATTGATTTTGATCAGCTAGAAAAAGACATTGTGGAGCAAGACGTTAAACTCTATGTTTTGTGCAATCCGCACAATCCTGGAGGCCGTGTATGGGATCGTGAAGTCTTGGAAAAAATCGGCCACCTCTGTCAAAAACATGGTGTCCTTCTCGTTTCAGATGAGATCCACCAAGATTTGGCCTTGTTTGGCCACCGTCATACCAGCTTTAACACGGTTGATCCAAGCTTTAAAGATTTCAGCTTGATCTTAACCAGTGCAACCAAGACTTTCAATATTGCAGGAACAAAAAATTCCTATGTGGTTATTGAAAATCCAAAGCTTCGTACGGCTTTTAAACAACGGCAATTGGCCAATAATCAACATGAAATCTCAGGCTTGGGCTATATTGCAACAGAAGCGGCTTATCGCCATGGTAAACCTTGGTTGACAGAGCTCAAGCAAGTCTTTGAAAAACACATCGACTATGTGGTAGATGAATTGCATGAAAAGACACAAATCCGTGTCATGAAGCCCCAAGGAACTTATCTTCTTTGGTTGGACTTTTCAGCCTATCCTTATACCGATGATGAGCTGCATGCTAAAATTCATGACCAAGCCAAATTGATTTTGAATCGTGGAACAGATTTTGGAAAAGAAGGAAACTTGCATGCTCGCCTCAATGTGGCAGCTCCCTTCACCCTCATTGAAGAAATCACCAAACGCTTGGTGGAAACTTTTCACAAATAAGTGTTGACTTTCTGTAAGTGAAGGAGTACAATATACTCGAAATACGGTAGGTGAGGCTACCACAAGGATACGGATGACTACCGCAAAGCAGTGGAGACACTACTCGTTGGTCAACAGTTCTGATCGCAAAGGTCAAGACTAAGTTCATTTCATTGCCTTGTGGAGCTAAAGCTTGGACGGTCAGTTTTTTGAGAGTTTTGATTGAAAAATAAATGACGAGTTTCATGAGTCCTACCGATCGAGGGTAGGACTCTTTTTTATGCCTTACCAAGAAAAGAGAAAGGAGAGAGCTATGATACAAATCGACGATCATCCCGAACCGCACCGAACCAGCCAATCGCTGATTTGTGTCGTAGGGACTCCAAAAGTGATTGGCTCCTGATTGAAAAAGGAGATACTAATGCAAACAAATAAAGAAAGACTCATTGCTGCTCTTCAAGAACCACTTGAAAGCACCTTTGCCAACTACAAAACCAGTGCCCTTGGTTTGGTTGACGATCAAGTAGAAGAAAACCGTGATATTTATGGCGAAAATGTCATCACAAAAGGTCAAGAAGATTCCATGATCAAAAAGATCTACGAATCGATCATCAATCCTTTTACGGTGATTTTGTTGGTCATTGCGCTGGTTTCCTTCATTACTAATGTCTGGCTAGCAAAACCAGGTGAACAGGATCCAACGACCTCCATCATCATTGTGACCTTGGTCTTGATCTCTGGTGGTATCCGCTTCATTCAAGAATTGCGGAGCGACAAAGCAGCTAGCAACTTATCACGTATGATTGTCAATACAGCGACCGTTCTGCGTGATGGATCGGAACAAGAAATTCCGATCGATGAAATCGTCGTAGGTGATGTGATCAAACTGAGTGCCGGCGATATGATCCCATCAGATGTGGTCTTGATTGATTCCCGTGACTTCTTTGTCCAACAATCTGGTCTCACGGGGGAAAGTGATGCTGTTGAAAAGGTTTGTCTCAGAAAAGCCGACAGTCAAAATCTAGATAGTCTCTTGGAAAGTGAAAGTTTGGCCTTTATGGGGACCAATGTCATCTCCGGACGGGCGACAGCCTTGGTCTTGGTCGTGGGAGATGAAACCATGATGGGAGCTATTGAGCAAACCATCAACACTTATGACGAACCAACCTCATTTGAGAGAGAAATGAATACCATCTCTTGGCTCTTGATTCGGCTCATGTTAGTGATGGTGCCCATTGTCTTTGTGATCAATGGCCTCACAGATGGTGACTGGTTAGAAGCGGGTGTCTTTGCCCTCAGCGTTGGGGTTGGTTTGACTCCGGAAATGCTGCCGATGATTATTACAGCGAGTCTTGCTAAGGGCTCCATCATCATGGCAAAAGAAAAAGTCGTTATCAAAAAACTCAATGCCATCCAAGACCTCGGCGCTATCGATATTTTGTGTACTGATAAGACAGGAACCTTGACCCAAGATGAAATCGTTTTGGAGTATCCGCTTGATATCCATGGCGATTTGGATCTATCAGTCCTTCGCCGGGCTTACTTGAATTCCTATTTCCAAACCGGGCTAAAAAATTTGATGGACCGGGCGATTATCAATCGGACCCAGAAAGAAGCCAAGAAACATGAAATTGTTCGCGACCTGGATCAAACCTTCCATAAGATTGATGAATTGCCCTTTGATTTTGAACGTCGTCGCATGAGTGTCATTGTCAAAGACGAAGACGGTGTGGTCAGCATGGTGACCAAGGGTGCCTTGGAAGAAATGCTTTCTGTATCGACTTATGTTGAGTACAAGGGGGAGATTAAACGCCTGACAGATGAAGTTCGTCAAGAGGTCCTCGCTGAAGTTGCTCAGTTAAATGAACAAGGACTTCGTGTTTTGGGTGTTAGCTACAAAACCGATTTGGACGAAAATGACATCTTTAGTGTTGAAGATGAACGAGACATGATCCTAACTGGTTACCTTGCCTTTCTTGATCCACCAAAACCTTCTGCAGCTCCAGCGATCAAAGCTCTTGCAGAATATGGGGTAACCACCAAGATCTTAACTGGGGACAATGAAAAGGTCACCCAAGCCGTCTGTGAAAAAGTAGGACTAGATGTCGAGCGGATTTTTTTGGGAAGCGAAATCGATACGATGACAGACCAAGAGTTAGCACAAGTTGTGGAAACAACAACGGTCTTTGCCAAACTATCACCAGATCAAAAAGCGCGGATCATCCTCTGCCTCAAGAACAATGGCCACAAGGTTGGTTACATGGGAGATGGGATCAACGATGCTCCATCCATGAAGGTCTCAGACGTTGGGATCTCTGTGGATACCGCTGTTGATATTGCCAAAGAAACGGCAGATGTCATCCTTCTAGATAAGGACTTGATGGTCCTTGAAAAAGGTTTGGTTGAAGGCCGCAAGGTCTATGCCAATATGACCAAGTACATCAAGATGACGGTCTCTTCTAACTTCGGGAACATTTTCTCTCTGCTCTTCGCCAGCATCTTTTTGCCTTTCCTTCCAATGGCTCCCGTTCATTTGATTGTGCTCAATCTTATCTATGATCTTTCTTGTATCGCCCTTCCTTTTGACAATGTCGACAAGGAATTCCTCAAGAAACCTCGTATCTGGGAAGCAAACTCCATCATGCGTTTTATGGCCTGGATTGGTCCAATTTCATCTGTATTTGATATTATTACCTACATGCTTCTTTACTTCCTTGTTGTTCCTATGATTTTAGGTCATGGCTACAACCATGGAGCAGCAGATGCAGCAGCCTTTATCATGGTGTTCCAAACTGGATGGTTTATCGAATCTATGTGGTCTCAAACCATGGTTATTCATATGTTGCGTTCACCAAAACTGCCATTTATCCAAAGTCGTCCAGCCTTCTCAGTCGTAGTGACGACCTTAGCAGCAGCCTTCTTTGTAACCTCCCTTCCATATAGTCCTTTGGCTTCTATCTTGAAGTTGAGCCAACTCAATGGATTGTACTTTGTTCTATTGTTTGCTATTATCGTCCTCTATATGCTTAGTGTGACGGTTGTCAAACGTATCTATATCAAGAAATACAAGGAATGGTTGTGATTTTTCCATAGAAAGAGTGAGTCCGAACTTTAAAAAATTAAGTGTAAGGGCTCTCTTTTTTTGGTGAAATTTGGTATAATAAGACGAATATAAAGTTGGAAATGAAGATTTCCACGTGTTGCGCGTATCAAAAAGGAGTAACAGAAAGAGGGAAAGTTTGACTCTTCCTCAATCCAAGCTCCTTTTTAAAAGATAGCAGCTTAGAAAGAAGGATCTCAAAAATGGGAAAACTAGAAGTTATTACACATCCACTCATTCAACATAAATTGTCTATTCTCCGTCGTACAGATACCTCTACAAAGGCCTTTCGTGAATTGGTAAATGAGATTGCTATGTTGATGGGCTACGAAGTGTTGCGTGAATTGCCTCTTGAGGATGTTGAAATTGAAACTCCTATTACCAAAACCGTTCAAAAACAAATCGCGGGGAAGAAGTTGGCTATTGTCCCAATTCTTCGTGCAGGGATTGGGATGGTTGATGGTCTCTTGAGCTTGGTACCAGCTGCTAAGGTTGGCCATATCGGGATGTACCGTGATGAAGAAACCTTGAAACCAGTTGAATACTTGGTGAAATTGCCAGAAGATATTGATCAACGTCGTATCTTTGTAGTAGACCCGATGCTTGCTACGGGTGGATCCGCTATTCTAGCGATTGATTCCTTGAAAAAACGTGGCGCTAGCCATATTAAATTTGTCTGCCTAGTATCAGCGCCAGAAGGGGTGAAAGCTCTTCAAGAAGCTCACCCAGATGTTGATATCTTTACAGCAGCCCTCGATGATCATTTGAATGAACATGGCTACATTGTTCCTGGTCTTGGAGATGCAGGTGACCGTTTATTCGGTACCAAATAAGAAACCATTCATGATTTGTCCGAAAGATGCTTAAGATTTGACCTTTTTTGACCATTGGTTTATAATAGCACATATACTTTGAACCTCACGAATCGTGAGAATGAATGGATACTAAAGGAGAAGAATAGATGATTCCAGTAGTTATTGAACAAACCAGTCGTGGAGAACGTTCTTACGATATTTATTCCCGTCTGTTGAAAGATCGAATTATCATGGTAACAGGACCAGTTGAGGACCAAATGGCTAACTCCATTATCGCTCAATTGCTCTTCTTGGATGCCCAAGATAATACAAAAGATATCTATATGTATATCAATACACCAGGTGGCTCTGTCTCTGCAGGTCTCGCCATTGTAGATACTATGAACTTTATCAAGTCAGATGTCCAAACCATTGTTATGGGGATGGCAGCATCTATGGGAACTATCATTGCTTCAAGCGGTGCGAAGGGCAAACGCTTCATGTTGCCAAACGCCGAGTACATGATTCACCAACCAATGGGTGGTACTGGTGGTGGTACCCAACAAACCGATATGGCGATTGCAGCAGAACACTTGCTCAAAACACGGAATAACTTGGAAAAAATCCTTGCGGAAAATTCAGGTCAACCGATCGAAAAAGTGCATGCTGATGCTGAACGTGACAATTGGATGAGCGCGCAAGAAACACTTGAATATGGCTTTATTGATGAAATCATGGCCAATAATAAATTGGACTAAACCATCCTATGGGAAGGTCCGTCAAGAGGCTGGGACAAAAGTCCTAGCCTCTCAATTATTTTTGGATTGTCGAGCAAAACACAGTGGTTGAGTGGGCTCTACTACGCTGATTTCATCAGCTTTTACAGCCCTACTCAACTGTGCGGAGGTGGGACGACGAAATCGAATTCTAACGAATTACCGATTTCTGTCCCACTCTCTTTTTTTGCTCTCATAAAAGAGTAGTTCTTTTTCTTGAAATTTGATATACTAGTAACAGAACGAGAAAGGGATTGACCATGTTTGAGAAACAAGAAAGAACAGGCTTAATTGTTAAATTGTATTACAATCGAGACGGGAAAAAATTACAATCAGTCGGAGATGTCTTGTACCATTCTAAGAAATGCCGTTATGTCCAATTGTATGTGGACAGTGACAAGGCCGATCAAGTCATGGAAGACTTAAAGAAAGAACGTTATGTCAAAAAGGTCTTGCCTTGCCATCTCAAAGATTTAGATACAGATTTTGTAGGAAGTTTACAACGATTGGAGACCCCATCTGTGGTCACAGAAGGTTAGAAAACGCAATCATTTGATGGATTGCGTTTTTTTTATTGACAATTGTCAGATAATTCGGTATATTCTTAATGTATTTATTTTAAGATTCATTTAAGGAGATCATTACAAATGAAGAAAAAATTTGCTCTTTCATTTTTAACCATTGCAAGTGTCGCTCTTCTTGCTGCTTGTGGTGAAGTTTCTACTTCAGGTTCAAACACAACTGGTAACGAAATCGGCAAAGAACTAAAAGTCGGTTTTAACTTTGAAAAAACTGGTGAAGTAGCAGCCTACGGTAGCGCTGAACAAAAAGGTGCTCAATTGGCCGTTGATGAAATCAACGCTAAGGGTGGAGCTGACGGTAAGAAGATTGTTGTCACAGATAAAGATAACAAATCTGAAACAGCTGAAGCAGCTACAGTCACAACAAACCTTGTAACCCAATCAAAAGTGAACGCTCTTGTAGGACCTGCAACTTCAGGTGCTACTGCAGCAGCCGTTGCCAATGCTGGTAAAGCAGGTGTTCCATTGGTTACACCATCTGCAACTCAAGATGATTTGACAAAAGGTCAAGATTACCTTTTCCGTGCAACCTTCATCGATAGCTTCCAAGGAAAAATCATTGCCAAATACACAACTGATAACTTGAAAGCGAAGAAAGTCGTTCTTTACTACGATAACTCATCTGACTATGCGAAAGGGATTGCTGAAGCCTTCAAGAAATCTTATAAAGGTGAAATCGTAGCAACAGAAACCTTCCAATCTAAGGATACAGACTTCCAAGCTGCCCTTACAAAAATCAAAGATAAAGACTTCGATGCGATTGTTCTTCCAGGTTACTACACAGAAACTGGTAAGATCGTAAACCAAGCGCGTGGTATGGGAATCAAACAACCAATCATTGGTGGGGATGGATTTAGCGATGCTAAATTTGTTGAACAAGCAACACCTGCTGCAGCTACAGATATCTACTACGTAGCTGGATTCTCTACTGAAGGTGAAATGACTGATAAAGCCAAGAAATTCGTAGAAGCATACAAAGCGAAATACAATGAAGAACCTTCAATGTTCGCAGCTTTGGCTTATGATTCAGTTTACATGGTTGCAGAAGCATCTAAAGGTGCTAAGAACTCTGTCGAATTGAAAGATAACCTTGCGAAGTTGAAAGACTTGGAAGGTGTGACTGGTACAATGTCAATTGACAAGAACCACAACCCGGTTAAATCAGCTCTTATGATTGGCTTGAAAGATGGTAAAGTCAAATCAGTTGAGTCTGTTAAACCATAATTATCATTTGTTGTTTGTACAAGAGGCTGGGAGAATGAAAATTCCTGGCCTCGCTCTTTATTGTTAGAAAGGATGGTTCAAATGCTCCAGCAATTAGTGAACGGTCTAATCTTGGGAAGCGTCTATGCACTCTTGGCCCTTGGTTATACCATGGTGTATGGAATTATCAAATTGATCAACTTTGCCCATGGAGATATCTACATGGTAGGTGCCTTTATGGGATATTTCTTATTGAACTCGTGGAAAGTGAACTTCTTTGTAGCCTTGCTCCTAGCCATGGTTGGGACGGCTATTTTAGGGGTTGTAATTGAATACCTGGCTTATCGTCCGCTTCGTCATTCGACTCGGATTGCAGCCTTGATCACAGCCATCGGGGTTTCCTTCTTGCTAGAATATGGGATGGTCTTCTTCGTAGGGGCCAATACCCGTTCCTTCCCGCAAGTGATTAAAACGGTTCGTTACAACTTCGGTCCTATTTCAATCTCCAATATTCAGTTGATGATCTTGGGAGTGTCTGTTTTCTTGATGGTCGCTCTTCAATTTATTATTCAAAAGACAAAGATGGGGAAAGCCATGCGGGCTGTATCTGTTGATAGTGATGCCGCTCAATTGATGGGGATTAACGTAAACCGTACGATCAGCTTTACCTTTGCTTTGGGATCAGCCTTGGCAGGTGCTGGTGGTGTCTTGATTGGTTTGTATTACAACTCGATCGAGCCTCTGATGGGGATGACACCAGGGATCAAAGCCTTTGTCGCAGCCGTTCTTGGAGGAATCGGAATCATTCCAGGTGCTGCCCTAGGTGGATTTGTCATCGGTTTGTTGGAAACCTTCGCTACAGCGATCGGTCTTTCAGACTTCCGTGATGCCATTGTGTATGCCATCTTGATTGTGATCTTGCTCATCCGTCCAGCAGGTATCCTCGGTAAAAATGTGAAAGAGAAGGTGTAAGCCATGAAACAAAATTTAAAAGTGAATTTAGTCTGGCTTGGTCTTTTGGTCGCAGGTTTTGCCTTGATCCAAGTCTTGGTTGCAGCGGGTGTGCTCAACCTCTTCTATATCCAAATTTTAGAACAAATCGGAATTAATATTATCCTTGCAGTTGGCTTGAACCTCATCGTTGGTTTCTCAGGTCAATTCTCACTTGGCCATGCCGGATTTATGGCGATTGGTGCCTACTCTGCAGCCATTCTCGGTTCCAAATCACCAACCTATGGGGCTTTCTTTGGCGCGATGGTTTTAGGTGCTTTGATTGCTGGTGTCGTTGCCTTGATCGTTGGGGTTCCAACCCTTCGTTTGAAAGGGGACTACCTCGCGATTGCGACACTTGGGGTTTCTGAAATCATCCGGATCTTGATCGTCAATGGTGGTACTCTAACAAATGGGGCTGCTGGGATCCTTGGTTTGCCAGCCTTTACAACTTGGCAATTGGTTTACCTCTTTGTTGTCATTACAACGATCTTTACCATTAACTTCTTACGCAGTCCAATTGGACGCTCTACCCTTTCTGTTCGTGAAGATGAAATCGCAGCAGAATCTGTTGGGATCAATACGACCAAAGTCAAAGTCATCGCCTTTGTATTTGGTGCGATCACAGCGGCGATTGCTGGATCTCTCCAAGCCGGCTTTATCGGCTCTGTTGTTCCTAAAGATTACTCTTTCACCAATACCATTAATGTCTTGATCATTGTCGTGTTTGGTGGTTTGGGATCAATGTCCGGAACAGTTGTGGCAGCCATCGTCTTGGGTATCTTGAACATGGTGCTTCAAGACTTCTCAAGTGTCCGTATGATCATTTACTCATTGGCTTTGATTCTCGTAATGATCTTCCGTCCAGGTGGTCTTCTTGGAACATGGGAATTCAGCTTGAAAAAACTACTCTCAAAAAAGGAGGCTAACTAATGGCACTTCTTGAAGTAAAAAATTTAACAAAAAACTTTGGTGGTTTGACAGCCGTTGGGGATGTGACCATGGAACTCAATGAAGGGGAATTGGTTGGATTGATCGGACCCAACGGTGCCGGTAAAACAACCCTCTTCAACCTCCTAACAGGGGTATATGAACCAAGTGAAGGGACCATTACCTTAGATGGTCAGCTCCTAAATGGTAAAGCACCTTATAAAATCGCTGCAGGTGGTCTGGGACGGACTTTCCAAAATATTCGTCTCTTTAAAGATTTAAGCGTTTTGGACAATGTCTTGATTGCCTTTGCCAATCACCACAAACCACATGTCTTTGCGAGTCTTTTCCGCTTGCCAAGCTATTACAAGAATGAAGAAGCTTTGAAAGCGAAAGCCCTTGAATTGTTAGCGATTTTTGGTTTGGAAAAAGAAGCAGATACCTTGGCCAAAAACTTAGCTTACGGACAACAACGTCACTTGGAGATCGTTCGTGCCCTTGCGACAGAGCCAAAAATCCTCTTCTTGGATGAACCTGCTGCAGGGATGAACCCTCAAGAAACAGCAGAATTAACCCAATTGATCCGTCGCATTCAAAAAGAATTTAATATTACGATCATGCTGATCGAGCACGATATGAGCTTGGTTATGGAAGTAACGGAACGGATTTATGTATTGGAATATGGTCGCTTGATTGCCCATGGTACGCCAGATGAAATCAAGACCAACAAACGCGTAATCGAAGCCTATCTAGGAGGTGAAGCCTAATGTCTATGTTAAAAGTTGAAAATCTTTCTGTACACTATGGCATGATCCAGGCTGTCCGTGATGTCAGTTTCGAGGTGAATGAAGGGGAAGTTGTTTCTCTTATCGGTGCTAACGGTGCTGGGAAAACATCTATTCTTCGTACGATTTCAGGTTTGGTGCGTCCAAGTGCTGGGAAAATCGAGTTTTTAGGTCAGGAGATTCAAAAGGTTCCGGCTCAAAAGATTGTAGCAGCAGGACTCTCTCAAGTTCCAGAAGGCCGCCACGTCTTTCCAGGCTTAACTGTTATGGAAAACTTGGAGATGGGAGCTTTCTTGAAGAAAGATCGAGAAGAAAATCAAGCTAACTTGAAGAAAGTCTTCTCCCGTTTCCCACGTTTGGAAGAACGGAAGAACCAAGATGCAGCAACCCTATCTGGTGGGGAACAACAAATGCTTGCAATGGGTCGTGCACTTATGTCAACGCCAAAACTCTTGCTTCTGGATGAACCTTCTATGGGATTGGCCCCAATCTTTATCCAAGAAATCTTTGATATCATCCAAGATATCCAAAAACAAGGGACAACTGTTCTCTTGATCGAGCAAAATGCCAACAAGGCTCTTGCCATCGCAGACCGCGGTTATGTTTTGGAAACAGGGAAAGTCGTTCTTACCGGAACAGGAAAAGAACTCTTAGCCTCAGAAGAAGTCCGCAAGGCCTACCTTGGTGGATAAGATTTCTAAAGTTCACTAGAATATTAAAAAGAAAGGTCCTGAAGACCTTTCTTTTTTCATCCCTCTTGTTTGATTTTTCTAAATTTTGAAAACAAGAGAAAACTGCTGAAAGCGTTTGAAATCATTCTTAAAATCAAGTATAATAAAACTAATAAAAGCATAGGAGAACTTGTTATGGCTGTTAAAGATTTTATGACACGTAAAGTGGTTTACATTAGTCCAGATACTACAATTGCCCACGCGGCAGATTTGATGCGCGAACAAGGTTTGCACCGTTTGCCAGTCATTGAAAACGATAAATTGGTTGGTTTGGTGACAGAAGGTACGATTGCAGAAGCAAGTCCATCTAAAGCAACAAGCTTGTCTATTTTCGAGATGAACTATCTGTTGAACAAGACTAAGGTTAAAGATGTCATGCTTCGCGATGTCATTACCGTCTCTAAATTTGCAAGCTTAGAAGATGCGACCTACCTCATGTATAAGAACAAGGTGGGAATTCTTCCAGTCGTGGACAATGACCAAGTATCCGGTGTCATCACAGACCGTGATATTTTCCGTGCTTTCCTTGAAGTATCCGGTTATGGAGAAGAAGGAGTTCGTGTTCGCTTTGTGACAGAAGATAAGGTTGGCGTTCTAGAACAAATCATTCACTTGATTGTAGAAGAAGGGTATAACATCGCAAATACAGTCAATATCCCAACAAAAGACGATCGTGTGGTTATCGAAGTCCAAATTGATGGGGTGACAGATCTAGAAGGAATCCGTAGTAAATTTGAAGCCAACGGTTTGAAAGTCGATGAAATCACTCGAACAACCGCAAAAGCTATTTAATAAAAAAATCAGGCTGGATGACAATCCAGTCTGATTTTTGTATAAGGTAACCTAATAAATTCTATAAAAATAATTATGATTTTATTAATCATGACGTGTATTCTAAGATTTTCCGCCGTGAGAAAAGAGCATGAAACATACTTGTTTCATGCTCTCGGAATTTTTGAGAGTAAAACAGTTTGGGGAACTGTTTTAGCCTGAGCTTAGAAATTAAAAAGCGAAGGGGCTCAATACAAATTGAACACAGGTTGCGGATTGTGTCAAAAAGATAAGTCTTCCTAGAATCTAAAGATTCTTCGTCAAACTTCCTATTTTGACTTTATCCGCAGGCGCCCTTTGTATCTTGATTTAGTCATGGAACTTCCTGGATTGCTGAAATCATCCACTGGATAATTTCACCTAACGTCCGTACTCACCTAAGGAAAATCGTAAATAGAAAAACAAAGCTAGATGACAATCCAGTCTGATTTTTCTATTAACGGGTAATGGGTTGTTTTTCTTTATCTAAAGTAAAGCCTTCGCCGAGAATTTCATGGGCTTCAGAAATGGTGATGAAGGCGAATGGATCGATCTGATTGATGATGTCTTTCATTTGTTTCATCTCATTCCGCGAAACGACACAGTAGACAATATCCAGGTCCTTACGGCTGTAATAGCCCATCCCGCGGATAAAGGTAATCCCGCGACCCAGATCGTCAGATACCTTTTTGGCAATTTCTTCTGGTTTAGAGGTAACGATAAGGAAGCCTTTTCCAGCAAAACCACCTTCTCCAATCAAGTCGATCACAAGGGTGTCAATCAGGATAAAGAAGAGGGTGTACATAGCGGTACGGACATCTTGGAAGACTACGACAACAGTTATCAGAACAATGGCATCGACAATCAACATGAGTTTTCCCATGGTGAGGGAAGTGTATTTGTTAAAGATGCGAGCGAGGATATCTGTTCCTCCAGTGGTTCCTCCAGCATTGAAGATAATCCCTAGCCCCAAACCAAGTACAACCCCTGAGGCTATACAGGCAAGCAGAATATCTCCTTTAAAGGCGTTAAAGATGAAGTGATGGTAGCGGTGGCTGAGGGGCATGGCCTCAAAAATCGCCATCCAAGCGGAAACCGAGAAAGTCCCCAGTAAGCTCAGGTAAAGAGATTTCTTGCCCAGCAGTTTCCAAGCCAGAATGAAAAGAGGGATATTGATCAGCAAGTTCATGATGGATACGGGGATTTTGAAGAGGTAATAGGTGATCAAGGTAATCCCTGTTGCTCCTCCTTCATAGAAGTGAAAGGGAATGACCAAAAAATAGATCCCAAACGAAAAAATGCCGGCCCCCAAGATGATAGCCAGAATATCTTTAAATTTAAACATGATAGGTTGTCTCCTAAAACTTTATAAGATCATTGTAACAAAAAAGTGAAAAAATGAAAATGACTTTGAAAAATTTTCTCTCCTAAAATACAAGATTTTTACCCTTATTTTTGGTAAAATAAAAAGAAGAAAACTAGAAAGAGGATACTATGGTAAACGGTACATTAATTTCATTTGAAGGTCCAGAAGGAGCGGGGAAATCATCGGTCCTAGAAGCCGTTATGCCTCTACTTGAAGAAAAAGGAATTCCTTTTATTACAACCCGTGAACCAGGCGGTGTAGACATTGCAGAAAAGATCCGCCAAGTCATTTTAGATCCAGACCATACTAGTATGGATGCCAAGACCGAGTTGTTGCTCTATATTGCTAGTCGCCGGCAGCATTTGGTGGAACGCGTCTTGCCAGCCCTTGCAGCTGGGAAGGTTGTCTTGATGGACCGCTTTATTGATAGCTCGGTCGCTTATCAAGGGTATGGTCGCGGTCTGAGTGTGGAAGATATCGAGTGGCTCAATCAATTCGCGACAGATGGTCTTAAACCAGATCTCACCCTTTACTTTGATCTGGATGTCGAAGAAGGGCTCGCTCGAATTGCGAAAAACCAAGAGCGGGAAGTCAATCGTTTGGATTTGGAAGGATTGGAGCTTCACCAAAAAGTCAGACAAGGTTATTTGGCCTTGTATGAAAAGGAACCAGAGCGCATTGTGAAAATCGATGCCAGTCAATCCTTTGAAGCAGTCTTTGCAGATGTCTTGGCTGTTTTAGAAAATCGCTTGGGGATATTGAAATGAAGCTAGAAGAGATCCAACAGCTCCAGCCAGAATTGGTGGAGCGCTTCACCCAGATCTTGGAACACAAACAGCTCAGTCATGCTTATCTCTTTACGGGTTCTTTTGCCAGTTTTGAGATGGCCCTCTTGCTAGCTCAAAGTCAATTTTGCGAAGATTTGCAGGGAGTCTGGCCTTGTGGCAAATGCCGTTCCTGCCGCTTGATTGCTGAAGAAGAATTCTCAGACGTAAAGATCGTGCGTCCAGTCAACCAGATCATTAAGACGGACCGCATTCGTTCGCTGGTTCAAGATTTTTCTCAATCAGGATTTGAAGGAAGTCGGCAGGTCTTTATCGTCCAAGATGCGGATAAGATGCATACCAATGCGGCCAACTCTCTCTTAAAAGTCATGGAAGAGCCCCAGAGTGAGATCTATCTCTTCTTGTTGACATCCGATGAAAACTTAATCTTACCGACTATCAAGAGTCGGGCCCAGCAGGTTCATTTTCCTAAAAAGCAAGCCTACCTAACGGAACTGCTAGAAAAAGAAGGCTTGATCAAGTCACAGGCAAATTTAGTAGCTCGTTTTAGTTTTAGTCTCGAAGAAGCAGAACAACAAAAAAAGAATGCTACGTTTTTTGAACTGGCAAAAGTTTGTGATCAGTTCATCGAACGTTGTCAATCCAATTTGAATCGCGCCTATTTGGAAGTGACACGCTTGGTGAGTTTAGCAGATGATAAGGAAAAACAAAGCCAGGCCTTTCGTTTGATGGAGTTGGCTTTAGAAGAGCAGTTGCGCTTAAGTCGATCCCAGCAGTTGCTTGAGAAATTGAGTCATGCTCGCAGGATGTGGAAGGCCAATGTTTCTTTTCAAAATGCTCTAGAATATATGGTGTTGAGCTTAGAAAGTTAAGGAGTCAGAATGAATAAAAAAGAATTATTTGATGCTTTAGACGGCTTTTCTCAGAATTTGTTGGTCACCTTGGCTGAAGTCGAAGCCATCAAGAAAAATTTGAAACAAGTCATCGAAGAAAATACAGCTCTTCGCTTAGAAAATGATAAATTGAGAGAGCGTTTGGGGGAAGTTGAGAAGACTTCATCCGCAAAGTCACAACACCATGGCCGTGAAAATTTGCAACGTATTTACAACGACGGTTTTCATATCTGCACTTATTCCTACGGTCAACGCCGTGAGAACGATGAAGAGTGTATGTTTTGTGACGAGTTGTTATTTAGGGAGTAAGCATGCAGATCCAACGAAGTTTTAAAGGGGAAAAGAAAACAGGGGTGCTTTACCTGGTCCCAACACCGATCGGCAATCGGGAGGATATGAGTTACCGCATGGTCCAGACCTTAAAGGATGTCGACTTGATCGCAGCTGAGGATACTAGAAATACAGGCCTCTTGCTCAAGCATTTTGAGATTGCGACACCCCAGACTAGCTTTCATGAGCACAATGCCATGGAGAAAATTCCAGATCTGATCGCCCATTTAGAATCAGGAAAGGATGTGGCACAAGTCTCAGATGCAGGACTCCCTAGTATTTCTGACCCCGGTCATGATCTGGTCAAGGCAGCGATTGAACGAGAGATTCCTGTCGTAGCTGTGCCTGGTCCTAGTGCGGGTATAACGGGTTTGATTGCCAGTGGTCTAGCCCCTCAACCTCATATTTTTTATGGATTTCTGCCTCGCAAAGAGGGGCAACAGAAGGCCTTTTTCCAAGAAAAAGTGGCCTATCCTGAGACTCAGATCTTTTATGAGTCTCCCCATCGAGTGAAGGCAACCTTAGAGAATATGTTGGCTGTCTATGGGGATCGTCCTGTCGTCCTGGTTCGTGAATTAACCAAAATCTACGAGGAATATACTCGCGGCAGTATTTCTGAGTTAGTCGCATTTCTTGAAGAAAATCCCCTCAAAGGGGAGTGCCTCCTGATCGTCGAAGGAGCCAAGGAAGAAGAGCTAGACCTAGAAGAGGTCGACTTGATCCAAGAGATCGATACCTTGGTCCAAGAGGGCATGAAGAAAAATCAAGCAATTAAACAGGTCGCCAAACAATACGGCCTGCAAAAGAGTGAGCTCTATGCTCGTTACCATCAAGACTAGGAAAGGTTGGAAGCAGGATGGAAATTAGAATGGCTTATCCCAACGAGATTAAGCGAATTATGGAAATCATCCAAGATGCCAAGGAAAGCCTGGCTCAAAGACAGGTCGACCAGTGGCAGGATGGCTATCCAGATGAAGAGATCATTTTTGAGGATATTCTAGAAAGTCGTGGCTATGTGGCCGTTGAAGATCAGGAAGTCGTGGCCTATGCAGCTGTCTACAAGGGCAACGAAGCGGCCTATAATGAGATTTACGATGGCAAGTGGGAGCATGACAACTATATGTATGTCACTTTTCACCGCGTCGCTGTAGCCAAAGAAGCTGCTGGCAAAGGGGTGGCTCAGACCTTCCTTCAAGGTTTAATCGAAGGAGAAAAAGGGCCAGATTTCCGTTGCGATACGCACCCGGATAATCTGGTCATGCAACATTTGCTTGAAAAATTGGGCTACCATTATTGTGGGAAGGTCCCTATTGATGGAGTCCGTCTGGCTTATCAAAAGATCAAACGAAAAGCAGAAACGAGTCTATTCCAAGTGGTCTCAGAAGAGGACCGCTGGGACCAAAGAGCAGAAGCGGCCTACAATGACTCTCTATCTTAAACAATTTTATGAAAGCCCTATGGGGCTTCTTTCGATCATTGTCAGTGGAGAAGGCCTTGTAGAGCTTGATTTTTATGATCCAAAAGAGGAGGCGCCTGATCCCTATGGGGCGCTGGAGCAGGTCCATCCCTACCATGAGAAGGCGAAGGAGTGGTTGGATCACTATTTTGCTGGGGAGCCAATCGCTATCAGCTTTCCACTAGCACCGCAAGGGACAGCTTTTCAAGAGCGGGTGTGGCAGTTATTGCGAGAGATCCCATATGGTGAGACCAAGACCTATGGCCAGCTGGCCCAGGATCTTTCTTGTGGTTCAGCCCAAGCCGTGGGACAGGCTGTTGGACGCAATCCCTTGACGATCTTAGTCCCTTGCCACCGCGTGATGGGAAAAGATGGACAACTGACGGGCTATGCATCTGGACTCGATCGCAAACGCTGGCTCTTACACCATGAAGGAATTACCTGGAAGGAGAAATAAAATCGATGTATACATTTATTGAATACCCAAAATGTTCGACTTGTCGAAAGGCTAAATCAGAATTGGACGGTCTCCAATGTGAGTTTCAAAGCCAAAACATCGTCACAGAAACACCGACTAGCCAAGAATTGCAAGACTGGATGGCAGCTTCTGGCCTACCAATCAAGTCTTTCTTCAATACTAGCGGAATGAAATACCGGGAACTCGGTTTGAAAGATAAGGTGGATCAACTGACAGTGAAAGAAGCGGCGGATCTCCTTGCTTCAGACGGTATGCTGATCAAGCGGCCTTTGCTTGTCAAAGACGGAAAAGTTGTTCAAGTGGGCTACCGAAAACCATACGCAGACTTAGGTTTGTAAAAGAAAAGGGAGTTGGATTTTCTTCAGATCTATAATAAAGGTATGCCAGAAGCTTTCCTTGGGTGAGTACGGACGTCAGCGAACTTCAAAGAAGTTCCATGACTTAGTTTTGAGCCTAAGGTCTCAAAACTCCCGAGTGCTAGAAACAATAATGTTTCTAGCACTTTTCTCACGGCGGAAAGTTTCGGTATATTCTTTATGAGATTCATAAGTTAGAACTTATTTTGATTTCTTGACAAAATCGCGTAACCTATCTTACTTATAATTTATTTATATATATTCTAAAGGGAGTTGGGCTCCCTTTTCATTTTGCAGTGAAGATGATATAATCATACGAGTGAAATCAATGAAAGAGAGTCAAGCATGAGTATTTTAGAAGTGAAAAATTTGAGTCACGGTTTTGGGGATCGGGCGATTTTTGAGGATGTGTCCTTCCGTTTGCTAAAAGGAGAGCATATCGGTCTTGTCGGGGCCAATGGTGAGGGGAAATCGACCTTCATGAGCATCGTGACTGGTAAGATGCAACCTGACGAAGGAAAGGTGGAGTGGTCTAAGTATGTGACGGCAGGCTACCTAGATCAGCATTCGGTCTTAGAAGAAGGACAAACTGTTCGCGATGTCTTACGGACAGCTTTTGATGAGTTGTTCACAGCTGAAGCTCGCATCAATGACCTCTATATGGCCATGGCGGAAGAGGGAGCTGATGTCGATGCTCTGATGGAAGAGGTCGGGGAACTCCAAGAGCGTCTAGAAAGTCGGGATTTTTATACCTTGGATGCCAAGATCGATGAAGTGGCGCGTGCTCTTGGGGTTATGGACTTTGGCATGGATACGGATGTGACCTCCTTGTCAGGTGGGCAACGGACCAAGGTCCTCTTGGCCAAATTGCTCCTTGAAAAACCAGATATCCTTCTCTTGGACGAGCCGACCAACTACTTGGATGCTGAGCACATCGATTGGCTCAAACGCTATTTGCAAAATTATGAAAATGCCTTTGTCCTTATTTCCCACGATATTCCTTTCTTGAACGATGTGATCAATATCGTCTACCATGTGGAAAATCAGCAGTTAACCCGCTATTCCGGAGACTACTACCAATTCCTTGAAGTCTATGAAATGAAGAAATCGCAATTGGAAGCGGCTTATGAGCGCCAGCAAAAAGAGATTGCTGATTTGAAAGATTTCGTAGCCCGCAATAAGGCGCGTGTGGCTACACGGAATATGGCCATGTCTCGTCAGAAGAAGCTGGACAAGATGGAACTCATTGAGTTGCAAAG
Organism: Streptococcus sp. KHUD_012; assembly: GCF_052588255.1. Classification (NCBI taxonomy): domain Bacteria; kingdom Bacillati; phylum Bacillota; class Bacilli; order Lactobacillales; family Streptococcaceae; genus Streptococcus; species Streptococcus sp. KHUD_012. The sequence continues at coordinate 826,702 of NZ_CP159355.1, forward strand.
CGAGAAACCAAAGCCATCCTTTGAATTTAAAAATGCTCGGACTCCTGGACGCTTTATCTTCCAGGCTAAGGATCTTCAGATTGGCTATGATCGTCCTTTGACCAAGCCTTTGAACCTAACGTTTGAACGCAATCAAAAGGTAGCCATCATCGGAGCCAACGGGATCGGGAAAACCACTCTCTTGAAGAGCTTGCTGGGAATCATCCCACCAATTGCTGGAGAAGTAGAGCGTGGAGATTATTTAGAACTAGGCTATTTTGAGCAAGAGGTCGAAGGGGGTAATCGTCAGACGCCACTTGAGGCAGTCTGGAATGCCTTTCCGGCTCTCAACCAAGCAGAAGTTCGTGCCGCCCTTGCCCGCTGTGGCTTGACCACCAAACATATCGAGAGCCAAATCCAAGTGTTATCCGGTGGAGAGCAAGCCAAGGTACGCTTCTGTCTCTTGATGAATCGTGAAAATAATGTCTTGGTACTAGACGAGCCGACCAACCACTTGGATGTGGATGCCAAAGAAGAATTGAAACGGGCTCTGAAAGAGTACAAGGGATCGATCCTCATGGTTTGCCACGAGCCAGACTTCTATGAAGGCTGGGTGGACCAAATCTGGGACTTTAATGAATTGACGTAAAGACAAAAAGAGAACCTCGCGGTTCTCTTTTCATTATTTCTTGAAATTGTAGTCTTTTAAGATTTCAATTTTTTCAATCTTGATATCTGTTTTTGGTTTGTCCTTATCATCGGTTTCGGCAGAGGCGATTTTATCGACCACATCCATGCCATTGATCACTTGGCCAAAGACAGTGTAGTTACCACCATCGAGGGTTGGATTTCCACCATTTTTATAAGCATCGATGATCTTAGCTGGGAAGCGGTCAGTTGGGAGTTTACTTGAAATATCATCCTTATTTTGGTTGATATAGAATTGACTACCATTGGTATTTGGACCAGAATTGGCCATGGCAAGGGCTCCACGAAGGTTGTAAAGGTATGGAGAATACTCATTCTCAAAACCAGTACCTGAATCTTTGGATTTGTCTTTGCCCTTCCAGATAGATTCGCCACCCGTACCGTCTCCTTTAGGATCCCCAGTTTGGATCATAAAGTTGTTAATGACACGGTGGAAAAGTAAGCCATTGTAGTAGCCTTCTTTTGCATGGGTCAAGAAGTTTTCAACTGCAAGGGGCGCATATTTAGGGAAGAGCTTCACAGTGATGTCGCCTTCAGTTGTTGTGATTTTAACCTCTGCTTCGTCTTCAGCCACATCAGTTGAGAGTTGTGGGAAGACGGCATTTTCATTGGTCATGGCATCGTTAAAATCTTTGCGCAGTTGTTCTAATTTCTTTTGTTCTTCTTCAATTTTCTTTTGATCTTTTTCACTAGAGCTAGAAGTTGCTGTCTGCTCTGTCTTTTCTTTGCTTGAGCTTGAAGCGTTAGTGTCTGTCTTATTGGACGAACAAGCTGTTAAAGCCAAACCGGAAAATAATAGTAGTGCGATTAATTTTTTCATATTCTTCCTTTCCAACATGGTTGTCTTTCTCTATTGTACCTTAATTTTACGATACTTTCAAATCTGGACGGGATTCTCTATTTTCTGAGGTTGTTTCAAGATTGATAACATTTGATAAATCACTAATTAAGAAGTAAGTTGCGTATAGATGGAAAATTCGGTATGATGGGAGATATGTTAATTTGTTTAAAAATGAACGAATTCCCTCAAAAACCGTATCATGAATAGGAGGCTACAAATTGGATTATAAAACTCTACGCAAAAACTATAGACTCTATATTAGATCTGCAGGCTTGTTAGCAATGCTTCTGATCTTTTGCATTGGATTAGTGGTCAGGGATACTCTTCTTCAGACTGCTGGCGTTTTATTGGTTATTGCATGCTTGATTTTATTCATCCAATTGCTCAAGAAAAGCTACACCAACAAGTGCAACACCTTGCTCCATGTAGACTTAGATTTAGCTTTTTGGCAGCAATACCTTCAGTTGAACAAGAATGTGAAAAAAGCTATTTCACAAATAGATATTAAGCTGACATCGGTTGCCTATTCGTTTATGATGGGAGATTTTGATACTGTCATAAAAGAAGCTAGGGAAGCACTTAGTCAGACGGATTATCCGCAGAAATATAAGAACTTTTTTGAGAGTTATCTTATTCGTTCGATCGTGCTGACAGATCCTGATTTGTCTAGAGGAGAACTGGAGGGTCGGTTGAATGAATTGGCTATCACAGACCCGACACTGGCTGAGAAAACAAGAAAGGTCTGTCTTGCCCTTTATGATTTAACCATTGCGCATCAAAGCAATGACTATTTCGAAGATTTAAGCAATGATTTCAAGTACCAGCAGTTGGAAATTATTTACTACCAAGCCTTGAATGCTACTCTTAAAGGTGATCAGCACAGAGCCAATGATCTCTTTCGCGAGTTAGTCTCAGAAGATGAGTCGCTCTATATCGTTCGAAGGGCTAAACAATACTTGAAGGATGAAGGCAGTCATCTGTAAATCCTCCAATCGAAATAGAGATTAATTGAAAGGACCTGAACAAACACAAGGAGTTATTGGAAGGTAAGAATGAAGAAATCAATCTTTAAAGCCAATTTTTATGAAAGCCGTCGTCTACGTCATGATGGCTTTATCGATTATATGGTTAAGGACACAAATAGTCGAAAAATCTACACAAAGACATTTAGTATTGCGAGAAAACTATTTTCATTTTTGGGGATACTGTTCCTGTTTGGACTTTCTGCAATAACCGATTCAAATATTGCACATCCACAGAATGGCATGACTGTAAAAACTTGGGGCATCAATTTTTTGCCATACTGGTTATTTTTCTTGTGCGGTATTTTGTGGTATGCAATAAGTAAAGCCAATTGTCGAAAACAATACTCTGCAAAAGTACCATATGTGAGCATTTTAAATGGAAACTTGTATATAATTTGGATGACATTGTTTGTTAATTTATTCTTTATTAGTGCTTTTGGGAGAACTTTAACCATTCCTGGTTTACTTGTAATGTATTCTCTAATTGGAATCATTGATGGGATGATTATTCGAAAAAGAATATCTTCAATTCGAATTCGATTATATGAAGAACCAACTGATAATGGTTTTCAATTTAAGCAAATTCAATTAGTTACAGGATTTGCCGGCGGAATTGTTGCAATTTGGATGATTTTAAAATTCTTTTTTCCACAAATCGGAGAAGTTAGAACCGATATTCTAGGTGTAGTATCAGTGATTGGTATGATATTTCTAATGAATGTGATATTTTTGGGTATGTATTTTATATTACTTTTGCCCCATTCACTGTATGGTTACTATCGAAATAAATATTCAGAGGAATACCGCGAGTTCGAAGGAAAATCGCTAGAAGAATGGTATGGAAAGAAGTACCTGAAAAAACACAAGGAGTTATTGGAAGGTAAGAATGAAAAAATCAATCTTTAAAGCCAGTTTTGAAGAGAGTCTCAATCTCGAAGATGATGGGTTTGTAAAGTTACAGCAAGAGCAACATGATAAGACAGCAAAATTTTTTAAGAATGGGCATTCTTCCTTTTGGTTTCGAATTCGAAGTTTGATTTTATCCCTTATTTTTCCTGTCGGTTTTAACTTCTTTGTGCTGATTGTATCAATGGAATTTCATGAAAGTAAGACGTTAACTCTTCCAATAGCTAAGCATGAATCCTTAACAGTAAATGTATTTTTAATCTTGCTTCTCATTTGGCTTTCCTTCGTTGTGATTGGAAAATTGGTGAAGCAGTCCTACCTTTTACCGTATCGCTATCAGTTTCACGTTTTTACATTTTTGGTTTGGTTTATATTGGAAATAGATCTAGTTGTTTTTGATATTTTATTGGCCAATCTATTCACTGCGGAAATCATTGCCATTTATGGAATCATGATGATAGAAACATACATGTTATTTACAATTGCGCTAGCAGGATTAAGAAAACTTATATATGCAGAGGCTTCGGAAGATACATTCCTTAATAAGATTGCAAAAATGATTTCTCTTTATGGAATGGCTATTTTAGGAATAGGGATCATTATCAAGCATATTTTGGGGATCTTTTCATTAGATGTTTCAACTTCCATCAAGGCAGTTGGCTTCTTATTGATGTGGATCTTTTGTAATATCGTAGTGCTTGCTGTTAGTGCTTTTATAGGTTTACCATACTTTCTTCAAGCCTACTACAAATGGAAATATCCTGAAGAATACCGAAACTGGGAAGGCAAGTCAGTAGAAGAATGGTATGGCAAACAATACTTGAAAAAACACAAGGAATTATTAAAAAATGAATCAGAATTTTAACGAGATGTCGTTTGATGAATTGAAATGCTACCGTAGAGAAGGTCTATGGAGATCTTTGGGCTTATTACTGGTCATTATTTTAGTGATTGTGGGCATGGTCTTGATGGAAGTGAACCATGTTTCTCCATCGAATCAGAATCGTTTTCGGGTTATTGGTTTGACAACGGTCATTGCGCTCTTTGGCTACCTGATGCCTCTGATGGCAGCAAATCGTGTCATGCGAGACCATCCGGATTGGGTTAAGAAATCGGGGATTCGAGCGAAGATTCCCTTGCCGATGGCCTGGCATATCAAAAGACTTTGCGTCCTTGGAGCGAGTCTACTGGTGATTGGAGTAGGATTTGCCTCGTCATTCAAACCACAAGTTCCGCAGACAAATATACAAGATCAAATCGATAGTATTCAAACGGATCATGACTTGGAAAGAGAGCAAAAAGTCAACCAAGTTCTAGATACCATCACACCGAATGATAAAAAGTCTGAGTAAGATCCATTTCACAATAGAAACCTCGTCATCAGGAAGCTTTCTTGATCGACAGGTTCTTTTTATTTTGTTATGATACAGTCAATGATAGATAGGAGAGATTTTATGACGACTATTTCAGAAGTAATGGAAAAATTTTACGCTGATCACGAGGTAAAACCCTATATTTCACCTGAGAGGGATTTAGAAGCTTGGTTGTTAGATCCAAAGCCCGTTTCTAAACGAAATATGGAGCTCCTTCGAGATGGCTTGCTTGCAGGGGATATCATTCTCTTGTGGCGGATCAATTTTGGAACATTTACGACAGAGACTTGGTTTCCTAAGTACTTCGAATATACTTATGGGATTCATGCTTCGGAACACTTGAAGGTTTTGGTGGATAAGGGCTACGCTTTTATCGAATCCGCTTTTGATTCACTGGACCATATCAATGCGACCATGAAAAAAGCCATTCTCAAAAAGAAGGGAGTCGCGGGTTTGTCTAAGATGAAAGCAGCTGATTTGAACCAAGCTTTGGCTGCCCATTTTACGGAGGAAGAACTGGCGGAGCAGTTCACAATTCGGGGTTACCAGCTGACGGACAAAGGAAAGCAAGCGCTGAAAGACTATCAAGCCATCATTGACCGCCACCCTAAGAAAAACATCTAAAACAGTACCCACTCGGTGCTGTTTTTTTTGCTTTATGCTGCAAAATTGAGGAAATGATTTTACTAGAGAACTGGCCTGGAAATGTGATATAATAAAGGTTATGGCAAACAATAATCAATCAAAAAAAACACGGTCGACGAGACGACTGTCCAAAGCAGAATTAGAAAGAAAAAAAGCGATTCACCGCATGATTGTGACCATTCTGATCAGTCTGGTTTTAGTCTTTGCAGCCTTGAAATTGGGAGCAGTAGGGGTCTTGGCCTACAACTTGATCCGACTGTTTGTTGGGAGTTTGGCTTACTTGGCTATTTTAGCGACCTTTTTCTACCTCTATGCCTTTAAATGGCTGGACAAACACGAAGGGGTGATTTCAGGATTCCTAAGCTTCTTTGCTGGGCTTCTCTTGATGTTTCAGGCCTTCTTTGTATCCTCCCTTCATTTAGACAATAATGGAATCAAGGTCACCTTTTCAAGAATCATGGCAGACCTGATTCATCTGCGAGTGGAGAGTTTTGCTGGTGGTGGTATGATCGGTGCTCTACTTTATGCTCCGATTTCCTTCCTGTTTTCAAATATTGGCTCTTATTTTATTGGCCTTCTCTTTATTGGATTGGGGATCCTCTTGATGAGTCCTTACTCCATCTATGATTTGTTTGAAAAGGGATCGGAAGCCTTCCATGCTTCTATGGAAAAACGCAAAGAACGTCGCGAGCAGAAATTCCTTGAAAAAGAAGCGAGAGCTGCTGAGGAAGCTGCTACAGCTGAACGAGAGCAAGAAGAAGCAAGTGCAGTTCTTCCAACTCCCCTTTCAATGGAAGGGCATCCTGTAGACCCTGAAACGGGAGAGGTGCTGGCGGAAGAGCCGTTCACAGAGACCTTCCCAGAAGCCGAAATTTTCGCACCAACAACACCAGAGATCTACCTGCCAGATGAAGAATGGCCTGAAGATCCTGAAGCATACGAAGAGTTTCCGGAAGCCGAAGAATTCGAGGACGATGGGGAAGAAGTTCAAGTGGATTTCACACCTAAGGAACTCCTCCAGTACAAGCTTCCAACCATTGATCTCTTCGCACCTGACAAGCCGAAAAATCAATCCAAAGAGAAAAACATCGTTCGCCAGAACATCCGCATTTTGGAAGAGACCTTTGCAAGCTTCAATATCAAGGCGACAGTGGAGCGGGCGGAAATTGGTCCATCTGTTACCAAATATGAAGTCAAGCCAGCTGTAGGTGTGCGGGTCAACCGTATCTCCAACCTAGCAGATGATTTGGCCTTAGCCCTAGCAGCCAAGGATGTGCGGATCGAAGCACCGATTCCAGGGAAGTCTCTGGTCGGGATTGAAGTGCCCAACTCAGAGATTGCGACCGTTTCCTTCCGTGAATTGTGGGAGCAGTCCAAAACAGACCCCGCTAAACTCCTTGAGATTCCACTTGGGAAGGCTGTAGATGGTTCTGCTCGGACCTTTGATTTGGCCCGGATGCCCCACCTCTTGGTAGCTGGTTCTACCGGTTCTGGTAAATCGGTTGCGGTCAATGGGATCATTTCGAGTATCTTGATGAAGGCCCGTCCGGACGAAGTCAAATTTATGATGGTCGATCCTAAGATGGTGGAGCTTTCTGTATACAATGATATTCCTCACCTTTTGATTCCAGTGGTGACCAACCCACGCAAGGCTAGTCGGGCCCTGCAGAAGGTTGTCGATGAGATGGAAAATCGCTATGAGCTCTTCTCGAAAGTGGGCGCTCGGAATATTGCTGGCTTTAATGCCAAGGTGGCGGAGTACAATGCCCAGTCTGAGATGAAGCAAGTGCCCCTTCCATTGATCGTGGTCATTGTCGATGAGCTGGCAGACTTGATGATGGTCGCAAGTAAAGAAGTGGAAGATGCCATTATTCGCCTCGGACAGAAGGCGCGTGCAGCGGGGATCCACATGATCCTTGCGACTCAACGGCCATCGGTTGACGTTATCTCAGGTTTGATCAAGGCCAATGTACCTTCCCGTGTCGCTTTTGCGGTATCATCCGGGACCGACTCACGGACCATCTTGGATGAAAATGGGGCGGAGAAATTGCTCGGTCGCGGAGACATGCTCTTTAAACCGATTGATGAAAACCACCCAATTCGTCTGCAAGGATCCTTTATCTCAGATGACGATGTGGAGCGGATTGTCAACTTTGTCAAAGAGCAGGCAGAAGCCGATTATGATGATGCCTTTGATCCAGGAGAAGTATCGGAGTCGGACTTTGATGGAGGTATGGGTGGCTCAGACGAGGGTGATCCTCTCTTTGAAGAGGCCAAAGCGCTCGTCATCGAGACCCAAAAAGCCAGTGCTTCGATGATCCAGCGTCGCTTATCGGTTGGTTTTAACCGGGCGACTCGCCTCATGGAAGAGTTGGAAGCAGCGGGTGTGATTGGACCAGCTGAAGGGACCAAGCCTCGAAAAGTATTGCAACAATCATAAGGATAGGGAAAAAGGGCATATGTTCCACTCCCTTTTCTTTTTATAGAAAATAGAAAGTAGGACCAGATGAAGTTAGACACGATTCATCATATTGCCATCATTGGACGGGATCGCGACGCTATGTTGCACTTTTATGTGGACCAGTTGGGCTTTGCGATTGTCAGTGAGTATGACCGTCCCGAACGCGGAGATATCTTGATCAATCTCCGCCAAAGAGAGTTGACTTTAGAACTCTTTATCAAACCGACGGCCCCAGAACGGCCTAAGCTCCCCTTGCCCGAGCATGCGGGACTGCGTCACCTGGCCTTTAAAGTAGACGATGTAGAGACCTATCTAGCTAGATTGGATCAGCTAGGTATTGAGAATACAGGCCTTCGCTATGATGACTTTGATGGCAAGAAGATGGCATTTTTCTTCGATCCAGAAGGATTGCCCTTGGAAATACATGAGTGAGGAAAGCAATGGTTAGATTAGAAGGACTCAGTCAGGAAGAAGTAGCGAAAAAGATCCAAGAGGGCAAGCAAAATAAGGTCACGATTAAGACAGAAAAAAGTATTGGGCAGATCATTCGAGACAATGTCTTTACCTACTTTAATCTGATTTTCCTGGTCTTAGCGGTCTTGCTGGTAGCAGTGAAGTCTTGGAACAATCTCTTGTTTGTCCCGGTCGTCGTGGTCAACTCCTTGGTAGGAATTGTGCAGGAAGTCCGCTCTAGACGGATCTTGCGTCAGATGCAATTTCTGCATATGAGTGAGGCGATCGTTCTTCGCGAAGGAAAAGAAGTCGCTCTACCTATCGATCAGCTGGTGGAGGGCGATCTGGTTCGTTTTCAAGCTGGAGATCAGATCTATGCGGATGGGGTCTTGCTGGAGGGCGAGCTAAAAGTCGATGAGTCTCAATTGACAGGTGAAGCCGATGAGGTCAAAAAAGGAGCACAAGATGCGCTCATGTCAGGTAGTTTTGTGATCGCTGGTCAAGGTTTAGCGCGATTGGAAAAAGTTGGGAATGACTCCTACATCAACCAACTGAGCCTGGAAGCCAAGCAGGTCAAGTCTCATGAGGAGTCCGATATGGTCCATGCGGTCAATCGTATTGTGGGGATCATTGGTCTTCTTATCATTCCGCTAGGCTCGCTCCTTTTTCTTCGTAGCTATATCAGCCTAGGCGATAGTCTCAAGCTCAGTGTGACTTCAACAGTCGGGGCCTTGATCGGAATGATTCCAGAAGGCTTGTATCTCTTGATGACCTTGGCACTGGCTCTGGGTGCTGTCAGATTAGCCAAGGAAAAGGTCCTGCTCAATAGCATGAAGGGGATTGAGACCTTATCGCGCGTGGATATCCTTTGTGTCGATAAGACAGGGACCATTACAGAGCCGGGTATGGAAGTAACAGAGATTCGTCCAGCTCAAGATGGTCAAGACTTGGAAGCTCTAGCTCAGTATGTAGGAGCTAGTATGGATCAAAACGATACCATGGATGCCATCCGAAAATTTCACAAGACTCCAGTCAGTCAGCCTTGGAAGGCTCTTGAAATACAGCCCTTTACGTCTAAGAAAAAGTATGGGGCCATTGCCTTTGAATCTGGGATCTATGTATTAGGTGCACCAGAATTTGTTTTACGAGAGGGCTTCCCTGAGGTTGAAGAGGAGATAGCTCCTGCTACTCAGGCAGGCAATCGGGTCTTGGCCTTTGGGAAATATAAGGAAGAACACCTGGGAGAGACTTTAGAGGCTCCTGTAGACTTGGTAGCCTGGATTATTCTCTCCAATCCTTTGAGAAAAAATGCCAAAGAAACCTTCGCCTACTTTAAACAACAAGGAGTGACCATTAAGGTTATCTCAGGGGACAACCCTGCTACAGTCTCAGCTATTGCACAAAAAGCAGGCATTGAAGGAGCAGAGGATCTAATCGATACCAGAACCTTACTGACGGAAGAAGACTTGCACCAAGCGGCAAGCCAGTATACAGTCTTTGGTCGGGTGACACCAGAGCAAAAGAAAAGCCTTGTCGAAGGCTTGCAGGCAAAGGGGCATAAAGTCGCTATGACTGGAGATGGCGTCAACGATATTCTGGCTCTCAAAACAGCAGATTGTAGTATTGCGATGGAATCTGGAAACGATGCGACCAAGAAGATGGCGCAAGTGGTTTTACTGGATTCTGACTTTGGGAAGATGCCGTCCATCGTGGCAGAAGGTCGGCGAGTGGTCAATAATATTCAACGATCAGCCAGTCTCTTTTTGATCAAGAATATCTTTTCCATTTTGTTGGCCATCTCTGTGACGCTCTTAGCCTTTACCTATCCCATCATGCCGTCGCAGATGTCTTTGATCAGTGGTTTTACGATTGGGATTCCAGGATTCTTCCTAGCGCTTGAGCCCAATAGCGAGCGCATCAAAGGGCGCTTTATCGAAACGGTCTTTAAAAATGCGCTGCCTGCTGCCTTGACGGATTTTATACTGATCTTCAGTCTGGTATTGCTCTCTTCAACATTTGGCATGAGGTCGGAAGAACTCTCGAGTGCAGCCATCTGCTTGATGGCCTTCGTTGGCTTTACGATCATCTATCAAGAATCCCAGCCTCTCAATCACTACAAGAGACTGGTTCTTCTAGGAAATATCCTAGCCTTCCTGGTTTCAAGTAGTATCCTAGGGAAATTCTTTAACATGAGTCCCTTGAGACTTCAAACGCTGCTTATCTGCGCCATCATGGCAGTTCTAGCTCTCGTCTTGATTCAAGTCTTCAAGAAACTAGTGGGCTGGTTCTTTCATCGGAAAAAATAAAAAAGAGAGTGGGACAGAAATCGGTAATTCGTTAGAATTCGATTTCGTCGTCCCACCTCCGCACAGTTGAGTAGGGCTGTAAAAGCTGATGAAATCAGCGTAGTAGAGCCCACTCAACCACTGCGTCTTGCTCGATAATCCAAAAACAATTAAGAGGCTAGGACTTTTGTCCCAGCCTCTTTGGTATTAGATAAACAAACTAGCGGTTAGGATCAGATAGAGCAAGAAGGTAACCAGAAATCCAGCGCGCCAGAAGTATTTGATAAATTTCGGATAATAAAAACTCTTTTTCTTTTTTAAGAAATAAACCGTTAGCCCCAAGGACAAAAGCGAAAGGCTCAAGGCTAATAGTGGTAAGAGGCTGTGGTAAAAAGCGCTGTCTGAGATCAGGTAGTACTCCAAGGCAAATAAAGGAAAGGCAATATCAGTAGATCGCCATCCTCTTTTTTGGAGTTTAAAGAGGTGAACAATAATGCCGCTCAGAATCAGCGTTAAAAAAATAAATAATACAGAAGCAACTTTGATTAACATAGCTTCATTCTATCATAAAACGAAAAAAAAGTTTACTATATTTTAATTTTTTCTTGCAAAAAAAGAGAAATCGTGTATAATAGAAAGGTATGCACAAAGCATACTTGTGGGAGGTAAAAATCTGTAATTACCGCCAAAACCACAAAGGAGGATTTAAGAAATGGCTAAAAAAGTCGAAAAACTTGTAAAATTGCAAATCCCTGCTGGTAAAGCTACTCCAGCTCCACCGGTTGGTCCAGCGCTTGGTCAAGCAGGTATCAACATCATGGGATTCACTAAAGAGTTTAACGCTCGTACAGCTGATCAAGCTGGTATGATCATCCCAGTTGTTATCACTGTTTATGAAGACAAATCATTCGATTTCGTTACAAAAACACCACCAGCTGCTGTTCTTTTGAAAAAAGCTGCAGGTGTTGAAAAAGGTTCAGGTACACCGAACAAAACGAAAGTTGCAACTGTAACTCGTGCACAAGTACAACAAATCGCTGAAACTAAGATGCCAGATTTGAACGCTGCAAACATTGAGTCTGCAATGCGTATGATCGAAGGTACTGCTCGTTCTATGGGATTCACTGTTACTGACTAATTGTAACAATCCTATTTGCCCGCAATACACTTGATCAAATGACGAGTGACGTGGGAGATGAAAATCGATATGACCACATTACAAGGAGAAAGATAAAATGGCTAAAAAAAGCAAACAACTTCGTGCTGCTCTTGAAAAAATCGACAGCACAAAAGTCTACAGCGTAGAAGAAGCTGTAGCTCTTGCAAAAGAAACTAACTTTGCAAAATTTGACGCAACTGTAGAAGTTGCTTACAACTTGAACATCGACGTGAAAAAAGCTGACCAACAAATCCGTGGTGCAATGGTATTGCCAAACGGAACTGGTAAAACAGCTCGCGTACTTGTATTTGCACGTGGTGCAAAAGCTGAAGAAGCAAAAGCTGCTGGTGCAGACTTCGTAGGTGAAGATGACCTTGTTGCGAAAATCAACGATGGTTGGTTGGACTTCGACGTTGTTATCGCTACACCTGACATGATGGCTCTTGTTGGTCGTCTTGGACGTGTCCTTGGACCACGTAACTTGATGCCAAACCCTAAAACTGGTACAGTAACAATGGATGTTGCGAAAGCAGTTGAAGAGTCTAAAGGTGGTAAAATCACTTACCGTGCTGATAAAGCAGGTATCGTTCAAGCGATCATCGGTAAAGTTTCATTCGATGATACTAAATTGGTTGAAAACTTTAAAGCTTTCAACGACACAATCCAAAAAGCAAAACCAGCTACAGCTAAAGGTACTTACGTAACTAGCTTGACTTTGACTACAACTCAAGGTCCTGGTATCAAAGTGGATGTTAACTCACTTTAATTGAAATGAAAAGCTGCCTTCGGGTAGCTTTTTTTGTACTCCATTTTTATTTGCTACAGTTGGTAAAACTAATCGGATGGAAAAAAGAAAATTTTGATGGATATGACTATATAAAAAGCGTAATTTATGGTAAAATAATACAGATCAAAAAAGGAGAGAGAAAATGGTAGAACCTAAGTATAAACGTATCTTAATCAAGCTATCTGGTGAGGCTCTTGCTGGCGAACGTGGTGTCGGAATCGATATCAAAACTGTCCAAAATATGGCCCAAGAAATCAAGGAAGTTCATGAACTTGGAATTGAAATTGCCTTGGTGATCGGAGGGGGAAACCTTTGGCGTGGAGAACCTGCTGCTGAAGCAGGGATGGATCGTGTCCAAGCAGACTACACAGGTATGCTCGGTACTGTCATGAACGCTCTTGTGATGGCTGATTCGCTTCAACAAGTTGGCGTGGATACCCGTGTTCAAACAGCGATTGCCATGCAACAAGTCGCAGAACCTTATATCCGTGGTCGTGCCCTTCGTCACCTTGAAAAAGATCGGATCGTGATCTTTGGTGCAGGGATCGGTTCTCCTTACTTCTCAACAGATACGACAGCAGCCCTTCGTGCAGCTGAGATTGAAGCAGATGCCATTCTCATGGCCAAAAATGGGGTCGATGGTGTTTACAATGCCGATCCGAAAAAAGATGCTTCAGCTGTGAAATTTGAGGAATTGACTCACCGTGATGTGATCAACAAAGGTCTTCGCATCATGGACTCAACAGCCTCTACTCTCTCCATGGACAACGACATTGACTTGGTTGTCTTTAATATGAATGAACCAGGCAATATCAAACGCGTTGTCTTTGGTGAAAATATCGGTACAACCGTATCGAATAACGTAGAAAAATAATAGAAAATAGAGGAAGATTATGGCAAACCCAATCGTAGAAAAAGCAAAAGAAAGAATGACCCAGTCTCACCAAAGTTTGGGACGTGAATTTGGTAGCATCCGTGCTGGACGTGCAAATGCAAGTCTTTTGGATCGTATTTTCGTAGAATACTATGGAGTAGAAACCCCATTGAATCAATTGGCATCTATCACGATTCCAGAAGCGCGTGTCTTGCTGATCACACCATTTGATAAATCATCTTTGAAAGACATCGAGCACAGCATCAATGCATCTGACCTTGGTATCACTCCAGCCAATGATGGATCTGTTATCCGCTTGGTCATCCCAGCTTTGACAGAAGAAACTCGTCGTGACTTGGCAAAAGAAGTGAAAAAAGTAGGTGAAAATGCTAAGGTAGCGATCCGTAACATCCGCCGTGATGCGATGGACGAAGCGAAGAAACAAGAAAAAGCAAAAGAAATCACAGAAGATGAATTGAAAGGTCTTGAAAAAGAGATCCAAAAAGTAACGGATGATGCGGTCAAACATGTAGATGAAATGACAGCTCACAAAGAAAAAGAATTGATGGAAGTTTAATCCATCTCAACCACTACAGGAAAGAAAGACTCAGTTGGCACTGCTGGCTGGGTTTTATTTCCATTATTCTTGTGAAGAGGCAAGAGGAAAGAAGGAAACATGAATACGAATCTAGCAAGCTACATCATGGGAATGGTCATTGATGAAAATGATCGCTTCTATTTTGTTCAAAAAGATGGCCAAACCTACGCACTTGATAAAGCAGAAGGCCCGCATCAAGTTGGAGAAAGTGTCAAGGGCTTTGCCTATGCGGATATGAAGCAAAAGCTCCGACTCACGACACTTGAAGTCACTGCAACTCAAGAAAGCTTTGGCTGGGGGACGGTCACAGAAGTGCGCAAGGATCTGGGTGTCTTTGTGGATACAGGGCTTCCAGATAAGCAGATTGTTGTCTCACTAGATATCCTACCGGAGATCAAAGATCTATGGCCTAAAAAGGGCGATCGTCTCTATATTCGCTTAGAAGTCGATAAGAAAGATCGTATTTGGGGGATCTTAGCCTATCAGGAAGATTTCCAGCGTTTGGCTCGTCCAGCCTACAACAATATGCAAAACCAAAACTGGCCAGCCATTGTCTATCGCTTGAAATTGTCTGGGACTTTTGTTTACCTTCCAGAGAACAATATGCTGGGCTTTATTCATCCGAGTGAGCGCTATGCAGAACCACGCTTGGGACAAGTCCTAGATGCCCGGGTCATTGGATTCCGTGAGGTAGATCGGACCTTGAATCTATCTTTGAAGCCACGCTCGTTTGAAATGTTGGAAAACGATGCCCAAATGATTTTGACCTATTTGGAAGCCAATGGTGGCTTTATGACTTTGAATGATAAGTCCTCTCCAGAAGAAATCAAAGCAACTTTTGGGATTTCAAAAGGCCAGTTCAAAAAGGCCTTGGGTGGTTTGATGAAGGCCAAAAAAATCAAGCAAGACCAGTTTGGAACAGAGTTGATCTAAGAGGAGGCTTATGCGAAAATCATTTTATACTTGGTTGATGACGGAGCGCAATCCTAAAAGCAATGCTCCTAAAGCCATTCTAGCAGATCTTGCATTTCACGAGTCTGCTTTTCCCAAGCATACAGATGACTTCGACGAGGTCAGCCGCTATCTAGAAGAGCATGCCAGCTTTTCCTTTAATCTTGGTGATTTTGATGCAATTTGGGAAGAATACCAAGCCCACTAGAGAAGGATAGGTCGAGGATGGTTTTTTCTCGGCCTCTTTGTTATAATAATAGAAAAACACAGGTAGAGAGGTTCTTTATTTGCAAGAACATTCAGTTGAAATTACATTAACGCATCCAGACGATCTCTTTCATTTGTTTGGATCTAACGAACGCCATCTTCGTTTGATGGAGCAAGAATTTGGGGTGACTATTCATGCCCGGACAGAAATTGTCCAAATCATTGGGGAAGAAGAAAGCTGCGAGCAGGTTCGTCAAGTCATCCAGGCTCTTTTGGTCCTCGTCAACCGTGGCATGACCATTGGAACGCCGGATGTGGTGACCGCCATTACCATGGTGAGAAATGGTGAATTGGATAAGTTCATCGCTCTCTATGAAGAAGAGATTATCAAGGATAGTTACGGCAAGCCCATTCGGGTTAAAACGCTTGGTCAAAAGATCTATGTGGATAGTGTCAAGAATCATGATGTCACTTTTGGGATTGGACCAGCGGGGACTGGGAAAACCTTCCTAGCAGTGACCTTGGCTGTGACTGCCCTCAAGCGTGGTCAGGTCAAGCGGATCATTTTGACGCGTCCTGCTGTAGAAGCTGGAGAGAGCCTTGGTTTTCTTCCAGGGGATCTCAAGGAAAAAGTGGACCCTTATCTACGACCGGTCTATGATGCTCTTTACCAGATTTTAGGGAAAGACCAAACAACTCGGATGATGGAGCGGGAGATTATCGAGATTGCCCCTTTGGCCTATATGCGTGGGCGGACCTTGGACGATGCCTTTGTCATCCTTGATGAAGCGCAAAATACCACCATCATGCAGATGAAGATGTTTTTGACACGTCTTGGTTTTAACTCCAAGATGATTGTCAATGGGGATACTAGCCAGATTGACCTTCCTCGAAATGTCAAATCCGGCTTGATTGATGCCCAGGAGAAATTGAAGAACATTTCTCAGATTGACTTTGTGCATTTCTCTGCCAAGGATGTCGTTCGTCATCCAGTAGTAGCAGAGATTATCCGGGCCTACGAACCCATTCCGAATCCAGTCGTCAAAGAAAAACCGGATGTGGAAGAAGAAGCAGAATAAAAGAAAAGGCAAAGATCATCGGATCTTTGCCCTTTTTATGTTAGAAATTAAACCAATTCATCAATTGGTGTGAAGTCACGCTCTAAACCGGTAGCAACGGGTTGGCTTGTGATGTGACCTTGGTAAGTGGTGACCCCTTGGCGCAAGCCTTCATCGAGGGCAATTGCCTTGTGGAAGCCATTGTCAGCTAGGGATTCGACATAAGGAAGGGTCACATTGGTAAGGGCGATAGTAGAGGTACGAGCGACAGCCCCTGGGATATTGGCAACGGCATAATGGAGCACGCCATGCTTTTCGTAAACTGGCTCCGTATGCGTTGTGACACGGTCTGCTGTTTCAATAACCCCACCTTGGTCCACAGCTACGTCCACGATGACTGAACCGGGACGCATTTGTTTAACCATATCGTCTGTCACTAATTTAGGCGCTTTAGCCCCAGGAATCAAGACAGCACCGATGACAACATCAGCATCATGGACGCTGGCTTCAATGTTAAATGGGTTGGACATAAGGGTTTGGATTTGGTGACCAAAGACATCTTCCAGAACTGCCAAACGCTTAGCGCTGATATCTAAGATGGTCACTTGGGCACCAAGTCCAAGGGCGATCCGAGCTGCGTGGGTTCCAACGACCCCACCACCGATGATGGTAACTTTCCCTTTAGGAACACCTGGCACCCCACCTAAGAGGACCCCTGATCCACCTTCTTGTTTGGTCAGGAAGTGAGCACCGATTTGCACGGCCATCCGTCCAGCAACCTCACTCATTGGTACCAAGAGTGGCAACTGTCCATCTAAATCTCGAACGGTTTCGTAGGCCACCCCAGTTGTTTTAGCTGAGACCATAGCGTCCGCTAATTCAGGTGCGGCAGCCATATGCAAGTAGGTAAAGAGCAAGAGGTCTTCGCGAAGGAAGCCGTATTCTTCAGTAAGAGGTTCTTTGACTTTGACCACCATCTCAGCTGCCCAAGCTTCTGCAGCAGTTGCAACGATGGTTGCCCCTTGCTTCGTGTAATCTTCATCCGCAAAGCCAGAACCAAGTCCAGCATTTGTTTCTACCAAAACGTGATGACCTTTCTTGACCAAGCTTTGTACGCCTGCAGGTGTCAAACCGACCCGATTTTCGTTGTTTTTAATTTCTTTAGGAATTCCAATGAGCATTCTTTCCTCCTTGCTCAGATTTAGGTGTAAAAAGGCCATTGGTGTGAGATTGCTCTCTTGACTCAATGACCTTTTCACTCCTTATCCGATTGTTTTGATTGATTATATTGTATAGAAAAGTGGATTAAAAAGCAAGAAAAATTTGACCTTGCCTTCCTTTAGGTTATTTGCTAAACTAATTCCTAAAGAAGGAGTGTCAAATGGAAAATTTATATGTGAAGTTAGCGGCTTATCGTGAAGTGGAGACAGAGCGTTTACACTTGCGTCCGGTTACTCTTGAAGACGCACCGGCTATGTTTGAGTATGCTTCTGATGAGACAGTTACGCGCTATACCTTTCCAACCAATCAAAGTCTAGAAGAGACGCGTAATAATATTGCCCTCTTTTACCTAGCGAGCCCACTTGGAAAATGGGGGATCGAGCTCAAAGAAAATGGAAAATTTATCGGGACGATTGATTTACTGGATTTGGATCTTTGTCTGAAGAAGGGGAGTATCGGCTATGTTCTGAATAAAGACTATTGGAACCAGGGTCTTGCGACAGAGGCTACCGAGGCAGTCATTGCCCTGGCTTTTGAACAATTAGGGATGAACAAGCTCATTGCTGTTCATGATCAGGACAACCCAGCTTCTGGACGGGTGATGGCCAAATCAGGGATGAAATATTCTCACGAGGAGCCCTACGCGATGCTAGACTTGCATAAAGAAGGGAGAATGGTGACGAGAGTTCATTATGTCCTCACTAAGGAAGAATATTTGGCAGAATAATGAGTCAGGATATTGACAAAAGACCTATCTCCATGATATAGTAGATAGGTACTGCTGGTTTAGCTCAGTCGGTAGAGCGCATCCATGGTAAGGATGAGGTCGCCGGTTCAATCCCGGCAACTAGCATAGCAGAAGAGAGAAGCTTAGAGAGGATCTAGGCTTCTTTTTTTGCGAGTCCATCTTCAAAAGTCCGCTTTTTTCAACAATTTTCAAAAAAACGTTGACAAGCAAGGAAATACGTGGTAAAGTTAGAACAACAAAGAGAAAGGAGAAAACCATCATGAACAAAGTAGATGTTTTGATGACACAATTGAATACACAGCTTCTCCAATCTCAGTTGAGTTCGATGTAAACTATAAATGGAACCCAAGATGGAGGAGTCTGTCTTGGGTTTTTTGTATGCATTTTTACCTGCCTTAACTGAATTGGTGATAGGCATCAGAAGGCCCAAGTGTGGACTGAGCACGTACTCAGCTCCTTGCTTGGGTTTTTCTGTGCCATTTTGAAAAGGAGAATATATGATCAGAGCTATTTGGGAGTATATCAGGGAGCGCAAGTGGCGATATGTGAAGATCGCTATGGTCCTGATTCTTTATGATTACACCTTATTGATCCCGACGCAAGTCATCCAGCGCTTAGTGGATCATTTGAGTCAGCAGACGCTGACGCAATCCAACTTTGTATGGGATATGGTCCTCTTGGTAGGATCAGCCATCCTCAATTACCTGACGGCTTTTTATTGGCAGTTGCGACTTTTTCAGTCGTCAGTCCATTTCAAGGCGACCCTTCAGGGACAAGCGTTTCGTAAGTTAGTATCTATGCGGCGTCCCTTTTTTGAGAAATTCCGTTCAGGAGATCTCTTGACGCGCTTTACGACAGATGTGGATGGGATGGCCGATATGGCTGGTTACGGGATGATGGTGCTCCTGTTTGGCGGTGGCTTGTTTGCCTTTATTATTCCGACCATGTTTTTCATTTCTTGGCAATTAACCTTGATTTCCTTTATTCCCATGATCTTCCTCGTCGTCTCTACCTATTTTTTGAGTAGAAAGCAGGAGGAGTATGTTGAGCAAAACCGGGAAGCGGTCGCTCAGTTGAATGATGAAGTCTTGGAGTCGATCGAAGGAATTCGGGTCATGCGGGCCTATAGTAGACGGGACCAGCAGGTCAAACAGTTTCAGAAAAAAACGGCCAGTCTATCCAAAACAGGGGATAAAATTGCTTCTATCCAATATTCTTTTGGACCTTTAGCCCTGTTGTTTATTGGATTCTCGACGGTCTTGCTCCTGCTATTTGGAGGCCAGTCCCTGGCAAGCGGGCAGTTGAGCCTTGGCAAGTTATTGGCTTTACAGCTGTATTTGGTCTTTTTAATTGAGCCTATGTGGATGATGGCGGACTTGATCTTGGTCTACCAGACAGGGCAAATGTCCTATAAAAAATTAAAAGAAGTGATTGATGAAACGGATGATCTGGAGCCAGATGGTTCTCATTACTTAGAGCAGATTGATTTGGTGCAGTTTAAGGACTATTCTTTCAGCTATCCCGGTGCTGAGCGAAAGAGCCTGTTAGGCATTGATTGGACCATTCAGAAAGGACAGACGGTTGGGATTGTTGGTCGTACCGGTGCAGGAAAGACTACCCTTGTTCGACAATTCTTGCGGCAGTACCCAGTTGGTGAGGGAGAGTTTTTGATCAACCAGCAACCGATCGTGGACTACAACCGACACTCGATTGAAGAAAAAATTGGTTATGTTTCCCAAGAACATATTTTATTCTCCAAGTCTATCCGTGAGAATATAGCGCTTGGTAAAAAAGGAGCCAGCCAAGAAGACTTGGTGGAAGCGATAGCCCAAGCTGCTTTTGTGGATGATCTCGAGCGGATGTCTCAGGGAATGGACACCCTGATCGGTGAGAAAGGGGTCTCTGTATCAGGAGGTCAAAAACAACGGATCTCCCTGGCGCGTGCATTCTTAAGAGATGCTGAGCTCTTGCTGTTAGATGATTCCCTTTCGGCAGTAGATGCTAAGACTGAACAGGCCATCATTGACACGATTCAAAAAGAACGAAATGACAAGACGACCATCATTGTTTCTCATCGCTTGTCTGCTGTTCATCAGGCGGATTGGATCATCGTCTTGGATCAAGGTCGTATTGTAGAAGAAGGAAGAGCTAGTGATTTATTGGCTCAAGAGGGCTGGTATTATGAACAATACCAACGGCAACAAAAACAGGAAGGAGAATAATATGAAAGTTTTAAAACGATTATTATCGAGGATCACACTTTATCCAACTGTCTTTCTTGCTGGCTTTATTTGCCTCTTGCTAGCCACTATTTTTTCTGAATTGTCACCCTTTCTTCTCCAAAAGATGATCGATGGACCTTTGACTGCACTGACCCACGGTGGCGGGCAAGGGGACTTGCTTCAGATGGGAGGATTTTATCTCTTGGTCTTGAGCCTAGGGCAGCTGATAAGCTACATGGGCAATCGGATCTTGCTACATGGAAGTAATCAAGTAACCGCTAATCTGAGAGATCAAGCCTTTCAAGTCATGCAAGGACTGCCTATTTCTTATTTTGATGATAAGCCGGCTGGGAAGATCGCGACAAGAATTGTCAATGATACGGAGACCTTGCGGACCCAGTTTTATAACTCTTGTATGATTTTAGTCATCTACTTGGTGCGTTTCCTCTTTATCCTAGGGATTCTCTTTTACTTGAGTCCTATGATGGGGCTACTCTTGTGTCTGGTCTTTCCGATTTTCTATGGGATTCAGTATCTGTACAAGGTCATGACGGACCAGCCTATGAAGGATTTCTTTGATGCGCGAAGCGAGGTCAATACCCAGGTCAATGAACTCTTGCATGGTGCCAGTATGATTCAGCTCTATCATCAAGAGCCTGGTGTGGTGGAGGAGTTTGAAGCCACTACTCAGAAGATGCTAGGAGCTAATGATCGAATCCTCTTAGCCGATTCCATTGCTTCTTGGACCTTGACGGAATTGCTCAAGTTTTTAGTGATTGCAGGCATTTTGACTATCGCTGGGATTTCTTTCCTAGAGGGTAATATCGGTGTGACGGCTGGTTTCTTATTTATCAATATTAACTATGTGATTAATCTATTTGATCTCATGGCCAATCTTAGTCGTCAATTTCCGAATATTCGGCGATCCTTAGAAACGGGGAGTCGCGTCCTTGCTTTCTTAGACCAACCGTTAGAGGCCGATGGTGCATCGGAACTGAAGATAGAAAAGGCAGAAGTCGTGTTTGACGACGTTCAATTTGCTTATGAAGAAGGCAAGCCAGTTCTGCAGGATATTGCCTTTCAGGCTAGTCCTGGGGAAACCATCGCTCTTGTGGGCCATACTGGATCGGGTAAGTCTTCGATTATGAATCTGCTCTATCGTTTTTATGATCCTCAAGAAGGAGCGATTTTGATCGATGGTCAAGATATTCGCCAAGTCTCTCGTGAGAGCCTACGAAGCCATATGGGGATTGTCCTACAGGATCCTTATCTATTTACAGGAACCATTGCTAGTAATGTGGCCATGAGTCAGGATCACATTGATCGGGAGGCGGTCCAAGATGCCTTGAAAAAAGTCGGGGCTTGGCCCTTTGTAGAGCGTCTTGAAAAGGGAATCGACCATCCAGTCGTAGAAAAAGGATCCGCCTTTTCAAGTGGTGAGCGCCAATTGATTTCCTTTGCGCGGACGCTCTATATGAATCCGCAAATTCTGATTTTGGATGAGGCAACCTCTCACATCGATACGGAAACAGAAGAAATCATCCAGAAGGCTATGGCAGTCCTGCAAAAGGGACGGACCACCTTTATCATTGCCCATCGCTTGTCCACTATCCAAGATGCGGATCAGATCTTAGTCTTATCTGAAGGACGCATTGTGGAGCGTGGTAGACACGAGGAACTGGTTGCACAAGGCGGGATCTATGCCCAGATGAATGCCATCCAGCAAACAGTGGTGTAAGATTGTCCTGCAAAGAAAAAGATTGAAAACCAGCCTGTATCTAGTATATAGGCTGGTTTTTGTGATATAATAAAGTGATAGTAGTGAGGTGATCCAGATGTATATTGAAATGGTAGATGAGACTGGTCAAGTCTCTGACGAAATCTTAAAACAAACGCAAGAAATTTTAGAATTTGCTGCTCAAAAAATTGGGAAAGAAGACAAGGAAATGGCTGTGACTTTTGTAACCAATGAACGCAGTCATGAACTAAATCTTGAATACCGTGATACGGATCGTCCGACGGATGTCATCAGTTTAGAATACAAGCCAGAGATGGAGATTTCTTTTGACGAGGAAGACCTTGCAGAAAATCCAGAATTGGCAGAGATGATGGCGGAATTCGATACCTATATTGGTGAGCTCTTTATTTCAATTGACAAGGCGCGTGAGCAAGCCGAAGAATATGGCCACAGCTTTGAGCGCGAAATGGGATTTTTAGCAGTGCATGGTTTTCTTCACATCAATGGCTATGATCACTATACGCCGGAAGAAGAAAAGGAAATGTTTGGCTTACAGGAAGAGATTTTGACAGCCTATGGACTCACAAGACAATAAGCGAAAATGGAAAAATCGGGACTTCACTTCAAGCTTGGAGTTTGCGATAACAGGAATTTTCACTGCGATCAAAGAAGAGCGCAATATGCGCAAGCATGCCTTATCAGCCCTTGTAGCAATTCTTGCTGGTTTGGTATTTAGGATTTCTGCGACAGAATGGCTCTTTTTATTGCTCAGCATCACCTTGGTGATTGCGTTTGAAATTATGAATTCAGCCATTGAAAATGTGGTGGATTTAGCTAGTAACTACCATTTCTCCATGTTGGCAAAGAATGCCAAAGACATGGCAGCTGGAGCAGTCCTCGTCGTATCAGGCTTTGCCCTACTGACAGGACTGGTGATTTTTGTGCCCAAATTCTGGGCCTTGGTATTTGGATAAGAGGGAGTATGCCCTCGTGAAAGGATAATATGACATTTAAATCAGGTTTTGTAGCCATTTTAGGACGTCCCAATGTTGGGAAGTCAACTTTTTTGAACCACGTCATGGGGCAAAAAATTGCCATCATGAGTGACAAAGCGCAGACAACGCGCAACAAGATTATGGGGATTTATACGACGGATAAGGAACAGATCGTCTTTATCGATACCCCAGGGATTCACAAACCCAAGACAGCTCTTGGAGACTTCATGGTGGAGTCGGCCTATAGCACCCTTCGAGAAGTGGATACGGTTCTCTTTATGGTGCCAGCAGATGAAGCGCGTGGCAAGGGCGATGACATGATCATCGAGCGCCTCAAGGCTGCTAAGGTGCCGGTTATTCTGGTGGTCAATAAGATCGACAAGGTGCACCCAGACCAACTCTTGGCGCAAATCGATGACTTCCGTAGTCAGATGGATTTCAAGGAAATCGTGCCGATTTCAGCCCTCCAAGGAAACAATGTTTCGCGTTTGATTGATATTTTAAGTGAAAACTTAGAAGAAGGTTTCCAATATTTCCCTGCCGATCAAATCACTGACCACCCAGAGCGCTTCTTGGTCTCTGAAATGATCCGTGAAAAGGTCTTGCATTTAACGCGGGAAGAAATTCCCCACTCTGTGGCAGTAGTGGTGGATTCTATGAAGCGGGATGAAGAGACAGATAAGGTCCATATCCGTGCAACCATCATGGTCGAGCGCGATAGCCAAAAAGGTATTGTCATCGGAAAAGGCGGCGCCATGCTTAAGAAGATCGGAACCCTTGCGCGTAAGGATATTGAGCTCATGCTAGGAGACAAGGTCTTCCTAGAAACATGGGTCAAGGTCAAGAAAAATTGGCGGGATAAGAAATTGGATCTTGCCGATTTCGGATACAACGAAAAAGAATATTAAGAAGAGGTGGGCAGAAGCCTGCTTCTTGTTTTTGAAAGGAGTTCTATGCCTGAATTACCAGAAGTAGAGACCGTTCGACGAGGTCTTGAGAAATTAATTCTTGGAAAAACCATCCAGTCCGTGGAAGTAAAGTATCCAAAGATGATTCAGACGGATCTAGATGCTTTTTGTCAAGATCTTCCAGGTCAAGAAATTCGAGCCATGGGGCGCCGTGGGAAATACCTCTTGTTTTATCTGACGGATCTGGTCCTCATCTCGCATTTGCGGATGGAAGGCAAGTATTTCTTTTATCCAGACGAGGTTCCTCTTCGCAGACATGCCCATGTCTTCTTTCATTTTACAGATGGTAGCACCCTGGTCTATGAAGATGTCCGCAAGTTTGGGACTATGGAAGTCTTAGTGCCTGAGTTTATAGACAGCTATTTTTTGGCGAAAAAAATTGGTCCAGAGCCAACAGAAGCGGATTTTAAAGAACCAGCCTTCCAAGCAGCTCTTAAAAAATCAAAGAAACCCATTAAATCAGCTCTTTTAGACCAAAAATTAGTGGCTGGTTTGGGCAATATTTATGTGGATGAGGTTCTTTATCGAGCCAAGGTTCATCCAGCCCGTTTGGGTCAAAGCTTGACTGCTAGAGAAGCCAAAGCAATTCGCAAAGAAACGATTGCCGTGCTTGCTCAGGCTGTTGAAAAGGGTGGTTCCACCATTCGCTCCTACAGCAATGCTTTTGGCGAGGATGGCACCATGCAGGAAGAACACCAGGTCTATGGGAAAACAGGCCATCCTTGTTTGCGTTGCGGGACACCGATTGAGAAAATCCAGCTGGGGGGACGCGGAACCCATTTTTGCCCCCACTGCCAAAAGGAGAACTAGATGGCAAGAATCATCGGATTAACAGGAGGGATTGCTTCAGGAAAGTCCACTGTGACCTCCTATCTGAGAGAAAAAGGGTATCCTGTCATTGATGCTGATCAAGTGGTTCATGATTTGCAAGCACCAGGAGGAGCCCTCTACCGTGTCCTAGTGGATCATTTTGGGAGAGAGATCCTTACCAAAGAAGGAGAGTTGGATCGCGTCGCTTTGGGTCAGCGGATCTTTTCAGACCCTAGTGAAAGAGACTGGTCCAATCGCGTCCAAGGAAGGCTTATTCGTGAGGCTCTAGCTGAGGTAAGAGACAGACAAGCTGCACAATCCGATCTCTTTTTTATGGATATTCCTCTCTTAATCGAGCAGCACTATGAAGGGTGGTTTGAATCTGTCTGGTTGGTAGCTGTATCAAAAGAAACCCAGCTCAAGCGCCTGATGGAACGCAACCACTTATCAGAACTGCAGGCCCAAGAACGCATCGCGTCTCAAATGCCGCTAGATGAAAAAAGAGCCCATGCAGATCTGGTCTTAGACAATAATGGCGATCTTGCTGCCCTCTATGCCCAATTAGATGCAGCCCTACAACAAGCTCTACAACAATTAGAAAGAAGATGATTTTATCACAAGAGAAATCAATTGGCGTAAAAATCTATATATTGCCTGGATCGGGTGCTTTTTCATCGGAGCCAGCCTTTCTTTAGTCGTTCCTTTTATGGCCCTCTTTGTGGAAGAGTTGGGTGTTACGGGCAAGGCTGTTCCCTTTTATGCTGGCATAGCTGTTGCGAGTTCTTCTGTGACCTCTGCGATCATGTCTCCCATCTGGGGGAGCTTAGCCGACCGCTATGGTCGAAAACCCAT
The DNA here is from genome assembly GCF_052588255.1 of Streptococcus sp. KHUD_012. Lineage (NCBI taxonomy): Bacteria > Bacillati > Bacillota > Bacilli > Lactobacillales > Streptococcaceae > Streptococcus > Streptococcus sp. KHUD_012. The sequence goes on from NZ_CP159355.1 coordinate 852,566, forward strand.
GATGCTTAGAGCCTCCATTGCCATGACGCTGACCATGGGAGGCATTGCCTTTGTTCCATCAGTTTTTTGGCTCTTGGTCCTGCGCTTGCTCAATGGGGTCTTTTCAGGCTTTGTTCCCAATAGTACAGCCCTGATTGCCAGTCAAGTTCCCAAGGACCAATCTGGCTATGCCCTAGGGACCTTGTCGACTGGTGTCGTGGCTGGAACCTTGATGGGTCCTTTGATTGGAGGACTCATTGCCGAAAATCTGGGAATGCGCAATGTCTTTCTCTTGGTCGGCTTCTTCTTATTTTTGGTTTCCCTCTTAACCTTCTGGGGTATTGAGGAAGAGTACGAGCCCCTTCCAAAAGAAGAACAAAAATCCAGTTGGCAGTTGCTCATGTCCATTCAGCAAAAAGATATCCTCTTGGGCCTCTTTTTGACCAGCATGACCATCCAAATGATCGCCCAATCTATTTCTCCGATCCTGCCTCTTTATGTGCGGGCTTTGGGACAAAGAGATAACCTGATCTTTGTATCGGGGATGATTGTTTCAGCTATGGGAGTCTCTAGTATGCTCTTTTCCGGTTGGATGGGAAAACTCGGAGACCGAATCGGGAATCACCGGCTCTTATTAATCGCCCTTCTTTATAGTGGCTGTCTCTATATCCTTTGTGCCCAAGCGCAATCACCCCTTCAATTAGGGATTTTACGCTTCCTCTTTGGGATCGGGACAGGAGCCCTACTACCAGGAGTTTCTGCATTATTGAATCGTTTAACCCCCCCTGAAGGGATTTCTCGGATCTTTAGCTACAACCAGCTCTTTTATTACTTAGGTGGTGTATTAGGACCAATGATGGGATCGAGTATTTTCATGCATTTTGGCTATCATTGGGTATTTTACGGTACAGCCCTTTTGGCTTTTACCGATTTGATGTTCCTCTTATTCTTATTTAGAAAGTATTTGAAAGTGAGAGACGTACGTGCGAATTAAAGTTCAATTGACCTGCACCAGCTGTGGGAGTCAGAATTATTTGACCAGTAAAAATACCAAAACCCATCCTGAAAAGATCGAGGTCTTGAAGTATTGTCCCAAGGAAAGAAAAGTAACCTTACATATTGAATCAAAATGATTTTCATGGTATAATAGTGAAGATTTTAAGGAGTTTTGAATATGAGCGGAGCATTAACAACTATTTTACTAGTATTATCAGTATTGATTATTATCGCAATTTTTATGCAACCAACAAAAAACCAATCGAGCAACGTCTTTGACGCAAGCTCAAATGACTTGTTTGAACGTTCAAAAGCACGCGGGTTTGAAGCCGTGATGCAGCGTTTAACAGCTATTATGATCTTCTTTTGGTTATTGATCGCGATGATCTTAATGGTACTTTCTAGTAGATAAGATAGGCTCAGACAATGTCTTTGCCTATTTTTATTTTGTAAAACAAAGACACAAGTAGATAGAAAAAAGGAGGCTGGATAACCAGCAAATAAATCAATGAAAACAAGTATTAAAGAATATTTACAAGAGCATGACAAAGCCCAGATCAATGATCTGGCAGCAGCTCTAGGAAAGGAAGGGTCTAAGGATTTCCGTGACTTGGTCAAAACCATCTCTCTGATGGAACGCCGTCATGAGTTGAAATTCGAAGATGATGGCTCTCTTCGTTTGGCTCAAAAGAAGGCCCCAGCTATTACCCTCAAGGGGATCTTTCATGCGCATAAGAATGGCTTTGGCTTTGTCAGTTTAGAGGGAGAAGAAGAGGACCTCTTTGTTGGTCGAAATGATGTCAACCACGCTATCGATGGGGACACCGTTGAGATCGTCATTACTAAGGTGGCAGACCGAAACAAGGGAACGGCAGCAGAAGCTAAGATTATTGATGTCTTGGAGCATAGTATCAAAACGGTAGTTGGACAAATCGTTCTGGATGAGGAAAAACCTAAATATGCCGGCTACATTCGTTCGAAAAATCAAAAGATCAGCCAGCTGATCTATGTGAAGAAGCCAGCCATCCAATTGGAAGGGACCGAAATCCTCAAGGTCGAAATCGATCAATACCCGAGCCGCAAGCACAATTATTTTGTGGCGACTGTGCGGGATGTGGTCGGTCATGTAACAGATCCAGGAATCGATGTCTTGGAAGTGTTAGAATCCATGGACATTGTCTCAGAATTTCCAGAAGAAGTGCTGAAAGAGGCTGAGCAGGTTCCAGATGCACCGTCTGCTAAGGATTTAGAGGGACGCTTGGATCTGCGAGAGGAGATCACCTTTACGATCGACGGAGCAGATGCCAAAGACTTGGACGATGCGGTCCATATCAAGCTACTCAAGAACGGTAACTTTGAGCTGGGTGTTCACATCGCAGATGTTTCTTATTATGTTACAGAAGGTTCAGAACTCGACACGGAAGCTCTGAATCGGGCGACCTCTGTCTATGTGACCGACCGAGTAGTACCTATGCTTCCAGAACGTCTCTCCAATGGGATCTGTTCTTTGAATCCGAATGTGGACCGCCTGACCCAGTCTGCCATCATGGAGATTGATCCTTATGGCAAGGTCGTCAAGCATACTATTATCCAAACAGTGATCAATACAACCTTCCGAATGACCTATAGCGACGTCAATGATATCTTAGCGGGAGACGAAGAAAAGGCTCAAACCTTTAAGAAAATTGTCCCAAGTATTCATCAAATGGCCACCTTGCATAGCATTCTAGAAAGCATGCGGATTCGCCGAGGAGCCCTCAATTTTGATACCAATGAGGCTAAAATCTTGGTCAATAAAGAAGGAAAACCGGTCGATATCGTCCTTCGTCAAAGAGGAATTGCCGAGCGGATGATCGAGTCCTTTATGCTGATTGCCAATGAAACGGTAGCGGAGCACTTTACGCGACTGAAACTGCCGTTCATCTACCGGATCCACGAAGATCCAAAAGCAGAAAAAGTACAGAAGTTTATCGATTATGCTTCTAGTTTTGGAATCCAAATCTACGGAACGGCTAGTGAGATGAGTCAAGAAGCCCTGCAAGAAATTATGCGCAAGGTCGAAGGAGAACCCTATGCGGATGTCCTTTCGATGATGTTGTTGCGCTCGATGCAGCAAGCTCGCTATTCAGAGCACAACCATGGCCACTATGGGCTTGCTGCTGAGTATTATACCCACTTTACCAGTCCCATCCGTCGGTATCCGGACCTGATGGTTCATCGAATGGTGCGCGAATATGGGAAATCCCAAGAAGTAGCTGAACACTTTGAACAAGTCCTTCCAGACATTGCCAGCCAATCCTCTAGTCGAGAACGCCGAGCTATTGATGCAGAGCGCGAAGTAGAAGCCATGAAGAAGGCTGAATACATGGAAGACTATGTTGGAGAAGAGTACGATGCTGTGGTTTCCAGTGTGGTGAAATTTGGCCTCTTTGTGGAGTTGCCAAATACGGTTGAAGGTTTGATCCATATTACCAATCTTCCTGAATTCTACCATTTTAACGAACGAGATCTAACCCTTCGCGGAGAAAAATCAGGAGTGACCTTCCGTGTCGGTCAGCAAATTCGGATCAAGGTAGAAAGAGCTGACAAGATGACAGGAGAGATTGATTTCTCTTATATTCCAAGTGAATGGGATGTCGTCGAAAAAGGCCTCAAGTCTAAAGGACGTGACCGAGATGGCAACCGCAGGGATCGCAGACGCAAGGATAAAAAAGTTTCTAAGGGATCAACCGCTAGAAAAGATGACAAGCGGAAAGATTCTTTCTCTAAATCCAAAAAGAAAAAAGGGAAGAAACCATTTTACAAGGAAGTAGCAAAGAAAGGAGCCAAACATGGCAAAGGGCGAAGGAAAGGTAGTCGCGCAAAATAAAAAGGCGAGACATGACTACACCATCGTGGATACGATTGAAGCAGGGATGGTGCTGACGGGGACAGAGATCAAAAGTGTCCGTGCAGCACGCATTAACTTGAAAGATGGCTTTGCACAAGTAAAAAATGGCGAAGTTTGGCTTAGCAATGTCCACATTGCCCCTTACGAGGAAGGCAATATCTGGAACCAAGATCCAGACCGTCGTCGCAAGCTCCTTCTTCATAAAAAGCAAATCCAAAAGCTGGACCAAGACACCAAAGGGACCGGAATGACCTTGGTGCCTTTGAAGGTCTATCTCAAGGACGGCTATGCCAAATTGCTTTTGGGGCTCGCTAAAGGGAAACATGATTATGACAAGCGTGAATCCATCAAGCGTCGGGAACAAAACCGGGACATCGCACGGGTCATGAAACAATACAATACACGTTAAAGAAAAAGACAGTTTTGAAACTTGTTTCAGATCTGTCTTTTTTCTTGGAGATGGGCTCTCCTTTTTCCAACTTGTAAAAAGGGGCTTTTTTCTGTATGATAAGGGTAGTGAAAGAAAAAGGAGAAGCAGCATGACACAAAAATTGATCGCCTACAAACGCATGCCTATCTGGACTAAGGATAGCATGCCAGAAGCTCTTCAAAGAAAGCACAATACCAAGGTAGGAACCTGGGGGAAGATTACAGTTTTAAAAGGTCAGTTACGATTTATTGAATTGACCGAAGAGGGGGAAGAAATCGCGAGCCACCTATTTGAAGCAGGAGCAGAGAACCCCATGGCTGAGCCCCAGGCCTGGCACCGTGTGGAAGTAGCGACGGACGATGTGGAGTGGTACTTGGAATTTTACTGTGAGCCAAAAGACTATTTCCCCAAAAAATACAATACCAATCCTGTCCATTCAGAAGTGCTAGAAGCAGTGGGAATTGTCCCAGCTGGAAAGGCGCTGGATCTAGGATGCGGGCAAGGTCGAAACGCCCTCTTTTTGGCCCAACATGGCTTTGACGTAACAGCGGTGGATCAAAATGAGCTGGCACTTGAGATCTTACAAAGTATTGTCGCTGAGGAAGATCTAGAGATGCCAGTGGGACTCTATGATATCAATGCTGCAGCCCTTACTCAAAACTATGATTTCATCGTATCAACTGTGGTCCTCATGTTTTTAGACGCTTATCGGATTCCAGCGATTATCCGCAATATGCAAGAGCATACCAATCCAGGGGGCTACAATCTCATTGTCTGTGCCATGGATACGGAAGATTATCCTTGCCATATGCCCTTCTCGTTTACCTTTAAAGAAGGAGAATTGGCGGAGTATTACAAGGATTGGGAATTGGTCAAGTACAATGAAAATCCAGGCCATCTCCATCGTCGAGATGAGAATGGCCATCGGATTCAACTTCGATTTGCAACCATGTTGGCAAAGAAAAAATAAAGAAAAAGCAGGAGCCTAGCATCCTGCTTTTTTGCTTTTACAAACAAGTTGAACAAGGTGATCTGAATGTTGTTCATTTGCCAAAAAGAAAAACCTTCTCCATAAAGCTAGGAAAAGGTTGGGGGATTTAGTTCCAGCTAGCAAAGTCGCAGACGCTAAGAATGATCGTCCCGATTTCGATTGGCTCTTCCTTGGCACCGGATTCTAACCAGGTCACAATCACAGATTCGATGGTAGCGATGAAAATTTCTAGACCATACTTGTATGGAACTTGAAAGTCTGAAATGATGTGTTCTTTCGCATGGGGAGTATCGTCTAGTGCATGGAGAGTAAAACTTCTTACCAATTTACGGAAGTCTGAGCAGCAGGATTGGGACAATGCATAAATAAAATCATAATTCTCTTTAATAGCGGTCAAGACATTGAGAAAGTTCACCTTGACAGGGCTTCCTTCAACGAAGAGGCTATCTAATTCTTGCATCATGTCCATTTTCATTTGCTCAAACATGTCGTATTTATCGACATAGTGCAAGTAGAAGGTCCCGCGGTTAATCCCAGCGGTTTCAGTTAATTGTCGAATAGTGATGCTTTCAAAAGGTTGTTGCAAGAGGAGTTTTGAGAGCGCATTTCGTAAGTCTGACTTGGTTGTTGTTTGTCTTTGGCGTACCATATGTTCCTTTCTGTAGTTGTATCAATCTGTTTCTATTTATTTGACGTTAAAATAATCTATATGTTAAATAATTTTACGACACTAACAAAGAGCATTATACTCCAAAAGAATAAATTAGACAACAATTCTAATTTTTGTACAGATAACGGAAAGTGTACAAAAAATTTACAAGTTTATGAATGACGGGCACTGGCAAGATTTTGTGAAAACCTCACAACAATTAGTGATTTAAAATAATTCCCTCCTAAAAAAATGGTCAGGAAATTTTTAGGAAAAGGAGGAACAAGATGAAGGAACGAACAAAAAAACCAGCACCGTTTAAGTGCTGGTTTCTTTATTTGATAAAAGTTGTCACGATCAAATTGAAATTTAAGATAGTTAAGACAATCGCAACGAGATAGCCTAAGAAAGTATTCCATTTCGCATTGACATGTTCTCCCATGATTTCCTTGTTGGAGGTGAAATAAACCAGAGGGAAGATGGAGAATGGAAGAGCTGCTGATAGGAAGACTTGAGAGTAGACTAGAAGGTCGTCGAGGACATGTTCCTGATCTCCAAATAAGATCGCAACGATGATGACAGGAAGAAGGGCAATGATCCGAGTCATGAGACGAACGACCCATTGTGGTAAGCGGAATCTCAAGAAACCTTCCATAACGATTTGACCGGTTAGGGTCCCAGTAATGGTTGAATTTTGACCACTGGCTAACAAAGCGATGGCAAAGAGGGTGGATAAGAAGGGACTAGCGATAGCACCGGCAATATGGTTATCCTTAAGGGCGTTGTACATGCTAGAGAAAGCACCGATCTTATCTCCGTGACCAAAGAAGAGGGCCGCTCCAAGAATCAAGAGGAGGGAGTTGACGACGAAAGCCAGACTCAATTCAATATTTGAATCCCAGGTCATAAAGCGCACTGCCCGTTTGATATCTGCTGGATCCTTGTAATCGACTTTTCGCGTTTGCGAAATGGAAGAGTGGAGATAGAGGTTGTGGGGCATTACGGTTGCACCGATGATCCCAAGCGCCAAGGTTAAGGCTTCATTTCCTTTTGGAAGTCCAATTCCTAGCACCTCTTTTTGAGGGAGGAAGCCAGCGAAGATTCCTCCGATATCAGGTTTCGATAGGAAAACCAGATAGCCGAAAATTGCTAGGATCGTGAGGATCAAGGTTGAAACGATGGCCTCGATCTTTCGAAATCCTAGATGCATGAGCCCCAGTAATAGAAAGACATCAAAGATAGTGATCAGGATAGAAAAGAGCAAGGGCCAGCCAAAAAGAAGGTGGAGGGCAATCCCTGATCCGATGACTTCCGCTAAATCTGTCGCCATCAAGGCAAGCTCAATCACAATCCAAAGGGTATAGCGAAGCCATTTTGGTAAATGATGGGCGGTTGTTTGGGCCAGATCCTTACGATGGACAATCCCTAGTTTACCAGCCATTTGTTGCAATTGCATGGCGATTAAAGACGAGAGAAGAACCACTGATAAGAGGAGGTAGCGGTATTGGGCCCCCCCAACGACACTAGTAATCCAGTTTCCCGGATCCATATAGCCGACAGCTACTAGACTTCCTGGTCCTGAAAAGAGCAGGAGAGTCTTCCAAAAAGGGATCCCTTTTGGCACGTCAATAGATTGGTTGATTTCTTGAAGTGATTTCCTTTCAAACTGTTGTAAACTCACAATGAGCCTTCTTTCTAAGAATAAATCAAATTTGTCTCTAATTATAGCATAAAATTTATAATCCTTCATGATAATTTAGGATAACCTTGTTTTTCACTACCTCGATTTCTTTGTAATCTATCAGAAAAGGACTATAATATAGATAGGAAGTAGGAGGGAGGAGAGGAAATGGCCTACATCGAAATGCAGCATTGTTACAAGCACTATACGAGTGGAGAGACAGAGATTTTCGCTAACCAGGATGTTTCCTTTGAGATTGAAAAAGGCGAGTTGGTCATTATTTTAGGGGCGTCAGGAGCTGGAAAATCAACGGTTCTCAATATCTTAGGAGGGATGGACACCAATGACGAGGGTCAGGTTCTGATTGATGGAGTGGATATTGCAAAACTCAATGCCCATCAACGAACCAATTATCGACGAGATGATGTTGGTTTTGTCTTTCAATTTTATAATCTGGTCCCTAATTTGACAGCTAAGGAGAATGTTGAGTTGGCTTCAGAAATTGTTTCTGATGCTCTAGATCCGGAAGCTGTTTTAAAAGAAGTAGGACTTGGCAATCGTCTTGATAATTTTCCTACCCAATTGTCAGGGGGAGAGCAACAACGGGTGGCGATCGCTCGGGCAGTGGCTAAAAACCCTAAAATTCTCCTTTGTGATGAGCCAACGGGAGCCTTGGATTACCAGACGGGTAAGCAAGTATTGGGGATTTTACAGGATATGTCTCGAAAAAAGGGAGCGACGGTCATCATCGTAACCCATAATGGTGCCCTAGCTCCGATTGCAGACCGTGTGATTCGCATGCATGATGCCAAGGTCAAGTCGGTAGAAATCAATGAGCTTCCTCAAGATATTGCTACACTAGAGTATTAGAAGAGGTGGTAGCATGAAACGAAAAGTCTATTGGAAGGATCTATTTGCTTCCTTTACACATTCAAAAGGACGTTTTCTCTCCATCTTAACCTTGATGTTGTTGGGAAGCTTGGCCTTGGTAGGCCTAAAGGTGACCACTCCAAATATGCACCGAACGGCTAACCAGTTTATTCAGCAACAAAAGATGCTAGATCTTGCTGTCATGGGGGACTTGGGATTAGACCAGGCAGACCAAGAGGAACTTTTAGGAGTCAAAGGAGCGCGTGTCGAATTTGGTTTACTGCTAGATCTGACAGTGAGAGGAACAGGAAAGGCAATTCGACTCTTTTCTGCCCCAAAAAGTCTTTCTTCTTTTCGTGTGACCAAGGGGCGCCTGCCCCAAAAAGAAGGGGAACTGGCCCTAGCAAGTTTTTGGGAGGATCGCTATCAGATAGGGGATACCCTCACACTTGAAGAAAAGGCTGGAACGCGCTCTAGTTTAAAGCGAAAGCAATTCACCATTGTTGGTTTTGTTCAATCCTCTGAGATGTGGTCTCAAAAGAATTTAGGCACTGCCATGAGTGGTAGTGGAAATCTAGATGCCTATGCACTAGTTTCAAAAGAGGTCTTTACGACTAAACTTCCCGCAATGGCGCGGATCCAGTTTGATGATCTGAAGTCTTTAGATTCTTTTTCGCAAGTCTACCAAAAAGGGCTCAAAGCTCATCAAGAAGAGTTAGAAAAACTTTTGAAAGATAATGGAAAGGCCCGCTATCAAAGACTCAAGCAGGAGTTTGATGGACAGATTCAAAAAGGCCAGAAAGAACTCAGTCGTGCCAAGGAAACACTCCAGTCAGCTAAGAATCAGATCAATCAGGCTCAAAAGCAATTAGATTTGCAGGAGGCGCAGCTCAGTAAACTAGCTCCATTTCTGCCAGCTAAAGAGCAAGTAGCCAGTCAAGAAAAGCTCCATCAATCCAAAGAACAACTGGATCAGAAAAAGAAAGACTGGGCTAGAGGTGAGTCGGAGCTTGCAAAAAAAGAGGAGGAGCTGAAAAAAGCCCAAACCGAGCGAGATCAGCTGGAAATTCCAACTTATCATGTCTATGACCGCAAGACCATGCCAGGTGGACAAGGTTACTTGATGTATAGCAATGCTAGTAGTAGTATTTCCGCTGTCGGAAATATTTTTCCGGTTGTTCTTTATCTGGTAGCAGCCATGGTGACCTTTACCACGATGACCCGCTTTGTCGATGAAGAGCGGACCAATGCAGGTATATTTAAGGCACTGGGCTATCGTACCAGGGACATCATTCTCAAATTTGTCCTCTATGGATTCTTTGCAGGGACGATCGGGACCCTTCTAGGAACCTTGCTGGGCCATTATTTCCTATCGGGGATCATTTCCAACATTATTACGCAAGGGATGGTGATTGGAGAGAGCAGAGAGTATTTTTATGGAGATATGACTCTGATTGCGCTCGGACTGTCTTTCGTTGCGAGTGTGCTTCCGGCTTACTGGGTTTCGCGTAAGGAATTAAAAGAAGAAGCCAATCTTTTATTACTGCCCAAACCACCGGTATCTGGTTCGAAGATTTTCCTGGAGCGTCTCCAGTTTATTTGGAAGCGTCTGAGTTTCACCCACAAGGTCACTGCTCGTAATCTCTTTCGTTACAAACAACGGATGCTGATGACCATATTTGGAGTGGCAGGTTCTGTTGCTCTTCTCTTCGCAGGGCTAGGGATTCAATCTTCTGTGGGAGGGGTTCCAAAACGCCAATTTCAAGAGATCCTATCATATGAGTTGATTGTAGCCAAAAAAACGAATGCATCAAGCCAAGAAAGCAAGGAACTAACCAATCGTCTGGAAAAATCAGATATCAAAGATTATCGAGCCATCTATAGTAAGGTCATCGAAGCATCTTTAAAGGGTGGACGCGACAAGCAGACCATTACGATGATGGTAACGGATCGTGCAGATTTTTCTCCCTTTGTAAGCTTGCGTTCTCTCAAGCAGGAAGAGTCCTTGTCTCTCAAGAAAGGTGTCATCATCAGTAGTAAGCTAGCACAACTAGCCAGGGTTACAGTCGGTGATCGATTGACCTTAGATGGCCATACTTTTAAGGTAGCAGGGATCACTGAAAATTATGTCGGCCATTTTGTCTATATGGATCAGGCAAGTTACCAAAAGATCTACGGAAAGCGGACTTCAGCAAATAGCTATTTGGTGCAGTTGAAAAATCCTTCTACACGACAAGTGCAGGCTATTAGTCGGGATATGATGGCACTTGCAGCTGTGAAGGCGGTTAGTCAGAATGCTTCGATGATTTCCCTCTTTAATTCAGTTGCCAAATCCTTGGACACCACTATGATGATTCTAGTAGTCGTATCGATCTTGCTAGCCATCGTGATCTTGTATAATTTAACCAATATCAATGTGGCGGAGCGGATCCGGGAATTATCGACCATTAAGGTCTTAGGATTCCATAATAAGGAAGTGACGCTCTATATTTACCGCGAAACTATCTTATTGTCTATCATAGGGATCCTTTTGGGATTAGTGGGTGGTTATTATCTTCACCAATTCCTCATTGCCATGATTGCACCAGATGCCATTCTCTTTTACCCTAAAGTGGGACTTGGAGTTTTTCTCTTTCCTGTCGGAGGAATGATCCTTCTCTTGATCCTGTTAGGAATTTATGTTGACCATTATCTCCGAAAAGTAGACATGCTCGAAGCCCTCAAATCAGTAGACTAAGATACAAAGCCTGTAGCTGATAGCGACAGGCCCTCTAGCCTGAGTTTTCATTTCTGGTAGCATGGAATGTTCATAAAACTTTCACCTTTGGGTGGAAGTTTTTCTTCTCTTTGTTATAATGGAGAGAAGGAGAAGATCATGACTAAAATTGCTTTACTTTCAGATATTCATGGAAATACGACAGCATTGGAAGCTGTTCTAGGGGATAGTCGAAAAGCCAAGGTGGATGAATATTGGCTCTTGGGAGATAGTTTGATGCCTGGGACAGGGAGACGGGCCCTCTTGGAGCTGTTAGAGGAGTTACCGATTACGGTTAAAGTCCTTGGAAACTGGGAAGATAGTCTTTGGCGGGCCATGAGGGGGATGTTGGATGAGACCAGACCAAGTCATCGCTACCTCATGCGCCAGTGTCAATATATTCTTGAAGAAATCACGCCCCAGGAAATTGAAGACATGCAGAAAATGCCCATGCAGGTCCATAGAGAAATCGCAGGTTTAAAGATCGGCATTACCCACCACTTACCTGATAAGAATTGGGGGCGCGAATTGATCCACATTGGTGAGCAGAAGGATTTTGATCGCTTGGTGACAAACCCGTCTTGTGATATTGCAGTCTACGGACACATTCACCAGCAGTTTTTCCGCTATGGGACAGGAGGAGAACTGATTATCAATCCTGGATCGATCGGTCAACCTTTCTTTTTGGAAAAGAATCTTCGCAAGGACCTTCGGGCCATGTATGCTATTCTTGAATTTGATCAAATGGGGCTAAAAGATGTAGATTTTAGACGGGTGGACTATGATGTTCAAAAAGAACTGCAACTCGCAAAAGACCTCCATCTTCCTTATTACCAAGTGTATTATGAAAGTTTGGTCAATGGCATTCATCATACCCACAATCATGAGCTCCTTCATGAAATTGAGCAGAGAGAAGGTCATGATCGAGAAATCGATGCTTGGCTAGAGGACTTCTTCCAATAGTGTAACTGTTGACATTACAACTGAAAAGAGTATAATAGGAATAACGAAAGTCGTCCCTTGACGGTTGTTCAATAGACTCTACCTTCAAAACGGGTAGAAAGGAGTGAAGTTATGCAAATTTCGAGTCGCTTTACCATTGGGACTCATGTCTTGATCATGATTGCTCTACAAGGAGAAAAAACAAAAGTAACCAGTGATTTTTTGGCAGGAAGTGTCGGCGTGAACCCTGTTATTATTCGAAAGACCTTGTCTCAGTTGAAGAAAGCGGGATTGATCCATGTAGCGCGTGGGACAGGCGGAGCTGAGCTCGCAAAAGCATCCGATGAGATCAGCCTGCTGGATATCTATCAAGCGGTAGAATGCTTAGGTTCGACAGGTCAATTATTTGGTTTTCATGACAATCCAAATCCAGCCTGCCCAATTGGCCACAATATCCACAATGTTTTAGATGGAAAGCTGGAGGACATTCAGATTGCTATGGAAAAAGAAATGTCCCAAACCACTTTAAAAGACGTCGTAGAAGATACGCAGAAAAGAATGAATCTCGAATCGGTTTCATAAGAAAAATGAGAGTGGGACAGAAATTGGTAATTCGTTAGAATTCGATTTCGTCGTCCCACCTCCGCACAGTTGAGTAGGGCTGTAAAAGCTGATGAAATCAGCGTAGTAGAGCCCACTCAACCACTGCGTCTTGCTCGACAATCCAAAGATAATTAAGAGGCTAGGACTTTTGTCCCAGCCTCATTTTTTATAGTTATTAACGAAACAAGATGTTTGTTATATATTGAAACGACTAAAGGATTAGTCAAAGTAAAGTAAGTCTTTGCTGGTTTCTGTGAAGAGTCCAAATCCGTCTTTTGTGACGTAACCACAATCTTCGATACGGACACCGACTTTACCTGGAATATAGATTCCTGGTTCGACTGAGAAGCACATGCCTTCTTCAAGTACCATGTCATTTCCTTCCATAATAGAAGGGAATTCATGCACGTCCATTCCGATCCCGTGTCCGAGGCGGTGGTTGAAGTACTCACCATAACCAGCTTTTTCAATGACGCTCCGTGCAGCACGGTCTACATCATGTGCTGTTACACCTGGTTTGATCATGTCAATGGCTGCTTGTTGAGCTTCTAAAGTCAAGTGGTAGATTTCTTTTTTGAAATCATCAGGTTTTCCAACAGCAACAGTACGAGTCATATCAGACGCATAACCATTCACCATACAGCCAAGGTCAAAGAGCAAGAGGGCATCGTTTTCGACTTTGTTGCTTCCAGGAATTCCGTGTGGGTTAGCTGCATTATTTCCAGTCAAGACCATGGTTTCAAAGCTCATTTCATAACCCAAGCGTTTGATACCAAAGTCGATTTCTGCTACGATATCAGTTTCTGTTTTATCCAGTGAGATGGCGTCGAATCCCATATTGACAGCCTTATCTGCGTATTGACCAGCTACCAACATTTTTTGGATCTCATCAGCAGATTTGATCAAGCGCATCCGGTTAATCCGTGGTGTCAAGTTGGTGAATTGAGCCTTTTCAAAGACAGTACGCAAGCCATTGTATTTGGTAAGGATCAAGTTATCATATTCAAGTGCAACAGTTTTGGCATCGGGTTTTGCGATAGCCCCTTTAATCTTTTCCCAAGGGTTTTCAGAATCCACATAGCCAACCACTTGGAAATCGACAACTGCAGTTGCCCGTTCCACTTCAAGTGCAGGAACGAAGAGAAGGGGTTCGTGGTCTGTGTAAACGAACAAGAAGAGTTGACGTTCGTGGGGATCACTGTAAAATCCAGTCAGGTAATTGATGGTGACAGGATCGGATACAACAGCGACATCTGTTTTTTCAGTTTCAAGAAAATCGACGATTTGATCTAATTTAGACATAATGCTACCTTCTTTCTATGGATCTATTTTGTCAAATTTTCCCCAAAAAAGCAAGAGTTTACAAAATTTTACCAAAATACTTGAAAGTGTTTACAATCCATGATAAAATAGGATTAATTAGAGAGTGAAAACGAAATTTTCAATAATGAAAGGAAATCTTATGAATACAGACGATACAGTAACGATTTATGATGTCGCCCGTGAAGCAGGGGTTTCAATGGCAACCGTTAGTCGTGTAGTGAATGGAAATAAGAACGTTAAAGAAAATACACGTAAAAAAGTATTAGAAGTGATCGAACGCTTGGATTACCGTCCAAATGCTGTTGCGCGTGGTCTTGCCAGCAAGAAAACCACAACAGTCGGTGTTGTGATTCCAAACATCACGAACAGCTATTTCTCTACCTTGGCTAAGGGGATCGATGACATTGCCGAAATGTACAAGTACAATATTGTTCTTGCAAATAGCGATGAAGACGATGACAAAGAAGTTTCAGTGGTAAATAACCTCTTTTCAAAACAAGTGGATGGGATCATTTTCATGGGCTATCACTTGACTGAAAAGATTCGCTCAGAATTTTCACGCTCTCGGACGCCAGTTGTCCTTGCTGGGACAGTGGATGTTGAACACCAATTACCAAGTGTCAATATCGACTACAAGCAAGCGACCGTTGATGCTGTTACACAGTTGGCAAAACACAACAAGAAAATTGCTTTTGTAAGTGGCCCATTGGTGGATGATATCAATGGAAAAATTCGTTTGACAGGTTACAAAGAAGCCTTGAAAGCGAAAAAATTGAGCTATAGCGAAGGACTTGTGTTTGAATCCAAGTACCGTTACGATGAAGGGTATAACTTGGCAGAACGCATCATTGCGTCAAAAGCAACAGCTGCCTTTGTAACAGGGGATGAATTGGCTGCAGGTCTCTTGAACGGCTTGTCTGATAAGGGAATCAAGGTACCAGAAGACTTTGAAATTATCACCAGCGATGATTCACAAGTAACTCGTTACACGCGTCCAAATCTATCAACGATTGGCCAACCTTTGTATGACCTTGGTGCGATCAGTATGCGCATGTTGACCAAGATCATGCATAAAGAAGAGTTGGAAGAACGCGAAGTACTGTTGTCTCATACGATCAACCAACGTGGAACGACCAAAAAATAAGGATTAGTAGACTAGAGTCTCGACTTGGGAAGACGTGTCTACTAGTCTAAGAGGCTAGAACAGAACTGTTCTAGCCTCTTTTTATATGTGTCATTAATCATAAGTAATGATGAAGTGAAATTGAATAAGTGTTGGTTCAAATATTGATGTGTAAGTTACAATTAAATCGTTCTAGAGTTTGTTAAAATACCATACAACAAAATATGATGAATTTGTTTTGTTTCGTCTTCTATGTTTTTATTTGGAGATAGATGATTTCCTGTGCTATTGAGAGCACTCATGACGTTTAATATAACTTCTGTTGACAAATCTTTAGCAATTATATTTTCATTTTTACCTAGCTCAATATATGCACGATATATTTCACGCTTTTTCTCATCTATCGCTTTTGTCATAAGTTTCGTAAAAGTAGGATCCTCTAACGTTTTTTCTTGAAAGTAGTTAGAAATCTGTTGGCTTATTTTTTTCTGACATAAAGCTAAGGCTTGATTTAATTTTGATTTATAATCTATATTACTGAGTAGAATGTTTTCAGCTTCTTGTATGATGTCTTTAAACAATTCATTAATACATAAAGCTACTAAATTATCTTTCTTATCAAAGTAATTGTAGATTGACACAGGAGAAACTTCTGCGACTTTTGCAATTGATTGTATACTTGTTTCTTTAAACCCTTTTTCTTTAAATAAAGAAAGAGCAGACTGAATAATAGCTTGCTTCTTTTTTTCTGTTGTTTTTTGATATTGATTCATTTGAACACTCCATTTGATATCAATTATAGCACAACTTTGAAATTTATCTCAGATTATTTCATTAATTCTTGACGATATCTGATATTTACAATACAATTAAGTTTGAAATATAATTAATGATATTTCAAACTTATAATAATTGAGGGAAGATATTTAATGTTAACTGAATTTCTTATTAAGCAGTCTCAAAAACCTAGTGGTCTTATTGGTAGAGTCATCACAAAAATTTGGTCATTCTATTTTAAAAAACTTAGTCTTTGGGCGATTAAACAGACTACTATTTCAGATAATTATAGAATTTTAGAAATTGGTTACGGTGGCGGGAGTACTATCAAGAACCTTCTTGCTTTAAATAAAAATCTTGAGATTCATGGTATTGATATTTCTAAGGAATCATATAGAACTGCCCAACGTGTTCATTCAGATTCCATAAGAAAAGGTAGTGTCCAACTTAAGATTGGAAATGTGGAGAATATGCCTTATCAAAATAACTATTTTGATAGAATATTTGCTATTCAGACCCATATTTTTTGGAAGGATATAAAAAAGAGTTTTCAAGAAGTTTATAGAGTCATGTCCAGCAATTCTACTTTGATAATTGCTTCTGAAAAAGAAAAAATACATTATCATATGACAGATTATCGTACAAGTCATGAATTTAGTCAGTTACTAACAAGTATTGGTTTTTCAAAAATTGAGGAAAAACAGAATCGCAATTGGATTTTGTATACCGTATATAAATAAAATAGAATTTTAAATTTCGAACAGAACTGTTCTAGCCTCTTTTTTATACTGCAAACAGGTAGAGACTTGCTGGGCACTCTTTATTTCGGTATAATAGAAGGTATGAAAGTTTTACTGTATTTAGAAGGAAAATCCGTCTTACAAAAATCAGGAATTGGTCGAGCCTTGCAGCATCAAATGCATGCGCTTGATTTGGCTGGGATTCCGTATACGACAGATATTTTAGGGGACTATGATGTGGTGCATATCAATACCTATGGCCCACGGAGTTTCCTTTTGCTCCATGCAGCAAAGCGTCGTGGAAAGAAAGTCATCATGCATGGCCATTCAACCCGTGAGGATTTTGAAAATTCCTTTATCGGGTCTAACTTTTTTGCGCCCTTGTTTGGGAAGTATTTGGCTCACATGTACCAAAAGGCAGACTATGTGATCACGCCATCTGAGTATTCCAAACACCTGATTCAGTCTTATGGGGTGACTACACCGATTATCGCGGTTTCCAATGGAATTGATTTGGAAAAATACAAGAAGGATCCGAAAAAAGAAGAAGTCTTTCGCAAGCATTTTAATATCCAAGAAGGCCAAAAGGTTGTCATCTGTGCAGGGCTTTATTTTAAACGCAAAGGGATTGAAGATTTCGTAGAAGTGGCCCGTCGCATGCCGGATGTTCGCTTTATTTGGCTAGGTTCTATCAACAAATGGATCATTCCGCGTAAGATTCGTCGTATCGTGGAAAAGGATCATCCGAGTAATGTGGAATTCCCTGGCTACTTCAAGGGAGCAGTCTTCCAAGGGGCTATGACGGGTTCAGATGCTTTCTTCTTCCCATCTTATGAAGAAACAGAAGGAATCGTTGTTTTGGAAGCCTTGGCCAGTCATCAGCACACGGTCTTGCGGGATATTCCCGTATACAATGGCTGGATCGACGAGACGTCATCTGAATTGTGCCACAATGTAGACGAATTTGTGGATTCCTTGAACAAGGTCTTGAACGGACAAGTAGACAAGCGGGAGGCAGGCTACAAGGTCGCTGAAAGTCGTTCGATTGACTTAGTGGCTTATCAATTGGTCGAAGCCTATCAAACAGTTTTGGAGATGTAAGATGCGTGTAGGGTTATTTACAGATACCTATTTCCCGCAAGTTTCGGGAGTAGCGACCAGTATTCGGACGCTCAAAACAGAATTAGAAAAATTGGGACACACGGTCTTTATCTTTACGACAACGGATAAAGATGTCAACCGCTATGAAGATTGGCAGATCATTCGGATTCCAAGTGTGCCTTTCTTCGCCTTTAAGGACCGCCGCGTTGCTTATCGTGGCTTCTCAAAGGCGCTTGCCATTGCCAAGCAATACCAGCTGGATATTATCCATACCCAGACTGAGTTTTCACTGGGCCTTTTGGGAGTGTGGATTGGACGCGAGTTGCGGATTCCAGTTATTCATACCTACCATACCCAGTATGAGGACTATGTCCGCTATATTGCGAGAGGTATGGTCATTCGCCCAAGTATGGTCAAATACATTGTGAGAAGTTATATGAATGATCTGGATGGAGTGATCTGTCCTAGTGAGATCGTCTATGACTTGCTCCAAAAGTACAAGGTCAAGGCAGAAAAACGCATTATTCCGACAGGGATTGATTTGGCCAAGTTTGACCGACCGGAAATCACTCCGACAGAGACAGCAGCCCTTCGTGAAAAATATGAAGTCGCAGAAGATGAAACGCTTTTATTGAGCCTGTCGCGGGTCTCCTATGAAAAGAATATTCAGGCTGTTATCGCGGCCCTTCCTGGTGTCCTCAAGGTCAATCAAAAAGTTAAGTTGATCGTGGCTGGAGATGGTCCTTATTTGGATGATTTGAAAAAACAAGCGGCGAAACTGGGGATTTCAGATGCGGTTGTCTTTACAGGGATGATCCCACCAAATGAGACCGCTCTCTACTATAAGGCGGCTGACTTCTTTATTTCAGCTTCAACGAGTGAGACGCAAGGGTTGACCTATTTAGAGAGTATTGCAAGTGGTACTCCGATTATCGCTCATGGAAATCCTTATCTCGATCATGTGATTGATGACCCTATGTTTGGAAAGCTCTTTTATGAGGAGAGCGATCTGGCACAAGCGATTCTTGAAGCGATTGACGAGATGCCTGCAATTGATGAGACCAAGTGGGCAGAAAAGATTGATGATATTTCTGCAGCAACCTTTGGCCGTCGGGTCTACGAATTTTACTTGGATAAAATCATCTCTAAAGACTTTTCAAATGATTTGAATCCTGAGCAAAGTCGGGTTAAGCGGATGTCTAAGACCATTGTGAAAATCCCGACCAAGGTGATTGCTCTTCCGGTCAATGGATCTGTGAAGATGATGAAGGCTTCGGTCAAACAAGTGAAGAAAATCCGTAAAATCACACATTTCTTTGATTGAAAATAAAACTTTTTCTTGCAAAATTTTTCAATCGTGCTATAATAACTGACAGAGACATATCAAATCTAGGAAATCTGATAGAGAGCGCGTGGGGCTGGAAATCGCGTAGAGGATAGGTTTGGGACTACTCGTGATTCTTTTATGCAAACATAAAACGGTGGCTACGTTAGAGCCAATCAGAGGTGTCCCTCTTTTTTGAGGAACATAAATGAAGGTGGAACCACGTTGCGACGTCCTTTCGAGGAGGTCGCTTTTTTGATTTCTTCATGAAGACATCAAAAGGAGTGACGATTCCAATGTTCAAAGACATCTCCCACCCATTTAGCTACTAAAAACTTTATAAGGAGAAAATCATGATTAAGATTACTTTCCCAGATGGCGCTGTTCGTGAATTCGAATCTGGCGTTACTACTTTTGACATTGCTCAATCCATCAGCAATTCCCTAGCTAAAAAAGCTCTTGCTGGTAAGTTCAACGGCAAATTGATTGACACAACTCGTGCTATCACTGAAGACGGAAGCATTGAAATCGTGACACCTGATCACGAAGATGCTCTTCCAATCTTGCGTCACTCAGCGGCTCACTTGTTTGCTCAAGCAGCTCGTCGCCTCTTCCCAGATATTCACTTGGGTGTCGGTCCAGCCATCGAAGATGGTTTCTACTACGATACAGATAACCAAGCTGGTCAAATCTCTAACGAAGACCTTCCTCGTATCGAAGAAGAAATGAAGAAAATCGTTAAAGAAAACTTCCCATCTATTCGTGAAGAAGTGACTAAAGATGAAGCGCGTGAAATCTTCAAAAATGATCCATACAAATTGGAATTGATCGAAGAACACTCTGAAGACGAAGGTGGTTTGACTATCTACCGTCAAGGTGAATACGTGGATCTCTGCCGTGGCCCACACGTTCCATCAACTGGTCGTATCCAAATCTTCCACCTTTTGAATGTAGCAGGTGCTTACTGGCGTGGAAATAGCGATAACGCTATGATGCAACGGATTTACGGTACCGCTTGGTTTGACAAGAAAGATTTGAAGAACTACCTTCAAATGCGTGAAGAAGCTAAAGAGCGTGACCACCGTAAACTTGGGAAAGAGCTTGATTTGTTCATGATTTCTCAAGAAGTTGGTCAAGGTCTTCCATTCTGGTTGCCAAATGGTGCGACGATTCGTCGTGAGTTGGAACGCTATATCGTTGATAAAGAAGTCGCAGCAGGCTACCAACACGTCTACACTCCACCAATTGCTTCTGTAGAACTTTATAAGACTTCAGGTCACTGGGATCACTACCGTGAAGACATGTTCCCACCAATGGATATGGGGGATGGAGAAGAGTTTGTTCTTCGTCCAATGAACTGTCCTCACCACATCGAAGTTTACAAACACCATGTGCACTCTTACCGCGAATTGCCAATCCGTATCGCTGAAATCGGTATGATGCACCGTTATGAAAAATCTGGTGCCCTTACAGGACTTCAACGTGTGCGTGAAATGTCTCTGAATGATGGTCATACCTTTGTGGCTCCAGAACAAATCGAGGAAGAATTCAAGAAGATCCTTCAATTGATCATCGATGTGTATGAAGACTTTAACTTGACAGATTATCGTTTCCGCTTGTCTTACCGTGATCCTGAAGATAAACACAAATACTTTGACAATGATGAAATGTGGGAAAATGCTCAACGCATGCTGAAAGCAGCTGTTGATGATATGGGTGTTGAGTACTATGAAGCAGAAGGAGAAGCAGCCTTCTACGGACCAAAATTGGATATCCAAGTGAAAACAGCTCTTGGTAAAGAAGAAACTCTTTCTACTATCCAATTGGACTTCTTGCTTCCAGAACGCTTTGATCTTCATTACATTGGAGCAGACGGGGAAGAACACCGTCCAGTCATGATCCACCGTGGGGTTATCTCAACCATGGAACGCTTTACTGCGATCTTGATTGAAAACTACAAGGGAGCTTTCCCAACCTGGCTTGCACCTCACCAAGTAACCCTTATCCCAGTATCGAACGAAAAACACGTAGACTATGCTTGGGAAGTGGCTAAGAAACTTCGTGATCGCGGTGTTCGTGCCGATGTGGATGAACGCAATGAAAAAATGCAGTTCAAGATCCGTGCTTCTCAAACTCAAAAGATTCCTTATCAATTGATCGTTGGGGACAAGGAAATGGAAGAGCAGGCTGTAAACGTTCGCCGTTATGGTCAAAAAGAAACAGAAACCATGCCGGTAGATGCATTTGTAGAATTGATTCTTTCAGATATTGCAAATAAATCTCGTGTTGAGAAATAAAACGATCACAGTCTGGGATAAAATTCCAGCTACCTAAAAAAGAGGTGGGGACAAAAGATCCCGACCTCTCTTTTTATTAGCAATCAAACTTTGACGCGGTAGCTGATTGAACTTTTTGTTCGTCTTTTAGACTCCAAAAAGCTTCTAATCATCCTCGCGGGGCTGGGACTACGAAATCGAGACTTTGTCTATCGATTTCTGTCCCACCGCCTTTTTATATTTTGTTTAACCTGAGCTAGTAGTGATTGGTCAAACCACCACAAATAGTATCCTCATCAACAATCCTTTCTATCCATTAACTTTTGGATATAGGATATCCTCCCAAGATTTGCTTCCATGAGTTAGATAAGTTGACTATCCTCAGTCCTTGTCTGCTTCATTTTCTTTTACGAGATCGTTTTGTGAATCTTTTTCAGAGAGTTTTTGATCGATATACTTGTCAATGTTTTCATAAAATTCCTTGGTCATCTCACTATCTAATTTTTGCGAATTATTGACTTGATTGACTTTCAATTGAACAGATTCAATACCGTAAGAGGCTTGTTTTTGGCGAATGGTTTCTAATTCTTCTTCTGAAATCGGATCTCCAACAACCGTCAAGACCAATTCATTTTTCTTTGACTTGTAAACTTGATTAATGACCGTATAATTGGAGAACTCTTTTCCTACGAACTGTTTGATCTCTTGTTTTCGTTTTTCATTCATCGTCAGAGTGACTGCTGAATAGCTGGCTGGAAGAACCAATAATACAATCAAGGAGATCAACCCAATTTTCATTTTAATGTTTAGCTCTTTAAATGAACTTAAGGCAGATTTTTTCATCATAATTTTTGTTCCAACAATGTTGGTTAGCATGATAAAGACACAGTTGATCGAAAAAAGATAAAGAGCCCCAAATAAAAATCGTACATTTCCACTAGCTAAGCCATAACCCGCAGTGCAGATAGGTGGCATCAGAGCTGTTGCGATGGCTACTCCTGGTACGATATTGTTTGCTTCTTTTTTCCTTGAACCAATGACACCTGCTATCCCACCCGCAATAGCAATGAGAACATCCCAAATGGTTGGAGAGGTTCGTGCAATCAACTGGCTACTTGCATAAGATAAGGGAGAAATCCAGAAATACAGAGCCGATACAAGCAAACTGACCAATACTTGAGTAAATAAAACCTTTAGAGATTGCTCGATTAAACGCGTATCAAAAATAGCTAAACCAAACCCCAGTCCAGCAATCGGTGTCATAAGAGGGGAAATCAGCATGGCTCCAATAACGACAGCTGTTGAATTCATATTTAGGCCTATAGAGGCAATAAAAATCGAACACATTAAAATCAATATATTACTTAATCGAACATGAAGGTCATCATATAATTTCTCACGGTATTCCCTTGTTGAATAGTTTCCGGTCATTGGTTACTCCTTTTATTTCATATAATTTTGTTTCTGCATGGATGATGGTAGAGAGACTTTTTTCCAATCTTACATATTTTTAATCCTCATCTGTCATTCTATTGAAGATTATCCTTTAAATATCCATCAGTCCATCCAACATACTATATCAAGAATTTTACGATCTTTCAAGGAAGAAATTTTTGTATCCTTATCCGAAGAAGAAAAACGATATCTCCTCTGAAAGTAGATACCGTTTTAATGTTTAAACATGATGAGTTTGTAGCAGCAATCCTAGCTAATATCGCCAACAAATCACGTGTTGAGAAATAATGAAAAAATAAAAAGATTGAGGATAAAACAATCTAAAAAACCTTCCTTAGGTGAGTAAGAACGTCAGCGAACTTCTATGAAGTTCCAAAACTCCCACTCTCATTTTTCTCACGACGGAAAGTTTTTAATAAATGATTCATTCCTTCTAGCAAGTAGGAAATTAACTTTTTTTAGAATCACTCAAGTGATTTTATCTTCTACATAACATTCGTTTTTTCTGAGACTGAGATTTTAACTTCTCGGTCTGTTTTACCCTTTCTTATTGGAAAGTCCAGCAATTGAGGCTCCACATTTCTTCATAAGTTTGATATAATAAGAAAATAGAGATTGATTAGGAAAAGAAGCATTAGAAACAGGTATGTAAGATGAAAAAAATATTAGTAGTTGATGATGAAAAACCAATTTCAGATATTATCAAATTTAACATGGCAAAAGAGGGCTATGAAGTCTTGACAGCCTTTGATGGCCGGGAAGCTTTGGAAGTCTTTGCGGCTGAGAATCCGGATATTATTATTCTAGATTTGATGTTGCCAGAGATTGATGGTCTGGAAGTGGCGCGTACGATTCGTAAGACTAGCAATGTGCCGATCATTGTCCTATCTGCTAAGGATACGGAATTTGATAAGGTCATCGGGCTTGAAATCGGGGCGGATGACTATGTAACCAAACCCTTCTCGAATCGGGAATTGCAAGCGCGTGTGAAAGCCTTGTTGCGTCGTTCTGAGTTTGCGGCTGATCCTCAGCTTGAAAATGATGCCGATACGGAAATTGTCATTGGTGATCTTCACATTCTTCCAGATGCTTTCTTGGTTCAAAAAGGCAACAAAGAATTGGACTTGACCCATCGCGAATTTGAATTGCTCTATCACCTTGCGACCCATGTCGGTCAAGTGATGACCCGTGAGCACCTTCTTGAGACGGTGTGGGGCTATGATTACTTTGGTGATGTTCGGACAGTGGACGTGACGGTTCGTCGGTTGCGTGAAAAAATCGAGGACACACCAGGACGTCCAGAATATATCTTGACCCGTCGTGGTGTTGGATATTATATGAGAAACAATGATTGATCAACTAAAACAATTTGTAATGTCGTCGAACTTTGTCTTTGTTCTGATTACGGTTGGGTTTATCATTGTGGTAGCCTTGCTTTTGCTAGAAAACCGTAGGGACAATATCAAGCTCAGACAATTAAACGCCAAAATTAAGGATCTGATTGCAGGGGACTATTCCGAAGTGGTCGACATGCAAGGAAGTCCAGAACTGACGGATATGACCAATAGTATCAATGATCTGTCTGAGGTTATTCGCCTGACGCATGAAAACTTGGAACAAGAAACCAAGCGTTTGACCAGTATCCTTTCTTATATGACAGATGGGGTGCTTGCGACCAACAGACGCGGTCAGATCATCATGGTCAATGAAATGGCAGCCAAGCAATTGAATGTTAATCCGGATGAGGTGCTCAATACCAGTATTTTGGATTTGCTTTCGCTTGGAGATGACTATGATCTGCGCAACTTGATTACAGAAGTACCAGAGTTGACCATTGATTCCCAGGATGAAAATGGGGAATACATAAGTCTTCGTGTGCGCTTTGCCTTGATTCGTCGAGAGTCAGGTTTTATCTCTGGTCTGGTAGCTGTCTTGCACGATACGACAGAGCAGGACAAGGAAGAACGGGAACGTCGCCTCTTTGTCTCCAATGTGAGCCATGAATTGCGGACTCCCTTGACCAGTGTGAAATCCTATCTGGAAGCCCTAGACGATGGCGCTTTGTCAGAGCCAGTAGCACCAGATTTTGTCAAGGTTTCACTCAATGAAACCAACCGCATGATGCGCATGGTCACAGATCTTTTGAGTCTTTCTCGAATCGACAATGAAACTAGTCAGTTGGAGATCGAGTTGACCAACTTTACGGCCTTTATCACCTTTATTTTGAACCGCTTTGATAAGATCAAGAGTCAATCGCAAGAAGATACCAAGAAGTATGAACTGATCCGGGAATACCCGATCACTCCGATCTGGGTGGAAATTGATACGGATAAAATGACCCAGGTGATCGATAATATCTTGAACAATGCCATCAAGTACTCACCTGATGGTGGAAAGATCAAGGTAGGGATGAAAACGACAGACGCCCAGTTGATTATCTCCATCTCAGATGAGGGCTTGGGGATTCCCAAGAAAGACTTGCCGCGCATTTTTGATCGCTTTTACCGAGTGGATAAGGCGCGTAGCCGGGCCCAAGGTGGGACTGGTCTGGGCTTAGCCATTGCTAAGGAGATCGTTAAGCAACACAAAGGCTTTATTTGGGCCAAGAGTGAATATGGCAAGGGATCTACCTTTACCATTGTCTTGCCGTACGACAAAGATGCGATTAAAGACGACTGGGATACAGAAGAGGAAGAATAAGGAGTCAATGACAGAAGAGGGATTTAAGTACAGTATTTTAGCTTCAGGTTCTAGTGGAAATTCTTTCTACCTTGAGACACCAAAGAAAAAACTGCTCATTGATGCAGGTCTCTCAGGGAAAAAGATTACGGGACTATTGGCTGAAATTGATCGCAAACCAGAAGATTTAGATGCCATTCTGATTACGCACGAACACTCAGACCATATCCATGGTGTGGGTGTTTTAGCGAGGAAATATGGTATGGATCTATATGCTAATGAAGCCACTTGGAAGGCTATGGAAGGGACCAAGTATCTAGGAAAGGTCGATGATGCTCAAAAGCACATTTTTGAAATGGGGAAGACCAAGACATTTGGCGATATCGATATCGAAAGTTTTGGGGTCAGTCACGATGCTGCTGCCCCTCAATTCTATCGCTTTATGAAGGATGGCAAGAGCTTCGTCATGCTGACGGACACGGGCTATGTGAGCGATCGCTTGGCAGGCATCGTCGCGGATGCTGATGGCTATCTGATTGAGTCCAACCATGATGTAGAGATCCTTCGAGCAGGTTCTTATGCTTGGCGCTTGAAGCAGCGGATCTTGTCAGACCTAGGCCACCTTTCTAACGAAGATGGTGCCGATGCCATGATCCGAACCTTGGGGAATCGCACCAAGAAGATTTATCTGGGACATTTGTCAAAAGAGAACAATATCAAAGAATTGGCCCATATGACCATGGAGAATCAACTAGCTCGAGCAGATCTAGCTGTTGGCCATGATTTTGAGGTGTTAGATACCTCGCCAGATACCGCGACCCCTTTGACGAAGATATAAGATGGAAAACCACCTGCGGGTGGTTTTTTATATGCCTATTTGAGGAAATCTATATCTAGTACTGAATTTGCTCTTTACCCAAAATTCGTGTATGATAGGAAAGAACGAATTCTGAGTGAGAGTCACGAGAGTAGAGGAGAGATAATAAATGAAAAAAATGATGTTATTACTAGCTAGTTTGGTTGCTTTAACTGCTTGTAGTCAGTCTATGCAAGATACGAAAGAGTCGACTTCCAATCAAACGACGAAGGAAACAAAAGTATCAGAGTCTTCTAAAGATAAAGAAGAAAAAGGTTTGAAATTTGTGGTGGCCCCTCAATATGAAGGAAAGACGTCTGATCTCATCGAGCTAGGAAGAAAATTGGTTAAGGAACATCCTGAAGTTGGTAGTGAAGGTCATATGGTAGTCTATTTTACCGGGGCTGTTTCAGATGGCAGGGCGGCACTCATGCTGGTCAATAAGACAGATGTAGATATCAAGAAAGATTTGAACTTTTCAATTACCTGGTCTTATGATGGAAAGGCTATTTTTGAGAATCAAAAGGTTAGCTATTTTATCAAGGATAGTGGGGAATTACCTTCTCATACAGCAACTATAATATTATTGCCATTAAATGAGGAACAACAGAATATTGTGGATGGAATGTCAGATCCATCTAAGATGAAGCTTCTAATGTCAGATGTGAACACTGTAGAGTGATTATGAAACAAGAAACATACAAAGGAGAAGTAAATGCGCCTTGTTTATCTTACGATTGGTTTTATATCATTGGGACTAGGAATTATTGGGATTCCATTGCCAATTTTACCGACAACCCCCTTTTTATTGCTGTCCATGGCTTGCTTTGCTAAAAGTTCCAAACGCTTTGAAACTTGGCTTTACCAAACCAAGCTTTATCAAACCTATGTAGCGGATTACCGAGAGACCAAATCGATTGCCAAAGAACGGAAGAAATGGATCCTTCTTCAGATCTACATTCTGATGGGCATTTCCATCTATCTGGCCCCGATTATTTGGGTGAAGCTTGCTCTAGGTGCTTTGACGATTTTTATCACCTATTATCTCTTAAAAGTGATCCCTAATAAGCCTGAAAATCCAACAGAGGAAAATCCTGATTAAAATTGGAGAATTCAGGCCCTAGAACTAGGAAAAGAAGTGCGTTCGTGCTTCTTTTTTGGTATACTTAAAGGTATGAATTTATTAGAAAGTAGGCTTCCTATGGAGAAATTACAAGCCCTGTTATCGGAACGGTTTCAGATCGTTTTTTCAGATAGCAGTTTATTAGATACAGCTTTTACACACACGTCTTATGCCAATGAGCACCGCCTCTTAAAAATTTCACATAACGAACGTTTGGAATTTTTAGGAGACGCTGTTCTTCAATTAGTTATTTCCGAATATTTGTATAAGGAACACCCCAACAGACCTGAGGGAGATTTGTCTAAATTCCGTTCTATGATTGTTCGTGAAGAAAGTCTGGCTGGTTTTTCTCGGGATTGCCAATTTGATCGTTATATCAAACTAGGCAAGGGCGAAGAAAAATCTGGTGGTCGGGACCGCGATACGATTCTTGGCGATTTATTTGAAGCCTTTTTAGGTGCTCTTTTACTAGATCAAGGAGTTGAAGCAGTCAAACGCTTCATCTATCAGGTCATGATTCCAAAGGTTGAAACGGGTCAATTTTCTCAAGTCATTGACTACAAGACCCGCCTGCAAGAACTGTTACAGGTTCACGGAGATGTGGAGATCCAATACCAAGTGGTTAGCGAGTCCGGTCCTGCTCATGCCAAAGAGTTTGAAGTAGAAGTGTTCGTGAACGGTCAAACGATGGGACATGGTCATGGTCGTTCCAAGAAGTTAGCGGAGCAGGAAGCAGCCCGCAATGCAGTTGAAACGAGGAATGATGGGCCATGTATCTAAAAGAGATTGAAATCCAAGGCTTTAAATCCTTTGCGGATAAGACAAAAGTCGTATTTGACAAAGGGGTCACTGCCGTTGTAGGGCCTAATGGATCTGGAAAATCAAATATCACGGAGAGCTTGCGCTGGGCCCTGGGGGAATCCAGTGTCAAGAGTCTACGTGGGGGCAAGATGCCCGATGTTATCTTTGCAGGGACAGAATCGCGTAAACCGCTGAATTATGCCTGTGTCACAGTTGTCTTAGATAACCAAGATTGTTTTATCCAACAGGCAGGGAAAGAAATTCGTGTCGAACGCCATATTTATCGTTCAGGAGACAGCGAGTACAAGATCGATGGCAAGAAAGTACGTCTCAGAGATGTTCATGATTTGTTCATGGATACGGGATTGGGACGGGATTCTTTCTCCATTATCTCCCAAGGTCGAGTAGAGGAGATCTTTAACTCTAAACCGGAAGAACGCCGGGCTATCTTTGAAGAAGCTGCTGGTGTCTTGAAATTTAAGACGCGGCGTAAGGAAACCGAAACCAAACTCAACCAAACCCAGGAGAATTTGGAACGTCTGGAGGATATCCTCTATGAATTAGAAGGACAAATCCAACCTCTTGAAAAGCAAGCGACTGTCGCTCGCCGTTTCTTGGAATTAGACCAAGAACGGCAGGTTCTCTTGCTGGATGTTTTAGTTGCTCAAGTCGATTTGACAAAGGACCTTTATGAAAAGGCTGATCAAGAAGAAAAGGCCATTCAAGAACAGTTGGCTTCTTATTACCAACGTCGTCAGGTCTTAGAAGAAGATAATGTACGTATCAAGAAAGCCCGCCATCAGTTGGATGAGAGTTTAGCTGAGGACCAGGCCAGCTTGCTTGAGGTCACTCGTTTGATCAGTGATTTAGAAAAGCAAATTGAAGTAGCTAAGTTGCAATCGAGTCAAGCAGCCCATAGTCGCAAGGAAAATCTTGAGCGGTTGGATGCTATTTTGGCCCGTCTGGAGGAAGCGAAACAAGAGCTGGCTCAAAAACAAGAGACGCTAGCTGTGCTTCAACAAAGACTGACAGAGAACCGTCAGCAACAAGAAGAGTTGGAAAAAGAATTAGCCAACTACGAAGAAGATCCGGAACAAGTCATTGAGCATCTACGTGAGCAGTATGTCGCTCTCTTGCAGACCGAGGCTGAAAAATCAAATGAGCGGACAGCTATTGAGAGCCGAATCCAGGCACTCCTGCAAGAATCTAGCCATCGTCAAGAGGATTTGACCAAGGCACAAACAAACTTTGAAGCTGCCAAGGAAAAAGAAGTCCGACAATTGGAAGAGTTGGATCAGGCACAAGCGACGGTCAAAGGCCTATTAGCAGAATACCAAGAGCAATTGGTAAAAGTGGAGCAGGCCAAAGCTGCCTACCAAGAGGCTCAAACGGCCATGTTTGACCTGATGGATGAGAGCAAAAACAAACGGGCGCGGATCAATAGCTTGGAAGCCATTCAGAAGAACCATAGTAACTTCTATGCAGGCGTCAAGAGCGTTTTGCAAGAAGCAGAACGGTTAGGAGGCATCTGTGGGGCTGTTAGTGAGAATTTGAGTTTCTCAAAAGACTACCAGACGGCGCTTGAAATTGCTCTGGGGGCTAGCAGCCAACAGATCATTGTCGAGGATGAAAAGGCCGCAACGCGAGCGATCGATTTCTTGAAACGCAATCGCTTGGGACGGGCAACTTTCCTTCCGCTAACGACGATCAAAGCCCGTCAGCTATCCCCTCGGAATCTGGAATTGATTCAAGCCAGCGCAGGATTTCTAGGAATTGCGAGTGACTTAGTGACCTATGAGAATCGTTTTGAACAGATTTTCCAAAACTTACTTGGCGTAACGGCCATCTTTGACACGACAGAGCATGCGCGTGAGGCGGCTCGTAAAGTCAATTATCAAGTTCGGATGGTGACCTTGGATGGGACCGAATTGCGGACCGGAGGATCGTATGCCGGTGGTGCCAATCGCTCCCAAAATACGGTTTTTGTCAAACCAGAATTGGATAGTTTGAAGCAGGAAATGCAAGCTCTGGATGCTCGTTTGAGAGAAGCAGAGCAGGAGGTCGAGACCAAGGACAATCTGCTCAAGCAGGCGCAAGAATACCTGGCCTCTATTCAAAGCCAAGGTGAGCAAGCGCGTCTAGAGCAACAGCGGGCCCAATTGGCCTACCAACAAAGCCAAGAGCAGCTGAAAGAAATTCAGGAACTCTTAGAAGCTTTGAAGTCAGAATTGGCAACAGATGCGACCCAGTCTCTCCAAGAAGAGCTGGAGTCCCTTACTGAGCAATTGGCAGAAATTGAGCTTCAAAAAGAAAATTTGAACCGCGACATTGAAACCATGAAGTCGGATAAAGATGTCTTGCAACAAAAGGTACAAAACTTGCAAGAGCAATTGGCAGAATTGCGACTTCAACAGACGGAATGTAAGAGCCAACAAAGTTACGAGCAAACAGATGTTCGTCGCTTAGAAGAAACGATCTCTCAGTTGGAAGTAGAAGAGCATCAGTTGCAATTATTGATTGAACAAGGCGAGGCCCAAGTTCAGATAGTTGATGTGGAGCAGCTAGCCAACCAATTGACGCAGGCCCAAGCCAAGAAAACGGAACTGGAACAAGGAGTCATTCGGAAACGCTTTGAGCTGGATGATTTGGAAGGCCAGGCCGAAGATGTGGCAGAACAGATGGAGCAAGCTCGCAAGAAAAACGAAGAGTGGATTCGTCAACAAGCCAAGGCTGAAGCGACACGTGAAAAGCATGCGGATCGTTTGAACAAGCTCTTAACGCAAATTACCGATGAATTCATGCAAAGCTTTGACCAAGCCAAAGAGCAGGCTAAACCTGTTGAAAATCTTGCAGCAGCTGAAAACCAGCTCAAGAGCATCGAAAAAGATATTAAGGCACTTGGTCCAGTCAATGTGGATGCGATCGAGCAGTACAATGAGGTGAAGGGGCGCTTTGATTTCCTATCAAGTCAGCGTGAGGATGTCTTGGCTGCGAAAAACATGCTTCTGTCTACCATCAACGACATGAATGACGAAGTCAAGGAACGCTTTAAATCGACTTTTGAAGCTATTCGTGAATCCTTTAAAGTCACTTTCCGTCAAATGTTTGGTGGGGGTTCTGCTGATTTGATTCTGACAGAGCCAGATCTTCTGACAGCTGGTGTTGAGATTTCTGTGCAGCCACCTGGTAAAAAGATCCAATCCTTAAACCTCATGAGTGGTGGAGAAAAAGCCTTGTCTGCCTTAGCTCTCTTGTTCTCGATTATTCGTGTCAAGACCATTCCTTTTGTCATTCTGGATGAGGTAGAGGCTGCTCTAGATGAGGCCAATGTCAAGCGTTTTGGGGATTATTTGAACCGCTTTGATAAGGAAAGCCAGTTTATTGTCGTGACGCACCGGAAGGGGACCATGTCAGCTGCAGATTCCATCTATGGTGTGACCATGCAGGAATCTGGGGTTTCTAAAATCGTCTCAGTAAAATTGAAAGACTTAGAAAATGAAGAATAATGATATTAAATTGATCGCTACGGATATGGATGGGACCTTTCTAAATGACCAACATCAGTACGATCAAGACCTTTTACGCAAGGTGTTAGCAAGCTACAAAGAAAAAGGCATCTATTTTGCTGCTGCGAGTGGCCGTGCCCTTCTTTCTCTCAAATCTCTCTTTAAAGGCTTTGAAGACCAGATGATTTTCATTGCTGAAAATGGCAGTGTGGTAGAATTTCATGGAGAAGATCTCTACGAAGCGACCATGTCCAAAGACTTTTATTTGGGTGTTTTTGAGGCTTTGAAATCCTCCCCTTATGCAGACCCGAATAAGCTTCTTTTGACGGGGAAAAAAGGGAGCTATGTCTTAGAAACAGTAGATCCCGACTATCTGGCCTTGAGTCAGCACTACAATGAAAACATTCAAAAAGTGAAAAGCCTAGCGGATATTCAGGATGAAATTTTCAAATTGACCACCAACTTTGATGCAGCTCTTGTGCTTGAAGGTGAGCAATGGGTCACTGAGAATATCCCCGGTGTCAAAGCGATGACGACAGGTTTTGAGTCGATTGATATTGTCCTCGATTATGTCGATAAGGGAGTGGCCATTACCGCCTTAGCGGATAAACTAGGGATCTCGATGGATCAGGTGATGGCTTTTGGAGATAACCTAAATGACCTCCATATGATGCAAGTCGTGGGCCATCCTGTAGCGCCAGAAAATGCACGTCCTGAAATCTTAGCGATTGCTGAAAAAGTCATCGGCCACCATGCGACGGGTTCTGTCCTACGCTACATGGAGGAAATTGTATGAGAAAGATTTCCTTGATTGCGCTGGATTTAGATGGGACCCTTCTCAATTCTGAAAAAAAGATCTCACCTCGCAATAGAGCAGCCCTCGCTGCTGCACAGGCCCAAGGTGTCAAGGTGGTTCTAACCACTGGTCGCCCCTTGAAAGCCATGGATTTTCTTTTGGAAGAATTGGGAACAGCAGGCCTCAAAGAAGAGTATACGATTACCTTCAACGGTGGTCTAGTGCAGCGAAATAATGGAGAAATCCTTTCAAAAGTTGTCTTGGCACCAGAAGATGTCGCAACCATTCATGATGAAACAGCCCGTCTAGGCCTTCCTCTGGATGCTATCAGTGAGGGAACGGTTTATGAGATTCATGCAGATCGAAAGTCTCTCTATTCCCTTTACAATCCCTACCTGAACTTTATTGAGACAGATTTTAAAGACCTGCCATCCACGATTTCCTACAACAAGTGTGTGACAGCCGTTGATCAAGACTTTTTAGATGCAGCGATCAAGGAGATCAAGCCGGAGTTATTTCAAGACTATGAAATTTTTAAATCTCGGGAAATGTTGCTGGAATGGTGCCCTAAAAATGTTCACAAGGCGACAGGTTTAGAGGCACTGGCAGCTATTTTGGGTCTTAAGGCAGATCAAGTCATGGCCTGTGGAGATGAAGCCAATGACCTGTCTATGATTCAGTGGGCTGGACTGGGGGTTGCCATGGGCAATGCGATTCCAGCAGTGAAGGAAGTTGCAGCGCTTGTGGCCCCTGTGACCAATGACCAAGATGCTGTCGCATGGGCGATTGAAAATTATGTGCTAAAGGAGAGTGAATAAATGGGATTATTTGATCGTTTATTTGGAAAAAAAGAAGAAACTGAAAAAGTGCTTCCGTCTTCGGAAGAAGTGACGGAAAGTACGGAGGTTGAAGAAACTGTCAAAGAGGAGCCGACGGCTACCCAAAATGACAAGGAAGAGCAAAAAATCGCTGATATGGAGGCTTACTACCAAGAGCTCAAAGCGCGAATTGCAGCCACTCATCAACCTGTTTCAACCGTTGCTCAAGAAGAGCCGGCAGAGGAACCTCTTGTAGAAGAAAAAGTGACATCAGAGACTAATGAAGACCAAGTACCAGTAGAGGAGTCTCCAGTTGTCTTTGAACCTGCTCAAGCAGAGGCAAGTCCTGAAGAAGTTTCACCACTAGCTGGTGAAACAGATGAGACGGAGCCTCTTGAAGAAGAGAAAATTGAAGCGGAAGAAACTGAAAATGGTGAGGAAGCAGATGGGGCTAACGGTTCAGAACTGGAAGAAGAGTCACCGATTGCTTCTCCATCATCTGACGCTGAGCTAGTAGAAGGGAGCACGACAGAAGAGGAGGTTCCAGAACTAGTAGACGCTCAGGATGAGGTCCCAGAACCTGAAGTATCAGAAGCGATCGCTCAAGTGGAGGAAACTTCAGAAGTAGCAGAAGCTGAGTCCAGACTTCCGGAAGGAGAAGCTGCATCAGCCGTTGAGGAAAGGACTGTTGAAGAGGCAGAAGAGCCAATTCCAGACGAGGTTAAGCCTAAGCAAGAAACCATTCAGGAAAAATACGATCGTAGCTTGAAAAAGACAAGGACTGGATTTGGAGCACGCCTCAATGCCTTCTTTGCCAATTTCCGTTCAGTCGATGAAGAATTCTTTGAAGAATTGGAAGAACTCTTGATTATGAGTGATGTTGGAGTTCAAGTGGCCTCTAATTTAACCGAAGAGTTGCGCTATGAAGCCCGTTT
The DNA here is from genome assembly GCF_052588255.1 of Streptococcus sp. KHUD_012. NCBI lineage: Bacteria > Bacillati > Bacillota > Bacilli > Lactobacillales > Streptococcaceae > Streptococcus > Streptococcus sp. KHUD_012. Next base: position 886,985 of record NZ_CP159355.1, read on the forward strand.
GGAAAATGCCAAAAAACCAGATGCTCTCAAGCGCGTGATCATCGAAAAATTGGTGGACTTGTATGAAAAGGATGGCCAGTTTAATGAAGCCATTCGTTTTCAAGACGGTCTTACGGTCATGCTCTTTGTTGGGGTCAATGGAGTTGGTAAAACAACCTCTATCGGGAAATTAGCCCACCGCTACAAACAAGAAGGCAAGAAAGTCATGTTGGTTGCAGCAGATACTTTCCGTGCAGGAGCAGTAGCTCAACTGGCAGAATGGGGACGCCGCGTAGATGTTCCAGTTGTGACAGGTCCTGAAAAATCAGATCCTGCTAGTGTCGTCTTTGATGGAATGGAACGCGCGATCGCTGAAAACATCGATGTTCTGATGATTGATACGGCGGGGCGTCTGCAGAATAAGGACAACCTCATGGCGGAGCTTGAAAAAATCGGCCGGATTATCAAACGTGTTGTACCCGATGCACCGCATGAAACCTTGCTGGCCCTCGATGCATCAACCGGTCAAAATGCCTTGGTGCAAGCTAAAGAATTTTCAAAAATTACACCTGTGACAGGAATTGTATTGACCAAGATCGATGGAACGGCTCGAGGTGGGGTCGTCCTTGCGATTCGAGAAGAGTTGGATATCCCAGTGAAGTTGATTGGATTCGGAGAAAAGATTGATGACATCGGACCATTCCACTCAGAAAACTTCATGAGAGGCCTCTTGGAAGGCTTGATTTAAGAGTCAAATAGAAAAAGACAAATTGTTTAAAAGACAATTTGTCTTTTTGTTTCCTTGCGCTATCAAAAAAACCACCCGAAGGTGGCTTTCCTTAATTCTTAGGTTCAGGTTTCCAAACCCATTCGGCTCCGTATTCTGCAAGGAGATCATCGGATGCAGTTGGTCCCATGGATCCAGACTTGTATTCATAGAGCGGTGCTCCATTTTCGGCCCATAGTTTTTCAATCCGGTCAATCAATTGCCATGAAGCACGGACTTCGTGCCAGTGGCTGTAATTGGTTGAGTCATTGTTCAAAACGTCGAAAATTAATTTTTCATAAGGCTCTGGTGAAGCCCCAGTTGCAGTCGCATCTGTTTCATAATCAAAGGAAATTGGTGCGATGCTGAATTTTTCTCCGACCTCTTTTCCGTTGATGCTCAATGAGAAACCTTCATTTGGTTGGATATAAATTGTCAAGACATTTGGTTGCAAGCTATGTCCAAAGATGGAGTCGGTTTGCTTGAAGACCACATTGACCATGGTTCCTTTTTGCGTCAAGCGTTTTCCGGTACGGAAGAAGAAAGGCACACCGCGGAAGCGATCGCTATCAACAAAGAACGTACCAGAAGCATAGGTCTCCGTAGTAGATTCAGGGTCGACATTGGGCTCACTGCGATAAGAGATATCTTTTTTCCCTTTGATCGTACCTGAATGGTATTGACCACGGATAAAGAATTTCTTCAATTCGTCATCTGTTGGATTGTGCAATTGCTCAAATACTTTTACTTTTTCAGCCCGAATCGCATCCTTGGTAAAGGTAGCTGGTTTATCCATGGCAAGCAAAGACAAAAGCTGAAGGGTATGGTTTTGCACCATATCTCGAAGGGCCCCTGAGTGATCATAGTAGCCACCGCGTTCTTCAACCCCCAAGCGTTCAGCAAAGGTAATTTGGATATTGTCAATAAAATCTCGGTTCCAAAGATTATCAAAAATAAGATTTCCAAAACGAATGGCAAAGATATTTTGGATCATTTCTTTTCCAAGGTAATGGTCGATCCGGAAGATTTGTTCCTCATCAAAGGTTTCTTCCAATTCCTTGTTGAGCTGACTAGCCGTTTCTAGGTCTGTACCAAAAGGTTTTTCAACGATCAAGCGCTCAAAGCCTTGCCCATCCACAATGCCTTCTGATTTGAGGTGTTTGGCAATGGTTCCAAAAAATTGAGGAGCCATGGACAAGAAGAAGACCTTGTTGTGTTCCGTTTGGTATTTCTCATCCAAGCTGTTTTGTAATTCGCGCAGAGCGATGTAATGTTCGGTATCATTGACATCGTGGCTTTGGTAGTAGAAATGGCTAGCGAATTCTTGAGCTTGTTGAGGGCTATCGGCCAGATCTGTGATGGATTCTACCACGACTGATTCAAAGTATTCCTTGCTCCATGGTCTGCGGGCTGTTCCGATAACTGCAAAGTGTTCAGATAGATTTCCTGATTTATAGAGTCTGAAAAGGGATGGATAGAGTTTGCGCTTGGCTAAATCTCCACTGGCCCCGAAAATGGTTACAATAACTTTTGAAGACATTTAAGTACCTATTTCCTATTTTATTAACCATATTTTACCATAAAATCTACAAGATTTCTTTGATGGAATCGTTGTTCCGAATATTTTCCGCTTGGATTAGAGGATTTGAGAGGAAAGCATAGAAAAAGCTAGAATCAATGTGGATTCTAGCTTCAACTGCTATAGGCTGTTTGGATCGACCACCAAAGAAACTTGGTAACTTCATCAGAATACGCGGTAGACATAAGGATTATCCGGTTTCGTAATGGTCTTACAATCGCTAATGTGAAGGACAGGCAAGCTTTGCTTGAGCTGCTTGTGGTATTCAATGGACAAGGTTCCTTTCGCATGGATCCAAGTGTTGTTTTCGAAATGCTGCGGAGCACCCGTCGTTAAGAGACCGTAGACTCCGGAATCTGCGATACAGTGGATGATCCCAAAGCGAAAGAGAAATTGGCTGTCCTTGTTATTGGGGTCATTGTATACGAAGCCGGTCAACTCGATCGTCTTTCCTGCAAATTGGTCAGGATAATCATAAATCACTTCCATGACTTCCATGTAATTCTCAGTGGTCACCTGGATCACTTTTTTATCAACATATTTCTTTGCCGCCTGCTTCATTTCTGATTCATAGGCTGACTTGGTAAAATAGCTACTAGTATCTGGTTTGAGATACTGGGTTGTTGTCCCTTCGTCCTGCTGGATTTCCTTGGAAGAACCAGCCGCAACCGGGAAGTGGTAGCCTTTGGCAGAGACCGTTTGGGAATCCAGTGTCACTGTAGGGAAAAATAGCCCGACAAACAAAGGAATACAGAGCAAGAAAATACTTGCCACTTTTGCCCAGAAGCCAGAAAGATGACTGTGGATCTTCATCTGCTTGACCCAGATGATCAGCTGCACAAGAGCTAAAACAAAGGACAAGAACATAGAAATATAAGCCAAGTAAGAATAGTGTAAGTTGATGTATTGATTGAGCTTACCAGATAATTGCAGGTACATGGTGAGCTCAAAATAGCCAGCTAATATCAAGAAACGAATCATAGCACTACCCCCACAAACCAAGCATAAAGGAGCACAACTCCACTCACAATTCCGATAAATTGCCAGATAAAACGGGTCTTGAGATAATTTTTCATCATGAGGAGATTTTTGACATCAAGCATAGGCCCAATCACCAAAAAGGCTAGAACAGGCGCTACTCCAAAACTTGTTAGAAGAGAGGATCCAACAAAGGCGTCCGCCTCGCTACAAAGTGAGAGGAGGAAGGACAAGACCATGAGAAGGAGAATAGCAATAACCGGTGTCGCACTGATCGAAGTGAGGATCCGTGTTGGGACATAGACTTGGACGAGGCTGGCAAAGAGACAACCAAATACCAGGTAACGTCCCGTGTCAAAGAATTCATCAATCGCTTGCACCAAGACTTGAAAGAGCTTTTGACCTTTGCTCAAGCCCCTAAAATCATGTTCATGTACAGCCTTACGATGTTCTTTTTGGATCGAATCTGTCTGAATAAAACCAAGAAAGATCCCTAGCACCGTTGCGACCAAAAGGGAACCAAGGGCGCGGTAGAGGGCCATCTTGACAGAATTCCCAAAGGCTGAGTAGGTCGCAAAGAGAACGATGGGATTGATGACCGGTGCTGTCACCAAAAAGGGAACAGCAGTATAACTTGGGACTTTCTTTTCTAGAAAGCGATTGATAATGGGAACAATTCCACATTCACAGGAAGGAAAGATAAAGCCGATAAAGGTCCCAAAGAAGATCCGCCCAAATTTATTCTTGGGAAGAAAGCGATAGACCCTTTCGGGGGTGATATAGACCTCAATAATCCCTGAAATGATACTTCCGATTAGGACAAAAGGTAGGGCCTCGATAATAATCGAGAGAAAAATAGCCCCAGCCTGCAAGACGCTAGAGGGAAGGTGTTGAAAGAATGTCATTACTTAACCTTCTTTGCTTCTTTAGCTGTAGCAGTTTCTGCCTTCTTTTTTTCTTCAGGAAATTCGACTTTCTTTTCTACATCCGGAAAACTTGCAAAGTTTTCAAACATTTTATCAAGATCATCTGTTTTTGAGAATTTAATAGCCATTATTGGGCCTCCTTTTTATTTTCTTTCATTATAACAAAAAGGAAAGAGCAAGGGGGAAATGGAGCATAAAAGGAAAGATCAAGGGGGTCAAAATTATTCTATGAAAAATCCCTGAAACAGAGACCAGAACAGGGGATCTCCCCTTTGATGGTAGCAAAATATGCTATAATAGAAGCTATGGATAAATATGAAAAAATAGCCCAAGAATTGGGTGTTAGCTTAAAACAAATCGATACCGTATTGAGTCTGACCGCAGAAGGCTCAACCATTCCCTTCATTGCCCGCTATCGAAAAGATATGACGGGAAATTTAGATGAAGTAGCGATCAAGGCCATTATTGACCGGGACAAATCCTTAACGGCTCTAGCTGAACGAAAGGAAACCGTCCTTGCTAAGATTGAGGAACAAGGCAAACTGACAGAGGCGCTCAAGCAGGCTATTGAGGCTGCTGAAAAATTAGCGGATGTCGAAGAGCTTTATCTCCCTTATAAGGAAAAACGGCGGACCAAGGCGACGATTGCCCGAGAAGCAGGACTTTTCCCCTTGGCACGTCTCATTTTGCAAAATAGTCCAGACTTGGAAGCAGAGGCTCGGAAATTTACCTGCGAGGCCTTCCCAACTGAAACCGCAGCATTAGCTGGTGCAGTGGATATTCTGGTAGAGGCTATTTCAGAGGATACCCAATTACGGGCCCTCACCTATCAAGAAATTCATGGGCATTCCCTCATGACGTCAACCTTGAAGGATGAAAGCTTAGATACTAAGAGAACCTTTGAAATCTATTATGATTTTTCTGAGAAGATCAAGAATATGCAAGGCTACCGGACTCTAGCTCTCAATCGTGGGGAAAAATTGGGCGTTCTCAAAGTCGGATTCGAGCACCAACTGGATCGGATCATTCGTATTTTTGAGGCTCGTTTTAAAACGAAAAATGCCTATGTCGATGAGGTTATTCAACAAGCGGTTAAGAAAAAAATCGTTCCTGCGATTGAACGTCGGATTCGGACAGAGTTGACGGAGGTGGCAGAAGACGGGGCCATTCAATTGTTCTCTGAGAATCTACGGAATCTATTGCTCATTCCTCCATTAAAAGGGCGCGTGGTCCTTGGATTTGACCCAGCCTTTCGGACTGGTGCTAAACTAGCCGTTGTCGATGAGACAGGAAAGATGCTCGCTACCCAGGTCATCTATCCAGTTGCTCCTGCAAAACCAGCTCAGATCGAGCAGGCTAAAAAGGATCTGTCCTCCTTGATCAAGGAGTTTGGCGTAGAGATTATTGCAATTGGAAATGGAACAGCTAGCCGTGAAAGTGAGGCCTTTGTCGCAGAGGTCCTCCACGACCATCCAGGAGTTCGCTATGTTATTGTCAATGAAAGCGGAGCATCTGTCTATTCAGCTAGTGAATTGGCCCGTCATGAGTTCCCAGAGCTAACCGTTGAAAAACGCTCGGCCATCTCCATTGCCCGCCGCCTGCAAGATCCGCTAGCAGAATTGGTGAAAATCGATGCCAAATCTATCGGTGTGGGTCAATACCAGCACGATGTCAATCAGAAAAAACTGACAGAAAGTTTAGATTTTGTGGTAGATACTGTCGTCAACCAAGTTGGGGTCAATATCAATACGGCTAGTCCCTCTCTCTTAGCGCATGTAGCAGGACTCAATAAAACCATCTCTGAAAATATTGTGAAATACCGGGAAGAAGAAGGAATGATTCTTTCACGAGCACAGATTAAAAAAGTCCCTCGCCTTGGCGCCAAGGCTTTCGAACAGGCTGCTGGATTCTTACGCATCCCTGAAAGTAAAAACATCTTGGATAATACCGGCGTTCACCCTGAAAGTTACAAGGAAGTTGAAAAACTTTTTCAGCTTCTTGAAATTACCGACCTCGATGCATCCGCTCAGGAAAAATTAAAAGCTGTGAACATAAAGGAGATGTCTACTCAGCTGGATCTGGGACCAGAAACCCTGAAAGATATCATTGCCGATCTCCTAAAACCAGGTCGCGATTTGCGGGATTCCTTTGATGCACCCGTACTCCGTCAGGATGTCTTGGATATTAAAGACCTCCATATAGGCCAAAAATTAGAAGGGGTTGTGCGCAATGTGGTTGACTTTGGAGCCTTTGTCGATATTGGTATTCACGAAGATGGCTTGATTCATATCTCCCATATGAGCAAGCAGTTTATCAAGCATCCAAGCCAGGTCGTATCAGTAGGTGATTTGGTAACCGTCTGGGTGAAGAAGATTGATGTGGAACGCGAAAAAGTCAATCTCAGTTTGGTAGCTCCGAATGAATCTGACTGAGTATGTGCGCCAAGTATCCCTGGAAGATTTTGGAAGAGAATTCCGCCATCAAGCAGAGTGGAATTCACGCCTTCAAACCACTGGAGGTCGTTTCTTTCCCAAGGATCGACACCTTGATTTCAACCCGAAAATATACCAAGCTTTTGGGTTAGAGGTCTTTCGCAAAATTGTCCGCCACGAGCTCTGCCATTACCATCTTTACGATCAAGGTAAAGGCTATCGCCACAAAGATCTAGACTTTAAGCAACTCCTCCAGCAAGTGGACGGTCTTCGTTTCACACCTCCTCTACCAGATAGAACTGGTGGAGTCAAGCGGATCTATCTTTATCAATGTCCCCATTGTGGCCAAGAGTATAGACGAAAGCGAAAAATCGATCTGAAGAAATATGCCTGCGGTCGCTGTCGCAGCCGTCTGCAATTCCTTGAAATGAGACAAGAGTAAGAATCGGTCTTTAGGCGGATCTCTTTCCAGTTCGACTCTGCTAAAATAGGTCTAACTAGAAAGAGGAAAATCAAATGACAGCATCATTTTACAAATTAAAACGACATCGCCTGGTTTCAGGTGTGCTAGCTGGCATAGCCGATAAATTTGGTCTTAGTGTAACTCTCCTACGCTTCTTGTTTATTCTTTTTACGGTCTCTCATGCCTTTATCGGTGTGATTATCTACTTGCTGTTAGATACGACCTTGCCTTATAAGGACGAGGAGGAGCAGAAAATGTTTGACTATGGCTCTCGACCTCGTCGAAGAAAAGAGGCTGAACCCATTCATGATCAGAATGATAGTCCATTTTTCTAAAAGGAGATCCGAGTGAAGCAGAAGTTCTATTACCTTGCTTTTATTCTATACCTCTTCTTCAGTTTTATAGGACAGTTTTTCATTTTAAATCGTTTTTTTGGGGAAGGAGTTGGAACAGTTTTGATCGGGATGCTCCTTTTTCCACTGGGCATTTGGAATAGTCTCTTCTACCTCTTGTTTCTGCCAACAGAAATGGCTAGAAAGCCACAAATTTATCGGTTTTCGATTTTATTTCTGCCGATGTTGTGCCTGGTTTTGTCCTTGTTGGGGGGAGGACCTACCGCCTTTATGCTCGGCTTGATCGCATTTCCTTCAAATGCGGTGGTCTATGCTGTTTCGACTGGAATCAAATCCATGATTAAAGATTTCTTGCAAGGCTGAAGGCTGGAGCATTCTTCAGATGTTACCATCATTTCCTAGAGGTTAGAGACATTTGTCTTGGCCTCTTTTTAGTCGCATTAAAAAGGAGTTGAAAATGGATCATTCAAATGACACTTCAGTCTCTCGTCTGAAGAGAAAATCTGCTATAATAGAGAGAGAATTTTAAAAGGGAGAATGATATGGCAGTTACTGTTCGCGATATACAGGAAAAGCTTCGTCTGTCAGTTGTTTATGGGGATGATAACCTCTTAAGCAAGGAAATTACGACTGCGGACATTTCACGTCCAGGTCTTGAAATGACGGGCTATTTTGACTATTACACACCTGAGCGGATTCAGCTTGTAGGAATGAAAGAATGGTCCTACCTGGTGAAGATGAGCTCTCACAACCGACATCAAGTTTTGCGCAAGATGTTCCAGCCAGAGACACCTGTCATCATTGTCGCGCGGAATTTAGACATTCCAGAAGAAATGTTACGGGCTGCGGAAGAGAAGCAGCTGGCTATTTTAAAGAGCAATGTTGCGACGAGCCGTTTGTCTGGTGAGTTATCCAGTTATTTGGATAGCCGCTTGGCAGAACGTACCAGTGTTCATGGTGTTTTGATGGATATTTATGGGATGGGGGTCTTGATCCAAGGAGATAGCGGGATCGGTAAGAGCGAGACAGCTTTGGAACTTGTCAAGCGGGGTCACCGTCTCGTAGCGGATGACCGAGTCGATATCTATGCGAGAGATGAGATGACCCTTTGGGGAGAGCCAGCTGAGATCTTGCGTCACTTACTAGAGATCCGTGGTGTCGGCATTATCGATGTGATGAGTCTCTATGGTGCGAGTGCTGTGAAGGATTCTTCACAAGTTCAAATCGACGTTTACCTGGAAAATTATGCTAAGGACCAAACTTATGATCGTCTTGGTAACAACGCAGAAGAGTTGGAAATCGGTGGAGTCACCATTCCTCGTATTCGCATTCCAGTGAAGACAGGTCGAAATATTTCGGTCGTGATTGAAGCAGCAGCCATGAATGTTCGTGCCAAACAAATGGGCTATGATGCCACTAAAACCTTTGAAGAACGTTTGTCCCAGTTGATTAGTCAAAATGAGGTGAAGTAATGAATCCAGTAGCCCTTCAATTAGGTCCGATCAGTATTCGTTGGTACGCAATTTGTATTGTCTCTGGTTTGATTCTAGCTGTTTATCTTTCCATGAAAGAAGCGCCTCGTAAGAAAATTGATCCAGATGCCATTATTGATTTCATTCTGATTGCTTTTCCTCTTGCGATTGTGGGTGCCAGACTCTATTACGTTACTTTCGAATGGGGCTATTATAGCCAGCACCTTGGTGAGATTTTTGCCATTTGGAACGGAGGAATTGCGATTTATGGTGGTCTCTTAACGGGTGCTTTAGTTCTTTATCTTTTCTCTCGTAGACGTTTGATTGAACCGATCGACTTTTTAGATATTGCGGCCCCAAGCGTCATGGTTGCACAGAGTATTGGTCGCTGGGGAAACTTCTTCAACCAGGAAGCTTATGGAGCTGCTGTTAAGAGCCTCAACTACCTGCCCTCTTTTATTCGAGATCAAATGTATATAGATGGTAGTTATCGTCAGCCAACTTTCTTATATGAATCCAGTTGGAATCTGCTAGGATTTCTCTTGATCTTGATTCTTCGTAGAAAACCCCAATTTTTGAGGCAAGGTGAGATCACAGCCTTTTACCTCATCTGGTATGGATTTGGGCGAATGATCATCGAAGGAATGCGGACGGATAGCCTGATGTTTGCGGGTTTACGTGTTTCCCAGTGGCTATCGATGATCCTGATTCTAGTTGGACTCGCCATTATCGTTTACCAACGTCACAAAAAAGCCCCTTATTATGTAGAAGAAAAGGAGTAACATATGTTTATTGAAATCGCATACGGCCTTTTAGGCCTTGCCTTAGTAGCGCTTGTCATTTATATGATTTTTTTCCTTTCAAAGATTGGAAAAGTTGTAGATGAGACGCAAAAAACGATCCAAGTGTTGACATCAGATGTCAATGTCACCTTGCATCAGACCAATGATCTATTGGCAAAAGTCAATGTTTTAACAGATGATTTGAATCAAAAAGTTGCAACGATTGACCCGCTATTTACAGCTGTAGCGGATCTTTCCGTGTCAGTTTCAGATTTGAATGATCAAGCTCGTCAATTGAGTGTTAAAGCTGCATCAGCTGGTGGGAAAACTGTAAAAGCCTCTATCGGATTAAAAGCGATTCAGATGGCTTCAAAATTATTTAAATAGAATCGAGGAAAAATATGGGACGTTTATCTAGTTTATTAATTGGTGTCATTTCAGGTGCTTCAGCAGCCTACTATTTGTCAACAGAGCAAGGAAAAAAAGTCACTAAAAAAGTGGTGCGCTTCGTAAAAGATTATCAAGAAGATCCTCAAGAAGTACATGAATCGGTTAAACAAACTGCTAAGGATGTTTCAAAACAAGCAGCAGAAGTGATCCAACAAACCAAAGAAAAAGTCGGTTCTGGAGAAATTACGACAGGAACTGTTTTGGAATCTGTCAAAGAAAAAACGCAAGATGTGGTTGAAAAATCTCAAGAAGTCTATCACTCATTTAAGGATAAACTTCAAAAAGAAAATCTAAGTGGCAATGACTTGGTTCAATCCATTCGCAAACAAACAGAATCAGAAGACATCGTGCTAGACTTGGATGAAAAAGATCCTGAAGAAGCAGCTGAAGAAGAAACAAAAGAAGCATAAAAAATGAGGCTTAGTAGGCCTCGTTTTTTATGGAAATTACCTGATTAATTGGAGTTAGGTTTTGTCTTCAAATTTCAATATTCAAATTAAAAAATTCGACTAAAATAAAAAAATCAGGCGAACCTGATTTTTAATTTTTTCGTTTATTGTAGTAAATTCGGAATCCTTGAATACTAGCAAAGCTAGAACCAATAGCTAAGGCAAACGCAAAGAAGGTATTCATTTTCGTTGCTAAAAAGATAAAACTAAACACAACTGTCAACACACAGAAAATAGCGATATTTAAAAAATATAGCAATTCACTTAATTGAGGCGCGGGTTCAACTTCAGGAGCGTAGTCCTGAATAGGGGTTTCTTGGGTTTGTTTAGTTAATTCGATATAATCGAATTCTTCATCATAGTGTCTTAAATTTCTTACGGGCATTTTCTCTCTCCTAACAGTACTCTATTATTCTATCATGAATTCAGCTATATAAATGTTACAAAAATGTTACAAATTTTACAAAATAAATAAATTTTTCTAGAATATCGGAATTTTTGTTATAATGGTTTTATGAAAAATATTATGATTACAGCAACAGCAGAGAGTGTTGAGCAAGCACAAGCCCTGATTGATACAGGGGTTGACCGAATCTATGTCGGTGAAAAAGATTACGGATTACGATTGCCTCAAACTTTAAGCCATGACGAAATAAATCGAATTGCCCAATTAGTCCATGCTGCTGGCAAAGAATTGACAGTGGCTGTAAATGCACTCATGCACCAATCGATGATGGATTCAATCAAGCCTTTCTTAGATTTTCTAAAGGAAATTCAGGCTGATTATATTACTGTCGGAGATGCGGGCGTTTTTTATGTCTTGAAACGAGATGGCTATCCATTCAAAACGATTTACGATGCATCAACCATGGTCACTTCTAGCCGCCAGATCAATTTCTGGGGAAAACAAGCAGGAGCTTCTGAGGCTGTTTTGGCTCGTGAGATTCCATCTGCCGAATTATTCGTAATGGCTGAGAATCTTCAGATTCCAGCAGAAGTATTGGTTTACGGTGCTAGCATTATTCACCATTCAAAACGACCTCTTCTTCAGAACTATTACAACTTCATCAAGACAGAGGACTCTGTGACCAAAGATCGCGATCTGTTCTTAGCAGAACCAGGAGATCCAAATTCTCACTATTCGGTCTACGAAGACAAACATGGAACCCATATCTTCTCAAATAATGACTTGAATATGATGACCAAATTGTCTGAGTTGGTAGAACATGGCTTTGATCATTGGAAACTCGATGGTGTCTACTGTCCGGGTGAAAACTTTGTCAAGATTACAGAGTACTTTGTCAAGGCCCGTGATTTGATTCAAAAAGGAACATTTACACAGGATCAAGCCTATCTGTTTGATGAAGAAATCCGCAAATTGCATCCAGCCAATCGTGGTTTGGATACTGGTTTCTATGATTATGAACCAGATCGTGTAAAATAATAAAAAACTAAGGCTTCTTCGTTTGAGAGTTTTCCTTTTTCAGGGAACGAAGAGGCTATTCATTATATCGACAATCTTGTAAATTGGAGAAAACATGACAAATACAAAAAAACGTCCAGAGGTTTTGGTACCTGCTGGAACATTAGAAAAACTAAAAGTTGCCGTTAATTATGGGGCAGACGCTGTGTTCGTTGGTGGACAAGCCTATGGTTTGCGTAGCCGTGCCGGAAACTTCACCATGGATGAGCTTCGTGAAGGAATTGAATATGCTCATGCACGTGGAGTTGATGTACACGTCGCTTCCAACATGGTAACTCATGAAGGAAATGAACAAGGGGCTGGAGAATGGTTCCGTGAATTGCGGGATATGGGCCTTGACGCCGTGATCGTATCAGACCCGGCCTTGATTGAAATCTGTGCAACTTATGCACCTGGACTCAATATTCACTTGTCTACGCAAGCTTCTGCAACCAATGTGGAGACTTTCCATTTTTGGAAAGAATATGGCTTGACCCGTGTCGTCTTGGCCCGCGAGGTATCCATGGAAGAGTTGGCAGAGATTCGTAAGCGTACCGATCTTGAGATCGAAGCCTTCGTTCATGGAGCGATGTGTATTTCCTACTCCGGACGTTGTACCCTTTCTAACCACATGTCTGACCGGGATGCCAACCGTGGTGGCTGTTCTCAATCTTGCCGTTGGAAATACGACCTTTACGACATGCCATTCGGCCAAGAACGTAAGAGTATCAAAGGGCAAGTCCCAGAAGAATACTCTATGTCAGCCGTTGACATGTGTATGATCGAGAATATTCCAGACATGATTGACAATGGGGTTGATAGCTTGAAGATTGAAGGCCGAATGAAATCTGTCCATTACGTATCAACAGTTGCCAACTGTTACAAGGCTGCTTGCGATGCTTATATGGAAAGTCCAGAAGCCTTTTATGCCATCAAGGATGATTTGATCAATGAATTGTGGAAAGTTGCTCAACGTGAATTGGCAACTGGATTCTACTACCAAACACCGACTGAAAATGAACAATTGTTTGGGGCACGTCGTAAGATTCCTCAATACAAATTTGTAGGAGAAGTAGTAGACTTTGATCCATCTACCATGACCGCGACGATTCGTCAACGGAATGTGATCAATGAAGGGGACCAAGTGGAATTCTACGGACCAGGCTTCCGACATTTTGAATGCCAGATCCAAGACTTACATGATAAGGATGGAGTGAAGATTGATCGCGCACCAAATCCGATGGAACTTCTCACGATCACTGTCCCACAAGAAGTGAAACCGGGAGATATGATCCGTTCTTGTCAAGAAGGTTTGATCAATCTCTACTCAAAAGATGGCGCAAGTAAAACTGTTCGAGTATAACAAAAAAAGAGAGGGTTAAACCTCTCTCAGAATGTAGACAAATCCTATCAGGAAAAGAAAAACTTCTCCTATAGAGTTTGGTTACCATATAGTGAAAACTCTTTGAATGCCTACATAATAGCATTTGTAAGAGTTTTTTTTCTGTATAATCAACTTTTAAATTGAATGCATTCTGTTTAGTTTTATTCTTTTCCATAAAGGTAACGACTAGCAATTAACCAAGTAGCAATATACATTATCACGTTAACCAAAAATGCGACAACGATAACCATATTCCAATTATGGGATAAATTAGTAGTTAGAATCCCCATAATTGTTGTACCAAAAAGTCCACCAATCTGTTTGTTAGCGTTTAGAGTAGCACCAGCAATTCCAGATAATTCTTGACCAGCAGCTTCCATAAGAATGGTAGTAGTCGCTGGAGTTAACACTCCGATACCTAGACTCATTAAAGAAAATAAAGGGATTAGGATGTATAGTTGAATTTCATGAAAAAGGACTCCAATTCCATAAATTCCTGCTGCTCCTACAATGGCAAAAATAATTGAGACAGTAGCGAGGCTTCCCACGGAAAATCGTTTTACAGCACGTGCGTAAAATAAATTACCAATAATTAAGACAATCATTCCTGGTAGAATGAGGAGTCCAGAAACCATTGAGGAGAAGTTTAAATAAGTTTGAAAATAAAGTCCTAGCACCAAAACAATACCATATAATGAAATGTTAACTACTAAACCTAACAGATTAGAGACAATAAACTTAGCATTTTTTAATAGTTGGTGGGGAACAATAGGTGCTTTACTTTTTTTATCGTGGACTACTAAACCAATAGTAAATAATATAAACAGGAGAAGAAACAATAAAAGATTTAGGTTACTATAGCCATATTGATTCCCTTCAACAAGGTAAATAACTAGACTTCCGATAGTTGCAACAAGAAAGATATTACTGAAAATGTCAATTCTAGTCTTTGGATTGGCAATATTGTTTTTCACAAGAAGTAATATTGAAATTACTGTCAAAATTCCCAATGGAATATTGATTAAGAAAATACCCCTCCATCCGAAGTAGTTAATAATTAGTCCACCAATAAAAGAACCAGTACCGGTTGCAACAGAAATAATTGCTGTCCAAATTCCTAACATACGTGCTCTTTTAGTAGAATCAGGGTATGAAATGAATAAAAGTGCTAATGAACTAGGCATAAACAAAGAAGCACCGAAACCTTGAACGAATCTAAGTATGATTAATGTTTCAATATTTGGTGAAAAAGAGCACCCAAATGAGGCAAGTGTAAAAATTGTCATTCCAAATAATAAAATTCGTTTAGCACCATATTTTGTTGTTAGATTTCCTGAAAGTAGGAGTAAAGAGCCTAAAGCTAGTGTATAGGCGTTAATAATCCAAATGGATTGCTCTAATGAGACGCTCATAGCTGTTTCAATATGGGGAACAGCAAGAACCACTCCGGTTGTATCTAGGACCGCCATAATGTATCCTAGTGAAAGAATAAAAAGTAGATAAGCTGGCGCTTTTGTATTTGTTTTTTTCATCAAGCTTCCTCCGTTATTTCATCAAACCAATTTTCATTTATCAATCAAAAGCAATATATTTAACTTTCTGAAAACATTTTACTTGAGTATATCCAGTGCCAAAGTATCTTCCATCAGCGCAACCGAGAATATCTTTGATACGGTCAAACTTAGTTATAATATCCATAGTAATTTCCCCTTTCAAATGATATAATTAGCTTATCATGTAATTATTTCTGAAACAAGAAGGGAAAAAAAGTATAGTAACTATCAAAAAAGGAGGAAACGAATGGAGACTTGCATGAAGCAATCTTTGAAAAAATCAATTTGTCCAGCAAGAAGGGTCTTGAATTTACTAAAAGGTAAATTTACTCTTGAGATCTTATCTGAAATTATTGATGGTAATATACATTATAGTAGTCTTTTGCGTAGTGTAGAAGGTATTAATCCTAGAATATTAGCTCAACGGTTACATGATTTCGAGCAAGAAGGTATTTTATCAAGAAAAGTTTTACCGACATCGCCTCCACAGGTTGAATATAAAATGACAAAAAAAGGTATTGCTCTAAGAAGTATCGTTGAAGAAATGAAAAAATGGGAGCAAACTTATGGTGATTAGAGATTAGATTGAATTTACGTAATTTATTACTAATATTTTTCTATAAATAGATAATGTAATTACGAAAGATTTGGTAACCTTTTTAATCAAGGCAACGTCAATACTAGTAGTATGTACTGGAATTTTTTTGATACTCTAATAAATATAGAAATGAGATTGAAAGTAATAAAAACAAACGCCAAAAAAGACGTTTGTCTTCAATATAAAAGAGAGGGTTAAACCTCTCCTTTTTGTTGGGCGATGCGAATATTATTGGGGACCAAACTGATTTTCTGGATCTCAGAAATCCGAATAATCGTGGACATACTCTTTTTAAAATTTTTCACGATCAGTTGTCGGCGTTCTTGGTCATACTTGACAATGTCGCCTGTAAAACTCTTGTTTGAAAAAATAACATGTACCCCTTGTTTTTTTCGCAATGCTTGTTGAATGATTGCAATAATTCTCTCATCTTCTAATGGGGCAGGGGTACTGACTTTTCCATTGAAAAATTCATTTGCTCGGTCTTTAACGATCTCGAGAAATTTTTTCATAGCTAAATTCTCCATAACTTGATACAATATATTATAGATAATTTCAACGATTTTGTAAATGATTTACGAATAATAGAGATGAGAAGGCAAGAAAGGAGTCGTAAAATGGCAGAATTTTCATTCCAAATCGAAGAACATCTACTGGTCTTGTCAGAAAATGACAAGGGTTGGACCAAGGAATTGAACCGTGTAAGTTTTAACGGTGCTCCAGCTAAGTATGATATCCGGACCTGGAGTCCCGACCATACAAAGATGGGGAAAGGCATTACACTCACGAACGAAGAGTTTCAAGTTATGCTTGATGCATTTAAAAATTAAAATAAAAAGGAGGTCCTTCAAGGACTTCTTTTTTTGTTATAGTCTAAGGCTATATAGATGTCAAAGATATTAGATTATCTCAAACCCTTGTTTATCAAATGTTAGACTGCTATAATGGTTGCATTGATGAATTAATGTAAAACTTATAGGAAAGAGGGATTCATATTGACACATACACATGCACCTTATCGCATAGACCATGTTGGTTCATTTCTTCGTCCAGCCGCTTTGGTTCAGGCTCGTGAAGATTTCGCAGCTGGAAAAATCAGTCAGGCTGACTTAACAAAAGTAGAAAATCGGGCGATTCGTGACTTAGTTGAAAAAGAAATTGCTGCTGGTCTGAAGTCAGTAACGGATGGAGAATTCCGCCGTGCTTATTGGCATTTGGATTTCTTCTGGGGTTTTGGTGGCATTGATCACGTCCAAGCTGCACAAGGCTATCAATTCCATGATGAAACGACCAAGGCGGACTCGGCACTTGTCATTGGAAAAATTACAGGAGCCAATCATCCATTTGTAGAGCATTACAAGTTCTTGCGTGATCTTGTAGCAGATGTAGATGGTGTAGAACCTAAATATACCATTCCAGCGCCTGCGCAATTCTATTTTGAATTGATCCGTGATGCAGAACATGTAGAGCAATTGAATACCATCTATCCTGATTTTGCGGCTGTTCGTGAAGACATCAAGCAAGCCTATCTTCAAGTGATTCAAGATTTGTATGATGCAGGACTTCGGACACTTCAGGTAGATGATTGCACGTGGGGTGTCTTGGTAGACGATAATTTCTTGACGGCTTGGGGTGCAGCTCAAGGCAAGTCAAAAGATGAGGTTCGCCGGGAACTCGCTGATCTCTTCTTGACCTTTAACAACGATGTCTACCAAAATGTTCCAGCTGGTTTGACCGTCAATACACACGTTTGTCGTGGGAACTTCCATTCCACCTGGGCTTCATCAGGTGGCTATGCACCGATTGCCAAAGAACTCCTTGGAGAAGAAGCGGTCAATGCGTACTTCCTTGAGTTTGACACCGATCGTGCTGGTGGTTTTGAACCACTTGCAGAAGTGACCCCTGGAAAAGGAGTGGTGTTAGGCCTCTTGACATCTAAGAGTGGTCAACTGGAGAACAAGGATGAAGTCATCGCTCGTATTAAAGAAGCAAGTCAGTATGTACCGTTGGAAAATCTTTACCTGTCTACTCAGTGTGGCTTTGCTTCGACAGAAGAAGGAAACATTTTGACAGAAGAAGACCAATGGAAAAAAATCGGTTTGATTAAGGAAATTGTCGCTGAAGTTTGGGGCGAATAAGGAGGAAGAAACATGTCAGATTTACTAAGTATTTATAAAGAATTGCAAGCTAAAAAATGGGTGGACTTGAGTCACCAGATCAATGCGGAAAGTCCACACTTCCCAGCCCTTCCTGCATTGCAACAAGAAGATCTTTTTACATTAAAAGATGGTTTCCATGTTCAAAAATTTACAGTGGTTGGTCAATACGGAACGCATATTGATGCACCGATTCACTTTGTAGAAGGTGGTCGTTGGTTGGATGAGATTGACCTCAAAGATCTCCTCTTGCCACTCTATGTTATCGACAAGTCTAAAGAAGTTGCAGCCAATCCAAACTTTATCTTGAGCAAACAAGATATCTTAGACTTTGAGGCAGAGCATGGACAAATTGCTGAGGGTGCTTTTGTTGCCTTCCGTAGTGATTGGTCAAAACGTTGGCCAGATCAAGATGCTATGCGCAATCTTGATGAAAATGGGGTTCAACAAAGTCCAGGATGGAGCCGTGAAGCCTTGGAATTCTTGATTCATGAACGCCATGTCAAGGCTGTGGGTCATGAAACCTTTGATACCGATGCAGGTATTCCAGCAGCAGAGCATGGTTTGGTCAATGAATACTACCTCTTGGAACAAAATATCTACCAAGTTGAAGTCTTGAACCAATTGGACCAAGTTCCAGCTGTAGGTGCTTTGATTTCGATTGCTTTCCCTCACTGGGACAAGGCAACTGGTTCACCTGTCCGTGCCATTGCCATCTTACCATAAACAAAGAAAAAAGCTTGAAGACAGACGTCACTTTTGGACGTTTGTCTTTTTGTATTTTCGAAACTATTTTCGTTACCATCTGATATTCCATCTAAAAACCTGATTTAGAGAAAATAAAAAGGGATATTTGTTAATTATTTTGTCAATGTTTTGAGATGTAGACGTACCGGTGTAAGCCAAATTTTTATAGGGCTTACGACAAAGAAAAGACCCTAGAATCTTATATTCTAGGGTCTTTTTATCAATCAGAGAGAGCTAAAAGTTTCTCTCTTTGTTAGTTGAACTATTTGTTAAGATGCATTGAAAATCTATTTCGTTAGAAAATTGACTATTTTTAATGAATAAATTATTGACGAGTCAATTTCCGTTTGATTCCAACAGCACCTACTAAGACAAGAATTCCAGAGAAGACGAGTCCAGAAGCCACAACTTCACCTGTATTTGGAAGAAGTGTTTTGCGACCTCCCCCATTGTTTCCACCATTTGAACCTGGCGCACTTGGTGTCGTTGTAGTACCAGAATGATCAGGTTTATTTGGATTTTCTGTTGTAGATGAAGAAGTCTTAGGTTCTACAGTTGTAGTCGTAGTGGTTGTTGTGTCTTCCTCACTACCATTGTGGTTTTCTGGTTCTTCTGGTGTTGTAGTTGGAGTATTCTTAGGTTCATCGGTAGTCGTTACTGTGGTCTTAGGCTCCTCAGTTGTAGTTGAAGTAGTCTTAGGTTCATCAGTTGTAGTTGAAGTAGTCTTAGGTTCAACAGTAGTTGTTACCGTAGTAGTTGTGGTAGTCGGCTCTTGAGTCGTAGTAGTTGTGGTAGTAGGCTCTTGAGTCGTAGTGGTTGTGGTAGTAGGCTCTTGAGTCGTAGTAGTTGTGGTAGTCGGTTCTTGAGTCGTAGTAGTTGTAGTTGTAGGCTCTTGAGTTGTAGTTGTTGTAGAGGTTGTAGTGGTAGTTGTTGTAGAGGTTGTTGTAGTGGTTGATGTCATATCGCCGTCCACTCCACCGTTTGCATTAATATTTGCAACAGATGCATTTACTTCCTTTGCAACAACGGCTTGCTCACCTTTAACGTGATACCAAACCTTAGTATTGTTTAAGAAATTCTTTTGATTTTCATTCTCTACTTTAGTCTGGTAAAAGATCAGGACACCAGTCTTATTAATTTCACTTTGAGGAATCGTAACTGTAATTTTTCCTGCAGCATCAACTGTGAATGTTGATCCAGGAAAGGCTGCTAAGAAATCGTCGATAGCAGTTGAGCCACCGTAATATCCTGGTTTGTTACCTGTAGTAGTAATACTAAAACTATCTTTTACAAGTGAATGACCACCTTGGATGTCATCTTCAACACGAACATCACCATCTACATCTAAGTTCATTGCATTAATGGTTAGTGTCCAAAGAATATGTTCAGGATCATTCGCGTGCATATCACCCGCTTTGAGATAGAATGGAGCGCTGTTAACACCAGTAGCCATTTTCTTAACGTTTAATTCTACTTTTCTAGCTCCACTAATAATAGTGAATTTTCCAACATGCTCCTTATCGGTTGCTGTATCATTATGACCCTCAATCTCAAACTCACCCCAACCGCGAATGTTTTGAAGGTTTTTGATAGCTTCATTGAAAGTAACTGTCGCAGATCCATCTGTAATGACCATGTCTCCAACGTAAGTTCCGTCAATACTTAGTGGAATAGTCTTTTTAAATCCTACCCCAAAGACTGTTCCAGAACTAGTCCAATTAACTTTTAATGTATCCCCCGGTTGAATCTTTTGTGCATGCTCATCAAATGTAAACTTAACAGTTGTTTGTCCACCATCTGTGATTTCTTCTGATGAAACAGTAAGTGAGCTAATATTGTTGCTGACATCGCCAGCTTTTACCATATCAGATTGCGATAATACGATGAATAATAATGGTAAAAATACAATAAAGAAGACTTTGACAAGTCTACTTAGATTCATTTTTTTCATTTTCTTCTCCCATTTTTCTCCAATATTTACATCAATTTGTATGTTGTTGCCAAAAACTTACAAAATTGAGAAATTTTTATAGGTGTCTTTTAAGACGACATTAATAAAAGTGCACCCCCCACTAGTCTATTTTCAAAAAAGACATCTACAAAGTGAATTATATCACAAATTAGTAAGATTTTAACAATAAAAATATTTTATCTATGAAATTTTAAGGATTTTATAAAAATCAGATAAATGAAAAAGGACTATTGTTTGTTAAAATAGTCCTTTTAGCTTAAAGTGGAACAACTTCAAGCTTATGTTTTATCTCATCGTCACAAATTCTTCGGATCCGGTTGGGTGAATGGCGACAGTTGCATCGAAATCGGCTTTTGTCGCTCCCATCTTGATAGCAACTGCAAATCCTTGGATCATTTCATCGACTCCGTAGCCAAGACCATGAAGGCCAACGACCCTTTCTTCGGGACCAGCAGTGATGAGTTTGAATTTTGCTTGCTGGCGGTGTTGGGTAACAGCAGTGTACATAGAAGCAAATTGAGAAGTATAGACTTTGATATTCTCTTTACCATAAGTTTGCTGGGCTTTTTCCTCCGTTAAACCAACAGTTCCGATAGCGGGGTGAGAAAAGACAACGGTCGGGATGTTTGTATAATCCATTTTGGCATTGACTTTTCCATTGAATAGTCGTTCAGAAAGAGTGCGTCCAGCTTTAATAGCGACAGGAGTCAACTCTTTTTCTCCTGTGACATCCCCAAGAGCATAGATGCCTGGTACAACAGTGTTTTGGTAATCATCCACTGCGATAAAGCCCTTTTCATTTAAAGTAACACCTGCAGCTTCTAGATTGAGATCTTGGACGTTTGGTTTGCGTCCTGTTGCCCAGATAACATGATCTGCCACGTGGCTGGTCATATCCTCAAAATAAATCTTCACACGACCATCTTCTAATTTTTCAAGCTTCATGGGAACCTTATGTTTGTGAAGCGGAAGGTTTTGTTTTTCCATTTCTTCCATTAAGCCATCGACAATGTAGGAATCAAAACTACGTAAAACCCGATCTTTTCGGATGAAGAGGTCTGTTTGGACTCCTAAATGGTGAAGCACACCGGCTAGTTCCACTGCGATGTAGCCAGCTCCAATAATGGCAACAGATGTAGGGAGTTCTTCCCAAGCAAAGACATCGTCAGAAGTTTCGCCAAATTCGGCTCCAGGAACAGAAGGTATAAAAGGATGGGCACCGGTCGCAATTACGATATGCTTGGCCTTAATGGTTTCTCCATTTACCTCAACCGTATGAGCATCCACAAAACGGGCACGTCCTTCAATTCGTTCAACCCCATTGCGTTTGAAACTGCCATCATAGGAATTACGGGAACGGTCAATATAGGCTTCGCGATTTTTTCTTAAGGTTGCAAAATCAAATTTTGTCTGTTCAGAAGTAAATCCATAGTCTGGTCCATAATCGCGAATAGCTTCTGCAATTTGTGCACCATACCACATGATTTTTTTAGGCACACATCCTCTGTTGACACAGGTGCCCCCCAATTGTTTTTCTTCAATGACGGCAGCGCGAGCTCCGTGCTCCCCAGCCCGGTTCATCGTAGCGATTCCTCCACTACCTCCACCGATTGAAATAATATCAAATTCTTTCATGTTTTCCTCCTAAATGGGATTTCAGTTTGATTGTAATATCAACTGTTACAAAAGTCAAGGGTTTAGCATGTTACCAAGCATTTAAATTTCATTTTGCCGTATCAATTTTAGATAGAAAAGTAAGGAAATATGGTATACTATGGTATAGAATAAAACGCTTTCTTTGATGGAGAAAAACGATGAAGAAATTGAAAAAATGGCAACTATTTACAGCTGCAGGTGCAGCAATTGTGGTGATTGGAACAGGAAGTGTGATGATGTTTTCGCACCCAAGTACTCCTGATCAAGCAATCACGAAAGAAACTCCAATGGTGCAAACGGTCAAGGATGGATCGATCGCTTCTTCAGTCTTGTTAACTGGGAAAGTCACTGCCAACCAGGAACAGTATGTCTATTTTGATGGAACCAAAGGGGATTTGCAGTCGATTTTGGTCAATGTAGGAGATCAAGTGACGGCCGGTCAGCCAATTGTTCAGTATAGTAGTACAGAGGCCCAAACCGCTTATGATGCAGCCGTTCGTGCTGTCAATAAGGCAGATCGTCAGTTAAATGACTTACTGACAAATGGTGTGACCATTGATACGACAGGCGATGAAGAAGCAGATGCCAAATCAGCTTCGCAGACCCAGCGAACAGTCGATTCTCAAGCTAGCGATTTACGAGATGCTAAGTCGGATGCGGTCGATAATATGAACAAGGCTAAGGCACTTCTGGATGCGACGACAGTCAAGAGTAATACAGATGGCACTGTCGTTGAAGTCAATAAAGATGTTTCAAAATCGACTACAGGGACCAACCAAACTCTGGTTCACATTGTGAGCAACGGAAATTTACAAGTCAAAGGGGAATTATCTGAATACAATTTGGCCAATATCTCTGAAGGTCAGGAAGTGGTTCTCACTTCCAAAGTTTATCCGGATAAAACCTGGACAGGAAAGATTTCTTATGTAGCGAATTATCCGACTGACGCGGGTCAAGCAGGTGCAAATGCAGCAGGTGGAACACAAGGAAGCGGTGGTGCTAAATACCCGTTCACAGTAGATATTACGAGTGACATTGGAGAACTCAAACAAGGTTTTTCTGTTAATATTGAGGTCAAAAGTTCCACTCAACATCCACTTGTTCCAGTAACAAGTGTCATGGCTGATGGAGAGACAAGCTATGTATGGACAGTTGAAAATGGTAAGGCCAAGAAAGTAACAGTGACTCTTGGAAATGCCGATGCAGAAAACCAGGAAATCTTGTCAGGCTTGAAGAAAGATGCCCAAGTTATTGTGAATCCTAATGAGAAACTGGAAGATGGAAAAGAGATCGGAAAATATGACAAAATTGATTGAACTAAAAGGAATCAATAAAACTTATAAAAATGGAGATCAGGAACTTCGTGTCTTAAAAGACATCGATTTAGAAGTCGAAGAGGGCGAGTTTGTGGCTATTATGGGCCCATCTGGCTCAGGAAAATCAACCTTGATGAACGTCATTGGCTTGTTGGACAGGCCGACCAGTGGAGAGTATTTCCTAGAAGGCCAGGAAGTCGGAAATCTCAGTGAGAAAAAATTAGCGCGTGTTCGAAATGAACAGATCGGTTTTGTCTTTCAACAATTCTTTCTTCTCTCCAAGCTCAATGCCTTTCAAAATGTAGAACTCCCTCTCATTTATGCAGGTGTCCATCCTGCTAAACGCAAGGAATTAGCTGAGCAGTATCTTGAAAAGGTGGAGCTCCATTCGCGTATGCACCATTTGCCTTCAGAGCTCTCAGGGGGTCAAAAACAGCGGGTGGCAATTGCTCGAGCCCTGGTTAATCAGCCAGCCATCGTCTTGGCAGATGAGCCAACTGGTGCCCTAGATACTACGACGGGAGAGCAAATAATGGACTTGTTAACCAAGCTGAACCAAGAAGGAAAAACCATTATTATGGTTACCCACGAACCAGAAATTGCAGCTTTTGCCAAGCGTCGGATCGTTATTCGTGATGGGGAGATCTCCTCAGATAGCAAGCTGGAAAGGAGGGCCTAATGCAAAATTGGAAATTTGCGATTAGCTCGATTATGAGCCATAAATTACGGTCTTTCTTGACCATGGTGGGGATCATTATTGGGGTCGCTTCTGTGGTTGTGATCATGGCACTGGGAGATGGTATGAAAGCTGGTGTTACCAAAACCTTCACCAAAGATCAAGAGTATGTACAAATCTCCTATTCTCCAAATAAGAGTGGTTATGTGACAGGAATCAATATTGGTCCTTCTGACGATATGGGCGAGGGCGGTGGAGAAGGCGGCCCTGCGGCTGAAGACCGAGGGATGGCTGCTCCATCGGATATCGATGGGGAGAATGCAGAAGATATTGACGGTCAAGTTCAAGAAACACCGCCAGTGGTGCAAGAATCCTGGGTCAAGGAATTAACCAAGATTCAAGGAATCGATGGCTATTATGTAGGCAATACCTCCAATGCAACCATTGCTTTTCAAAAGAAAAAAGCAGACGGAGTGAACATCCAAGGGGTAAATGAGACCTATTTTTCTGTTAAAAAGGTTGAGCTCTTATCTGGACGAAAATTAACTCCTTCAGATTATAGTAATTTTTCACGGGTTATCCTCCTTGATGAAGGGTTGGCTCAACAATTATTTGGAACGGAAAATCCACTGAATCAGGTGGTCTCTGTTGGGAACAACAATTATCGCGTCGTTGGAATTTTCAAGGATCCAAATGCGGGGACAGCTCTTTACGGAGCTTCTTCAGGTGGCAGTGCCCTAATGGCCAATACCCAGCTAGCTTCTGAATTTGGAACAGACGAGATTCAGAACATCGTTGTTCACGTTCCAAATGTGAAAGAAATCAAATCTGTTGGGATCGAAGCTGCTCAAAAGCTAACAGAGCTTTCAGGTGTTCGCCAAGGGGAATTCCAAATCTTTAATTTGGATAGCATCCTAGAGGAAACCAATAAAGTAGTAGGAATTATGACGACAGTAATTGGGGCTATTGCAGGGATTTCCCTCTTGGTTGGTGGGATTGGAGTCATGAATATCATGTTGGTTTCTGTCACTGAGCGGACGAGAGAAATTGGTCTTCGCAAAGCATTGGGAGCAACTCGGGGTAAGATTCTGGTTCAATTTTTGATAGAATCTATGGTCTTGACCATCATTGGAGGGCTGATTGGTCTTGGCCTTGCTTATGGTGTGAATAGCTTAATTACTTCCTTTGCTGCAGCCTCCTTAGAAGGACCACCAATTATTTCCTTAAATGTCGCAATCGGCAGTATTATTTTTTCTGCTTTTGTAGGTATTCTCTTTGGGATTTTACCAGCAAATAAGGCTTCTAAGTTAAATCCTATCGAAGCACTGCGTTATGAATAAAAAATAGGAGCGAGTCAGGGTGAATGGTGCAAGATTCACCACGCTCCTTTTTTGTACTTTTGTCGAACCCTTTTCAATCATATTGCCTTATATAGGTTAAACTGATTGAGCAGTCAACGACGGTCTTCTGATGTTTATGAGTATTCATTCAAGAAGCTGCATTTTTTCTTCCATCTTATTTTTGTTTAATTGGTAAATATTAGTGAATTTCTGGTCTAAATATGATAGAATAGGGGAGAATAACTTAGGAGGTTCCAAATGACTACTGAACATATGGAAGAATTGAATGACCAGCAGATTGTCCGTCGTGAGAAAATGGCGGCCCTTCGTGAACAAGGAATCGATCCATTTGGAAAGCGATTCGAACGTACTGCAAATTCAGGTCAATTAAAAGAAAAATATTCAGAATTAGATAAAGAACAACTCCACGACTTGAACGAAACAGCTATTATTGCAGGTCGTCTCGTAACCAAACGTGGGAAAGGGAAGGTTGGCTTTGCCCATCTTCAAGACCGTGAAGGTCAAATTCAGATCTACGTTCGTAAGGATGCTGTTGGAGAAGAAAACTACGAAATCTTCAAAAAAGCAGACCTTGGTGATTTCCTTGGAGTTGAAGGGGAAATCATGCGCACAGACATGGGTGAACTTTCGATTAAAGCAACTCATATCACTCACTTGTCAAAAGCCCTTCGTCCTTTGCCTGAAAAATTCCACGGACTTTCAGACGTTGAAACCATCTATCGTAAACGTTATTTGGATTTGATTTCAAACCGTGAAAGCTTTGAACGCTTTGTAACTCGTTCAAAAATCATCTCTGAAATCCGTCGTTATTTAGATGGTCAAGGATTCCTTGAAGTGGAAACACCAGTGCTTCACAATGAAGCTGGGGGTGCAGCTGCCAAACCATTTATCACTCACCACAATGCGCAAAACATTGACATGGTGCTTCGTATCGCGACTGAGCTTCACTTGAAACGTTTGATTGTAGGTGGGATGGAACGCGTCTATGAAATTGGACGGATCTTCCGTAACGAGGGAATGGATGCTACTCACAACCCTGAATTCACTTCGATCGAAGTCTACCAAGCTTACGCTGACTTCCACGATATCATGGACTTAACAGAAGGCATTATCCAACATGCTGCGAAAGCGGTCCATGGTGATGGTCCAATTGACTATCAAGGAACAGAAATCAAAATCAACGAACCATTCAAACGGGTTCACATGGTTGATGCGATCAAAGAAATCACAGGTGTTGACTTCTGGAAAGACATGACCTTTGAAGAAGCTGTAGCACTGGCAAACGAAAAACATGTACCAGTTGAAAAACACTACACAGAAGTGGGACAAATTATCAATGCCTTCTTCGAAGAATTCGTTGAAGAAACCTTGACACAACCAACTTTTGTTTACGGTCACCCAGTAGCAGTATCTCCATTGGCTAAGAAAAATCCAGAAGATCCACGCTTCACTGACCGTTTCGAACTCTTTATCATGACCAAAGAGTATGCCAATGCCTTCACGGAATTGAATGATCCAATCGATCAATTGCAACGGTTTGAAGCGCAAGCGCGTGCCAAAGAATTGGGAGATGACGAGGCTACAGGCATCGACTATGACTATGTTGAAGCCCTTGAATATGGTATGCCACCAACAGGTGGACTTGGAATTGGTATTGACCGTCTCGTTATGTTGTTGACCAATGTAACAACGATTCGCGACGTCCTTCTCTTCCCAACTATGAAATAAGCTAAAAGAAAACACTGATCGCAAGATCAGTGTTTTTTTAGTCCTCTAAATAAGAGGTGTCGTTCCATGTATCTAAGTGATAGTGCTCAAAATCATCTGTTGTCAAAATCGTCACGCTGGCATTATCTAGTCCACCATTTTTGCGGAGTTCTCCTATTTCATAGCCGAGCAAGGTTCGAATAGAAGCTGTCAAATTAGCTCCGTGTCCAACAATGAGAACGGTATCGAGCTCTTTTCCTTTCAGACTTTTTACAAAATCACAGGTACGTTTGGTTGTTTCATAAACAGATTCTGCATCAAAGATTTCATTTTGAAAGCGAGCTAGGTTATGGCGAAAGGCATCCATTTGTTGGGGATAGATAGCTGAAATAGTAGAAATTTTAGCTCCTTCCAATTTTCCCAAATTCCACTCACGAAGAGCAGGCGTTGCTTGCAATTC
Organism: Streptococcus sp. KHUD_012; assembly: GCF_052588255.1. NCBI lineage: Bacteria > Bacillati > Bacillota > Bacilli > Lactobacillales > Streptococcaceae > Streptococcus > Streptococcus sp. KHUD_012. The sequence continues at coordinate 914,662 of NZ_CP159355.1, forward strand.
TAGAGGTGTCTCCAATTGATTGAGGATGATCTGTGCGGTATGGACTGTTCGTGGCAGATCACTTGCAAAGGCTGCATCAAAAGGAACAGTAGCTAGGTGCTTTCCTAATTTTTCAAGCTGATGAATAGAGGCCGGTAACAGCGGAGAATCGCCATTTGATCCCTGAAAACGTCCTTCTTCATTCCATTCTGTCCGTCCGTGTCGAATAAAATATAGTTTCACAATCTTGTCTCCTTCTCTGTCGTTATTCCAAAATATCTGCAAAAGTCGCTTGTACGAAGTCTGCTAGAAGTTGTGGTTTGATTTGAATACTATGGCCGATTTCCCCAGCAGATACGATCATGCTCTCTAACTGAAGGGCCGATTCATCGATAAAAATAGGGTAAGGATGCTTTTGACGAATGCCCACCGGATTATTGGCCCCATGAATATAACCTGTGGTTTTTTCGAGATCCTTTTGAGGAATCATAGCCACTTTCTTATTTCCCGATAATTTGGCCAATTTTTTCTCTGAAAGATGCTCCGTAATAGGAATGATCCCAATCACGGGCCCCGTTTTATCTCCTTTGAGAGCTAGGGTTTTGAAAATAGTAGAGCGATCAATCCCTTCTGGTAAGATCCCTTCTAAAGCGTTGATTTGTAGGCCTACGTGCTCAATTTTTGCTTTTGTCAAGATCTGCTCGACCAAGGTTTTTTTTACTTTATTTTTTTTTGCCATGGCTTTCTCCTTTTCTCTACAAAATCAGATTTCATTAGACCATTATAACATATAATAGCGGCAATATTGCCTTCTCCTGAAAAATAGAAAACAGCAGAAAAAGTGAAAGCCACTTGATCTGCTGTTTTAAGGCTATGAGGAAGAGTTATCTTTTTGTACCTTGAAAAGTTTCCGATAAATCGCTTCTTGGTCTTGCGTCGGAGCAATTTGGTTGAGATCCAAGTAGTGTGAGAATCCATTTAATTGCCCTTGAGAGGTATATTGATGCAAGTCGTATTCCGTGTTGGTATCTGGCGCGGCATTATAGTAGCCATCATCAAATCCATAAGTAGGAATCCAAAGAGCCGTAAATTTATCAGTGGAGATACTATGTTCTTCCATGAAGTAAGTTCCGATATAGAGTCCAATATTTTTTGCACCCAAAGCTTGTAGTTTTGCTCGGAAAGCTTCAACACCTGCGTTCATATCCTTCATAGTTTTTTCCTCAACGTCTAACCAATAGTAGGTCGGTTTGTAAGGAGAAGCAGCCTTGTAAAATTCCTCTGCTTCTTTTTCCATTTCTTTTTTATCCTTAGCCGCGACATAAGCATAAACTGCGACAGGGATATTTCGTTTTTGGAATTCTTGGATATGGGTTTTAAAAGATTTATCCAGACCATTTAAGTAGGTTGCTGCATTTTCCTTTTTCGCTTGAGCCCCACTATGGACACGAACGATCACACCTCCCACATTTTGGGAGAGGACATCGTAATCAATTTCACTGGGCAATTGCCAGCCTGAGATATCAATGATCGGGCGGCCAACCAGTTCTGGATTGATGTCTTCTTCTTTTTTAGAAGAAGAGCTTGCAGTAGTTGTTTTTCGAGGTGTATTGGAGTTCGGAATGGTTTTGGTTGTTTCTTGTCGCTCTCTGGCTTGTAGATCGGCAATCGTTCGTGAGAGAACGAGAAAAGAAATGATACCGATAAAAAAGACCAAGAGAACAACGGGTTTTATCCTTTTTCTCATACAGAAACATTTTACCGTAAAAAAAACGAAAAGGCAAAACTTAATGCTTAAAAGATGCTGATTTCAGCCATTATTTTCAAAAAAAAAAGGAATCTTTTCATCGAAAAAGGATAAAAATATATGAAAATAAGAAGAATGATTAGAATATTTCTTGAAAATGGGGAAGAAGCCGAATCTTTTCTGGCCTTTCCTTGGTTTTGCTTCTTAAAAATGATATAATGAAGGTTGAATATTAGGAATATGGTGAATTATGAAAATTGAAAAAAGACATCTTTTAAATTATTCCATCCTCATTCCCTATTTGATTTTATCCATCATTGGCTTGATTGTTGTCTATTCGACAACAAGTGCCTTGGCAATTCAAAGTGGAGTGAGTTCGATTCGGATGGTCCGGACACAGGGGCTCTTTTTTATCCTAAGTCTCCTAACCATCGCCTTGATTTATAAATTTAGCCTAAACTTCCTTCGAAATAAAAAAGTGCTGGCTTTTGTCATTTTTATTGAAGTGATTTTGTTGATTCTGTCTAGGTTTATCACAGATACCGTCAATGGAGCTCACGGTTGGTTGACGATTCCTGGAGGGTTTAGTATCCAGCCGGCAGAATACCTCAAGGTGATCTTAGTCTGGTATCTAGCCTTGATCTTTTCTAAACGACAAGACGAGATACGCGATTATGATTATCAAGCCTTGACCCACAATGAATGGATTCCAAGGAATTTAAACGATTGGCGTTGGCTGACCTTGATTCTGATTGGAATCGTTGTGATTATGCCGGACTTGGGAAATGCGACGATCTTGGCCTTAACGGTCTTGATCATGATTACGGCTAGTGGAGTGGGCTACCGTTGGTTTACCTCTTTACTTGGTTTAGTTGTTGGAGTATCGTCCATTGTCCTTGGTTCAATTTGGATTATCGGTGTGGACCGTGTCGCTAAAATTCCAGTCTTTGGTTATGTAGCCAAACGCTTTAGTGCCTTCTTTAACCCCTTTAATGATTTGTCTGGCGCAGGTCACCAATTAGCTAATTCCTACTATGCCATGAGTAACGGTGGTTGGTTTGGCTTGGGGCTAGGAAATTCCATTGAAAAACAAGGTTACTTACCAGAAGCGCACACAGACTTTGTGTTTGCGATTGTGATTGAAGAATTAGGTTTTGTTGGAGCTAGTTTGATCCTTGCTCTCTTATTCTTCTTAATTCTTCGGATCATTTTAGTCGGTATTCGAGCAAAGAATCCTTTTAATTCGATGATGGCCATTGGGATCGGTGGGATGATCTTAGTGCAAACCTTCATTAACATCGGAGGAATTTCTGGTTTGATTCCGTCTACAGGAGTGACCTTCCCCTTCTTATCCCAAGGGGGAAATAGCTTATGGGTCTTATCCGTAGCGATTGCTTTCGTTTTGAATATCGACGCTAGTGAAAAACGGGCCAAGATGGAACAAGAAGGCATGGTTTTTGAAGAAAAAGGTAAAATCAAACCTTATTATTAAAAGGGAATTGTTGAATGGCTATTCAAAAAGGAGAAAAAATGGTCTTACAAAAATTAGAGAATTTCACAAATAAAGATATTATCAAAGAAGAAGCCGAAATCTTAACCAATTTATTAGATGATATTACGAAAAATTTGGTTCGTCCGGAAACCTTTGATAAAATTAGGCAGTTGAAGGATCTATCAAAAACACAGAACTATCGTGAGTTGAATCAACTAGTGGAACAATTGACAAATGAAGAAATGACAGTGATTTCACGTTATTTTGCTATTTTACCACTCTTGATTAACATCTCAGAAGATGTCGATTTGGCCTATGAAATCAATCATTTGAATAACGTGGATGGTGAATACCTCGGAAAACTTTCTTCAACCATTAAAGAAGTTGCAAAAAATGAAGATGCACAGGAAATTCTTGAAAATCTCAATATTGTACCTGTTTTAACAGCCCATCCAACTCAAGTGCAAAGAAAAACCATGCTGGATCTAACCAATCATATTCATGCTCTTCTTCGTCAGCATCGGGATGTTAAAGCTGGTTTAATGAATGAGAATAAGTGGTATAACAACCTCCGTTGTAATATCGAAATCATGATGCAAACGGATATGATTCGTGACAAAAAATTGAAGGTTACTAATGAAATCACCAATGTCATGGAATATTACAATAGCTCTTTCTTACAAGCTGTTCCAAATCTGATGTTGGAATACAAACGCTTGGCAAAAGAGCATGGATTAGAGCTTGAACAACCACGTCCGATCACAATGGGCATGTGGATTGGGGGAGACCGGGACGGGAATCCATTTGTAACAGCTGAGACCTTGAAGCGTTCAGCAACTATTCAAAGTGAAGTCATTTTGAACTATTACATCGAAAAGATTTCAAAATTATACCGTCATTTCTCCCTTTCAACGAGTCTTTCTAAAACAAGTGAAGCAGTAGCTGAAATGGCAGCCCTATCAAGTGATACATCCGTCTTTCGTGAAAAAGAACCGTACCGTCGAGCTTTCCACTATATCCAATCAAAATTGATCCAAACCTTGGTCAATTTAAAAGAATGGACGATGGTGGGAGAAACCAGAGAAGATCGTTATGCTGTCGAGAGGTTATTAGGAGCAAATGCTCATCAACAAGGGCCAGTTTCTGATTATATCGGCAATCGTATCTCTGGAGCTTTAAAGAAAATTTCTGAGAAAGAAGCTCCAGCTTATGCCTCTGCTCAAGAATTTAAAGAAGACCTTGAAAAGATCAAAGATTCCTTGTTAGAAAACAAATCAGAATATTTGATTTCTGGTGAATTTGCAGAACTTCTAGAAGCCATCGATGTTTTTGGATTCTATCTGGCCTCTATTGATATGCGTCAGGATTCGAGTGTGCATGAAGCCTGTGTGGCAGAATTGCTGAAATCAGCTGGAATTAATGACCATTATTCTGATTTATCAGAGGATGAAAAGTGTCAAGTTCTCTTGAAAGAACTTTTAGAAGACCCACGTATTTTATCAGCAACCCATGCTGAAAAATCTGAACTGCTTGAAAAAGAATTAGCGATTTTCCAAACGGCCCGTGAATTGAAGGATCGTTTAGGAGAAGAAGTCATTCGTCAAAACATCATTTCTCATGCAACAAGTGTGTCAGATATGTTAGAATTGGCTGTGATGTTGAAAGAAGTGGGCTTAGTCGATACGGAAAAAGCTCGCGTTCAAATCGTACCGTTGTTTGAAACGATCGAAGATTTGGATCATTCAGAAGAAACCATGAGAAGTTACTTGTCTCTTCCGATTGCCAAACGTTGGATTGCTTCTAAGAACAACTACCAAGAGATTATGTTAGGTTACTCTGATTCCAACAAAGATGGTGGATACTTGTCTTCTTGTTGGACCCTCTTTAAAGCCCAACAACAATTGACCGCTATCGGAGATGAGTTTGGAGTGAAGATTACCTTCTTCCATGGTCGTGGTGGTACGGTTGGTCGTGGTGGAGGTCCTACTTATGAAGCCATCACTTCTCAACCGTTGAAATCCATTAATGATCGTATTCGCTTAACCGAGCAAGGGGAAGTGATCGGCAATAAATATGGAAATAAAGATGCTGCCTACTACAACCTTGAGATGCTCGTCTCTGCAACCATTAACCGAATGATTGCCGAACAAAAGAGTCCATTCTCTATGTTTGATCGTTTCGGGGAAGTCATGGATAAAGTCGTGAATCGCAGTTACGATATCTATCGTGATTTGGTCTTTGGAAATGAGCACTTCTATGATTACTTCTTTGAATCAAGTCCAATTAAAGCAATTTCAAGCTTTAATATTGGTTCACGTCCAGCTGCTCGTAAGACCATTACAGAAATCGGTGGTTTGCGTGCTATCCCATGGGTCTTCTCTTGGTCACAAAGTCGGGTGATGTTCCCTGGTTGGTATGGAGTAGGTTCTAGCTTTAAGGAATTTATCGACGAGGATCCTGAGAATATTGAAACCCTTCGATACATGTATAAAAACTGGCCTTTCTTCCAATCTCTCTTGTCAAATGTGGACATGGTCTTATCCAAAGCCAACATGGATATTGCCTTTGAGTACGCGCAATTGTGTGAAGAAGAAGAAGTGCGCAATATCTATCAGATTATCTTACATGAATGGCAATTGACCAAGGACATCATCTTGATGATTGAGGAACAAGACGAGTTGCTCGCGGAGAACCCTTATCTGAAAGAAAGTTTGGACTATCGGATGCCATACTTTAACGTCTTGAACTATATTCAGTTAGAACTGATTCGACGTCAACGGACCGGCCAATTACCAGCCGATCAAGACAAGCTAATCCATATTACGATCAATGGAGTGGCTACAGGATTACGTAATTCAGGTTAAAAAAATCGGAACGACTGTTCCGATTTTTTTATTCCCTGAACCCAAAAGGCGCAAAAGGTACGTATTGGGCTTGAATAGAAGATTTTAAATGAGAATTTTCAAAGCTAGAACAGGATCTTTCAGCAAGCTGATAAAATAAAAGAAAAGAAGAGGAATAATTAAGAAAATATAGGTAAAAGGCTTGCAATTTTATCTAAAATTCGATAGAATAGTAAGGAAAGTTAGACTGTATTGCCTACTGTCTATCTATAAAATATATTTTATTGGAGGCTTTTACTCAAATGGCAAAAGAAAAATACGATCGTAGTAAACCGCACGTTAACATCGGTACAATCGGACACGTTGACCACGGTAAAACTACCCTAACTGCAGCAATCACAACTGTTTTGGCACGTCGCTTGCCTTCATCAGTTAACCAACCTAAAGACTATGCGTCTATCGATGCTGCTCCAGAAGAACGCGAACGCGGTATCACCATCAACACTGCACACGTTGAGTACGAAACTGCTAAACGTCACTACGCTCACATCGACGCTCCAGGACACGCGGACTACGTTAAAAACATGATCACTGGTGCCGCTCAAATGGACGGAGCTATCCTTGTAGTAGCTTCAACTGACGGACCAATGCCACAAACACGTGAACACATCCTTCTTTCACGTCAGGTTGGTGTTAAACACTTGATCGTCTTCATGAACAAAGTTGACTTGGTTGACGATGAAGAATTGCTTGAATTGGTTGAAATGGAAATCCGTGACCTTCTTTCAGAATACGATTTCCCAGGTGATGACCTTCCAGTTATCCAAGGTTCAGCTCTTAAAGCTCTTGAAGGTGACTCTAAATATGAAGACATCATCATGGAATTGATGGATACTGTTGATGAGTACATCCCAGAACCAGAACGCGATACTGACAAACCATTGCTTCTTCCAGTCGAAGACGTATTCTCAATCACTGGACGTGGTACAGTTGCTTCAGGACGTATCGACCGTGGTGTTGTTCGTGTCAACGACGAAATCGAAATCGTTGGTATCAAAGACGAAATCCAAAAAGCAGTTGTTACTGGTGTTGAAATGTTCCGTAAACAACTTGACGAAGGTCTTGCAGGGGATAACGTTGGTGTGCTTCTTCGTGGTATCCAACGTGATGAAATCGAACGTGGACAAGTTATCGCTAAACCAGGTTCAATCAACCCACACACTAAATTCAAAGGTGAAGTTTACATCCTTACTAAAGAAGAAGGTGGACGTCATACTCCATTCTTCAACAACTACCGTCCACAGTTCTACTTCCGTACAACTGACGTAACTGGATCTATCGAACTTCCAGCTGGAACTGAAATGGTAATGCCTGGTGATAACGTGACTATCGACGTTGAGTTGATCCACCCAATCGCCGTTGAACAAGGTACTACATTCTCAATCCGTGAAGGTGGACGTACTGTTGGTTCAGGTATGGTTACTGAAATCGAAGCTTAATTCGATCTAGTTCCCAGATTAACAATTATATAGACAGACAGAAAACCCCGTGAAGACGGGGTTTTTATTTTGGTAAAAAGTAAAATGAGCTTGTGCAACCTTTCATTATGACGAAAATTATGGTAAAATAGTAGTATAAAATTAGAAAAAAGAGGTATGTGAAATGTCACGTAAACCATTTATCGCTGGTAACTGGAAAATGAACAAAAATCCAGAAGAAGCAAAAGTATTCGTTGAAGCTGTAGCATCAAAACTTCCTTCAGCTGACCTTGTTGAAGCTGGTATCGCAGCTCCTGCAGTTGACTTGACAGCTGTACTTGCTGCTGCTAAAGGTTCAAATCTTAAAGTTGCTGCCCAAAACACTTACTTTGAAAATGCTGGTGCCTTCACTGGTGAAACTAGCCCACAAGTTTTGAAAGAAATCGGTACTGACTACGTTGTTATCGGTCACTCAGAACGTCGTGACTACTTCCATGAAACTGATGAAGATATCAACAAAAAAGCAAAAGCAATCTTTGCGAACGGTATGCTTCCAATCATCTGTTGTGGTGAAAGCCTTGAAACTTACGAAGCTGGTAAAGCAGCAGAATTCGTAGGAGCTCAAGTTTCAGCTGCTCTTGCTGGATTGACTGCAGAACAAGTCGCTTCAACAGTTATCGCATACGAGCCAATCTGGGCGATCGGTACTGGTAAATCAGCTTCACAAGACGACGCACAAAAAATGTGTAAAGTTGTTCGTGACGTTGTAGCTGCTGACTTTGGTCAAGAAGTGGCTGATAAAGTACGTGTTCAATACGGTGGTTCAGTTAAACCTGAAAACGTTGCTGAATACATGGCTTGTCCAGACGTTGACGGAGCTCTTGTGGGTGGTGCATCACTTGATCCAGAAAGCTTCTTGGCATTGCTTGACTTCGTTAAATAATAACATCTAAAAGGCGAGAGGTTTCTCGTCTTTTTTATAGTAGAAAAGACCAGCTTCAAAGCTGGTCTTTTGAGTTAAGAACGTCCTAATAGTTTCTTAATGAGAGAAATCAGTTTGTATTTCAGAGGACTTGGGTAATAACGGAAGGTTCCCATCTTACGGACGATGTAGCCGTTGAAGTTTTGTTTGAAACGAAGAACACCGTCTGACCCGTCAAAGATTCCTTGAATACCGAGGAAGTTATATCTTGGGATACCACGTTTGATGGTTTCAAGCATCATATATTCTTGGAGAACAGCAGGAGCATAGAACTTATTAAATTCTGTATAAGAGCCACTGAATAAATAGGTGGATTCTTGTGGCATATAGACGAAGAGGCTACCTGCAAGAATGACGTCTTGATCTCCATATTTTTCAATATATTCTTTTGCGTCCCTCTTTCTCACCTCAAAGGTATCAAACTGGCTAGAGAATTCACGAAGTTGATTTTGTTTTTTCTCTGAATTGGGGTTGACTTCAAGATCCTTCTGTAATTTCTCAATCTTCTGTGCTAGTTTTCCTTGGTCTTTTTCAAGATTCGTGTAGTAATGGTGGAAGTTCAGTGTTGCGATCATGAAATCTGCATTGTCGCCAAAACTGTCATAGAAAGTTTGGTAATAATCCAAGGTCTTATCCTGATAGTCGCGACGGTCACTGGTAGAGGAAGTAATATCCTTAAAGAGTTGCAGTTCATCTCGGTTTAATCGTTTCAGTTCAATACCGAAAGATTTGGCTTTCTTGACAAGTGGCTTTCCTTTTTTACTGAAGCTCTTGAGAAGATTTTTCTCGGTGATACCCTCCATATCTTTCACATAATGCCAATCACCTTCTCCACCTGGATAACCTGTTGTTAAACCATCATGCTGATAGCCCAATTTTTTTAGGGTATCCATAAAATGGGTTTGCTCTTCACTGGTTGGATTGCCGTCACTGTCAAAGGTTTGATAGGTATCATAGGGCTTGATAACGAGTTCAATAGCCCCATTTTCTTTCGCATAGTCTTTTAAGGCTGCATAGAAGGGTTCTAGCATAGATTCCTCTTGGCAAAGGGGGCCAGAATTGATTTCCATATGGAGACCACCTGTCATAGGAAGACTGTACAAGATTGCTGCCACTTGGACTTGATCTTCTTGCTTCCAAGCGATAAATTGGACGGTATTTCCTCGCTTTTTAAGCAGATCTGCCATTTCAGCAGACTGGATAAAAGAGCGATGGGAGACAGTATTTGCAAATGAGGTAAATTCTTCTTTTGAAATTGTCGTAAGAGTCATGTAACTTTATTTACTCCTTAATTTTTTCCGGATCTTGTAGACTTTGTTTACAAGTGGATAGAGTGGACTGGTTGGGAGGTTGAATTCCCCAACAAATTCTTCAATGACAGGATTAAATTTAGATTTAAAATGATAGAGACCACCATCGAGTGAATTTTCAATGCCCCCCATATTTTGCCAAGAAGCACCACGGTCGAAAGCGTGTTGGGCAGTTTCATACCAGGTGAGGATAGCAGGTTGGTAACGGCGGAATTCTTCATCCATCCCTGCATAAACATTTTCAGACGTCCCACCGAATTCAAGGGTTAAGGTCCCAGATAAAGGAACGATCTGTCTACCTGCTTGGAGATGCTGTTCAAGAAATTGCAGTTCTTCCTCTATCCGCTCTTTTTCTTTTTGGTTATTCTCAACCTTGCCAGGCTTTGTTTTTTCTGTGAATTTTTCAGCCTCTGCCTTGTTTTTTTCAAGATCTTTTGTAAGGGAGGTTTTCCGTTTCTCGAGATCTAGCGTAGACAAGGTAATGTAGGATTGTCCTTGGTAGGTTGTGAGCAGTTTTTCGTAGTAGTCTTTTCCACGTAAATGAATGCTTTTACGAGCCTCAGTCTTTTTCATGAGAGAAGCAAAGTCCTCTAACAATTCGGTTCCGCCAAATTGGACTTGGATTCCTTTGTTTCGAGCAGTTCGGATGGCTTGTCGAGTAGATTTTGAAAGATCTTGCTCGGTGAAAAACTCTTTGTGGATATTTGCTTGAAAGCGTGGTTGGATATTTTCTGCCATATCACTGGTTCGGCCAGTCCATTCAACCCCTTCTTTAGTTAAGGTGTCGATCATCGCTTGCACAGTAGGAGCTTCCGTCTTTTCTTGTCCAATCAAGTGTTTACTCAAGAAAAGACTTGGATCAAATTTCACAAACAAGGCCTTGTATTGTTTGGCTATCTTTTTAAGGGACTGGATCACAAATGAAACCAGCTCTTTGTTTTGGTAATCCATGATTGGACCTCGAGGAATGTAGAGCATGGAAAAGCCAAGTGGCAGGGGTTGAATCAAGATGCTAGCAACAGCGACTAATTGGTCTTCTTGATAAAAACCAACCCGTTCATTTCCCCAATTATCTTTGATTTTTGCCCATGAGCTGCTTTGTAAGAGATTGGTTTGGTCACTCTGAATAACAAAGTCATCATGCTCACTAGCAGAAATTCCTAGCTGGTAATGGTACATTTCTTATAATACCCACTTTCTAATGGCGTATGCAACGCCAGATTCATCATTTGATTTGGTAATAGTTGTAGCAATTTTTTTAAGAGCTGGATTGCCATTCTCCATAACGACGGCATGTCCCACGACTTCTAGCATGGAACGGTCATTTTCCTCATCTCCGATGGCCATGGTTTCTTCTTGCTGGATTCCAAGTCGTTCAGCTAGATGAAGAACAGCTGATCCCTTATTGGTTGTTTTCCCTAGAATTTCTAAATAAAAAGGGGCTGATTTGACCATAGTGAAGCGGTCCGTGAATTCTTTAGGGATTTTTGCAATCGCAGCATCTAGAATATCTGGTTCATCGATATACATGGCCTTGACAAATTCTTTCTCACGAACTTCTTCAGGCGTCCGGTAATAAAGGGGCATATTGACCAGTTGAGATTCATGAATGGTGTAGCGTCCGATATCGCGATTGCTGGTATAGATGCCGTCTTTAGTAATAGCATGAGAGTGGATTTGGAGTTTGTTAGCAAGAGACTCGATATCGAGATAGTCCTCATAATGTAAAAGGTCTTTGATGAGTTCTTTTCCAGTAGCAGTTTCTTGCACCAGACCGCCATTAAAGGTAATGACATAGTCTCCAGGATCCATCAAATGGAGTTCTTTTAAAAGTTTTGAGACCCCTGCGATAGGACGACCGGTTGTGATCACGATTTTAACGCCTGCGGCTTTAGCATCTTGAATGGCTTCAAATACGGAAGGTGTGATCTCTTTTTTTGAATTGAGGAGTGTACCATCGATATCGATCGCAACTAATTTAATGGACATCCGTCTCTCCTGTAAAATAATCATTGGTAATGTAAGAAGTGAATTCTTCTACTTGCTTACTGAAAAGTCCATTAACCTCCAGCATTTCTTTTGGAAAATAGAAGCGGTTGTCCCCATAGCGAGTTCCTGCTAAAGCAGCGACGAGTGGAGACAACTGAGATAATTCAGCGAGACTCCCATCTTTTCGGATCATCTCGATCTGGGTCCGTGGTTTTTCAAGCTCTGGTCGATAAATATCGTAAGGCAGGTCAAAATTTTGATGAATAGCTGTGTAGTAGGTTGGATTAAAGCCAACCTCTTTAATCAGTTTTTCAAGGATTGCTAAGTCTTTCCGCTTATCTTCTGTAAATAGAATCGACTTAAAGACTTTCCGATTGATATAGCGCTGAGCAAGATCAGACAGGATGGTATCCGGACTATCCATCCAGACTTGGAAATAGGTATTCATCACACCGTCATCTAGATTTAAGTAGTCTTGGATAGTGACTTCTTCTTCAAAAAATGGAATCAAACGAGGTGAAGTCAGTTGAAAATACTCTTTCTGATCTGGATAAATGGTTCTAGCGCGTTTGAGTAGATTTTGAAGGAGGACTTCCATGGCACGAGTAGCCGGGTGGAAGTAGACCTGCATATACATTTGGTAACGGCTGACCACGTAATCCTCGACAGCGTGCATGCCATTTTGTTGGAAGGCAATGCCATTTTCAATCGGTCGAATGACGCGCAAAATACGGGTCAAGTCAAATTTTCCATAGGAAGCACCCGTAAAGTAGGCATCTCGTAGCAAATAATCCATCCGGTCCACATCAATTTGACTAGAAATCAATTGCACCACTTGTTTATTGGGATAGGTATGATCAATGACGCTGGCTACACGGTTTGGGAAATCAGGTGCTACCTGTAAGAGGATTTGATTGACCTCCGTCTCTGGACTGGTGATGATCAGCTGGGTCATCTTTTCATGATCGGTTCCAAAGAGTCCTTCGAAGGTATGAGAATAGGCACCATGTCCAATGTCATGAAGAAGAGCGGCTGTCATGGTCAGTAAGTTTTCATCAGAATTCCATTGCTCTGCATACTTTTCCTCAAAAATAGACAGAATACGTCTTGAAATTTCATAGGCGCCAAGACAGTGAGAAAAACGACTATGCTCCCCACCGTGGAAGGTAAAACCAGATGTCCCCAGTTGTTTGATGCGGCGTAGTCGTTGAAATTCTTTACTATTAATTAATTGATAAATGATGGGATGATCCACATGAACGTAATCATGAACGGGATCGCGAAAGACTTTTTCATTCATGGGTCTATTATAGCAAAAAAAAGCCTATTTTGCGATCTAGAGGCTAATAGGGGCAGTCAAAATGCGTAAAATTTGATAGAATAGTAAGGCAAGAAAAGAAGAGAAGGAGACAAAGATGCAGATTCGCATTCAAAATACCATTCGATTTGGAGAAGAAATGGAAATTGTTGATCAGTACTATCAAGGTGAATGGAAGGAAAAAGCAGGTTTTCAGTATCTCTTGTATACCAATGAAGAAGATGAAAAGGTTGCTTTGAAATTTTCCAATGACGAATTGGTCATGACACGTTTCTCAAGTCCTAAATCCATCATGCGTTTCTACAAAAATGAAGATGGTGGGGCAATCATCCCAACTCCGATGGGCATTCAGCAGTTTTTGATTACAACAGATTTCTTTCAATTAGAAGCAGGTCATTTGCAAGTCTCTTATCGCTTGTTAACTCTCGATGGAGAACAGGAATTTGCTAATTATCAATTACTAGTGGAATGGGAAGAATAGACCTCATTAAATTATTAGAGATCCCGCTTGCTTTATTCTATAAAAATGGTATAATAAAACCACTCAAGGGAGTAGCTGGCGGTTTTCCGCGATAGTGTCGTCATTACGAATTATTTCCGGCACTATATTAAACAGCGAGACTTGTTTTTTTAAAAAACAGGTCTCTTTTTTTGTAAAAAGAGGCCAAAAAGGAGGAGACTGTTTTGTCAAAAGAACAAAATAAAGATTTGTTTTACACGCAATCTTCTGAGGAAGTCCTAAAGAACTTGGACTCATCTGTCGAAGGTTTGTCAACCGCCCAGGCTCAAGAACGCTTAGCGAATTATGGTCGTAATGAGTTGGAAGAGGGTGAAAAACGTAGCCTACTAGCTAAATTCCTTGATCAATTTAAGGATTTGATGATTATCATCTTGCTTGTGGCAGCGGCACTTTCTGTGATTACAGAAGGAATGGACGGTCTAACGGATGCCATGATCATCTTGGCCGTTGTTGTCTTGAATGCTGCCTTTGGGGTTTACCAAGAAGGGCAAGCAGAAGCAGCCATTGAAGCTCTGAAAAATATGTCTAGCCCCATGGCTCGTGTTCGTCGTGATGGCCATGTTATTGAGATTGACTCAAAAGAATTGGTACCCGGAGATATCGTCTTGCTTGAAGCGGGAGATGTCGTGCCTGCAGATATGCGTTTGTTTGAAGCAGCTTCTCTTAAAATTGAAGAAGCAGCTCTTACAGGGGAGTCTGTGCCAGTTGAAAAAGATGTGACAGGACTTGTTGAAGCAGATGCTGGTATTGGGGACCGCGTTAATATGGGTTACCAAAACTCAAATGTAACTTATGGTCGTGGTATTGGTGTCGTAACAAACACTGGTATGTATACAGAAGTTGGTAAGATTGCAGATATGTTGGCTAATGCCGATGAGACTGAAACACCATTGAAGCAAAGCTTGGAACAATTATCTAAAGCCTTGACTTACTTAATTGTTGTGATTGCGGTCATTACTTTCTTAGTTGGTGTCTTCGTTCGTGGGGAACATCCATTGGAAGGCTTGATGGTAGCTGTTGCCCTTGCGGTTGCGGCGATTCCAGAAGGACTTCCTGCCATTGTAACCATCGTTCTTTCTTTGGGAACAACAACCCTTGCCAAACGCAATTCGATTGTTCGTAAATTGCCAGCGGTTGAAACACTTGGTTCAACAGAAATCATCGCATCTGATAAAACAGGTACTTTGACCATGAACCAAATGACGGTTGAAAAAGTCTATACCAACGGTCAATTACAAAGTGCAGCAACCGAAATTGGAACAAGCAACAATACGCTTCGCATCATGAACTTTGCCAATGATACCAAGGTAGATCCATCTGGCAAGTTGATTGGGGACCCAACAGAGACTGCTTTGGTACAGTTTGGTTTGGATCACAATTTTGATGTTCGCGAAATTCTGAAGGATGAGCCACGTGTGGCAGAATTGCCATTTGACTCAGACCGTAAGCTTATGTCAACTATCCATAAGGAAGCGGACGGTTCATACTTTATCGCTGTTAAGGGGGCTCCTGACCAATTGCTCAAACGTGTGACGCGTATTGAAGTTAATGGGGAAGTTCGTCCTATTACGGATGAAGATAAGAAAGCTATCCTTGCTACCAACAAAGACTTGGCTAAACAGGCCCTTCGTGTCTTGATGATGGCTTATAAGACAAGCAAGGAAATTCCAACCTTGGAATCTGAAATTGTTGAGTCTGACTTGATCTTCTCTGGTTTGGTCGGTATGATTGACCCTGAGCGTCCAGAAGCAGCTGAAGCGGTTCGTGTTGCTAAGGAAGCGGGTATCCGTCCAATCATGATCACGGGTGACCACCAAGATACAGCAGAAGCGATTGCTAAACGTCTGGGAATCATCGATCCAAATGATACAGAAGACCATGTCTTTACAGGAGCTGAGTTGAATGAACTCTCTGACGAAGAATTCCAAAAGGTCTTCAAGCAATATTCTGTTTATGCTCGTGTATCACCTGAACACAAGGTTCGGATCGTGAAAGCTTGGCAAAATGAAGGAAAAGTTGTTGCCATGACTGGTGACGGGGTCAACGATGCACCATCACTTAAGACAGCTGACATCGGTATCGGTATGGGGATTACAGGTACAGAAGTTTCTAAGGGAGCTTCAGACATGGTCCTTGCCGATGATAACTTCGCCACTATTATCGTAGCGGTAGAAGAAGGACGGAAGGTCTTCTCCAATATCCAAAAATCTATTCAGTATCTCTTGTCCGCCAATATGGCTGAAGTCTTCACCATCTTCTTTGCAACACTCTTTGGTTGGGATGTGTTGCAACCAGTGCATCTTCTCTGGATCAATTTGGTAACCGATACTCTTCCAGCCATCGCTCTTGGTGTGGAACCAGCTGAGCCCGGTGTCATGACTCACAAACCTCGTGGACGTAAATCTAACTTCTTTGACGGTGGGGTCTTTGGAGCCATTCTTTATCAAGGAATCTTCCAAACCATGCTAGTTCTTGGTGTTTATGGCTGGGCCTTACTCTCTCCAGAACATGCGACTCGTGCCGAAATCCATGCAGATGCTTTGACCATGGCCTTTGCAACTCTTGGTTTGATCCAATTGCTCCATGCCTTTAACGTTAAATCGGTTTACCAATCCATCTTTAAAGTGGGACTCTTCAAGAACAAGACCTTTAACTGGTCGATTCCAGTTGCCTTTGTTCTCTTGATGGCGACCATCATTATCCCTGGATTTAACAAACTCTTCCATGTGTCTCATTTAAGCTTGACACAATGGTTAGCTGTTATGATTGGTTCGCTCTTGATTGTTGTTCTTGTTGAGATTGTTAAAGCCGTTCAACGTGCACTTGGAAAAGATAAAAACGCCATTTAAATATAAAAGAAGTCATCTCCGGATGGCTTTTTTTGCGGGCAAAATGGACTGGGCATATTTCTTGAGGTACGTGTAGATTTTTGATAAACTAGTCAACAGTTTGAAGAAAGGAAACTTAGTTATGAAAAAGTTTTTTGCTGAAGTAATCGGTACATTTATGCTTGTCTTTATCGGGACTGGCGCAGTTGTTTTTGGAAATGGAACAGAAGGTCTGGGACATTTAGGAATTGCCTTGGCATTCGGTTTATCTATTGTCGCAGCAGCTTACTCAATTGGGACTGTTTCGGGTGCCCACTTGAACCCGGCTGTTTCGATTGCCATGTTTGTGAACAAACGCTTGTCTTCAAAGGACTTGGTTAATTATATTGCAGCGCAAGTAGTGGGTGCGGTTCTCGCATCTGCAACAGTACTCTTCCTCTTGTCAAATTCAGGTATGTCAACAGCTAGTCTTGGTGAAAATGCCCTAGCGAAGGGTGTGACTCCATTTGGCGGATTCTTGTTTGAAGTAATTGCTTCCTTTATCTTTATTTTGGTCATCATGACAGTGACTTCAGCTACCAAAGGTAATGGCAAGATCGCTGGTCTTGTGATCGGTTTGAGCTTGACTTTAATTATTCTTGTTGGTTTGAACATTACAGGACTTTCTGTTAACCCAGCTCGTAGCTTGGCACCTGCCCTCTTTGTTGGTGGTGCAGCCCTTCAACAAATTTGGATCTTTATCTTGGCTCCAATTGTCGGTGGTGTTCTGGCTGCAATCGTTGCAAAAAATCTCTTGGATACTGAAGAGTAAAAAAATTGGTTCCGAAGGAGCCAATTTTTTTTATAGTTCAAGGATCGTCATGGTTTGAGAAAATTCATGAGCGAGCTGTTTTTTCTTGTATGCTTTAAATTCGGGGAGGTCTTTGATTCTGCGATAGCGTTTGTAGGGATCGTATCGTTTTGGAAAATCATATTCAGGAAAAGCATCGAAAAATTGTTTGCAAAGCTCCCATTCTCGGACATAGCCTAAAGGTCTGGCATGATAGGTGATATTGTCGATTTTCCTATCTGAAATTCTGTGGTGGCTGTGTCCAAATATGACATCTTTGACAGGGAATTGCCGAAAAAGCTCATGAAAGGCTTGGCTCCCTAGAAAAGCATTAAAGCGTTCAAAATAAGGGTGGCGCAGGAGAAACTGACTATGAGGAACAAAGTGCATGGCGATGATCAGGGGTTGGTCTACACGCATGAGCTCTTGTTCCAGTTCTTGCAACAGACGTTGGGTAATGGCTGGATCAGATCCCATTCGTTGGAGGCGTCTGTCAAACCAAAACAGATTCTTGGTTTGGAGATGTTTTTGGGGAGAAATAGTAGGAACAAAGCTGTAGTCATACCAGCCCGAAAAGGCAAGAAGCGTATGATTGGAGAATGAGATTTTTTGAAATTCAAAAGGTCTCATGGCTTCTTCTGATAGGCCCAGCATATCATGATTTCCTAGGCTAAAGGTCACTGGAAGGTGACATTGAAGTTGGTCTAAAAATTCCTGTGACGTCTTTTCAAAGCCGTTGGCAATATCTCCTGCAATATGGAGATGTTGAATTTTTTTGTCCTTGAAAAGAGTGATCAGAGTCTCTAATTCTTCTTTGCCGAAGTTGTTTGAATCAATATGTAAATCGGACATAAAAGCTACTGTTGTCATGCTACCAGTCTAGCATAAGAGCATCTTTTTTTCTAACAATTAGGTTACAAATGAATAGAAAAAATGCTGAAAATCAGCTGGCTTGGCAGTTGTCAACCAGCAGATCCAATATTGGAAGGTGGGCAAATAGTGAAGGTTATGATATAATAGACTAGATACATAGAAAGAGGTACTTATGGACATTTCAGAAATTCGTCAAAAAATTGACGCAAATCGTGAAAAATTAGCTTCTTTCAGGGGGTCTCTTTGACTTAGAGGCATTGGAAGAAGAAATTGCCATTTTAGAAAATAAAATGACAGAACCTGATTTTTGGGATGATAACATTGCTGCGCAAAAGACATCTCAAGAATTAAATGAACTCAAGCAGACCTATGAAAATTTCCATCAAATGGTGGATCTCTTTGATGAGTCAGAAATCTTACTGGACTTTTTGGCAGAAGATGATTCGGTCAAGGAAGAATTGATCGAGAAGTTGGAGGAGCTGGATAAACGTATGACCAGCTATGAGATGACCTTGCTATTGTCTGAACCCTATGACAATAATAATGCCATCTTAGAAATCCACCCAGGTTCAGGAGGAACAGAAGCTCAGGACTGGGGCGACATGCTTCTTCGGATGTATACTCGTTTTGGGAATGCCCACGGCTTTAAAGTTGAAGTCTTGGACTATCAGGCTGGAGATGAGGCTGGAATCAAGTCTGTGACCCTATCCTTTGAAGGGCCACATGCATACGGTCTTCTGAAATCTGAAATGGGGGTACACCGTTTGGTTCGGATCTCTCCATTTGACTCCGCTAAACGTCGTCATACCTCCTTTACATCTGTTGAGGTCATGCCCGAATTAGACGATACCATCGAAGTCGAAGTTCGTGATGATGATATCAAGATGGACACCTTCCGCTCTGGTGGAGCTGGTGGACAAAACGTCAACAAGGTCTCTACAGGGGTGCGCTTGACCCACATTCCGACAGGGATTGTAGTGGCGTCCACCGTGGATCGGACCCAATACGGGAACCGTGATCGTGCGATGAAGATGTTGCAAGCTAAACTCTACCAATTAGAGCAAGAGAAAAAAGCAGCAGAAGTGGATTCTCTAAAAGGGGATAAAAAAGAAATCACCTGGGGAAGTCAAATCCGCTCCTATGTTTTTACCCCTTACACGATGGTTAAGGATCACCGGACCAACTACGAAGTAGCGCAGGTGGACAAGGTGATGGATGGAGATATCGATGGCTTTATCGATGCCTACCTTAAATGGCGTCTCCAATAACCTAGAGGGAATCAACCAGAAAAGAATGAAAGGAATTTCATTACATGTCAATGATTGAAATGAAAGATGTTGTCAAAAAGTATGACAACGGGACGACGGCCCTTCGCGGGGTCTCTGTCCAAATTGAACCAGGAGAATTTGCCTACATCGTAGGACCTTCTGGTGCAGGGAAGTCGACCTTTATTCGACTTTTATACCGTGAAGTCAAACACGATAAAGGAAGTTTGAAAGTAGCTGATTTTGATTTGGATAAAATCAAAAAACGCGATATTCCTATGTTGCGACGCAATGTGGGAGTGGTCTTCCAAGATTATAAATTGCTTCCAAAGAAAACCGTTTATGAAAATATTGCCTACGCAATGCAAGTTATCGGTGAGCGCCGTCGCAATATTAAAAAGCGTGTTATGGAAGTTTTGGATCTTGTCGGATTGAAACACAAGGTCCGCTCATTCCCGAATGAATTGTCCGGTGGAGAGCAACAACGGATTGCGATTGCTCGTGCGATCGTCAACAATCCGAAAGTCTTGATTGCGGATGAGCCAACGGGGAACTTGGACCCAGATAATTCATGGGAAATCATGAATCTTTTGGAGCGGATTAATCTGCAAGGGACCACAGTATTGATGGCGACCCACAATAGCCAGATTGTAAATACTTTACGTCACCGTGTCATCGCGATTGAAAATGGTCGTGTAGTGCGTGATGAAGCGGAAGGAGAGTACGGATACGATGATTAGAAGATTTTTCCGACACTTAATCGAATCGCTTAAAAGCTTGAAACGAAATGGTTGGATGACGATTGCAGCGGTCAGCTCGGTTATGATTACCCTTAGCTTGGTTGCTATTTTCGCTTCAGTTATTGCCAATACCATTAAGCTTTCAGATGATATTCAAAACAGTGTGCGGGTTGTAGTATACATGCGCAAGGATATTCAAGATCAGAGCGAGCAGATTGAAAAAGACGGTCAAACCGTGACCAATGAAAACTACCATAAGGTCTACGATGCTCTGACAGCCATGAAGCATGTCGACAAGGTTGATTTTTCTAGCAAGGAAGAACAGTATGATAAACTGATCAAAACGGCTGGGAACAACTGGAAGATTTTTGATGGAGATGCCAATCCTCTCTATGATGCTTATTATGTAGAGACAACGGCTCCTAAATATGTAAAGCAAGTTTCGGCTGATGCCAAAAAAATTGAAGGAGTTTCTGAGGTAAAAGATGGTGGGGTCGATACCCAACGTTTGTTCGCTCTTGGAACCTTCATCCGAAACTGGGGCTTGATTGGTGTAGCTTTATTGATCTTCATCGCAGTCTTCTTGATTTCAAATACCATTCGGATTACCATCATTTCACGTAGTCGTGAGATTAAGATTATGCGACTGGTAGGAGCAAAAAATGGTTATATTCGTGCACCATTCCTTTTAGAAGGTGCTTGGATCGGTCTCTTGGGAGCCTTGGTTCCTTCAGCTTTGGTCTTTTATGTTTATAATGTTGTCTATACATCTATGAACAATAACTTGGCAGATCAAAACTTGTATCTCTATAGCCCTCATCTCTTGGTACCGATCATGGTCGGTGGCCTCTTTGGATTAGGAATTTTGATTGGGGCGATTGGTTCTTCAATCTCCATGAGACGTTTTCTTAAGATATAATAAAAAAGCAAGTTCGCACTTGCTTTTTTTGTATCCTTTTATTAGGACAGGAAGGAGGATACATGATTCTTTAAGATTGTCTAAAGAAGGGATTGAACATCTTCTCGTGACCAATAGAAGTTTCAGGGCCATGACCAGGATAGACGGTATAGGAAGATGGAAGGGAAAAGAGTTCTTCTCTAATACTGCTAAGCAACTGTGCCGCGTTCCCTGTTGGAAGATCGGTCCGTCCAATGGTTTCGCGAAAAAGGGCATCACCAGATAGAACCAGGTGATCCTGAGGAAAGACGATGGAAACCCCTCCTGCAGAGTGGCCTGGTGTCTCCAGAACATAAAAGTGGAAATCAGCTATTTGGTAATCGGAGCGAATGTCATAAAGGAAGTCGGCCTCCTTGCATACAACATCTTCTAAATCCGCATGACGATCCAAACCAGATAAATTATCGACAGGAGAAGACAACCAACTGGCTTCTGCTGGATGGACATAAACAGGTGGGAAATGATAGGTCTGACGAACCTTTTCAAGACTCATAATGTGATCATAATGCGTATGGGTTAAAAGAATTGCTACGATTGGTTTTCCGATGCGATCCAATTGTTTTTGAATAGTCGCCCAGTCGCTACCTGGATCGACAAGAATGAGGGAGTGATCATTTTCAAGGTAGTAGGTGTTTTCATAAGCTATAGGATTAACAGTACGATAGATTTTCATAAGGACTCCTTTCTAGAATAGTGTATCAAATTGTAAGGAAAATAACAGGATTGAAGTCAGCCTGAAAGGAGAAAAAAATCTGCAGAGCTTGCTCAAACGTGATATAATTTTAAGTATTATGACAAGACAGAAACGGAAATATGCCATTGTGGATCTGGAAGCGACCAGTGCTGGAAGCAATGCTAAGATCATTCAGGTTGGGATTGTCATCATCGAAGATGGGAGGATTATGCAATCCTATGAGACGGATGTGAATCCCCATGAACGATTGGATGAGCATATCAAACAATTGACTGGCCTGACAGATGCTCGCTTGAAAAAAGCACCAGAGTTTGCACAAGTGGCAAAAGAAATTTTTGAATTAATAGAAGATGCCGTCTTTGTGGCCCATAATGTCAAATTTGATGCGAATTTATTAGCAGAAGCCCTCTTTTGGGAAGGATTTGAGCTAACGACTCCTCGGATTGATACGGTTGAATTGTCTCAAATTTTCTATCCGACTTTAGAACGCTACAATTTAGGAGCGCTTGCAGCTGAACTGGAAATTGAGTTACACCATGCTCACTCCGCTTTAGCGGATGCTATGGCAACAGCCCAGCTGCTGTTGAAATTGAGAGAGAAAATTGCTAGTTTACCAAGGGGATTGATCGAAAAACTTCTTTCGATGGCAGATTGTTTGATTTATGAATCACGACTCTTAATAGAAGATGCGCTTGAAGACAGTAGCCTTTTTTTACCAGCTCATTTAGTAGAGGTTCATGGTCTCTATCTGCGAAAGCCACAGCAGTTTTTAGAAAGTCGTCATTTGTCTGAACAGTTTGAACTCAATATGCAGCTGTTGGGAATGGAGGCTTATCCGGAGCAGAGAGAATTTGTTGCCTATATCGAGGACAGTTTGCAACAGCCACTTCCGAGTTTTATTGAAGCGCCAACGGGTATTGGGAAGACCTATGCCTATCTATTAACGCTTTTGGCGAAAACATCCAAGCGCATTCTTGTCAGTGTTCCGACTAAAATTCTTCAGGATCAAATTATGAAGAAGGAAGGAAAGACTATCCAAGATCTTTTCCAAATTCCCTTTCATAGCCTGAAAAGTCCCAAGGATTACATCCAACTCGATAAATTTTATGAGGCCTTACAGAGTGAGTCAGATAATGGGATGATCCGACGCTTTAAAATGCAACTGTTGGTTTGGCTGACGATGACGGAAACGGGAGAGCTCAGTGAAATTGGTCAACTCTATCGTCATCTTCATTTTGTAGCTGACATTTGCCACGATGGCCAATTGTCGAAACGTTCGCTTTTTTATCAAGAAGATTTTTGGCGCCTCGGCCAGGAAAAAGTGAAAACCAGCCGGGTAATTCTGACCAATCATGCCTATCTGTTAACTCGTCTAGAAGATGATAAGAGTCTACTTCAAGAATCTGTTCTGGTTGTGGATGAAGCGCAAAAACTCTTCTTTGCTTTGGAGCAGTTTTCACAGAGAGAAGAAACCTTGCAATCTCTTCTTCTAAGCTTGCAACACGCCATCGAAGAGGAAAAAGATCTTCTGCAACGGCGTTTGCTGGAAAGTATTCAATTTGAATTAAATGCCTGCTCTAAGGAAGTTGTACAAGGAAAAACAGCGATCTTATCAGATCAAACAGTGGCAAAAATTCGACAGGATGTCTCAGAATTAAAAAACGAATCATTAGAGAATCTAAGGGAATTGTTTGATGAGCGCTACCAAACCTTTTGGATGGACAAGGAAGTGGTCGAAAGCCACCAGATTCTTCGTCTCCACGGAGGAGTTGAGGACTTGCTATCCTTTAAGGAGTTTGTTCCTGAAGAAGTGCCCGTGCTCTTTGTATCAGCGACGATCGCGATCAGCAAAAAGGTGCATTTACCTGCCCTTTTGGGATACAAAGAGCAGCAGATCTACCGGGTGCCAATAACAGTCAAACAACACCAGGAATTATTGGTGCCGATAGATTTTCCAGATGTCGTTTCTTTATCTTCAGTGGAATACGCAGGGGAGATTTGTCAGCTCGTCGGTGAACTCCTTCCTTTACGAAAGCCAATTTTTCTTTTGTTTACTTCAAAAGAATTGTTACTGGAGACGTCAAACGCATTGAAGTTTCCTCACTTGGCCCAGTATCGAAATGGGGATGCAGCCAATATTAAGCGACGATTTGACCGAGGAGAAAGCTCCATTTTATTGGGAACAGGAAGCTTCTGGGAGGGAGTCGATTTCTCCCAACAAAAAGAAGTGATTCAAATCATCACGCGCCTTCCTTTTGACAATCCTAAAGATTATATGGTTCAAAAGCTGAATACAAAACTCAGAGAACAGGGGAAAAATCCCTTTTACGACTATAGTCTTCCAGTCGCGATTTTAAGGCTAAAACAGGCTATTGGGAGAACCAGCCGTTTTCAAGATCAGGAATCTTTGGTGCTTTTATTAGATCAGCGGGTGGTAACCAAGCGATATGGAAAACAAATTTTGGATGGTTTGCAACAAGTGTTGCCCCTTCACACGACAGTGAGAGAGCGGCTTGTTGAGCAAGCAGCTGACTTTTTTGAAAGGAATTGAGAAAATGAAAAATAAAGGATTTGGACTTGCAATTGCATTTGTACTGGCACTTTGTGCTATGTTGTTGGGAACTTTCTTTCCCATTATTGGCTCCAGTGTTTTTGCCTTAATTTTAGGAATTGTCCTTAATGAATTTGTGGATTTGCCGGAGAATTCACGACCAGGCTTGAACTGGTCCGGTAAGAAATTGTTGCAGTATTCGATTATCTTCATGGGATTTAGCTTGCCCATTGCGACAGTTGCCTCTACAGGTTTGTCTTCTTTAAAGATTAGTCTGCCAACGATAACCGTTGCCTTTCTTGCAGCTATTATTTTTGGGAGAGTCTTCCACCTGAAATCTCATCTACGGACCTTAATTGGGTTTGGTACAGCTATTTGTGGTGGATCTGCTATTGCAGCAGCAGCGCCGATCATTGAAGCAGACGAAGAGGAAATTGCCCTATCTATGTCAACTATTTTCTTCTTCAACATTTTGGCTGTCTTTATCTTTCCAGTATTAGGGCATTTATGGCATATGTCTAATTTCCAATTTGGCCTCTGGTCAGGAACAGCCATTAACGATACGTCATCTGTTGTAGCAGCAGCATTTTCTTACAGTAAAGCAGCGGGGCAAATGGCTACAATTGTTAAGTTAACACGCGCCCTGATGATTGTACCAGTTTGTTTGGGCTTGATCGGTTTAAAATGGTATCGGAGTAAACAACAAGGAAGAAACAAAGGAATGTTAAAGAAAATTATTCCTTGGTTTATTATCTGGTTTATTGTGGCTTCCATTCTTTCTTCTATTGGCCTGGTACCTAAAGTGGTCCTACCTTACCTAAATGACCTTTCTCACCTCTTTATGGCCATGGCCTTGGTTGGAATCGGAAGCAAGGTTTCTTGGAAACAGTTCCGTGCGGCAGGAGCAGCCCCCCTTCTGGTAGGTTTGATTGCTTGGTTCTGTGTGGCAGGATCTAGCTTGATTCTACAGATGTTGTTCTATTAATTAATTTGATGATTCTCACAGAAAGGAACGTGAATGAAGAAACATCATTTTTGGACGATCCACCTGGATTATTCGATCATTGGAATTGTCTTCACCCTACTTATAATAGGGATCTTATCCGTTTATGTGGCAGTTTCTCATGATTATCCCCAAATGGTGTGGCCTTTTTTGGGGCAGCAATTAGCCTGGATTGGTGTGGGATGTATCATTTGCCTGATTGTGACGATTTTTAGTACGAAATTTCTTTGGAAAATCACTCCCTTTCTTTACCTACTAGGCTTGGCCTTGATGGTTCTTCCTCTTGTTTTTTATAATCCAAACTTGGTGGCTTCAACAGGTGCAAAAAACTGGGTAGCTTATGGAAACATCACCTTATTTCAGCCTTCAGAATTTATGAAGATTCCCTTCATCCTGATGCTGTCACGTTCTATTGTTCGATTTTTACAAAGAAATAAGGGGCGTGAGCGATTGTTACGACAAGATTGGTTTTTAATTCTAGAGTTGACCATCTATACAATTCCGGTCTTTGCCTTATTGGCCCTCCAGCAGGACTTGGGAACGGCCTTAGTATTCTTGGCCATCTTTGCGGGCTTAGTGCTCGTTTCAGGAGTTTCTTGGAAAATAATCTTGCCGGTCATCTTGCTTCTGGCAGGTGGGTTAGCAGGCTTTCTCTTTCTCTTTCTATCAGAAGGGGGTCGGGCTTTTCTGCACCAGCAAGTAGGGATGCCAACCTACCAAATGAACCGTATTTTAGCCTGGTTAAATCCTTTTGACTATGCACAAACAACCACCTACCAGCAGGCGCAAGGACAGCTAGCCATTGCCAGTGGTGGACTCTTTGGTCAAGGATTTAATGTATCTAATTTATTGGTTCCCGTAAGGGAAAGTGATATGATTTTTACAGTCGTCGCAGAAGACTTTGGCTTTGTTGGAGCTCTGGTGCTGTTGATTTTATATGTGACCCTGATTTACCGTATTTTAAAAATCACCCTCCAGTCCAACAACCAATTTTATACCTATATTTCCATTGGATTTATTATGATGCTGGTCTTTCATATTTTTGAAAATGTCGGAGCGGTAACGGGCCTTCTCCCCTTGACGGGGATTCCTCTCCCCTTTATCTCACAAGGAGGTTCCTCTATTATTAGTAATCTGATTGGTATTGGCCTAGTACTCTCAATATATAATCATAGTAGTAAAAAGAAAGGACCAGAAGAAGAGGTTCCAATCCGTAAAAAAGTAGTCCTTAAAAAGGCGCAATAGTTAGAAAGAAGGAATGAAAATGAAAAAAGTAGCAACGATTTTAGCAAACGGTTTTGAAGAAATTGAAGCCTTGACCATTGTCGATGTTTTGAGACGTGCTGGGATTGACTGCGACCTCATTGGCATGGAAGAAACAGTCACAGGTTCTCACCAAATTACAGTGGAAGTAGATCGCCTTTGGAGTGGAGATCTTTCAGATTATGATGGAATCTTCTTACCAGGTGGGATGCCAGGAGCAGCGAATTTGAGGGACAATGCAGAATTGATCACAGCCCTTCAGGAAGAAAGTGGCAAAGGAAAAACCATCTCTGCAATTTGTGCTGCCCCCATTGTTTTGGCGCGTGCAGGTCTCTTAAAAGATAAACACTATACGTGTTACGATGGCTTTGAAGAAGAGATTCAAGATGGCCATTATCAGAAAGAAACAGTGGTGAAAGATGGTAATCTTCTCACCAGTCGTGGTCCTTCAACAGCCCTAGCCTTAGCCTATGCCTTGGTAGAGCAATTTGGAGGAGATGCCCAAAGTCTTCGTCAAGGAATGCTCTATCAAGATGTCTTTGGAGATGCTTAAAATTGCTCTTTTGGACACCATATTTTCTGGTGAAAGTTTACATTCTATGACGGAAAATGACTTCTCTATGATTTAAAATGAAATGACCGTAAAAAATGGCTAAAATCCCCCCTAAATGAGGGTTTTAGCTTATTTTTTTTGTCCATTTGTGGTATAATATTGACTATGAATTATCATGATTTTATATGGGATCTTGGTGGGACGCTATTGGATAATTACGAAACGTCCACAAATGCCTTTGTAGCGACATTGAAGGACTTTCACATCCAAGCCGATCATGATTCTGTTTATGCAGCATTAAAAATCTCAACACAGGATGCAATTCAAACCTTTGCCCCTCATATTTCCAATTTTCGTACGGAATACAAGAAAAAAGAAGCCTTGGGCTTGCAAGAGCCGGTCTTATTTGAGGGAGCAAAAGAGTTACTAGAAGAGATCCAAGTACATGGAGGACGCCATTTTTTGGTATCTCATCGGGATCGCCAAGTTTTGACCCTTATTGAACAGACAGGCATTGCACCCTACTTTACGGAGATTGTAACAGCAGACGAGGGCTTTCCTCGAAAACCAGACCCAGCCTCTATGCTTTATTTGAAGGAAAAATATGGCATTCAAGACGGTCTGGTCATCGGAGATCGTCCGATCGATATAGAAGCTGGGAAGGCTGCAGGGCTTTCGACCTATTTATTTGATTCCATGCCACGCTTACACCAGTTTATATTTGAATAGAAAAGGGAAATTATGACAGAGGATAAACAGCAAGAAAATCAAGCACAAGAATATGATGCCAGTCAGATTCAGGTCTTGGAAGGACTAGAGGCCGTTCGGATGCGTCCGGGGATGTATATTGGATCTACCTCAAAAGAAGGTCTTCATCATCTGGTCTGGGAAATCGTGGATAACTCGATTGACGAAGCCTTAGCTGGTTTTGCTAGCCATATTGAAGTTTTCATTGAAGCAGATAATTCGATCACGGTTGTCGATGATGGTCGTGGGATCCCAGTGGATATCCAAGAAAAGACAGGTCGACCTGCCGTCGAAACTGTCTTTACCGTACTTCACGCAGGAGGAAAATTCGGCGGAGGCGGCTACAAGGTTTCTGGTGGTCTTCACGGGGTAGGATCATCCGTTGTGAATGCCCTCTCCACATCCCTCGATGTTCGCGTATATAAAAATGGCAGTATCCATTACCAAGAGTATCGACGTGGACACGTTGTGGATGATTTGAAAGTCATCGGGGAGACAGATCGGACAGGGACAACCGTCCACTTTATTCCAGACCCAGAAATCTTCACAGAAACCACCGAGTATGATTTTGACAAATTAAATAAACGGATTCAAGAATTAGCCTTTTTGAATCGTGGCTTGCGTATTTCTTTGACGGATAAGCGAGAAGGCTTAGAGCAAGAAAAGCATTACCACTACGAAGGTGGGATCTCTAGTTACGTCGAGTACATCAATGAGAACAAAGATGTCATCTTTGAAAAACCCATCTACACAGATGGAGAAATGGATGATATTACCGTTGAAGTGGCTATGCAATATACCACAGGCTACCATGAGACGGTCATGAGTTTTGCGAATAACATTCATACCCATGAAGGTGGGACGCATGAACAGGGCTTCCGTACAGCTCTCACTCGTGTGATCAATGATTACGCTAAGAAAAATAAACTCTTAAAAGAAAACGAAGACAATCTAACTGGGGAAGATGTTCGAGAAGGCTTAACAGCAGTGATCTCGGTTAAACATCCAAATCCACAGTTTGAAGGACAAACCAAGACCAAACTTGGAAATTCAGAAGTTGTTAAGATTACCAATCGACTCTTTAGTGATGCCTTTTCTGATTTCCTTTTGGAAAATCCGCAAATTGCTAAGAAAATCGTCGAAAAAGGGATTTTAGCGGCGAAAGCTCGGGTGGCTGCTAAGCGAGCGCGTGAGGTGACCCGTAAGAAATCAGGGCTTGAGATTTCCAACCTACCTGGTAAATTGGCAGATTGTTCTTCAAACAATCCACAAGAAACAGAACTCTTTATCGTCGAAGGGGATTCAGCCGGAGGATCTGCAAAATCTGGTCGAAATCGGGAATTCCAAGCGATTCTCCCAATCCGTGGTAAGATCTTGAACGTTGAAAAAGCAAGTATGGATAAAATTCTAGCCAATGAAGAGATCCGTAGTTTATTTACTGCTATGGGAACTGGATTTGGTGCTGAATTTGATGTCACAAAAGCGCGTTATCAAAAATTAGTCATCATGACTGATGCCGATGTCGATGGCGCACATATTCGAACCCTTCTGTTGACCTTGATCTATCGCTATATGAAACCAGTCTTGGAAGCGGGATATGTTTATATTGCGCAACCACCAATCTATGGGGTCAAAGTCGGTAGCGAGATCAAAGAATATATCCAACCTGGTGCCAACCAAGAAGCAGAATTAGCTGCAGCCTTGGAACGCTATTCAGAAGGTCGCTCAAAACCAACCATCCAACGCTACAAAGGTCTTGGGGAAATGGATGATCACCAATTATGGGAAACAACCATGGACCCCGAACACCGCTTGATGGCACGGGTATCAGTAGACGATGCTGCGGAAGCAGATAAGATATTTGATATGTTGATGGGGGACCGCGTGGAACCACGTCGGGAATTTATCGAAGAAAACGCTGAATATAGTACACTCGATGTATAAAATTCAACGAACGCTTCCCATTAATGGATATTTTATGGTATAATTACTAGGATTACGTTCAAGTAATACGATGAAGGAGTTTTTATATGTCTAGTGGACTAATTGTTCTCATCTTTATTGTCGCCCTTATCTTGATTGTAGGATATGTGGTTGCAGTCATTTTGAGAAAACGAAACGAGGCCTTACTGGCAGCGCTGGAAGAACGAAAAGAAAAGTTATATAACCTTCCGGTCAACGATGAAGTTGAGGCCGTAAAAAACATGCATTTGATTGGTCAAAGTCAAATTGCATTTCGTGAATGGAATCAAAAATGGGTAGATTTATCCTTAAATTCATTTGCTGATATTGAAAACAATCTGTTTGAGGCGGAAGGCTACAATAATTCTTTCCGTTTCATGAAGGCTAAACAAGCTATTGACAATATCGAAAGTCAGATCCAGTTGATCGACGAAGATATCAAAGCGATTCGCCAAGCCCTATCAGATCTTGAAGAGCAAGAACAAAAAAATAGCGGACGTGTGGTTCATGCCTTAGATATGTTTGAAGAACTTCAAAAAGAAGTCACTTCAGATCCAGATCGTTATGGCAGTGCACTTCCTGAAATTGAAAAGCAAATTGGAAATATTCAATCTGAGTTTTCACAATTTGTCACCTTGAATTCTTCAGGTGACCCTGTTGAAGCAGCTGAAATCCTTGATACAGCTGAGAATCATATTGTGGCCTTAAAACAAATTGTTGAGCGAGTGCCAGAAATTGTCACCGCTCTTCAGTCAAAACTTCCAGACCAATTAGAGGATTTGGAAAGTGGCTACCGCAAGCTTTTGGAATCTGGCTACCACTTCACTGAAACAGATATTGAATCTCGTTTCCAACAGTTGCATGCTTCCTTGAAGAACAATATGGCAAATGTATCCGCGCTTGAATTGGACAATGCTATTTACGAAAATGAGCAAATTCAAGAGGAAATCGATGCATTGTATCACATCTTTACTCGTGAAATCGAATCACAAAAAGTCGTGAAGAAGTTAGTGAAACAACTGCCTGGCTATTTGAAACACGCAAAAGATAACAATAGCAACCTTGCAGCAGAAGTGGAACGCCTTGGTAAAACATTCGTCTTGAATGAAGCTTTCAGTCAACAATTAAAAGAGTTAGAAGCTGAGCTATCTTCACAAGAAAATGTGGTAGAAGATGCCTTGAAAGATTCATCTGAAACACAAAAAGCTTATTCTATCGTAGAAGAAGAGTTAGAAGCTATTGAGGCTCGCTTGAAAGAAATCGAAGATGAGCAAATCAGCTTAAGTGATTCCCTTTCAAAAATTGAAAAAGACGATGCCAATGCTCGCCAAAAAGTCAATATCTATGCCAACCGTTTGCATGCCATTAAACGCTATATGGACAAGCGAAACTTGCCAGGAATCCCTCAAGAATTCTTGGAATTATTCTTCACAGCAAGCAACAATACAGAGGCTTTGATGGATGAGTTGGAAGGGGATAAAATCAACATCGAATCAACCAATCGTTTGTTAGATATTTTGACAAATGATATGAATGAATTGGAAGAAGCGACGTATCGAATTGTACAAAATGCTACTTTAACGGAGCAGTTGTTGCAATACTCAAACCGTTACCGTTCATTTGATGATCATGTGCAAGCAGCTTTTGATGAATCCCTTTATATTTTCGAAAGAGAATATGACTATGCGGCTTCCTTCAAAGTCATCTCAGATGCTTTGGAGATGGTAGAAGCTGGAGTGACCGATCGCTTTGTTACTTCGTATGAAAAAACTCGGGAGCAAATTCGCTTCTAATAACAAAAAAACGACTTCTTAGGAGGTCGTTTTTTTATCTTCAAATGATCATTGAAACTTGAAATTTAAACCCTATTTTTGTATAGTAAGGGAGAAATAAGAAAGGAAAGCGATGAAAGAAGTAACCGGTCTCCTCGTTATGGATGTAGATGGAACCTTGATCCGACAGGAAGGGATTGATCTACTAGCTCAAGAAGCTGGCGTGGGAGAAAAAGTAGCAGAGATAACAGCACAAGCAATGAATGGAGAGCTGGATTTTGCAGCATCTTTACAGGCGCGTGTCGCTTTATTGAAAGGTTTGGAGACATCTATCTTTCCGAAAATTATAGAGCAGATGGACGTTACACCGGGAGCTAAGACCTTAATCACGGAACTTCATCAAAGAGGTTACAAGGTTGGCCTTGTTTCAGGGGGATTTCATGAAGTCATCGATCCTATCGCGAGGTCTTTAGGAATTGATCTGGTTCGTGCTAATCGTTTGCAGACTTTTGATGGCCGTCTGACAGGGAAAGTGCTCGGAGAGATTGTGACCCCTGAAAGAAAAAAAGACAACCTCCTGACATGGGCGAGAGAAAATCATATTCCACGAAGTCAGACGATTGCTATGGGAGATGGTGCCAATGATCTTCCCATGATTGAAACAGCCGGAATCGGGATTGCCTTTATGGCAAAGCCAATCGTAGCCGAACGAGCTCCATACCGTATTGAAACGAGCGATCTAAGCCTTGTTCTTGAAATTCTAGACCAGCATAGAAAGGAAACAGCATGCATATCCTACTAGCACCGGATTCTTTTAAAGAATCCTTATCCGCCAAACAAGTAGCAGAAGCCTTAAAAAAAGGATTTCAAGAGGCTCTACCAGATGCAACTTTTGACCTCCTTCCCATAGGGGATGGTGGCGAAGGAACCATGGAAACCCTAGCTGGTGTTCTAGATGTAACTGAGTACCAAACGCAAGTAACCGGACCATTTGGACAGCCTGTTTCAATGGCTTACTACCAAAAAGATGAGATGGCATTTTTTGAGATGGCCTCTCTTGTTGGCTTAGGCTCTATCCCAGCTGAAAAACGCAATCCACTAGAACTAGAGACACGAGGAATTGGTGAACTGATTTTGCAATTGGTTGACCAAGGGGTTAAAACGATCTGTGTGGGAATTGGTGGTTCAGCGACCAATGATGGTGGGATTGGGATGGCAGCCGGACTAGGGGTAGCCTTCTATGATGACCAAGGTCATCTGCTTCGTCCTGTAGGTGCTTCGATCGGTCGTGTGGATAGAATAGATACCAGTGCGGTTCCAAATGCTTTACAAGACATCGAGCTCCTGGTCTTAACGGATGTCACCAATCCTCTCTGTGGCAGTCAAGGAGCAACCTATATCTTTGGCGGGCAAAAGGGTTTGAATCCCCTTCTATTTCCAGCTGTTGATCAGGCCATGCAGGATTTTTACCAGCTAGCTGATGCACGAATTTTGTCTATGCCTGGCGCCGGAGCTGGAGGTGGCATGGCTGCTGGCTTGGTCGCTTTTGCGGGAGGTCAGATTTCATCAGGAATTGAAAAAAGTCTTGATTTGATTGACTTTGATCACAAAGTACAAAAAGCTGATCTGGTCGTGGTCGGGGAAGGTAGGATGGATCTCCAATCTCTTTCTGGAAAAGCTCCTGTCGGAGTAGCCAAACGAACACCAGAGAAGATCCCGGTGCTTGCTATTTGTGGTAGCTTAGCGGAGGATTTGCCTGCTTTTCCTAGTCATCACATTGAAGCTGCCTTCTCTATCGTACCTGGTCCTTGTGAGGTAGCAGATGCACTTGCTCACGCTGAAAGAAATCTAATTTGCTGCGCTCGAAATATTGGGAACCTTTTAAAAATAAAAGCAAACTAAAAAACCAATGGAAAGGAGATGTTCCCTTCCATTGGTTTTTCTTTAGCTAAAGAGACGTTTCCAAAATGATTTCTTTTCTGGACTGGCAGTCTCTTCTTTCTTTTCAAATAAATTTGGATACTGGAGATTCATGTCTGTTGGTGAAATTCCAGATGGGTGGTCAGTATGGATGATGAGACCAAAGGGAGAATGACGACAGTCATCCGAAACGATGCTTGCCACAAGTCCAAGATCCTTGGTTTTTTTCAAATATTGAAGTTGGCTGCTTTCATCCAAGGCAGGCGAAATCTTGACCAGTACAGGTTCAAAGCGTTCTGAAATGTTCGTAAGAATTGAAGAATAGTGCTCCAAATAGAGATTGTCCCTTGCCTCCTCCAAGGTACATGATGCAATCACACGCTCCTCATATGTCTCCAAAAATCGACGCTGTTCATCCGGATTGAACCGAGTAGGACCAGCAGCTTTTTCTAAAATCGTTTTATTAATATCTGTCATAAGCTTAGTATAGCATAAAGCGCAGCAGAAGAGTAGAAGAATGCTAAAAAATTAAATAAGGAGGGGAAATGGCAGAAAATAAGATAGTGGAACCGTTTTCTTGTTAAAAACTTCTCAATTTTCGTAGATTTCCTTGTTTTTTCTTGAAAAAATAGCCTAATTACGATATGATAGAGGAGTAAAAAATATAACTCAATAAGGAGAGTAAGAAATGTCAATTATTACTGATGTTTACGCTCGCGAAGTCCTAGACTCACGCGGTAACCCAACACTTGAAGTAGAAGTATATACTGAATCAGGTGCTCATGGACGTGGTATGGTTCCATCAGGAGCTTCTACTGGTGAACACGAAGCAGTTGAACTTCGTGACGGTGACAAATCTCGTTACGGTGGTCTTGGTACTCAAAAAGCTGTTGACAACGTAAACAACATTATTGCTGAAGCAATCATCGGCTATGATGTACGTGATCAACAAGCTATCGACCGTGCTATGATCGCTCTTGACGGTACTCCTAACAAAGGTAAATTGGGAGCAAACGCAATCCTTGGTGTGTCTATCGCTGTAGCTCGTGCTGCTGCTGACTACCTTGAAATCCCACTTTACAGCTACCTTGGTGGATTCAACACTAAAGTTCTTCCAACTCCAATGATGAACATCATCAATGGTGGATCTCACTCAGATGCTCCAATCGCTTTCCAAGAATTCATGATCGTACCTGCTGGTGCACCTACATTCAAAGAAGCTCTTCGTTGGGGTGCTGAAATCTTCCACGCACTTAAGAAAATCCTTAAAGGTCGTGGTCTTGAAACAGCCGTTGGTGACGAAGGTGGATTTGCTCCTCGTTTCGACGGAACTGAAGATGGTGTAGAAACTATCATCGCTGCTATCGAAGCTGCTGGTTATGTTCCAGGTAAAGACGTATTTATCGGATTTGACTGTGCATCATCAGAATTCTACGATAAAGAACGCAAAGTTTACGATTACACTAAATTCGAAGGTGAAGGAGCTGCTGTCCGCACTGCTGCTGAACAAATCGACTACCTTGAAGAATTGGTAAACAAATACCCAATCATCACTATCGAAGATGGTATGGACGAAAACGACTGGGACGGTTGGAAAGCTCTTACTGAACGTCTTGGTGGTAAAGTTCAATTGGTTGGTGACGACTTCTTCGTAACAAACACTGACTACCTTTCACGTGGTATCGAAGAAAAATGTGCTAACTCTATCCTTATCAAAGTTAACCAAATTGGTACTCTTACTGAAACATTCGATGCTATCGAAATGGCGAAAGAAGCTGGTTACACTGCCGTTGTATCACACCGTTCAGGTGAAACTGAAGATTCAACAATCGCTGACATCGCAGTTGCAACAAACGCAGGACAAATCAAGACTGGTTCACTTTCACGTACAGACCGTATCGCTAAATACAACCAATTGCTTCGTATCGAAGATCAACTTGGTGAAGTAGCTGAATACCGTGGATTGAAATCATTCTACAACCTTAAGAAATAATCTAGTTTACTAGACTAAAAAGATCCTTGAGTTTTCTCAAGGATTTTTTTGTTATCGAGCCAAACAAAAACTCCTCAACTACAGCGTTGAGGAGTCGTCTTATTAGAACAAGCCTTTGATTTTGTCCAAGGCACCGCTGACCATTTCATTTCCAGATACAAGCCCTTTGGCTTGTTCAAGGTAGTCACCGAGGTTATCTTTGTTGTCATCAACAAATTTCTTTGCAGCGTCGAAATCTTTCTTTTCGATCATCTCTTTAACTTGGTTAAATAAGTCCAATGGATTCATGTTAGGGTCTCCTAAAATATAAGTTGTGAAGTCAGGCTCGCGCCTTTTTCTCATCTATTTAATCATTTTTTTAGAGGTTTGACAACTAAAACGACTTAATGAAAAACCGTACAAACGGCCTCTGGAACATAGAAGTCGTCAGATAGAAGGGTCAATTTTCCGCTAGCAGGATCCCGCTTGAAGACGGTGGCATTAGGTGAATCTTGATGGGCTGCGATTAGGTGGTTTTGATCAGGACTAAGTGTGAAATCACGTGGATTGAGCCCTTGAGTTGGAACAATTTCAATCAGTTCTAGGCTACCATCAGCCACAACTTTGAAGACAGCAATGGAATTGTGAGCACGGTTAGATGCATAGAGGAATTTTCCATCAGCTGAGAGCTTGATCGCAGAAGCCCATTTTTGACCATCGTAGTCTGATGGAAGTGTGGAAACAGTTTGGAAGTGTTCGAATTCACCCATACCGTCATAAAAGAGTACATCGATCGTAGCATTTAATTCATTGATGAGATAAGCAGTCTTATAGTGAGGATGAAAGACCAGGTGACGAGGTCCTGCCCCTGGGGCTGTTTGATACTGATTGATCAGGGTTAGATTTCCTTCCTCGCTAACATCATAGACATGCAAACTATCTGTTCCTAGGTCACACGTGATCAGGTACTGATCTGGTGTAAGGTCTGCATAGTGGGTATGTGGACTTGCTTGATTGGCATGAGGACCACTTCCTTGGTGGGTGTCTTGATCGACAAAGGATAAACGCCCATCTGCCTCTAGCTGATATACGAGAACTTGGCCTTTGTGATAGTTGGCTCCATAGACCAGTTGACGCTTGTCATCGACAGAGACATAGCAGAGTGGTGCTCCCTCTTCAACAACGTGATTGAGCGGCTGAAAATCAGCTGTAAAACTTGCGATTCCTCCTTTTCCCTCTTCAGCTCCGACACTGTAGAGGTTGCCTTTTTCAGAAAAAGCGATATAGGTTGGATTGGGCTCAGCTGCCACTAGTTCAAGATGGCTCAATGTCCCTGTTTCAGGGTCAAATTGTGCCTTGTAAATTCCTTTGGATTCTTTTTTGGTATAGGTACCGAAATAAATGGTTTGAGACATAGGACACCTCGTATGATTTGTTAGGTTTATTATATCAAAGGTCCTATTGGAAGGCAATTGCTAGTTGAAAAGGGGAGGGCCTTTCTTTTTTATTTTGCTAGTTTTTTCGTAACTTCAAGCTCAAAAAATGCTAAAATAGAAACAGATTGAAATGAAAAGGAGTTCTCTGTGGATAATAAAGAAAAACAGTTTAGTTTGTCCTGGTTTTTTAGATGGTTTTTAGACAACAAGGCCATTACCGTATTTTTAGTTACCTTGCTGTTGGGCTTGAACCTTTTGGTTTTGAGTAAAATCACCTTTATTTTTATTCCTATTTTTGAGTTTGCAGGAGCAGTCATGCTGCCTGTCATTATTTCTGGTTTGCTCTATTACCTGCTTAACCCCATTGTTGACTTTCTTGAAAGAAAAGGACTCAAGCGGATTTTTGCAATTTCCTTCGTCTTTTTCTTGATTGCAGTGCTTTTAATTTGGGGTCTAGCTGTAGTGATTCCATCCGTCCAACGACAAGTGGTGAGTTTCTTTCATAACCTGCCAACTTATTTGGAAAAGGCCAATGCAACCATCGATGATTTTCTAGATAATCGCGTCTCCTCTGATATCAAACCCCAATTAGATGAGATCACCAAGGAATTGTCTGCAAACATTACTTCTTGGGCCAGTTCGATCTCTGGGCGGGCTGTCAATTGGGTCAGCAACTTGATCGGAGTGGCTTCGCAAGTTATTGTTGCCTTGATCATCATGCCTTTTATTGTCTTTTATCTTCTTCGAGATGGAAAAAATTTAAAGGGCCACATTGTTCGCTTCTTACCGACTAAGATTCGTAAATCGGCTGAACAGGTTCTCTCAGATGTCAACACTCAACTCTCCAACTACGTTCGAGGGCAAATTACGGTAGCTATTGTCGTCGCCATTATGTTCATCATCTTCTTTAAGATCATTGGCTTGCGCTATGCGGTGACACTAGGGATCTCTGCAGGGATCTTGAATTTGATCCCTTACTTGGGTAGTTTCTTAGCCATGTTACCTGCCTTAGTATTGGGCTTGGTAGCAGGACCGGAGATGTTTATCAAGGTCTTGATTGTATTTGCAGTGGAGCAAACCATTGAAGGACGTTTTGTATCACCGTTGGTTTTGGGAAGCCAGTTAAATATCCATCCGATTACCATTTTATTTGTGCTCTTGACATCAGGATCTATGTTTGGAATCTGGGGAGTTTTCCTTGGAATTCCAGTCTATGCGTCTGCTAAGGTGGTGATTGGAGCTATCTTTGAATGGTATAAGGTCGTCAGTGGCTTGTATGAAGAACACAATGAAGTAGAAGAGGAAACACACAGTGAGTCATAGTCAACAAATGGTAGAAGCTCTCGATCGGCAAGAGCTAGAAGAGGCAGAAGTTCAATTTCAACAGGCCTTGTTAGAAGATAGTGAAGCACAATTATTGGATTTAGGTCAATATCTTGAAAGTATCGGTTTTTACCCTCATGCAAAAGAAATCTATGAACAGCTTGCAGAAACCTACCCAGAAGTATATCTGAGTTTGGCAACCATCCTTGCAGAGGAAGGGCAAACGGAAGAGGCCTTTGCATATTTAGAAGAAATTGATCCTGATTCTAACTGGTATGTGGCGAGTCTCTTGGTTAAGGCGGATCTCTATCAGATGGAAGGCCTAGCAGATGTGGCGCGTGAAAAATTAGTTGAAGCTGCTCATTTGTCTGATGATCCCATCATTCAATTAGGGCTAGCTGAAATTGATCTGGAATTGGAACGCTACCAAGAGGCTATCCAAGAGTATGCCCAGTTGGACAATCGGGAGATTTTGGAAGCAACAGGAATTTCCACCTATCAACGGATTGGTTTTGCCTATGCCAATCTTGGTAAGTTTGAAGCAGCTGTTCCTTTCTTAGAGAAAGCTCTGGAGATTGAGTTTGATGACCAGATTGCTTACGAATTAGCGACCTTATTGTCTGACCAAGAAGAATTCCAAAAAGCCCTGATCTACTACAAACAAATTGATACCTTGTCGCCTGATTTTGAGGGCTATGAGTATGGTTATGCTTTAGCTTTACAGGCTGAAAATGACCGTGAAAAAGCGCTTGAGATTGCTAAACAAGGGATCCAGAAGAATCCCTTTGATGCCCAATTGAAGCTTCTTGCTTCTCAGCTTTCTTATGAACTTCACCAGCCTGAACAGGCAGAAGCTTATCTATTAGAGGCTAAAGAAGTGGCAGATGATCTCGAAGAGATTGCTCTTCGTCTGACTACCCTTTATTTGGAACAGGAACGCTTTGACCAAGTCTTGGCTTGGCAAAATGAAGAAGTCGAAACAGTTGTTACCCGGTGGAACATTGCCCGTGCCTTGGCTGCCTTGGAGAAAACAGAAGAGGCTGTCTCAGCCTACCAAGAGCTCTATGAGGACTTAAAGGACAACCCAGAATTCCTCGAAGCCTATGTTTATTTGTTGCGTGAGGCTGGAGATGTGACGAAGGCGCGTGAAGTGGCTAATCAGTATTTGGCGATCGTACCAGACGATGTACAGATGCAAACCCTCTATGATAGCCTCTAATCAAAACCATATCGTGAAGATTCGGAATAGTTTGTGGTATACTGGTAGAAGATAGAATGAGGAGAGAAAAACATGGAACCAGTAAAACTTTTTCAATACAATACCTTAGGTGCCCTAATGGCGGGTCTGTACGGGGGTTCATTTACGATTGGAGAACTCTTGGAACACGGAGATCTAGGAGTTGGGACGCTTGATTCTATTGATGGAGAGTTGATCGTATTAGATGGTAAGGCATATCAGGCCAAGGGATCAGGGGATCATCCTGAAATAGTCGAAGTTTCTCCGGATGCCAAGGTTCCTTATGCAGCAGTCGTTCCTCACCAAGCAGAAGTGATTTTCCGCCAACGCTTTGAAATGACGGACGAGGAATTGGAAGCCCGTATTGAGTCTTATTATGATGGGGAAAATCTTTTCCGCTCTATTAAGATTCGTGGTGACTTTGCCAAGATGCATGTCCGTATGATTCCAAAATCAACACCAGAGATGAAGTTTGCAGAGGTTGCAACCCATCAGCCAGAATATACACGGGAAAATGTCACTGGAACCATCGTCGGTTTTTGGACACCAGAAATTTTCCATGGCGTGAGTGTGGCTGGTTATCATTTGCACTTTATCTCAGATGACCACACCTTTGGTGGCCATGTCATGGATTTTGTCATCACAGAAGGAATTGTAGAGGTGGGGGCCATCGATCAGCTGGATCAACGTTTCCCAGTTCAAGACCGTCAGTACCTCTTTGCCAAATTCAATGTTGATGAAGTCAAAGAAGACATTAATAAAGCAGAATAAAAAGGTTGAGCGTCGGTCAACCTTTCGTATTGAAGATAATGTTATTTAAGAAACTTTCCTTAGGTGAGAACGGACGTCAGCGAACTTCAAAGAAGTTCCATGACTTAGTTTTGGACCTAAGGTTCCAAAACTCCCGAGTGCTAGAAACAAGATTGTTTCTAGCACTTTTCTCACGGCGGAAAGTTTCAATATATGTTGAATGATCCTAAAAGTAGACCTCATTTTATTTTTTCAGCATACGTAGAACAGTTTGTCTACATGCTAAAAGGTTGAGCATCGCTCAACCTTTTATTTTTGAAATCAGTCGTTTAGTTTCATGGCTTTGATTTTTTCTTCTTCTGGGGTGACCCGTAGAGTCTTCTGGCCGGTGTAGGTGACAAAGCCTGGTTTTCCACCTGTTGGTTTATTGAGTTTCTTGGCTTCGATCATATCTACTTGGACCAAGTTTGAGAGACGGGCCTTGGAATAGTAGGCCGCCAACTCTGCAGCATCGGTCTTCACTTCATCTGTTGGATTTAGATTTCCTGTAATGACGACGTGGCTTCCCGGAATATCCTTGGCATGGAACCAGAGCTCGTCTTTTTTAGCGATTTTAAAGGTTAGTTCATCGTTTTGCAAATTGTTGCGACCCACTAAAATGATAGTCTTTCCATCACTCGCCAGGTATTTCTCAGGTTTTTTCCGTTTATGAATTTTTTCACGGTTGCGCCGTTTGATAAAGCCGGTCTGGATTAGCTCTTCTCGAATCTCTGCCACCTCAGCTAGGCTCGCTTGAGAAAGGGCTGTTTCAACCGTTTCAAGATAAGAAATGGTTTCCTTGGTTTCTTGAATGAGGATGGTCAAATGTTTGACGGCTTCTTTTAACTTCTGGTAGCGTTTAAAGTAGCGTTGGGCATTTTGATTGGGGGTCAGGGCCTTGTTGAGTTGGATGGTAATGGGCTCGTTGGTATAGTAATTGTCCAGGACAACCTGGTCTTGGTCGTTTGGTACCTGATGGAGGAAGGTTGTCAGTAATTCTCCTTTTTGGCGGAATTCTTCCGCATTGTCGGTCGCCGCTAACTCCGCCTCTTGCTTGGCTAATTTTTTTCGGTTCTTTTCAAGATCGTTTTCGACCTTGCGGATCAATTCACTGGCCTGTTGTTGCACCCGATCGCGCTCAGCCTTGTCTCGGTAATAGTCATCCAGCAGATCTGAAAGTGTCTCAAATGTTTGACTCGACGCATCCGCAAAGGGGATAGCCGAGAAGGATTTGGTCGTTAGGCGTGGCTCAGAAGGTGCCTCGAAAAAGGCACGGAAGGTTTTTAATTTTTCATCCGTCTCAAGTCGCTTGGCTAATTCTTGAGCCGTATCTCGCCCCAAACCTTGGAAACATTTTTGAAGGTTTTTTGGGCTTAACTCTTCCTTGTGAAGAAGGGCAAAAAGGGCTTCATCTCCAATTGTAAAAGGATTGACCGCGTCGGTTTTCGGAGGAGCTACATAGGTTGATCCAGGGAGAATGGTCCGGTAGCTATTTTGTGAGAAACCGACATGTTTAATGGCTTCGATGATTTTATTGCTGGTGCGGTCCAGGAGAATAATATTACTGTGCTTGCCCATGATTTCGATCATGAGGCTGACAGAAATGGCATCTCCAATTTCGTTTTTATTGGAGACACGGATTTCAAGAATCCGGTCGTTCTCCATTTGCTCAATCCCTTCAATGACAGCGCCTTGAAGATATTTGCGCATAACCATAATAAAGGTATTGGGAAAGGCAGGATTTTCAAAGTTGGTCTGGGTCCGTTGGATCCGTCCGAAGACAGAATGGGCAGAGAGCAAGAGTTTTTGGTTTTTTCGATTGCCTCGGATTTGGAGCACCAATTCTTGCTCGAAGGGTTGGTTAATTTTTTGAATGCGGCCACTCAAGAGTTCGGCCTTCAATTCTTGCACCATATGGTGTAAAAAAAATCCATCAAAAGACATGGGATTCCTCATCATTCTAGCGTTTATTCTAGTAAATTATATCAAAATTAGAGAGGAAATCCCAGAAAGAAGCTAGGGGCTGTTAAATAGAAAATGCGAACGTTTCCAAAAAAATACTGAAAAAGTATTGACATTTTTGAAAGAAAACTTTAAAATGTAAGAAATTAGAAAAGTAGTAAATGAAAGTTTCAAGAGAGCCTACGGTTGCTGAGAGTGGGTAGCGGCAGTTTATGAAATTGGACTAATGATGAGATGAATTTGAAACAATAAAAATTCGGTTGGCACACCTTATCGTGCAACTTGTTGCTAGACAAGACAGAGATATGGGGGAGACTATCCTTTTCCCATAAGTGAGGTGGCACCGCGATGACACGTCCTCACATAGCTTTTGCTATGTGTGGGCGTGTTTTTTGTTTTAGATAAGAAGGGAGAAAAGATATGAAGAAACGATGGCGTCGCAGTCTTTAGATGATAGAAAAAAAGAAGAAAATGAAAAAATAGAAGAGGTAGTAAAATGAAAAATAAACGGTTAATGGGAATTATTGGTTTGATTGCAGCAGCAGTCATTGGGACAGCGATCTATTCAGCTACAGCTGGTAAGGACAACAAGGCGGCAACTAGCAATGAAAAAGCTAAAGTTGGGGTCTTGCAGTTGGTCAGCCACCCTTCGCTTGATTTGATCTACAAGGGGATTCAAGATGGTCTAGCTGAAGAAGGCTATGACAAGGACAAGGTTGAGATTGACTTCCTCAATGCGGAAGGCGACCAAAATAAAGTTGCAACCATGAGTAAGCAATTGGCAGAAAAAGATAATCAAGTCTTGATTGGGATTGCAACCCCATCTGCTCAAGGTTTGGCCAGTGCAACTAAAGATAAACCAATTGTCATGGGAGCCATCACCGATCCAGTCGGTGCAAACTTGGTCAAAGATTTGAAAAAACCAGGTGGCAATATCACAGGGGTATCTGACCACAATCCAACGGAGCAACAATTGAAATTGATCAAAGAATTGACTCCGAACGTGAAAACAATCGGTGCCCTTTACTCAACCAGTGAAGACAATTCTAAATCTCAAGTAGAAGAATTTACAAAATTGGCTGAAAAAGCAGGTTTCAAGGTGATTCCTTACTCTGTACCTTCAACAAACGAAGTTGCTTCAACAGTTTCTGTCATGACTGGTAAAGTCGATGCCATCTGGGTTCCAATCGATAATACCATCGCATCAGCCTTCTCAACTGTTGTTGAAGCCAACAAAACAGCTAAAAAACCAATCTTCCCAAGTGCGACAGCCATGGTAGAAGCGGGTGGTCTTGCTTCAGTCGTTGTCGACCAACATGATCTTGGGGTAGCAACTGGTAAAATGGCTGCGAAGATCTTGAAAGGTCAAAAACCTGCAGACACACCTGTTGAAATCTTTAGCCAAGGAAAATCTGTCATCAATAAAAAAGTCGCAGATGAATTGGGTATTACTATTCCAGAATCTGTCTTGAAAGATGCTGGACAAGTCATTAAATAAAAAGAAAACGAATCACAAGAATGGCGGGGGAATTTGGCTTTGGCAGGTCTTTAAATCGTGACCTTTGAAAATGTCTACCAGTGTCCAGAACCAACTTTTATACTCTTGGTAGAGGAGAAAGAAATGGAAGTCAAGATAACAGATCTTCATCCGACCCAACTTTATTTAT
Organism: Streptococcus sp. KHUD_012; assembly: GCF_052588255.1. Lineage (NCBI taxonomy): Bacteria > Bacillati > Bacillota > Bacilli > Lactobacillales > Streptococcaceae > Streptococcus > Streptococcus sp. KHUD_012. The sequence continues at coordinate 958,664 of NZ_CP159355.1, forward strand.
CAGAAAAGAAGTTACAAGCTATCCAGATGCTGGATCAGTCGGCAGACATCATCAATGTGGATCCAATTAGTGTTCTTGCATTTGGAAATCGCTTCTTGATTACAGACGGGCATCACAGGGCTTATCAGGCTTTATTGGCAGGTCGGGATACGATTTCTGCTGAGTTTGATAGAGATGGTGGCGATGAATTGTATGCTCTCTATGCGCAAGCTTGCGAGGAAAGAAAGATATCCTCTGTTTTGGATTTAAAACATCGTATCTTACCTCAAGATGAGTATGAAGCAAAATGGTATAACTGGTGTGATGGTTTTAACCAAGCAGCAACTCTTCTATTGAAAAGGAAAGCAGATGAAGCAGACCAGGCAAATAGATAATGCATTGCGTCCTGTTCCTTCTTCTATTGAAATTAGTCTCATCTAACTTGTTTTTTAACTAAAAATCTGCTAAACTAGATAGTAATCGAATAGAAATCTGCAAGACTAGTATCTCAAGGGAAGTGCGACAGGGAGAAGAGCCGTGACTGAAAGCTCTTTGCATGAAAGCTGAGTGAATTCACTTGCGTAAAGGATTTAGAAATTAAGGTCTGGTTTACGGATAAAAAACGGATGGTACCGCGTGTCAACGCTCCGAATGAGGGTGTTGGCGCGTGGTTTTTTCTATGTCTGTAGAGGGACCATGATGGAGGAAATATGTCAACGATTGAAGAACAATTAAAAGCGCTTCGTGAAGAAACGCTGGCAGCTTTGAAGCAGATTTCTGCTGAAAATAAAAAAGAGATGCAAGAACTACGGGTCTCTGTTCTTGGAAAAAAAGGATCTCTGACGGAAATTCTTAAAGGGATGAAGGATGTCTCTGCTGAGATGCGTCCGGTTATCGGGAAACACGTCAATGAAGCGCGTGATGTCTTGACGGCTGCCTTTGAAGAAACGGCCAAACTTTTGGAAGAAAAGAAAGTCCAAGCCAAATTGGCTAGTGAAAGTATCGATGTGACCCTTCCAGGTCGTCCAGTTGCTAGTGGTTACCGTCATATTTTGACCCAAACCAGTGAAGAAATCGAAGATATCTTTATCGGGATGGGCTATCAAGTCGTAGACGGCTTTGAAGTGGAGCAAGACTATTATAACTTTGAACGGATGAATCTGCCTAAAGATCACCCAGCGCGGGATATGCAGGATACCTTCTATATCACAGAAGAAATCTTGCTTCGGACCCATACCTCACCTGTACAGGCGCGGGCTATGGATGCGCATGACTTTAGCAAAGGACCATTGAAGATGATCTCTCCAGGGCGGGTTTTCCGTCGGGATACGGATGATGCGACCCACAGCCACCAATTCCATCAAATCGAAGGTTTGGTTGTTGGGAAAAGCATTTCTATGGCCGATCTTCAAGGAACGCTTCAATTGATCGTGCAAAAGATGTTTGGTGCAGAACGCCAAATCCGTTTGCGTCCTTCTTACTTCCCATTCACTGAGCCATCGGTTGAGGTGGACGTTTCTTGCTTCAAATGTGGTGGTGCTGGATGTAACGTATGTAAGAAAACTGGTTGGATTGAAATCATGGGAGCCGGTATGGTTCACCCACGCGTCCTTGAGATGAGTGGGATTGATCCAACAATCTATTCAGGATTTGCCTTTGGACTTGGTCAAGAGCGTGTGGCCATGCTTCGTTACGGAATCAATGATATCCGTGGCTTCTATCAAGGGGATATCCGTTTTTCAGAACAATTTAAATAATTATGTTAGTAAAAGTTAAGGCGAAAGATTTTCATATTTTAAGGGAATTAGAGGTGGAAACCTATGGGGATACCTTTGGTCCCTACAACTCTGATGCCGATATGGAAGATTACTACCAGATGGTTTTATCGCTAGAGCAAATCCAAAAGGACCTAGCAGACCCGGAATCAGAGACCTATTTTGTCCTTGATCACCATCAGGAAATTTGTGGTTTCCTCAAGTTTAACTGGGGCAAGGCACAAACGGAGCCAGTAGAGATGGACAATGCTTTTGAAATTCAGCGCATCTATGTCAAAAAAGAACATCATGGCAAGGGCTATGGCAAGGAAATGTTTACCTTTGCCTTAAAAGAGGCTCAAAAACGTGGATTTGACTGGGTCTGGCTGGGTGTCTGGGAACGGAATTTTAAGGCCCAAAACTTTTACAAACAATTCGGATTTGAACGATTTAGCGAGCACCACTTTATCACAGGGGAAGCTGTGGATATCGACTGGTTGCTGCGCAAGCATTTGAAGGAGAATCCGCAAGCTTAATTGTGGGTCCAAATTGAGAGAAAGGAATTGAGAAGATCTCACCAAGTGGGATCTTACGATCAGAATAATGTTAGTATCATATAAATGGTTAAAACAATTGGTGGACGTGGATGTGCCATCAGAAGAGTTGGCTGAAAAAATGTCAACTACAGGGATCGAAGTAGAAGGTGTAGAATCTCCTGCTGCTGGTCTCTCAAAAATTGTCGTCGGAGAAGTCTTGTCTTGTGAAGATGTGCCAGAGACACACCTTCATGTCTGCCAAGTTAATGTGGGGGAAGAAGAAGCGCGTCAAATCGTCTGTGGAGCACCAAATGTGCGAGCAGGCATCAAGGTGATGGTGGCTCTTCCAGGTGCTCGCATCGCAGATAACTACAAGATTAAAAAAGGGAAAATCCGTGGTTTGGAATCCCTTGGGATGATCTGTTCACTTGGTGAGTTAGGCATTTCTGACTCAGTTGTACCGAAAGAATTTGCGGATGGCATCCAAATCTTGCCAGAGGATGCTGTTCCAGGAGAAGAAGTCTTCTCTTACCTAGACTTGGATGATGAAATCATCGAGCTTTCTATCACTCCAAACCGTGCAGATGCTCTTTCGATGCGTGGGGTAGCACATGAAGTAGCAGCCATCTATGACAAGGCAGTCAACTTCAAAGAATTTACTTTAACAGAAACAGACCAAGTTGCAGCGGATGCTCTTTCTGTCAGCATCGACACAGATAAGGCTCCTTATTATGCAGCTCGTATCTTGGACAATGTAACCATCGCACCAAGTCCACAATGGTTGCAAAACCTCCTCATGAATGAAGGCATCCGTCCCATCAATAATGTGGTTGACGTGACCAACTATATCTTGCTTTACTTTGGTCAGCCCATGCATGCCTTTGACTTGGATACCTTTGAAGGAAATGACATCCGTGTACGTGAAGCGCGTGCAGGTGAGAAATTAGTGACCTTGGATGGGGAAGAGCGTGAGTTGGAAACAAGTGACCTCGTGATTACGGTTGCTGACAAACCAGTAGCCCTTGCCGGTGTCATGGGTGGAGAGGCTACAGAAATCTCTGAAAAGTCTAGTCGTGTCGTCCTTGAAGCGGCTGTCTTCAATGGTAAATCAATCCGTAAGACTAGTGGTCGCCTCAACCTTCGTTCAGAATCTTCTTCTCGCTTTGAAAAAGGCATCAATGTGGCAACCGTTAATGAAGCCCTTGATGCAGCTGCAAGCATGATTGCAGAATTGGCTGGTGCAACTGTTCGTAAAGGTATTGTTTCAGCAGGTGAATTGGATACTTCTGATGTAGAAGTTTCTTCCACTCTTGCAGACGTTAACCGTGTCCTTGGTACTGAGCTTTCCTACGCGGATGTAGAGGATGTCTTCCGTCGTCTTGGCTTTGGTCTTTCTGGAAATGCAGAAGCCTTCACAGTTAGCGTTCCACGTCGCCGTTGGGATATCACGATTGAAGCGGACCTCTTTGAAGAAATCGCCCGAATTTATGGTTATGACCGCTTGCCAACCAGTCTTCCAAAAGATGATGGGACAGCCGGTGAGTTGACAGCGACTCAAAAATTGCGTCGCCAAGTTCGGACTATCGCTGAAGGGGCTGGATTGACTGAAATCATTACTTATGCACTGACAACTCCTGAAAAAGCAGTGGAGTTCACGACTGCACCAAGCAACTTAACGGAGCTCATGTGGCCAATGACTGTGGATCGTTCGGTCCTCCGTCAAAATATGATCTCAGGAATCTTGGATACTGTAGCTTATAATGTCGCTCGTAAGAACAAAGATTTGGCCCTCTATGAGATCGGAAAAGTCTTTGAACAGACAGGTAATCCAAAAGAAGACTTGCCAAACGAAATCAATAGCTTTGCCTTTGCTTTGACTGGCTTAGTTGCTGAAAAAGACTTCCAAACTCCAGCTGTTCCAGTTGACTTCTTCTATGCCAAGGGAATCTTGGAAGTCCTCTTTACTCGCTTGGGTCTTGAAGTGACTTATACAGCAACACAGGAAATCAAGAGTCTCCACCCAGGGCGTACAGCCTTGATCTCACTTGGTGACCAAGTGATTGGGGTCTTGGGACAAGTCCATCCTGTAACAGCTAAGGCTTATGATATCCCAGAAACCTATGTGGCAGAATTGAACTTATCTGCTATTGAAGCAGCTCTTAAACCAGCCGCAGCCTTTGTGGAAATCACCAAATTCCCAGCTGTGAGCCGTGATATCGCCCTTCTCCTCAAAGCAGAAGTGACCCACCAAGAAGTGGTTGATGCGATTCAAGCTGCTGGCGTGAAACGCTTAACAGACATCAAACTCTTTGACGTCTTCTCAGGTGAAAAACTAGGACTTGGTATGAAGTCTATGGCCTACAGTTTGACCTTCCAAAATCCAGAAGATAGCTTGACGGACGAAGAAGTCGCACGCTACATGGAAAAAATCCAAGCTTCACTTGAAGAAAAAGTCAATGCAGAAGTACGTTAAAAATTTGATGAAAACAGTTGAGACATGCTCTTAGCTGTTTTTGTTTTGTATTTAAAAAATGACAATCTTTTTACAAGCTTGTGAAATGATTTACAAAGCAAATGGGATGGTTTATAATAGAAGAATAAACATTAGTAGATTTACTGAAAAAAGGAAGGAGAATGGGGATGTTAAATATGAGAAAACCTATCTTGTCACTTGTTGGTTTATTGGCAGTAGTTAGTCTAGTTGGATGTCAACAGGCTGAGGGCAAGAAGGGAAATTCAAAGGAACTAAGCCAAGAACAAATCATCGACAAGGGGCTAGAAGCCTTTGAACACTTGAAAAATGGCGAAATCAAACTGGAGAGTAAGATTGAGAGAAAGTTTAGTGAACCAACAAGTGATGGGAATACACACGCAGTATATACTCCGACTTTTGAAGGATCCTTTGAATTAAAACCAGTGAGGGTACGTGGACTATATACGAACAACGGTACGAGTCAAGAAGAGTATTACGATGCCTTTCATGAGTATTCTAGACCAAAAGACTCATCAGAGTGGGAAATGTTTTCTTATTCTCAAGAGAATAAACAACCTGTGGGGGTAAATCAAGAAGCCATACGCTTCTTTCAGACACAGAAAGACAAGTTTGAAGTGACCAAGAAAAAGGACCAGTATGTCTTAACCTATAAGAGTAAGGATGTCAATCATTTACTAGAACCAAATAACGCCGTGTTACAAGGCCCTGTTCCCATAGGAGTTAGTTATTTTGAAAATTCAGAAGGGAGCTACCAGATAGACCTCATCGTTTCTAAGGAGACCTTGACACCTTTAGGTGTTACTTATACTTGTACTTCTAATTCATCTTTTGCGAAAGAAAAATTAACGTGTAAAATTACCTATTCAAAACAAAATACTGGTGTCCAAGTAGAAGTACCAGAGGCTGTTGAAAAATTGGGTGGTATTTAGTTCAAAAGGAGTGAAGATATGAAACATAAAAGAAAGTTATCAGTGTTTCTCTTATCTCTTCTTGCTTGTCTATTCCTTTCAGCTTGTCAACCGGCAACAACTCCTTCAAAGGATACGACACAAGATAGTGGGAGTAAAGATGTGAAAACGTATATCCAAGCCATGAGAGATGCAAAAAACATGGAATATGTCAGTAAAATTTATCGAAAGAATCTACTTGAGGTAAAAGGTTCACAATCACTAATGTATGAAACAACCTTACGACATGGGAAAATTCAGTTTGACCCTCAAGTATATAATGAATTTTATACGAAAGATGGAGGAAATGGATCTACGACAGACAGTGATTCAGACCATTTTCGAAGTCTTGCCAATAAAATAGGTTCTACAGGATATGGGGATACCATTTTGAGACTATATTCTCCTGAAAAAGGGGTTCTGTATAAAAAAATAAAGAAGGGAGACGATAGTTGGACTTGGAATAGAGTGGAAGAAGTTACAGAACCAGCCCTGAAATATCAAAATATAAAAGATCCAGAAGTGGGACGTCATGAACTCATTTTGAAACTTTATGAGAAATATGCGGATCGATTTAAAAAAACTATCGATGGTCAGTATATCTATCTGGAATTTAAGGGTGATGTTAAGAAAGATATTGATCAAATTGGAGAATTTCAAAATACTTTGTTAGATAGTGAGCTTTACACCAAAGGGAAAAATGAGATTCAGTCCGTCAAGTTGCACATTTATTTGTCTATGAAGAAAGACTCCTCAAATAAAGAAGAAAAATTAGTTCCTAGCGAAGCTAGGATTCAACTAGATACCAAATTGAAAAATGATAAAGGGCGAACGGTGAACAATGAAGACCATTTTGAATTTACTTATCGAGATATTAACCAGATAAAAGAAGTCAAAGCTCCCCAAGATTTTAATATCGTAGAGAATTAAATAGGAGGATAGAAAAACCATTGGTTCAATTGACCAATGGTTTTTTGCGTTTTTGATTTCTGGTACATACCTATTCTTTACTGATGTCGGTGCGATTGGTGTATCTCGTCTTTGATGGGACAGGAACACTCGCAGTCTCCGCAGGATCCTTTTCCCTTGAGGTAGGAGCGAAGACCTTGTCCAGCTAAAAAAATAAGGACGGTAATAAGAATAGTTGACATGGTAACCTCCTAGATATGAGTGGTAGATAAGTTTTTTAAGTTGATGAGTTGATCATTACTTTGCTGTGGCTTGTGGAAGATGCAGGGAACAAGGATGATGAAAATGATCAGAGCTAGCCTAGTCCTACTAGTTTAGACTTCATCGAGATTAAACACGTGTAAGATTATCTTGTAGCGACCAAAGTCATATTTCTTACTATGGAAGTCTTTTCAGATTCATAGCAGGGAGAAAAGAATCTTTAAAAGGTGCGCAAATGCGGGCCTTTTATTTCTTACGTCAAAATATCCATGTCAACCATCCTTCTATTTTTGACAAATATTTTTATTTTTTTGACAAGTATACTTGTCAAAAAGAAAAAGAAGTGTTACAATAATTTTAGTTGAAAGAAGGGGAGGTATTCTTATGGGAGCTATATGGATTCTATTTATCCCTTTTCTGGTTATCATTTATGCAAGCTCAGAAAAGAAGATAAAAAAGTTGAACAAACGTATTAAAAGATTAGAAAAACAAGTGAAAGGAAATCAAGAAATGTCTAGACTTTTAGAAGAATTAAAAGGCCAAACGGCCACTGTTACTGTAGATGGTTTTGGAGCCGAGTATGAAATTTTGGATATTGATGAAGATTGGGTCAAATTGAGTCGTGAGACCAATAAACAACAAAAAGAAACCAAATTAGTCCGTATCGAAGATATTCAAGATATTCAACTATAAGGGGGCGAAAGCCATGATCTTAAAAAATCGACTGAAAGAGCTGAGGGCGCGTGATAGTCTCAACCAATCTGAGCTAGCCAAGCTAGCTGGAGTCTCGCGCCAGTCTATCAGTCTCTTGGAGCGGGGTGAATACACCCCTTCGGTTATCATTGCCATCACCATCGCCCAGATTTTCAAGGAACCTGTGGAAAATGTTTTTATTCTAGTAGAGGAAGAGGAATAACAATGAAAAAGCAATATAAAGAAAGGTCAGCGCGTTTTCGTTTTTGGAGAAATGTAGGGATCATTACAGTTTCCGGCTTGATAGGAGGAGTTATCAGTTTTTTGACAGGAATGTTTGGATCCGAAAAGCCCCTAGAAATCCAATCCTTCTTTAGTAAAGAAGTACTTCTTTTGGGCTCAGCAGTTTTATTCCTGGTCGCATTTATACTCACGATAACCTTACTGATGTGCGCGAGAAAAGTCCATCAAAAAATGCTCCAAATAGAAGACGATGATGAAGCCTATCACTATGACATTCAAAAGAAAAAACTATATGGCTTAGCGACCATTTTTAAAGGCATCATGATCTTGCCCTACTTTTTATTCGTCATTTTTTATAGTCAATTGGTCGACTTAGATAGACCTGACGCTGGGGACATGGCTTTTATCTTTGGAGACTTTACCATGCTCTATCTCTTTCTTGTCTTGATTGCCCTATTTTTCCTATCGGATATCTTCTTTCGCAAGACCTTCCATCTGATTTATGGAAAACCGATTCCCCGCAATGCTAATGCCAAAGAAGTGCGTGAATTTATGATGAGTATGATGGATGAAGCAGAAAAGCAGATTAGCTACGAGGAAAACTATGAAATTATCATTAAGTTAAGCAATTATATCTTGCCTTTTGCTTTAATTGGAATTTTCTTGATTGGTACCTTTTTCCATACCGATATCTTATTAGCCTTAGTAGTTGTATCACTGATTTATCTCTATATCTTGGTCTCACAATACAAGATTACCAAACGTTATTATAAAGAGTAAAGGAGTCATCCATGTTAGAAATTAGAAATTTAGAAAAAAGCTTTGGGAATAAGCAGGTTCTCTTCGGAGTAAATCTGACAGCTCAACAAGGTCATATCCTTGGCTTAGTTGGGAAAAATGGTGCCGGGAAAACAACTATTTTCCACAGTATCTTGCGCTTTTTGGACTACAGCGGCGAGATTCGCCTAGGTGGCAAAGCGATCACCCAAGAGACCTACAAGGAGATTGGCTATTTGCCTGAAGAGCGCAGTCTTATGCCAAAACTTACGATTTTTGAGCAGGTCCGCTATTTGGCTGCCTTAAAAGGAATGAGTACCGCCGAGGTCAAGGAAAAATTACCGACCTGGATGGAAAAACTCCAAGTAAAAGGGAAATTGACCGATAAAATCAAGAGCCTCTCAAAAGGGAACCAACAGAAGGTGCAACTGATCATCACCTTGATTCATGAACCTAAATTGATCATATTAGATGAACCCTTTAGTGGCTTGGATCCGGTCAATACAGAAGTGCTCAAGCAGGTCATCTTTGAAGAAAAAGAGCGTGGGGCAACCATTATCTTTTCTGACCACGTCATGACCAATGTCGAAGAGTTGTGTGATGATATCCTAATGATCCGTGATGGTTCGGTTGTTCTATCAGGGCCTGTCCAAGAGGTTCGGAATAGCTATGGCAAGACTCGCCTCTTTGTCTCAAACGACTTTAGCAAAGAAGAGCTAGAAGCTCTGCCACACGTGACCAAGGTAAGCATGACCAAGCAAGGGACTTGGAAGCTGATCTTGGATGATGCGTCAGCTGGACCAGAATTATTTGACCGCTTGACCAAGGGACACTACCTCGCGACCTTTGACCACCAAGCACCAACTATTGATGAGATCTTTAAACTTGAATCAGGAGTAGAAGTATGAAACAGATGTTTGTCGTAATGAAAGAAACCTATATCAGACAAGTGAAATCATGGAGTTTCCTCTTCATGGTCTTCGGTCCCTTCCTCTTTTTAGGATTGAGCATTGGAATCGGTTATCTGACAGGTTCTTCTACAGATGCCAAAAACCAAGTGGCCTTGGTGACAGAAGTTCCAGCTGTCAAAGAAAGTCTCAAAGGAACTGATGGCTTGACCTTGGACTACAAGGATGAAGCTGCAGCTAAAAAAGCCATCAAGGATGAGAAAGCAGCTGCTTACCTAACGGTCGATGAAAAAGATGGCCAGCTAGAAGCCACTTATGTGGGCGACCAAGCCATGAAAACAGATTTGAAATCGCTTGTCGCTGCGAAATTAAGCCAAGTCCAACAAGGAATCAATCTAGCGCGTGCTAATCTAAGCAAAGAGCAACTGACAGCCTTGTCTCAACAGGTTTCTCTCAAAGAAAAAATTGATGAGAAAAAAGAAGGCTTGAAAATGGTGCAAACCATGGTTGCAGGTGGTCTGGGAATGTTGCTTTATATGATTTTGATCTTCTACTCTAGTATCACAGCCCAAGAAGTGGCCAGTGAAAAGGGAACCAAGATCATGGAAGTGGTCTTCTCTAGTATCAAAGCAACCGACTATTTCTTCGCACGCATGCTCGGACTCTTCGGAGTGATTTTTACCCATATTTTTGTCTATGTCGTTGGGCTAGTAGCCGTTTGGATCTTTAGAGCAGATATCCCAGTTGTCAAGGATATTCTCGCTCCAAACTCTCCGATTACCCAACACCTTGCAGAGGCGATCTCGCTCAATACCGTCTTCTTCATTATCCTTGGCATCTTTATGTATGTAGTGCTCTCTGCCTTCTTAGGCTCAACAGTTGCACGACCTGAAGATTCAGGAAAAGCGATTTCGCCACTAATGATGTTAGTTATCTTTAGCTTCCTTGGGGTAACCACCTTGGGAAGTGCCGGTGATGTCTTCTTATTGAAGATCGGTTCGTACATTCCTTTCATCTCAACCTTCTTTATGCCTTTCCGTACCATCAATGGCTATGCGACTGGTCTTGAATCTTGGGCTTCTTTGGGAATTGCGGTCCTCTTTACCATCGTGGGAACAGTTCTCATTGCCCGTATCTATGCGAGCCTGATCCTTCAGACCGATGACCTCGGACCATGGAAGACCATCAAACGTGCTCTTAGCTATCGCTAATCAGATGAGCCCTCAGTTATTGCTGAGGGCTTTTTGATTTCAAATTGACTTTTGAAATCCTTTTCACTACAATAGAACTACAGAAAAGGAGGCGGACATGAACTATATTGAGTTTGCTGAAAATGAGCGTCTGTCCACGATTGTCCTTGGGATGATGCGGATCAGTCAGATGAGTGAAGATGAGGTGGAGGCCTTGGTAGAGGCAGCCTTGTCGATTGGCATTAACACCTTTGACCTAGCGGATATCTATGGTGATGGCCAGTGTGAGGTCCTGTTGGGTAAGGTTCTCAAGCGCCGTCCGGATCTTCGGAACCAGATGTGGATCCAGTCCAAGTGTGGCATTCGCAAAGACGGTTTTACCTATTTTGATTTTTCCAAGGACTATATTTTGGACTCCGTCGATGGCATCCTCGATCGTCTGCAGATCGAGCGCTTAGATAGTCTCCTCCTTCACCGACCGGATGCCCTCATGGAACCGGAAGAAGTGGCAGCAGCTTTTGATCAGTTGGAGCAAGCGGGCAAGGTTCGTCATTTTGGGGTGTCCAATCAAAATCCCATGATGATGGAATTGCTTAAGACGGCTGTCAAACAACCTCTCAAGGTCAACCAGCTGCAGTTGAGTGCCGCCTTTACACCGAGCTTTGAAGCTGGTTTTCATGTCAACATGGAAGGGGCAAAAGCAGCCGTGCGAGATGGCAGTGTCTTTGAGTATTGTCGTTTAACTGATACTGTGATTCAGGCCTGGTCTGTCCTCCAGCATGGCTATTTCAAGGGGAATTTTGTCGGCAAGGAAGAGTTTGCAGCTCTCAATCATGTCCTCAATGACTTGGCGAAAAAATACCAGGTCACACCGACAGCTATCGCCCTTGCTTGGGTCCTCCGCTATCCTGGTAAGATGCAGGCGGTCATCGGAACGACCAAGCCCCAGCATGTCCTTGAAGCAGGGAAAGCAGCAGCAGTGACCCTAACGCGCAAGGAATGGTACCAAATCTACTTGGCTGCAGGAAATGATTTGCCTTAGAATCTTGTTAGTAAACCAGATTTCACTCTTATCGGTGGTCTGGTTTTTTGTTTTGTGATTTTCAGATTTTTCTTGACAAGTCTTTCTTTTTTATGGTATTCTTTTATGCAACAAGTGTTGCGCAACGGATGTTGCGCGAAAGGAGTCTTATGCCACCCAAGGTTAAATATAGTAAAGAGGCTATCATTGGGACAGCTTTACAATTGGTGAAAGAAGAGGGAATGGCTAGTTTGACGGCTAGAGCCTTAGCGGAGAAACTGGGAGCTACACCGAGAGTCATTTTTGGGCAATTTGCTAATATGGCTGAGTTACAAGCAGAGGTTATTGGTGCTGCGGAGATGGTCGTGGTGGAGTATATTCGCAAGGCCTTAGAAGATGAGAAACCTTTTCGATCTGTCGGGGTTGCTTATATCCTTTTCGCCTCAAAAGAGCCACAACTCTTTCAATTGCTTTTCCAAAATCCTAGCAAAGATCCGATTCGTCGCTTTCAAGATTTTCTTCCCATGAAGGATCATAGTTACCAATTGGTTCTGGATTCGATTGTTGCAGACTATCCTTTGACTGTAGAGGAAGCTAGTCGCTTGTACCAGCATCTATTTATTTACTCACACGGGATGGCCTCTATGGTTGCTTCTGGTATTTATCAGTTCGGCATGGAAGAAGTGATTGGATTACTGACAGAGGTTTGTCAATCTCTCATCAAAGAAATGGTAGGAAAGAAATGATTCAACTAGAAAATGTGCACAAAAGTTACGGCCAAACTAAGGTTTTAAAAGGGATTGATTTGCAGATTCAAGACCAGGATGATGTGGTTATCCTCGGCCCTTCTGGATCGGGGAAATCAACTCTCTTAAATGTGTTATCAGGCTTAGAAAAGGTGGACGAAGGGCATATCCTCATTCAAGGACAAGATTTGTCTCAACTCACGGATGCTCAATTGACAGCCTTTAGACGGGAGAAGATTGCCTTTATTTTCCAGCAGTATTATCTATTGCCGAATCTAACGGTTAGACAGAATGTAAAGATGGGAGCTGATCTGGCAAACAATCATGATTTTTTGCAGATCATCGAGGATTTGGGGCTTGGCGATAAGCTGGACAAGTATCCGAGTGAATTGTCTGGTGGAGAACAGCAGAGAGTCTCCATTGCTCGGGCCTTGGCCAAAAAGCCAGAGATTCTTTTCTTAGATGAGCCGACGGGCGCCCTGGATGAAGAAACAGGGCGAAAGATTCTCGACTATATCTGGAAACTGAAGGAAAAGCTGGGCTTTACCCTCGTCATGGTGACGCACAACCAAAATATTGCGGATATGGCCAGAACTATTATCCGTGTCAATAGTGGCAAGATTACAGAAGTTGAGACCAATGATCAACCTCAGACTGCTTATGAGATTGGATGGTAAGCCATGTTTTCAGTAAAAGATATTCGTAAATTAGTTGTCGTCAGTATCATTGGGGTTTGTGCGGTCTTTGTGGCCAATCTCTTCTTGAATTTTTACCTGGATATCGAGCAGTTGGAGATTTCGAAAACCAATCCCATGATGCAGACCTACTATGATGCCCAGGTTTCGCTTTCCTGGATGGTGGCCATGGTCAGTGGGGTTGTCTTGTCCTTGACGTCGGTCCTTCTCATGTGTTTTTATATCAAACAATTTGTTGATGACCACAAGGAACAATTAGGGATTTTAAAGGCTTTGGGATACAGCAATGGCCAGTTAGCTAAACGGTTTTGGGCCTTCGGGCTCAGTTTTGGAGCTGGAGCGCTTCTTGGCTATTTCGCTTCATTTCTCATGATGGGGCATTTTTACGACTTCCGTAATGAGAAGGGGATTTTGCCAGAAATTACCATTCACTTTCATTGGCAGCTCTTGCTTGCCTTGGTGATGCTACCAACGATCTTCTTTATGGTTCTCGCGATTGGTTATGCTGGAAGACAACTACAAACGCCAGCGCTTCGCTTATTGAAAAAATCTCCAACACCAATCAAGGTCCAAAGGAGAAAGAGGGCTCCTAATAAAGAGAAAGACTTCTTAAAAGAGCTAGCTTCGTCACTGATTTGGGGAAGAAAATCTATCTTGTTTTTGTAGTCTTTGGCTCCATGTGTTTTGCGGCCATGGTTCAATTGTCCTTTGGCCTCAGGGATTACACAGATGATATCATCCAAACCATGATGATTATGATTGGTTTGATCCTTTCTTTCTCGATTCTCTTTTTGTCATTGGGAATTGTTGTCTCTGAAAGTCGGGAAACCTTGGCTCTTATGAAGGCTTTTGGCTACACCGATCGTGAATGCCAAAGTCATATTCTCGCTCCCTATCGTTTTTGGGCTTATTTAGGATTTGTTCTTGGGACAGCTTATCAATATGGCATCATGGAAATTTTGATCGGTGTGATCAAAGACACGGTTCCTGAAAAGATTGAGCATCACTTTGATGGGAATGTGTGCTTTTGGACTTTAATAGGTTTTGTGGTGGTTTATGAAAGCCTCTTTTATCTATCCAACAGAAAACTCCAAAAGCAAACCATCAAAGAAGTGCTCTTAGCTGAATAAATAAAAAAGAGAGTGGGACAGAAATTGGTAATTCGTTAGAATTCGATTTCGTCGTCCCACCTCCGCACAGTTGAGTAGGCCTGTAAAAGCTGATAAAATCAGCGTAGTAGAGCCCGCTCAGCCACTGCGTCTTGCTCGACAATCCAAAAACAATTGAGAGGCTAGGACTTTTGTCCCAGCCTCTTTTGTACTAGATAAACAGAAAAACGGATGCTGTCTAAAAATCTTGCATTTTTTTGCAATTTAGGTTACAATGAAGACTATAAAAAACGCGTAATCCCTAGGGTCTTTCCCTCAGGGAATTTTGTGTGTTTTGACCTATTTTCGATGGAAAGAAGCTTTGCTTCTACCGCAGGAAAAAGTATGAATAACATTGGAGGTAATAATGATTCGATCCTTAATTTCCGAGATCAAAGAATTCAAGAAGCCCTCGATTTTGGCTTCCTTGTTCATGGTCTTTGAAGTCATGTTTGAGATTTCGATTCCCTTTGTCATGGCGAGTCTTTTGGACCAAGGTGTTCAACAAAGAAACATGAACAATATTTTGTTTTACGGTGGGCTCATGCTGGTCTGTGCCTTTCTCTCCCTCTTTTGTGGGATGCAGTCTGCCCGTTATGGCGCCTATGCATCGGCTGGTTTTGCCAAAAACCTTCGTCGGGCTATTTTCAAAAAGGTTCAAACCTTCTCATTTGAAAATATTGATCAGTTCTCATCAGGTGGTCTGGTTACTCGGATGATGACGGACGTGACCAATGTGCAAAATGCCTATCAAATGGTGATCCGGATCTGTGTACGGGCACCGCTCAATTTGATTTTTGCCATTGTGGCTTGTTTCTTGATCAATCCGGAAATGGCCATGATCTTTGTCTATGTGACCATCTTTTTGGCAGCTGTCTTAAGTATCATCATGAAGATTGTTTATCCACTCTTCACAGAAGTATTTGAAGCTTATGACAATCTCAACAACAGCATTCAAGAAAACATCACCAATATGCGGGTGGTCAAGTCTTACGTTAAGGAAGCAGATGAAACGGTTAAATTCAAGAAGGCTTCGCGTTTGATTTATAACATGTTTATGAAGGCTATCCGTGTCGTTGTCTTGAGTAGCCCAGCTATGATGCTTTCCATGTATGCTTCTTTCCTTTTGATTTCTTGGATTGGAGCACATCTGATCGTTGGTGGTCAACTCTCCACTGGGAATTTGACCTCTATGTTTAGCTACACCATGACCATTCTCATGTCGCTCATGATGTTTATGATGATCTTTGTCATGTTGTCGATTTCTATGGCCTCTGTCGAGCGGATCAATGAAGTCTTGACGACCAAAACGACGATTGACTCTCCAGAAAATGGGATCAAAGAAGTTGCTGATGGCTCCATCAACTTTGAGGATGTGACCTTTGCTTATACCGATGAAAATGGCGACAAGACCCATGTCTTACAAGGGATTAATCTTTCTATTCGTTCAGGGGAAGTGATTGGTATCTTGGGAGGAACAGGATCAGGAAAATCAAGCTTGGTGCAGTTGATTCCTCGTCTCTATGATGTCGAGTCTGGTCGGGTGACAGTAGCAGGCCACGATGTCAAAGAATACGATCTTGATTCCCTTCGTAAGCAAGTGGCCATGGTTCTTCAGACCAATGTCCTTTTCTATGGTACGATTAAAGAAAATATGCGCTGGGGAAATAAGGATGCGACAGATGAAGAGATCATCGCAGCTTGTAAGATTGCCCAAGCCGATGAATTTATTCAAGATTTCAAAGAGGGTTATGACACCATGATTGAGCGTGGGGGATCCAATGTCTCTGGTGGTCAACGCCAGCGTCTTTGTATCGCGCGTGCCCTTCTTATGAATCCGAAGATCTTGATCTTGGATGATTCGACTTCAGCGGTCGATACCAAGACGGATAGTTTGATCCGTCAAGGATTGGCAACCAGCTTGAAAGAGACCACCAAAATCATCATTGGTCAACGGATTTCCTCTATTCAAGATGCAGATCGCATCATCGTGATGAATGATGGTCAAATCGATGCGATCGGTCGTCACGAGGAATTGCTTGCGACCAATGCCATCTACCAAGAAGTATATGAAATGCAAACACAAGGGAAAGGAGAAGCAGATGAAAACTAAGAAAAAAGCAAATCTAGGCTCTATCCTTCGCCTGCTCGACTTCCTTTGGAAAAACTACAAGGTATCCTTGATTGTTTCCTTTATCTTAATCATTCTATCATCTCTTGCGACGGTCAATGTAACAGCTTCGATTCAGTCCCTGGTCGATGTCTATGTAGAGCCTATGCTAACGTCAAACAGCCATGATTTCGGACCGCTCTTGTCCTTCTTAACACGGGTCGGTTTGATTTGTTTGATCGGGGTCCTTGCTAACTATGGCTTTACCTTGATTATGGCGACCGTTTCACAAGACTCACTTAGAAGTCTTCGAAATCAGTTGTTTGCCCGCATGCAAAAACTGCCCGTTCGTTACTTTGATACCCACCAACACGGGGACATCATGTCTATCTATACCAATGATATTGATGCTCTTCGCCAAGCGATTGAACAATCCATTCCTCAACTCTTATCCTCAGCGATTACCATCCTTGGGGTAACGTTTACCATGCTGACGGTTAGTCCACTCTTGTTCTTAATTGTTCTTTTCATGGTCATCGTCATGGTCTTTATCATCAAGGATGTCTCTGGCAAGTCAGGTCGTTACTTCGGGGCCCAACAAAAGAACTTGGGGATTGAGAACGGCTTTATTGAAGAAATGATGTCTGGTCAAAAAGTGGTCAAGGCCTTTGTACATGAAAGAGAAAGCATTGAGGATTTTGATCGCATCAATGATCAACTCTTTGAATCTTCCTACCAGGCCAACCGCTATGCCAATGTCCTCATGCCGATTCTTGGGAACTTGGGAAATGTTTCCTTTGTTCTGACAGCCTTGATCGGTGGGCTCTTTGCGCTAAACGGCGTCGGTGGTTTAACCATTGGTGGTCTCATGGCCTTTCTGCAATTGAACCGTTCCTTCACAGGTCCGATTGCCCAGGTCTCTCAACAATTGAACTTTGTCCTCATGGCCTTGGCTGGTGGAGATCGTGTCTTTGATCTTTTAGACGAAGAAGAAGAAGTCGACCAAGGAAAAGTGACGCTGGTCAATTATGAACTGGTCGATGGAGAAATGGTTGAAACTGATCAGAAAACCAACAAATGGGCTTGGAAACACCCTCGTCCAAATGGGGATTATCAGCTTGTCAAGATGGTCGGAAATGTGGTCTTTGATGATGTTGATTTCTCTTATGATGGGAAGAAACAAATCCTTCATGGCATCAACTTGTACGCGGATAAGGGGCAAAAAGTGGCCTTTGTCGGAGCGACTGGTGCAGGAAAGACAACTATCACCAACTTGATCAACCGCTTCTATGACATCCAGTCAGGAATGATTACTTATGATGGAATTGATATTAAATTGATTGAGAAAGATTCTCTGCGTCGTTCCCTCGGAATCGTTCTTCAAGATACCCACTTATTCACTGGTACGATTGCGGAAAACATCGCTTATGGCCGTGCTGATGCAACACGGGAAGAGATCCTTGAAGCAGCTCGGATTGCTAATGTGGATTCCTTTGTTAAGCACTTGGATCAGGGCTATGAGACAGTCTTGACAGATGATGGGGCTGGCCTTTCAAATGGTCAACGACAATTGATCGCCATTGCCCGTGCAGCCCTTGCCAATGCGCCTGTCTTGATCCTGGACGAAGCGACGTCTTCGATTGACTCACGGACAGAGAAGATGGTGCAAGAAGGGATGGACCGCTTGATGGAAGGTCGGACTGTCTTTGTTATCGCTCACCGTCTATCGACAATTGTCAATTCCGATGTCATCATGGTGATGGACCACGGGCGCATCATCGAACGAGGCAACCATGCTTCCTTGATGGCAGAACGTGGCACCTATTACCGCTTGTACACCGGTGGACTTGAAATTGATTAAAGAAAAAAAGCTTGAGCGTTAGCTCAGGCTTTTTTGGCTTTTGGATAATGATTTCTTAGAAACTTTCCTTAGGTGAGTACGGACGTCAGCGAACTTCGAAGAAGTTCAATGACTAATTATTGAGCCCCTTCGCTCTTTAATTTCTGGGCTCAGGCTAAAACAGTTTCCCAAACTGTTTTACTCTCAAAATTCCTGAGTGCCTGAAACGTTATTGTTTCAGGCACTTTTCTCACAGCGGAAAGTCTCGAAAATAAATATTCATTCATCAGAAAGCTTGAGTTCACGCTCAGGCTTTTGCTTATTTCTCAAGTAATTCTTGGATCAAGTCTTCCATGGCAGCTGGCTCTGTTTTGGAGGAGAAGCGTTGGGCGACGTGGCCTTGTCGGTCGATGACAAATTTTGCGAAGTTCCATTCGATGCGTTTGCCCAGTGGCCCAGCTGCTTGGCTTTTGAGCCAGTCATAAAGAGGAAGGGCTTCTTTACCATTGACCTTGGCTTTAGCGAATCGTGGGAAGGTGGTCTGGTAGTTGAGGCTACAGAAGCTATTGATTTCTTCTGCCGTTCCTGGTGCCTGCCCCATGAATTGGTTACAGGGAATGTCTAGGATTTCCAGCCCCTTTTCCTGGTAGCGCAGGTAGAGATCTTGCAGTCCTTGGTATTGCGGGGTCAAGCCACAGCCTGTTGCTGTATTGACCACGATGAGGACCTTACCTTGGTAGTGAGAAAGTGGAATCTCTTCCCCATTCTGGTTTTCTAAAGAAAAATCATAAATGCTGTTCATAGGTGGTATCCTTTCTGTCTCTTCAGCTTTTATTGTAGCACAAATCTCCTAATATTGGGCCAAGAGGAGCATGACTTCTTGCTTTAGTCCCTCCTGTGAAAATGATATAATAAGAAGATAACAAGCTCTCAAGAAAATGTCAAAAGGAGAACGGATCGGATGAAATTACTCTATACGGATGTTCGGACCCCCTTGACCCAGGTCCTGACACAAGAAGCCGTAGGGTTAGTAGAACAGGGCAAGCGTGTGTTTTACATTGCGCCCAACTCTCTTTCCTTTGAAAAAGAAGCCAAGGTCTTGTCCTATTTAGAAGGTCAGGCTTCTTTTGCCATTACCGTCACGCGCTTTGCGCAAATGGCCCGTTATTTCATCCTGAATCAGGTTTTTGAGGAGCAACCCTTGGATGACATCGGTCTAGGTATGCTATTTTTTAAAGCTCTTTCCCACATGAAGGAGCAGGATCTCAAAGCTTACGGGGCCCTGCGCAAGGATCCTCAGTTTATCCAGCAACTGGTCCAGCTCTGTCATGAATTGCAGACGGCCCAGATGGATTTTACCGATTTAGAGTTGCTCGAGGAAGCTGAAAAAAGAGAGGACCTCTTGGCGATTTTTGAAGCGGTCTCTGAGATGCTGGTCCAGCACCGGTATGAATCCCAGTCCAAGATCGCCTTTTTCCTCAATCAGGTCGAAGAAGGGCAGCTGGAAGAGCAATTACAGGATGTGGCGATCGTTGTCGATGGCTTCACGCGTTTTTCTGCGGAAGAAGAGGCTTTGATTAGTCTCCTTCATCGAAAAGGAGTGGAGATTGTCATCGGGGTCTATGCCAGTGAAAAAGCCTATCGGGCAAGCTTTAGAGAGGGCAATCTTTACCAAGCCAGTGTTGACTTTCTCCTTCAGCTGGCAAAGATTTTTGAGGTACAGCCACAGTATTGTGGGCAAGCGATCGAAGACTCCTTTAGTCGCATTACCCGCATGTTAGAAGCGCGCTATGATTTTTCACAAGTGGAAAATGAGCTCAAAGAGGACGATCGAACAGCGGTCCAACTCTGGCAAACCAATACGCAAAAAGAAGAGTTGGAATTTGTCGCCAAATCCATCCGTCAGCGTCTTCATGATGGGGCCCGCTATCGGGATATTCGGGTCTTGTTAGGCGATGTAGAAGCTTATCAACTGCAGCTCAAGACCATTTTTGACCAGTATCAGATCCCCTTTTACTTGGGACGAAGTGAGGCCATGGTCCACCATCCCTTGATTCAGGTCATTGAATCGCTAGGGCGGATCAAGCAGTTCAATTACCAGACGGAAGACGTCATCAATCTGTTAAAAACGGGTCTGTATAGTGATCTGACGCAAGAAGAAGTTGATGCTTTTGAGCAATACCTTCGCTTTGCGGAATTAAAGGGTACTACAAAATTTCACAAGCCTTTTACTAGCAATCGTCAAGGTAAGTTTAATTTGGAAGAGCTCAATACTCTCCGGCAACGCGTCGTAGAACCTCTAGTCCCTTTCTTTTCACAGCGCAAACAAAAGGTGACCCGTCTCTTAACCTCCTTTACAGAGTTTCTGCAAGAGGCTCAACTTTCTCAGAATCTCCAAGCTTTGATCAAGGATCTAGCCTTGGAAGAGCAGGAGCGCTATGATCAGGTATGGAAGGCCTTTCTCCATGTCTTAGAGGAGTTGAACCTGGTCTTTGAGGACCAAGGGCTGACAGTGGATGACTTTTTGGCCCTCCTCTTATCGGGGATGCAATTGTCTCAATACCGGACAGTTCCTGCTACTGTCGATGTGGTGACGGTTCAGTCCTATGACTTGATTGAACCCTTGACAGCGCCGTATGTCTACGCGATCGGGCTGACCCAGGAGCGTTTTCCAAAGATTGCTCAGAATACCTCTCTGCTCAGTGAAGAAGAGCGCCAGCAGCTCAATGAGGCCACCCAAGAAGGAGCAGAGCTCCAGGTGGTGACCAGCGAAAATCTTAAGAAAAATCGCTTTGTGGCAGTTTCGCTTCTCAATGCGGCGACCAACCAACTAGTCCTATCGGCTCCTAGCTTGGTCAATGAAATGGAAGATAGTGTCTCTCCTTACCTTGTCGAATTGACCAAGGAACCTATTGCCATCGAGTGGACGACCAAACAAGCTCAAGCCTCGAGTGATGATATCGGGACCTACCGAGCCCTTTTAGCGCGCGTGATCGAACTCCATCAAGAAGAAATTACGAGTGAGTTGTCTCCTGAAGAAGCCAGCTTTTGGGGTGTGGCGGTACGGGTCTTGCGCAAGAAATTAGCCGCTGAAGGCATCCAGATTCCTCAGATTTCAACGGAATTAAAGAGCCGTCAGCTTCAGTCGGATACGCTTCAAGCGCTCTACCCTGAGGGCAAAGCCTTGACCTTATCCGCTTCTGCCTTGAATGAATACTACAAGCACCAGTATGCCTTTTATCTGCGCTATGTCTTGGGCCTACAAGAAGACGAAACCATCCGGCCAGATGCCCGCAGTCATGGGAATTTCTTGCATCGGATCTTTGAAAGAGTCTTAAAAGATAGCTCCGATCAAGCTTTTGATCGGCGATTAAATGAGGCGATTCGAGAAACCAGCCAAGAAGCAGAGTTCCAGCAATTGTATGGAGAAAATGGAGAGACCGAGTTTATTCGCAACTTGCTTCTTGATACCGCGAAAACAACGGGGCGTGTCCTCGCCCAGCAAAATGGGATCGAGACCATCGGTGAGGAGACCCTCTTTGGTGGAAGTACCCACACCTCTTATCCATTGTCCGATGGCCGTCTCCTGCAGCTACGAGGCAAGGTGGACCGCATTGATCAATTGAGGGATCGGGGAGCCCTCGGAGTCGTGGACTACAAGTCCAGTCTGACGCAGTTCCACTATGACAAGTTCTTTAATGGACTAAATTCTCAATTGCCGACCTATCTTTCTGCGATTCAGGATTTGAAGGAATACCAAGAAGAACAAGGGATATTCGGAGCCATGTATTTGGAAATGGGAGATCCTGTAGTGGATCTGAAAAAGACCAAGACAATAGAGGATGCCATCAACCAAACCATGAAAAGTCAACAGTACAAGGGGCTCTTTATGGCAGATCAGGCGCCTTATCTGGGCGAGGCCTATGACAAAAACAAGGCCATGATGCTGAGTAAGGAAGAGCTGGACTTGCTCCTCTTGTACAACGCTTATCTCTATAAAACAGCAGCAGAAGGGATCCTCAAGGGGCAATTTGCCATCAATCCCTATAGTGAAAATGGGCGCAATATCGCACCATTCGTGGAGCAGTTTAAATCCATCACAGGATTTGAAGCGGATCGTCACCTAGGTCAGGCACGGTTCTTGACCAAACTAGACCAAAAAGGAATACGCGGTGAAAAGGTGAAAGCCGCTTGGATCGAGAAGATGAAGGAGGTCTTGAACAAATGATCAAACAAGCATTTTTGACAAGAGAAGAAATCAAGGCCCTCCAGGTCCAAGAGGCAGCTTCTACCAAAGAGCAAAAGCGGACGCCAGAACAGATCGATGCCATCTATAGTTCGGGGACCAATATCCTGGTGTCGGCCTCTGCTGGATCAGGAAAGACCTTTGTCATGGTGCAGCGGATACTGGATCAGATGCAGCGTGGCATTTCGATTAAGGAGCTCTTTATCTCAACCTTTACGGTCAAGGCAGCAGGGGAGCTTAAGGAGCGTTTGGAAAGTGAACTTGGAAAAGCCCTGCAAGCGAGCGATGACCCAGAGCTCAAGCAACACCTGGCCCGTCAAATCGCAGATGTCGCCACCAGCGATATCGGAACCATGGACTCTTTTACCCAAAAGGTCCTAACGCGCTATGGCTATTTGCTTGGGTTGGCACCCCAGTTTCGCATTTTACAAAACGCTAGTGAGCAACGCCTCTTACAAAATGAAGTCTTTCAGGCTGTTTTTGACCGCTATTACCAGGGGGAAAACCAAGAAGCCTTTGTGCAGATGGTCAAGAATTTCACGGGACAGCGCAAAAATTTAACCTTGTTTAAAGAACAGATCTACCAGATCTATGACTTTCTTCAGTCGACCAGTGATCCGGAGAAATGGCTGGAAGAGCATTTCCTAAAAGGTTATGAGGAGACTGATTTTGAACAGGTTGAAGGTGCTCTGATGGAGAGCATCCAGCAGGCCCTTTATGAGGCAGAAAGCTTTTTTGCCTTTCATTTGTCCAATGAGGGCCAAGCATTTGGCAAGGCCAAATATTTGGAAGCTGTCGAAGAGGTGCTCGATCAAATTGGAAGCCTGACAGGTCCCACCAATAAAGAGCAACTGACCTCTGTCCTAAAAGCAGTCGTGGCGATTAGTCGGGCTTCAAATGGGGGAGCCTTGACCAATAGAGCTCGTAAGGAAGAGTTGAAAGAGTTAGTCACGGCTTATAACCAGGATAAAACCATACATATCAACCGCCTCAGAGACTTGGAAAATCAGCTCTATCAGCTGGAATTTCAACAAACCTTCCACCAAGAAGAAGGCCCCATGCTCTCCTTGCTACGGGACTTTATCAGAGACTTTTCTCACGCTTATCTGGAACGAAAAATCCAAGAAAAGGCTTATGAATTTGGAGACATCAGTCATTTTGCGATTCAAATTTTAGAGCAATTCCCAGAGGTGAGACAAGCCTTTCAAGAGCGATACCATGAGGTCATGGTCGATGAGTACCAAGATACCAACCACACCCAAGAGCGGATGTTGGACTTGCTATCAAATGGTCACAATCGCTTCATGGTGGGGGATATCAAGCAATCCATTTACCGCTTCCGTCAGGCAGATCCACAGATTTTCAATGATAAATTTAAGGCCTACCAAGAAGAAGGGGCAAAAGGGCGGTTGATCCTCCTCAAGGAAAATTTCCGGAGTCATGTGGAAGTGTTGGATGCGACTAATGATGTCTTTCGCCATTTGATGGACGAAGAGGTAGGAGAGATTGACTACAATCAAACCCACTATCTAGTTGCAGGAAGTGACAAGCAGTTGATAGCCTTGCCACAACATCGGGCAGAATTTTTGCTCTATGATGGCAGCCAAGACCAGGAAGAAAAGGCCGAAGACGAGGAAGCTGCTTCTGGACTCGAGACGGTTTCCAAGGGAGAAATTCTCCTTGTCATCAAAGAAATTTTACGCCTCCATCGGGTGGAAAAAGTGCCTTTTAAAGACTTCACGCTCTTGACCGCGACTCGAACGCGAAATGACGCGATTCTGGAAGCCTTTGACCAGTATCGTATCCCGATTGTGGCAGATAGCGGCCAGGCGCATTATCTTGAGTCACTGGAAGTGATGGTCATGCTGGATACCTTGCGGACCATCAACAACCCTTTGCATGATTATGCCTTAGTAGCCCTCATGAAATCCCCCATGTTTGACTTTGATGAAGATGAATTGGCACGGATTTCCTTGCAGTCGCTTCCAGAGCAAAAGCAGGTGGCCTTCTACCACAAGGTCCAGTTAGCCCTTGAACAGACTGCAGAGCATGCAAATCTGATTGATACCAAGCTCCTCGCTAAAATCGAGACGTTCCTCCAGGTTTTATCTACTTGGCGGGCTGCTGCCAAGACCCATTCGCTCTATGATTTGCTGTGGAAAATTTATGAGGATCGCTATTACTATGACTATGTCGGCGCCCTTCCAAATGGCGCCCAGCGCCAGGCCAACCTCTATGCATTGACGCTTCGGGCCAATGATTATGAAAAAGCCAGCTTTAAGGGCTTGTCGCGCTTCATTGCCATGATTGACAAGGTGATCGAAAATGAACACGATTTGGCCAGCGTCCCTCTTGCGGCGCCAAAAGATGCCGTCCAGCTCATGACCGTCCATAAGAGTAAGGGGCTGGAATTCAAGTATGTCTTTATACTCAATATGGATAAGGCCTTTAACCGTAAGGATCAATCGGGGCCAATCATTCTCAGTCGTCAAAAAGGGATTGGCTTTAAATATGTTGCGAATCTGCCAGTTGAGACAGAAAATCCTGCTGCTCCAGAAACCATTCGCCTGCAGATCGAAACGCCTTGCTACCAACGCAATGTGGAAGAAACAAAATTGGCCACGATTTCGGAGCAGATGCGTCTTCTTTATGTCGCTATGACACGGGCTGAGCTCAAGCTCTATCTGGTCGGAAAAGGCCGTGAAGACAAACTGCGTGATACCGATTGGGGGACTAGTCGCAATGGCAAATTGGATCCGGAAAAACGAAAAGAATGGACCTCTTATCAGGACTGGCTCTTTGCTATTCAAGATGTGTTTACCAAGAATACCCTGGCCTATGACACACGTTTTGTGACAGACGAAGACCTGACACCAGACCAGCTTGAGCCACTAGAGAAGGAGAAGGATTCCCGCTTCGATCAGCTCAAGGATATCCGTCAGTCAGAGGATATTCGTCGGGCCTTGGATATCTTGGAAAATGTTGATCGGCTCAATCAGCTCTATGCTCCGGCTATTCATTTACCAAGTGTCCGTACACCTAGTCAGATCAAGAAATTCTACGAGCCGGTCATGGATGCCAATGGCGTCCAGATCATGGATGCAAAGCTAGTTGCGCCTAAGTTTGAGCTTCCAACTTTTGGGCAAGAAAAAGCTGTGACAGGAGCCCAGGTAGGTAGTGCTGTCCATGAACTCATGCAGCGCGTGCCTCTTGGAGAAGAAATCACGCTGGATACGTTGCATCAAGCCTTAGAGCAAGTTCAAGCAGAGCCAGCGGTCAAAGCCCGTATCAAACTAGAGGCCATCCTTGCTTTCTATGAGACGCCTTTGGGGACCTTGCTTCAAAAAGAAGCCTCTCGAGTCCGTCGCGAAGCTCCCTTTGCCATGCTGAAGAAAGATCCTGCAAGTGGAGAGGACTTTGTCGTGCGGGGGATCTTGGATGGTTATTTGGTGCTAGAAGACCGGATTCTGCTCTTTGATTACAAGACGGATCACTACAAGGTTCCTAGCCAATTGGTCGAACGCTACCGGGATCAGCTCGATCTCTATGCAGAAGCTCTTCGTCGTTCTTATGGCAAAGAGCAAGTAGAAAAATATCTCGTGCTTCTAGGTGGCCCCCATCTAGAAGTGGTGAAAGTGGAGTAAATCATGGCAATTGCACAGGAAAACATCGAACGGATCCAAAGAATGGAAGGTTATTTGAATGACTATGCCAAGACTTTGGAAGAAACCAAAAAAGCAGTGGATCAGCTAAGAGAGCATCAAGATAGCTATATCCAACTGCGCGATTATTATAGTAGTCAGGCCTATTTTGATGACTTGGACTTGTCCAATCAAGCTGACTTTCCAGCCGATCTTCCTTGTGGTGTCTTGTCCGAAGATGCCGTCTATGATTTGTTAGACGAGCATTTTCAGATGGGAGTGGAACTCTTGGAGATCGCAACGAAGATGATCAAAGAACGGTGAAATTTCAATCTAAACTTCTTTGAACCACACAAAAAAGCTCCGGTTTTCCGGAGCTTTCAAATTGAAGATAAACATCAACAAAGAAACTTTCCTCAGGTGAGTACGGACGTCAGCGAACTTCTACGAAGTTCCATAGCTAATTATTGAGCCCCTTCGCTCTTGAAATTCTTAGCTCAGGCTAAAACAGTTCCCCGAACTGTTTTACTCTCAATAATTCCGAGTACCTGAAACAGCTCCTGTTTCAGGTACTTTTGTCACTGCGGAAAGAAAAATATATAAATGATGACATAGTGAATTGTAGGATTACTTGACTAATTCATTGGATATTTCGACTGACTTATTAAAATGTAAAAGCAACTAACAACCACACAAAAAAAGCTCCGGTTTCCCGGAGCTTTTTGAATGATTAGTGTGAGACACGGCGACGTGCTGCTTTTTTGCGGTTTTCTTCGATGAAAGCTGCTTTTTGTTCTTCTGGTTCGATTACTTTCTTCTTGAATGTGTAAACTGCACCTGCAACAGCAGCAACTGTACCAGCAACACCAGTAACAAAACCTTTACCAAATCCTTTAGCCATGAGAATTTCTCCTTTTCTGAACTTTAAATATTTATGTTATAATATATGGTAACGAAAAAACGTGAATTTTGCAAGGAAAAACGATGAAAACCAAGATAATTGTGATTGTGGGACCGACTGCTGTTGGAAAAACAGCTCTTGCGATCGATTTAGCGCAAGCCCTCAATGGTGAAATTATCAGTGGCGATAGTCAACAAGTCTATCGTAAGCTAGATATAGGAACAGCTAAGGCGACACCAGAAGAGCAAGCTGCAGCTCCCCATCATTTGATCGATGTGCGGGAGGTGACCGAGTCTTACTCAGCTTTTGATTTTGTAAGAGAAGCTAAGACTGCGATTGAGGATATCACAGCTCGAGGCAAGCTTCCTATCATTGCAGGTGGGACGGGCCTTTACATCCAAAGTTTGCTCGAAGGTTATCATCTAGGTGGTGAAGTTCCTCATGAAGAGATTCTGGCCTATCGCGCTCAATTGGATTTGTTGTCGGATGAAGACTTGTACCAAAGGGTAGCGGAGCAAGGACTTGTCATTCCTCAGATCAATCGCCGTCGGGCCATGCGGGCTCTTGAAATTGGGCATTTTGGGCAGGACCTCGCAAACGAAGAGACCGATTATGAACCCTATCTCATCTGTCTAGATGATGATCGATCCTTGATCTATGAGCGCATCAATCGCCGAGTAGATCGCATGCTAGAGGAAGGCTTGCTGGATGAAGCTCGGTGGCTCTATGATGACCATCTGGAGGTTCAGGCAGCTAAAGGGATTGGTTACAAGGAACTCTTTCCTTACTTTAAGGGAGAGCAGAGCCTTGAGGAAGCCAGTGAGATCCTCAAGCGCAATACGCGGCGCTTTGCCAAACGGCAGTTGACCTGGTTTCGAAATCGGATGGAAGTAAAATTTTACGCCATTTCTGCCCCCCACTTCAAGGAGCAGGTTCTTGCAGATGTAAAGGAGTTTTTACAGCATGATTGAAACAGAAAAAAAACAAGAACGCATCCTTTTGGTCGGTGTGGAACTTCAAGGTATGGACAATTTTGACATGTCTATGGAGGAGTTGGCGAGCCTGGCTAAAACAGCTGGTGGAGATGTACGGGGCTCTTATACACAAAAGCGGGAGAAATACGATACCAAGACCTTTGTCGGCTCAGGAAAACTAGAAGAAATCGCTCAAATGGTCGAAGCAGATGAGATTACGACCGTGGTGGTCAATAACCGCCTGACCCCCCGTCAAAATGTCAACTTAGAAGAAATCCTTGGGGTTAAGGTCATTGACCGGATGCAGTTGATTTTAGATATCTTTGCCATGCGGGCTAGGAGTCATGAAGGCAAGTTGCAGGTGCACTTGGCCCAGCTCAAATACCTCTTGCCACGCCTTGTCGGTCAAGGAATCATGCTCAGCCGTCAGGCTGGGGGAATTGGTTCTCGTGGACCAGGGGAAAGTCAGTTGGAGTTGAACCGCCGGAGCGTTCGCAATCAAATCACCGATATCGAGCGTCAGCTCAAGGCAGTTGAAAAGAACCGGGAAACCCTTCGTGAAAAACGCTTGGAATCACCTGTCTTTAAGATTGGTTTGATCGGCTATACCAATGCAGGAAAGTCGACCATTATGAATCAGTTGACCAGTAAGAGCCAGTATGAAGCCGATGAACTCTTTGCGACTTTGGACGCCACAACCAAGAGCATCCATCTAACAGGCAATCTGCAAGTAACGCTGACCGATACGGTTGGCTTTATCCAAGATCTGCCAACAGAGTTGGTATCAAGCTTTAAGTCGACCTTGGAAGAAAGTAAGAATGTAGACCTTCTGGTCCATGTCATCGATGCATCTGACCCCAATCATGAAGAGCATGAAAAGACGGTACTTTCGATCATGAAGGACCTGGATATGCTGGAGATCCCTCGCTTGACGCTTTACAACAAAGCAGATAAAGTAGCAGACTTTACACCAACCCAGACACCTTTTAGCTTGATTTCAGCACGCTCTGAGACAGCCCGTGAAGATCTCCAGGCTTTGCTTCTAGAAAAATTGAGAGAACTCTTTGTTCCCTTTACCATTCGCGTTCCCTTTTCAAAATCTTATCGGACACATGATCTAGAAACAGTTGCGATCATTGACCAGCGCGAATTTGAAGAGGATGTCGAGGTCATTCAAGGATATATCGCAGAGAAAAATAAGTGGAAGTTGGAAGAATTTTATGACGGATTACGTTGATTTAGCAATAAAATATGGGGGCTATACTAGCCTCGATCGGGTCTATCTGAAAAATCTATTAAGCACGATCCCTGAGGAATTGCGGCTCCGTGTGATTACACCTCCCCCAAGTGTGATCAATGCTTATTTCGCAGAGCTCTACCAAAAGAAGAGTCCCAAGGAGGCCATGGATTATTTCTTGGACTTGAGCCGAGCATTTGACTTATTCACAGTTCAGCAAAGCTTTGATGAACAAAAACCTTTTATCCGCCTCAACTTATCAGGTCAATCTTACGGTTTGGCCTACCTAAATGAAGAGATAGCCTGTGTTTTTGCTGAAGATCCAGCAGAGGATATCAACCCTGCCATTTTATTCGAAATCGCAGAGATCTTTCCGCATTGTTTGGTCTTTGAAAAAGATGGCAAGATCTGTCTGCAAGAGGCCGGCCCAGAAGTGGTCACTAAAACAGAACCCCTCTCAGCTCTGACGGATTTGATGACCTTGGAAGATGGACGCTTGAAACTGTCAGGATATAACCAAGAAGAGCTCCTCGAGCTAGTGCAAGCCTACCCAGGCGACCTTTCTTTCCGTTCAGAGAACCGGACGGCCATGATTTATATAGATAGAAAGTAGACAATGGACATTCAATTTTTAGGAACGGGAGCTGGGCAACCCTCAAAAGCCCGTAATGTATCGAGCCTAGCGCTCAAATTGCTGGACGAGATTAATGAAGTCTGGCTCTTTGATTGTGGCGAAGCGACACAGAATCAAATTTTAGAAACGACCATTCGTCCGCGAAAGGTTAGCAAGATCTTTATCACTCACCTACACGGAGACCATATTTTTGGTTTGCCAGGTTTCCTCTCTAGTCGGGCCTTTCAGGCCAATGAAGAGCAGACGGATCTGGATATCTATGGACCAGTAGGAATCAAATCCTTTGTGATGACTAGTCTTCGCGTATCAGGCTCTCGCCTGCCTTACCGCATTCATTTTCATGAATTCGATGAACATTCTCTAGGTAAGATTTTAGAAACCGATAAATTCACGGTTTATGCGGAAGCTTTGGACCACACTATTTTCTGTGTGGGTTACCGGATCATGCAGAAGGACTTGGAAGGGACGCTCGACGCAGACAAGCTGAAGGCAGCGGGCGTTCCATTTGGGCCGCTCTTTGGCCAGGTCAAAAATGGACAAGATGTCACCCTGGAAGATGGCACTAAGATCATTGCTGCGGATTATATTTCAGCCCCTCGGCCTGGTAAGATTATCACGATCCTTGGAGATACCAGAAAGACTGATGCCAGCGTCCGCCTCGGGGTCAATGCGGATGTCTTGGTCCATGAGTCTACCTATGGCAAGGGCGATGAGAAGATTGCTAAGAAACACGGTCACTCGACCAATATGCAGGCGGCAGAAGTGGCGCGTGAAGCTGGAGCCAAGCGCCTTCTTCTCAACCACATCAGTGCTCGCTTCTTATCAAAAGATATCAGCCAATTGCGCAAGGATGCTTCCAGCATTTTTGAAAATGTCTATGTCGTCAAAGATTTGGAAGAAGTGGAGATCTAAGATGCGAACCATTCTCATAACAGGAGCAAGTGGAGGCTTGGCCCAAGAAATGGTCAAGCTCCTCCCTGAAGACCGGCTGATTCTCCTAGGTAGAAATCAAGAAAAACTGGAAAAGCTCTATGCCAGTCATCCTCAAGCTGAATGCATCGGGATCGATATCACTGATTCCTCAGCCGTCCAAGATTTGGTAGAAGAGCTCTATCAGCGCTACGGACAGATTGATATCTTGGTCAACAATGCAGGCTATGGGATTTTTGAGGCCTTTGATCGCATTTCTGACCAGCAGGTGCAGGAGATGTTTGAGGTCAATACCTTTGCCCTCATGCAGTTTTCACGCTTGATGGGTGCGCACATGAAGGAAGCAGGCAAGGGGCACATTGTCAATATCGTCAGCATGGCGGGTCTCGTTGCAACTGCCAAATCCAGCCTTTATTCGGCGACCAAGTATGCGGCCATTGGCTTCTCCAATGCTCTGCGTTTGGAACTCATTCCCTTTGGTGTCCATGTGACGACGGTCAATCCAGGCCCCATTCGGACCACTTTCTTTGATCAGGCAGACCCAGACGGAAGCTATGTCAAGGCTGTGGATCGCTACATTTTGGAACCAGACTTTGTGGCTAAGAAGATCGTGAAAAGCTTTGGAAAACCAAAACGTGAGCTCAATCTGCCTTGGCTTTTGAACCTGACCCACAAGCTCTATACTCTTTTCCCACGCATCTCGGACAAGCTAGCCTGCAAGATGTTTAACTTCAAATAGGAGGAGATCGATGGCCGCAAATATTCAAGCCTATTTAGAGAACCTCCAGCAACCCTGGGGACAGATCTATTATGATATCCTTTTTGAACAATTGAAGGACATCAAGGGAAAGCGGGTGCTCGATTTCGGCAGTGGCTTCGGCCTGGTAGCCAACCACCTGGCGCAAGACAATGAAGTCCTTGCTGTGGAACCCAATGAAGAAATGGTGGCTTTTCGGGCCCAGGACCGTCCCTACCAGCAACTCGTCGGGAGTCTGGACCAGTTAGCAAGTCTTGAAGATGCTAGCTTTGATGTCATTCTCTGCCACAATGTCTTGGAGTATGTGGAGGATCGCAAGGATGTTCTCAAGGAATTCACCCGTCTCTTAAAACCAGGAGGCCTGCTCTCTATCGTTAAGCACAATGAGGTTGGCCGCGTCCTGCAGACCGTCGTCTTTGAAAATGATACTCAAAAGGCCCTTGATCTCCTAGCAGGTCAAGACCTGGAAACCCACTCCATGGGTTTGGCACAGGCCTATTATCTAGATAGAGAAGTAGAAGATCAAGCCCTCGAAGTTCTGGACTACCAAGGAATTCGAGTCTTTTACGCCTTACAGGACAATCGCTTCAAGGGCAAAGAAGGCTGGCGAGAGTCTATGCTCAAGATGGAGCTAGCTGTTTGCCAAGAGTCCCCTTACCGGGATATCGCCTTTTTCCAGCACTATAGATTAAAAAGGAGTTAAGATGTTCCATTACAAACAAGAAATTCCAGCGATGACAGACCTAGTCGCACTCTACAGTTCGGTCGGTTGGACCAATTATACCAACAACCCAACCATGCTAGAAGAAGCTGTCAAAGCCAGTCTCTGGCAGTTGGCCGTCTATGATGAGAAAGAGCTCGTCGCCTACATTCGTTTGGTAGGAGATGGCCACTCTGTACTGTTGGTGCAGGACCTCCTGGTGCGACCAGATCACCAGCGCCAAGGCATCGGAAGGAAACTCTTAGAAGAGGCTTTAGCGAACTTCCCAAATGTCTATCAACGGCTTCTCGTCACAGAACGGAGCGAGAAGAATCTAGCCTTTTACCAGTCTCTGGGCTTTGTCGAACTTTCAGAGCAAGCCTGTACAGGGATGATTTATATGAAATAAGAGAGTGGGATAGAAATCGGTAATTCGTTAGAATTCGATTTCGTCGTCCCACCTCCGCACAGTTGAGTAGGGCTGTAAAAGCTGATGAAATCAGCGTAGTAGAGCCCACTCAACCACTGCGTCTTGCTCGACAATCCAAAAATAATTGAGAGGCTAGGACTTTTGTCCCAGCCTCTATCTATTTGACTGACAAAAGGGGGGATTGGTGGTAAAATGAGGAAGAGATTAGGAGGAGATGAAATGAAGAAGAAAATAAAATGGGGCCTTGTCTTATGTTCGGTACTTATACCAGTATGTTTGAGTGCCTGCAAACAAGGAACTGTAGAAAAACAAGGTTCTTCGAATAAAGAAGTACAGAAGAAAATCGATCGAAAAAACATTCATTTTGACAAGACAGGACCTGCAGCAACATTTGATTGGGATGCAAAGAACAGTATCAGATACATAACGTTTGAAAAACTTCCACAATATATGAGGTCAGATGATAGCGATGGTATTTCAATATATGGACAGCAACCGAATGAAGTCTCTCTATCTGAGGAAGGAAGAGTTCAAAAAGCTTTGCAGGTCGTTGAAGGAATCTATGTAGATCCAAGGGGAATAGACACAGTAATCAAGGCCAATGGGGCAAAAAATCAAGAAGATATGTATACTCGACTCTGGAACGATTATATTATCCCTAAAATTGAAAAAAACAGTAGTACTTTTGATCCAAATACTTATGTGGAATATCTTGGTGAGAAGTACCCCCTCAAAATATATGGTCCGATGTATTTGAAGCTCATGACGAATGCATTGAGCTTTGGAAAAAATTATGAGTTAAAGGGCTATGCAGTTAAGGGAAACAAAGTATTCATTCGCATTCAGGTACCAACTTACTTCCCAGAGCTTTTATCGAGAGGGAATAAATATTATAAAAATCCTAATGAGTCAGATTTCAATCAAGCCTTCTATGATTGGCTCGATGAATTCCATCAAAGGTATGCTGAAAAAGAAACAAATCGTGATGATCATATTTCCTATATCATGCTTTCAACAGTTTTACAACAGTTAGTTAACAAAAATTTCGAGGCAACCTCATTATCCGGTTATGCTGATAGTAAAACTTCGCCTACGGAATTCACGGTTGAAATGGAAGTGACAAATCAAGGTGATGTTCGAATTGATTTAAAAAACTTGGCTATTCTCTTACAAATCCCTCAACAAATGAAGGGAGAGAATCAGTATGGTAAGGAAGACGAGAATAATATCTTTTGGACTATCCCATCTGGAAAGAATAATGATGGACAAAAGATAAAAGAAAAATTAAAGAATTTTAATCCCAAAAATCCTGTTAAAAGTTATGTACTTGGAGAGCCAGTTGTATTTGCAAATGGCTTAGAAGTTACACTGAATAGTGTAACAGACGATCCAAATTTGGATGTTCAGGATGATCAAGACCGTATCGATACAAGGAAAAAACAACATCGATTGATCGTCGAATTCACCCTATCGAATACAACACCTCTCAGTATTGCAAATACTCCAGATTATACAAATGTAGATCTCTATGATGGCCAGGGGAAATCTGCTTATATGTTGAATAACACTTTAAATTACAAACAGCCAACAGTCCTTGAAGCAGGAGAATCTGGTATATATAAAATTAACTATTTAACAGATGGGGATGGACCATTTACGGTTGTTTATGGTGATGCAAAATGGGTCATTCCAAAATAAAGAAGAATCCTAATCTTTAGTCAGCTTATTGTAAAAGTTAGTTAGTTTAAGAAATTATAAGAAGCTTCAGTTGTCAATATATTATTAAAGAAATTTATTCATATGTGGTTGGAAAAATCGGAAAACTTTTAAAAAAAACTGACGAACAAATAAGGGAAAAAATGCGGACAGGAAGTAGAAAAGAGAGAATGAAGAAGATTTTTAAATCAATTAAGTTTTGGATATTTGTATTACTTGTTACTTTAGCAGGTGGATGGTTTATCCAATATGAAATTCATAAGCGTGAAATCTCACAATTTGTAACTTGGAAACCTCGTCCAAACATAGTTGACTCCCAATTTATTGCAGGTGGGAAAGCAGTAGCCATTCAATGGGATAATAAAGAGGAAGTGGATGAGGCGCTGGAAGCATATTCGTATAATTCAAAAGTTAAAGTAGAATGGTTTATAAATGGTGGAAATAGTGAACGGTACATTGCACAAGAAAGTTACAAATTAAAATCTGACCCACGTCTCTATTTTCAATATTATATTCGTGGTAATCAAGTTCCTTACCTAACTACAAATAAAGCACAAAAGGGAGAGTACTGGCTCATTGATGTCTATGATACCAAGGACAAGCGCTTAGTGAAGAAAACATATGATGTTTTTAAGATAGTACGAGATATGAATAAGAATTATATCCCCTTATCTGTTAAAGTTTCTTCTATGTTGTTGGATACAGATGATGGAGAAACATACATTCCGATTGATATTCTTGTCGATAAGAAAGACAAATATATTGTAGAACCTGGAAATATCTATGTACAAACAGAGTATCAATCTCGTATAGGGTTAATGAATGTTAAGGATGGAAAGTTCGCTTGGAAAACCTCATCAGGCAAAGGTTATGAACAAGTTCAAAAAGAAAATCGAGAAAGCGACAAAGACTTGCATCCATTTGAATACAATTTTGAAGGAGGACGATTGCAGCTCCAACATTCACGGTTGTTATTTACAGATCGTAGTGATGAGGCTAAGGACATCCCATTGAAAACACTCTATCCGAAAGTATATTCGATTTTAAGCAAAGGGAATAATCCAACTACTGTAAAATGGGATGAAAAACCGACAAAAGGGGAGAATGCCTACCTATACTTTCTCGGACCTGAAGATCTCAACTTTGATATTTCATTTTTGGAACTGCTTTATAAAGTTCCAGAGCAGCGTTCAGGTGGATGGTATGATGTCCTACAGTATCATAAGATACCAGCAGAGCTTTCAAAAGATGGGCAAGAACATCTTGCGAATAACAAAAAAGAATTTTTCCAATATTTTAAAAAGGAATTAAATCAAAGTAAGGATACTACAGAGTTCTCATTGCTGAGACGCTTATATGAAGTACAGAACTACGTGGTCTCTAGAGATTTTGGTCAGTCCTTCGGTAATCTGACCATACCAGATGAGTATACTAAAGATGGGAAGGTTCATGTCGTTCAAAATGATGAAGAATTCTTCAAATATATGGATTTAGAGAAAATTCCTAATAAAAAGATGAAAGAAGATATTAAAAAAATGTTCCCATATGATGTAAAAAAATAATCGATTAGGTCG
Organism: Streptococcus sp. KHUD_012; assembly: GCF_052588255.1. Taxonomy (NCBI): domain Bacteria; kingdom Bacillati; phylum Bacillota; class Bacilli; order Lactobacillales; family Streptococcaceae; genus Streptococcus; species Streptococcus sp. KHUD_012. The sequence continues at coordinate 994,655 of NZ_CP159355.1, forward strand.
GATTTAACAAGGAGGTCAGGCTATGAAGCCAAACTATTTCAAACTATTCGCAGGAATTCCACTTATTCTTTGTTGCCTGTTTCTTTCCAGTTGTAAGATCATGAAACCGAGTGATTATAAAAAAGCGAAGGAAGTTGTCAGCAGTGAGCTTGCTAAGGTTGGTCTTCATGGAAATGTTAAAATTAATCGTCTTTCCTGGCAGGCTTTAGAAATTCCAGGTTATAATGTCGATTTTACTTATTCGGAGAAAACCTATGACGGTCAAACCGTACCTCTTGAGGTGCATGCTTTCTTACAAAATGACTGGTCTGATCCCTATGGACAAACCACTCCAAGTTATAAAGAAGTTTTTACAGAGCAGAAGATAGTACAGAAAAAAGAGGCCCAACTACTGGATAAGCTTAAAAAGCAGGATTTAGGCCTGACTCTCTCTTATTTTCATTTTATCTCCAATGTTGATTCTTCTTATCAAAAGGAGTCTGCAGAAGAGTTGGAAGAACTGGCGGCTCAAAATAGGCAAGAAGGAAAGAATGATTTCGCGGGTTATTACCAGATTCCGTACGCCACCCTTATTCAAAAGGGGATGGTTCGTATGATGATCTCAGTAGAAGATGACCAAGCCATCCAGGAAAAGGATTTAAAAGCTGCTGCTAAAAAGTTGGATGCCAGTGATCTTCCAGATGGTGATTATGATTTCTATTATCTGGATTTCAAGAATAAAGATCATGAATCCATCACTTATAAATTCAACGTTAAGGATGGACAGGTTGTGAAATTGGATCAGTAAAAAAGGTAAAATAGAAAAAACGACAGCTCAGGATGAAGGTCCCTGAGCTGTTTTTGTTATCTATTAAAGAAAAACGGGATAAAAAAGAGAACCTTTCGGTTCTCTCTTATTTGTTTCAACTTCTACGAATGAGAGTAGAAGTTTCTTCGTTAGGGGGTTGATAGAAGTAAGGACTGTTCCTAATGATACGATTAGTTATCAGTCAATTTCCGTTTGATTCCAACAGCACCTGCTAAGACAAGAATTCCTGAGAAGACAAGTCCAGATGCAACAACTTCACCTGTATTTGGAAGAAGCGGTTTGCGACGTCCACCATTGTTTCCACCATTTGAACCTGGCGCACTTGGTGTCGTTGTGGTACCAGAATGACTAGGTTTACTTGGCTTTTCGGGTGTAGTCTTAGGTTCTACAGTTGTAGTCGTAGTGGTTGTTGTATCTTCCTCACTACTATTATGATTTTCTGGTTCCTCTGGTGTTGTAGTAGGAGGAGTCTCAGGTGTTGTAGTTGAAGTAGTCTTAGGCTCTGGAGTCGTAGTTGAAGTAGTCTTAGGCTCTTCAGTTGTAGTTGAAGTAGTCTTAGGCTCTTCAGTTGTAGTTGAAGTAGTCTTAGGCTCTTCAGTTGTAGTTGAAGTAGTCTTAGGCTCTTCAGTTGTAGTTGAAGTAGTCTTAGGCTCTTCAGTTGTAGTTGAAGTAGTCTTAGGCTCTTGAGTCGTAGTGGTTGTAGTTGTAGGCTCTTGAGTCGTAGTAGTTGTGGTAGTAGGCTCTTGAGTCGTAGTAGTTGTGGTTGTAGGCTCTTGAGTCGTAGTAGTTGTGGTTGTAGGCTCTTGAGTCGTAGTGGTTGTGGTTGTAGGCTCTTGAGTCGTAGTAGTTGTGGTAGTAGGCTCTTGAGTCGTAGTGGTTGTAGTTGTAGGCTCTTGAGTCGTAGTAGTTGTAGTTGTAGGCTCTTGAGTCGTAGTAGTTGTAGTTGTAGGCTCTTGAGTCGTAGTTGTAGTAGTCGTAGTGGTTGTTGTTGTAGTTGGTTTATTTGATGTGTTGACCACTTTAATCACGTTGTCATCATCAATTTTCTCAACTTTAGAAGTGTAACCTTCTGGAGTGTTTGTTTCCACTACTGAATATTCAATTGCCTTACCGTCTTTGATACCTGGCAAATTCGTAAATGCTGCTTTCCAGCCAGAAGCTTTTGTAAGAGTTTGTGTCATCCCATCCAAGGCTTTGCCGTCCGCATACAATTGAACCGTAATATCTTTACGGTCAGCTTCCTCATCACCAACCCATTCTTTTTGAACAGTGATAGTTTTGTCACCGCTCACCCAGAATTTCAACTCGTTGTTGTTCCAGAAGGCTGGATCTGTTTGAGGTGTTGTGATTTCATCAGCTGTCAATGTAGCGTTGTTATCAACACGGATGGTTGTCTTAGGAATTAATGTTTGGTATTCAACGATCAATTCATCGCTAGATGCTGTTTTAAAGACATCACTGACATCTGATAAATTCACGGTAAATCCATTACCGTCTGCATCGAATTTCACATGTTTCCAGAAGTCCCAACCAGAAGCCACCACTTGTCCACCTTTCCTTAAAGTGAAGGATGGTTTCAAGTAAGTTCCCACAAAGAATTCATTTGCAGCGTGATTTGCGGCAGGAGCAAAAGTGATTTTTGAGTAATCGACTGCTGGAGCTTGGATTTTATCTGATACAACAGGGTTTGTGAGGGCTTGTTTCTTACCATCCCCGTTGATACGGATGAACCATTTTGTCAGATAGTAGTCATCACCAACATTCATCCATGCATAGTTTTCAGATGCGTCTAATTTGAATTGCTTAGCTACATAGTCACCTGTAAGGTTGTATTTATTTAAGACTGATTCAAATACGCCAGGACCGTCAGGACGTGTAATGATGACAGATTCTGAACCGACTTTAGAAGTGGCGGTCTTGTTTCCAGGATTTCCTGGAGTGCTATCCCATTCTGCTTTGTATGAGAATCCACCTTTGACATTTTCGTTCATGGATTCGATTGCTTTTTTAAAGGTAAAAGTAATCTTTTTGTTTGTCATCGAAATGGTTGCGACTTCAGCTCCATTAGCTTGGAGTGATTGTGTTGCGATTTCAGTGATATTGACACCTTCTGGAGCATCAATGGTAAATGTATCACCGTCTTTAACTGATTTACCAGTTAAATCCCAGTCAAATGAAAAGGTAACCTTTTGTCCATTTGTTTGGGCCTTTAAGTTGGTGACGGTTGGTGAAACAGTGGCCGCGCTTACGGGTTTGATCACAGACAAGCCCAAGGCTACCACACCGATGATAGCTACAAATGCAACTATCTTTTTATAAAGAGATTTCAATTGGCCTCATTTCCTTTCTTCTGCCTGCCCTTTCCGAGGCTTTTCTATATAGTGATATATCCTAAAATAGAAAGGCTTCTAATTTCTACTCCATGAAACCAGCTGCCTCAGTTTAGGATAGATCGATGAATTATATGCTCCCCTTTATGTATTAAAGGAAAACAAACTCACCGACAACATCAGTTCAAACCCTCTAACTACGTTTGTTTAGATAGAAAAACAAGGGAAATGACAAGCGTCATAATGTTAAAGTGATAATAAACGTTACAAATTTTAACAGAATAATCATCCCATTGCATATTTAAAAGATTATTATCAACATTATTATATTCTTTTAGTATGATAAGTCAAGTTAAATGCAACAAAAATAACGAAAAATGTTGATTTTTGTTTTTGTATAGGTCGACCTTTTATTTCCCGCCATTTTAGCCTTTCATGATATAATAATCAGATAAGAAAAAGAGGAGACCAAAAGCTAGATGATCACTTCAAAATACGATTGGCAGTTAGCTTCGCCAAGTGCAGATGAGGCCTTTTTAGCCCTTGCCAAAAAAGCAGGCCTAGAATCATCCGTAGCAACCTTGTTGTATGAGCGTGGCATTCAGACCAAAGAGGATTTAGAAGACTTTTTAGAACCCAAGCTGGAGAAGCTACACGACCCTTATTTGCTCCATGATATGGACAAGGCAGTGGAGCGCATCCGACGGGCCATTGAAGATTATGAGCAGATCCTCATCTACGGTGACTATGACGCGGACGGGATGACCTCGGCCTCTATTATGAAGGAAACCTTGGAGCAGATGGGTGCAGAGGTGCAAGTCTACCTCCCCAACCGCTTTACAGACGGCTATGGTCCCAATGAGAGTGTCTACAAATACTTTATCGAGCAGCAAGGCATTTCCCTGATTGTCACGGTGGACAATGGGGTCGCGGGCAATCAAGCCATTGCCATGGCTCAAGCGATGGGAGTCGATGTTATCGTGACGGACCACCACTCCATGCCAGAGGTTTTACCGGATGCATATGCGATCATTCATCCCGAGCATCCAGATGCGGATTATCCTTTCCATTATCTAGCAGGATGTGGTGTGGCCTTTAAGTTGGCCTGTGCCCTCCTAGAGGAAGTACCAGTCGATCTCTTAGACCTGGTAGCAATTGGGACCATTGCTGACATGGTCAGCCTGACAGATGAGAATCGGATTCTGGTCAAATACGGCCTGGGTGTTCTCCAACATACCCAGCGCATGGGCTTGCAGGAACTCTTGGAGATCGCAGGGATTCGTCCGGAGGATATCAATGAAGAAACAGTTGGTTTTCAGATTGCTCCTCGTCTCAATGCCCTTGGACGCCTCGATGATCCCAATCCGGCCATTGAACTCCTGACAGGATTTGACGATGAAGAGGCGCACGAGATTGCCCTCATGATTCATCAGAAGAATGAAGAACGAAAAGAGATTGTTCAAAGCATCTACGATGAAGCAAAAACCATGGTCGAGCCGAGCTTATCCGCTCAGGTCTTGGCCAAGGAAGGCTGGAATCCAGGGGTCCTTGGTATTGTCGCTGGTCGTTTGTTGGAAGAGCTTCATCAGCCGGTCGTTGTTTTAAGTATCGAAGATGGACGGGCTAAAGGAAGCGCTCGGAGTCCTGAGTCGGTCAATATCTTTGAGGCCCTCGATCCCCACCGGTCGCTCTTTGTCGCCTTTGGAGGGCATGCCGGTGCAGCAGGGATGACGCTCGAGGTGGACCAACTCCCTGCCTTGTCTCAGGCTCTTACGGATTACATTGCAGAACAAGAGATTGATCTCAGCAGCAAGTCTAGCTTAGCCATCGACGAGGAACTGCATCTAACAGAACTAACGCTTGAAACCTTGAAAAGCTTTGATCGCTTGAGTCCTTTTGGCATGGACAATAAAAAACCAGTCTTTCTGATCCGTAATTTCAAGGTAGAAGGGGCACGCTCGATGGGAGCTGGCAATACCCACTTGAAACTCAAAATTTCTCAAGAAGATGCGACCTTTGAGGTGGTGGCCTTTGGCTTGGGAAGCTTAGAGGCAGAGTTTGCGCAGGCGCAAGACCTGGAGTTAGCTGTGCAGTTGTCGGTCAACCAATGGAATGGTCAAACGACTCTCCAGCTCATGCTGGTTGATGCGCGTGTGGACGGTGTGCAGCTCTTCAATATCCGCTCTAAAAATGCCAGCCTCCCTGCAGGTGTTCCCGTTCTGGATTTTACCCAAGAACTGCCAGATCTGACAGGCGCATCCGCTGTTGTAGTTGGAAATATCCCTGAGGATATAGAGCAACTACGGCAAATCTTCCAAGAGCATGATTTCCAGGCTGTCTATTTCAAAAATGAGATCGCCAAAGCCTACTATCTGACAGGATATGGTAGCAGGGACCAGTATGCCAAGCTCTATAAGACCATCTATCAGTACCCAGAGTTCGATGTCCGCTACAAACTCAAAGATCTAGCAGCCTATCTCAAGATCCAGCAGATCCTCTTGGTCAAAATGATCCAGATCTTCCAAGAGCTGGGCTTTGTGACCATTGAAAATGGGATCATGAAGGTCAATAAAGCAGCAAAAAAACGGGAAATCACAGAAAGCACTATCTACCAAAAACTCAAACAAACGGTGAAAGAACAGGAATTAATGGCTCTTGGAACAGTTCGCGAAATCTATGATTATCTGACAGGACAGGCCACATGAAAAAACACCTAAAACACTTCCTCTGGTTCACACCCATCTTACTTTTTGGCCTTTATTGGCTGGGAATCTACCTGAGCCTCAAAAACCCTATGGAAGAGATCGTTTACTCTGAAAATGGTGGGCTGATGCGCTATGTGATGTTTAAGCCCTATACAGAAACGATAGGGAACGATGATATTTGGAAAGAAAACGAGGATTTTCAGACCTACCCCTATTCTAAAGGAATTGTCGATGCTAACGAAGAACTGTCCGTGATGATGTTTAGGAGAACGCCCAACTGGACCTATATGTATGATCTTCAATTGGAAAAAGGTGTGACACTTGGTTTTATATTTAAATACAACTCATCCAAAAAGTTGTTTTTCCAGAAAGAGGTCTACCTTTCTAAAGAAGATACTACCTACGAGGGCCAACAACTCCTTGAGCAACTTGCCACCTATGGCAAAGACCGTACTTGGTTGAAAAACCAAAGCAAGAAGGTCGCCGAACAATACATCCTGGGTACTTGGTTTAAGAATGGAAGTTCTCGTTATTCCTTGAAAAAGCTGGGTGATATGAAAATTGAGTACAACAAATTAATAGAAGGACAGTAAAAGGCTCTTCTAACAATTATTATCCCGCATCTTTTTCAGATGTGGGATATTTTAGTGTATATAAATATAATAGGAGATCAGTTACAATGAGGCTTAGATACTACTAACTAAGCTTTTTTTAATTATAAAAGCATGTTATAATACTTCTAACTCAATGGAAAACTAAGAGTGATCTCTTAATAAATAATTATTTGGAGGAATTAAATGGTCTTAATACAATCAAATGCTATTTCAGCTGCAGATGCAATTAGTGAGCTGGTTTCAGTTGATACCAGTAATGTGCAAAATCAGCAAGTTTCATTTTCTTACACCCAAGAAATTACAGGAATGGAAAATGGAAAGGAGGTAACAAATTCAGTTCTTCAGGCTATTAGCGAATTTAGTCAAGCAGTTCTAATTCAAGCCAACAAGTTCCCTCAAATTGCTGCTGTAATTGAAAAGAGAGATATAGAGGAATCTCAAAGATGGAATCATTAAATAAAAAAATAGATAAGAGCGAAAAAGAGCGCTCTACTTTGACTCGAAAAATTATAGAACTTGAAGAAAAGGAAGATGATTTTAAATTATTACAGAAGCGCCATGAAAACAGAGTTCTTTATTTAGCTGAGCAATTTGAACAGCTGTCTTCTGATGTGGACTCATTACTAACAGAATCGGATATGTCAACACAATTTAGAATTCAGGAGTTAGAAAATAATCAAGAACTGCGTCGTCAAATGTCCGAATATGTGCAAATCCATTTTGATGACATAGAAAAATGGAGTCAATCGATCCGTCGAAATACGGATGAACAAAGAGATAAATTAATATCAGAAAGGAATCGATTGCCTTGGGTGTGAAATATAGTTCTTCAGAATCTAGTACATTAATTGATGCACTATCAAACAATATAGAAGTCGCAAATGAAATTACAGAAAGATTATCAAGTGGTTGCGCTTATTTGGTAAGTTCTTTGGAATCAGGTAAATTACAGGGAGCTGCGTATACTGCGGGTAAAGGACTTTTTACCGATATTATTATCCCTGCAATTACGAAAATCAAGGAAGCAGTGGATGATATTCAGATCGAGTTGAATTCATATAAAACAGCAAATGAACCTGTATCTCAATATGGAAATCTTGATTTAGAAGAATTAAAAGCTCTCAAAAAAAGTAAAGAAGACATGTTAACAGTTGTTAATGAACAGATTGCTGAGCATGAGAGCTTTTTTAATAAATTAAAATATCCTTTTAATTCCGATACCCATCGTGAGACTTCTCGTCAATTAACTGACTCAAAAAATAATCTAGAGTCAGAAATTCAGAGTGTGACAAAGAAAATTAATGAGTTGGAATTGTTTGTATCTCAAGTCGCATCATTTTTCTCAGACAGTTTAACTGTTCTTCAACTTGCTATTCAAGGAGCAAGTCGGTTAAGTCAAGTGATTGTTGATGCTAATGGTAATTACTATACAGATGGTCTAGATATGACTTGGGTTGATGAATTAAAGGCTCAGGAAATAGTAAGCGATTCCCCAAGTTTACAAGATCTGTCCCTAGAAGATGCCATGTTTGCACAGAACCTGATGGTGCAGTATGGATTTAACGAGCAGACGGCAAGGGAAATCATAAAAGTCAGAGATGGCATTGATAAAAAATTCCCAGATAAGTCTCAAGAGGAAAAAGATTACATACTTCTTAGGATTATTGGAAGCGCCTCATATACGGGATTTAAGTGGGATGAAACTGCGGGTTCTTTAGTTGATTATTTTTACTATGAAGAGTTAACAACTTATGGTGTTATGCATTTCGAGAAGAGCTTTGATGAAATTATGGATGAACTAGGATTAAGTAAAGAGGAGTCAAAACATCTTTACGATATGTTAAATGTACAACATATAGTATCTGGGACAGATGAAAAAATTGGATTGTATAATAAAGATAACTTAAAAAAATACAGTGAAGAGGTTGTGAAAGATTATACAAATAATAATATATCGTCTGAAGAAGTTTATGATGTTGCAAAAAGTATGTATCAAAAAGCTGACTTTACTCATCAGTCTATCACAATGGCCACACATCTAAATCCTAGATGGTTTGTTTTAGCTGATATTTATGGTGGAAGAAAAAATGTTAAAGACTTATCAGGCTGGGAAGGTGATACTACTAGAAATGCGACCGATAAGGAGCCAATTATTGGAATTGATGATTATCTTGCAGACTTAGATTCTGTTAATATTGTAAAACGTATGACTTCGAATACTCAATCTTATACGCAAGCGATGAATGGTTACATGAGTGATCTGCAAAGCTCTCCAAATTTAAGAGAGAAAGAATTTAAACAAAATGTTGACTTGGAGGAAGTTAAATCAACTATTTTTACTAGTTTAGTACCAGATGAGATCTCTGGAAAAATAATTGCAGAAACAAGTGATGCAGTTCTTTATGAAACACCATCGGAAGAACAATCAATGGAATATCTGAAGGAACATGAAAAGTATAATTCATCCTACCTATTCATTGAAAGTTTGGAAAAAGAAGAAATGCAATATAAGAAAGATGAATAATGAAGCAAAAATTTAAATTATTTGTTTGGTTGATTCCCATCTTACTTTTTTGCCTTTATTGGCTGGGAATCTACCTGGGCCTCAAAAACCCCATGGAGGAGATCGCTTACTCTGAAAATGGTAGCTTGATGCGCTATGTGATGTTTAAACCTTATACAGAAACGATTGGAAGTGATCGCATCTGGAAGGAGGACGAGGGATTTCAAACTTATCCTTATTCAGATGAAATCGTTGGTGGAAAGGAGCATCTAGCTGTTACTATGTTTAGAGGCAATGCGGATTGGTTCTATATGTACAAATACAAATTAGATGAAAATACATCAGTAAATTTGATATTTGAATATAACGCCTCTAAAAAGATTTTTTACCAAAGCGACCTCTATTTGACAATTAATGAGACAAGCTACGAGGACCAGCAACTTCTTGATCACCTTGCCACCTATGGCAAAGACCGCACTTGGTTGAAAAAGCAAAGTAAGAAGGTCGCTGAACAATACATTCTTGGTGCCTGGTTTAAGAATGGAAGTTCCCGTTATTCCCTGAAAAACTTGGGGGATATGAAAATTGAATACAACAAATTGATAGAAGAATAGTAAGTTTTTTTGGAACTCAATCCCACATCATTTTTCGGATGTGGGATTTTTGCTTTTGACGCGGGAGCTTGGGAAAATGATTTGGCAAAAAATGATGCAAGTTAGTAGAATTCATGATATAATGGAATGTAAAAAATTTTTTATGAAAGAAAGTTAACCATGAATTTAAAAGATTACATTGCAAGCATTGAAAACTATCCACAAGAAGGAATTACCTTCCGTGATATCAGCCCTTTGATGGCAGATGGCAATGCTTATAGTTATGCGATTCGTGAAATCGTTCAATACGCGACGGATAAGAAAATCGACATGATCGTTGGTCCTGAAGCGCGTGGGTTTATCGTTGGATGTCCGGTCGCTTTCGAGCTCGGTATTGGTTTTGCGCCTGTTCGTAAACCTGGTAAATTGCCACGTGAAGTCATTTCTGCTGACTACGAAAAAGAATACGGTGTGGATACCCTCTGCATGCACGCAGATGCCATCAAACCAGGTCAACGCGTCCTTATCGTTGATGACCTTTTGGCGACTGGTGGTACGGTGAAAGCAACCATCGAAATGATCGAAAAACTCGGTGGAGTTGTTGCAGGGTGTGCCTTCTTGATCGAGTTGGATGATTTGAAAGGTCGCGAAGCGATCGGCGATTACGACTACAAAGTCTTGATGCATTACTAATATAGTCTAATACTATAACTGGCTACAGAAAAACCATAATTGAAAACTATAAGCTCCTATCATATAATGTTAGTTAAGAACTTGTAAGATGGGAGCTTTTTATGCCAATTACTCTAGATAAAAAATTACCAGCAGTCGATATCCTTCGTTCAGAAAATATTTTTGTCATGGATGATGTTCGGGCGACTCACCAGGATATTCGGCCGATGAATGTTCTCATTCTTAATCTGATGCCGACCAAGGTTGCGACAGAAACCCAGCTCTTACGGCTTCTTGCCAACACGCCCTTGCAGATCAATGTAGATTTCCTCTACATGGCCAGCCATGAATCCAAGAATACAGCGGCAGAGCATTTGGAGAGTTTCTACAAGACCTTTGAGGATATTAAGGATAATTACTATGACGGCTTGATTGTGACAGGAGCGCCTGTCGAAAAGATGGACTTTGAAGAAGTAGACTACTGGGAAGAATTAACCCAGGTCTTTGAATGGTCTAAGCGTCATGTTTTTTCTACCTTACACCTTTGTTGGGGAGCCCAGGCTGGCCTTTACCACCGTTACGGGATTCAAAAAGTAGAGCTCTGTGACAAGCTATCGGGTATCTATGACCAAGCAGTGGTGCGTCCCGAAAGTCTGCTCATGAGAGGCTTTGACGATCGCTTCCTTGCCCCTCATTCTCGTTATACAGATATTCCTTTGAAGGAAGTCCTTGAAAAGAGCAATCTTCAAGTGATCGCGCAAGGAAATGAAGTTGGCCTTTCCATCATTGCTAGTCCAGATATGCGTGAGGTGTATAGCTTTGGCCATCTGGAATATGATCGCGATACGCTGGCAAAAGAATATCACCGAGATGTCAAGGCGGGCTTGGATCCGGACGTTCCCAAGAATTACTTTGATGGCGATGACGCTAATACAGAGCCTCGCATTCGTTGGAATCTAGCTGCGACGACCTTCTTCAGTAATTGGATCAACTATGCGGTTTATCAAGAAACACCTTACCGCTTGGAAGAACTGGAAAAAGATATTTCATTTTATGGTTACCTATAAAGGGGAATTATGACATATTCACAAGCATTTAAGTATGGCAACTTGGTTCTTCCAAGTGCCTTGCTTTTTCATTATCATGAATTGTTTGACCAAGCAGATGACTACTTGGTTTGGCAGTTTTTCTTCCTTCAAAATACGACCGGCCAAGAGGCTTTAACTCCCAATCAGATTGCTAGTCATCTGGGAAAAACGGTGACAGAGGTCAATCGGATTATGTCCAATTTGACTACCAAGGGACTCCTTCAATACCGGACCATTGAGCTCAATGGTGAGATTGAAGCCATCTTTGATGCGACCATTGCCTTGGAGCGCTTGGATGAGATTTTAGAAGCACAATCACAAGGGAAGGCACAAAGCGCGCCTGCTAAGGGAAATGTCATCAAGGACTTGGTGGAAACCTTCCAACAAGAACTGGGACGACTCTTGACACCTTTTGAGATTGAAGACCTGACTAAGACAGTACGCGAGGATCAGACAGATCCAGATGTGATCAAGGCAGCATTACGAGAAGCTGTCTTTAACGGCAAGCCTCACTGGAAATATATCCAAGCCATTTTACGCAACTGGCGCAGTGAAGGCATCAACAGCCTGGCCCAAGTAGAAGCGAAACTGCAAGAGCGTGAACAGGCTAATCCACGCAATGTGACAGTTTCAGATGATTTCTTGAAGGCCATGGATTTGTGGAAGGATTAAGAGGAGACGATTGATCAATTGAAATGGGGAGATAAAAACAGACGCAGACGATTTAGATGGCTCTATCCGACTATGTTAGTGGTCGGATTGTTTTTATTGTTTGGCATGATCAGCTTTTACTACGTACGGACCAACCTATTAACATCGGGCCTGTACCCAGTAGAAGAGACTCTACTAGAGGCTGGCTATACCAAAACGAAGACAGGATTTCGTAAAAAAGATGCCAATGTAATCATTGACATCCAGTGGAACGCAAAAACAAAGGTATTTGATAAAAATCATTATCGCTTTAAAGCCCATCAAGAGACAACTTTCTGGAAGAAAACCTATGTGGATAAGGAAACACTTGAACGTTTGACCAATGGCCAGCTGTCTAACCAATATGGTTTCGTGCAGTACACCAAGGTTAATAAGAAAGATTGGCTAAGGGTTTCTCCAAGACTAATAGCCCACGCTGGAGGGACGGTCCGGGAGAAGGAGTACAATACGAAGTATACCAATTCCTTAGAGGCTTTACGGCAAAATTACAATCTCGGCCATCGCTTGTTTGAAATGGATTTTAATTTGACTAGTGACAAGAAATTAGCTGCAGTTCATGATTGGCACCATTTTGGAAACAAAGATGATGTCGCACCTTCTTCTAAGGAATGGAAGAAATTTCAGGGTTATGGTTCCCCAGAAACACCAAGTCGCTTTACGACCATGTTAATAGGAGATGTGTTTGATCAAATGATAATTAATCGAGATATGGTGTTGGTGACAGATATCAAATCGATGGAAATCTCTAAGGAAGATAGGATTACACAATTTAAAGAACTTGTTTCAGAAGCAAACAAGCGAGACAAAGAACTATTGGATCGTGTGATTCCACAAATTTATCATCAAGAGATGTTCGGAGAAATCGAATCTATTTATCCTTTCAAGCACGTGATCTATACGCTCTACGCCTCACCAGATAGTGGAGAAGAAGTGCTGGATTTTATCGCCAAGCACAAGGAAATCGAGGCGGTGACCGTCCCTATCGACGATTCTCGCTTAACTCCTAAGTTTATCGAACAGGTACATAAACTTGGAAAACGGGTCTATGTTCATACCATTCAAACCTATGAGAGCCTAACTAAGTATGCTGCGATCAATGTTGATGGCTTTTACACTGGCTTATTGACTCCACAGGATATGGCCGTGTATGAATCCGTATCAAAATAGAAAAAGACTAGCACTTTATAAAAGTGCTAGTTTTTGCATTTATAGATGGTCTGCGTAGGCTTTTTTTAGTCTTCTAAGGAGTTCTTGTTTTTCCTCGTCACTGGCAAAGGAAGCCTGGATGGCATCGACATTGTGCTGGTAAAAGTCAGTTTCCTTGGTTTGGAAATGCTGATGGTAGAGGGCGTATTCCTTGGTGAGGTCGGTATCAGATACAGTCCGGTTATCGGTATTGATACTGATCCGAGCACCAGCTGCCTTCATCTTCAGATAAGGGAAATCTTCTAAAGTCGGTGCTGCTTTTGTCTGTAAGTTACTGGTTAAGCAGAGTTCACCGGTGACTTCATTTTCAACAAAAGACTGGAGTAGGGCTGGTTCATGAGATAGAGCCGTCACGTGGCCATTGCGTTTGATGCCAAAAGCAATCGATTGGGCTACAAAGTGTGGGCAATGACACTCACCTGCGTGAAGCGTCATCGGCCGATGGTAACTTTTGACTTGCTCGATTAAAGGTCGAATATCTTCTGGAGAGTAGTTGTGCTCATCCCCAGCAAAGTCAAACCCGACAAATTCCTGATCCCTGACTTGGTTTGCTTCGGCAAGGATACGAGATGTGAGTTCTTGATCTGATTGGCGCATGCCACAGACCAAGGCTTTTGCAACAATGCCAAATTCCTCCTGGGCTTGGCGTAGACCATCGCAGACAGCATCGATAGTTTCTGGGACGGTGAGTCCTTGGTCCATGGACAATTCTGGTGCGAAGCGGACTTCGATGTAGACGACGTTTTCGAGAGCAGCTTGCTTGGCCACATCGTAAGCAGCAAGGGTCAAGGCTTCCTTGGTTTGAAGGAGGGGCCGAATGTAGTCAAAGGCCTCCAAATAGTCCAAAAGATTCTCACAGTGGGCAGGCGCAGTGACATGGTGCTTGAGCTCCTCATCGCTAGCGGGTAGGTCAATATTGGCCATAGCGGCCAGCTGGCGAATGATTGGAAGCGACAAGGAACCGTCTAAGTGACAGTGAAGTTCTGTCTTTGCCAAACTATGAAAATCGATCGTGGACATGGTTTTCTCCTTAAAATTGTATTTTTTCTATACTATCATTTTGACAAAAAAAGTCAAGTAGCCTTCGCGTAGCAGATCTTTGAAAGGGAGCCCGATATTTGATATGCTAAGAGTAGCTTAGAAAAAAGGAGAAATGAGATGTCAGACTATCAATTACCAGAAGTATGGGAAGTACCGAGTCAAATGGGAGGAGCCTGGGGTGGCTTGAACCAACCAACAGCAGGTGCCCGCTTTGAACAAACTCTTCCAAAAGGGGACCAGCCTTTCCAACTCTATACCCTTCCAACACCCAATGGGATCAAGGCTACCATTATGCTGGAGGAATTGAAAGAGCTGGGAGTGGATGCAGGCTATGACGCTTATCGGATCAAGATTGGTGAGGGAGATCAGTTTGGTAGTGACTTTGTAGCCATCAACCCAAACTCGAAAATTCCAGCCATGTTGGATCAATCAGGCGATCAAGCCATTCGTGTCTTTGAATCGGCCAATATCCTCCTGTATCTAGCAGAGAAATTTGGCCAATTAATCCCGACTGATCTGGCTAAACGGACAGAAGTGCTCAACTGGCTCTTCTGGCAGACGGGTGCGGCACCTTTCCTAGGGGGAGGCTTTGGTCATTTCTTCCACTATGCGCCTGAGAAAATCGAGTATGCCATCAACCGCTTTGCCATGGAAGCCAAACGTCAATTGGACTTACTGGACAAGGAGCTGGCCACCAAACCTTATATCGCAGGGGATGACTATACCATTGCAGATATCGCCATCTGGTCTTGGTATGGCCGTCTAGCCCAAGACAAGATCTGGGACCGTGCAGGGATTTTCCTAAATGTGAAGGAATACAAGCATCTGCAAGCATGGACAGAGAAAATCGCCAATCGCCCAGCTGTGAAACGTGGCTTGGAAGTAGACTATAAGGAAATTGACTAAAGTCTAATATCGGCTTGTTGAGGATGATAGCGAGAGTTTCCGCCGTGAGTATAGCACATGAAACATATAAGTTTCATGTGCCCGGAAGTTTTGAGACATTAGACTCAAAACTTAGTCATGGAACTTTGAAGAAGTTCGCTGACGTCCGGACTCACCTAAGGAAAGTCTAAAGTAATACCTTTCCATAATAGACAAGGCGCCGTTGCGCCTTTTTTTAATGGTGTAAACATGGTATACTTAAGGGTGGAATAAAAGTTTAGAAAGTATCACATGGAATTTACAAAATTATCAAATCGCTTGGACTTGGTGGCTAGCTTCGTCCCAGAAGGAGCTCGTCTTCTAGATGTAGGGAGTGACCATGCTTATCTACCAATCTCCCTCTTACAAGAAGGCAAGATTGAGGCTGCCATTGCTGGGGAAGTGGTAGAGGGGCCCTATCAGTCTGCCCTGCAAAATGTCGCCGATAATGGCTTAGAGGACAAGATTGAAGTCCGCTTGGCCAATGGTTTGGCTGCCTTTGAACCAACAGATGGCATTTCCTGTATCACTATTGCCGGCATGGGCGGACGCTTGATTGCAGATATCTTAGCGGCAGGTCTTGAGAAATTAGCCAATGTCTATCGCTTGGTTCTGCAGCCCAATAATCGAGAGGATGAACTGCGGGCTTGGTTAGTCGACCATAATTTCCGTATCGTCGATGAAGCTATCTTGGAAGAAAATGAGAAGTTCTATGAGATCCTCGTGGTCGAACAGGGTTCTCAGGAGTTGACAGCCAAGGAACTGCGTTTTGGTCCCTATTTGATGCGGGAACAAGCTCCAGCCTTTGTCCAAAAGTGGTCCAAGGAAGTAGAGAAATTAGCCTTTGCCTTGGGGCAGGTCCCAGTTGAGAATCAATCTGCCAGAGCATCGTTAGAAGAGCGAATCGCTCACATCAAGGAGGTTCTACATGTTAGCAAGTGAAGTCATCAAACGCTATGAAGCCTACTGTCCTCAGGAACTTTCCATGGACGGAGATGTCCGTGGGCTACAGGTCGGTACGCTGCAAAAAGACATCCATAAGGTCATGGTGGCCCTAGATATCCGCGAGCAGACGGTGGCGGAAGCTATCGCCCATGGGGTGGACTTGATCATCGTCAAGCACGCACCGATTTTCCGTCCCATCAAGGATTTGGTAGCTGATCGGGCTCAAATCCAGATCTATATCGACTTGATCAAGCATGATATCGCAGTCTACGTCAGCCATACCAATATTGACATTATCCCAGATGGTCTCAACGATTGGTTTTGCCAGCTCTTGGACATTGAAGATACAGAACCCCTCAGTATGACGGGAGAAGGGCTCGGAATTGGTCGCATCGGTCGGGTAGCTACTCAAACCTTTGGCCAGTTGGCTAGCAAGGTTAAAGAAACCTTTGGTTTAGATGCTTTGCGCATAGTCAGTTATCATCAGGCGGATTTGGATCGGGTTATTGAGCGTGTTGCTATCTGTGGAGGAAGTGGCCAGTCCTTTTACAAGGATGCTCTTGCTAAGGGAGCAGAGGTCTATATCACAGGAGATATCTACTACCACACGGCTCAGGACATGCTGAGCGATGGCCTCCTAGCTTTGGATCCAGGTCACCATATCGAGGTTCTCTTTGTCTCGAAACTAGTAGATAAGCTCAATCAGTGGAAGGCTGAGGAAGCGTGGGAGATTGAAGTGATTGGTAGTCAAGCCAGCACCAATCCTTTTTATCATATCTAAGGGGTCATGATGAAAGTTGCCATTATCGGTGCAGGGATCGTGGGATCCACTGCAGCCTATTATTTATCCAAAGAAGCACAGGTGGATGTGACCGTCTACGACCATGGAGTCGGCCAAGCAACTAAGGCGGCGGCGGGCATTATTAGCCCTTGGTTTTCCAAACGACGGAATAAGGCCTGGTATCGCCTGGCTCGTCTGGGGGCTGATTTCTACCAAAAATTGGTAGAGGACCTGGCAAAGGACGGAATCAAAACAGATTTTTACCAGCAGACCGGCGTCTATCTCCTCAAGAAAAATGAGGAAAAATTAGACGAACTCTATCAATTGGCACTGAGTCGTCGGGAAGAATCTCCCTTGATTGGAGACTTGGCGATTTTAACCAAAGAAGAAGTAGCCCAGCAATTCCTAGGGCTGCAAGGCTTTGAGAAGCTCCTTTATGCATCAGGTGGTGCTCATGTAGAAGGAGCTCTTCTGACAGAAACGCTTCTTAAAGCCAGTGGGGCAAGAGTGATCAAGGAAGAGGTTGCTCTCTCAGTCTCAAGTGATGGCTATCAGATTGCAGGAGAAAGCTATGACCAAGTTATCCTGGCAACAGGAGCCTGGTTGGGGCAGGTACTCGAACCACTTGGCTACCAAGTCGATGTCCGTCCCCAAAAGGGGCAATTGCGGGATTATCAGCTAGACTTAGTTACTGATGATTATCCCGTGGTCATGCCAGAAGGAGAGCTGGATATCATTCCATTTCAGCAGGGCAAGATCAGTATGGGAGCCACCCATGAAAACGAGATGGGCTTTGACCTGACGGTGGATCAGGTTTTGCTGAATCAGATGGAAACAGAAGCCCTGTCTTACTATCCAGAACTATCTCAAGCCGAAGTTATCGGGGAGCGCGTGGGAACCCGTGCCTACACCAGTGACTTTTCACCCTTTTGGGGAGCTGTTCCTGATCAAGCAGGCCTCTATGTCGCTAGTGGACTTGGTTCGTCTGGCCTCACAACAGGTCCCCTTATTGGTTGGCATCTAGCCCAGCTCGTGGTAGGAGGAAACCTGCGCTTAGATCCAGCGGATTATCCAGTTGAACAGTATGTGAAGAAGTAGGCTGGGACAAAAGTCCTAGTCTCTCAATTGTCTTTGGATTGTCGAGCAAGACGCAGAGGTTGAGTGGGCTCTACTACAAGGTAAGGTTTTCAGACGGCTCAGTCAAGGAGCAGTAATCTATTTGAATCATGAGTAAGACCAATGCTAACAATTCTACAACTCTCATCTCCTGTCATCACCTTGTAACACAAATGCAAGGTGACTTTTTTATATAAACATGATAAAATAAGGGTAATGACTACGTAGAAAGGCCTACCATTATGAAAGGTATTATTTTAGCAGGGGGCTCAGGAACTCGCTTGTATCCATTGACACGTGCGGCTTCTAAACAATTGATGCCCATTTATGACAAACCAATGATCTACTATCCGCTGTCAACCCTTATGTTGGCTGGGATCAAAGATATCCTGATCATCTCGACTCCTCAAGACCTACCTCGTTTTGAAGAGCTTCTTGGAGATGGTTCTGAACTTGGTATTTCCCTCTCTTATGCAGAGCAGCCAAGTCCAGATGGCTTGGCGCAAGCCTTCATCATAGGAGAAGACTTTATCGGTGACGATCATGTTGCCCTCATCCTTGGGGACAATATCTTCCACGGAAACGGCTTAACCAAGATGTTGCAACGGGCAGAAGCGAAGGAAAAAGGAGCGACTGTCTTTGGTTACCAAGTTAAAGATCCAGAACGCTTTGGGGTGGTAGAGTTTGACGCGGATATGAATGCTATCTCTATCGAGGAAAAACCAGAACATCCAAAATCGAACTTTGCGGTGACCGGACTTTACTTCTATGACAATGATGTGGTAGAGATTGCCAAAAACATCAAACCAAGTCCTCGTGGGGAGCTAGAAATCACCGATGTTAACAAGGCCTATTTGGAGCGTGGAGATCTCTCTGTTGAGCTCATGGGCCGTGGTTTTGCCTGGTTGGATACTGGAACTCACGAAAGTCTCTTGCAAGCATCTCAATATATCGAAACTGTTCAACGCTTGCAAAATGTCCAAGTGGCTAACCTTGAGGAAATCGCCTATCGCATGGGTTATATCACCAAAGAACAAGTCCATGAATTAGCGCAATCACTGAAGAAAAACGAATACGGACAATATTTGCTCCGTTTGATTGGAGAAGCTTAATGACGGAACAATTTTTTGATAAAGAATTAGCAGCACGCAAAATTGAAGCCATCCCAGGCTTGATGGAGTTTGATATTCCTGTGCGCGGAGATAACCGTGGTTGGTTTAAAGAAAACTTCCAAAAAGAGAAAATGCTTCCTCTTGGATTCCCTGAAAGCTTCTTTGCGGAAGGCAAGTTGCAAAACAATATTTCATTTTCTCGTAAGAATGTTTTGCGTGGCTTGCATGCAGAGCCTTGGGACAAGTACATCTCTGTGGCAGATGAAGGCAAGGTTCTCGGTACTTGGGTAGACCTTCGTGAAGGCGAAACGTTTGGGAATACCTACCAAACCGTGATCGATGCTTCAAAAGGCATCTTCGTCCCTCGTGGTGTAGCCAATGGGTTCCAAGTTTTGACAGACAAAGTTGCCTATACTTACTTAGTCAATGATTACTGGGCATTGGAACTCAAACCAAAATATGCTTTTGTCAACTACGCAGACCCAAGCCTAGATATCCAATGGGAAAACTTGGAAGAAGCAGAAGTCTCAGAAGCAGACAAGAACCACCCATTGCTCAAAGACGTCAAACCCCTAAAAACAGAAGATTTGTAAAATATAAATCTTAAAACAATCAAGAACATCATTATATAGTTTTTAGCTTTGCTATAAACGAGCGAAGCGAGCTATGTACTTAGCTTTCCGCCGTGAGAAAAGCACCTGAACTACTTTTGTTTCAGGTGCTCGGAAGTTTTGATACACTAGGCTCAAAACTTAGTCATGGAACTTCGAAGAAGTTCGCTGACGTCCGTACTCACCTAAGGAAAGCTAAAAAAAAGATTGATTTAAGGAATAATCAAAACTAAAAATTATTTGGAGAAAAAATGTCAGAATATAAACATATCATCGTAACCGGTGGAGCTGGTTTCATCGGTTCAAACTTCGTCCACTATGTATACAACAACCATCCAGACGTGCATGTGACTGTCCTTGATAAACTTACTTATGCTGGTAACCGTGCCAATATCGAAGAAATCCTTGGAGATCGTGTCGAGTTGGTGGTGGGAGACATCGCTGATGCTGCATTAGTTGATAAATTGGCTGCTAAGGCTGATGCCATCGTTCACTATGCGGCTGAAAGCCACAATGATAACTCCCTCAAAGATCCATCTCCATTTATCTACACAAACTTTGTTGGGACTTATACACTCTTGGAAGCAGCTCGTAAATACGACATTCGTTTCCACCACGTGTCAACAGACGAAGTGTATGGAGACCTTCCATTGCGCGAAGATCTTCCTGGACATGGGGAAGGTCCTGGTGAAAAATTCACTGCTGAAACCAAATACAACCCATCATCACCTTATTCATCAACCAAGGCTGCTTCTGACTTGATTGTGAAAGCTTGGGTACGTTCATTTGGTGTCAAAGCAACGATTTCAAACTGTTCAAACAACTATGGTCCATACCAACACATCGAGAAGTTCATCCCACGTCAAATCACCAATATCTTGTCTGGTATCAAACCAAAACTTTATGGTGAAGGCAAGAACGTCCGTGACTGGATCCACACCAACGACCACTCAACTGGTGTTTGGGCTATCCTCACTAAAGGCCGTATCGGTGAAACTTACCTGATCGGTGCCGATGGTGAAAAGAACAACAAGGAAGTGCTTGAATTGATCCTTGAAAAAATGGGACAACCAAAAGACGCCTACGATCGTGTAACAGACCGTGCGGGTCACGATTTGCGTTATGCCATCGATTCAACAAAATTGCGTGAAGAATTAGGTTGGGAACCACAATTCACAAACTTCGAAGCAGGTTTGGAAGATACCATAAAGTGGTACACAGACCACCAAGACTGGTGGAAGGCTGAAAAAGAAGCTGTAGAAGCCAACTACGCGAAAACACAAAAAGTTTTGAAATAATAAAGAAAGTCCAAGCGGAAAATTGCTTGGACTTTTTCTTTTATTTTCTGAAAATAAGTGATTACCCTTTCATCTATGGTATAATAGGATCAGTTTGAAAATATTTATCGATTAGGAGGAATAGATGAATCAAAAAGATTGGGTTGACTATTTTGAAGCACTCCATAACCGGAAGCCGAGTCTGCAAGAGTTTCAAAATGCACGAGCGAATGGCGAGTTTGTAGTGGAACGAAAAGAGACCGTTCCTGAAGCACCAGTTCCATCAGCGGTCGCCTCACGAGAGAATAGTGAGCAGGTTCAAATGCCGTCACAAGTGGAGTCAAGTCCTGAGACTCCAGCTATCAAACGTTTTAGTGTGAAATGGAATAAACAGACAAAATGGGCTTTATCAGGTGTAGGAATACTAGCTGTTATTGTACTGGCTTACTTCTTTTTCTTCCAACCGACTCCAAGTTTAGAAGGAATTTGGGTTGGTCCTGCTGATTCAACAGCAGTGGTTTATGAATTAAATCAAGAAGAGTCACGATCGTATGGTAAGTATAAGATTGAGAAAGTTTATAAAGGAAATGAAGCAAAACAAGAGTTTCAGAAAGCTTTAAACCAATTAAACTACTCCAAGCTGAAAACCTTAGCAGATGTTGATAGAAAATTTGACCTCCACACGAGGGAAGTTGTCATCATTAAAGACGAGCATGGGCTTGTTTATAATCTACTCCAAAGCAATGGAACCAATGTAATTTTGGCCAATGACTTGATGGATTTGGTTACCTATAGTGATCATTCAGAAAGCTTTAAAAAGAATGCTATTTTTCACAAGACAGAAATTCCTAAAGTGCTAGTTGGGAAATGGAAAATTGAGCGTTCTTATGATGATGAAACCAATTATCTTGAATTAAATGATCGTGGTATTCTTACTTATAGTGAATATGATAGTAGCGAAGGTACGGCTTTTTATAGTCTAGAAGAGCTCCAAAAGATGCCTTCAACTAAGTTTGATCAAGAAAAGACAGCTGACAAAGTGAAAGAGGTCTATAAAGATCTTCAAGATGCGGTCGATTCTCAATATTACCAGCTAACTAGTATGAAAGACGTGTACAAGCAACTAGGATCTGATTTTTATTATGTCCCTGTAAATGGAGGGAAGACAGTCCTTGTTTTCACAGAAGACTATCATTTAGTTGAAAAATTGGAAAAAGTGAAATAAATTAGAAGGACCGTAAGGTCCTTTTCTTTTATTTTCTGAAAATCACAAAATTAACCATGGATTTATGGTATAATATGGTTAGTTTTTATAATGAATCAAAAAGGGGGATATGATGAATCAAAAAGATTGGGTTGAATACTTTGAAGCGGTCAATGGTCGCAAGCCAAGTATGCAAGAATTTCAAGAAGCGCGTGAAAAAGGGGAGTTTGTCGTAGAGCGAAAAGAAGCGCCGACTCCAACAACTGAGGCACCAGCTTCGGTAGCTGAAGCACAGGCTCCTGCTCAGGAAGTACCTGTTGCATCTAGCGCACCTCTTTCACAAGAGCAGAAAGCTTTTGTCCAACCGCAGCCATCGGCGAAAACCTTACAACCTGTTCCAAGACCGAAAAAATTGACATTTTCTTTCAATAAACAAACCCAAATTGGGGCCGCAATTGCGGGACTTGTCGCAGTGATTGCTCTTGCTTGGTTCTTTTTCTTTTCAGGTGGACCAAGTGTAGATGGTGTTTGGTTGCGAAATACGGATTCAAGTCCGGTCACCTATGAATTAAATGGAAAGAAACAAAGAGTTAATGGTGGCGAGACCATCAAAAAGGTTCTCAAGGGCAATGAAGCGAAAAAAGAATTTAATACAGCACTTTCTTTGTTAAATGCAACAGACTTGCATTCACTTGCGGATGTCGATAAGAAATTTAATCTGAAAACGACAGAAATTGTTGTTATTAAGTCTGGTGGGAACACACGCTATAACTTGCTCCAAAAAGACGGAAGCAATATTATTTTAAGAAATGATTTATTCGACTTGAAAACTTATAAATCATACGAAGGAAACTTTGAAGATAATTTGGTCTATCACAAGGTTGAAACACCAAAGGCCATGGTTGGAAAATGGAAGAATGTGACAGAAGGAGATAATACAACTGTTCAGATTTCAGATCATGGAATTATAAGTGATAAGTATTACGATAACAAGGCTTACGCATTCTATTCTCTAGCTGATCAAGAAAAGTATGATGGAGACACGACTTCTAAAGAAGAGATTGAACACACATTTGAAGTCATTCAAGAAGCGGTGAAATCAGAAGGCTATCAAGTGAAGAGCGCTAAGGAAGTCTATATACAAGCTAATTCAAATTATTGTTTCGTACCTGTCAACGGTGGAAAAAATATACTCGTCTTACGTGGTGGTAATGAATTTGCCGCAAAATTAGAAAAAGTGAAATAATCAAAGGACCGCAAGGTCCTTTTTGTTTCCAAACTTCTTACTGAAAAACTATTCATGTCTAGGCAAAAATATGGTAAAATGGATAAGATGTGTCTGAGATGTCTATTGTTTCTCAGACGACTAGAGGTAATGGAGTAGAAAATGCAAAATAGACCTATTATTATTGGTGTTACTGGTGGCTCTGGTGGTGGAAAAACCAGTGTGTCTCGTGCCATTTTGGCCAATTTCCCGAATGAAAAGATTGCCATGATTGAGCATGATTCTTATTACAAGGACCAGAGTCATTTGACCTTTGAGGAGCGGATCAAGACCAACTATGACCATCCTTTTGCCTTTGATACGGATTTGATGATTGCGCAGATCAATGAACTCTTGGCAGGTCGTCCAGTGGATATCCCAACCTATGACTATGCGGAACATACGCGCAGCAGCAAGACCTATCGTCAGGAACCACAGGATGTCTTCATCGTGGAAGGGATCTTAGTTCTTGAAGACAAGCGCCTTCGGGACCTGATGGACATCAAGATTTTCGTTGATACGGATGATGATGTGCGGATCATTCGCCGGATCAAGCGCGATATGGAGGAGCGTGGCCGGAGTCTGGATAGTGTCATTGAGCAATACCTTGGTGTGGTAAAACCGATGTACCACCAGTTCATCGAGCCAACCAAGCGCTATGCGGATGTGATCATTCCTGAGGGCGTGACCAATACGGTTGCGATTGACTTGATCACAACCAAGATCGAGAAAATCCTCAACGAGGCGCGTGAAGGAAAATAAAGATAGGGAGCAAGAGGGCAATCGCTCTCCAATCCTTTCACATTAGTTGAATAATTGAATGTCGCAGTAGTTGGTGAGACTCTTCATTCGCTAAAAGACTCGAAAGAGTTCTCAATCAATGTTGCGGGAGTGGTATGAGAAATGTTTTTTAATATTCTGTACCACTCCCTCTTTTTCCTAGGGAGAATGGAAATGAAAAGGGAGTTTCATTCGCGGACCAAGGCGTTCGCTTGTTTATTGACCATGTGTGCTGGTTTTTCAGATGCTTATACCTTTATTTGTCGGGGTGGGACCTTGGCGGCAGGCCAGACGGGAAATGTGGTCTTTCTATCGGTTGGTTTGATCGGCCAGCAGATCTCAGATGTAGAAGTGAAGTTAGCCACGATGCTGGCCTTTATGCTGGGGATCTTTTTAATGACGGTCTTGCGTCGCTTGATTGATAATTCAGTCTGGCGCTTGAGTACCCTAGTGCCCTATATCCTCACAACTTTGGTGACGGGATTTTTGCCAGCATCGGTAAAAAGTGTCTTCATCGTGCCTTTTTTTGGCCTGAGTTTGGGAATCGTAGCGACCTCATTTGGAGAAGTAGGTAGCTATGCCTACAACCACTCTTTTATGACCGGAAATCTCAAGAAAACCATGGTAGCTTATGGAAATTTTGTTAGAGACAGGGAGATGAAATTCCTCTGGGAAGCCATCTTTATGACCTGCTTGATCGGGAGTTTCGTCTGTGGGGCCATTTTTTCGACTTATTTGATCCAGTTTTATGGATTAGAGACCATCTGGCTGGTGTCCATCATCTTGACGATCTTTTTAATCTACCGTGCCATTCAGTATTTTGAAGTCTTTCACTTCAATCGGCGACATGAATAGATAAAGGTATCATAAAAAACTTTCCTTAGGTGAGTGCGGACGTCAGCGAACTTCTTCGAAGAAGTTCCATGACTAAATCAAGATACAAAGGGTGTCTGCGGATAAAGTCAAAATAGGAAGTTTGACGCAGAATCTTTCGATTCTAGGAGAACTTATCTTTTTGACACAATCCGCAGCCCGTGTTCAATTCATATTGAGCCCCTTCGCTCTTCAATTTCTGGGCTCAGGCTAAAACAGTTTCCCAAACTGTTTTACTCTCAATAATTCCGTGTGCCTGAAGCAGTTAAGCTTCAGGCACTTTTCTAACAGCGGAAAGTTTAGTATATTCTTGATCAATTTAAATTAATAAGACCTCGGTTTTATCTTTTTGCAGAATCGCTTAAGTTATTTTACTAAAAATTAGTTTATCTATATTCCAGAGGCTGGGACAAAAGTCCTAGCCTCTCAATTGTTTTTGGATTGTCGAGCAAGACGCAGTGGTTGAGTGGGTTCTACTACGCTGATTTCATCAGCTTTTACAGCCCTACTCAACTGTGCGGAGGTGGGACGACGAAATCGAATTCTAACGAATTACCGATTTCTGTCCCACTCTCTTTTCTTTCGCTGTTTGAAGCTTAATTTTTAGGCAAAGATTTGGTATAATGGAAGGTATGAAACATTCGGAAAAAGAATCACAATACCAGCTCTTGCTGGCTCAGTTAGACGCTCTCTTAATGGGAGAAAGCAATGCCTTGGCTAATCTGTCCAATGCCAGTGCTCTTTTAAATCAAGCCCTACCTCGTTCGGTCTTTGCGGGTTTTTATTTGTATGACCAAACGGAATTGATCCTGGGACCTTTTCAGGGAGGTGTTTCTTGTGTCCATATCGCTCTTGGAAAGGGTGTCTGTGGAGAAGCAGCTCAAAAGCAGGAAACCATGATTGTTGAAGATGTGCGCCAGCATGCCAACTATATTTCTTGTGATAGCAGGGCCATGAGTGAAATTGTGGTGCCTATGGTCAAGGACGGTCAGCTCCTTGGAGTTTTAGATCTAGATTCGGAGTGTGTCTCTGACTATGATCAGCTGGATCAGGAGTATTTAGAAAAGTTTGTCGCTCTCTTGATCGATAAGACAAACTGGGACTTTAAGATGTTTGGGGTTAAGAACTAATGTATCAAGCTTTATATCGGAAATACCGGAGCCAGACCTTTGGCCAATTGGTCGGCCAGCAAGTGGTGGCACGGACTTTGAGACAGGCCGTCGAGCAGGAGAAGATCAGCCATGCCTATCTCTTTTCTGGTCCTCGTGGTACTGGGAAAACCAGTGTGGCCAAGATCTTTGCTAAGGCTATGAACTGTCCTAATCAAGTCAATGGGGAGCCTTGTAACGACTGCTATATCTGTGAATCCATTACCAATGGGAGCCTAGAAGATGTCATTGAGATCGATGCGGCCTCTAACAATGGGGTCGATGAGATTCGCGATATTCGCGATAAATCCACCTATGCTCCGAGTCTAGCCAAGCACAAGGTCTACATTATCGATGAGGTCCACATGCTCTCAACAGGGGCCTTTAACGCCTTGTTAAAGACGCTAGAAGAGCCGACAGAAAATGTGGTCTTTATCCTCGCAACAACAGAGTTACACAAGATACCTGCGACCATTCTGTCACGGGTGCAACGCTTTGAGTTCAAATCCATCAAACTACCGGATATCGTTCACCATTTGGAAAGCATCCTAGCTACAGAAGGCATTGCCTATGAAGCAGATGCTGTCCAGATTATTGCTCGACGCGCTGAAGGTGGGATGCGGGATGCCTTGTCCATTTTGGACCAAGCCCTGAGTCTGACTGCGGGTAGTGAGTTGACGACAGCAATCGCTGAAGAAATTACAGGCTCTATCAGTCTAGCTGCGCTCGATCAGTACGTAGCTGCCATCCTGGCTCATGATGCGACAGCGGCGCTCGACCAGCTCGCGATTATCTTTGATAATGGCAAGAATATGACCCGTTTTGTTACGGACTTACTTCAATACTTACGGGATCTTTTGATTGTCCAAACAGGTGGAGAAAATACCCATGCTAGTGATTTATTCGCGGCCAACCTTGCAGCCGATCAAGCTCGTCTCTTTGCCCTGATTGACCAGGCGACAACCAGTCTAGCGGATATCAAAAATAGTTTGCAACCGCGCATCTACACTGAAATGATGACCATTAAATTGGCTGAAAGTACGGGCCAAGTTTCTAATTCAGCTACTGTGGAGGTTCCTTCTAATGTGCTAGCTCAGCTGGAAGACTTGAAAAAGGAAGTCGCTCAACTCAAGCAACAGTTAGCGCAATCAGGTAGCAGTCTTCCTGCTTCAAAACCGACAGTAGCTCGTCCAACCAAGTCGAGCAAGGGCTACCGTGCAGATCGAAACAAGGTCAACGCCATTTTACAAGAGGCGGTTGAAAATCCAGAGTTGGCACGGACCAACTTGATCCGTCTTCAGAACGCTTGGGGGGAAATTATCGAGAGCTTGGCAGGTGCGGATAAGGCCCTCTTAATCGGATCCCAGCCGGTCGCTGCCAATGAAAATCACGCTATTTTAGCCTTTGAGTCTGCCTTTAATGCTGAACAGACCATGAAGCGGGACAACCTCAATACCATGTTTGGAAATATCCTCAGCAATGCTGCGGGCTTCTCACCAGAGATTTTAGCGGTTTCGATGGAAGAATGGACCCAAATCCGGGCAGAGTTTTCGGCTAAGGCGCGTGGTCAAAAAGCGGAAGTGGTGGAAGAAGAGGAAAGTGTCATCCCTGAGGAATTTCACTTTTTATCCGATAAAATCACCCTGCAAGACGATTAATACATGAATTTTTTACTGAATCATGGTAAAATAATTTTATGAATAGAAAACAATTTGCAGTGATAGCAGTCTTTACTGCTATGGAGACATACTTTTTCAATGAAGCGACCATGGCGGGTCAAATGCTCTTTGCATGCTTTTGGGCCCTCTTGATCTTGCGCAATCTCCAGACGGCCTATATGGTGGAGAAGATTGCTAGTGCCATTGAAAAAGAAATCAGAAAGAAAAGAAAATAAAACCTTTGAAAAGAAATCCTTTTTCAAAGGTTTTTTCTTGTTTTAAAAGGCTTCTTGGCATTGTTTGCGGTAATCTCCTGGGGAGAGGCCGACCTTTTGTTTAAAAGCCTTTGTAAAGTAGGAGTAGTTGTCATAGCCCACCTGGAGGGCGACTTGGTAAATGGGGGTATCGCTTTGCGATAGCATCTCTTTTGCGGCGGCCATCCGTTTATCGGTGATGTATTTCACCAAGGTTTCGCCGGTGTCGCGCTTAAACACACGCGCTAGATGATCTGGACTAAGAAAAACCATTTCTGCCAGCTTGGTGCGACTGATATCCTCCTTGTAATGGTGATCGATGTAGTCAGTGATCCGCTGGATGAGATTGGATTGGTGTTCTAGATCGATCACATAATGGCGAGCAGAGCTCCAGTAATCCCCAATATAGGCTTCAAAAGCTTCGATGGCATGAAAACGTCGTTCGAAGAGAAATTGATGGTGTTTGTTTTGAAATAACTTGTGGGCGAGAATGCCGTTCTTATCCAGATAAATCCCAATTTGCTGGGTCCAGTCTAGCTGGAGTTCACTCAGAGCTGAGAGCGGGATGCGATCTTGAGTCTCTAAGCTATGGATGATTTGGAGGAGCTGTTCCGTCTCTAGCTGATTTGTAAAAGTGAGCGATGTCCGATGAGCAGGCTTTTGAGGTTGTGTAGCCAAAGAAGCATAGGAGTGGATACTGTCCCAATGGAAGACTTGTTCGTCACTGTATTGGCAAAGTTGCAGAGCCTTCATCAAGAGCGTCTCAAGGGAAATAGCATCTGAATAGAGAAGGATAGAGGATCGGTCTAAGTCTTGCTGGATCTTCTGCTGGATGGCCTTTAGGAAGTCTGCACACTCTGTAGTCTGATTCTTTTTGAAGAGGCAGAGGTAGCGATCGGTCTGGCTTTCGATTTTACTGAGGGCGCAGTAGTGGACTGGAAAATCTAGGGAGAGCTCCTTGATACAATGGCGGAGCTGCAAGCGCCAAGAAGGGACGCTGGGGTGAAAGTCTTCTTCAACTAAGTGGAGAGTGATGAGGACTAAGAGGTAGTCTTCATGTGGTTTGGGGCTATAACCCCGTTTTGTCACTTCTTGAAGGAGCTGTTCTGCTTGAGATGGACGCGGTTTTCGCAAGTAGTCATGCCAAAATTCAGCTTCTTTTTGTCCTTGCTGAGCTAATTGGGCTGCACTCTTGTGGCGCTTGATCTTATTGAGGGCTTTTTGAATGATAAATTCTAAGCGGTCGGGGTCAATCGGTTTGAGGTAGTATTCAAAACTTTGGAGTTCAATGGCTTTTTGGGCATAATTGAAATCAGCATAATTGGTAAGGAAGATCGTTTGAATGTCATATTTTTCTGACCGGACCCAGGCTAGGAGATCTAGCCCACTGCCTTGTGGCATCTCGATATCACTAATCATGAGGGCAATCGGGTGACTTTGAATGATGGCTTGGGCTTGGCTCAGACTGGAGGCGGTATATACCTGCTCAATGCCCAAGGCTTCCCAATGGATGGTTTCCTGTAGGGCTTTAATGATAAAACGATCATCGTCAACGAGTAGGATATTCATGTGTGTCTCCTTTGTAGGGTTCATAAGGAAGGCTCAGTTGGATGCGGGCCCCTCCTTGGGTTCCATTTGAAAATTGAAGCACGTAGTGATCTGGATAGAGGAGATCTAGTCGTTCCTGTGCATTGGTCAAACCAATGTGGTGGCCATCTTCTGTGACTAAGGATTTTTTCTCTGCTAGATCTTGTAAGATAGCGGAGCTAAAACCAGGACCATTATCCTGAAGGCAAATGGCAAGGTGTTGGTTTGCTTCTTCATGAATAGAAAGCTGGATGTGGAAGGAATCTTGGAAAGAAAAGCCGTGTTTGATGGCATTTTCCACAAAGGTTTGTAACAGCAGAGGGGGAATAGCCGCATCTTTCAGACCAGGATCCCAGTCCAGGTCAAAGTGGATGCTGTCCCCATAGCGGATTTTCTGGATTTCTAGGTAATTTCGGATATGTTGGATTTCATCTGCTAAGCGATTGAAATCTTGATTGGCTTGAAAGAGGTGGCGCAAGTAGTTGGAAGTCACCTTGGTCAACTCCTCGATTTCCTTATAGTCCTTAGTTTGGAGCATGCTGTGAATCATGGAGAGCATGTTTAGGTAAAAATGGGGTCGGACTTGATTTTTGAGGTAATTGAGTTCGACTTTTTTGAGATTGAGTTGCGCGTGGTAGGCTCGAATTTGGAGGTCTTTCATATGGATCAGAACCTGATTGAGCTTGTGATTGGCCTGATCGATCTCTAAGATCCCTTGGTCTTCGATTACATCTAGCTTGGTAGAAGCAGCATCTAGCTGAGAAAGACGCTGGGTGAGTCGTTTCATCGGCTGGATCATCCGTTGACGAATATAAAGAATCAGAATGGTGGAGAGAACGGCGATGATCAAAGGGACCAAGGAGAGAAGGGTTTCCAGTACGATATTTGTACGGAAAACGTCTCCGTAATCAACGGTCACATAAAGATCAAAAGGCAGGTGGGTTTGATTGCTACCGGCTTGAATGACGGAATCTGTAGCATGGATCTGGTTGGGACGATCGATGGATAAGCGCCCTTTTTTCCCGATATTGAGCTTTTGCAAGGGTTTTAAAATATCCTGGGTAGAAATGATGGCATAGATAGCCTTGCCCTTGTAATGAAGGGATTTCAAGAGATAATCATGCTGGTTCAGGCTGATTCGTTGCCATTTTTGACTGGTCTTGTCTGTTTCTTTGTCATAGGTTTTAAGATGATCTTTCAATTGTACATAATCTAGGTAAGATAGTTGAAGACTGGA
This sequence comes from Streptococcus sp. KHUD_012, assembly GCF_052588255.1. Classification (NCBI taxonomy): domain Bacteria; kingdom Bacillati; phylum Bacillota; class Bacilli; order Lactobacillales; family Streptococcaceae; genus Streptococcus; species Streptococcus sp. KHUD_012. The sequence goes on from NZ_CP159355.1 coordinate 1,025,697, forward strand.
GGCATTGAAAAAATGGGGGATATCTCTTGTCTCTATGAAAAAGGTAATGGGGCTATCCATCTGGTACTGAAACTCCGTAAAATCGATCCGCAATTTTTTTAGATTTTCATGAAAATCCGTGAAATCAAGCGGGGTATTGAGTTCTGTCAAATAGTCATTGTGGCTAATGGTACTGTACATAAAACGCTCAACGGAGTGAAGCTCTGTATTTAAGGAATCCGCATAGATATGAATCGAGTCCTCTAAATGGAGCATATTTTGGTGTTTAATAAAATTTCGGCTAATCCCACCAATCAAAAGGTTGATCAAGGTATTGACGACTAAGAGGAGAAAGAGTAGGCGCGAAAAAAATTGAATCGAGTGATCTCGTATACTTTTGTGAATAGCTTTCATAATGAGCACCTCACATATATTATAGCACTATTTGAAAACGGATTCATGAACAAAACCGATAGTAAAGTAAAAAAAATCGGGAAAGTGCATGTTTTTGTGTGGAGAAAACGGAAAAGTGAATGAAGATGAACGAAAAAGTTCTATAAAGATGGAAAGGATTCCTATAAAATAGAGGAGAAAGAAAAGGAGGGCCTTATGAAAAGCGAAGTAAATGCGAAGCAGAGCAAATTGAAGAAAAATATTCCTTTATATGTGCTGCTCCTGCCATCGATTATTTTATTGATTTTATTTGCTTATATCCCTATGGCGGGTCTAGTCATCGCTTTTAAAGATTACTCTCCCGCTACTGGGATATTTGGAAGTCCTTGGGCTGGTCTCAAGTATTTTAACCAGTTCTTCTCATCCTTCCAATTTGCGACAACCATGAAGAATACCTTGAAAATTTCTATTTACAGTATTCTGGTTGGTTTTCCCTTGCCGATTGTTCTAGCCATTATTTGCAACCAGATTCGTGTGGGCAAGTTCAAAAAAATCTTTCAAGTAACGACTTATCTGCCTCATTTTATCTCGACCATGGTCATGTGTGGGATGATTATTCTCTTTCTCTCTCCAAGTAGTGGACTGTTAGCCAATGTCCTCAAATTGGTCGGCTTAAAGATGCCTGCCCTCTTATCCAAACCGGGTAGCTTTGCAGGTGTCTATGTCTGGAGTGATGTCTGGCAACATATCGGTTGGGATAGTATCATCTATCTAGCCGCTCTATCGGCCATTGATCCAACCTTTTATGAGGCAGCGACTATGGACGGGGCGAGTCGATTGCAAAAGATCCGTCATATTGACTTACCCTTACTGTTACCAACGGCGATGATTCTCTTGATTCTCAGAGCAGGAAGCCTACTCAGTGTTGGTTTTGAAAAGGTCTTGCTCTTGCAAAATCCACTTAATCTGGCAGGAAGTGAAATCATTTCGACCTATGTCTACAAAGTGGGGATGATTAATTTCCAATATAGTTATTCGACAGCGATCGGTCTCTTTAATACCTTGGTCAACTTGATCATCTTACTGTCGGTCAACTGGTTTGCGAAACGCTATACCAAGACAGGATTGTTCTAGAAAGGAGGAGAAATTGTGAAATTGTTTCAACATGCGAGAAAGACCAAGTCAGAAATTCTCTTTGATGTTTTTATCTATGGTCTAGCGATTTGCTTGATTCTCTTGATTGTCTACCCTTTGTGGTTTGTTATCATTGCCTCCTTTAGTAATCCGTCTGATGTGGCAACTGGTAAGGTTTGGTTTATCCCGAGGGAATGGCGACTAGATGGCTATCAACGCTTGATTGAACAGCCTTTGTTTCTAAAGAGCTATCTCAACACCATCCTCTACACGGTTGTAGGGACCATCGTTGCCCTGGTCATTAATATCCCGGCTGGTTACGCCTTGTCGCGAAAGGACCTCTTTGCTAAGAAATGGGTCAGTGTTTTCTTTATCGTTCCTATGTTCGTCTCTGGGGGCTTGATTCCCATTTATTTGACAGTCAAACAATTGGGTTTGGTCGACACCTTCTGGGTAATGGTCGTACCATTTGCAGTTTCTCCTTACAATATCGTTGTAGCTCGAACTTTCTTTAACAATAGTATTCCAGAAGGGATGTGGGAAGCCGCCCAGATCGATGGTTGTGGAACCATTCATTACTTCAGAAAGATCGTGCTCCCCTTGTCCAAGGCTATTATTGCCGTTATTGGACTTTGGACAGCAGTAGGGATCTGGAATTCTTGGTTCAATGCCTTGATTTATTTGACCAATGAAAATCTCCAACCCCTACAACTGATCCTGCGCCGTCTCTTAATTAGTAATCAAATGTTGCAATCGCAAGCAACAGGGGAGGTAGCTTCTGACCTCCGTATTAAGGCTGATATGATGAAATATGCAGCCATCGTTATCTCAACAGCACCGATTATGATGCTGTATCCATTCGTCCAAAAATACTTTAATCAAGGTGTCATGATAGGGGCCTTGAAAGAATAGGAGAAGATCATGAAAAACAGGAAATTTGCCTATCTGCTCCTTGGAGCAGCTGCTTTAGCTGGCTTGACAGCTTGTGGAGCTTCCACAAATAAATCAAGCAATGACAAGAATGATGGAAATACCTTCAAGATCACGACCGTTCGTTGGTCGGATTGGGGGGAAGACTATCACAAAGGTTTTCTAGATGATTCAGCCAAGGAATCAGGTATCAAGATCAAATGGGATACCATGGTGGCTGCAGACTGGTCGGATAAGAAATCTGTCCTTGTTGCCAGTGGAGATTTACCAGACGCTTTCTTGGGATCCAATGCCTTCACGGATTCTGAAATCGCTCAGAACCAAAACATGTTCATTCCATTGGAAGACTTGATCAAGGATAATATGCCAAACTTGAACAAGGCCTTTGAAAAAGAACCAAAATTAAAAGCCATGGTGACCAACCCAGATGGTCATATTTACAGCCTGCCTAAGAAATTGCCAATGCGGCCAATCGTCGGCAACCAGCTCTTTATTAATAAGAAATGGTTGGACAACCTTGGCTTGAAGATGCCCGAAACCTATGATGAATTGGTGACTGTTTTACAAGCCTTTAAGGATAAGGATGCTAATGGCAATGGGGATGTCAATGATGAAATTCCATTTGGTTCTGGTAACTTTGATCCGACCTTCTCTTATATCTTGCCATTCAACAACCGTCTGGGTGGAGATAATACCTATGAAATGTCCGTCAAAGATGGCAAGCCGGTCTATCTACGAACAGAAGAAAGTTATAAACAAGGGATAGCGGCTATGCATGAAGCCTACAAGAAAGGCTTGATCGACCCTGAACTCTTTACAGAAGATACCTCTATGTCTGTTGCCAAACGGATGGATAAGGGTGTGGCGCGTGTCGGTGTGTCAAGTGGTTGGACAGCAGATGCAACCTTCGGCCAACATGCTAGCGAATATGCTCCTCTCCCAGCATTGAAAGGCCCAGATGGCAAACAATATGTCATTTCTGACCCAGATCATTTGAACTATGGACGAAATGAAATCCTGATCACGAATAAGTGCAAGGACCCTGCAAAATTGCTCAAATGGTTGGATAAATTCTACAAGGATGATGCCAGCATCCAAAACTTCTATGGATCCTTTGGTATTGCGACTGAAAAAGATGGCGATAAGTACAAGGTCTTGGCTCCAAAAGATGGTAAATCAGCCGATGAATGGGCTTGGATCAATTCCCTTCGTGACTTTGGACCAAAATATGTGTCTGATGATATCAATAGTCATGTCGACATCGACCAAACACAAGGTGATGGTCTCAAATTGAAGATGGACAAAGAATTGAAACAATACGCTTTGCCAGCATATCCAAATGTCATCTACTCTCAAGAAGAATTGAACAAATTATCCTCTATTTATGTAGATATCAACTCCTATGTTACCCAACAAGCTTCTAAATGGGTAGTAGAAGGGGGCATTGAAAAAGAATGGGATGATTACAAAGCAACCTTGAAGAAGATGGGCATTGATGACTTTATGAAGATTCAACAGGATGCCTATGATCGTTACCAAAAAGAAGTGAAGTAACAGGGGTCTAAATGGATTCAAGTAAGTAACTCAGGGGCGTAGAGCCCCTGAGTGCTTCCGTAGAGGAAGTAGCAGAAATTGAGATGAAGAACAAGGAGAAGAAGATGCAAAAATTATTTTCATTGGATGGACGCTTGGTCAAGACCTTGACCCGGTTGACAGACATTATTATCTTGAACACCTTGTTTATCGTTTGCTGCCTTCCGGTTCTCACGATCGGTGCATCGCTTACGGCTTTAGCAACCATGTGGCACCGCTTGTTGAAAGGGGAAGATACGGATCTCGTCTTTCATTTTTTCCGTCTCTTTCGCGCCAATTTCAAGCAAGCGACGGTGATTTGGCTGACTTGCCTAGGACTATCAGCCCTTCTTTATCTGGATTACTGTCTTTTTTCAAATACGGCCTTTTTAAGTGAGTATGGGATTTGGATCTTGCTTCCCTTTATCGTCCTTCTATGTGGAGGGATGACCTTGATCTTCCCTTATATTGGCCTCTTTGAAGACCCTACAAGAAAGGTCTGTCTGAATAGTTTCCTCATTGCTCTCTTAAATCCAATTCAAACCATCTTTCTTGTCTTCTTCAATCTGGCAGTGGTTTATATCAGTCTCAGTAGTCCTGAACGGTTACTGACAGCTATTTATCTCTTTACCTTTGGTGGTTTCGCTCTTTGGGGCTTCTTGAATGTCCGACTGACCGATCAGATCTTTTCAAGGATCCAAGAAGGAGAAATCTTTGAAAAATAAGGTCAAGCAGGTGGGACGCATATTTTCCTAATATTATTTAAATCGAATATAGTTTCCTAGAAAATTTAGGAAACTTTTTCTATTTCATAAACATTTCACATTTCTCCTCTATAATGAAAGCAACAAATGATGAAAGCGTCCACATTGTATTGTCGTGGGCTTTGAAATGGAGGGTAAGATCATGCTCTTACAACAGGCAATCGCCTATATTTCTCGAAAAAGAACGAGGAATCTGGTCCTCTTTCTGATTCTCCTCTTGATCCTTTCTTGCTTGTATTTCTGTTTTTCACTGATGCAAGTGGGAGAAAGGTTGGAGAACCATATCAAACAGTCGGCTGGGACCAGCTTTGCCCTGACCAGTAAGCAGGGGGCTACTCCCTTTGCACTGAAGGAGGCTAAAAAGGTGCAGCAGCTAGCTGGGGTGGGAGCCATGGTTCCTCAATATGAAAGTCCCGTTCGTATTCTTGGTAAAGAAGCGGTGACTGGGCAGCAGTCGGTAGAGCGGGATGATTTGGGTCAGGAAGCTAAGCAAGCGCTAGGCGCTGTTTTTACCCAGAAGACAGACCAGCACCTAGATTTCCGCAGTGGCAGTTTTCAACTGGTGCAAGGCAAGCACTTATCCGATAAGGCTCGCGGGCAGATCTTGATTCACCAAGAGTTGGCTAAGAAGAATAAGCTAAAGGTCGGAGATTCCTTGACCTTATCCAGCTTTCAGATGGGAGAGACTCCTGCCAAAGGGCAAACCTTTAAAATCGTTGGGATCTTTTCGGGTAAGAAACAGGAAAAATTCACAGGAATGACCTCTGATTTGAGTGAGAATCAAGTCTACCTTTCTTATGAGGATGCGACCAAGCTTCTTGGTCTCAGTCAGCAAGAAGTGACCCAGGTAACCTTTGGGGTCAAAGATCCTGAGAAAATCGATGCCCTCTTGAAGCAAGTTAAAAGCTTGGATCTGGATTGGCAATCGCTACGCGTGGTCGAAGATCGCAAGGCATTTGACCAGATGAAGGAATCCTCTCAGACCCTAGAAGGCCTGGTGCGGATCATGATGATCGTCCTCCTGGTGACGGGAGCCGGTGCTCTATCGCTCTTACTCAGTCTCTGGACACGGGAGCGGATCCATGAAATCGGCGTCCTCTTATCCATTGGGAAGAGCAAGGGCCGGATCTTTAGACAGTTCCTCTTGGAGGTGGTGCTAGTATCCTTACTAGCGGTGATCCCAGCCTTTCTCATCGGTCGGATGGTCAGCCATCGTTTCTTAGAGCAGTTTGTCGGACAGACCGGTCAACAGCAGACCCTAGAATTACTCAACCAAATCCCTCAAGGACTTTCCTTAGGAATCGCCTATGCTAGCCTCTTGTGCTTGATCCTTCTGTCGCTCGGTGTAACTACCAGCATGATCTGGCGCAAGAGTCCAAAAGAAATATTAACAAAAATGAGTTAAGGAGAAATGACACCTATGTTAGAACTCAAACATGTATCCTATAGTTACCAAAGCTACCAAGAAGAGATCTTCTCAGACGTGAACTATCAGTTCGCAAATGGGACATTTTACAGTATTATCGGTCAGTCTGGAGCAGGGAAATCGACTCTCCTCTCCCTCTTGGCTGGACTGGATAATCCCAAGAAGGGGCAGGTTCTCTTTGATGGGGAGGACATCCAGATCAAAGGGTCTAGCTACCACCGCAAGCACCATGTCTCCCTGGTCTTTCAGAATTACAATCTAATCGATTATTTGACGCCACTGGAAAATGTCCGTCTGGTCAACAAACAAGCTGGGAAAGAAATTCTCTTGGAATTGGGATTGGACGAAACGCAAATCAAACGCAATGTCCTGCAACTATCTGGAGGGCAGCAACAGCGGGTGGCCATTGCGCGTGCGCTCGTTTCAGAAGCACCTGTCATCTTGGCAGATGAGCCGACTGGAAACCTTGACGAACAGACAGCTGGTGACATCATTGCCATTTTAAAGAAACTGGCCAAGGAACGCCAAAAATGTGTCATCGTCGTCACCCACAGTAAGGAAGTGGCAGAGGCCTCCGATGTGGTCTTGGAATTGAGTCGCCGTAGCCTCGTTGAGAAGAGTAAGTAAGGAGGGAATGTTATGTTGCGCAATGCTTTTGCTTATATCACACGTAAATGGCCCAAGTCCCTCTTGCTCTTTGCCATCATTCTCCTCATGGGGACCTTGAGCTTGATCGGACTCTCCATGAAGGGAGCGACCCAAAAAGCTTCATCGGAAAGCCTGGGATCCATTACCAATAGCTTCTCCATGCAGATCAACCGCCGGACCAATCCAGGAACCCCTCGTGGAGCTGGGAATCTCAGAGGAGAAGATATCGAAAAAATCAGCCAGGTAGAGGGGATCACTTCCTCCATCAGGCGGATCAATGCCATCGCAGATATCCTAGACCACGAGATCATTGAGACTGAAGAAACCCTGCAAAATCAATCTCCAGAGCGGGCCAAGCACTTCAAGAATACCTTGATGGTGACGGGGGTCAATGATTCTTCTAAAGAAGATAAGTTTGTCTCTGGAGCCTACAAGCTGGTCCAAGGGGAGCACCTGACGGATAAGGACAAAAACCAAATCCTCATGCACGAAGATTTGGCGAAAAAGAATGGCCTCAAGGTAGGCGATAAGGTGCGTCTCAAGTCTAATCTCTACGATGCTGACAATGAAAAAGGGGCCAATGAAACCGTCGAAGTGACCATTAAGGGTCTGTTCTCAGGGAAGAACCAAGCTCCTCTAACTTACGCCCAAGAATTGTATGAAGATACCCTCATTTCTGACCTGGATACAGCTGCTAAACTCTATGGCAATACTGTCCAAACAGCTACCTATGAGGATGCAACCTTCTTTGCCAAGGGGGATCAGGACCTGGATGCCTTGATCGAAAAAATCAAAGCCTTGGATATCCCATGGAATTACTTTGACTTGGTTAAGAGCTCTTCTAACTATCCAGCCTTGCAAAAATCCATTAGCAGCATGTTCCAAGTGGCAGACTACTTGTTTATCGGTAGCCTCATCTTTGCTAGCTTGCTTCTCACCCTTCTCCTCGTCTTGTGGCTCAATGCCCGTCGCAGAGAAGTGGGAATCTTATTGGCTCTAGGACTCTCTAAGGTACAGATTGCGGGACAATTCGTAGCAGAATTGGTCATGATTTCCATCCCAGCCTTCCTCCTTTCCTATGGAGTTGCAGGACTTCTTGCCAAAGCTGTGGGAGATACGGTGCTTAAGAACGTAACCAGTGGCATTGCCAAACAAATGGCTCAAGAATCCTCTGCAGCCAACCTTGGTGGTGGAGCTGAGGCAGAAAGCTTCAGTAAGACCCTGACAGACCTCCATATGGACATCCAACCGAGCCAATTGCTGGTGATTGTCTTGGTTGGCGGCCTCCTCTTGATTCTCGTATCCATCCTTTCTTCTCAATGGCTCTTGCATAAGAAACCAAAAGATCTCTTGGTGGATGTCGAATAAGAGATTGTTTCCTAAAATAGAAATAGGGTATAATAGGAGGTAGAAGAAGTTTCTTAGATAAAAGGAAAGTGTATGAAGATACTAATCGTAGAAGATGAAGTCCTGATTCGCGAAGGGATGAGCGACTATCTCATGGAATGTGGTTATGAAGTCTTTGAAGCAGGAGATGGGCAGGAGGCCCTGGACCTCTTTCACAGAGAGGCGCCAGATCTGGTCTTGCTGGATATCCAGCTCCCTATCCTCAATGGCTTGGAGGTCCTTAAGACCATCCGGAAGACCAGCTCAGTCCCTGTCCTCATGCTGACGGCCTTCCATGACGAGGACTATAAGTTGACGGCCTTTGGAGAGTTGGCAGATGGCTACCTGGAAAAACCTTTCTCCTTGTCACTTTTAAAGGTCCGTATCGAAGCTATTTTTAAAAAGCTCCAGCCTTCCCGGGTCTTCACCTATGGAGAGGCACGGGTGGATTTTGAGAGCTACACAGCCAGTCTAGCTGGGCAAGCCATCTCTATGAATGCCAAGGAGTTGGAAATCTTGGAATACTTGCTCCATCATGAGGGCAAGGCACGGACCCGCTCTCAGATCCTCGATGCCGTCTGGAAGGAGACAGAGGAGATTCCTTTTGACCGGGTGATCGATGTCTATATCAAGGAACTACGAAAAAAACTAGAGCTGGACTGTATCGTTACGGTACGCAATGTCGGCTATAAATTGGAGAGACCATGACCAAACGGAGTATCTTTGCAAAGATCTTTCTGATCACCTTTGCCCTATTTAGTGGCTTAGTCATCCTTCTACATGCTTCGGTTTACTTTATTTTCCCGTCGACCTATATCGAGTCTCAGCGCCAGACGATTTTGAAGAAATCACAGGCCCTAGCCAAGAGTTTCCAAGGCCAGGAAGAAGGGACCATTGAGTCGGTCATCGACCTTTATTCCAAAACCAATGATATCAAGGTCTCAATCAAGGGCAAGGAAAAACAAAATGCCCTAGAGGTAAAGGATGACTTGCTCCTGAACCCGGATAGCCAGAACAATTCCCTGGTCATTGAAGAGCGAAAGATCCAGACCAAAGAGGGAAAGGACTTGACCTTGCAATTCTTAGCAACTGTCGATTCCCAAAAGGAAGCGCGGGACATCAGTCTGGGCTTTCTTCCCTATAGTCTCCTCGCTTCCTTTGTTCTGTCACTCCTTGCCTCCTATCTCTATGCCCGCATGATTTCTGCTCCGATCCTTGAGATCAAGCAGATGACCAAGCGGATGAAGCGCTTGGATCGGACAGCCAGTCTTCCCATTCATTCACAGGATGAGATCGGCGTCCTCAAGCAACAGATCAACGATCTCTATCACCATCTCCTAGAGGTGATCGACAATCTAGAGCAGCAGAAACAGGAAAATCTGAAGTTGGAGCAGATGAAAGTCGAATTCCTACGGGGGGCCTCGCACGAGCTCAAGACCCCTCTGGCCAGCTTGAAGATTATCCTTGAAAATATGCGGGATAAGATCGGCCGCTACAAGGATCGGGACCACTACCTGTCGGTCTCCCTCGATATCGTCGATGAGATGAACCAGATCGTCTTAGAAATCCTGTCCCTTTCTTCTGTCCAAGAATTGGCCGGAGACAAGGAGTGGATCCAGCTGGATCAGGTCGTAGAGCAGATCCTTGACCAGTACAAGGTCTTGGTTCAATCCCGCTCGCTCACGATTGACAATCAGATCCCAGTCAAACCAGTCTATATGGACCCAGCGATTCTGAAATTGGTCCTCTCAAATGTCATCAGTAATGCCGTTAAGCATTCGGATGCCGGTGGAGAGATTCAGCTCCGTCTTGAAGAGGAAGGGACGCACTTGGCTGTTGAAAATACCAGCCAGGAAATGGTAGAGACCGCTGAGATGCCAATGACCGCTAGCCAACAGAAGAAGGAAGGTGGCTTGGGACTCTTTGTGGTCCAACACTTGCTAGACCATGAAGAGCTGGCCTACCAATTTGATAAAACGGCTATGGGCTTGCGCTTCCGTATGGAACTGCCCAAAGATCCACAAGAATAAAAAGAGGCTGGGACAAAAGTCCTAGCCTCTCAATTATTTTTGGATTGTTGAGCAAGACGCAGTGGTTGAGTGGGCTCTACTACGCTGATTTCATCAGCTTTTACAGCCCTACTCAACTGTGCGGAGGTGGGACGACGAAATCGAATTCTAACGAATTACCGATTTCTGTCCCACTCTCTTGTATTTAATCAACCTTTTCTACCTTATGCAATTGGCCGTGTTTTAATTCATAAATGGTATCCACATAGGTCAGGATGGAGCGGTCATGGGTCACCATGATGGCGCTCTTGTTTTTGGATTTGACTTCTTTCTGGATCAACTGGGCGATTTCTTGTCCCCGATCCGGGTCTAGGCTAGCCGTTGGTTCATCGGCTAAAATGACCTGTGGATTTCCGATGAAGGCTCGAGCAATGGCTGCCCGTTGCTTTTGCCCACCAGACATCTGATTCGGATATTGGTGGTAACAAGCTTCGATGCCAAGATCTGTCAACAAGGCTTTGACTTCCTCTTGGCATTTTTTCTTGTCCTTTTCCCCTTTTAATTTGGCCACCAGTTCTAACTGGTCACCGATTTTCATATAGGAGAGGAGCTGGTGGTCTTGAAAGATAAAGCCGAGCAATTCTAGCCGTTTTTGCGTCCACTGGCCTTGGTTGAGACCAGTCAAGTCTTGGCCTGCGATGCGAATCCACCCCTCATCCGCTGATAAAAGCAAGCCAGCGATGGCTAAAAGCGTGGACTTGCCAGATCCTGAAGGGCCCAAGATGGCGACAAATTCGTTGGGTTCGACGCTTAAATTAAGCTGATTGAGGACATGGTGCATCTGGCTGCCATCGGCGTAGGATTTTCTGATATTTTCTAATTCGATAATAGCCATCTTATTCTCCATTTCCACCAATGACTTCGATTGGATCTACTTTTTTGATTTTGACAAGGGACAAGGCCCCACACAAAATAGAGGTCAGGATAAAGCTAACCGAGATGGTGAGGTTGTCTTTCAGGGTCATAAAGGAAGGGACGCTATTGGGTAAAAATGGCGCCATCATGGTTGCCAAGCCAAGCCCCAATAGCACTCCGATGAGGGAGATGATGGTGAGCTGGGATAGTTGGACATAGGTAATCTGGCTCATGGACATGCCAATGGCCTTCAAGACGCCGAACTGTTTCAACTTCTGCAAGGTGAGGATATAGAAGAAAACCCCAAGGATAGCTGAAGAAGCGAGTAAGAGCACCCACGTGATCATCCGTAGCGTCAGGTTTTGAGCCTTGTAGCCAGGGATTTTATCGATTACTTGCTTCTTATCCGCCACCATCAAGTTGCTGGTTAGATCGCTAGAAGTAATGCTTTTTTTGGTCACAAGGGTTTGGGCTTGCCATTGATAGCTTGGATCTGTTTTTTGCCGCATGCCTGTGTAGGTATCCGAGCTGATGAAACCAATCTCGCTATAGCCGTATTTGGCATTTTTCGCGAAGGCCACGACCTTGAGTTTTTGCTTAGAGGTTTTATCGATCACTTGATCGCCGACTTGGATCCCTTCATCCTCTTTGAAAGAACTGTCCAAAATGACCTCGTTTTTCTTTAAGTCGGAGATCTTGAGGTCGGTATCTTCTATGATTGGATTGAGGATTTCTTCTTCGTTGTGATCGGTCGCGAAGTAGGTGATATCCAGAGTATTGGAATCCTCTGATTTTGAGACGGTTGCTCGCTGGATGGACAAGCCCGAATAGTCCATCCCCTCTATCTTTTGGACCTCATCTAAATCCTTCACCTTAATAGTTGAAAAGGGGATAATCCCTTCTGAATCCGTCGAAAGGATGTAGTGCAGCGACCCATAGTTATCGATTTGGGCCGATACCGACCGGCCCAGTCCATTTGTCAGACCGGACAAGAATACCACCATAAACATGAGGATGGTAATGAGGAGTTCAATCAGGATAAACTTCTTGGGTTGGTATTTAATTTCATTCCATGCGATTTTCATATTCGTTCTCCTTTTAGCACGGAGGTGCTCGAGTAGCTCGGCACCTAAACATACTCTACCATCATACCACAAGTGGGGGGATAATAGGAGGCTGGTGTTTGGTAAAGTATAAAGGAATCAAAAATTATTGAATGATAAATAATGAAATTATATTTTTCTAAAAAAAGAAACGTTTTCCGGAAAGTTAAGAGTTTGCTCTGATGAATATTCAAGACTTAATTTAAGATTTTTAAAATTTTGTTATTTTTCAAATTACTGGTTTTAGGGGATTTCGCAATCGATAAATAAACAATTGATAGATGAGTCACATTGTATTTGACATTAAATGGACATTGGCAATGTTTTGGAAGAAAATAAGTAGAGGAGTAAGTGACTCTGTTGTTATAAGAAAAATGTGAGGATTCTTTTAGTTTGTCCTTAAATTTAGCTCTCCTTATAGCCACACATCATTTGATTTAGAGAAATAAACATGCTACAATGAAAGCGTATACAAAAATATAAGGAGGACATGAAAATGAAAAAAACAACTAAGTTTTTGCTAGGTGGAGTATTAGGAATATTGCTTTTAATTCCAGTATCTCAAGCTAAGGCTGATTGGCATCAAGATAATGTTGGTTGGTGGTATTCACTAAATAATGGTTCTTATTATAAAAACACAGAAGCTAAAATAAACGGGAAGTGGTATAAATTTGATGACAGAGGTTATATGATGACCGGCTGGCAGCTAATATGGGAGCGTAATGATAGTAGGTGGGGGATAATAAAAAACTGGTCTTATTTTGATCCAGTAAATGGTGATCAAAAGATTGGCTGGCAAAATATAGATGGAAAGTGGTATTACCTTACTAGAGATGGGGCACTTATGGGTAAACAATATATAGATGGAAAACATTATTATTTTGACCCAGTTAATGCTGATATGAAAACTGGTTGGATTTCCAAACAAGAGAATTCAGATACAAATTGGTATTATTATGACCCCGTAAGTGGAGCATTAGTAAAGGGTTGGCAAAATATAGACGGTAAATGGTATTACTTTCAACATAGTGCGTTAAAAGGTTCCCAGAATTTAGATGGAAAAAATTATTATTTCGACCCGGTTAACTGCGATATGCAAACGGGTTGGGTAACCAGAGAAAAGGCCTCTGCTACAAGAAAATATTATTACGACCTAGAAAGTGGGGAACAGCTATCAGGTTGGCAAGACATAGATGGGAAAAGGTATTACTTTGGTGAGTATGGGGCATCCAGTGGTCGTATATATATAGAAGGAAAACAATATTATTTTGATTCAGATACTTGTGAATTGAAAATAGGATGGTTAGAGTTAGGTAAATATAAATATTATGCAGATCCAAATGATGGTGGTGCATTTGCATCAAATAAAACTTTAATAATAGACGGTGTTTCATACACATTCGATTATGGAGGTACTCTTATTAACAATGTACCTTAATTGATCAGCACCTTGAAAGTTAGATTTTTTTCTAACTGTCAAGGTGTTTTTAACTATGATGATAAAGAATTTTATAATATAACCAGAGTGAGTTATTAGGTAGTTAATAAGCTTCATTTATAATCATTGATAAAGTCAGTTGCTAAAAATTTAATAATAGAGCAGGTTATTTCTTTAATTACTTTTAGATAATATCTTATATAATTTTATCTAAAAGTGGATACTGATAGCCTTTAAAAGGATAAATAAAAAGAGAGTGCTTTATAATTGAATTCGTTGACAGCGACCTCTCTATATCCATACATCATTTGATTTAGAGAAATAAACATGTTACAATGAAAGCGTATACAAAATATAAGGAGGAAATAAAAATGAAAAAAGCAACTAAGTTTTTGCTAGGTATTGTATTAGGTATATTACTTTTAACTCCAGTATCTCAAGTAAAGGCTGATTGGCATCGAGATAATGTTGGTTGGTGGTATCAAACATATTATGGTTCCTATTATAAAGATACAGAAGCTCAGATTAACGGGAAGTGGTATAAATTTGATGAAAGAGGTTATATGATGACCGGCTGGTATCTACGTGAGGGTAGGTATGTTAATGGGGATATATACAAAAACTGGTCTTATTTTGATCCAGTTAATGGTGATAAAAAACTTGGATGGCAAAACATAGATGGGAAATGGTATTACCTTACGACAGATGGGGCACGTATGGGTGAACAAAATTTAGATGGAAAACTTTATTATTTTGATCCAGTTAATGGTGATATGAAAACTGGTTGGATATCTAATCCAGGATATACTGGTACGGAATGGAATTATTACGACCCTGTAAGTGGAGAAAAAGCTACCGGTTGGAGAAATATAGATGGGAAATGGTATTACTTTCTCCATCATGCGTTAAAAGGTTTCCAAAAGATAGGTGATAAAAGTTATTATTTCGATCCAGTTAATTCCGATATGAAAACGGGCTGGATATCTAAACAAGGACAGCGTGGTCTAGAGTGGTATTATTACGACCCAGAAAGTGGAGCACAAGTGTCAGGTTGGCAAACTATAGATGGGAAAACGTATTGCTTTGACGAATTTGGTAAGGCATTTGCTGGTCAGGTTACGTTTCAAGATGGAAAAACTTATTATTTTGACCCAGCTAATTGTGATTTAAAGACGGGGTGGCTAGAATTAAATGGAAGAAAATATTATGCGGATCCTAACGATGGTGGTGCATTTGCATCAAATAAAACGTTAGTTATTGATGGTGTTTCTTATACATTTGGTATTGATGGTTCTGTTATCAATAATGAGCCTTAATTGATTAAAACCTCAAAAGTTGGATATTTCTAACTTTTGGGGTGTTTTTAATTATGATAATAACGAACCACCCTCGCTGTGGTTTGTTCTATACTAGACATACATCGAAGCGGAGCTAGAAAAGACGTGAGGAGAGGAGGATATCTGTGATAAAAAAGGGATTGATCTTTCTATTGTTAGGAATGACTGTGTTAGTAGCTTGGCATCTCTTTGTTCCGGATGAACAACCAGCTCCAAATTTTTCATCTAAAAATAAAATTGAATTGCTGGCAAGAATACTTGATCGTCGTAATGCCAATACCATTAGAGAAGCTGGCTATGGGATTCCTTCAGACGCGGAGATCAGACGTGTGGGTGGCATAGACCAACTGGAAATGGATGGTACGAGTTCCTAGTCCAGATGACAATAAAATCTTGATTACCTCTTCAACGATCATTGAGGGTGAAAAAATAGATGTAGCCTTTTCATTAGATAAAGAGTGGGTATTACTACATGCTAGTTATTTCCATACGGAGAAAGATGGGACCACTAACCGAGTTGGAGTCAGTGATTCTCAGCAAACAGAGCTCCTAGAAAAAGTGCAAACAGAATTAAATCGCTTTGTAAAAAAATGGAGCAAGAGTTAAAGCCGTAACTAGTTATGGATATCTTAAAAAGAATGAAGTTCCGTAGTTTTTGGGTAGAAGGAGCTTTCAAAATAGATCAAAAAAACCACCCTCGGGTGGCTTTTTCTATACTTATTTTCACCATTTCGTCAAGGAGATTTCTCCGCTATTGAGCCAGATTTCTTCTTGATTGTCTAATTGGACCAAGAGTTGGCCGGTATCAGAGATATCTTTGGCGAGGCCCTGATAGGTCTGTTGGTTCTGCTCAAAAGTAACGGTTCGTCCTAGGACCAGGGAGCGCTCTTTATAGAGGTAGACCAGTTCATCGACATCCGTTTGGAAGAATTCCTTCCAGATCTCACTGATGAGGTCATTGCGGGTGATGGGACAAGGTCCTTCAAATAAAGACCCCGCCTTGCTTTCTAGCGCTTCTGGAAAAGTAGGGATAGCTAAATTGAGACCGACTCCGATAATAACATCCGTGACGAGACCAGTCTCGATGGACGTGATAGCTTCGGTGAGGATTCCCCCAATTTTTTTATGGCGGTAGTAAATATCATTGACCCACTTGATATCGATATCGATCAGGGTCAGGTTTTTAATAGCCTTGTAGATAGCCCCAGCGACCATGAGGGTATATGGGGGGAGCTCCGCAGGGGGCAGTTGAGGCTTGAGATGAAGGGACATGTAGATACCGCCCTGATCGGGAGAGTAGTAGTCACGACCAAAGCGGCCCTTTCCAGCGGACTGCGACTTGGCTAGGTAGAGCGCCTTGCCTTCTTGATGGCTTTCTATGCCTAATTTGGCATCCAATTGGGTGGAACCACAGTCTTCATTCAAGGACACGGTCAACTGAGTATTTTTTGCGATAACCTCAGGAAGCAGAATATCGCCTGAGACCAGTTTGTAGCCCTTCTTTTTTAGGGATTCGATGACGACCCTATCTTTTTCTAGACGTTGGATAGCCTTCCAGATAGAGGTGCGGGAAACACCTAGTTCTTTTGCCAGCTGCTCCCCATTGACATAATCATCTGCCTGAGAAAGGGTTTGAAAGAGGATTTCGTGTGTTTTCATAAGACCTCCTAACGACTGCTGTCTCGAATCGTCAGTTTGGTGGCTAATTTGACCATGCAGGGAACGCTTGGTTGACTCCCTTGAAAGGTTTGCCGCAACAGCTGAATGGCTTGCTTGCCCATTTCTTCTGTGTATACGGTCACTGTAGAGAGGGCAGGAAAGACATACTTAGCAATCGAGGTATCATTGAAGGAAATGAGACTGACGCGATCAGGTACAGCGATTTGGTGTTCCTGAAGGGACCGGAGGGCCCCAACAGCTATGGCATCACTGGCCATGAAAAAGGCAGTTGGTAAGTCGTCGCCCAGTGCTTGAATCAGCTGCTCCATCATCTGATAGCCTGACTCAGTTGAGAACTGGCCGACAGCGACAAAGCGCTCCTCATAAAGCCCTTTTTCCGTGAGAAACTGTTGAAAGACTCGTTGACGAGGATCCATCTGAAGCGGTGTCGCATCTGCGGTCTCTTCCTGACCGACCAAGAGTCCAATATCCTTGTGGCCATGATCAAGGAAATACTCGAGAGCGGTGATGACAGAATCTTCTAGATCGGTCGTCACGCAAGAATGCCCCAGATAGAGGGTATTGCTATCGACAAAGATCAGGGGTTTGCCGTAGCTTTCTAGATCTTGAATGGTCTTGGGACTGAATTTCCCAAGAGCAATAATGCCGTCTGCCTCCTGAATCAAAGACCAATCGTCCTTGTTGAAGATACGAAAGATCTCATAGCCTAATTCCTGGGCTTGTTTCTCCAAGCCCATCCGAATGGCATAGTAGTAGAGGTCCTCTAATTCTTCTTCGCGCGTGTACCATTCAAAGATGACGATTTTATGAGAATCTTCGACTGGTTGAGGCGCTGTTTTGCGGCTTTTCTTTTGGTAATGCAGGTCTTCAGCGATGCGAAGAATCCGACTGCGCGTGTCTTCACCAACCGATAAGGTCACATCTTGGTTGAGGACGCGAGAGACCGTTGCCTGAGAAACGCCTGCTTTTTCTGCAATGTCTTTAATCGTTGCCATGGTTCATCCTTTATTGCTTACTAGTTCCAGTATACTCTAAATGCTAGTAAAAAGAAATAAATTTTTACTAAATTTTATGTTTGCTGCGATATTGGCTAGGAGTCAGGTGGCTATAGGCCTTAAAGGCCTTTGAAAAATAGAGGGGATCTGAAAAGCCAACCGAGTAAGCCACGATCTTGATGCTTTCGTCTGTATTGGTCAGTAACTGCTGGGCACGTTGCATGCGGACCGAGTGCAAGAATTCTTTGGGAGAGATCTGGTGGAACTCCTTAAAAACAGTTGTCAGGTAAGACCGATGGACATTGAGGTCATCGGCGATCTGTTGAATACTGAGATGCTCTTTTGCGTAATGCGTCTCAATCACATGCTTGCAAGTCAGATAGAGTTGATAGGTTGGAGATGGATGGTTCCGATGGATGTCGGGAGCCACTTCACTGATAAGAAATAGCAGTTCATAGATCTGAGAGAGGAGGTGGAGTTGGTAGTGCGAGGTCATCTTAGAGTCCTCTGCCTTGTGGACAAGCTGCTCCATAAACAGCCCGATCCGCTCTGTGTCCACCTCATCTTTCTTTAGAAAGCCTTTGGCATGTAAGGTTGAAAAGCGCATGAAATCACTCACCTTGGTGCCACTAATCCCAATCCAGTAGTAGGACCAAGGATCTTCTGCGTCTGCCTGGTAGTAGGTCACCATATTTTTAGGGAGAAGGAAGAGATCCCCGGCTTCTAAATGGATTTCGTTTTTATTGATGTGAAAGACACCTTTTCCCTTGGTGATAAAATGCAGAACAAAATTGTCTCGAAAGCTAGGACCAAATTCATAATTCTTGGGGCAATCTTCGTAGCCGTAAAAATCAAGGGATAGATCAATAGTGTCGGTTTGGTATTCTGAAAAGACTAACATAGGTAAACCTCCTACCTAACATTTTACCATATAAGCCCAACAAAATTCTATTTCCGAAAGCGTTTACATCAAGTAAAATAAAGACATGTAAAAAAAGAAAAATATTGGAACTAAATATAAAAATACATAGTGATATTTTTAGGGTCCAATGGAGGAAGATATGGCAATTCGTATCGAACAAAATTTGTTCTATGTAGAAAGTAAGGGACTGAGCCTCATCCTTGAAAATCGAGATGGCTACCTGATGCTCAAGCATTTGGGACGTCCGATTCCGTCCTATCATTTTTCTAATACGGTGCATGAGAAGGACCATGCTTTCGCTGGAAATCCAACACCTGACAATCGAACTTTTAGTCTAGATACCCAGCGACAGGTCTTGGGACAGCACGGACTAGGAGATTTTCGAAAGCCGTCTATTCAGATCCAGCACGGCGTTACAGAGGTGACGGATTTCCTTTATGTCGGAGCCAATATCTACTCTGGCAGTGTTGAGGCGGCCGGTCTTCCGAACCCTCACTCAGTAGATAAAGCCGAAACCTTAGCACTGGTCTTTGAAGATGATCAAGCGGCCTTGCGGTTGACCCTCTACTACACCGCCTACGAGGATCGGGCAACCATCACTAGCTTCTCAAAGATTGAAAACTGTAGTGATGAAAAGGTTGTGATCCAAAAGGCTCTCAGTGTGTTGGCCGATCTGCCAGCCAGTGATTACGATATCATCACTCTGCAAGGAGCCTATGCGAGAGAAAAAACAGTTCGCCGTCAGCAAGTGGAGCAAGGAATCTTCTCCATCAGCTCCAACCGTGGTGCTTCTGGACACGCCCAGACTCCAGCCCTCATTCTTGCCGATCATGAAGTGACAGAAGATGCGGGGTCTGCTCTGGCCTTCCAACTGCTCTACAGTGGGAATTTTGAAGGATTTGTTCAGAAAAATCAACTCAATGAAGTTCGGGTTGGATTGGGGATCAATCCTGAAAACTTCGCTTGGGAATTGGAATCCAATCAGAGTTTTGATACCCCAGTGGCCATGATCACATACTCCCATAAGGGATTGACCGGTCTCAGTCAAGAGAGTCAAGCATTTGTCCAAAACCATATCATTCCTAGCCAGTTTGCCCATAAAGAACGTCCAATTCTTATCAACAACTGGGAAGCGACCTACTTTGATTTCAAAAAAGACAAATTATTGGAGCTAGCAGTCGAAGCTCAAAAAGTGGGGATCGAACTCTTTGTTCTTGATGATGGCTGGTTTGGCAATCGTTATGATGACAATCGGGCCCTTGGTGATTGGACCGTCAATGAAGAAAAATTAGGTGGAAGTCTAGCAGAATTGATCCAAGGCATCCATGACAAGGGACTAAAATTCGGCCTTTGGGTGGAGCCCGAAATGATTTCTGTTGATAGCGACCTCTATCGGGCTCATCCGGACTGGGCTATTCAAGTCCCAGGTTACGAACACACCTATTCACGGAATCAACTAGTGCTTGATTTCTCAAATAAAGAAGTAGTGGCTTATATCAAGCAGGTCTTGGATGACTTACTTGGAAACCATGAGATCGACTATATCAAATGGGATATGAACCGCAATATCACCAAGCTTGGAAATGGTAAAACCTACCTGGAAACCAAGATGCAATCCCATGCTTATATCTTAGGTCTCTATGAGGTGGTTTCCTACTTGACGGAGAAATACGAGCACATCCTCTTTGAGTCTTGCTCCGGTGGTGGTGGACGCAATGACCTGGGGATGATGCGTTACTTCCCACAGGTCTGGGCGAGTGACAATACGGATGCCATGGCCAGACTTCCGATCCAGTATGGATCGAGTTATCTCTATCCAACTATTTCTATGGGCGCTCACGTATCAGCGGTGCCAAATCACCAGATGGGACGGATCACACCACTAGAAACACGTGGCCATGTAGCCATGATGGGAAATCTAGGCTATGAATTGGATCTAACCAGTCTTCCGCAAGAAGAGTTGGATCAGATCGCAGCTCAAGTTGCTCATTACAAAACGATTCGACCCCTTGTCCAATTCGGAAAACACTACCGCTTGATCAATCCAGGCCATGGTAGCAATCAAGCAGCCGTCCAGTTCACTTATCAAGACCGTACGGTTGTAACCTATGTACGGGTCTTATCAACGGTTGAGGAAATCGAGCCGACTCTGAAGCTCAAAGGATTGGAAGAAGATGCGCTCTATAGCTTAGAAGGGACCAACCAAGTCTATTCAGGAGCTGAGCTCATGTATGCCGGCTTAACCGTCGTTCTTCCTCAGGGAGATTTCCTCACCAAACAATATGTTTTTGTCAAAAAATAAAAGGAGACAGCCAAATGAAATGGTATAAAAAAATCGGACTTCTTGCGACAACAGGCTTAGCCTTGTTTGGGCTCGGTGCTTGCTCCAACGATGGAAAATCGGCGGATGGCACAGTGACCATCGAGTATTTCAACCAGAAAAAAGAAATGACTAAAACTTTGGAAGAAATCGCGCGTGATTTTGAAAAGGAAAACCCAAAGGTCAAGGTCAAAGTTGTCAATGTACCGAACGGTGGTGAAGTATTGAAAACACGTGTCCTCGCAGGAGATGTGCCAGATGTGGTTAATATATACCCACAGTCCATCGAACTACAAGAATGGGCAAAAGCAGGTGTCTTCGAAGATTTGTCCAATAAAGACTATATGAAACGCGTGAAAAATGGCTATGCTGAAAAATATGCCGTGAACGGAAAAGTCTACAACGTTCCCTTTACAGCAAATGCTTATGGAATTTACTACAACAAAGATAAATTCGAAGAATTGGGCTTGAAGGTTCCTGAAACCTGGGACGAATTTGAACAGTTAGTAAAAGACATCGTTGCCAAAGGACAAACTCCATTTGGGATTGCAGGAGCAGAAGCTTGGACCCTCAATGGTTACAATCAATTGGCCTTTGCGACAGCAGCAGGTGGGGGAAAAGAAGCCAACCAATACCTTCGTTATTCTCAGCCAAATTCCATTAAATTGTCTGATCCGATTATGAAGGATGACATCAAGGTCATGGATATCCTTCGCATTAAAGGTTCGAAGCAAAAGAATTGGGAAGGTGCAGGTTATACAGACGTTATCGGAGCCTTCGCGCGTGGAGATGTCCTCATGACACCAAATGGATCTTGGGCTATCACCGCGATCAATGAACAAAAACCGAAATTTAAGATTGGGACTTTCATGATTCCAGGGAAAGAAAAAGGACAAAGCTTAACCGTTGGTGCGGGAGACTTAGCATGGTCTATCTCAGCTACTACCAAACATCCAAAAGAAGCCAATGCCTTTGTGGAATACATGACCCGTCCAGAAGTCATGCAAAAGTACTATGATGTGGACGGATCTCCAACAGCGATCGAAGGGGTCAAACAAGCAGGAGAGGATTCACCGCTTGCTGGGATGACCAAATATGCCTTTACGGATCGTCACTTGGTCTGGTTGCAACAATACTGGACCAGCGAAGCAGACTTCCATACCTTGACGATGAACTATGTCTTGACAGGTGATAAACAAGGAATGGTCAATGATTTGAATGCCTTCTTTAACCCGATGAAAGCGGATGTGGATTAGGAGTAGAGAGACAATGAAAAAAGTATTACAAAAATATTGGGCATGGGCTTTTGTGGTCATTCCCCTCTTATTACAAGCAATTTTCTTCTATGTGCCAATGTTCCAAGGAGCCTTTTACAGTTTTACCAACTGGACAGGTTTGACCTATAACTACAAATTTGTTGGCTTGAACAACTTTAAGCTCCTCTTTATGGATCCAAAATTCATGAATGCTATTGGCTTTACTGCGATCATCACGATTGCTATGGTAGTTGGTGAGATTGCCCTTGGGATCTCCATTGCGCGTGTCTTGAACTCTAAAATCAAAGGCCAAACCTTCTTCCGTGCTTGGTTTTTCTTCCCAGCAGTTTTGTCCGGTTTGACAGTGGCTCTGATCTTCAAACAAGTCTTCAACTACGGTCTACCAGCGATTGGGAATGCCCTTCATATCGAGTTTCTCCAAACCAGTCTTTTAGGGACTAAGTGGGGAGCGATCTTTGCGGCTGTCTTTGTCCTTCTTTGGCAAGGAGTAGCTATGCCCATCATTATCTTCCTAGCTGGTCTGCAATCTATTCCAACCGAGATTACAGAAGCAGCAAGAATCGATGGAGCGACTAGCAAGCAAGTCTTCTGGAATGTTGAATTGCCTTACTTGCTACCAAGTGTCTCTATGGTCTTTATCCTAGCCCTAAAAGGTGGGCTGACTGCCTTTGACCAAGTCTTTGCCATGACCGGTGGTGGTCCAAACAATGCCACAACTTCACTTGGGCTCTTGGTTTATAACTACGCCTTTAAAAACAACCAATTCGGTTATGCCAATGCCATTGCCGTAATCTTGTTCTTCTTGATTGTAGTGATTTCGATCATCCAATTGAGAGTATCTAAGAAATTTGAAATTTAAGAGGAGAAGCACGATGAAACAAGATGAAAGAAAAGCCATGATTGGCAAATACATTCTATTGATTCTAGGATCGGTTCTAATTTTAGTGCCGCTCCTTGCCACCCTCTTTAGTTCCTTCAAACCCACTAAGGATATCGTAGACAATTTCTTTGGCTTTCCAACCAACTTCACATGGGACAACTTTAGCCGTCTCTTGGCTGATGGGATCGGAGGTTATTATTGGAACTCTGTCGTCATCACTGTCTTGTCTTTACTTGCAGTAATGATCGTTATCCCCATGGCAGCCTACTCCATCGCTCGTAATATGAGTAAGAGAAAAGCTTTTACCATCATGTACACCCTCTTGATCCTTGGGATTTTCGTACCTTTCCAAGTCATCATGATTCCGATTACGGTTATGATGAGTAAACTCGGTTTGGCTAACACCTTTGGTTTGATCTTGCTCTACTTGACCTATGCAATTCCACAGACCCTCTTCCTCTATGTCGGCTATATCAAAATCTCGATTCCAGAAAGTCTGGATGAAGCAGCTGAGATCGATGGGGCTAATAAATTTACAACCTATTTCCGCATTATCTTCCCAATGATGAAACCCATGCATGCGACAACCATGATCATCAATGCCCTTTGGTTCTGGAATGACTTCATGTTGCCACTCCTTGTCTTGAACCGGGATTCCAAAATGTGGACTCTGCCTTTGTTCCAATACAACTACGCAGGCCAATATTTCAACGACTACGGACCAAGCTTTGCCTCTTACGTGGTCGGCATTATCAGTATCACCATTGTCTATCTCTTCTTCCAACGCCATATCATCGCAGGAATGAGCAACGGCGCAGTGAAATAAGATACAAAGGGACGATTCAGCTTGCTGAAAATTTCTGTAGAAAAATAGGAAATCGACGTAGTGTGCTTGCACACAAGAAGATTTATCTTTTTTCCTAAGAAATTAGTCCCGTGTTCAATTCCGTATACAAAGGGACAATTCGGCTTGCTGATTTAAATCGTATCCTATGAAGCAATTCTTAAAATACATAAACTTATAAAAGCCAGGTCTCTTCAGACTTGGCTTTCAAATAAAGAAAAGGAAACCATTATGCCAATTCAAAACAAGACCATGTTAATTACTTACTCAGATAGCTTAGGAAATAACCTTAAGGATCTCTATGAAAATCTGGAGAAGCACTTTGGGGATGCAGTAGGTGGGGTTCACCTCTTGCCATTTTTCCCATCAACTGGTGACCGTGGCTTTGCGCCTGTAGACTATGACCAAGTGGATCCAGCCTTTGGAGATTGGGAAGATGTCAAACGCTTGGGCGACAAGTACTATCTTATGTTTGACTTTATGATCAATCACATTTCTCGTCAGTCTAAATACTACAAGGACTACCAAGAAAAGCACGACCAAAGTGCCTACAAGGACCTCTTTCTCAACTGGGACAAGTTCTGGCCGGAGAATCGTCCGACTCAAGCAGATGTCGATTTGATTTATAAGCGCAAAGACCGAGCTCCCAAGCAAGAAATCACTTTTGCGGATGGGACGACTGAGCATCTCTGGAATACTTTCGGGGAAGAGCAAATTGACCTAGACGTGACCAAGGAAGTGACCATGGACTTTATTCGCAAAACCATCGAACACCTGGCAAGCAATGGCTGTGACCTCATTCGTTTGGACGCCTTTGCCTATGCGGTGAAGAAATTGGACACCAATGATTTCTTTGTGGAACCAGATATTTGGGATTTGTTGGATAAGGTACGCGATATGGCGGCAGGCTACGGTGCTGAGCTTCTTCCAGAGATTCATGAGCACTATTCTATCCAATTTAAGATTGCTGATCACGATTATTATGTCTATGACTTCGCGCTTCCAATGGTGACCCTCTATAGCCTCTATAGTTCAAAAGTGGAGCGCCTTGCCAAGTGGTTGAAGATGAGTCCGATGAAGCAGTTCACGACGCTGGATACCCATGACGGGATTGGGGTGGTCGATGTCAAGGACATTTTGACAGATGAAGAGATTGACTATGCTTCAAATGAGCTCTATAAGGTAGGAGCAAATGTTAAACGCAAATATTCCACAGCAAAATACAACAACTTGGACATCTACCAAATCAATTCAACCTATTATTCAGCGCTTGGAGATGACGATCGTAAGTACTTCCTAGCCCGTTTAATTCAAGCTTTTGCACCAGGTATTCCACAGGTTTATTATGTTGGATTCCTAGCTGGGAAGAATGATTTGGAACTCTTAGAAAACACTAAAGAAGGCCGGAATATCAACCGTCATTACTACAGCAATGAAGAAATCGCACAAGAAGTAGAGCGTCCAGTCGTACAATCCCTTCTCAAGCTCTTTAGTTTCCGGAACAACTCTGCAGCTTTTGATCTAGAAGGAAGCATTGAGGTGGAAACACCAGATGATCATACCATTGTCATCACGCGCCAAAATAAAGACCAAACTGTCACAGCAGTAGCCCGAATCGATCTTGCTCAGGGCACTTACCAAGTGACAGAAAATGGTCAAGAAATGGTGTTTTAGAACCTTTAAGAATCTCAATTGGGTCACCCCCAATTGAGATTTTTTGGTAAAATTTTACTAAAATTTAACCAAAAAAGCAATAATAGGATAGAAGTTGTAACCGGAGGAAAAACCTTTGTTATAGCCTTTTTGGACATAAGACATAAAATAAATAAAATTTTACTAAAAATACTTGAAGTTTTACTTCTGATCAGATATAATACAGGTATAAAAACGTTTACAAAACTAAAGGAGTTTCTCATGACGACAACAATCACATCTCAAGATTTACAAGCAAAATTCCAGACTGTCTTTGGGGAAAAGGCTGACCACACTTTCTTTTCACCAGGACGGATTAATCTGATCGGTGAACACACGGACTATAATGGTGGGCATGTCTTCCCAGCAGCCATTACACTTGGTACCTACGGAGCTGCAAGAAAGCGTGAGGATAAGGTCTTGCGTTTCTTCTCAGGAAACTTTGAAGACAAGGGGATCATTGAAGTTCCGCTTGAAAATCTCCACTTTGAAAAAGAGCACAACTGGACCAACTATCCAAAAGGCGTGCTCCACTTCTTGCAAGAAGCTGGTCATGTCATTGATAGCGGTATGGATGTCTATGTCTACGGCAATATTCCAAATGGATCCGGTCTTTCTTCTTCAGCATCGCTTGAGCTCTTGATTGGCGTCATAGCTGAGAAACTATATGATCTTCACTTAGATCGTCTAGATCTGGTCAAGATCGGGAAACAAACCGAAAATCACTTCATCGGAGTTAACTCTGGGATCATGGACCAATTTGCCATCGGTATGGGGGCCGATCAACGGGCTATTTATCTCGATACCAACACCCTAGAGTATGATCTGGTACCGCTGGACCTCAAAGACAATGTCGTAGTCATCATGAATACCAACAAACGCCGGGAATTAGCGGATTCAAAATACAATGAACGTCGTTCAGAATGTGAAACTGCCGTTTCTGAACTCCAAGAAAAATTGGATATCCAAACCTTAGGGGAATTGGACCTCTGGGCTTTTGATGCCTACAGCTACTTAATCAAGGATGAAAATCGCATCAAACGGGCTCGTCATGCTGTACTTGAAAACCAACGGACTCTCCAAGCTCGTAAGGCACTTGAAGCAGGTGATTTGGAAGGCTTTGGCCGTCTCATGAATGCTTCCCACGTATCCTTGGAGCATGACTACGAAGTGACAGGTCTAGAATTGGATACCTTGGTGCATACAGCCTGGCAACAAGAAGGTGTCTTGGGCGCTCGTATGACAGGAGCAGGCTTTGGTGGTTGCGCCATCGCCCTTGTAAACAAAGATAAAGTTGATGCCTTTAAAGAAGCTGTCGGCAAACGCTATGAAGAAGTCGTTGGCTATGCGCCAAGCTTCTATATTGCAGAAGTTGCGGCAGGAACACGGGTACTCGATTAAAAAGGAGATAGGATGACAGAACAGGTATTAGATGCATTTGTCACGGCCGTCATTGCGGCGAGTGACTACGAAGAGATGGATCGGATTTATCTAAAAAATCGCGTCATGAGTCGCGTTGGAGAAGAAGGGCTAGATGCCCCAGCCAAAAAAGAAGACTTGATTGCACTCAAAGATCAGTTGGTGGAGATTGCGGTTGCGAATAGCAAGATCCAGGACAGTATGGCCGCCAAGGACAGCTTGGGTGCGGAGTTGATGGATTGGATTACCCCTAGCCCTAGTCAGGTCAACCATCGCTTTTGGGAGACCTACCGTCAGTCCAAGGAAGACGCGATTGCTGATTTCTATGACCTCTCTAAGCGCAATGATTACATCAAGGTCAATGCGATTGCGCAAAACATTGCCTTTGAGGCAGAAACTCCCTACGGTTCTCTTGAAATCACCATTAATCTGTCAAAACCTGAAAAAGATCCTAAAGACATTGCAGCGGCCAAACTTGCCAAAGCCAGTCATTATCCAGCCTGCCAATTGTGTTTTGAAAATGAAGGTTATCAAGGTCGCCTAGACCATCCAGCCCGGGCTAATCACAGGATTATTCGCTTTGATATGAACGGTCATGACTGGGGCTTTCAGTATTCCCCTTATGCCTACTTCAATGAACACTGCATTTTCCTTGATAGCCAGCATGTTCCCATGGCCATTAGCCGCAAGACCTTTGAGCGACTCTTGACCATTGTCGAGACTTTCCCAGGCTATTTTGCAGGGTCCAATGCAGACCTGCCCATTGTAGGGGGATCCATCCTGACTCATGACCATTACCAAGGCGGACGCCATACCTTCCCTATGGAGCTAGCTCCTGTTGAGGAAAGCTTTAGCGTTGAGGGATTTGAGGCTGTATCGGTAGGAATTGTCAATTGGCCCATGTCGGTTCTCCGGTTGCAATCGGACAACAAGGCGCAATTGATTGACCTGGCAGACCATATCCTCACAGCCTGGCGAGGCTACTCGGATCCAGCTGTTCAAGTCTTAGCCACATCCGACGGTCAGCCCCACCATACCATTACCCCCATTGCACGAATTCGTGATGGGCATTATGAACTGGACTTGGTGCTCCGTGACAACCAAACCTCACCAGAGCATCCAGATGGTATCTATCACCCGCATGCAGATGTGCAACACATCAAAAAAGAAAATATCGGCCTGATCGAAGTCATGGGCTTGGCCATTTTGCCACCTCGTCTCAAGGAAGAGCTCAAGCAGGTTCAAGACTATCTGCTTGGACGTGAGAATACTGTGGCGACCTACCACCAGCCTTGGGCAGATGATTTGAAAGCCACTCACCCATCCATCACAGAGGAAGCAGAGGCAGAAGCCCTTGTCCGTGAATCAGTTGGGCAGATCTTTGCGCGCGTGCTGGAAGATGCTGGAGTCTACAAGCGAACAGCAGAAGGACAAGCTGCCTTTAGACGCTTTGTTGCGACACTTTAAGTGTGGAGAAGCGACAGAAATTTGGTACAATAAGAGAGAAGACAAGAAGCGAAAGGAAAACAAATGGCAATACTCGTACTCGGAGGAGCTGGTTACATCGGTTCCCACATGGTGGACCGCTTGGTCAATGAAGGACAGGAAAAAGTCGTCGTGGTCGATAGCCTGGTCACAGGCCACCGTGCAGCGGTGCATCCAGATGCCGTCTTTTACCAAGGAGACCTGTCGGATCAAGACTTTATGCGCACTGTTTTTAAGGAACATGCAGATATCGATGCGGTCATCCACTTTGCGGCCTACTCACTGGTCGCTGAATCCATGGCCGATCCATTGAAATATTTTGACAACAATACAGCAGGCATGGTCAAACTCTTGGAAGTCATGCATGAATGTGGGGTGCACTACATCGTCTTTTCTTCAACTGCTGCCACTTACGGCATTCCAGAAGAAATTCCGATTCTCGAAACCACTCCACAAAAACCGATTAATCCCTATGGTGAAAGCAAGCTCATGATGGAAACCATCATGCGCTGGGCCGATCAAGCCTACGGCATCAAGTATGTGCCCCTTCGTTACTTTAATGTAGCGGGTGCTAAGCCAGATGGATCCATCGGAGAAGACCATGGACCAGAGACCCATCTCTTGCCGATCGTCTTACAAGTGGCCCAAGGCAAACGCGAGAAGATCGCCATTTTTGGAGATGACTACAAGACACTAGATGGGACCAATGTTCGGGACTATGTCCATCCATTTGACTTGGCAGATGCCCATCTGCTTGCGGTGGAGTATCTCAGAAAAGGGAATGAATCGACTGCCTTTAATCTAGGCTCATCGACCGGATTCTCTAATCTTCAAATCGTTGAAGCAGCCCGCAAGGTGACGGGACATCCGATTCCACTTGAGATTGCGGATCGTAGACCAGGAGATCCAGATACCTTGATCGCATCCTCTGAGAAGGCGCGTGATATCCTTGGTTGGCAACCAAAATTTGACAATATCGAAACCATCATCCAAACAGCCTGGGCTTGGCATTCCAGCCACCCAGATGGCTACAATGATCGATAAGGAGGGACTGCGAACATCATTTTTGAGGCTTTTCTAATAACATCTAAAACGACAGTTGATCTTGCTAAATGACTCATTTCAGACGTCAGTCATTTCCCTAACCATCATAAAAAAGTGAGGTATTCAAAATGAATAAAACCACAAAAATGTTAGCCGTCTTTTTGACAGCGGGTCTTCTTTTAGCTGGTTGTGCACAAAAAGAAAGTACAAAATCTACTAGTCCATCGTCTAGTAAAGCGACCAGTAAAGCAACAAGCAAATCATCCGCTAAAGAGAAGACAAAAGAGTCATCAACTGATGAAAGCAAAAAAGAAGATGCACTAGCAGGTGCACAAAAAACCGTTCTCGAAACGAGTGATGAAGCAGGTAAGTCAACCATCACCTTGTATTACAAGGGAGATACCTTGTTATTACAAGAAAAAGTTGATGATTACGACGTCTCAAAAGTGCCTGGTGAGAACCCTCTTGAAACCATGAAAGAAGCCGTTGCCAAGAGCCAAGAAAAATTCAAAGATCTGATGGGCCATGGATTTGAACTAACATCAGAATACAAGGACGGAATCTTTTATATCCGTAATACCATTGATTACACAAAAATCGATTTTAATAAATTAAAAGAAATCGTCCCAGGCTTTAATCCCCTAGATGACAAAACAGTTAGTTATTCAGTAACGAAAGACAGTCTTATCAAGGGCGGAATGGTAGAAAAATAAACAAAATAGAGAGCAGCACAGTTTGCTGCTCTTTTTTGTTTTGGTATGAATTCATGGGCATATTTTGGTAGAATAGGCTTTAAGGAAAAGTAAGATTAAAGAATGATTAGCAATTGTATGAAGAAAATCTTTAAACTAATTTCTAATCATTTATTTAAAATAGTAAGGAGGTTGTAAAATGACGAAAGCCCTATATATTCAAATAATATTGCTCTTCACAGCTTTTTTTAGCTTCCTTCTTTTAATATATTTTTTGTTCTACAAAAGGGAGAAGAATATCCAGAAATATGCAACTATGCAAGTTATTGGAGAAGTGGTTAAACATAGTTATTTAAATGGTTCGGATTTAGCTGCCTTACCAGTTGTTGAATATGTGGTAGATGGAGAAAGATATCAAAAACGTTTCTCTTATTCAACTTTTGAAACAACAACATCGAAAAAAGCGAAAGCTGACGTATTTGATACAAAATTTATCAGAAGTCCCTATCATGTATTAGATTTAAAAAATATTTTTCCAATTGGTTCTAAAATGACGGTATGGTGCAATCCCCAAAAACCTAAACAAGGCTTCGTTGAAAGGTATCCAGGTCATGACAGAATCTTACGATTACATATCATTATTTTTGGTACTATATATATATTATTGATTGTGATAGTTACTTTTTTCTATGTCATGTAACGGAATAAGAGAATGCAGTTTACTTCCAATTTGATAGAAAAGTAATAGAAAACTCTTGTTTTATTTCAACTGAAGAACTGTATAAATTAGCGATTGAGTAGAAAAGTAGTGGGACAGATAGTTTTCTGGTAATTATCAAAGAATTCGATGTCAATAAAAAACTACCATTTCGAGAAAGAGATAGTGAGAGGTATGAAATCGTGAAAAATAGAATTCATTACATTACAAAACTTGAATTGAAAGATCGATTGCCTTTCAGTGGCTTTGTAGCAATTTTTGATGGGAAGCAGATCCAAAACAAAGAAGAGCTATTTCATTTTTTTGAAAAAATTGTCGGCCTTCCCGATGCGAATAATTGGTCGTCTATTACGGATTGGCTAACGGACCTCTCATGGATAAAAGCTGAAGAATACAGCTTTATTTTTGAAAATTATGATAGTTTCTTAAAAGATGACTTATCTTCTAAAGTCTTATTTTTAGAAATTTTGGAAGAAGATGTTCTTCCTTGGTGGGAAAGTGATGTTGAAAAACATGTTGTTGGCAGTAAGGTCAAGAGTTTTCAAGTTTACATAGTGGAAAATTAAAAAATGGGAAAATTTTTATGGAGCTGTTTTATGGTAACAAATTGGATGTTCATCCTTATCAAAAAGATAAATCTCTATTCCCTGAACGAATAGTCATTGGTGATGATGGTTCAATTTGGTTTATTGAAGATCACTATCAACCATTTAATAGAATACGGTAGCATATGATTAGAAAATATACAGAGAAGCTGATCAAGTTTTATTACCAAATCCATGGCCATTAGACTGGATAGTTGATATATGAATTGTACCAAGTTAAGGTTTTGAATTATGAAAAATAAATATAAGAAATATACAGACAAATTACAAGATTTAATTGACTTAGAATATCCAAGTCAGAAGTTACACCCGGGAATTATACAGGATATATTTAACTTAACTAAGAGTATAGGAAGAGGAGAAAATCTCGGCGATATTAGTTTTTTTAGTTTAGCAAGAAGATTTGTAGATGAAACAATGGATTATAAAAGCGAAATTTTAGTAGTCTTAAAACAATTAGAGAAAGAGTTAAAAAAAGAAAATTGATGGAAAATAAATTAATTGATTTGATAATGAATCTAAGAGTTGATTCCGATTGCTGAGAAACAGTGGACCGAATCTGAAGGTAAACTTCCAGATGATTATGTATCGCCGCTTAAGTAAGGAAGGTATAAAATGAAACCAACAAAACTTGAATGGGGAGATGTTACCCAATTTGAGGAAATTGAAGGATATGGAAAATCCATTTGGAAAAATGAGGACAAATATTATTTTGTTTTAGAAGAAGGCACCGTAGCTTCTTGGTTAGTAATCTATGAACTCCCACAAGAATTATTTGCTCTATTAGAGAGTGGAGAGAGAACACTACATGAAGTTTCCTGGAAAGTTCAGAATGACTGTTGGCCACCGACGGAAGAAGAAAAGAAAGCTAGTGAGAAACGATTCATAGAAGAGAGTCCCACATCATTAATTGATATACCTGAAACTAGAGAATTATTTACTCAGGAAGAGCTTAAAAGATTAATTCCTATTGCTGAGCAAATGTGGATTGACTGGAGAGGCAAACTTCCAGATGATTATGTATCGCCACTTAAGTAAAAGAGGTATAAAATGAAACCAACAAGACTACAATGGGAAGAAGTTATCCAGTTTGAAGAAGTAAAAGGTTACGGTCAGCATATCTGGAGAGATGGTAATCATTTTTATTACGTCACTGAGGAGGGAGGAATTGCCCCTCAGCGTGTAGTTTATGAATTACCAAATGAGCTGTTTGCCTTATTAGAAAGTGGAGAGAGATCGCTACTCGAAATATCTTGGAAGATTAAGAACGATCGTTGGCCACCGAACGTGACACAAGAAGAAGCTAATAAAAATTTCTTGAGGCAATTTCCAGAAGCTTTAAGAGGAAATCCTAAAGCACAAGGTTTATTCACAAAGTCTGAACTGGAAAAAATATTACCCGAAGGGGCTGAAATTCTAGCTAGCAAAGATTAAAATAACTCTTT
Organism: Streptococcus sp. KHUD_012; assembly: GCF_052588255.1. Lineage (NCBI taxonomy): Bacteria > Bacillati > Bacillota > Bacilli > Lactobacillales > Streptococcaceae > Streptococcus > Streptococcus sp. KHUD_012. Next base: position 1,058,749 of record NZ_CP159355.1, read on the forward strand.
ATATCTATGTTGGAATTGAAACAAATAAGAGTTTACAAATTAAGTATTAGTAAGCTCTTGCTTTAATTCTCGCCTATAAGAATTCTTTAGTGAAAATCCAACAGAGCACTCACAATATCAATTATCCCTTCATGAAACGAAATATTCAGCCTGAATTACAAGGGGAACAAAAAGACGAATTAAAAAGCAGTGAGGACCATTTTTGAGGTATTTTTGGGAAGTCAAGAGGACAAACTTTTCCAGAAGTATCTCAGAAGGGATAGAATAATAGCCTCACAGGATGCTTGGAATAAAGCTAGTGGGGACATTGAACTTTATGATAGGTTTTTTCAAGAGGAACAAATTCGCTTATTTAATATAATTGATCCTAAATATGGAGAGAAGAAGGAAGAAGAATAAACTAAATTGAAGGAAGAAGTAAAAATTATAGTAAAAGAAGGAAACGTTGAAGATATACTTCGCGGAAGACAAAAGTATCGAATTGAACCTCCAACTTTTGTTCCAGACGTTTTTCCTACAGATATAAATCAGGTACTGTTTGAATATTTTTATAATCAAAGTGATGTCAAAAACATTCAATTATTATTAGAGAACTCTTTAATTAAATTGACAAAGAGTTCAGCTACGGATTTGTATATTTCAATATTATTTTTCGATTCAATACTCTTTATGGAAGATAAGGGTATTGCCACTTTTAAAATTGATACTTCAAGATTAGTAGCTGAAATAGCATCTGGAATACAAAAATTTCGGGAAGAGTTAACGAAAAGTATAACTTTTGATAATGGATTAACAAAAAAAGACCCTATGAAAGTAATTGTCCGCTTTAATCAGAGATACAAAAACAAATATAATTTTTCAATTCTTGAGGATTAGAAATAGGTTAGAACAAATGTTAAAAAGACAATATAAATTATTCAAGAGTGTCGACGACAAAATAGCACTCACCGTCCTATATAACAGAGAAAATTATAAAATTTTAACAACCTTTATGATGACGGAAGTTCATGATTTTTATCCGGATGTTCGCGAAGCTTTGGAGAATGTCATTTCTGGAAATATGGAAGAGTACGCTTTTGATGGAAATTTATTGGGGATCGAAGTTGGAAAAGAAATAACAGAAGTTTACTTCCAATTTGAGGAAGAACTTTTAGGTGAACCTTGCTTTATTTCAACTGATGAACTATATAAATTAGTGATTGAGTGGAAAGAAATGGAAGAAAGAATGAAAAGAGGGGAAGATATTTTTCCAGTGACTTTAGAGGATTGATGTTGAAAAACTCCACTCTGTAACCTCTCCTCTAGCTATTCCACCTATTTCATGCTAGAATAAAGAAAAACACATTTGGAGGCATTATGAATCAGACAGTGACTTATTTGCAGGAATTGACAGCCATTCCTTCACCGACCGGTTTTACACGGGAGATCGCAGACTATTTGGTCAAAACCATTGAAGGCTTTGGGTATGAGGTAACTCGGACTGCTAAGGGAGGCGTGAATGTGACCGTGCCTGGTGTAATCACAGACAAGCAACGCTATGTCACAGCCCATGTGGATACCTTGGGGGCTATTGTCCGCGCTGTGAAAGCAGATGGCCGCCTCAAGCTAGACCGTATCGGTGGTTTCCCTTGGAATATGATTGAAGGGGAAAATTGTACAGTCCATGTAGCTAATACAGGAAAGACCCATTCGGGGACAATTTTGGTCCATCAGACTTCTTGCCACGTCTACAAGGATGCGGGAACTGTCGAGCGGACCCAGGATAATATGGAAGTCCGTCTGGATGAAAAAGTGACCAACGAAAAAGAAACCCGTGCCCTTGGCATTGAAGTAGGTGATTTTGTCAGCTTTGATCCACGGACCATTGTGACAGACACCGGCTTTATCAAATCTCGTCACTTGGATGACAAGGTGAGTGCAGCGATTCTCTTGAATCTTCTGCGCGTCTACAAGGAAGAGAATATTCAATTGCCAGTAACGACTACCTTTGCCTTTTCAGTCTTTGAAGAAGTGGGGCATGGAGCTAATTCTAGTATCCCGTCTGAAGTGGTAGAGTACTTGGCAGTGGATATGGGGGCTATGGGAGATGACCAAGCGACGGATGAATACACGGTATCCATCTGTGTCAAAGATGCTTCAGGACCGTATCACTACGAATTCCGTCAGCATTTGGTAGCCTTGGCAAAAGCCCAAGAAATCCCTTATAAGTTGGATATCTATCCTTTCTACGGATCAGATGCCTCTGCAGCCATGAGCGCAGGAGCAGAAGTGAAACACGCTCTTCTCGGGGCAGGGATCGAATCTAGCCACTCATATGAGCGGACTCACTTGGATTCTGTAGTCGCAACAGAGCGCATGGTCGATGCCTACCTCAAGAGCGACTTAGTAGAGTAAAAAATGGAACTACTTTTGTGAACTAGTTTTTTCTTAGAAAATAACATAAGAAGTCTTTTTATAAAATATCCAGTCCTTATAGTTTTTCGAATCAAAACTGAGACTTTCCGCCGTGAGAAAAGTGCTTGAAATAGAATCATTTCAAGCACTCGGGAGTTTTGAAACTTTAGGTTCAAAACTAAGTCATGGAACTTCGTAGAAGTTCGCTGACGTCCGTACTCACCTAAGGAAAGTCTCAAATAAGTTTTAAACTTAAATTAATAACTACTCTCCGGAGTAGTTTTTTCATAAACTAAAATTTTCTGAAAATTCCTTTTCTTCTGAAAATCTTTGTGGTATAATCTTAAAATAAACTTAAAATTTCTTAAGGAGTTTTACATGAAAAAAAGAAATGTCATTGCACTTGCGGGAGTTGCCCTCCTTTCAGCAGGTATCCTAGCAGCTTGTTCGGGTGGTTCTAAATCATCTAGCTCAAGCAACGGTCAAAAATTCTCATATGTCTATGAGACTGAGCCAGAAAACCTAAACTATATCACATCTGGTAAAGCAGCAACCCACGATATCACTGGAAACTTGATTGATGGTTTGTTTGAAAATGACACATACGGAAATTTGATTCCATCTCTTGCAAAAGATTGGACAGTTTCGCAAGATGGCTTGACTTATACTTATAAACTTCGTGACGATGCTAAATGGTATGATTCAGAAGGCGAAGAGTATGCGGATGTAACAGCTAAAGATTTCGTCACAGGGATTAAATATGCGGCTGATAACAAATCAGAAATGCTCTACATCATCCAAGATTCTATCAAAGGCTTGAATGACTACGTCAGTGGTAAAAATAAAGATTTCTCAGCTGTAGGAGTAAAAGCAGTTGATGATCATACCCTTCAAATCACTTTGAACCAACCAGAATCTTACTGGAACTCTAAATTGACTCTTGGGATCACTTTCCCTGTCAACGAAAAATTTGTGAAATCAAAAGGAGATAAATTCGCTCAAGCAAGTGATACCAGCTCCCTTCTTTACAATGGTCCTTACATCTTGAAGAGCTTTACTTCAAAATCTTCTATCGAAATGACAAAGAATGAAAACTACTGGGATAAAGACAAGGTCTACATTTCAGATGTGAAATTGGAATTCTATGATGGACAAGACCAAAGTAAATTGGCCAAATCTTTCGGAGAAAATGCTCTTAGCTTGGCAAAACTCTTCCCAACTGGATCTGGTTACTCAGAGCAAGCCAAAGAATTCAAAGACGAAATCACCTACACTCCTCAAGACGCCGCTTCTTATGTTATTGGTACCAACATCGACCGTCAATCTTACAAACACACTGCTAAGAAGACCGATGAAGAAAAACAATCTACTAAGAAAGCTCTCTTGAACAAGGACTTCCGTCAAGCGATCAGCTTTGCCTTCAACCGTGAAGCGTATGCTGCTCAATTGAACGGAAAAGACGGAGCAAGCAAGATCATCCGTAACCTCTACATTCCACCAACATTTGTCCAAGCTAATGGTAAGACCTTTGGTGAAATGGTGAAAACTCAATTGGATACCTACGGTGATGAGTGGAAATCTACTAAACTAGACGATGGTCAAAATGGTCTCTTCGATGCTAAGAAAGCGAAGGAAGAGTTTGCAAAAGCGAAGACTGCCTTGGAAGCAGAAGGTGTGAAATTCCCAATTCACATCGATATGCCTGTGGACCAAACCACACCATCAAGAGTTCAACGGGTACAATCCTTCAAACAATCAGTTGAAGAAGCACTTGGTAAAGAAAATATCGTCATCGATATCCAAATGCTTTCGAAAGAAGACCTTCAAAATGTGACCCTCTTTGCACCAAATGCGGCTGGCGAAGACTGGGATCTCTCTGATAATGTTGGATGGAGCCCTGACTACCAAGACCCATCAACTTACATGGATATCTTGAAAGCTTCATCTGGTGAAAATACTAAGACTTTCCTTGGATTTGACCCAAGTGAAAACAATGAAGCAGCTAAAAAAGTTGGTCTGTACGACTTTGAAAAGATGATCAAAGATGCTGGTGCAGAAACACAAGACGTCAACAAACGCTATGAAAAATATGCTGCAGCGCAAGCTTGGTTGACAGATAGTGCCCTTGTTATGCCAACTTCTTCATCAACTGGACGTCCATTCTTGACACGTATCGAACCATTCTCAGCTCCATTTGCATGGACTGGTGGTAAAGGAAAAGACCAAGTGATCTACAAAGGAATGAAACTCCAAGACAAAGCTGTGACAACTGCTGACTATAACAAAGCCCTTGAAAAATGGCAAAAAGAACAAGCAGAGTCAAACAAAAAAGCACAAGAAGATCTTAAGAAACACGTTAAATAAGGATCGATAACCGAGGCTGATGCCTCGGTTTTTTGTGGGATCATTTGAATATCTAATTGATCTAAAAGCGCTTACATAGTATAATAGGAGTGTTGATTACAAAAAGTAAGGAGACTGACATGAAAAAGAAAACAATGGTTTCCATTGTCGCATCGAGCTTACTGATCGCGCCGATGGTCTTGCATCAAGTAGTAGCAGCAGATGAGCAAACAGAAGAGCTAGCCCCATCGACAGAAGTGGTCCATGCTCCATCTACTGAAGCAAGACCGACAACAAGTGACACAAGTACTGTCACTAGTGAAGAAGCTGCAAGCTCGAGTGAGGCATCGCTGGATCGGACGGCAGGTGCCAATCAAGTATCACCTGCTACAGAAGAACACACAAGACAAAGTGAGCCTACGGTCCCAGTAGCAACTCCAGCAGCAACCAACAGGGAAGCAGCCCCTCAATCTGCTCATCCTTCAGAAGCTCCGGTAACAGCCCAGGATTTGGCAAAGGTTACAGGTAGCACCCTTGCAGCGGATCAGGCCTCTAAAGAGTTGACGGTCCAAGATGCTGTTAATGGCTTACTTCAATGGGCAGCAACAGATCCTAGCCAATTGGGCCAAAGCCAAGCAGATCGCGAACGCTTTGCCAAGAGTTTAGGCTTGATTGAAAAATCAGAAGATGTGACTCGTAAGGTTAGTCAGCCAGAATTGGCCAAGATGTATGAAACAGCTAAGAAACTCTACGATGCCTACCGGGCTGAAAAGAAAAGTCCGCTCTTTTTAAATGGTCGTGCCCAGCCTATTTTCCCTTATACAACGGGAGAAAAAGAAGACCAAGACTACAAATATGAAGACAGCCAAATTGTACGTTTCCCAGTCTATGTCGAAACGGACTACGATACCGATGCAGATGGCAAGCCAGACTTAGTCAAAGCCATTGTTCAATTACCAAAAGCAGTAGCGCAAGGCGATTTTAAGGCAGCAACCATTCTGGAAGCGCGCCCTTACGTAGCGGGGACGCTCGATGAAAACTACGTGACCCTTGAAAGTTTGGGGCTTCCAACGGACGGTAGCTACGACATGAAGAAACTGCACAGCCAACCTGCAAAGAGACAGCCAGTAAGCAGTGAAACAACAGTAGAAGCAGCCAAAAAAGCCAAGGCATCGGATTGGTATTACTACAGTCCCTACGAGTATATCTATGACTACGAAGATTTGAACTGGTACGACTATTTCTTGGTCAGGGGCTATGCCTTTATCTCGAGCGCTGGACTTGGTACCAAGGGATCAGAAGGATTTAACACGACGGGGTCTGGTCTCGAAATCAATGCCTTTAAGAATATCATCGAATGGGTCAATGGCAAACGCAAGGCCTACACCGATAAGACTAGCAATGTTGAAATCAAGGCAGACTGGGCAACAGGCAATGTCGCTATGACAGGTCTCTCCTGGGCTGGAACCACGACCTTTGGTGTGGCGGCAACAGGCGTAGAAGGCTTAAAGACCATCGTTCCGGCAGCAGGAATTGCCTCTTGGTATGATTATTTCAATAGCCAAGGAACCCAATTTGGCAATGCACCTTATAGTGACCTTTCATGGCTCTCCCTTTACGTTAGCACACGGATGCTGGATCAAGACGATTGGGCAGGTATTTGGCAAAACTATGTCAACTACATCAACCAATTGAACAAGGACCAGTATGCTCATGATCGCAACTACAGTGATGTCTGGAAAGAGCGGGATTATACTCTTCATCCGGAAAATCTCAAGACCAGCGCTCTGATCGTCCATGGCTTGAATGATGACAATGTTAAGACCAAACACTTTGAACTCATGTACGATGCGCTCAAGAAAGCGGGCCAAGATGTCAAGCTCTATCTCCACCAAGGAGACCACGTCTATCCAGCAGCTATGTCTCGTGGCTATGGGATCACAGCCAAGGGCCAAGATTTCTATGACCTACTCAATACCTGGTTGACCCACTACCTATATGGCGTGAACAATCACGTCGAAAGCTTGCCGGCTGTTCTAGCTCAAAACAACTATGATCCAAGCAAGTGGACCAGCTATGATAACTGGAAGAGCAGTCAACGTCTCTTCTTGAATGCAAGCTCGAAACGTCTAGAAGAAACCATTTCTAGTGACTATGCGGCTGCAGGTGTTGAGATCGCTAACCGTAATGAAACAGTCAGCAAAGCCTCCTCTAAGGCCAATCTGACCTTCGTTTCTGATGTTACTGAGGACACTACGATCAAGGGCCACATCCCCGTTCGTTTCAAGGCAGCTCTTGCCAAGGGTCAAGGAAAGAATTTCCAAATCAACGCTCTCTTGGTAGATGTGGCAGATGAGGATTTTGACGTGGTAGGAAATGGTAGCGTCAAGCAAGATAAAACAGCAGACGGTTTCTGGATGGGAAGCAATTTAAGCAACCTATCTGTTGCCGAATACGAAACCATCAAGACCAAGTACAAGGTGATCGCAAAAGGCTGGATCAACCTTGCGAATCCTAAGTCTGGCTACGATTCAGCAAGCTCTCGCGCAAGCATCAAGCCAAAGGTTGGGGAATACCACGATTACACGGTTTATCTCCAACCAAATCTCTATACGGTTAAGAAAGGTCACAAGTTAGCGCTTGTTTTCAACACCTATGACCCGTCTGATTTAACGGTGGAGCATCCATATGAAGTGACCTTCAAGACAGATTCTATCCAGGCTGCGATTCCAATTGTTGAAAAGACCCGCGCCCAAAAGGCAGCTTATGTACCGAGTGCAACAGATACTGACTATGCGAATTTACCAGAAGTTGAAGGTGCTGCTCTAGTCGCTCCAGAAGTGCATTACAAGGAAGAATATAGGCTTCCAAGCCCAGAATCCTTTGTCCAACCAAGCCAAACTCTTCCTGAAAAAGAAGAGCAGACGCAAACAGGATCAGCAAGACAAGAGCAACCTCATCTTACACTAGCTGTATCCTATGGACATCAATTTGTTTCACAAGGATTTGCAGAAGATCCTCAAGAAGTGACACCTGCAGTAGGAGGAGAGCAAGCAGACCGTATGCTTCCTCAAACAGGGAGCAAAGATTGTGCTCTGGGTCTCTTAGGGGTGATCAGCCTAACAGCTTCTAGTCTCATCTTTTGGCGCAAAAAGAGAGTAGATGCCTGAGGAGTCCCCGTAGCAAATATTTCTAAAATGGCATCTTTTAGTGTAAAATAAAAGTAGAAATGCAGAATCAGTAGTCACTACTGAAAAAGGAGGAAATATGGCACACGTAATCACAGATGCAACTTTTGAACAAGAAACCAGCCAAGGCCTTGTCTTGATTGACTTTTGGGCAACTTGGTGCGGTCCATGCCGCATGCAAGCCCCAATCTTGGATCAGTTGGCAGAAGAAGTACATGAAGATGATTTGAAAATCTGTAAGATGGATGTAGATGAAAATCCAAATACAGCACGTCAATTCGGTATCATGTCGATCCCAACTCTTCTCTTTAAAAAAGATGGACAAGTTGTCAAACAAGTGGCTGGAGTTCATACGAAAGCCCAATTGAAAGAAATCATTGCAGAATTGAGCTAATAAGAAAACTCGTTTTCCATATTGGAAAACGAGTTTTTTGATGCTCTTTATTTCTTTCAAATAGACGCGACACCCGTTGACAGCGCTTTCTTATAGTGCTAAAATGAAACTGTATTTCCTATAAAATTTTTACAGGAAAAAATTCTCCTAGGAAGATGTAGATCCTAGGAGAACATTACATATAAAGGTTATTGGCCCTATTTATCTTGGGCTACCCAGACACTGACGGAGCGCTCTGCCACTGGGAATTCAGCAGTACCATCTTCTTGAACTTGGACAGTTTCGCTACAATTTTCTAGGACATCATAGTAGGTGAGGCCTGCGTAGGATGAGCCGATCTCCATGACTTTTGTAGCAGCTTGGTTATTGGAAATCAAGCAGGCGATTGGTGCTGATCCTTCGGTACCTGAGCGGGTCCATCCGATGCAATTAGGATCATCGAAGTAGTCTGTTTGTTCCCCGTAGGCCAGATCTTTACGAACCCATAAGAGGCGATCGAGGACCTCTTGGAAACTTTCTTGCGCAAATTGGCCCTCGATACCGTAGTAGTCTCCATAAAAGACACAAGGTAAACCAGCTTCACGAAGTAAGATCAAGGCATAGGCTGCGGGCTTAAACCATTCTTCAATGGTAGATTCCAAGGCTTGCCCTCGTTGGGTATCATGGTTGTCCACAAAGGTTACGGCCTCTTCAGGATGATTCAGCGCTAGTGTTCCATCAAAAATGGTTCGAAGGTCGAAATTTTCACCTTCTTGACTAGCTCTGAAAAGATTTTGGTGGAGTGCTACATCGATCAAGTCGAATAAGTAGTCAATGCTTTCCAAGTATTCATCGTTGGTCTCTTTATCCCCATTCCAAAACTCGCCAAAGACGTAGAAATCTTCACCGTACTTTTGGGTGATATTGTGGATGAAATTCTTCATAAAGAAGGAGTCAATGTGCTTGACGGCATCCAGACGGAAGCCCTCAACCCCTGTTGTTTCGATAAACCATTCAGCCCATTGGTCGAGATTTTCTACAACCTCGGGATGTTTGAAATCGATATCGGCATACATGAGGTAATCGTAGTTTCCGTTTTCCTTGTCTACCAGATCTCCATGAGCCCAACCTTTGTTGTCCCCTTGGATTTGGTAGATTCCATTCTTATTACGTGAAGCATCGTAGTCAGTGCCGGTGAAATGGTACCAATGCCAGTGGAAGTCATTATAGGTGCCATTTCGGCCATCAAAGGTGAATTTGGTCCATCCTTGAATGGTGAAGGGTTCAGTGAGAACCTTGTTTCGATCCATCGGATCGACCTCAACGACCTCGAATTCCTCTAAGCCATCAGCAGCAGCTTTATGGTTGAGAACGACATCGGCCATTGGTTGAATCCCAGCATCTTTGAGGGCTTGAATGGCTTGAAGATAATCGTCTTTGAAACCGTATTTGGTACGAACCGTTCCTTTTTGATCGAACTCGCCCAAATCAAAGAGGTCATAGACTCCGTACCCAACGTCATTGTTAGAAGTAGCTTTAAAAGCAGGCGGCATCCAGACTTTACGAATACCCAAGTCTGCTAAGTGTTGCGCATCTTCAGCAAGACGCGTCCAGTGGTTCCCATCAGCGGGCAAATACCACTCAAAATATTGCATTAAGGTTTGATTTTCCATTTTTATTTCTTCTTTCATGTGAATGTCCCTATTTTACCAAAAATAGTTGGATGCGACAAACTTTTGCGCTGGAAGCAAGCCCTTTCTAAAAAAGAAATCGCATACATGAAAGAAATAAAGTGAGAATATAAAAAAATAGAGTCGGGTTCCGCTAGGACTGACTTTGAAAATGGTGAAAGGAGACCATTTTATGAAAAAAACAACTCTTGTTTCTCTACTCGTTGCAGGTTTACTGATTAGTCCTGCTGTACTCGCCCAGCATGTGCAAGCAGACCAAGTAAGTAGCACAACTACTGAGGAGACGGTTACTCCTTCTACGGCAAGTCCTGAAGTTACTGAAACAGTGACCTCAACACAAGGAGACACTAAAGAAACCGTACAGCCTGAAAAAGTGGAAGAGGTTTCAGAAATTAACAGACCAACCACTTCGCCAACCGCTCCGACAACTACTCCGACGACTGAGCTACATGAAGAACCTGCGTCAAGTCCAGCGGTAGTGAGCGCCCCAACTGTTGAGTCCACTCTAGCCAATCAGCCAAGCCCTGTGCCTGCGACGCCTACCGTTGGCAGTCAAGAGGAGCGCGCGACTCCAAAAGTAACCCAAGGAGACTTGGCTGAAATCACTGGTGCAACTGTAACCGACCAGGATCGTGAAAAAGAAGTCACTGTGACGGAGGCAGTCAATCAACTATTGAACTGGGCTTCAACCAAGGAAAATCAAGTCGGATCTACTGATAAAGACCGCTTAGTTTTTGCCAAGAGCCTAGGGATGGTCAAGGAAGGAGTGGAGGGATCTGCTCCAGTTACTAATCTCACTTCAATGGTTGATGTAGCCAAACAGCTCCGTGCCGCTTACCGCGCAGACAAGAAGACACCTCTCTTTTTGAATGGCAAAGCACAACCTATTTTCCCATTTACGCCAGGAGACGATCCGGAGCATTACTCTTATGACAAGAGTGACATCGTCCGCTATATTGTCTATGTGGAAACCGATTATGATACGGATGGAGACGGCAAGCCTGACTTGGTCAAGACCTTTGTGCAGGTGCCAAAAGCTGCTGTCAATGGGGACTATAAGGCAGCCAGCATCTTTGAAGCCAGCCCATATGTAACAGGAACAACAGAGGAGCGCACCTTAGAGGGAATTGGTCTCAAAGAAGGTGGAAACTTCGATATGGCCAAGCTCTATGAAAAACCTGCCAAACGCCAAGCAACCAAGACTGTTACGACAGAAGAAGTAGCCAAAGCGACTGATCCAAAGGATTGGTACTACGTTAATCCGCGTGAAAGTTCTGAAGATTATACGCATTATGATTACGAAAATCTAAACTGGTACAATTATTTCTTAGTTCGTGGTTATGCAGTGGTGACCAGCAGTGGTTTGGGCTCAAAAGGATCAGACGGGATCAATACGACCGGCTCTGACCTTGAAGTAGCTGCTTACAAAAATATCGTTGAATGGCTCAATGGTAAACGCAAAGCCTACTCTGATAAGACTAGCAACCAGGAAGTCAAGGCGGACTGGTCCAACGGAAACGTCGCTATGACTGGTTTATCTTGGGCAGGTACGACAACATTTGGTGTAGCTTCTACTGGGGTGGAAGGACTCAAGACCATTGTGCCAGCTGCAGGTATTGCTAGTTGGTATGACCATTTCAACAGCCAAGGATCTCCTCTTGATACCGGAGCTTCCAATGACCTATCTTGGCTATCTGTCTATACATCAGGACGAATCCTTGATAAGGAAGATTGGGACAAGGTCAAGGATTACTATGCAGCCTATATCACCAAGCTCAATGAGCTCCAACACAAGGATGGTCATAATTACAACGAAGAATATGCCAAACGCGACTACACGCTCAACGCAGCCAACTTGAAAGCAGCCCCTCTCATCATTCAAGGGCTCAATGATGACAATGTTAAACCAAAACATTTTGAACTCATGTTAGAAGCCTATAAAAAGGCGGGGATCGATGCCAAGGTCTTGCTCCACCAGGGCAATCACATCTATCCATCTACTCGTTGGTCAGGGACAGAAGTCGCAGGTCAAGCCTTTAATGACCTGATGAATCTCTGGTATAGCCATTACCTCTATGGTATTGAAAATGGGATTGAAAACCTTCCGCAAGTAACAGCACAGGACAATCTAGATCCAAGTAAATGGCGTCGTTTTGATAAATGGGATACCAACAATGCCATCTCTGCTCGAATCTACTCCAAACGGGAGGATGTGACAGTAACCGGTGATTACTATGGTACGGGAAATAACTGGACTACACGTAACCAAGATGCGGCCTTCCATTCCTCAGAAGTAGCGGCTTCCTATGCAGCACCTGTCGACCAAGATGTCACCATCAAAGGGCATATTCCTGTGCATTTTAGCGCTGCTTTTGTCAAGGGAGACAAAAACCATGCCCATGTCAGTGCGACCTTGATGGATGTCTCAGACGAAGACTTTGATGTGGTCAAAGAAGAAATCACCTATGACAAAGACGGTTACAGCACACGCACATTGGACAAGGAAACGATCGACGAGACAGGCTACTGGAATGGTAGCAACCTTGAAACCTTACCTCTCAAACGTTACAAGACCCACAAGGTTAAGAGTGTGGTGATTGCGCGTGGTTGGATGAATCTGGCCAATCCAGCATCTCGCTATGACTCAGCAAGTTCTAGTCATTCTATTGATCTGAAAGAAAATGAATTTCATGATTACACCATGTATCTGCAACCAAATCTCTATACAGTGAAAAAAGGTCATCGACTGGTTTTGAGTTTGCACACCTATGATCCAGATTACATCTATTTTGCAGATCCTTATGAAGTGACCTTCAAGACAGATTCTATTTCTGCAACGATTCCAATCGTAGAAGACAGTCGGTCTCTCTTGTTCCGTTATCAACCGAGTGAAAAAGATACAGAGTATGCCACATTAGCAGATCGGATCCTACCAATTGCAACCATTCATCCAAAAGTAGATCCTGAACAAGACCCAAGTCCAGTAGATCAAGCAGAAAAACCAATTGTTCCAAGTAATCTAATGACTCCAACCAATCCAGCTATTTCTGAAATTCCTCAAAAACCAAGCCACGGTCGGGATCTGATGGACTTCCGTAAGGAACAAAAAGAAGAAACTGCACAAGAATTGGCTCAAAGAGCTGATAAAGATAAGATAGAAGTGACAAGCCAACCAAGCCTTCCAAAAACAGGTCAAGCAACAAGCCCTTGGACCCTCTTTGGCTTCCTAGGACTCATGCTCACCAGCCTCTTGTCACTTGGCAAAGCTCACAAAGATGAATAATAGAAAAGAAGGATGGAGAGAAAGTGAAAACCACCAATAGAGAGAGCATCGAAACGATTTTTACCGAAGCCTTGGCGATTCCAAGCTTCACCAATACTGAGACCGAACAAGGAATCGAAGCCTACCTGGATCAACGGATTGGACAAATCCCCTATTTCAAGGAACATCCGGACTATTTTGGACGCTATCAGGTGCCACAGGATCACTTGCATCGATCGGTCAATTGGGCCTTGGTTGATAAGGGCAAGAAAAAAACAGTAATCCTTTTCCATCACCATGATACAGTCGATCTAGAAGACTATGGAAATTTGGCAGAAATCGCGCTCGATTCTGATCAAGTAGCAGAAGCCTTGAAAACACTGGATAGGCGGCAAGATATGCAGGAAGATTTAGCTTCTGGGGATTGGAAATTTGGCAGAGGGTCTTGCGATATGAAAGCAGCCCTAGCCCTTCAATTGGGGGTTCTGGAAGCCTATGCGGCAGATCCCTCAGGAGGCCAGGTCAATCTGCTCTATCTCTCTGTTGGAGACGAGGAATCTTATTCACGTGGGATGCGTGGAGCCTTGGGCCTCCTCACAGATTTGCAGGAAAAGTTTGATCTGAATTATGTATTAGCAGTGGATTCAGAACCCTTTGAATCGGAAGTAGGAAAAGAAAAGGTCCTTCACATTGGCACAGTCGGCAAACTCATGCCAGTCGTTGTGGCGCAAGGCGTCTTGTCCCATATGAAGGAGCCCCTTAAAGGGATCAATGCCTTGTCCCTCTTAGTAGCCATCGCAAGCCAGCTAGATCTTCATCCCGATCTGGCAGATCAAGCCTTGGGAGAAACGTCTCCCCTTCCTTCTTGGTCCTATCTCAGAGATTTGAAGGAGCAGTACGATGTATCGACCGTGCTCTATGCGGCTGGTTATTTCAGTGTATTGCATTTGAAGAAAACACCGCAAGAGCTCTTGCAACGTATCTATGAGCTTAGTCAGGAGGCCTTGGACACCTTTTACAAGAAGTATGAGCACTTGCAGGATCAGGCTGGCCAAGAACATGTTATTGCAAAGCCAAGAGTCATCACCTATCAAGAACTAGAGGAACGTTGCCAAGCCTTAGAGGGTTATGAAGCCTTTAGAGAAGCTTCTAATAAAAAAGCGGAGCAAGATTTTCGTAATGGGACCAGCTACCAGAGCCTTGCGATTCAGCAAATCCAGCGACTCCTTGAGTTTCTCGGAGATAAGGATCCTATGGTGGTCATCGGTTTTGCGCCCCCATATTATCCTTCTATGAATTGCCGCTTTTTAGACAATACCGATTTCAATATCGTGTCCCTCATCACTGATTACCGCGAGTATCTGGACACAAGAGGTTACCTCTTAAAAGTCGAAGAATACTTTATGGGGATTAACGACACCAGTTATTGTGCCTTGGAAAAGGATGTGGCTTCTTATCAAGTCGTCCTAGATAGCCTAGCCACACCAGCTCAGGTCTATGATCTGGATCTGGAAAAAATTGCCCAAATTCAGGTTCAAGCGGTCAATCTAGGCCCTTGGGGCAAAGAATTGCACAAGCGAGGAGAGCGGGTCTACAAAGAAGACTTCTTGGAAACCATTCCAAACTATCTGCTAGAATTGCTCTACCATTTCGATGATCGCTTATCAACAGAATAAGTAAAAACGGTCCCTGTGAGGATCAAAAAGGGAGTTAGCATGATTACATTTCACGGAGTTACCAAAGATTACGATGGGCACATTGCCCTCAACCACTTGGATCTGACAATCGAGGATGGGCAAATTGTCGGCCTGATTGGCCACAACGGAGCTGGAAAGTCAACGACAATTAAGAGCCTGGTCAGTGTCATCACCCCAACCACTGGATCCATTGAAGTGGATGGTCAGGACCTCTATAGCCATCGGTTGGCGATCAAAAAGAAGATCGGTTATGTGGCAGATTCGCCAGATCTTTTCTTGCGTCTCACAGCCAATGAATTCTGGGAGTTGGTTGCGACCTCTTATGATATGAGTCAGAAAGACTGTGACCAACGTTTAGAGGAGCTTCTTAGGATCTTTGATTTTCAGAGCCACCGCTATGAAGTGATTGAATCCTTTTCACATGGGATGCGTCAGAAGGTCTTCGTCATTGCAGCCCTCTTGTCAGATCCAGATATCTGGGTTTTGGACGAACCGATGACCGGTTTGGATCCACAGGCTTCTTACGATTTAAAACAAATGATGCGCCAGCATGCGGATCGGGGCAAGACGGTTATTTTCTCTACCCACGTCTTAGAAGTGGCCGAACAACTCTGTGATAAAATCGCTATTCTCAAAAAAGGAAATCTCATTTTCTATGGGACGATCGAGGAATTGAAGGGACAGCACCCCGAACAAAGTCTGGAAAGTATCTATCTCAGTCTAGCGGGTCGGAAGGAAGAAGGTGGCGATCATGCGTCTTAAGATTATCCAGCAACTGGTCAATGTTAATATGATCTATGCTAGTCAGCCGGCCCAGATCGCAAAATTACGTACCAAACAGGCCAAAAAACCGGACGTCAAACTCAATGTCGCCCGTAAATCAGTGCTCAACTACCTCTTATTAGGATTGGTCTATTTCGTCATATTTGGCTTGCTTTTTAGCATCTATGATTTTGTCCATCAACCAGCCTTCTTTGTCAATATGGTGGCCCTCTTTTCCTTGATGACCATTTCCCAAGGATTTATGAGCTTTTACAATGTCTTTTATGAAAGCAAGGACCTCCAGTTTTACCGGCCCTATGCCTTCTCAGATGCGGAAGTCATTGCTGGAAAGAGTATCTCGGTCATCCTGACCCTTCTCATGGCTATCCTTCCCTTGGTCAGCTATTTTTTGATCCTGCCTGTCCAAGCAGGCGGCTTCAATCCGTTAGGGATCCTGCTTGGCCTCTTTTGTGCCTTAATTCTCTTAGGCGTTCTCTTTTTAGCGACGATCATCCTATCCCATCTGATCACTAAGACCCTATTTTTCAAAAAACACACGACCCTGGTCTCCAACATCATGGTCGGAATTGGTTCTCTTCTGAGTCTAGGAGCTTATCTCTATCTGAATCTAGTCCAGACCCATCGGGTAGAAGTGACAGGGGGCGCAGATATTCCCATTCTATTTCCACCTTTTACGGCCTTTCATCAGTTCATCCTCCATCCTTTTGATGGAGAAGCGATCCTTGGTCTCATGGGCTGGATCCTGGTCCTTCTGGTCTTGATCGGCCTGGTTCGCAAAATCGTGATACCGCAGTTCTATGATGCGGCCCTTGCAGTTGCGACCAACCAAACCGTTAAAGAGCGCGTGAAAGCCATCCATGTGGGCCAGAAAGACTCCTTTAGACAGTTTGTCATTCAGTATCATCGTAGACTCTTGAGCGATGGAACACTTATGGTGCAAGTCCTCTTGATGATGAGTATTCTGCCATATATTTTCCTCCTCAGTGGAGCAGCAGGAGCATCGAAAAATATAGGAGGCCTCAGTCCTTACCTGACGCCCCAGTATCTGGTGCCACTGACCCTTGTTGCCATCTTGATCGGTGTTTTCAATAGTTTTGGAGGCTTGACCAGTATTGGTATTTCGCTAGAGCGCGAAAACTTTGAGTACTTGAGATCGCTCCCTATTGATTTCAAACGCTATCTCTTCATGAAGTTTTGGTTGCTCTATCTGGTGCAATCCATCCTTCCTGTCATTCTTCTAGTTGGCGTTTGTCTCTATTTTGGCATCCATCCCTTGGCTATCCTTGCCATGTTGCTGATCTGGGTTGTAACGACCATTCCGATCTGCATCCGAGACTATGTCAAAGATTTTCAGAACTTTAGCACCAATTGGACCAATATCACGGAGTTAATGACCCGTCATCGTGGGAATGCAGTCCTTCAGTCTATTCTCTTGATTGTCTTTCTCTTTGTGATGTTTCTTTTGATTATTGTCAGCTTTATTTGGACCTATCATTCCGTCAGCACCCTACTTGCTGTGATCCTTTATAGTATCATCCTGTTAATCGGAGCAGCAATCAGCTACACCATCTACCGCAAAAAAATCCGCACTCTCTACCAAGAGATCGGAGAATAAAAAGAGAGAGTGGGACAGAAATCGGTAATTCCTTAGAATTCGATTTCGTCGTCCCACCTCCGAACAGTTGAGTAGGGCTGTAAAGCTGATGAAATCAGCGTAGTAAAGCCCACTCAACCACTGCGTCTTGCTCGACAATCCAAAAACAAGAAGAGGCTAGGACTTTTGTCCTAGCCTCTTTTTTAGTGGAAACTTAAATTTCATAGCCCATGAGGAGCCCGCCTTCTTCGGCATAGAAACTACATAGTCCGGAAGTAGGGAGGACTTCGATGTTTGCACGGGTAAATTTTTCACGGACCAATTCAGAGAACTGCTCGATAAATTTTTCATTGTTGCGGTGGGCGATGGTGATGTGGCCGCCAGCATAACCCGCCTTGATCAATTCATCAAAAGCAGCCTTGATCGCTTTCTTTTGGCCCCGTGCTTTTTGAAGCAACTCAAGGGTACCCGTCTTACTAGCTTCCCCGACCATACGGATATTGAGGAGCCCGACAACAGTCCCGATCAATTTGCTGAGACGTCCATTTTTGACCAGATTATCGACCTTGGCCAAAACAAAGAGCAACTTCGTCTTAGACTGATAGGTGGTGATCACATCGACCACTTGATCAAAATCAAGGCCTTCAGCGACCAACTGATTGAGCTTGCGAACGATCAGGTCCACCTCACCCCCAGCTGACAAGCTATTAATGACGTGGATATTGGTATTCGGATGCTCTTCTAGATAAATCTTCTTGGCCACCTCAGCACTATTGTAGCTACCTGAAAGGGTTCCAGTGATGGTCACAACGACGATATTTTCAGCTCCTTCAAAGGACTTCATATAATCATCGGGACTCGGACAGGCAGACTTAGAAGCAGTCGTAGTCGCATACATCTCTTCCATCATCTGATCGATATTGAGTTGGACATCATCTGTGTAGATAGTTTCTCCCACTTGGATGGTCAATGGGACACTGACAAACTCCGTATCCGGTGCCAGATTGTCCAAAGAGCGGTAGTCACAGCCTGAATCCGCAATAATTTTCCATTTCATCAGTTCATACCTCATAATTGTATAAAAATGTACATTGACAAGTAGTATGTCTTCTTTTACAATTATATCATGAAGTACAATGCTATCCAAGCAGATATCATCAGGTGAGACAGATAGAAAGTAAATGTTATGGCAGAAAGAAAAATATCCGAGAAATCCTTGGAAAATCTCAAACGATTTAACCGAGAAAACAATGCGATTACACGAGAATCCATCGAAATCTCTCTCCTGCAATTGTTGGAGAAAAAAGATCTGAAAAAGATCACCATCTCTGAGCTGGTTCAGCGTGCGGGTGTCTCTCGCGCAGCCTTTTACCGTAATTATGACTCCAAAGAAGAGATTCTAGAGTCCATCTTTCAATCTAGTATCGCAAAGATTACCAAGTCTTTAGATGGCTATAACCTCAAGACAGACCTCTACCAAGTTTGGGTCTACCTCTTTAAGGAAGTCAAGAAAGAAGCCAAGATCATCAGTCTAGCCATTGATTATAATTTCGAGCGGCTCTTGACCAAGGCAGTCTATGATTTTTTAGAAAAACGAAATGGCAGCTCCTCGAATGGCGCTGGCAGCTACCTCAATTCCTTCTGGAGCTCAGCCATCGTCTCTGTCATCTCCAAATGGATCAAGGATGGCATGAAGATCCCCGCTGAGAAGATCGCGACACTTGGTCTGCCCCTCTTTCCACAAAAGAAGAAGTAAACACCACCGAGAGGTGGTTTTAAAGTAAACTGCCCCTCTCCATAACTAGCTCATATGAATAGATAAAACTGAGCACAGATTGTACAAAGGACAAGAAAGATGATCGAAGAACGAATCCAAGCTGCTAAGCAGTATGTGAAAACCTTATTTGCTGATCGAGCGGATGGCCATGATGTAGAGCATACCCTCCGCGTCTATACCAATGCTATGAGAATCGCACAAGCAGAAGGTCCATGTGATCTGGAGATAGTGGGCTTGTCAGCTCTTCTTCACGATGCTGATGATGATAAATTGTTTCAGACAGAGAATAATGCGAATGCTCGCATGTTTCTGGAAGAGATCGGTATTCCTCAAGACCAAATCGACCAGATTTGTCGGGTTATCAATGCTGTTTCTTTCAGCAAAAATCGCGGTAAGCATCCAGAAACCTTAGAAGGCAAGATTGTCCAGGATGCAGACCGCCTGGATGCGATAGGAGCTGTAGGAATTGCGCGAACTTTTTCCTATGGTGGCCACAAAGGGAGGTCCCTCACTGATACCGTCCAACATTTCCATGACAAGTTGCTCCTCTTGAAAGATGAAATGAACACGGAGACTGCTAAGCAAATAGCAGAAAGTCGCCATCAGTTTTTAATCACCTTTCTAAAAGAACTAGAGAAGGAACTCTAACAAAAGAGGCTGGGACAAAAGTCCTAGCCTCTCAATTATTTTTGGATTGTCGAGCAAGACGCAGTGGTTGAGTGGGATCTACTACGCTGATTTCATCAGCTTTTACAGCCCTACTCAACTGTGCGGAGGTGGGACGACGAAATCGAATTCTAACGAATTACCGATTTCTGTCCCACTCTCTTTCTTTATTCTTGGATCATGGCTAGGAGATCCTCTCCTGTAGTGGTTGGAAGGATCCGGACTCGTTTGAGGGAATAGAGGCCATCAGCGGAGCTGGCGAGTCCATTTTTAGTGGTGAGGCCTAATTTGTAGTCAGCTTTCTTGGCTTGGTCGATCGTGACCTGGCTGTAGCGACCAGATGGGTAGACGATAACGCTGGTATTTTGATCTAGCACCTTATCTAGCAGGCGTTTAGAAGCGACCAACTCATTCTTTTGGGTCTCAAGACTGGAATTGGCTAGGTCTGGATGATTGACCGTATGGCTTTCAAAGGTCAAGCCAGCACTTTTCATCTCTTTGATTTGGTCAAAGGTCAGGACATTTTCTTTTTCCTTTTGGGTAAAGTCCGTGATGATATTGTTAGTGGCGGTCATCTTGTATTTCTTAAGAAGCGGATAGACAATGGTATAGAAATCTTCGACGCCATCATCAAAGGTCAACCAGACATATTTCTTTCCTTTTGGCACTTCATTTTTTGCGAGGATCCGATAGGCTTCCTCAGGTGTCAGGGTGTAGTAACCGGCTTTTTTTAGAGACTTTAGTTGGCTTTCAAAGGTCTCTGGATCGACAATCAGATTGGCATTGGCTGCTTCAGACTCAGCCATATTGTGTACGGAGTGGTACATGAGGATGGGCAGTTTGACCGGCTTTTTCACCCGGGTCCACTCGATAGAGGAACTGTGTTCATCTAGCGAGCGCGTCACGGCAGTGCCACTGGTATTCCCGTCACTAGGTTGAGTGATCCGCTTGATTAGAAGAAAGCTACAAATAAAGATACAGACTAGGAGGAAGGCATTGATTCCAAGTAGGGCTTTGATTTTTTTAGGTACTCTTCGTTTACTCATATTGTCACCGTTTTCATTATTTTCTTTATTGTACCACAAATTCTATGTTCTTTTCCAGAACTTGCTACAGGCAGATCCTGTCATGAACATTCAGAATTTTTAAGGCAATTGGCTGTCAAACGCTCAAGTTTTTGTTATAATGGAGCTACTATAGAAAATTCAAGGAGTCAATAGGATGTCTGTTAAGATTGCCTTACTAGGATTTGGTACTGTTGCAAGTGGCGTACCATTTTTATTAAAAGAAAACCATGAAAAAATCACCCAGGCAGCTCAAGATGAAATCGAGATCGCTAAGGTCTTGGTTCGAGATGATGCGGAAAAGGAAAAATTACAAGCTGCTGGTCACGACTACAACTTTGTGACCAATGTCGATGAGATCATTGAAGACAAAGACATTGCCATCGTGGTGGAATTGATGGGCCGTATCGAGCCAGCTAAGACCTTTATCACCCGTGCGCTGGAAGCAGGCAAACATGTGGTTTCTGCTAACAAAGACCTTCTTGCCGTTCATGGAAGCGAGTTGCTAGAGATTGCTAAAAAACACCAAGTGGCTCTTTATTATGAAGCTGCCGTAGCTGGTGGGATCCCAATCCTTCGAACTTTGGTGAATTCTTTGGCCTCAGACAAGGTGACCAAGGTTCTTGGTGTGGTCAATGGAACCTCTAACTTCATGATGACCAAAATGGTCGAAGAAGGCTGGACTTATGAAGATGCTTTAGCAGAAGCGCAACGTCTTGGTTACGCTGAAAGTGATCCAACCAACGACGTTGAAGGAATCGATGCTGCCTACAAGATGGTGATCTTGAGCCAATTTGCCTTTGGGATGAATATCCAATTTGACCAAGTAGGTCACAAAGGAATTAGCCAGATCACTCCTCAAGATGTATCGGTTGCTCAAAGCCTTGGATATGTCATTAAGCTGGTCGGATCTATCGTTGAAACAGAGTCAGGGATCGCAGCAGAAGTGACACCAACCTTCCTTCCAAAACAACATCCACTCGCAGGAGTGAATGATGTCATGAATGCGGTCTATGTGGAATCCATCGGTATTGGTGAGTCTATGTACTACGGACCAGGTGCTGGTCAAAAACCAACTGCGACAAGTGTCGTAGCCGACCTCGTTCGCATTGTCCGTCGACTAAAAGAAGGAACAATCGGTAAAGCCTTCAATGAATACAGTCGCCCTCTTCAATTGGCTAAGCCAGAAGACGTGAAGAACAATTATTACTTCTCAATCAAAGCACCAGATGCGACTGGTCAAATCTTGCGTCTTGCGGAAATCTTTAATGCAGAAGGAGCTTCCTTCAAGCAAATCCTTCAAGAAGACTCAGATGGTCACTATGCAAGTGTTGTCATCATTACTCACCAAGTTAACCAAACTCAATTCAAGAACTTGGTTGAAAAATTGGATTCAGAGGCGAATTTCGAACTCTTGAATACCTTTAAAGTCTTGGGAGAATAAGCATGAAAATTATTGTTCCAGCAACCAGTGCCAATGTAGGGCCAGGATTTGATTCTGTTGGGATTGCCGTGACTCGCTATTTGACCATTGAAGTCCTTGAACCAGCAGATGCTTGGTTTATTGAGCATGATCTTGGAGCAGGGATTCCGACAGATGAGAAAAACCTTTTGCTCTCAACAGCTCTTTCTATCTCAACTGATATGCAACCCCATCGGATCAAGATGACTAGTGAAGTGCCTTTGGCGCGTGGTCTTGGATCTTCTAGCTCGGTCATTGTCGCAGGGATTGAATTGGCCAACCAATTAGCCAACCTCCAGCTATCAGACGCTGAGAAATTACGCATCGCGACCGAGATCGAAGGTCATCCGGATAATGTAGCTCCAGCTATCTTTGGGAATATGGTCATTGCGAGCTACATCGGTGAAGATGTCCAATATGTCACGGCTGACTTCCCAAGCTGTGACCTTGTGGCCGTTGTACCGAGCTACCAATTGAAGACCAGTGATAGTCGGAATGTCCTACCGAAAGAATGGTCTTATAAGGAAGCTGTTGCAGCCAGTAGCGTAGCCAATGTCGCTATCGCAGCTCTCCTCAAGGGAGATTTGCTGACGGCTGGTCGCTCCATCGAGTCAGATCATTTCCACGAGCGCTACCGTCAATCTCTTGTCAAAGAGTTCCCTCAGGTCAAAGAAGTCGCACATGCGCATGGGGCTTATGCTACCTATCTGTCAGGAGCAGGCCCAACGATCATGAACCTCTTAGCGCCAGAGCATACAGCAGCCTTTGTCGCAGCTCTCGAAGAACTCGGGCTAGATGGTCAGATTTTCCAACTTAAAATCGACACATTTGGCGTTCGTGTTGAGAAATAAACCTCAATGTAACACAAATGAAAGAAGGATGTATACAAATGTATATGTCCTTTTTGCTTCTCCTATGGTAGAATGGGAATTGTATGGGGAAAAGCTCAAGCTTTCCCGAAAGTTTAGGGGGAAACATGAAACCAGAATATTTATATAGTATTGCTACCGATCTTGGTCTACAATTTGATGGCGAAGCCCGTGTGATGTATGGAGAGCGTGAAGGCTTCTTGTTGGTCATTGAAGGCGCTCAAACCAAGAATGTATTTACCATTTCACTCAGTGTGAAACAAGGTTCCGAAGGAGACTTGATCGAAGATAGTGAAATTCTTTGGAATGAATTAAAAGAACAATCAAAAGCCATTAATGCTATCTCTTCTGATGGTTACTTGACCTCGATCGTTGTCAAAGGTGGAATGACCAAAGGGAAGGCTGTCGAAACCTTATGGACAGCTATCCAAGATATTGTTGATTTCTTACTCAACCACCAATTTGTGCAAGTGAATGCGGAAACGGGTGAGGAAGGACCAATCGGTCTGTATCAAATTGGAGATGCGATCTTCTTAATCGACGATGCAACCTTTAGAGCCTACCAAGCCGAAGTGCAAGATACGGTGGAGGCTTATGAAGCGCGGGAAGAAAACTTCCTTTTAGGGATTGTAGGGGCTGTGATCGGTGTGATCATCGGTGGAGCAGTTGCCCTCTTGGTAGCGCGTCTCGGCTATGTGTCTGTTTTAGCAGGGGCTGCCCTCGGTTATTGTACCATCAAAGGTTATGAGATCCTTGGTAAGAAATTGACTAAAAAAGGTGTGGTAGTTTCAGCTATTTTGATGGTCTTGACGGTCTTTTTGGTCAACCAATTAGATTATACTTTGGCGCTCATGAGTGAACTGGATTTGCCATTTGGTATGAGCTGGACGCTTCTCAATGAAGCGACATTCTCAGGGGACGTCCCAGATAAATTTTACTTGAATCTAGGATTGCTAGCTGTCTTCACTCTTGGTGGTGCTTGGATTTCGGTCAAATCAGCTCTGGATGGACAAAAGAATCGTGCCATCGCTCGTAAAATTGCATAATGAATGATAAAAGGAAGGCCTGAATATTATAGGTCTTCTTTTGTTTTTTAGAGTCGAAAAATAGTCAAAAATTTGGTATAATAGTTTGTATTTTTATAGAGAGAACAGACAGAAAGATGAATGAAAAAATGAATCAAATTCTTGAAGGGATTGATATCCGTTTTCAAGAACCTTTAAAACATTATACCTTCACAAAGGTAGGTGGGAATGCTGAATTTTTAGCTTTTCCTCGCAACCAATACGAATTAAAACGCATCGTCCAATTTGCCAACCAAGAGCAAATCCCATGGATGGTCCTGGGCAATGCGTCCAATATCATTGTCCGAGATGGGGGCATTCCGGGATTTGTCATTATGTTTGATCGCTTGCGTGACATCAGTGTGGATGGTTATGTGATCGAAGCAGAGGCAGGAGCTAAACTCATCGACACCACCCATGTGGCCTTGCACCATAGTTTGAAAGGCTTCGAGTTTGCTAGTGGCATTCCAGGCAGTGTCGGTGGCGCAGTCTTTATGAATGCGGGAGCCTATGGGGGAGAGATCGCGCATGTCCTCGTATCCTGTAAGGTCTTGACCAAAGATGGGGAGATCGAAACTCTGTCAGTGGGTGAACTAGCTTTTGGCTACCGTCATTCTAAGATTCAAGAGACAGGTGCTGTCGTCATCTCTGCCAAATTTGCTTTGTCACCAGGCAATCACGAGGCGATCAAGCAGGAGATGGATCGGTTGACCCATCTTCGTCAGTTGAAACAACCCCTTGAATACCCTTCTTGTGGATCCGTCTTTAAGCGTCCTGTCGGTCATTTTGCAGGTCAATTGATCAGCGAAGCAGGTCTGAAAGGCTATCGAATCGGTGGTGTGGAAGTTTCTGAAAAGCATGCCGGCTTTATGGTCAATGTCGATAATGGAACAGCTAAGGACTACGAAGATTTGATCGCCCATGTCATTGAGGCAGTAGAAGCTCATTCAGGCGTCCGTTTAGAACCAGAAGTTCGTATTATCGGCCAAGCCTAAGAGCTTAAGTATTGAAGAACAATTGATAGTGAACCATCGATAGCATCAGTCGGAGAGGGGGTGAGTGCCTATCGATACCGTAAATAGGTGGGGCAGTCTAGTAAGTCCCCGAGAGGTATTGGTGGTCTGACAGGTCTTCCTGTCAGCCGCTGCATTTTCGTTTGAAAAGCAGTTTGGTAATTGCAGTAAAGAAGGAATTTATGTGAATTGAAAAAACCAATTATTGAGTTTAAAAATGTTTCAAAGGTCTTTGAAGATAGCGGAACCGTTGTCCTAAAGGATATCAATTTTGAATTGGAAGAAGGGAAGTTCTATACCCTGCTCGGTGCATCTGGATCTGGAAAATCGACCATCCTTAATATCATTGCCGGTCTTTTGGATGCGACGACTGGAGATGTCTATCTTGACGGGGAACGGATCAATGATGTCCCTACTAACAAACGGGATGTCCACACCGTCTTTCAGTCCTATGCCCTGTTTCCACATATGACGGTCTTTGAAAATGTGGCTTTTCCCCTTCGTTTGAAAAAGGTGGACAAGGCTGAGATCGAACGCCGGGTTTCAGAAGTCTTGAAAATGGTCCAGTTAGCGGGATTTGAAAAACGTTCGATCCAAAAATTATCCGGTGGTCAACGCCAGCGGGTAGCCATTGCCCGGGCTATTATTAATGAACCACGAGTGGTCCTTTTAGATGAGCCCTTGTCTGCACTTGACTTGAAGCTGCGGACAGACATGCAGTATGAGTTGCGAGAATTGCAACAACGCTTGGGAATTACCTTTGTCTTTGTTACCCATGACCAAGAAGAAGCCCTCGCCATGAGTGACTGGATCTTTGTCATGAATGAAGGAGAGATCGTCCAATCTGGTACACCAGTAGATATCTATGATGAACCGATCAACCACTTTGTAGCCACCTTTATCGGGGAGTCCAACATTCTGGATGGTCGCATGATCGAGGACTACTTGGTTGAGTTCAATGGCAAACGCTTTGAAGCTGTTGATGGAGGGATGCGTCCAAACGAACCAGTTGAAGTCGTTATTCGTCCAGAAGACTTGCAGATCACTCTTCCTGAAGAAGGCAAGCTCCAAGTGAAAGTGGACACCCAGCTCTTCCGTGGTGTGCATTACGAGATCATCGCCTATGATGATTTGGGAAATGAGTGGATGATTCACTCTACTCGTAAGGCCATCGTGGGAGAAGTCATCGGGCTAGACTTTGAACCAGAAGATATCCACGTTATGCGTCTCAATGAAACCGAAGAAGAATTCGATGCGCGGATCGAAGAGTACGTAGAAGTGGAAGAGCAAGAAGCTGGTTTGATTAATGCCATTGAGGAGGAGAGAGATGAAGAAAACAACCTCTAATCTATTTATCCTCCCCTATTTCTTGTGGATTTTTCTATTTGTCTTGGCTCCTGTAGTCATGATTATCTTTCAATCCTTTTTTAACGTTGAAGGACAATTTTCACTTGAAAACTACAAAGAGTTCTTTACTTCACAAAATCTGACCTATTTAAAGATGAGCTTTAATTCGGTCCTTTATGCCGGAATTGTCACCCTGGTGACTCTCTTGATCTCCTATCCGACTGCTTACTTTTTGACGCTTCTCAAACACCGGCAGTTGTGGTTGATGTTGATCGTCTTGCCAACTTGGGTCAATCTCTTGCTCAAGGCCTATGCCTTTATCGGAATCTTTGGTCAAAACGGCTCCATCAATAGCTTTTTAAGCTTTCTCGGAGTCGCTCCCCAGCAGATCCTCTTTACCGATTTCTCCTTTATCTTTGTAGCCAGCTACATCGAGTTGCCTTTTATGATTTTGCCGATCTTTAATGTCTTAGATGACTTAGATCCAAACTTGATTAATGCCAGCTATGATTTGGGAGCCAATCGTTGGGATACCTTCCGTCATGTGGTCTTCCCCTTGTCCATGAATGGAGTCCGCTCAGGTGTGCAGTCTGTCTTTATTCCTAGTCTCAGCCTCTTCATGTTGACACGGATGATCGGTGGAAATCGCGTCATTACCTTAGGGACTGCGATTGAACAGCACTTCCTGACAACACAAAACTGGGGAATGGGTTCTACCATCGGAGTTGTTCTGATCCTTGCTATGCTCTTTACCATGTGGGCAACTAGAGAAAGGAGAGAACGATGAAAAAAGTATCTCATTTCTATCTAGGTTTCGTCTTTCTGATCCTCTATCTTCCTATCTTTTATTTGATCTTTTATGCCTTCAATAAAGGGGGAGATATGAATGCCTTCACGGGCTTCACGCTTGAGCATTTCAATGAATTGTTCGCAGATAGTCGCCTGATGCTGATCTTATCAGAGACCTTCCTCTTGGCCTTCTTGTCAGCCTTGATTGCGACGGTGATTGGAACCTTTGGAGCCATTTATATCTACCAATCGAAGAAGAAGTTAGAAGGACCTTTGCTCTCCATCAATAACATTCTCATGGTAGCACCAGACGTTATGATCGGGGCCAGCTTCTTGATTCTCTTTACGACGGTGAAGTACCAGCTAGGTTTCCTATCTGTTCTGGCTAGCCACGTGGCCTTCTCGATTCCCATTGTGGTCTTGATGGTCTTGCCACGACTCAAGGAAATGAACCGGGATATGGTCAATGCTGCCTATGACCTGGGAGCTACCCAAGTGCAAATGCTCAAAGAGATCATGTTGCCGTATCTGACACCAGCCATTATTGCTGGCTACTTTATGGCCTTTACCTATTCGCTTGATGACTTTGCCGTGACCTTCTTTGTAACCGGAAATGGCTTTACAACCTTGTCTGTAGAGATCTACTCACGTGCGCGTCAAGGAATTTCCCTCAGTATCAATGCCTTGTCCGCCCTTGTCTTTCTCTTTAGTGTGCTCTTGGTCATCGGTTATTACTTTATTACCCGTGAAAAGGAGGAAGCAGCATGAAAAAACTTTATTCATTCCTAACTGGGATTGTCCTTGTCATTCTGGTCCTCTGGGGAATTAGCCACCAGATCGAAGCGAGCATGAATACCAAGAATAGCGACAAGTTGGTCATCTACAACTGGGGAGATTATATCGATCCAGACTTGCTCAAGGAATTCACAAAAGAAACCGGAATTCAGGTGCAATATGATACCTTTGATTCCAACGAAGCCATGTACACTAAGATCAAGCAAGGGGGAACCACCTACGATATTGCTATACCTAGTGAATACATGATTGCTAAGATGATGGATGAGCATCTGGTTGAAAAGTTGGACCAATCCAAGATCAAAGGGATGGAAAATATCGATCCAAAACTCTTGAACCAATCGTTTGATCCCGGCAACCAATATTCAGTCCCTTACTTCTGGGGTACCTTGGGGATTATCTACAATACCAAGATGGTCAAAAATGCTCCTGAACATTGGTCAGATCTCTGGCGTGAAGAGTACAGAAATGACATCATGATGTACGATGGTGCGCGTGAGGTCATGGGAATTGGTCTCAATACCTTGGGCTATAGCCTCAATGAAAAGGATCCAAAGAAATTGCAAGAGGCAGTAGATAAACTCTACACCTTGACGCCAAACATCAAAGCTTTGGTGGCCGATGAGATGAAAGGGTATATGATCCAAAACAATGCGGCTATTGGAGTTACTTTCTCAGGAGAGGCTAGCCAAATGCTTGATGCCAATAAGGATCTTCGCTATGTCGTTCCAACTGAAGCCAGCAACCTTTGGTTTGATAACATTGTCATTCCAAAAACCGTGAAAAATAAAGAAGCAGCATATGCTTTTATTAACTTTATGCTTCGTCCTAAAAATGCTTTGAAAAATGCTCTTTATGTCGGCTACTCAACGCCAAATAAAAAAGCCAAAGCCATGTTGCCAAAAGAAATCCAAGATGACCAATCCTTCTATCCAAGCGATGAAACACTGGACCATTTGGAAGTCTATCAACAATTAGGCAAGAAATTGCTTGGAGTCTATAACGATCTTTACCTTCAGGTCAAGATGTATCGAAAATAACACAAAAGGAACCTTCGGGTTCCTTTTTGATTGAAGATAAACTCCTCTTAGAAACTTTCCTTAAGTGAATACGGACGTCAGCGAACTTCTACGAAGTTCCATGACTTAGTTTTGAACCTAAAGTTTCAAAACTCCCGAGTGCTAGAAACAATGGTGTTTCTAGCACTTTTCTCACAGCGGAAAGTTTCATTATATATTTAGATACTCTACATAAATGCAACATTTGAATTCTTAGCATCACTTAGGTTGTTATTTGTAAAAAAGGATTACCTATATTCTAGAAGAACCCCGAAAGTTCTTTTATGATTGCTGCATATAGTCTCTAACTAGTGAGTTAGATTGAGATTCAAATGAAAGATGCTATAATAGTAAGGAAAGTGACTGGCCCATCCAGTCATGAAAGGAAGGATTGGAGAAGAAGAGATGAAGAGACAACTGGAATTATTTTTGATTATTCTTTTACCGATCCTAGGACTGGTTTTTCTTGGAGGAAAGATCATGCATCTAACCAAAAGACCAGAACAGAAGATAACAACCACTTCTTCAAAGAAAGTCGTACAAAAATCAGAAGAAGAAATAAAAAAAGAACAAGTAGCATATCTCAAAGAACACGAGCAGGAAATCGTCGATTTTGTGAAAGCCCAAAATCCGAAAGTCGAATCCGTTCAGATTGATTGGGATGAAACTCAGATGAGTGATGGTGGGCTTACAACTCCCGAATATTATATGAATATTTTTGGACGCATTAATCATATCGAGAACTCAGGATGGGGAGTGGATATTCCAATTAATGATGATCAGTCAATTAACATGCGAGAAATGTTTATGCTCCATGAACCTACGATTGACGGAAAGCCTATTTCCTGATCAAGTATAATGCATTTTGAAAAAGAACTGTTTTAGAAAAAGATAGCACATGATAAAACAAACGGCGTTTAAATTAATCACTACATTAGCTCTCCTTGCAAGTATAGGAGGATGTACCATAAATTCAAAAGAGCAAACGAAACAAGCACCCATTGCAACCCCTTCGACAACCAAGGAAGACAAAAAAACCATTAAACAAAAACAGCTCACATATCTGAAAGAACACGAGCAAGAGATGACAGCCTATGTTAAAGCTCATAATGCTAACATTACGCAGGTGTCTTATGACTGGGACAGTATTAAAACAGTTGTAGGAGGTAATGGAACGCCTCAGGGAGGTGACGAAATACTATTAGTTTATGGTTATGCCAATGGAAGTGATCTAACAAATTTTAGCCTGAATTTTACGTTAGACGAAAATAAAATGCCTAAAATAGATTCAATTGGTTCAGACAATTTGTATCGGGTAGAAAAGAAATGATCCGTCCGTTAGACAATGAGAGATGCAATAGAGGAATCACTTTTAAACGAAATAAAATTATGAGAAAACAAATAAACAATTTGATAATCGCACTTGCTTTCATTTCAACACTTGGATGTCTAGTAGGATGTGTGAAGAAAGAACGTGAAAAGAGCAGACAAGCGCAGACTGTCACCTCTTCAACCACAAAAGAAGATAAAGAAGCCATTAAACAAAAGCAGCTAGCCTATTTGAAAGAACATGAAAAAGAAATTGTTGATTTTGTGAAAGCTCAAAATCCAAAAGTCGAATCCGTTCAGATTGATTGGAACAGTATGCAAATTGAAGAGTCTGGAAACGGAACGCCTCAGGGTGGTGGATACAATTTATCTATTTCTGGTCAGATTAATCAATTAAAAAACACAAAATTCTCCGTTGATTTTTACCTAGAAGATCAAAATAGCATACCAACTATCAAAAAAATGGGCATGCTTAATGATATCTATATCGAGGAAAATGGTGGCTGGAAAATTTTTTCTTAAGTAAATAGAAGTAAAAGTGTTATGAGGAAACAAGAAAATTAAAATGAAATGTACGCTTAAGTTATTAGCTTTAATGTTTATTTTCACAAGCATTGGAGGTTGTAGTGTAAAACAAAAAGCTCATACAAAACAAGTACAAACTGCAACCTCTTCCTCCACAAAAGAAGATATAGAAGTGATCAAACAAAAACAACTTGCTTATCTCAAAGAGCACGAGCAAGAAATCGTCAATTTTGTGAAATCGAAGAGTTCAAAGGTTGATTCTGTTCAGATTTATTGGGACGAAACGCAATGGATTGATGGTGGAAATGGGACCCCACAAGGTGGAGATGAGGTCATAGAAATTTTTGGTACCGTCAATCAACTTGAAGATTCAGGATGGAGGGTGGATGTCGTATTTGATTCTGATCAAAAGATGACATTTAGTATGGGCCATAATATTAGTATTAAGGGTGATTATATTGAGTAAGAACTGGAAGATTCAAAGTCTGTAAGGAGGATTTATGAAGAGACAAATGGAACTATTTTTGATCATTTTGTTACCGATCCTAGGACTGGTTTTTCTTGGAGGAAAAATCATGACCCTGACCAAAAGACCTGAACAGAAGATAACGACCCCATCTTCAAAGAAAGTCGTACAAAAACCAGAAGGAGACATAAAAAAAGAACAACTGGACTACCTAAAAGAACACGAACAGAAGGTTATTGATTTAGTCAAAGCACAAAATTCAAAAGTTGAATCCGTTCAGATTGATTGGGATCAGACACAATGGAGTGATGGTGGGCTTACAACTCCCGAATATTATATGAATGTTTATGGACGTATAAATCATATTGAAGAATCGGGTTGGAGAGTAGATATCCCAATAAATGATGACAATACATTGAATCTAGATGAGATGTATATAGGATCCGACATTGGTATAGGGGGAAGATTATTTGAGTAATTGGAAATTAAAAAGTTTTGACAATCTATATGCTTCATTAGTAGAATCAGCATACAGAGATAGGTTCAACAAGTCTTCATAGGATCAATTGGATCAAATCCAGGAAGAGCGATCAAAGCTCAAATGGGAGTATGACAATGAGATAGATACTTTCTATAAAAATCAGAAAAAGCTGGAATCGAAAGCCCAAAAAAATCAGTAAGGTTGTCCTTACTGATTTTTTAGTTGGTTCCAGATGATGCTGTATCTGCGCCACTGTCTGTTGCGGTGGAACCTTGATCTTGCGCTGCAGATGAACTAGATTCTGTAGCAGATGAGCTATTGGTTTCTTTCTGAGAACTTGTCTCTGTATTGCTTGAATCGGTTTGCGTGTTGGTATTTGTGTTGGTATCAGTCGCGGTGGAATCAGAACTCTTATCGTGAACGACGACCACACTGGTGCTACTAGATGGTTTGTCTTCTGTTTTTTGGTTGTCTTTATTGAGCAGGCTCATAATGGTAAAGGAAGTGACGATAATCCCTAAGAGACTGGCAATCGTAGCTACAACCGTTTGAAATACGGATAGGCCTTGTTTCACTTTTTCACCACGTGAGGGTCTAGAATCTGTAGTATCCTCAGGTTTTTGGTTTTTATTGCTTCTTGAATATTGTGACATGTTCATTCTCTTTCTATCAAAAATTGTTTTTTAGCACTTTCTTATTATAAGTCATTTTCTGAAAAATGTCTAAAAAGAACTGAATTTTATGAAGTGATTTTACCTCATCTCTCTTTATCAAATCCTTGTCCCAAGCGGTTAGAAATGATAAAATAGAAGTTACGTAAAAAGAAAGTGATGGATGCGTAGGACATGATTTATTTTGACAATTCAGCAACGACCAAACCATATCCAGAGGCCCTTGCGACCTATACAGAAGTGGCGACACGGATCTGGGGCAACCCTTCTAGTTTGCACAATCTAGGTAGTCAAGCTACTCGTATTTTAGAAGCTTCTCGGAAACAAATTGCGGAGCTAATTGGAAAGAAAGCTGATGAAATTTACTTCACGTCTGGTGGGACCGAAGGGGACAACTGGATCCTAAAGGGTGTCGCTTTTGAGAAAGCTCCTTATGGTAAGCATATCATTGTCTCTGACATCGAGCATCCCGCTATCAAGGAGTCCGCTGCTTGGTTAAAGACGCAGGGATTCGAAGTGGATTATGCTCCAGTGGATGCGAGTGGCTTTGTCAAAGTGGATGCCTTGGCTAGTCTTCTCCGTCCGGATACGACCTTGGTCTCTATCATGGCCGTCAACAATGAGATTGGCTCCATCCAGCCCATCCATGAAATTGCGGCTCTCCTTGAGGATCGCCCAACGATTAGTTTCCATGTCGATGCTGTTCAAGCTTTGGCCAAGGTAGCAACAGAAGTTTATCTACCAGAGCGCGTGGACTTTGCGACCTTCTCTAGTCACAAATTCCATGGGCTTCGCGGAGTCGGCTTTGTCTACATCAAAGAAGGCAAAAAGATCACCCCTCTCTTAACCGGAGGTGGTCAAGAAAAAGAAATGCGCTCGACAACTGAGAATGTGGCAGGCATCGCAGCAACCGCAAAAGCCCTACGCTTAGCTATGGAAAACCAAGAAGCTTTTGCCAGCAAGACCCAGCAGATGAAAGAAGTGATCCGCAAAGAATTGGCCAACTATCCAGATGTCACTATTTTTTCTGGTGAGGATCATTTTGCGCCTCACATCTTGACTTTCGGGATCAAGGGAGTTCGTGGAGAAGTAGTGGTCCATGCCTTTGAAGAGTTTGATATTTATATCTCGACCACCAGTGCCTGCTCGTCCAAGGCTGGAAAACCAGCTGGTACCTTGATTGCCATGGGAGTGGACAAGAGTATTGCACAGACAGCTGTTCGCTTGAGTCTCGATATTGAAAATGACATGAGCCAAGTCGAGCAATTCTTGACCAAGTTCAAACTGATTTACGAACAAACACGAAAAGTACGTTAATTTTAGAAGGAAATCAATATGACCTTAACCTATTCAGAAATTATGATTCGCTATGGAGAGCTTTCTACTAAAGGGAAAAACCGTATGCGTTTCATCAATAAACTTCGCAATAATATCCAAGATGTTTTATCTATTTATCCGGCTGTCAAAGTGACAGCGGACCGCGATCGGGCCCATGCTTATCTACATGGGACGGATTATGAGCCGGTGGCAGAATCCCTCAAGCAAGTTTTTGGGATCCAAAATTTTTCACCTGTTTACAAGATTGAAAAATCAGTTCCAGCCTTGAAAGCTGCGGTGCAAGGGATTATGAAGGAGATTTACAAGGACGGCTTGACCTTTAAAATCTCAAGTAAGCGGAGTGACCATACCTTTGAACTCGATAGCCGCGAACTCAATCAAACCTTGGGTGGCGCTGTTTTTGAAGCCATTCCAACCATTCAAGCCCAAATGAAAAAACCAGATATCAATCTACAAGTCGAAATCCGGGAAGAAGCAGCTTACATCTCTTATGAAACCATCAAGGGAGCAGGTGGCCTTCCTGTTGGGACTTCTGGCAAGGGCATGCTTATGCTTTCTGGTGGGATTGATTCTCCAGTAGCTGGTTACCTAGCCTTGAAGCGAGGAGTGGACATCGAAGCGGTCCACTTTGCGAGCCCTCCTTATACAAGTCCTGGTGCGCTGAAAAAAGCGCAAGACCTAACACGGAAGTTGACCAAGTTTGGAGGGAATATCCAATTTATCGAAGTGCCCTTTACAGAGATCCAAGAGGAGATCAAGGCTAAGGCGCCGGAAGCTTATCTCATGACCTTAACCCGCCGCTTTATGATGCGCATCACAGATCGGATTCGCGAGGTTCGCAGTGGTTTGGTGATTATCAATGGTGAAAGCTTGGGACAAGTGGCTAGTCAAACCTTAGAGAGTATGCAGGCTATTAATGCAGTGACCAATACGCCGATCATTCGTCCAGTAGTAACCATGGACAAGCTGGAGATCATTGACATTGCCCAAGAGATTGATACTTTTGAAATCTCTATCCAACCATTTGAAGACTGTTGTACCATCTTTGCACCAGATCGTCCAAAGACTAATCCGAAACTCAAAAATGCAGAGCAGTATGAGCAACGCATGGACGTGGAAGCTTTGGTTGAGCGAGCTGTAGCAGGGATCATCGTAACAGAGATCACACCAAAAGCAGAAAAAGATGAGGTCGATGACCTGATTGAGGATTTGCTATAGGAGAGACTGGGCGTATCCAGCCTCTTTTTCTACCCAAATTTAAAGGAGACAATATGAAAAAAATTATCGTATTAATGACAAGTTTGCTTCTGTTGACAGGCTGTGTCAAAGTATCGTTTACTGGCCCGAAAAAAGAAGAGAAGACCAGCCAATCAAGCAGTAGAAAAAAAGAACCCCTCACATTTGTCAGGGCCGAGCAGTATAAAGACCAGGACAACGAAGTCTTGGAAGCGTCCGAGAAATTTATCAAGGAACATCCAACGCTTGGAGAAGCTGGAAAATTATTTGTCTTTTTTCCAGGATATACCTTTGGAAATGAGGAAAACCGCTTCGCCTTATTCTTTATTGTGAATCGTACCACCACAACCATCGATCGTGATGGATCCTTTGTCCTGAATTTGGAATATGATGGAGAGTCGCTTTTTAAAGATGTCACAGTTGACTATGAAGTGAGCGAATCGGGTGTGTTAAAACCCAATACTGCTGCAGCGATTCCGATAAAAATTACTAAGGAACAAGAAGAAAAAATGAAGGGGATGAACGATTCGTCTAAAGCCAAAATGAGCTTCAATGATTTTAAATTTAAGGATAAGTAGATGAAAGCCGGTTTTGAATGCGATCTTAAACTACAAGATACAAAAATAGATTTTTCAAAGAAAATTCGT
The DNA here is from genome assembly GCF_052588255.1 of Streptococcus sp. KHUD_012. Lineage (NCBI taxonomy): Bacteria > Bacillati > Bacillota > Bacilli > Lactobacillales > Streptococcaceae > Streptococcus > Streptococcus sp. KHUD_012. The sequence continues at coordinate 1,094,671 of NZ_CP159355.1, forward strand.
TTTCAAAGCGCAAAAATACTTGTCTTTGTCTGATAGAAGTGATATACTAAGAGAGTTGACTATGCACATGCCTGTGCAACCGCTCGAACATCGTCGCTCATTTTCATGAGAGTAAGTGGTTCGTCCCACGATGCTAGGCGAGTCTTCACAAAAATACGGGGAAACCCAAAAATACATAGGAGGTGCATAATGAGCACATACGCAATCATTAAAACTGGCGGAAAACAAGTTAAAGTTGAAGTTGGTCAAGCTATCTACGTTGAAAAATTGAACGTTGAAGCTGGTCAAGAAGTTACATTTAACGAAGTTGTTCTTGTTGGTGGTGAAAACACTGTTGTCGGAACTCCACTTGTTTCAGGAGCTACTGTTGTTGGAACTGTTGAAAAACAAGGAAAACAAAAGAAAGTTGTTACTTACAAGTACAAACCTAAAAAAGGTAGCCACCGTAAACAAGGTCACCGTCAACCTTACACTAAAGTTGTCATCAACGCTATCAACGCTTAATTTTTAGGAGAACACATGATACAAGCAGTCTTTGAACGAGCCGAAGATGGCGAGCTGAGGAGTGCAGAAATCACTGGGCACGCTGGAAGCGGTGAATACGGCTTTGATGTCGTGTGTGCATCGGTTTCGACTCTAGCCATTAACTTTGTCAACTCTGTTGAGAAATTTGCAGGCTACGAACCGGATCTAGAATTAAACGAAGAAGAAGGTGGCTTCCTGCGGGTGACGATCCCGACAGATATTCCACCTCATCAAAGAGAAATGACCCAACTATTCTTTGAATCATTTTTCTTAGGGATGGCAAACTTATCGGAGAACTCTTCAGAGTTCGTCCAAACAAGAGTTATCACAGAAAACTAACATGGAGGAAAACAATTATGTTGAAATTGAATCTTGCTAACTTGCAACTTTTCGCCCACAAAAAAGGTGGAGGTTCTACATCAAACGGACGTGATTCACAAGCAAAACGTCTTGGAGCTAAAGCAGCTGATGGACAAACTGTAACAGGTGGATCTATCCTTTACCGTCAACGCGGTACACACATCTACCCAGGTGTGAACGTTGGACGTGGTGGAGACGATACTTTGTTCGCAAAAGTTGAAGGCGTAGTACGCTTCGAACGTAAAGGTCGCGATAAAAAACAAGTTTCTGTTTACCCAATCGCAAAATAAAAAGGTTTTTAAACCTTTTTGTCCCGAGCCTGATCCAAAGGTGAGGAAGCTAGAAATAGCAAAATTAAAGCTTTCTGATTTATCAGAAGGCTTTTTTCTTTTATTTATTTAAAAATATCATGTTTACCATTGTTAATATAATGTTTGAATTTGTGTTTTTTGAAAAAAGTAGTATAATAGAGACAAATATAGTAGGAATGGAAGTAGTACCATGAAAGATAGCAGACATGTTGAAATTCTTCAGGAACTAGATCGAAAAAGTGTGGTATCAGTCAAAGAACTCAAGGAACTCTTTGGGGTGACAGACATGACCATTCGTCGCGATCTGATCGATCTTGAAAAACAAGGTCTTTTAGTTCGTGTACATGGTGGAGCCCACAAAAAGGTAAAAGATAGCTTGTTAGAGGCTTCTCACAGTGAGAAAAATCTCATCAATATTGATGAGAAACGAACCATTGCAAAAAAATGTGCAGAGTTGATCGAAAATGGGGATACCGTCTTTATTGGGTCTGGTACGACAACAGATTTTATCGGCGACTATTTAGAAGGAAAGGAAATCAGTATTGTCACCAATTCCCTCCCCATTTTTGAAAAGCTAAAGGATTTTCCAAATTATGACCTGATCTTAGTTGGTGGTCGCTACCGGGTGAAGACACAAACTTTTGTCGGGCAATTTGCCAATAAACTCTTGAAAGAAATAAAGGTTTCTAAAGCTTTCATCGGGGTCAATGGCATCGATGGGCATCATGTTTCCACAGCCAATGAAGAAGAAGGAAATGGTAATGCTATTATTCTAAACAATGCAATTGAGAAATATGTGGTTGCCGATAACAGTAAGTTTGATAGCTATTCTTTCTATAGTTTCTATCGAGTGGAAGACCTGAATGCCATTATTACTGATGGTAGTATTCCAAAGAAGATCAAAGACAAATACGGCTTGTATACGAAAATCATATAAAACAAAGTGGTCTCAAAAAAGAGACCACTTTTTACTGATTTAATGATGTTGGAAAATGACGGATAGAAAGCGCTTTAGAGTAATGTACAAACAAAATTAAACAAATTTAGACAAAAAATGATTGACAATCAATCAATATAGTGATATACTGAAGCTATAAATAAATAGTTAGATAAGGAGGTGGCAACAATGGGATTAAATCAACTCTTTAACAAAGATCTTGTGTTTTGTCTACACGCCAAGGATCAAACAGATCTCTTTGAGCAGGTAGCGAGCTTACTTGAAGAGCGACAGATTGTGACACCAACCTATCGTTCCGCTTTGATTGAGCGTGAAAAGTCTTTCCCGACTGGATTAGACATGGAATTTCTTGGTAAGGACTTACCAAATGTGGCGATCCCGCACACAGACATTGTCCATAATCTTACTGAGAATGTGGTCGTTGTTCGTTTGGATCAACCGGTAACCTTCCATAATATGATTGCTCCAGATAAGGAAGTTCAAGTTTCACTTTTATTCTTCATTATCAACAATTCAAGCTCTAGCCAAACGAATATTTTGGCCCAGCTGATGGATTTCTTTACATCTAATGGAAATCTCGAAGCTCTATCAAAATTAGATAGTGAAGATAAGCTTTATCAATACATTACGGGAACTATTTCCTAAAACATTCGTAAATATTTATAATGGAGGATATCCAAATGATTAAAATTTTAGCTGCCTGTGGTGCAGGTGTTAACTCTAGCCACCAAATTAAGAATGCCTTGGAAGAAGAGTTGTCAAACCGCGGTTATGATGTGCGTTGTGACGCTGTCATGGTCAAAGACGTGAATGAAGACTTGATTTCAGGCTATGACATCTTTACTCCAATTGCTGCAACTGATTTGGGATTCGATCCTGGTATTCCAGTGGTAGAAGCAGGACCAATTTTATTCCGTATTCCAGCAATGAGTGCGCCAGTTTTTGATAACATCGAAGCTGCCATTAAAGAACATGGATTAAGTTAATATTTTTTTAAAACAGTTTGTAAGCGTTATCCAATGATAAAGTTGGAAATGATTAAAGCGTAATATATAAAATTATAAATCGGGAGGATTTATTATGAATGGCATTATTGATTTTGCCAATAAATTTTTTAAACCAATCCTAGACATGGGTGCTCCGATCATTATGTTGATCGTCTTGACTTTATTGGCTCTCTTGTTTGGAGTGAAATTCTCTAAAGCCCTTGAAGGTGGTATTAAACTTGCCATCGCCCTTACTGGTATCGGTGCCATCATCGGTATGTTGAATGGAGCTTTCTCAGCGTCTCTTGCAAAATTCGTTGAGAACACTGGTATTCAATTGAATATCACAGACGTTGGTTGGGCACCGCTTGCGACCATCACTTGGGGGTCTGCCTGGACACTTTACTTCTTATTGATTATGTTGATCGTCAACGTTGTCATGCTTGCGATCAAGAAAACAGATACGCTTGACGTCGATATCTTCGATATCTGGCACTTGTCTATCACAGGTCTTTTGATCAAATGGTATGCAGACAACAACGGTGTGAGCCAAGGTTTATCACTCTTCTTGGCAACTCTTGCAGTTGTCCTTGTAGGGATTATGAAAATCATCAACTCAGACTTGATGAAACCAACATTTGATGATCTTTTGAATGCACCAAGTTCATCACCTATGACTTCAACTCACATGAACTACATGATGAACCCAATCATCATGGTCTTGGATAAAATCTTTGACAAATTCTTCCCTGGTCTTGATAAATACGACTTCGACGCTGCTAAATTGAACAAGAAGATCGGTTTCTGGGGATCTAAATTCTTTATCGGTTTCCTTCTTGGTATCGTCATCGGTATCATGGGTACTCCACATCCAGTTGCTGGCGTGCAAGATGCTGACAAATGGGAATTGGTTATTAAAGGTTGGTTGAGCCTTGGTTTGACTGCCGGTGTCTGCTTGGAATTGTTCTCATTGATCGGTTCTTGGTTCATCGCAGCGGTAGAACCATTGTCACAAGGTATTACAAACGTTGCTACTAAACGTCTTCAAGGACGTAAATTCAACATCGGTTTGGACTGGCCATTTATCGCTGGTCGTGCTGAAATCTGGGCTTGTGCGAACGTACTTGCACCAATCATGTTGATCGAAGCAGTGCTTCTTTCTAAAGTCGGAAATGGTATCTTGCCACTTGCAGGTATCATTGCTATGGGTGTAACTCCAGCCTTGTTGGTTGTAACACGCGGTAAATTGATCCGTATGATCATCTTCGGAAGCCTTCTCTTGCCACTCTTCCTTCTTTCAGGAACATTGATTGCACCATTTGCAACTCAATTGGCTAAGAGTGTTGATGCCTTCCCTAAAGGGGTAGCTTCTACTCAATTGATCACTCACTCAACTCTTGAAGGACCAGTTGAAAAATTGCTCGGTTGGACAATCGGTAACGCAACAACTGGTGATATCAAAGCAATCCTTGGTGTAGTTGTCTTCTTGGCATTCTATATTGGAATCTTCGCTTGGTACAGAAAACAAATGATCAAACGTAACGAAGAATATGCTGCAAATGCAAAATAATCGTCATATGTAGTTTGAAAACTGACACCATATCTTTTGTGGATATGGTGTTTTTATTTTAAAAAATGTTCGAAAATAAACAATTTAATGTTGACTTTCGTTCAAAATAGGTGTAATATAATATCAAAAGTAAGAAAATGTTTCTTTGTGAAAATTTAACAACAGAGATATTTGCTGAAACGAACAAAAGGAGGACAGGACATGTCTATTGTAATTGGTGCAGATGCTGCAGGATTAAGATTAAAAGATCTCGTGAAAGAGTTTCTTGTAAAAGAAAACTTCGATGTTGTGGATGTAACTGCTGAAGGTCAAGATTTTGTAGATGTGACACTTGCAGTTGCCAGCGAAGTGAACAAAAACGATCAAAATCTTGGAATCGTGATTGATGCTTACGGTGCTGGTCCATTTATGGTTGCAACTAAAATCAAAGGAATGGTAGCAGCAGAAGTTTCAGATGAACGTTCTGCTTATATGACACGTGGACACAACAATTCTCGAATGATTACCATGGGTGCCGAAATTGTTGGGGATGAATTGGCCAAGAACATTGCCAAAGGCTTCGTCAATGGTAAATACGATGGTGGCCGTCACCAAATCCGTGTCGATATGTTGAATAAGATGTGCTAATGAGAGGAGAATTCAAATGAGAATTGCAATTGGTTGTGATCACATTGTGACAAATGAAAAAATGGCTGTTTCTGATTTTTTGAAATCAAAAGGATATGAAGTGCTCGACTTTGGGACTTATGACCATACACGTACCCACTATCCAATCTTTGGTAAGAAAGTCGGTGAAGCCGTAGCAAGTGGCCAAGCAGATCTTGGTGTTTGTATCTGTGGTACTGGGGTTGGGATTAACAATGCTGTTAACAAAGTACCTGGTATCCGTTCTGCTTTGGTACGCGATATGACAACTGCTCTTTATGCTAAAGAAGAACTGAACGCGAATGTGATCGGTTTTGGTGGTAAAATCACTGGTGAATTGCTCATGTGCGATATCATTGAAGCATTCATCCACGCTGAATACAAACCAACTGAAGAAAATAAAAAATTGATCGCTAAGATCCAACATGTGGAAACCCATAATGCCCATCAAGCGGATGCTGATTTCTTTACAGAATTCCTTGAAAAATGGGACCGTGGTGAATACCACGACTAAGAGGTGACGTATGATATTAACGGTCACGATGAACCCTTCGATTGATATCTCTTATCCTTTGGATGTACTCCAGTTGGATACAGTCAATCGAGTAGCTGAGGTGAGTAAGACAGCTGGTGGGAAGGGTCTCAATGTCACTCGTGTACTTTCTGAGATCAAGGATCCAGTAGCAGCGACCGGCCTACTTGGTGGTCGAACGGGCCAATTCATTCTCGATCATTTAGGAGAAGGAATAGAGGAACGTTTCTTTGAGATTGCTGGTGATACACGTAATTGTATCGCCATCCTTCACGAAGGCAAGCAAACAGAAATATTAGAAAAAGGCCCAACCATTTCTGAGAAAGAAGGGCAAGGTTTCCTTCAACATTATCGTCACTTGATCGATCAAGTGGAAGTGGTTGCTATCTCAGGTAGTCTTCCTGCTGGTTTACCAGTGGATTATTATGCTAGCCTTGTCAAGATTGCAAGGGAAGCTGGAAAATCAGTCGTGCTCGACTGCTCGGGAGCTTCTTTAGAAGCTGCCATTCAAGCAGATGTCAAGCCTACAGTCATTAAGCCCAACAATGAAGAGTTGTCTCAATTGTTAGGAAAAGAAGTGAGTAAGAATGTGGAAGACTTAAAAGAAGTTCTTCAGGATGCTCTCTTTGATGGCATAGAATGGGTGATTGTCTCCCTTGGAGCAAATGGCGCTTTTGCAAAGCACGGCGACGTCTTCTATAAGGTAGATATTCCTAAGATTGATGTCGTCAATCCAGTCGGATCTGGTGATTCGACTGTTGCAGGGATTGCATCTGGTCTCTATCATCATGAGAGTGACGCAGACTTGCTCAAGAAAGCAAATGTTCTTGGAATGTTAAATGCGCAAGAAGCACAAACAGGACATGTCAACATGGGGCACTATGATGCCTTGTATCAACAATTAATCGTAAAAGAGGTATAAAATGGTATTAACAGAACAAAAACGCAACTATTTGGAACGTCTTAGTACAAAAGACGGTGTTATTTCAGCTTTGGCCTTCGACCAACGTGGGGCTTTGAAACGCTTGATGGCCAAATACCAGGACACTGAGCCAACTGTAGCACAAATGGAAGAATTGAAAGTTCTTGTAGCAGATGAATTGACAAAATATGCTTCATCAATGTTGTTGGACCCAGAATATGGTTTGCCTGCTACGAAAGCCTTGGACAAAGATGCTGGGCTCTTGCTTGCATACGAAAAGACTGGTTACGATACATCTAGCACCAAACGTTTGCCTGACTGCTTGAACCTTTGGTCAGCAAAACGCATCAAAGAACAAGGTGCAGATGCTGTGAAATTCTTGCTCTACTATGATGTAGATAGTGCAGAAGAACTCAACCAAGAAAAACAAGCTTATATCGAACGCATTGGTTCAGAATGTGTGGCAGAAGACATTCCATTCTTCCTTGAAATCTTGGCTTATGACGAAGGAATTGCGGATGCAACCTCTGCTGAATATGCAAAAGTGAAACCTCGTAAAGTCATTGAAGCTATGAAAGTCTTCTCAGATCCTCGTTTCAATATCGATGTATTGAAAGTAGAAGTTCCAGTTAATGTCAACTACGTGGAAGGATTTGGAGAAGGTGAAGTTGTCTATAGTCGTGAAGAAGCGGCTGCCTTCTTTAAAGAACAAGAAGAAGCAACCAACCTTCCATACATCTACCTCAGTGCTGGTGTATCAGCAAAACTCTTCCAAGAAACTTTGGAATTTGCTCATGCATCAGGTGCTAACTTCAACGGTGTTCTTTGTGGACGTGCGACATGGGCAGGTTCAGTAGAAGCTTACATCAAAGATGGAGAAGCAGCTGCTCGTGAATGGCTTCGTACAGAAGGTCGTCAAAATATTGAAGAATTGAACGCAGTCTTGGCTAAAGTGGCAACACCTTGGACAGAACGCGTGTAAGAAACAAATCGTTATTGCCTCCTAAAGCAACATTTAGAACATTGGAAGGAAGAAATTCCTTCCAATGTTCTTCATTATTTTTAGGCTTTGTTTATTTTTTATAAAAAATGTTTAAAAATTTTCGCTGTAAGGGTTTACAAAATAAAAAACTTATGATAAAATAAGTTCATAAGTTAAATAGCAGTGAGCGTTACTAAGTTAGATTAGGCGTGACCACAAGTAGATTGAATGATTAGCATAGGCTAGTTTTTTCAGTTGCTTCGTGGTCATTTTTATTTGCTTTTAACAAATTTTACAAAGGAGAGCCTCATGTATCGTATTATCCATCCAATGAACAATAATGTTGCTTTGGTTCAAAATGAGCTTCAACAAGAGTTAATTGTTGTTGGGAATGGGATTGCTTTTGGGAAAAAGAAACATGATCTAGTAGCTGATGATAAGGTCGAAAAAGTATTTCGTTTAAACACGGATGAATCAAGAGAAAACTTTATGGCCCTTCTAAAGGATGTTCCTCTTGATTTCATTACAACCACTTATGAAGTGATTGATACCTTGTCTAAGAAATATGCCTATCCTGTTCAAGAATATATCTATGTGACACTAACAGATCACATCTTTTGTTCTTACCAGGCGGTTCAACAGGGAAGATACAAACACAGTGATCTACCTGATGCGTCTGCTATGCATCCGATCCCCTATAAAATCGCAAAGGAAGCGATTGAAATCTTTCGAGAGCGGCTCTTGGATCAATTTCCTGATGACGAAGTGAATCGTATCGCCTATCACTTCATCAATGCACAAGGGGAAGTCATTCATGAGCAGGATCCTGATGTCCAAGATCGCCAAGCGATTTTGAAAGCTGTAGAAGAAAAACTAGCTCAAAATGGATTGAAACGGAAAGAAGAAAACAGTCATTTCTATGATCGCTTTATGATCCATCTTAATTATTTCCTAGATTCGCTAGATAAGGGAAGAGAAGATCCAGAAGGTTTGAGCGAGATGGAACAACTGATTCAGCTAAGTTATCCAAAGGCTTATGAGATTAGTCATCAAATCTACCAAACCATCGCTGAACAGACAGGAGCCAAGATATCTCCTAATGAAAAAGTCTATTTGGCCTTGCATATTCAACGTCTATTATAAAAATTTTCAAAAGGTATCATAAGGAGGAACCAACATGAATAAAGAAGAAGTCCAATTACTTGGCTTTGAAATTGTCGCTTATGCCGGTGACGCTCGATCAAAATTAGTGGAAGCCTTAAAAGCTGCTGAAAATGGTGATTTTGCTAAAGCAGAATCCTTAGTAGAAGAAGCGGGGTCTTGTATCGCTGAGGCTCACAAATCTCAAACGACCATGCTAGCGCATGAAGCAGCAGGAGAAGAAATCCCCTATAGCATTACCATGATGCATGGTCAAGACCATCTCATGACAACAATCCTATTAAAAGACGTGATTCACCATCTGATTGAACTATATAAAAGAGGAGCGAAATAATGAATAAACTGATTGAACTGATTGAAAAAGGGAAACCTTTCTTTGAAAAGATTTCTCGAAACAAATATTTGCGAGCGATTCGGGATGGCTTTATTGCAGGGATGCCTGTTATCCTTTTCTCATCTATCTTCATCCTAATTGCGTATGTACCAAACGCTTGGGGATTCCATTGGTCTAAAGATATTGAAACTTTCTTGATGACTCCATATAGCTATTCTATGGGCATCTTGGCCTTCTTCGTTGGTGGTACAACGGCTAAGGCTTTGACTGATTCAATGAACCGCGACCTTCCAGCAACTAACCAAATCAACTTCATTTCTACAATGTTGGCTTCTATGGTTGGCTTCTTGCTCATGGCTGCCGAACCTGCTAAAGAAGGTGGATTCTTAACAGCCTTCATGGGTACAAAAGGTCTGTTGACAGCCTTCATTGCAGCCTTTGTTACCGTTAATGTTTATAAGGTCTGTGTGAAAAATAATGTGACGATTCGCATGCCAGACGAGGTTCCACCAAATATTTCACAAGTATTTAAAGACCTGATTCCATTTACATTGTCAGTTGTACTCTTGTATGCACTTGAATTAGTTGTGAAAGCAAGCCTTCATGTAACGGTTGCTGAATCAATCGGTACCCTTCTTGCTCCACTATTCTCAGCAGCAGACGGTTATGTTGGTATTACGATTATTTTCGGTGCCTTTGCATTCTTCTGGTTTATTGGTATTCACGGCCCATCTATCGTTGAGCCTGCGATTGCAGCGATCACTTATGCAAATGCCGAAGTCAACTTGAACCTCCTTCAACAAGGTATGCACGCTGATAAGATCCTTACATCTGGTACACAAATGTTCATCGTCACTATGGGTGGTACTGGTGCAACTCTTGTTGTTCCGTTCATGTTTATGTGGTTATGTAAATCGAAACGAAATCGTGCTATTGGACGCGCTTCAGTAGTTCCTACATTCTTTGGTGTAAACGAACCAATCTTGTTTGGTGCACCACTTGTTTTGAACCCAATCTTCTTTATCCCATTCATCTTTGCACCAATTGCAAACGTATGGATCTTTAAGTTCTTTATTGAAACACTTGGCATGAACTCATTTACTGCCAACCTTCCATGGACTACACCAGGACCTCTTGGTATTGTTCTTGGTACAAACTTCCAGTTCTTATCATTCGCTCTTGCAGCATTGTTAATTGTAGTAGATATTGTTATCTACTATCCATTCCTCAAGGTTTATGATGAACAAATTCTTGAAGAAGAACGTTCAGGTAAAACTAATGATGAATTAAAAGAAAAGGTAGCTGCAAACTTTAACACTGCAAAAGCAGATGCTATTCTTGAAAAAGCTGGAGTAGATTCAGCACAAAATACAATTACTGAAGAAACAAACGTCCTCGTTCTTTGTGCTGGTGGAGGAACAAGTGGTCTTCTTGCCAATGCTTTGAATAAAGCCGCAGAAGAGTATAAAGTTCCAGTTAAAGCTGCAGCAGGTGGCTATGGAGCCCACCGTGAAATGTTGCCAGAATTTGACCTTGTTATCTTGGCGCCTCAGGTTGCTTCCAACTTCGAAGATATGAAGGCTGAAACAGATAAACTAGGCATCAAATTGGCGAAGACAGAAGGTGCTCAGTACATCAAGTTAACCCGTGATGGAAAAGGTGCTCTAGCCTTTGTTCAAGCTCAATTTGAAGAATAAGAACTAAAAAGTGAGATGGAGATGGATGGCTCACTAACTCCTCTCCCCTCGCTTTTCATTTTATCCAATCAAGAAATAGGTGAAAATATGACAAAAACACTTCCTAAAGATTTTATTTTTGGTGGCGCAACTGCAGCTTATCAGGCAGAAGGTGCGACTCATACAGACGGTAAAGGACCTGTTGCATGGGATAAATATTTAGCAGACAACTATTGGTATACTGCTGAACCAGCGAGTGATTTCTACCATAAATATCCAGTAGACTTACAGTTGGCGGAAGAATATGGCGTAAACGGAATTCGTATTTCTATTGCTTGGTCACGTATTTTCCCAACTGGCTATGGTGAAGTCAATCCAAAAGGGGTAGAATTCTATCATAAGTTATTTGCAGAATGCCATAAACGTCATGTAGAACCATTCGTAACTCTTCACCACTTTGATACTCCTGAAGCTCTTCACTCAAATGGAGACTTCTTGAATCGTGAAAATATCGAACACTTTGTAGATTATGCTACTTTCTGTTTTGAAGAATTCCCAGAAGTCAACTACTGGACAACCTTCAATGAAATTGGCCCAATCGGTGATGGTCAATACTTGGTTGGTAAATTCCCACCAGGTATTCAATATGACCTTGCCAAAGTCTTCCAATCTCACCACAATATGATGGTTTCTCATGCACGTGCTGTGAAATTGTACAAAGACAAAGGTTATAAAGGTGAAATCGGGGTTGTTCACGCCCTTCCAACTAAGTATCCATTGGATCCTAAAAATCCTGCAGACGTACGTGCTGCTGAGTTGGAAGATATCATCCACAACAAGTTTATCTTGGATGCGACTTACCTCGGACACTATTCAGATGCAACCATGGAAGGGGTAAACCACATTCTTTCAGTTAATGGTGGTAGTCTGGATCTTCGGGACGAAGACTTTGCAGCACTTGAAGCAGCTAAAGATTTGAACGACTTCCTTGGAATTAACTACTACATGAGTGATTGGATGGAAGCCTTTGATGGCGAAACAGAAATCATTCATAATGGTAAAGGGGAAAAAGGAAGCTCTAAATACCAAATCAAAGGTGTTGGACGTCGTGTAGCTCCTGACTATGTACCTCGTACTGACTGGGACTGGATCATCTACCCTCAAGGTTTGTATGATCAAATCATGCGTGTCAAGAAAGATTATCCAAATTACAAGAAGATCTACATCACTGAAAACGGACTTGGATACAAAGATGAGTTTGTGGACAATACGGTTTATGACGATGGCCGGATTGATTATGTGAAACAACACTTGGAAGTCTTGTCGGATGCGATTGCTGATGGTGCAAACGTCAAAGGATACTTCATCTGGTCTCTTATGGACGTCTTCTCTTGGTCTAATGGTTACGAAAAACGCTATGGTCTCTTCTATGTAGACTTTGAAACCCAAGAGCGCTATCCGAAGAAATCGGCTCATTGGTACAAGAAAGTAGCTGAAACTCAAGTGATTGAATAAGTATCAACTGGAACTGTTTTAGTTCCAGTTTTTTTATTTTCACTTGATGAAGGTCTCTTAAACGCATCTCTTCTTTCAGCCCCTAATTTATGGTATAATAGATCGATACTGTAATAAGGAAAATAGAATGAATATACAACAATTACGATATGTAGTGGCGATTGCCAATAGTGGTACTTTTCGTGAGGCTGCTGAAAAAATGTATGTGAGTCAGCCGAGCTTGTCTATTTCAGTACGCGATCTGGAAAAGGAACTGGGCTTTAAAATTTTTCGTCGAACTAGTTCGGGGACATTTTTGACCCGTCGGGGAATGGAATTTTATGAAAAAGCGCAGGACGTGGTTAAGGGGTTTGATATTTTTCAAAATCAATATGCCAGTCCTGAAGAAGAGAAGAAAGAATTCTCTATTTCTAGTCAACACTATGACTTCTTGCCACCATTGATGACGGAATTCTCGATCCGCTATCCGGAAAATAAAAACTTCCGCATCTTTGAGTCAACGACGGTCCAAATTTTGGATGAAGTGGCTCAAGGGCATAGTGAGTTGGGGATTATTTATCTCAACCGTCAAAATACCAAGGGAATTATGCAACGGGTTGATAAATTAGGACTTGAAGTGGTGGATTTGATTCCTTTTCAGACTCATATTTACCTTCGCAAGGGACACCCTCTGGCTAAGAAGAAAAAACTGGTCATGGAAGATCTAGCTCAATTGCCAACTGTTCGCTTTACCCAAGAAAAAGATGAGTACCTCTATTATTCAGAGAACTTTGTCGATACCAGTTCGAGCTCCCAAATGTTCAATGTAACCGACCGGGCCACCTTGAATGGGATCTTGGAGCGGACAGATGCTTATGCGACAGGATCAGGCTTTTTAGATAGCCAGTCAGTGAATGGTATTACCGTGATTCCTTTAGAAGACAACTTGGACAATAAAATGGTCTATGTCAAACGCGAAGAGATGGATCTCTCCCCTGTAGCAGAGAAGTTTGTCGAGGTCATGGTAGAGTATTTTGATCAAAAGAGGTAAGAAATGAAGAGAAAAATAATGGTTCCAGTAGCAATTGTGCTATTGGTCCTACTGGATCAGTTGGTCAAATGGTATGTAGTCAAGAACATTCCACTGGGTGTCGTTAAGTCTTTTATTCCCCATGTGGTCAGCCTGACCTATCTTCAAAACACAGGTGCAGCTTTTTCACTTCTTGAAAATCAGCAATGGTTCTTTACCCTCATCACTCTAGTCGTGATGGTAGGGGCCTTTTACTATCTTTATAAGCACCTTAAGGGGTCGCTTTGGATGGTGATGGGCTTGACCTTGGTGATTGCAGGTGGCTTGGGGAATTTTATCGATCGCCTGCGTCAGGGCTTTGTGGTCGATATGTTCCACCTGGATTTTATGAATTTTGCCATTTTTAATGTAGCAGATAGTTATTTGACAGTTGGAGTTTTCTTGCTCCTGATCCTGATGTTGAAAGAGGAAACGCATGGAAATTAAAATCGAAGTAGCCGGTGCGCGACTGGATAAGGCTTTGGCGGATTTGACTCCCTTGTCACGAGCTGTAGCCAATGAGCAGATCAAAGAAGGAAAAGTTCTGGTCAATGGAACTGTGAAAAAAGCTAAGTATACGGTCAAAGAAGGAGACATCATCCAGTATGAAGTCCCAGAAGTGGAAGAGGTCAGCTATGAAGCAGAAGATCTGCCCTTAGACATCGTCTATGAGGACCAGGATGTCGTCGTCGTCAATAAACCCCAAGGCATGGTTGTTCACCCGAGTGCCGGCCACACCAGCGGGACCTTGGTCAATGCACTGTTATACCATGTCAAGGACCTTTCAGGGATCAATGGAGAATTGCGTCCAGGGATCGTTCATCGGATCGACAAAGACACGTCAGGCCTCTTGATGGTCGCAAAAAATGACCAAGCCCACGTCGCCTTAGCAGAGGAACTCAAAGACAAAAAATCTCTCCGGAAGTATTGGGCCATTGTCCATGGCAATCTTCCTAACGATCGGGGCATGATCGAAGCACCAATTGGTCGCAGTGAAAAGGACCGGAAAAAACAAGCAGTGACGGCTAAAGGAAAACCTGCAGTGACCCGTTTTCAAGTCTTGGAACGCTTTGGGGATTACACGCTGGTAGAGTTGCAACTGGAGACTGGTCGGACCCACCAAATTCGGGTGCATATGGCCTATATTGGCCATCCAGTAGCTGGAGATCCTGCTTATGGACCTAAGAAAACACTCAAAGGACAAGGACAGTTTCTTCATGCGCGGACACTTGGTTTCACCCACCCTCGCACAGGCGAGACTTTGGAATTTACAGCAGAAGTGCCAGCGATCTTTGAGAAAACGCTGGAAGACCTTCGAAAAGGATAATGGAGAATGGCTGAATGGAGATTCAGTCACTTTCATTACTTACGAAATAAATAGTATTAGAAAGAATCACAGCGATGAAAGCAAAACGAATCGTCTTTAAAGTAGGGACCTCGTCTTTGACCAATCCAGACGGGAGCCTCTCTAGACAGAAGGTCAAGGTCATCACCCAGCAGTTGGCTCTCTTACACGAATCGGGCCATGAGTTGATCTTGGTCTCATCAGGGGCGGTTGCTGCTGGGTTTGGTGCCCTTGGTTTTAAGAAACGGCCGATTAAGGTGGCAGACAAGCAAGCCTCTGCGGCAGTTGGTCAAGGTTTATTGATGGAAGAATATACCTCTAATCTTCTTTTACGCAATATTGTTTCTGCACAGATTTTATTAACCCAGGATGACTTTGCGGATCAACGTCGCTATAAGAATGCCCACCAGGCCCTTTCTGTCTTACTCAACCGTGGGGCGATTCCGATTATCAATGAAAATGATACGGTCTCTATCGCTGAGCTAAAAGTTGGTGACAATGATACCTTGAGTGCGCAGGTTGCGGCCATGGCCCAAGCGGATCTTTTGGTGCTGTTGACGGATGTCGATGGCCTCTATACAGCCAATCCTTCTCAGGATCCAACAGCCAAGCGTTTGGAGCGGATCGAGCACATTTCTCGCGAGATGATCGAGATGGCTGGAGGTGCGGGTAGTAGCAATGGAACTGGCGGAATGCTGACCAAACTCAAGGCAGCGACCCTGGCTACAGAGTCAGGAGTTCCCGTCTATATCTGCTCGTCTCTTAAGTCTGATGCTTTGATTGAAGCAGCAGAAGAGCAAGCGGATGGCAGTTACTTCCTTGCAGAGGATAAGGGCTTAAAAACCCAGAAGCAATGGCTAGCCTTTTATGCAGAAAGTAAAGGCGCTCTTTGGGTGGATGCTGGAGCGGCTGAGGCCTTGTTGCAATACGGAAAGAGCTTATTAATTTCTGGTGTGACCAAGGCAGAAGGGGATTTTTCTTATCAAGACATCGTCAGCGTCTATCATCAAGAGTCAGGACAATTACTAGGGAAAGGGAAAGTTCGTCTCGGCCATTCGGCTGTTCACGATATGCTCCAATCTAAAAAAGCCAAGGGAATCCTCATCCACCGGGATGATTGGATCTCGGTAACTCCTGAGATTGACCTACTCTTTACAGAATTCTAAAGGAAAATGTATGGAAACAACACAAGAACAATTAGCCTTAGCGAGATCGGCTAAGAAAAGCATCAATACGGCCAGTACAGCTCTTAAAAATCAGGCCTTAGAAGCTATGGCCAGCCAACTTCTGAAAGCGACGGAAGCCATTTTAGCAGCCAATCAGATCGATATGGAAGCGGCACGCGGGAAGATCTCTGAAGTCATGCTGGATCGCCTATTTCTTGATCAAGAGCGGATTGCCGGGATGGCACAAGGAATTCGTGCTTTAATAGACCTGCCAGATCCGATTGGGGAAGTGTTGGATACTGAAGTCTTGGAAAATGGCCTTGAAATCCAGAAAGTTCGAGTCGCCATGGGTGTTATTGGCATCATTTATGAAAGCCGTCCAAATGTGACGTCTGATGCTGCAGCGCTTGCCATCAAGAGTGGAAATGCAGTGGTCCTTCGTACTGGAAAGGCTGCCTTTCATTCTGCTCAAGCGATCGTGACAGCCCTCAAGGCTGGATTGGAAGAAGCCGGACTGAATCCAGATCTTCTCCAACTGATCCAAGATACGAGTCGAGCTTCTAGCCTTGCTATGATGAAGGCTAAGGGCTGTCTGGATTTGCTCATTCCACGTGGTGGTGCTGGCTTGATCCAAGCGGTGGTTGAAAATGCCATTGTCCCTGTGATCGAGACAGGAACTGGGATCGTCCATGTCTATGTGGATAAGGAGGCTGATTTCCAGAAAGCACTTGCCATTATTGAAAATGCTAAGACCAGTCGCCCATCTGTCTGCAATGCTATGGAGGTCCTCTTGGTCGATCAAGCGATCGCATCTGATTTCTTGCCTTTGGTTAAAGAGCGTTTAGTGGATGATCGGGAAAAATCGGTTGAGTTGCGTCTAGATGAGCAAGCACAGACTATCATTTCTGGAACAGCAGCACAGGAGCAGGATTTTGATACGGAATTTTTAGATTATATTTTAGCGGTTAAGGTCGTTGATGGAGTTGAGGAAGCGACGGACCACATTGAAGCTCATAGCACCCATCATTCAGATGCTATTGTGACTGAAAATCCTGAGACTGCTGCTTACTTCACCAAGCAGGTGGATTCAGCAGCCGTTTATGTCAATGCTTCTACACGCTTTACAGACGGGGGACAATTTGGTCTAGGTTGTGAAATGGGGATCTCGACCCAAAAACTCCATGCGCGTGGACCGATGGGACTCCGGGAAATGACCAGTTACAAATATATCGTCAATGGAAATGGTCAAGTGAGGTAAGTCATGAAAGTAGCATTTATCGGTCTTGGAAACATGGGAGCTAGTCTAGCCAAAGCAGTTGCAAAAGAAGTGGACGCGCAAGAACTGCTCTTGGTCAATCGTTCTCCTCAAAAGGTACAAGAGTTTATCAGCCAGTATGGGGGAACAGCTTCTGATCTTGAACAAGTCTTTCAAGAGGCTGAAGTAATCTTTTTAGGGGTCAAACCCTATCAGATTTGCCCTTTACTAGAAGAGTACCAAACTGTCCTGTCTCAACGCACCAATCTCTTACTGGTGTCCATGGCTGCAGGCTTGGAACTAGAAAAAATGGCTGACGTGATCCAGAACTACCAGCTAGGGCTCATTCGCATCATGCCCAATACGCCTGTGGCCATTGGTCAAGGTGTTATCAGTCTAGCCCGCTCTCAAGCAGTGACAGACCAGCAAGTAGCCAAAGTCAACCAGCTCTTATCAGGAGCAGGGGCCCTCTATGAAATTGAAGAAAAATTGATGGATCCTGCAACGGCTGTCGCAGGCTGTGGTCCAGCCTTTGTCTATCAGATGATTGAAGCCATGGCAGATGCAGGAGTAGGATTAGGACTTACACGAGAGCAAGCCTTGCAGATGGCTGCCCAGACCTTCCAAGGCGCTAGTCAAATGGTCCTAGAGACAGGCGAGCACCCAGCCCGCTTGCGAGATGCAGTTTGTAGCCCAGGTGGGTCTACCATCGCAGGAGTCAACCGCTTAGAACAAGTCGGCTTACGGGGCGACATTATTGCAGGAGTGGAAGCAGCCTATAAACGCACCCAAGAAATGGGACAAGAGGCAGCGAAGGAATAGAAGAAAAGATTGGTTTTCGCCAATCTTTTTTACGTTAGAGAGCCTCTATCTCTACCAAACCATTTTCGGTCAGGCGATAGATTTTTTGGCAGACTTCTTTGAGGAAGGTCCGGTCGTGAGAGACCGTGACTAGTCCGCCTGGGTAGTCTGCGAATAGGCGTCGAATTTCTGGTTGGGAAGTGGGGGAAAAATTGCGAGTAGGCTCGTCCAAGAGTAGAAATTGGGGACTTGTGAGCACTAGTTGAAGGAGATAGAGTTTTCCTTGCTGGCCACCAGAAAGTTCAGAGATAGGATGATGCATTTCAGAATAAGTAAAGTTGAGGGAGGCTAAATGCAATTGAATGGTGTTGATTTCTTCGCGATCACCTGAATGCTGTTGAAATTGAACGGGTGTCTGAGTTAGAGGGAGACGTTCAGTGTAATCTTGAGGCATATAGGCGGTGCGGATACTCTCATTCTTCCGTAAAATCTCCCAGATCATTTTTAGGAAAGTGGATTTCCCAACACCATTGGAACCGATAATCCCTATCTTGTCCTGCCCTTGAAGAGTGAGGGAGAGGTTCTTGACCAGGACACGGTCACCAATTGCGAGCTCTTCCTGATCTAAGAGAAGGACTCGTTTTTGAGGAGACAAGGGAGTGAGGGGAGGGAAATGCAGATTGATGATTTCCTCATCATAGGGTTGGGAAGTCATGGATTGGAATTCTCGCTCGTAGCGCTTTTCTTGTGAGAGGAGGGACTTCATTTTCTTTGCCAGGAGACGTCCGGCAGTGCTATCCTTGGTGTTTCGTAAGGAAGTTTGGACTTGCTGACGAACGCGACGGTGCTTCTCCATTGTTTTTTGGTAGGCTCGTTGATCGTTGGCCGCTTGCTGAGACTGTTGCTTAAATTGTTGTTCCCTCTGGCTACTGTAGTCTTGATAGCCTAGGTGCTCCACGATGGTTTCAGCCTCCTTGCGGTGTTTGATCTGTCTGAGGTGAATGATGGTATCCGCCGTCTGAGTCAAAAAATCTTCATGATGGGAAATAAATATTATGGCTTGGGGACTCGTTTGGATCATCTGCTGGAGCCAATCCAAGGTCTCCAAATCCAGATCATTTGAAGGTTCATCTAAAAATAGCAATTCATGAGGATAACAAAGTTCGTGAAGCAGTTGGACTTTGAGGGCTTCTCCTCCAGATAGACTTCCGATAGCTTGATCGCTTGCAAAGCGCTCGCTATTAAAATGCAATTGATCTGCCAGTCTGTAGAGGGTGGCATAGTCTAGCTCGTCCTCTCCAAAAAAATATTCTTCCAAGGTTTTTCTCTTCAATGCTTCCGGCAAAGTCTGGGGAATATAGGCATAGGAGTGAAAATTAGTGGTTATTTCTCCTTCTATGGTCAGATAATCTGGTAGAGATTTTGGGGACATAAGGACCTGAAGCAAGGAAGATTTTCCATTCCCTTCTTCGCCAATAATGGCAACTTTTTCTCCTTCATGAATAGTCAGGGACAGATCTTGAACCAGATCTCGTAAATCTTTTGTATGTCGGATAGTGAGGTGGGATAGTTTTAGCATAAGATTCCTTTCTACTGGGACAAAAAATAGCTCTACTTATTTAGTAGAGCTGTATTCATGTGGAACCCAAGCAGAAAAAACCTTATTTAGCCAACAAATGGTTGGAGAATAGGCGAGAGGGTACATAAAAAGAGATAGAACAAGCAGTCCACTAAATAAAGTATTTTATTTAACGAAACTTAGTTGTTCATATCTCCTTACCTCCGAATATGATTAGATTTATTCTATTCCTTTTATTCGTTATTGTCAAGGAATTCCTTGCTTCTTATTCCCTTTTCTTTTCGGACTCGGGGGGATTTTATGGTATAATTAAAGGTATGCATACAAAACCAACGTCCGCTTATGTCCACATCCCATTTTGTACCCAGATTTGTTTTTATTGTGATTTTTCGAAGGTCTTTATTAAGAACCAACCAGTCGATGCCTATTTGGAGCATTTGATCCAAGAATTTCGTCGGGAAGAAATCACAAACCTACGGACTCTCTATATTGGGGGTGGGACACCGACAGCTCTAACTGCGGATCAGCTAGCCTATCTGCTCAAGGAGCTGACCAAGTCGCTTGATCTGTCTCAGATGGAAGAGCTGACGATCGAGGTCAATCCTGGTGATTTGGATCCGGATAAGATTGCGGTCTTGAAGGATTCGCCAGTTAATCGGGTTTCATTGGGCGTGCAGACCTTTGATAATCGCTTGCTCAAGAAGATCGGTCGGAGCCATCAAGAGCAGGATATTTATGACAATATCGACCGTCTGAAGCTGGCTGGTTTTGACAATATTTCGATCGACCTCATCTATGCGCTTCCGACACAAACTATGGAGCAGGTCAAAGAGAATGTTGCGAAGGCTCGTGCCCTTGACATTCCCCACATGAGTCTTTATAGCTTGATTCTGGAGAATCACACAGTCTTTATGAATCGCATGAGACGGGGCAAGCTTCCTCTACCAAAAGAGGAGTTGGAAGCAGAGATGTTTGAATACATTATTCAGGAGTTGGAGCGAGCGGGCTTTGAGCATTACGAAATTTCTAATTTCTCCAAGCCTGGTTTTGAAAGTCGACACAATCTCATGTATTGGGACAATGCTGAGTATTATGGTCTGGGAGCTGGTGCATCCGGCTATGTCGATGGGATTCGCTACAAGAATCATGGCCCCATTCGTCACTATATGCAAGCTGTCGAAGAGGGAAATGCGCGTGTCCAAGAAGAGCATCTGACTCAGACAGAAATGATGGAAGAAGAGATGTTTCTAGGACTACGTAAGAAAACAGGCGTTTCCAAGAAGCGTTTTGAAGAAAAATTTGGTGTGAATTTTGACCAACAATATGGACCGGTGGTTGAGGAATTGATCCAGCAGGGACTTTTGGTCCCTGACAAGGACATTGTACGAATGACCAAGAAAGGTCTCTTTTTAGGAGACACTGTAGCAGAGAAGTTTATTTTGGAGTAGAAAATGGCAAAAACATTTGAATACAGCATGAAAATTCCGTTTGATATGAGCGATGTCAATGGTTATATTAAGATTCCCCAATTGATCTTGCTGTCTTTACAGGTATCGGGCATGCAATCGATTGAGCTGGGTATGAGTGATATGTACATTTTAGAGAACTACAATCTAGTCTGGATTATCACGGATTACAATATGAAGATCGAGCGTCTCCCTGTTTTTGATGAGAAAATCACTATCGAAACCTATGCCAAGAGTCACAATCGACTTTTCTGCTACCGGGCCTTTAATATCAAGGATGAAGCAGGAAATACTATCATTGAGATGGTCGCGACCTTTGTCTTGATGGATCGTGATACACGCAAGGTTCATCCTGTTATGAGTGAAATCACGGATGCCTTTGACTCTGAATTTTCAAAAACCATGCTCCGTGGTCCCCGTTTCAAAGAATTAGAAGGCGGCGTCGAACAAGAATACCGGGTTCGGTTTTACGACTTGGATATGAACGGACATGTCAACAATAGCAAGTACTTGGACTGGGTTTTTGAGGTGATGGGAGCAGACTTCTTGACCCATCATATCCCGAAAAAAGTTCATCTAAAATATGTCAAAGAAGTGCTAGCAGGAGGTCTCATCACCTCTCAATATGAACAAGAGGGCTTGAAAACTCAGCACCAAATTACTTCAGATAGTCAGATCAATGCCCAAGCTGAAATTGAGTGGGAAGAAGTAGAAGAAAAGGGTTGGAATTATGGAAAGTAGAAGATTAAAAAATAAAAAACAGGAACTTGAAAGCTATCAAAAACGGGTTGTGGCCTATGCCAAGCGTCAAAAGAACCCTTTGTACATGTTGGGAGATTGGCTCTTGACTCTTTGTGCTTTGGGCATCATCCTGGTAGAGGAAATTTATAAATTTTTCCGCTATCGCTTGAATTTAGAGAGTTTTAATCGCTTTTTAAGAGAAGATATACGCTGGTATCGGGTCTGGATCCATTTCACCTTGGCCTTTCTTTTACCGGTCATGATCTTCTCGATTGGGATTACTAGCCAATCAGGATCCTTCTGGTCCAATTTCTATCACCGCTTGTCTCAAGGCGTGCTCTTTAGCACAACAGTCAGCCTCGCTGCGACCTTAGTGACGGATTTTGTCGAGAATTTGCAACCAGAAACTAAGTCTGACGGGAAAAATCGGAGCACTAAACGCACGGTTTATCAAATCAGTGTGGATCAGGCAACCGTGATAGGCTTGTTATTGACCATTGTCATCCTCATGGTAGCATCCTTCTTGTTCACCCAATCGGGAAGTCAAGGGATTAATTTTACAGGTTTGGTGTTACAATTTGTCCTCTATGCTGGAGCCTTGCTCTTATATGGTTCTGGTGGACGAGTCGATGCAGAGAAGTTGCATGAAGAAGCTGACACAGAAAGGGAAGAATAAATGCACTATAAGGGCTATTTGATTGATTTGGATGGCACTATTTACAAAGGAAAATCACGAATTCCTGCAGGAGAAGCTTTTGTTCATGAACTGCAGGCGCGTGAGATTCCCTATCTCTTTGTGACCAACAATACAACCCGCACACCAGAGACTGTTCGGGATATGCTGGCCACTCATTTCAATATTGAAACCCCAGTTTCGACTATCTATACAGCTACCCTTGCGACCATTGACTACATGAATGACCAAAATTTGGGCAAAAAGGTCTATGTGATCGGCGAAGCGGGGCTCAAAGATGCCATCGAAGAAGCTGGTTATGTCATGGATGAAGAAGCACCTGATTATGTTGTCATTGGCCTCGATTGGCAAGTCGACTATGAGAAGTTTGCTATTGCGACCTTGGCGATTCAAAAGGGAGCGCACTTTATCGGGACTAACCCTGACCTCAACATTCCAACAGAGCGTGGCTTGCTGCCAGGTGCAGGATCCTTGATTGCGCTTGTTGAAGCAGCGACACGGGTCGAGCCTGTGATCATTGGCAAACCAAAGTCCATCATCATGGACAAGGCCATTGAACACCTGGGTCTTGCAAGAGAAGAAGTGGTTATGGTTGGCGACAACTACCTAACAGATATTCGTGCAGGTATTGACAATGGGATTCCAACCCTTTTGGTGACGACAGGTTTTACCAAACCAGAAGAAGTGTCAACCTTACCAATCGCACCGACACATGTTGTTGCCAGTCTAGCGGAGTGGGATTTTGATGCTTAAAAGTCTGAAATCAATTAACCTATTTTTCTTTATCTTGTCAGCTGCAATCTTTCTTACCATTGCTCTCGCTTGGGCCCTCTATCCCATGGAAATTCATTGGTTGGGGATTCAAAGCCGGACTGGTTATTCGGCTTCTGCCATCATGAAGAATTTTAATGTCTTGATGAACTACTTGACCAATCCTTTTCAATGGGTGTTGAAGATGCCTCAATTCCCCTCTTCAAAAAATGGACTGCACCATTTTGAGGCCGTCAAGTATCTATTTCACTTAGTGACGGTCGTTTTTGTGGTCACACTCCCTGGTTTTATCCAGTTTATGCGGACAGTTGTCAAAAAAGGCTACCTGGCCTTGTACCGTAGTCTCTTCTTTTGGATGATGGTTTTACCAGTGGTGATTGCAGTGGTGGCTGTTATGATTGGCTTTGATCAATTCTTTACGCTCTTTCATCAGGTCTTATTTGCTGGGGACAATACTTGGCTCTTTGATCCGCGCGTGGATTCGATTATTCTTGCATTACCAGAAGACTACTTTATGCATGCCTTTTTGATTTTCTTTGTCTTATACGAAGGAATATGTGCGAGTTTTTATCTATTTTCTAGGAGGAAGAAATGAACCAATACAACCGATTATTAGACCCTAAAAAAGATATAGGAAGGTATTCCGGGACACTTGCCATTTATCTCTTGGTAATGACCTTGGTAACCGTCCTGTGGGAAGTCCTCTTAGGCTTAACCCTAGCAGGCTCTATCAGAAAAGATCCAAGTCAAGTAACGGAGAAACTCAATGCCCTGAATGTTTGGGCAGGTATTCCCTATCTTATCTCTATTTCCATTGGACTCTTTCTCTTTAATGTCTATCGCAAGAAGGCCCTTTATAAATATGATCTTAAGCACAAGGGACGTAAGATGACTCTTTCAGTCTTCTTTATTCTTCTCGCCTTTCTTGGCTTTTCTCAAGTCTTTTCATCTGTGATGACACAAGTGATTGAGCGCATGTTTGAGACCATTGGCCTTCATTCTCCAACACCAGATCTAGGTGATACGATTGAGAGATCATGGACCATGCTCTTGTATGCTGGATTTTTTGGTCCTATCACAGAGGAATTCTTCTTCCGTGGGGCCGGCTTGCGAGGCTTGGAACGGTATGGGAAGATTTTTGCTATTGTCATGACGGCTATCTTGTTTGGTCTCTTCCATGCCAATTTTGACCAGCTCTTTTTCGCAAGTATCATTGGTCTAGGTTTCGGCTACATTGCCTTTGAATACAATATCTGGTGGGCTATTTTCTATCACATTTTCAATAATTTTGTGATTTCCCAAGGCTTGCATTATGTGGCCTATCATGTGGACGAGGGGCTAGCGAATTGGCTCCAAATTGGTGTTTTAGCTATTGGTTCCATTGTCATGATAGTGGTTCTTGCGACTAAATGGCCAGCTATCAAGGCTTATATTCAAGCCAATAAACCTCAACCGGGAGTTTTCCAGCGTGCCCTCGCGTCCTTCTGGTTCTGGTTCTTCGTGTTATTTACTATCCTGATGTCTATTGTTCCTTATGTGATTCCGATCTTCCAGATGGCTAATCTCAAAGGATAAGTATTATCAAAGGGGGGATTCTTTTAGATCCCTCTTTTTTTGCTATTAAAAAGGACAAGTGAAGATAAAAGATTGAGGATGAGTGTCTGATATACCATTTAATAATTATTTTTTACTTGGTGAAGGTGGATAACAATAATACAAACATACTAGAGAGAGGCTAACCCCTCTCTTTTTTGCTATAATAGAGAGTATGAACAACTTGATTAAATCCAAGCTCGAGCTCTTGCCGATGAGTCCGGGCTGTTACATTCACAAAGACAAGAACGGAACCATCATCTATGTGGGGAAGGCCAAGAATCTTCGCAATCGGGTGCGGTCCTATTTCAGAGGGAGCCACGATACCAAGACGGAAGCGCTGGTATCTGAGATTGTGGATTTTGAGTTTATCGTCACCGAGTCCAATATTGAGGCCTTGCTTCTTGAGATTAACCTCATCAAGGAGAACAAGCCCAAGTACAATATCATGCTCAAGGACGATAAGTCCTATCCCTTCATCAAGATTACCAATGAGCGCTATCCGCGTCTGATTATCACGCGCCAGGTCAAAAAGGATGGTGGCCTCTATTTTGGTCCCTATCCGGATGTAGGGGCGGCCAATGAGATCAAGCGACTTTTAGATCGAATTTTCCCATTCCGTAAGTGTACCAATCCGCCTTCCAAGGTCTGTTTTTACTACCATCTAGGGCAGTGTATGGCCCACACGGTCTGCCATAAGGATGAGGCCTATTTCAAGGGCATGGCTCAGGAGGTTTCTGATTTCCTAAAAGGGCAGGATGACAAGATTATCGATGAGCTCAAGGTCAAGATGACTACCGCTGCGCAAAACATGGAATTCGAGAGGGCGGCTGAGTATCGGGATCTGATCCAGGCTATTGGGACCTTGCGGACCAAACAGCGGGTCATGGCCAAGGATTTGCAGAACAGGGATGTCTTTGGCTACTATGTGGACAAGGGCTGGATGTGTGTGCAGGTCTTCTTTGTCCGTCAGGGCAAGCTGATCGAGCGGGATGTCAATCTTTTCCCTTACTACAATGATCCGGACGAGGATTTCTTGACCTATGTAGGGCAGTTTTACCAGGAGAAATCTCACCTGATCCCCAATGAAATCCTGATCCCTCAGGATATCGATGAGGAAGCTGTCAAGGCCCTAGTGGATACCAAGGTCCTCAAGCCCCAGCGTGGGGAGAAGAAGCAGTTGGTCAATCTGGCCATCAAGAATGCGCGTGTCAGTCTGGAGCAGAAGTTCAATCTCCTTGAAAAATCCATGGAAAAGACCCAAGGTGCCATTGAAAACCTTGGAAAACTCCTGCAAATCCCAACCCCTGTGCGCATTGAGTCTTTTGACAACTCCAACATCATGGGGACCAGTCCGGTCTCAGCCATGGTGGTCTTTGTCAATGGGAAGCCAAGCAAAAAGGACTATCGCAAGTACAAGATCAAGACCGTTGTCGGACCAGATGACTATGCCAGCATGCGGGAGGTCATTCGCAGACGCTACAGCCGTGTCATGCGGGATGGCCTGACGCCACCTGATCTGATCGTTATCGATGGTGGTCAGGGCCAGGTTAATATCGCTAAGCAAGTCATTCAAGAGGAGTTAGGGCTGGATATTCCCATTGCAGGCCTACAAAAAAATGACAAGCACCAAACCCATGAATTGCTCTTTGGTGATCCTCTCCAAGTCATCGAACTTTCTCGGACCTCGCAGGAATTTTTCCTCCTGCAACGGATCCAGGATGAAGTCCACCGTTTCGCCATCACTTTCCACCGCCAGCTTCGGTCTAAGAATTCCTTCTCCTCCCAGCTGGACGGCATCGAAGGTTTGGGACCAAAACGCAAGCAGTTGCTGATGAAGCACTTCAAGTCGCTGACCAAGATCAAAGAAGCTACTGTAGATGAGATTGTCACAGTCGGCATCCCGCGAGCAGTGGCGGAGGCAGTGCAAGCCAAGCTCCATCAAGGAAAGCAAGAAGAAGCAAGTCCATTGATGGAAGTGGCGGAGGATTCTGAATCATACCAATCATAAGGAGTTTAAAATGAACCATCGAATCGCTATTTTATCTGATATCCACGGAGATACGACAGCCCTGGAGGCAGTGATTGGGGATGCGCGTGCTCAAGGCGCGACAGAATACTGGCTTTTAGGGGACATTTTGCTTCCGGGGCCTGGAAGAGAGGACCTTTTTGAATTGCTGGATGCGATTCCGATTACAGCGGCTGTTCGTGGAAATTGGGACGATTGTGTCCTAGAGGCTTTGGATGGTGAGTACGGCCTTGAGGATCCGCAGGAGATCCAACTTCTTCGTCTCACTCAGTACCTCATGGAAGGACTAGATCCTAAGCGGATCGATTGGCTTCGTTCCCTTCCATTGGTAGAGAAGAAGGAGGTCAATGGTATTCGTTTTTCACTGACCCACAATTTGCCAGAAAAGAATTACGGTGGAGACTTGCGTCCAGCAAATGCGACGGAGAACTTTGACCAATTGCTGGATGACCAGACGGATCTGGCGATCTACGGTCATGTTCACAAGCAGTTGCTTCGCTATGGCAGTCAGGGCCAACAGATCCTCAATCCGGGGACTATTGGCATGCCTTATTTTGACTGGGAACCAATTCAAAACCATAGAGCTCAGTATGCTCTGATCGATGTCGAAGCAGATGGGGTGACCAACCTGCAATTTCGTAAGGTGGCCTATGACTATGAAGCAGAACTCCAAGATGCCAAGGACAAGGGTCTTCCCTTTATTGAGATGTACGAAGAGTTGAGACGCGAGGATAACTATCGGGGCCATAACATCGAGCTGCTAACTAGCTTAATTGAGAAAAACGGTTATACCAAAGAAGTAGCTGCCTATTTCAATCTTTCCAATGAATCATAGGTGGATCTCTTGTGTATTCAACCTATAAAAAAGAAGCGGATCTTCAAAATGTCCGCTTCTTTTTTCACAATCTTAGGCTGTAAAACCCTGCAAGCTCTTTCATTTTGTGTTAAAATAGAGGTAACAGAAATAGAAAAGGAAGAAGCTTATGAAATTTCTAGAGCTCAATAAAAAACGCCATGCGATCAAGCATTTCACTGACCAACCGGTCGATCCAAAGGATGTACGGACTGCCATTGAGATCGCAACCTTGGCCCCTAGCGCCCACAATAGCCAGCCTTGGAAATTTGTGGTTGTTCGTCAAAAAAATGCGGAATTGGCAAAATTAGCCTATGGTGCAAACTACGATCAAGTCATGGAAGCACCTGTGACCATCGCCCTCTTTACAGATACCGACTTGCAAAAACGGGCTCGCAAGATTGCGCGTGTCGGTGGGGTTAAAAACTTCACAGACGAGCAGTTGCAATACTTTATGCAAAACCTTCCTGCTGAATTTGCACGCTATGATGCCCAACAAACAAGTGATTACTTGGCTTTGAATGCCGGGCTTGTGGCTATGAACTTGGTACTTGCTTTGACGGACCAAGGCATTGGAACCAATATTATCTTGGGATTTGATAAATCAAAAATCAATGAAGTATTGGACATCGAAGAGCGTTTCCGTCCGGAAGTCTTGATTACGGTTGGCTATGCGGCTGAAAAAGTAGA
Organism: Streptococcus sp. KHUD_012; assembly: GCF_052588255.1. Taxonomy (NCBI): domain Bacteria; kingdom Bacillati; phylum Bacillota; class Bacilli; order Lactobacillales; family Streptococcaceae; genus Streptococcus; species Streptococcus sp. KHUD_012. The sequence continues at coordinate 1,123,179 of NZ_CP159355.1, forward strand.
GCCAAGCTATCGCTTACCAGTGGACGAAATCATTGACAAACGCTAAGCCAATTAGCAAATAGAAGATTGAGGAGGAATTCATGACAACAGTTGACTTTAAAGCAGAAGTAGAAAAACGTCGCGATGAGATGATGGCTGACTTATACAGCCTCTTGGAAATCAATTCTGAACGCGATGACAGCAAGGCAGATGCAGGGCATCCTTTTGGACCTGGTCCTGTAAAAGCTCTTGAAAAATTCTTGGAAATTGCCAAACGTGATGGCTATGAAACCAAGAATGTCGACAATTATGCCGGTCATTTTACTTTTGGTGAAGGAGAAGAAGAGCTTGGGATCTTTGCCCATATGGACGTCGTGCCTGCAGGTAGTGGCTGGAAGACGGATCCCTACAAACCAGAAATTATCGATGGCAAGCTCTATGCGCGTGGTTCGTCTGATGATAAAGGGCCTACAATGGCCTGCTACTATGGTTTGAAGATCATTAAAGACCTAGGACTCCCTGTTTCTAAGCGCGTGCGCTTTGTTGTCGGTACGGATGAAGAATCAGGATGGGGCGACATGGATTACTATTTCAAACATGTCGGACTTCCTGAGCCAGATTTTGGCTTCTCACCAGATGCGGAATTCCCAATCATCAATGGGGAAAAAGGAAACATCACTGAGTACCTTCATTTTGGAAATGACAACACAGGAAGTGCCCATCTTCATAGCTTTACAGGTGGCCTTCGTGAAAACATGGTACCAGAGTCAGCGACTGCAGTCGTTTCTGGTCAACTTCCAGATCTTGCTGGCCTCTTAGATGCTTTTGCCAAGGAACACCAGCTCAAGTATGAAATCTCAACTGTTGATGAAGAAACCTATACCGTTACGATTATCGGGAAATCTGCTCATGGATCAACTCCTGAAGATGGAATTAATGGTGCGACCTACTTGGCTCTCTTGTTGAACCAATTTGATTTTGGTGGTGCTGCTAAGGCTTACCTTCATGTGACAGCTTCACTTCTTCATGAAGATTTTGCTGGTGAAAAATTAGGCATTGCCCATACAGATGCTAAGATGGGACCATTGAGCATGAATGCAGGTGTCTTCCATTTTGATGATAGCCAAGCAGATAATACTATTGCCCTCAATATCCGTTACCCTCAAGGTACAGATCCTGAAACCATCAAGTCCACCCTTGAAAAGATCGAAGGAGTGGCTACAGTAAGCTTGTCCGCTCATGGTCACACACCTCACTATGTTCCGATGGATGACGAATTGGTATCCACTCTCTTGCGTGTTTACGAAAAACAAACTGGCCTCAAAGGACACGAACAAGTGATCGGTGGTGGTACCTTTGGTCGCCTCTTGAAACGTGGCGTTGCTTTTGGTGCTATGTTCCCAGACTATGTCAATACTATGCACCAAGCTAATGAATTCGCAGATGTTGAAGATCTCTATCGTGCAGCAGCTATTTACGCAGAAGCCATCTACGAATTAATCAAATAATCCACTACTCGGCCAGTTTTTCTGGCTGAGTTTTTCCATAGAAGGAGGACTTATGTCAACGATTGAAAGCATTAAACAAGCCATTATGGCAGATCCTCAAAATAAAGAATATACAGAGAAAGGGATAGAGCCACTCTTTGCAGCCCCAAAGACAGCTCGTATCAATATTATCGGACAAGCTCCAGGGATGAAGACGGAAGAAGCTGGTATTTACTGGAAGGATAAGAGTGGTGATCGTCTGCGCGAATGGTTAGGAGTTGACGAAGATACCTTTTACCATTCTGGTTTGTTTGCGGTCATTCCCATGGACTTTTATTTCCCAGGGCATGGGAAATCTGGTGACCTTCCACCTCGCAAAGGGTTTGCGGAAAAGTGGCACCCTCAACTTCTCAAGGAGTGTCCGGATATTGAGTTGACCCTCTTAATTGGACAATATGCCCAAGCATACTACCTTCATGAGAAGGTTAGCGGCAAGGTAACCGAACGCGTTCACCATTTTAAAGACTATTTGCCAACCTATTTTCCACTCGTTCACCCTTCCCCTCGCAATCAAATCTGGATGGCTAAAAATCCTTGGTTTGAAGCAGAGGTGGTTCCAGAATTGCAAACCTTAGTACAAGAGATCATTCAAAAATAAAGGAGAGCGAAGATGGACCCTTATCAACAAGTTAAAGAAAAATTAGATGAGTTGGGAATTTCATTTGATGTGGTGGAACACCCACCTGCATTCACAACTGAGCAGGCCGATTCTTACATTGAAGGCTTAGAAGGTGTTCGGACCAAGTCCATGTTTTTGACCAACAAGAAGAAAACCCAATTCTATCTGCTCATCATGGACGACCAGAAACCATTGGATATGGAGGATTTCAAAGAACAAGTGGAAGCCAACCGGATCCGCATGGCTTCAGCAGATTCTTTAGCTGAAAAAATGCAATTACCGCCAGGTACGGTTTCTCCATTTGGTTTATTGAACAATGGAGAAAAAGATATTCGAGTCTATTTCGATAAAGACATTGTGTCAGAGGAGATCATGACTTTCCATCCCAATACTAACGAAAAGACGATCTTTATTAAAACCCAAGACTTGTTACGATTTTTAGAGGCTATTGGCTTTCATTATGAAATTCTAACCCTCCCATAACATACCTGATAGGAGAAATCATGAAAGAAATTCCATTTTCAAGCTTTTACCAAGCTTATCAAAAAGGAGACTTACACGTTCTTGATGTACGCGAGCAGGAGGAATATGATGCCCTTCACTTAGACGGAGTTCGTCTTCTTCCCTTATCTGAGTTAGCAGATCGCTACCAGGAATTAGAGAAGGATCATCCCTATTATGTCATCTGCAAGTCTGGTCGACGCTCAGCACGTGCTTGCCAATTTTTGGAAGAGCAAGGCTATGATGTGACCAACGTCCAAGGTGGCATGGATGCATTTGAATCCTAAAAGAGAGTGGGACAGAAATCGGTAATTCATTAAGAATTCGATTTCGTCGTCCCACCTCCGCACAGTTGAGTAGGGCTGTAAAAGCTGATGAAATCAGCGTAGTAGAGCCCACTCAACCACTGCGTCTTGCTCGACAATCCAAAAATAATTGAGAGGCTAGGACTTTTTTCCCAGCCTCTTTCTTTACTAATTTCTAAAAATGAGTAGAATTTGTATGTTTTTCAAAAGATATTACAGGGATTTTCCAGTCTTTCATTGAAAATGGTTCAGAAATTTTGTATAATACCCTAGTATAAACAATAGTTAAGGAGATTCATTATGTCAAAACAAGATTGGCTGGATTATTTCGAAGCCGTAAATGGTCGTTCTGCTAGTGCAGAAGAAATTGCTCAAGCACTGGCTGCAGGAGAATTTCAAGAAGAAGTAGTGGTTCCAGAAACTCCACAAGCCCCAGAATTTATCGCAGCACCAACTGCCCCTGTGGAAGAACCAGTAGCAGCTCCACAAGCCCCAGAGTTTGTTGCAGCGCCAACTGCCCCTGTTGAAGAACCAGTAGCAGCTCCACAAGCCCCAGACTTTGTCGCAGCGCCAACTGCCCCTGTTGAAGAACCAGTAGCAGCCCCACAAGCCCCAGACTTTGTCGCAGCGCCAGCAGCTCCTGCAGCGCCAACTGCTCCTACAGAAGAACCAGTCGTAGCTCCAGTTCAAGAGCCTGCCCCTCAAGCTGCTCCAGCGAATGGACCTGCTTTCCAACAAGCTCCACAACAAGCCTACCAACAACCTACTCAAGCAGCTTATCAACAAGCTCCTTACCAAGGTCAACCAGGACAACCTTATCCTGCCCAACCAAGTCAATTTGGTGTAGCCGTTGGTGGTTACTGGAATTGGTTCCTTTCAGCTTTGAAACGTCCAACTGCTGTAGAAAATCCAAAAGCTCTTAACGGAATTTTACAGTATGTCTTGACTGCTTTTGTCTTGACCCTATCAACTTTCTTCACAGCTAGTGGAGCTACAGGTGGTTATGGAATGGATTTCCGTGCCTTTATGTTGACATTGATTTCCCTATTCTTTAGCCTTTACGCCTTCCAAGTAGCTGGATTCTTTGTTCGTCGTGTGGTTCTTCAAGATAAGGAATACAGTTACGGTCGTTCATTTGAAGAGTTTGGACGTTTGTCTGTTTACACTTTGCCACTTGCCCTTCTTGCTTTCTTAGTAGGTCTTGTAAAAGTTTATGAATTTTATGGCTTTGTAAACTTCCTTATTTTCTTCTTGTTCTTTGTTGGAACATGCTATGTCGTTCATCAAGGATTGAACAAGACAAGCTTTAAAGCAGATAAATTCTTGCTTCTAGTAGCATCATCTGTTGTCTTGCTTCTCATTGCCATCTTTGTCATTTATGTGAATGCTCGTATTTTAGAACAAGTAGCCGTAGGATTTATTCCTAGTGCTCCAAATTTCTCTAACTTTGGATTCTAACAATATCACAAAACGGAAGGTGGGGGAACCCACTTTCCCTATTTTATAATGAGGGAGAAGAGATCCATGCAAAAGAAATGGGTTGAATTATTTGAAAAAGTGATCGGTCGCAAACCGTCACCAGAAGAGTTTATGGCTGGGAAAGCTTGTGGATTTGATTTGAAACAAATTCAGTCTATCGCAGGAAATGCCCCAGCAGAGGAAGTCGCTCCTGTTGAGGAACCAGTGGTTGAACCAGTTGAAGAAGTGAAGAATGTCGATCCACTTCTAGCAGCTCGTCAGGCTTGGTTGCAACATTTTGAAGAAACCTATGGCCGCAAGCCAAGTGCAGAAGAATTTACTGCGGCTAAAAGTCAAAACTTCGAGTTTTTTGTAGGACCTGTACCTGAAGCAGAATTTGCGACCCCAGATGCAACAGAAGAAACACAGGAATATGTGCCGCAACAGCCAACTCAAGAGTATACGGCTCCACTTGCTGCTGAGCAAACGCAGGTCTTTGCTGGTCCAAATGTCGCAGAAGCCGGTCCAGCTCAGAAAAAACAAAAGGCCCCAAAAACGAAGAGTGGTAAGAAACTTTCCAAGAAGAAAATTGGGATTATTTCTGCTATCGCAGTCCTTGTGATCGCTTTGGTAGCAGCCTTCTTTTACTTCCAGTCTACAACACGTGTCGAAGTGACTGCAGATAAATTCATTAAGGCAGTGGACACCAAGGATTATCGCGAAGCAGCAGACCTGCTTTCAACTGATAACGATAAATGGACAAAGGATGAAGCCGAAAGTTTGATCACCAGCATGGAAGATCAAGGAGTCGATATCGGCACAGAGTTGAACAAGATCATTGATAATGGTGGAGAAGGTAGCTATACGGATAAATCTGGAAACAAGATCTTTGGTTTGGAGAAAGCGGACAAGAAATTTGGAATCTTCCAAGAATACCGTGTGGCCAGCTATCCAGTGCAAGTCAAGGTCAAGACCAATTTGGACCAAGCCAAACTAAAAGTAGCTGCCAATAAAACCGTAACCTTGAAGAAAGATGCAGTGACAGATCTTGGTTCTTTCCATTACAATACAAAAGAAATGGAATTAACTGCTAAAACAGAGGTCGGAAATGTTACTTCTAAGATCCATCTCAATCCTAAAAAAGCAACTAAGAACAACTTAGAATTGCAGTTGAATTCTGAAAAACGCAATTTAGAAGTTGAGTTCCCAGATGAAGTTGAAAACCCAACGGATGTGAAGGTTGTAGTCAACGGCAAAGAAGTCGGAACCAGCACGACCTTTGAAGTAGATAGCATCCCTTATCAAGAAATTGAAGTACATGCTGTCTTCAACATGAATGGGGAAACCTATACAACTGAAAAAGCTAAGGTGACGATTGAAGAGGGTGAGAACGACCCGATCGAACTCAAACTAGCCAAAGATACCCTAAAACGCATCAAGAGTGCACAAGATGCTAAGAAAGCGCAAGCAGCCAAAGAAGAACAAAATCGGACCTTGGCGGAAGAGTTCTTGAAAGAGTACCGCGACGCTGTCTTTAGCTCCGTTTCAAATCGAAACAACACCTACTCTAAATACTATGACACACAAAGTCAAGCTTACAAGGACATGGTTGAGTTCACAACTGGTGATGGTGTTCGAAAGGCTAAAATTGACTACTATACTCCAGGAGCTTTGGACATTCAAAGTGTCACTGAAGAAAATGGTGTGGTAACGATCAAGACTTATGAAGACTTTACCGTGCATTATACAGATAGCCATCCAGATTCACAAAACCGCAAGTACAAGACCTACACCTTGAAAAAAGTAGGTGCAAGTTATGTGATTACGGATATTGTCGTAACAAAAGAATCATAGGAGATTCCTCATGAAAGCAAGATTTTCCAAATTAACTTTGGTGACAGTTGCCTTGTTAACCCTGACAGCTTGCTCCCAATCTCAATCCACTAGTTCTAAATCTTCTGCAAAAGAAGAAAGCAAACAAACGCAAACCAAGTCTTCCAAAGAAACGTCTTCTGCAAAGGATACGTCAAAAGAGACAGGAAAAGAAGAGTCTTCAAAAGCTGGTAAGTCAGATGTGAAAGTGGACTCTGGTGTGAGCTATAATGGTTCTTACTATAGTGTCAAAGGGAAATATGGTGAGGTGATGATCGCCAACAAACATTATCCCTTGTCGCCTGACTTTAACCCAGGTGAAGATCCTGAAGCTGTTTCAGCCCTTCATGAATTGATCGCAGCCATGCAGGCAGAAGGTTATCCGATCAGTGATCAATATAGTGGTTTTCGTAGCTACGACACCCAAGTTGGCCTCTACCAAAACTATGTCAATCAAGATGGTCAGGAAGCCGCCGATCGTTATTCTGCAAGACCGGGTTATAGTGAACACCAGACGGGTTTGACCTTTGATTTAATCGATACCAGTGGTAATCTGGTAACCGAACCTGGACCAAGTAAGTGGTTGCTTAAGAACGCCGCTAAATATGGCTTTGTGGTTCGTTACCAGGAAGGTAAAGAAAAAGTAACAGGTTACATGCCAGAGAGCTGGCATCTCCGCTATATCGGAAAAGAAGCGCAAGATATTGCTGACTCAGGTTTGAGTCTGGAAGAATACTATGGCTTCACTGGTGGCGATTACGTTGATAAATAAGAAAAGGTTGGGGATTTTAACCCCAACCTCAGATTGAAGACAAAGTCATATAAAAAACTTTCCTTAGGTGAGTACGGACGTCAGCGAACTTCTACGAAGTTCCATGACTAATTATTGAGCCTAAGGTCTCAATAATTCCGAGTGCCTGAATCGTTATTGTTTCAGGCACTTTACTCACAGCGGAAAGTCTTGGTATTTTCTTGATTCATCTAAAAAATTGAACTCAATTTTATTTCTTATCAGAATCGCTTAATTTATTTTACTTTAAAATAGTTTGTCTACATTTTAAGGTTGGGATAGATATCCCAACCTTTTTATTGTATGTTTTTTAGAAACTCATCCAGCTCTTTTTGATTCTTGAGAGAGAGAAATTTGTCTGGATAGTTTTGGCCGATAGTCTGATAGCGTGTGACCTGTCTAGCTTGGCGACCGTCCCAAAGGATCCAACGGATGAATTCCCAGTCAAAGCGTTCGGGGCAACCTGCCGCCATACTCTCACGGACTCGGCCTTTATAACGGCGGTATCGTTTCCAGGCTCTAAAGAGGCAGTTCCAACGAGAGAAGTTGAGAAAGATAATCTGGTCGGCTTGCTCCATTCTTTCCTCATAGCAGCACCAAGAGTAATTGCCATCAATGACCCAGTCTCTATGATCGCTGAGAAACTGTCTCATCTCTTTCTCCATCCAATCCCGGTCACTGTCTATCCAGCCCGGTTGAAATTGAAGGGTGTCCATATGGAGCTTGGGAATGGAGTAGTAGCGAGCTAAGTTTTCAGCCAAGGTAGATTTTCCAGATCCAGAATAGCCGATAATAACGATTTTCATAAGCACCTCTCAAAAAATTAGGCACAAAAAAAGCTCCGGAGAGCTTGATTTTTATGCTGTTCTTGATTAACCAAGTTTCGCTGCAAGACGTGCTTTATCACGGCTAGCTTTGTTCTTGTGGATCAAACCTTTAGTTTCTGCTTTATCGATAGCTGAGCTAGCAGCGCGGTAAAGTTCTTCAGATGGGTTTGCTTCAAAAGCTTTGATTGCAGTACGCATAGCTGATTTTTGAGCTGAGTTTTTTTCGTTTTGTTTAACGTTCAATTCAGCGCGTTTGATAGCTGATTTAATGTTTGCCAAGTTATTCACCTCCATTGATAATCTAACTATCTCATTATATATGAAAAGTTAAGATTTGACAAGCCTAAAATAGCTTTTCCTTAAAAAAGTACCGTTAAAAGGCCATTTTCTCTAGCGTTTGAGATAAATTTCGTCGATTTCATGGTTGGTTGCTTTATGGAGAATCAGATCAGCCCGGTTTCTGGTTGGTTGGATGTAATGTTGCAAGTTGACTAAATTAATGGATTCCCAGACCTGATGGGCCATGCTTAAAACTTCTTCTAGGGGTTGCTCTGTAAATCGATAGTAGTAGTTATTGGGATCATTCTGAGCTAATGTAAGGAGTTTTTGGAAGCGATCGAGATACCAAGATTCGATATCATCAACTGCGGCATCCACATAGATTGAAAAATCAAAGAAATCGGTCATATAGAGACTGTCATTTTGCGGATTTTGAAAGACATTGATCCCTTCTACAATGACAAAATCAGCCGGTAAAATGGTTTGCTTCTCATCTGGGACAATATCGTAAATTTCGTGGGAATAGACAGGGATTTCTACGCTCTTGTTGTTTTTAATTTGATTAAGAAAATCAAGGAGCAATTCCATATCATAGCTTTCCGGAAATCCTTTTCGATTGAGGATCTCTTGTTCTTTTAAGATAGCATTTGGATAGAGGAAGCCATCCGTTGTTACTAATTCCACTGTCGAGCCTTCAAAGGTCCGAGAGAGGAGGATTTGAAGAAGACGGCTGGTGGTGGATTTCCCAACAGCAACACTCCCAGAAACTCCAATGATAAAAGGTTGTCGTTCACTGTTTTTTTGGAGAAAAATACCTTTTGAAAAGGCCAAATCTTCTTTGGAACGCTTGTAGATTCCAATTAGGTTTGTCAAAGGCAGGTAGACGTCACGTACATCCTGGAGGTTGATACGGTCGTTAAAACTCTTAATAGAATTGAGCTCTGTTTGGGAGAGTGGTGGGGTGGTTTTGCGGTGCAGATTTTGCCAGGTTTCTCGATTAATTTTTTCAAAATGTAGAAATTCTTTGTCCATATGTCACTCCTATTGTAGTCTTTAGTATACCAATTTTTAGAGGTCATGTAAACGATTTAAAAAACCATTGAATTATGTTAAAATGAACATATGAGTAAAATGTATTTCGATGTAAACCCAGATGCAGCCCATGATATTCATGATCTGGCTGTTGTTTTATTGGGGCAAAAGATGAATTTCTATACGGACGCCGGCGTCTTTAGTAAAAAAATGATTGACTATGGAAGCCAGGTGCTCTTATCAACCTTGGATTTTCAAGAAGGAGAAAGTGTCCTCGATGTAGGCTGTGGCTATGGTCCGATCGGCCTCTCTCTGGCTAAAGCCCAGGGAGTCGCAGTGACCATGGTCGATGTCAATGAGCGGGCGCTAGACTTGGCTAAGAAAAATGCCAGCCGAAATGGCGTGGAAGCTCAGATCTTTTCTTCGGATGTCTATGAAGCAGTAGAAGGGGTCTTTGACCATGTGATCAGTAATCCTCCGATCCGAGCTGGTAAGAAAGTGGTTCACCAAGTGATCACCGGCAGTTTTGAACATTTGAAACCAGGTGGAGACTTGACCATTGTCATTCAGAAAAAACAAGGGGCTCCAAGTGCTAAGGCCAAGATGGAAGAGACGTTTGGCAATTGTGAGACAGTAAAAAAAGACAAAGGCTATTATATTTTAAGAAGTGAGAAAGAATCATGAGAGCAGTAGATATCATTCAGAAAAAAAGAGATGGTCTTGCCTTAAACAAGGAAGAAATTGAATGGCTGATTGAGGGCTATGTGGCTGGAACAGTACCAGATTACCAAATGTCCGCTTTTGCTATGGCTGTTTATTTTAAAGGGATGACGACGGAAGAAATCTCCCATATGACCATGAAGATGGTTCAAACAGGGCAACAGTTTGATCTGTCAGCTATTCCAGGGATCAAGGTGGACAAACACTCGACAGGTGGTGTGGGAGACAAGGTGACCTTGGTCTTGGTGCCTTTAGTTGCTAGTTTTGGTGTGCCGGTTGCTAAAATGAGTGGTCGTGGCTTAGGCCACACAGGTGGGACCATCGATAAGTTGGAATCCATTAAAGGTTTCCAGATTGAACGGACCCAAGAGGAATTTATCCAGCAGGTGCAGGAGATCGGCTTATCGGTCATTGGTCAATCCGACCAACTCGTAAAAGCAGACAAACTCTTGTATGCTCTGCGTGATGTGACAGCGACAGTGGACACCATTCCTTTGATTGCTAGCTCCGTCATGAGTAAGAAAATTGCTGCTGGTGCGGATGCCATTCTTTTGGACGTGACAGTGGGCGAGGGTGCCTTCATGAAGAATATTGAGGATGCTCGTCGCTTAGCACGTACCATGGTGGATCTTGGAAATGCAGTGGGTCGGAAAACCATCGCTGTTATTACAGATATGAGCCAACCATTGGGAACCAGTATTGGCAATCGTTTAGAGATTTTGGAAGCCCTGGATATTCTGAAAGGACAGGGGCGTGCTGATGTCACAGAGTTTATTTGTGAATTAGCGCAAATCATGTTGAAATTGGCCAATGTAGATCAATCGATTGAAGCCATCCATGAACACTTGAAAAATGGTCAGGCTTTAGCGAAGTTTGAAGAAATGGTTGTGGCTCAAGGTGGAGACTTAGAAGATTTGCATCGTCCCGTTAAAGTGGATCAGGTCCTTGAAGTAACAGCGGACCAAGATGGCGTCATTGCTGCTTTACCTGCCATGGAGTTTGGTTTGTTTGCTATGCGCCTGGGTGCTGGTCGTGCTGTCAAATCAGATCCCCTCGATTATGAAACAGGGATTGTGTTTGACAAAAAAGTGGGAGAGCACGTCAAAAAAGGGGAACGCATTGCCCGCATTTTCATGAATGAAAAAAATTCACAAGAAAGAGTTACAGAATTCAAAAAAAATGTTAAAATACTAGAAAGGGCTGAAAGCGTTAAAGAAATTATTGAAATAATATCTTAAGCAGCTCAGGAGATTGTATGAAGTTAAATAAATATATCGATCACACTCTTTTAAAACCAGATGCGCAACAAGAACAGATCGAAAAGCTAATCGAAGAAGCTAAGGCTTATGATTTTGCGAGTGTCTGTGTGAACCCGACATGGGTGAATTTTGCGACTGAGGGCTTGCGCGATTCAGACGTTAAAGTTTGTACCGTCATTGGTTTTCCTTTAGGAGCAAATACACCATTTGTCAAAGCGTGTGAAACAAAAAATGCTATTCAAAACGGTGCCGATGAGATTGACATGGTCATTAATATTGGGGCTCTTAAGTCTAAGAATTTAGCACTAGTTGAAGAAGATATCCAAGCTGTAGTCGAAGCGAGCGGTGATAAGCTGGTCAAAGTCATCATTGAGACTTGTCTCTTAACAGATGATGAAAAGATCGTTGCTTGTCAAATCGCTAAGTTAGCTGGCGCAGACTTTGTGAAGACTTCAACTGGCTTCTCAACTGGAGGAGCAACGGTTGAAGATGTGGCCTTAATGCGTCAAACTGTTGGACCCGACATGGGTGTTAAAGCTTCTGGTGGTGCTCGCTCTTATGAAGATGCTCTTGCTTTTATCGAAGCAGGTGCGACCCGTATCGGGACTTCTTCTGGTGTAGCCATCATGGAAGGAAGGGTGGCTCATGGCGACTACTGAGTTGATCAACTTAGCAGTTGAAGTGAGTAAACAAGCCTATGTGCCTTACTCTCATTTCCCAATTGGAGCTGTACTGCTAACGAAGGATGGCGAAATCTATACAGGTGTCAATATCGAAAATGCCAGTTTTGGTTTAACCAACTGTGGAGAACGGACAGCCATTTTTAAAGCTGTTTCTGAAGGAGCTCGTGAGTTTCAAGAGCTCATTATCTACGGGCAAACAGAAAAGCCCATCTCTCCATGTGGTGCTTGTCGCCAGGTCATGGCTGAATTTTTTGAGCCAGACCTTCCTGTAACCTTAGTATCTAAAGATAAATCGACGGTCGTGATGACGGTCAAGGAATTACTTCCATATTCCTTTACAGACCTGACTTAATAGTTCTGTGAGGCGGTCTTTTGACCCTTTCAATACTTCGCAACAATGTTGCACAATAATTTAGGAGGTTCAGTAATGAACAAGAAACAATGGCTAGGCCTTGGTCTAGTAACTGTCGCTGCTATCGGACTTGCAGCATGTGGAAATCGTGCGTCTAAAAAAGATAGCGCAAACTCAGAATCAAAAACTGATTTGAAAGCTGCTATCGTTACCGATACTGGTGGTGTGGATGACAAATCATTCAACCAATCTGCTTGGGAAGGTTTGCAAGCTTGGGGGAAAGAAAACGGTCTTTCTAAAGGGAACGGATTTGACTACTTCCAATCAACAGATGAATCTCAATATGCGACAAACCTTGATGAAGCTGTTTCTAACGACTACAAATTGATCTTTGGTGTTGGTTTTGCCTTGCGTGATGCAGTAGAAAAAGCGGCTTCTGACAACGAAGAAACAAACTTTGTTATCATTGACGACCGTATTGAAGGTAAAAAGAACGTAGCATCTGCTGTCTTTGCCGACAACGAAGCTGGTTACCTTGCTGGTATCGCTGCTGCGAAAACTACAAAAACTAAACAAGTTGGTTTTGTAGGTGGTATGGAAAGTGAAGTTATCACTCGTTTCCGCGCTGGATTTGAAGCTGGTGTTAAATCTGTTGACCCATCTATCAAAGTTCAAGTAGACTACGCTGGTTCATTCGGTGACGCTGCTAAAGGTAAAACAATTGCTGCTGCACAATACGCTGCAGGTGCTGACGTTATCTATCAAGTAGCTGGTGGTACTGGAGCAGGTGTCTTCTCTGAAGCAAAAGACTTGAACGAGAAGAAAAATGAAGACGAAAAAGTTTGGGTTCTTGGTGTGGACCGTGACCAAAAAGCTGAAGGTGAATACACTTCTAAAGATGGTAAAAAATCTAACTTTGTCTTGGCTTCAAGCTTGAAGAAAGTCGGAGAATCTGTAAAAGACTTGGCTAAGAAAGCTGCTGACGGTAAATTCCCTGGCGGTAAAGTGATTACTTATAGCTTGAAAGATGGTGGAGTTGATTTGACAACTGACAACCTTTCTGCAGATGCTAAAAAAGCTGTCGAAGATGCCAAAGCTAAAATCCTTGATGGATCTCTTAAAGTTCCTGAAAAATAATATTTGATTGGGCGGCCCTCCCTTTAAGGGCCGTTTCTTTTAAAGTGAGACATTTTTGTCTCAATAAAATCTGTTAGTTCTCTAGCAGATTTTATTGAAATAAAAAATTTTGAAAGGAAAACACCCACATGACACATGAATATGTCATCGAAATGCGTGAGATTACCAAAAAATTTGGTGACTTTGTAGCAAATGATAAGATTAATCTTCAGTTGCGCAAAGGTGAAATCCATGCACTTCTTGGAGAAAATGGTGCAGGGAAATCTACCCTTATGAATATGCTGGCTGGTTTGTTGGAACCAACAAGCGGAGACATTGTGGTAAATGGAAATACTGTTAACCTAGACTCACCTTCAAAAGCAGCTTCTTTAGGAATTGGAATGGTGCACCAACACTTTATGTTGGTTGAAGCCTTCACTGTTGTTGAAAATATCATCCTTGGTTCTGAAACCACTAAACATGGTGTTTTGGACCTTAAAAAAGCCAGCCAAGATATCCTTGATTTGTCTAAAAAATATGGCTTGGCAGTAGATCCACATGCTAAAGTTGAGGATATTTCCGTTGGTGCGCAGCAACGTGTGGAAATCTTAAAGACGCTTTATCGTGGAGCCGACATCCTGATCTTCGATGAACCAACTGCAGTGTTGACACCAGCTGAAATCGAAGAATTGATGACAATCATGAAGAACTTGGCGAATGAAGGAAAATCCATTATCTTGATTACGCACAAGTTGGATGAAATCCGTGCTGTTTCAGACCGCGTAACGGTTATTCGCCGTGGGAAATCTATTGAGACAGTAGAGATTGGTGGAGCTACTAACCAAGACTTGGCCGAAATGATGGTCGGCCGTTCTGTTTCCTTTAAGACTGAAAAAGGTCCTTCTCAACCGAAAGAAGTGGTCTTGTCGATCGAAAACTTGGTTGTAAACGAAAACCGTGGTGTCCCAGCTGTTAAGAATTTGTCACTGGAACTTCGTGCTGGTGAAGTCGTTGGGATCGCAGGGATTGATGGAAATGGTCAGTCTGAGTTGATCCAAGCCATTACAGGTCTACGGAAGGTAAAATCGGGTTCAATTAAGATTAAAGGCAAGGATGTTGTAGGACTACGTCCACGTCAAATCACAGAAATGAAGGTAGGGCACGTCCCTGAAGACCGTCACCGGGATGGTTTGGTCCTTGATATGATGATCTCTGAAAACATGGCTCTTCAAACTTACTACAAAGAACCTCTTAGCAAGAATGGTATTTTAAATTATCCAAATATTACCTCTTATGCCAAGAAGTTGATGGAAGAGTTTGACGTTCGTGCAGCCAGTGAAGTGGTACCTGCTAAGGCTCTCTCAGGAGGGAACCAGCAAAAAGCCATTATCGCTCGCGAAATCGATCGCGATCCAGATCTCTTAATCGTCAGCCAGCCGACTCGTGGATTGGACGTTGGAGCGATCGAATATATCCACAAACGTTTGATTCAAGAACGGGATAATGGAAAAGCCGTTCTGGTTGTCAGCTTTGAATTAGATGAAATTTTGAATGTTTCTGACCGTATTGCAGTTATTCATGATGGGAAGATCCAAGGGATCGTAACCCCTGAAACAACGAATAAGCAAGAACTTGGAATCCTCATGGCAGGAGGACAAGTAAAGGAGGGAGCATCAAATGAATAAGAATTTAAAACAAATTGCCGTTCCATTGGTGTCTGTCCTTTTAGGACTGGTCTTAGGTGCCATTATTATGTGGGCCTTCAGCTATGATGCCCTTTGGGGATATGAATTGCTGTTTAAGAAAGCCTTTGGTTCGATTAAGAGTTGGGGTAATATTTCCCGTGCTATGGGGCCACTGATTTTAGTTGCTCTTGGATTTTCGGTAGCTAGCCGGGCCGGCTTCTTTAACGTTGGACTTCCTGGTCAGGCTTTTGCAGGATGGATCATGGCGACTTGGTTTGCCCTTTCCTTCCCAAATATGCCTCGCTTACTGATGATTCCGATGACCGTTTTGATTGCGGCTATCGCAGGTGGATTTATTGGAGCGATTCCTGGTTTCCTTCGTGCCTATCTCGGAACCAGTGAGGTCATTATCACCATTATGATGAACTACATTGTTCTCTATGGTGGGAATGCCTTGATTCATAGCTTCCCAGCTTCCTTGATGAAAAATAAGGACTCAACCATTGATGTGGGAGCTAACGCTGTCTACCAAACGGAGTGGTTGCGTAATTTGACAGACAAATCACAAATGAACATCGGGATCTTTTTTGCCATCATCGCAGTGGTGGTCATCTGGTTCTTGATGAAGAAAACAACACTTGGTTTTGAAATCCGTGCCGTTGGTCTCAATGCGAATGCGGCAGAATATGCTGGGATGTCTGCAAAACGGACCATTATCCTTTCTATGATCATTTCTGGTGCTCTTGCTGGTATCGGTGGGGTAGCAGAAGGTCTAGGTATTTACTCAAATGTCTACGTTCAAACCAGCTCAATGAGTGTTGGATTTAACGGAATGGCCGTTGCCCTTCTTGCGATGAATTCACCAATTGGTATTCCATTTGCTGCCTTCTTGTTTGGAGCACTTCAAATTGGGGGAGTTGGTATGAAGCCAGCTGCCATCCCTGAAGAAGTCGTTCAAATTGTGACAGCATCCATTATCTTCTTCGTATGTGCTCACTACATTATTGAAAAGATGATCTCGATGCGTTCAGCTAAAAAAGGAGGAGCAAACTAATGAGTATTGTAACGATTTTAAGTATTCTTGTTTCCTCTATGATTGTGTATGCGGCGCCGCTGATCTTCACAAGTATCGGAGGAGCATACTCAGAACACGCTGGGGTTGTTAACGTTGGTCTAGAAGGAATCATGGTTATGGGAGCCTTCTCAGGTATTATCTTTAACTTGACTTTTGAACCTGAGTTAGGAAGTTTGACACCATGGTTGTCCTTGATCGTTGCTGCAGGGATTGGAGTACTCTTCTCCTTGATTCACGCGGTGGCAACCATTCATTTCCGTGCTGACCATATCGTCTCAGGTACAGTATTGAACTTGATGGCACCTCCATTGGCAGTCTTCCTTGTTAAAGCGATGTATAACAAGGGACAAACTGATAATATCAAAGTTGCCTTCGGGAAAACGTCAATTCCAGTCTTATCTAAAATTCCGGTCATTGGGGATATTTTCTTCAACAATGCCAGCATCATCGGCTGGGTTGCGATTCTCTTTTCATTCTTTGCTTGGTTTATCATGTTCAAGACAAAATTTGGATTGCGTCTTCGTTCAGTTGGGGAACACCCACAAGCAGCAGATACATTGGGAATCAATGTTTATAAAATGCGCTACTTAGGAGTGATGATCTCAGGTGCCCTAGCTGGTATTGGAGGAGCCATATACGCTCAATCTATTTCCGTTAACTTTGCGGTGACTACTATTGTTGGTCCTGGGTTCATTGCCCTCGCAGCTATGATTTTCGGGAAATGGAACCCAATCGGGGCCATGCTGGCTAGTCTCTTCTTTGGAGCTTCGCAAAGTTTGGCTGTTATCGGGAATCAATTGCCTTTGCTTAAAGGTATCCCATCCATCTACTTGCAAATTGCGCCTTACGTCTTGACCATGGTTGTCTTGGCAGCCTTCTTCGGACAAGCAGTCGCACCAAAAGCAGATGGTGTTAACTACATTAAATCTAAATAATGCACAAAGAGAGGTTGGGACAAAAGTCCTAGCCTCTCAATTGTTTTTGGATTGTCGAGTAAGACGCAGTGGTTGAGTGGGCTCTACTACGCTGATTTCATCAGCTTTTACAGCCCTACTCAACTGTGCGGAGGTGGGACGACGAAATCGAATTCTAACGAATTACCGATTTCTGTCCCACGCTCTCTTTTGCTTTGTAAAGGCCCCTCTTAGTCGCAATTTCTTTAGATTTAGGGTACAATAAGAATACAACTTTTCATGTATCGGAGGAGCAGATGTTTAAGTGGATAAGACGCCTGATTGGCATGGTGATCGTTTTATTTATTTTATTAGTGATCTTATTGGTCCCTGGCTCTATCCCTGAAGGGGAGCAACTGAGAAATGTGCAGGCAGGGAGTTCTTTGATTGAGTTGGCTCAAAATGCTGTTTCAAATGCCTCTGTGAGCACTGAAGGGCTCTCAACTGAGCTAAGTCTCAATTCAGTGCAATTGAGTCAGGTCGTAAAAACAAGTGCTGGATCCGCCCTTGACAATTCTGACTATCAAAAGATGGCATTAGGAATGGATGGCAATGACCTTCATGTCAAAGTTCCTGTATCATTAGGGCCAGTTGATAGCTATCTAGATTTAACCATGACCGGTCAAGTTGAAAACAATGTCATGAATTTGACCGTGACCGGTGCTAAATTAGGGAAAATGCCCATTCCAAAATTCTTGGTTCTCAACTATTTGAAGGATCAATCCAATCAAAATGGAGGCGGCTTCACAGTGAATGGTGATCAAATCACCCTTGATATCCCTCAAGCAGGCTATAGCATCTCAAAAGCGAGAGTGGAAAATGGCAATGCGAAGGTAACCGTTAGTATATCCTTGTTTTAAGTCTTTGTAATTGGAGTTGTCATGCTTGTCTTTGAATTTTGTGCAGAGAATTTAACTTATATTGATAAGGCGATTGCTGCTGGGGCAGGTCGCATTGAACTGTGCGATAACCTGGCAGTAGGAGGGACCACACCTAGTATAGGTGTGATCAATGAAGCAATCAAACTGACAAGAGAGAAGTCTGTGGATCTATGTGTCATTATCCGACCCCGTGGTGGCGATTTTGTCTACACTGATCTGGAAGTCGAAGCTATGCTGACGGATATTCGTGCTGCGAAAGAAATAGGGGTTACTTCTTTTGTGCTGGGAGTGCTGACGAGCGATCGAAAGTTGGACCAGAGGATCATGCAGCTTTTACTAGCAGCCTGTGGAGAGGCAGAGGTGGTCTTTCATATGGCCTTTGATGAGTTATCTCATACAGATCAGCTAGAAGCGATTGAGTGGCTTTCTGATCAGGGTGTGGCCCGTATTTTAACACGAGCCGGAAGTCCAGGTGACCCACTAGAGCAACGTTTTGCACACTATCATCGTTTATTAGATGCGGCTAAGGAAAAGATTCAGATCCTGCCAGGTGGGGGTGTGACCCTTGATAATCGTCAGCTCTTTTTGGAGCAATTGGGCGTTTGTCAACTGCATGGCACGCGCATCGTGTTTTAAAGAAGAATCGATTGCTGCTTTAGGTAGTTTTGAGGATCTGTTATCAAGGTTGGGGACGTTGTTTCCAACCTCTTCTAGTGCAAAAATGAATAAGGGAGAGAAAATGTTTTTAGAGCATTATTTTGACCGGTACACTTTTCAGCCAGAAAAGGGATTGGCTTACGGATTTGAAAAGAGAGGGGCAGGCTATGAGTACCAGTGTCCCGTCTTATCGGACACTTTTCTCTTAAATGTCCAGGTCTGCGACCGGAAGATTTCTTTTCAGGTCTATGATCAGGATACAGGGGACGAGTATATCCAGATCCATCTGGAACAGCTACAAGGAAATTTCGTTGGCCAAGTCAGAGAAGCTTGTCAGGAAAGTCTTGCAAGGATCCGCCAAGCTTGTTTTGAGGTAGAAGAATTTCTCTATCCTCAAGCCAAGCGTCTCATGGCCTATATCTCCCTGCACTATCAGGGAACGATTGAGTATTTGTGGGAAAGATCTCCGGAATCCGGCGCTATTCGCCACCGAGACACCCTCAAGTGGTATGGTGTCTTTATGACCATTGATTGGAAAAAACTGGATGCTAGCAAGTCTGGGAAAATAGAAGTTTTGAATGTTAAGTCTGATCAAGTAGCCCATTTCATCCAGCAGAAGGGGATTTATCCAGCTTTTCATATGAATAAAAAATATTGGGTGAGTATCCCCTTAGATGGAACAATTGCTGATGAGGAGTTGTTTGCTCTAGTGGATAGTAGTTGGCAACTCACAAAAAAGGGGAAATAAGATGAATCTGTTGAGGAAATTATCTTGGTTTTTTAATTTAGAGAAGAAGCGATACTTGATCGGGATAGGGTCTTTGATCTTGGTTAGTTTTTTAAATCTCATTCCTCCAAGAATCATGGGACTTGTGATCGATTTGATCGATAAAAGAAGGCTGACGCTGGGCCAGTTAGTTGTAGATATCGCTCTTTTGGTCCTCGCAGCTCTTGCCATGTATGGCCTTCGTTTTGTCTGGAGACGCTATATTTTTGGAACGGCCAATAAGTTGGCTCGGATCTTGCGTTACCGTTTGTTTAAGCAATTTACGCTCATGTCTCCGTCTTTTTATCAGCGTTATCGGACAGGGGATCTCATGGCCCATGCTACTAATGATATCAATGCGGTAACCATGTTTGCCGGTGGCGGTGTTATGTCTGCTGTAGATGCTTCTGTGACAGCCTTGGTGACACTGGTCAGCATGTTTTTCATGATTGATTGGCGCTTAACCCTCTTGGCTATTTTGCCCCTACCCGTTATGGTGGTAGTGACTTCCGCCATTGGCCGCAAAAACCACAAAGCCTTCAAAGAGGCCCAAGAAGGCTTCTCAGAGCTGAACAACTTTGTTCAGGAATCAGTATCAGGAGTCAAGGTGACCAAATCCTTTGGCTTTCAGGCAGATGAGACTCGGGCTTTTGAAAAAACCAATCAAATGCTCTTCTCAAAGAATATGACTTCAGCCGGTTACAATGCTTTGTTTGATCCGACCACTCTTCTTTTTGTCGGTCTCTCCTATGTCTTGACGCTCTACTTCGGGGGGCTATTTGTTCAGGAAGGGAGCCTGACGGTTGGACAAATCGTAACCTTTATTACCTATCTCAATATGCTCGTCTGGCCCCTTCAAGCCATGGGCTTCTTGTTTAATATTAGTCAGCGTGCTAGCGTCTCCTATGATCGGATTGAGACACTTTTAGCAGAAATACCTGATATCCAAGATCCGAGTCAACCAGTCAGAGAAATCCAAAACGGCGATCTGGAATATGACATTGAAGAATTCGCCTATGAGAAAGAGCCTGTCCTTGAAAAGGTTGCCTTTCATTTAGAAAAAGGGCAAACCCTTGGAATTGTAGGACCAACTGGATCTGGAAAAACCACCTTGTTGCGTCTCTTGCTTAGAGAGCATGACTTGGAGCAGGGAGATATCTTGCTCAATGGAATCTCTATCAAAGACTATCGTTTAGAAGATCTTCGAAGCTTGATCGGCTACGTCCCTCAAGATCAGATTCTCTTTGCCATGACCATTCGCGAGAATGTCGCTTTTTCAGATCCACAGATCAAGGAAGAAGAGGTGATGAAGGCTCTGAGAACTTGTGGAGTCTATGAGGATATTCTGGCCATGCCAGACCAGATGGAGACAGTGCTGGGAGAGCGAGGGGTCTCTCTTTCTGGCGGGCAAAAGCAACGGATTGCCATGAGTCGTGCTTTGGTCATGAATCCTGAGATCTTGATTCTGGATGATTCCCTGTCGGCAGTAGATGCTAAAACGGAGCACCAAATCATTGAAAATATGAAGCAGGAACGCAAGGGGAAAACAACGATTATAACAGCCCACCGCCTATCAGCGATCGTTCATGCGGATTTGATTCTGGTAATGGAGAATGGACAGATCAAGGAGCGAGGAAATCACGAGGAATTAATGGCTCAAAAAGGTTGGTACTATGAAACCTACCAAGCCCAACAATTATCAGAAGAAATGGAGGGAAAGCTGAATGAAAACATCTGAAGCTCATGTGATGAAGCGGCTCTTGACTTACATGTGGCGTTATAAATGGTTAACGGCCCTAGCCTTAGCCTTTACCTTCCTGACTAGTCTGTTATTGACGGCGATCCCTCTTGCAGCCCGCTGGTATATTGACCACCTAGTGGATCCAACAGAAACAGACTCACCAGTTCTGACAGCTTTTCAGTTTTTGATTCTCTACTATGGGTTATTCATTGGGCGTGTGCTGGCGACTTACCTGAGCCAGTTAACCTTTGCGCGCGTATCCAATTCTATCGTAAGAGACATTCGTCTAGATATTTTCCAAAATCTTCAAAGGTTGGGCATGTCCTTTTATGACCAGACAGCAGCAGGTTCGATTGTTTCGCGTGTGACCAATGATACACAGGCAGTCGCAGATATGTTTTCTACGGTCTTTTCAAGCCTGGTTTCATCCTTTTTACTCTTTCTAGTCACTCTAGTAACCATGTTTAGCTTGGACTGGCATTTGACCATTTGGATCCTGCCTTTTCTTCCCATCATTTGGTTTTCCATCCGTCTCTATCGCAAGTTATCCAATCGCTTGGTCAAGATGACCCGACAAAAATTATCAGATATCAATGTGAAATTATCGGAATCTATCGAAGGAATGCGGATCGTGCAGGCCTTTCGTCAAGAAAAGCGTTTGACGGATGAATTCGAACAGATTAATGGGGAACATTTGGACTATGCCAACCGATCTGTGGATGTCAATTCCCTCTTTTTGAGGCCAGCTATGACCCTGTTACAGGTCCTGGCTTATGCGGTTATTCTAACCTTTTTCGGCCTAAATTGGCAGTCCTCTGGCTTTACGGCAGGTCTTATCTATGCCTTTATCCAATATGTTAACCAGCTTTTCCAGCCCTTGATTGATGTCACCCAAAATTTTGCAACCTTGCAGACCTCAACCATTTCTGCAGGTCGTGTCTTTGAGATGATGGATCGAGACGACTATGAACCCAAGCAAGCTGGTAGCCTGAAAGAGATCGAGCGGGGGGATATTCGTTTTGAGCATGTATCTTTTTCTTATGATAGCAAACGGGATGTCCTAAAAGAGATCTCCTTTGAGGTCAAAAACGGACAAACCATCGCTTTTGTTGGTCATACTGGTTCTGGTAAATCTTCTATTATCAATCTCTTCATGCGCTTTTATGAATTTGATCGTGGCCAGATCTTGATTGATGGACAGGATATCAAGGACTACAGCCAGGAAGCCTTGCGCAAGTCCATTGGTCTAGTGTTGCAGGAACCCTTCCTCTATCATGGAACCATTGCTTCTAATATACGGATGTACCATGAAGAACTGACAAATGAGGAAATCCGACAAGCAGCTGCATTTGTGGATGTAGCAGACTTTATTGAGAGTCTACCTGGTGGCTATGATCATCCGGTAACAGAGCGGGGTTCTACCTTATCGACCGGTCAGCGTCAGCTTCTGGCTTTTGCCCGGACCATTGCTGCCCAGCCTAAGATCCTCATTTTGGATGAGGCCACTGCCAATATCGACCAAGAGACGGAAGAGATGATCCAAAACTCTTTGAAGAAGATGCGCCAAGGGCGGACAACCATTGCCATTGCCCATCGTCTTTCTACCATCCAAGATGCCGATTGCATCTATGTTCTAGATAAGGGAAAAATCATCGAATCGGGCAATCACGACCAACTCATTGCTCTAGGAGGAACGTATAAGAAAATGTATGACCTTCAGGCCGGTATGATGAAATAAGGACAAACAAGGAGGCTGGGACAAAAGTCCTAGCCTCTCAATTATTTTTGGATTGTCGAGCAAGACGTAGTGGTTGAGTGGGCTCTACTACGCTGATTTCATCAGCTTTTACAGCCCAACTCAACTGTGCGGAGGTGGGACGACGAAATCGAATTCTAACGAATTATCGATTTCTGTCCCACTCTCTTGTTTTTCTTTCTTGAAAGCTGTAAAATATAGAAAAGAACAGAAAAAGGGAGCATACACCATGTCAAACGATCTGATCCTGATGGGAGTTGTCATTGTCTTATTTGGACTTTATTTCACCCTTCAAGTTGAGCTCAATAAAGTCAGAAATCAATTCACCCACTATCTTCTAAAACCAGGTAGTATTTCCAAGGAACAAAGAGAGAAGTACCTCAAAGAACCAGAGATGGAAGCGATTCGCCTAATTCGTCTCGATTATCGGATCGGTCTTCAAAATGCCAAACTGATCTATGAGCAATTGAAGAAATAAGAAAGACCCTCGTATAGTTTATACGAGGGTTTCTCTTTCAAAAAAAGTCGTCAGCTTTGGTAAAACATTGGCCACATCTGCTGATTTAATCTTAGCGAGTTGATAAGGACAAGAAGTGATGTAGGCTGCTTCAAAGAAATCAAGCGGGAGTCCACTGTGTTTTAAGGCAGCAAGAGATTTGACCTGATGAAGATCTAGTAGGATCCCATCGTGGGTCAGGGTCAGATGAGGGAGAAGAGAAGACTGATCCATCAAGGTCTTCAATCTTTCTTCTTCCTCTTTTTTTCTGGCTAGGAGTCGTTTTTTATTGGTCAGATACATACCATTATCAATGTAGAGACTTAAGGCCTTTTGCATGATTAGATTGCTATCATAGTCCAGGATCGTCTTATAGGTCAAGACTGGCTTTAGAAGGTCTTGGGGAAGGATCGTAGAAGTGATGCGAAGAGCAGAAAAGAGATTGGTCGAAAAAGATTTGATATAGATGACTCGATCCTTTTGATCCAAATAATGAAAAGATGGAGCATTGCTGCCATCAAGATCTCCCAAATAGTCGTCCTCAACAAGGTAGACATCATATTGGTCAGCTAGTTGCAAGATCGCTTCTTTCTGCTTGGACGAATAGCTATGACCAAGCGGATAGTGAAAACGAGGGATTGTGTAGAAGAATTTGATATGACCACTTTTGAAAATCTCTTCAAGTTTCTCGAGATCAATCCCCGTTAAATTACGTTGAATGGTACGGTAGGCAAGTTGCTGCGAATCTAAGAGTTGGTTCATCCGATGATAAGTCGGTTGCTCGATCAAGATTTGAGACTTTTTATTGGGAAAGTCAATCTGGCTGAGGATATTAAGCGCCTGCTGAGTACCAGCAGTCAAAACAATCTGATCTGCAGTCGTATAAATACCTTCTTCCTTCAATAAGCCTTGAATGGATTGGCGTACTTCGAGTAAGCCTGATTGGTCCGAAAAGTTATTAAAGAGATAATTCTCCCGTCCAATCAAGGTTTCGTTGATACAGGTTCGGAAGTCCTCAAAAGCCTGGTTGCGGTCTTTCTCTAATTTTAGTGGAAGATCCTCATGTCGATTAGGTTCTTGCTCCAAAACATAGTAGCCACTTTGAGGCTTAGCATAGAGGAAGTGCTGGTAAGTCAAGTCCAGCAAGGCTCGTTGCACCGTGTCCTTACTACAAGAAAATAGACTGGCTAACTGACGAACAGAAGGAATTTTCTGTCCGGTTTCGAGCTGGCCTTGTTGAATAGCTTTTTTTAAGAAATCGATAATTTGTTGGTATTTGCTCGTCTTCATCCTGACTGTCCCCATACAGTTTTTTTCTATTGTACAGAAAAAATCACAAAAAAACCACTCCGAAGAGTGGCGGCAGTATTACATAAAGTAAACAATGGCTAAATACTGAAGGGCAGAAGCGGCAAGGATGAAAAGGTGCCAAATCATATGGAAATATGGTTTTTTCTTGGCATAAAAGCCAGCTCCAACCGTGTAGCACAGACCGCCCATGAGCATGAGACCCCAGAAGATCGGATTGGTTTGGCTTACGATTTGGGGAATAATAAAGATAACCAACCAGCCCATGATCAAGTAAAGAGCGAGACTGAACTTTTCATTGACTTTTTTGGCAAAGATTTTGTAGAGAATACCAAAGATGGTGGTCCCCCATTGGATCAAGATAATGCTGTAGCCCATCCAGTTGTTCATCAAGGTGAGGACAACTGGTGTGTAACTACCTGCGATCGCAATGTAGATCATGGAATGGTCGATAATGCGAAGTACATACTTTTGAGGTGAATCGTAAGACATGGCATGGTAGACGGTCGAAGACAGAAACATCAAAAAGAGACTAATAACAAAGATAGAAGTCCCAAAGGCGCTAAGCAGACCGTGTTGTTCAAAGCTATAGACTGCAGAGATCGGAAGCAAGATCAGCATGAGGAGGGCGCCAACAGCATGGGTTACGCTATTGGCGATCTCTTCTTCAAAGGATAATTTTTTACTTAGTTTCATGGTGTAATTCATCAGTTTCTTCCTCCGTTTTTACTGGTTGAATATAAGTCAGGGTTTCAAGATAAAGTTGAACCGTCTGACAGGCAGAGCGAATGATAGGAGCGATCGGCTCTTTTTGATCATTTAGATAAGCAACAAAGCTATTATAGAGAAGATCAGAGCTTGCCTGGTCCTGCAAGAAATTTAAGGTAGAAGCGATCTCCTGAATAGAAAAGACCGTTTTTAAGGTTGTAATAGCGATCAAGCGAGCCACCTGTCTACGCTGGTATTTCTTCTTATCTGGTTTTTCGACATAGCCATGTTTTACGTAATTGTTGATCATGGCAGCCGTCAAGCCCTTGTCTGAAGAAGAGAGAACAGGTGCACAGGTTTTATTGACATAAAGTAGGACCTGATCAAGATAGAGGTCTAGCTCAGGCAGTTGCTCCCACGTTGGATAGGAAAAAGTGGCCACGAAATCTTCACCTTTCTTTAATCTAGTTTTCATAACTAGATAATAACATTAATAAAAACTCCTGTCAAGAAAATTTGAAAAATATGGTACAATAGACCTATGAAACTATTAATTCCATCCGCCAAAGAACTGAACGAACAGGCTCGTATCGTCGAGCCCCAACCCTTGTCAGAGAAGACAAAAACCATCCTTCAAGCTATGAATCAATTCTCGCTAACAGAATTAGCGACCTTTTACGGGATCTCAGAGGAAAGAGCTCTAGTAGAAAAGGAAAGAATTGGGGCTCTGTTAGCTGGGAGTGCTAAAACCTATCCTGCTTTGGAACTGTTTGATGGCCTTATGTATCGTAGTATCGAGCGTCAAGACTTATCCGAAAAAGAGCAGGCTTATCTGCAGGAGCATTTGTTAATCACGACTGCTTTATATGGTGTGCTACCTGCCTATGAAGGGATTGCTCCCCATCGCTTGGATTTTATGATGAAGCTAAAACCAGCTGGAAAATCTCTAAAGGTACTCTGGAAAGAGGACTATGATCAGGCAGTAGAAGATGAAGAACAGATCTTATCTCTTTTGTCTTCTGAGTTTGAACAAGTCTTTTCAAAAGCCATTCGTGAGCGAATGATTCGGATCAAATTCATGGAGAATCGTGGTGGGACCCTGAAGATTCACTCGACGATTTCAAAAAAAGCACGTGGGGCCATGGTGACAGCTATGATGAAGGAAGAAATCATCCATCTAGAAGATCTGAAATCATTAGAAGTAGCAGGTTTCTCTTATCGTGAGGATTTATCGCAAGAGAAGGAATGGGTCTTTGTGAAAGAATAAATAAAAATATTCCTGAGAAGCGTCAGGAATATTTTTTTGATCTATTAGATAAAGAGAATGCACGATGAAAACTCCAAAATAGAGGATTTTGGAGTCAGAATCGTCTTGAGCAGTAGGCTTAGGCGATATGTTTGAATTTCTTCAAGAGTTCTGTCAACTCAGCTTGCTCACCACTATTAAAGACTTGCATCAAGCGTTGAATATTTTTGATATGATCTGGAAGAGCTTCTTCGATCTTTTTACGACCGGCATCTGTAATAGATACAAGATAAGCACGGCGGTCTTCTGGATCGGTTTCGCGTGTAATCCAACCATCGCGGACCATATTGCGAATAACCACAGTCATATTTCCAGAGGTCGCAAGAATGCTATCAATCAGATCTTGAATGCGGAGATCGCCTTTGCTGTACAAGGTCTCAAGTACAGAGAATTGAGTTGGTGTCAACTGGTGCTTTTTAAAGATATGAGCCTCAGAGGCACGGATCAATCGTTCTGCCTTGTGGAAGACGATCATGGTTTTTAAATCTACGTTTGCTTCTTTGAATAATCTCTTTAAATTTTCCATATCTATATTTTATCAATAAATAGTATTTCTGTCGTTTAATTTTATTTTCAAATTAGTTACAAAATTGTGACAAATTTATTAAACTATGAACAAATGATAGCAAAGGTGTTAATTTTACTTTGCTTATCAAACAATTTTATACTAAAACATTGTAACAGGTATGAAATATTAGTAACAATTCTTTCTTGAAAATCTATAGAATTCTAGGTGGCTTTGGTGTATAATGAGGGAGTGAAACAGAAAAATAATCTTTTTATAGTATGGCAACATATAATAGGAATCTGTATCTTAGTGTTGACGGTCCTTTTTTCTTGGCTATTTCTTGCTGAAAAAACTTCTGTTCGCTTGCAGGATCAAATTGCGCAAGCAAGAAAAATAGCTCTGTCTCACTCTTCGATTGCGACTATTGAGACGGAGAGTTTCTTTCATGGCAAAGAAGCCTATCTTTCCTTCATTGGCAAGGACCAAGAGGGGCAAGATCTAGCGGTTTTGGTGGCGCAGGCGGATGATGCAGTCTATACCTACCCTTTGAAAGAAGGAGTTAGTTCCAAAGAGGCAGCTTCTGTCGTCAAAGAGAAGAGTCAGGACGCGATTGATCGGGTAACTTTTGGACGCTTTAAAGGCAAACCGATCTGGGAAGTCAAGGCTGGGAGCTCTTATTATGTGGTGGATTTCAAGACTGGGAAAGTCACCGGTGTTATTTAAGATTTGAGGAGGAAATATGAAATTATCAAATCGTGTATTGGAAATGGAAGAAAGTGTGACCTTGGCTGCAAATGCGCGTGCCAAAGCTTTGGCAGCAGAAGGTCGTGATATCTTAAGTTTGACCCTGGGTCAACCTGACTTTGCGACTCCAAAAAATATTCAAGAAGCAGCAGTCGCATCCATCGAGGATGGTCGCGCTAGCTTTTATACGGTAGCATCTGGACTTCCAGAATTGAAGGATGCCATTAGCGACTATATGAAAGAGTTTTATGGCTATGCAGTGAACCGAAATGAGGTTGTGGTCGGTACTGGTGCTAAGTTTATCCTCTATGCCTTCTTTACTTCTGTCATCAATCCAGGTGATGAAGTCATCATTCCAACCCCTTGCTGGGTTTCTTATGTAGACCAGGTCAAGATGGTAGAAGGCACACCTGTTACTTTCCAAACAACAGAAGAAAATCACTTCAAGGCAACGGTTGAGCAACTGGAAGCAGCTCGGACAGACAAGACCAAGGTTGTCTTGCTGAATTCGCCATCCAATCCAACAGGAATGATCTACAGTAAAGAAGAACTCGAAGCAATCGGAAACTGGGCTGTCGAGCATGATATCTTGATTTTGGCAGACGATATCTATGGGCGATTAGTCTACAATGGCAATACCTTTACGCCCATTTCTAGCTTATCAGAAGCGATTCGCAAGCAAACCATCGTGATTAACGGAGTTTCTAAAACCTATGCTATGACTGGTTGGCGGGTTGGTTTTGCAGTGGGTGATCCTGAGATTATTGGAGCCATGG
This sequence comes from Streptococcus sp. KHUD_012, assembly GCF_052588255.1. NCBI lineage: Bacteria > Bacillati > Bacillota > Bacilli > Lactobacillales > Streptococcaceae > Streptococcus > Streptococcus sp. KHUD_012. The sequence continues at coordinate 1,151,878 of NZ_CP159355.1, forward strand.
CCAAGGTGATCAGCCAAACAACTTCCAACTTAACAACCGTTTCCCAATATGCTGCAATCGAAGCTCTCACAGGAGACCAATCTTCTATTGAGATCATGCGTCAAGCTTTTGAGGAACGCTTGAATACTATTTATCCTTTGTTGAATGAAGTACCTGGTTTTGAAGCCATCAAACCTCAAGGAGCCTTCTATCTCTTCCCAAATGTCAAGAAGGCCATGGAGATGAAGGGCTATACGGATGTGACGGAATTTACCACTGCAATTTTAGAAGAAGCAGAGGTTGCTTTAGTAACGGGAGCTGGCTTTGGTGCCCCTGAAAATATTCGCTTGTCTTATGCGACAGATTTGGACACCCTGAAAGAGGCTGTTCGCCGACTCAAGGCCTTTATGGAAAAATAAAATCGCAAGATCCTTAGTAATGAGCTGAGGATCTTTTTCTTTAAAAAAAATCTGGTTTTCACAGGTAGAGCCTAGCACTGAAAGCCTTTTTATGATACAATTAAGAAGATAATGTCTTCGGACAAGTTTAACGAGAAAAGGAAGATGAATGATGACAAAACGGATTACTATCATCGAAGTAAAAGACTATGTTGGTCAAGAAGTGACCATCGGTGCTTGGGTGGCCAACAAATCAGGTAAAGGAAAAATTGCTTTCTTGCAATTGCGTGACGGGACTGCCTTTTTCCAAGGTGTGGCTTTTAAACCAAACTTTATCGAAAAATTCGGCGAAGAAGTGGGGCTTGAAAAATTTGACACCATCAAACGCTTGAGCCAAGAAACCTCTGTCTTTGTAACAGGGATTGTCAAAGAAGACGAGCGTTCTAAATTTGGTTACGAATTGGATATTACAGACATCGAAGTGATCGGTGAATCTCAAGATTACCCAATCACTCCTAAAGAACACGGGACAGACTTCTTGATGGACAACCGCCACTTGTGGTTGCGTTCACGCAAACAAGTCGCTGTCATGCAAATCCGTAATGCCATTATCTATGCAACTTATGAGTTCTTCGATAAGAACGGCTTCATGAAGTTTGATAGCCCAATTCTTTCAGGAAATGCGGCAGAAGATTCTACAGAACTTTTTGAAACAGACTACTTTGGAACACCAGCTTACTTGAGCCAATCAGGTCAGCTTTATCTCGAAGCTGGTGCTATGGCCCTTGGTCGCGTCTTTGACTTTGGACCAGTATTCCGTGCTGAAAAATCTAAGACTCGCCGTCACTTGACTGAGTTCTGGATGATGGACGCTGAGTACTCTTACTTGACACACGATGAATCACTTGACTTGCAAGAAGCTTATGTAAAAGCCCTTCTTCAAGGTGTTTTGGACCGTGCACCTCAAGCCTTGGAAACCTTGGAACGTGATACAGAGCTCTTGAAACGCTACATTGCTGAACCATTCAAACGGATCACTTATGATGAAGCCATTGATCTCTTGCAAGAGCATGAAAATGATGAAGATGCGGATTATGAGCATTTGGAACATGGTGATGACTTCGGCTCACCACATGAAACTTGGATTTCAAACCACTTTGGTGTGCCAACATTTGTCATGAACTACCCAGCAGCTATCAAGGCCTTCTACATGAAACCAGTTCCTGGAAATCCAGAGCGCGTGCTTTGTGCAGACTTGCTTGCTCCAGAAGGCTATGGAGAAATCATCGGTGGCTCTATGCGTGAGGAAGACTACGATGCCCTTGTTGCAAAAATGGATGAACTTGGCATGGATCGTACAGAGTATGAATTCTACCTTGATCTTCGTAAATACGGTACAGTCCCACACGGTGGCTTTGGTATCGGTATCGAGCGTATGGTAACCTTCGCGGCTGGTACAAAACACATTCGTGAAGCCATTCCATTCCCACGTATGTTGCACCGTATCAAACCTTAATAGACGTAAAAACGCCATTAGGCGTTTTTAACTTTTATATCTGCTCCTAAAAACTATGAAAGGAATTTCAATGCTGAAAATAGATATCATTGATGGGAAAGAATACGAGGATGGTCAGGGGTCTTTGATCGCAGATCTAGACCATAGCATTCAACAGATGCTCAAGACCTCCTACCCGGAAAGTCAAATGGATGATTTTATCACCTATAAAAATTTGAGCCAATATTGTATGGATTATCTTGGACAGATTATTGAGCGTGCCAATGATAAAAACGAAGCCATTAAACAGCAGGTGACAGGTGTCATGCCTGAAAGCGAGCGTCCCTTTAACGTTGAAGATCGCTTGACAGCCAGTTATACTTTTGGCCAACGTGTGGCGGATTCTGTTGCTCACTTTGGTGGTTCATGGACTTTTATCATTAGTTTTATCCTGATGATGGCTATTTGGATGTTGATTAATGTCTTGCATCCCTTTGGCTGGAATTTTGATCCTTACCCTTTCATCTTGCTCAATCTAGCACTTTCTACGATTGCGGCGATTCAAGCTCCTTTGATCATGATGAGCCAAAACCGGGCGGCAGATTACGATCGCTTGCAAGCGCGAAATGACTTTAACGTCAATATGGAGTCGGAAAGAGAAATTCGCTTGTTGCATACGAAGATTGACCATATGGTGCAACAAGACCAGACGGATTTACTGGAAATTCAAAAGTTGCAAACCGAATTGTTGGTGTCCTTGTCTAATCAAGTGGCCCAGCTGCGTCAAGAAATGAATCAAGAAAAAATGAAGGAGGTGGAGAAGATGTAGGCAAATCTAAGTAAGTCTTTTAGAAACACTTATATAATCTATTGAAAGAGGAAAAACAATGTTTAAAAGAACTTACAAACGCAATATTTCACTCCTAGCAGGTCTGGAATTTACATCTTATTTTGGAATCACCAGTTTTTGGATTCTCTTTTTTATTCAAAATGGTCTTTCTTTGCTTCAGATTGGTTTATTAGAGAGTATCTTTCATGGGACGAGTCTCTTGTGCGAGATTCCATCTGGTATGTTAGCCGATCGCTTTAGCTACAAGACCAATCTCTATTTGGCTCGCTTGTCTAGCATTGGATCTTCAATCTTGATTTTATTTGGTCAGGGGAATTTTTGGATCTATGCCATTGCTATGATGGTCAATGCTTGGTCTTATAATTTTGACTCGGGGACCAGTACCGCTTTCTTATTTGATTCAGCGGTAGAAGCAGGTCAAAAAGACCGTTATCTTCAGATTTCTAGCTTCTTGTCTGGTGTGGCCGAAGTCACCCGAACGTTAGGTACAGTCGTGGCAGGCTTCTTTATTCACGGAGCATTGGCTTGGACCTACTATATTTCCATTGGACTTTCCTTGCTTTCCATACTCTTGATTTTTCTCATGAAGGAGCCAGAGAGCAAGAGTGATGAACGAAGTCACTTGACCTTAAAGCGGATATTGGAGGTAGTGAAACAAGAATGGCAGGACAAACCAGTCTTGTTTTACTGGATGCTCACCTATCAGTTGGTAGGGACCATCATGTGTATGTTTTATTTTTACTACCAACAGAAAATCAGTGACTTAGCCAGTTGGCAAGTTTCGCTTATCATGTTAATTGGTAGTGGATTCAATCTCCTGGCGGTTTATTTGGCCAGTCAAATCGGGAAAAAATGGAATAGTAATCAAGTCTTTCCGATTCTGGTTGCACTGACTGGGTTGGCCTTGTTTTTGGTAGGTGTAAAGACTCCATTCGCCTATCTGTGTGTCTATCTCTTGACCAATGCTCTTTATGCCGTTTACCAACCCATCTACTACAATGATTTACAAGCATATCTGCCATCCAGTGTGCGAGCAACCATGCTGAGTATCAATTCGATGATGTTTAGTCTATCTATGATTGTCATTTTCCCACTGACCGGTTGGTTCATTGATAGCTTTGGCTTTGTAGCAGTCTTTCTTGTATTAGGCCTTATAACGCTTTTCTCTTTCCCTCTCTTGATGTTTGGGTTGGGGAAAATGGGCAAGACCTTAAGCAAGGTAACAAAGAAGGAATAAGATTTCTGACCTTTATCTGGTCAGTATTCAACTCTCTCTGCTCTGTAGGGAGAGTTTTTTCATCTTAAGAATTTGTGGTAAAATATGTATATCTATAAATAAAGAATCGAGTTGTATGAAATCATTATTGAAGTATTTTAAGGGCTATCTATGGGAAACTTTTCTAGGGCCCGTGTTTAAGCTTTTAGAAGCTATTTTTGAATTGTGTGTCCCCTTAATCATCGCCCACTTAGTCGATCAGGTCATTCCGAAAAAGGAAACGAGCGCAGTGGTGATGACGGTCGGTGTTTTGTTTTTATTTGCGAGCTTTGGTGTCGTCGTAGCTATTACAGCCCAGTATTTTTCTTCTAAGGCAGCAGTCGGCTTTACCCGCGAGATGACCAAGGATTTGTATGATAAGATCTTATCACTTCCAAAGGACAAGCGCGATAGGATCGGTACTTCTAGTTTGGTAACACGCCTTACCTCTGATACCTATCAAATCCAGGTTGGGATCAATCTCTTTTTGCGGCTTTTTTTGAGGGCACCGATTATTGTCTTTGGAGCTATCATCATGGCCTTCACCATCAGTCCTAAATTAACGCTTTGGTTCTTGGGGATGGTAGCGATTTTAACCCTGATTATTGTGATCATGTCACGGATTGTCAATCCGCTCTTTGCTAAGATTCGGAAAATCACAGACCGGATGGTTACGGTGACGCGTCAGCAATTTCAAGGGATGCGGGTGATTCGAGCCTTTGGACAAGATGATAGTGAATTAGAGGATTTTAGAGAGGTCAATCAGGACTACAAGATCTGGCAAATTCGCGCTGGTATCTGGTCTAGTTTGGTGAGCCCCTTGACCTTCCTTGTGGTCAATACGACCTTGGTTTGTGTCATTTGGCAAGGACAATTGAATATCTCTGCTGGTCTTTTAACCCAAGGGATGTTGGTCGCTTTGGTCAATTATTTATTACAAATTTTAACAGAATTGATCAAGCTGGCTATGCTGGTCACGTCTTTAAATGTCAGCTATATTTCAGCCAAGCGTGTCCAAGAGATTTTTGATTTGAAGGAAGAAGACCTCTTAGAAGCTTTGCCAGAAGAAACTGCAAGAGAGCAAGAAGCGATTAGCGCCCAGAAAGTTTCTTTCACTTATCCAACGGCTTCAAACCCAGCTCTAGAAAATATTTCCTTTGATCTGGATCATGGACAGATGTTGGGAATTATCGGTGGTACAGGATCTGGGAAGTCTACCCTGGTTCAGTTATTGAGTCATTTGTATGCCGTGAGTCAGGGAAAATTAGCCCTCTTTCATCAAGGTCACTCTCCTAAAACTCTTAAGGAGTGGCGGGAGTGGGTAGCTCTTGTCCCACAGAAGGCAGAGCTCTTTAGAGGGACTATCCGCTCGAATCTCTTACTAGGGATGGAAGAAAATCTATCGGATGATGATTTGTGGTGGGCCCTAGAAACAGCTCAGGCGGCTGATTTTGTCCGTGAAAAAGAAGGACAACTCGATGGGCAAGTGGAAGCCTTTGGTCGAAATTTCTCAGGTGGGCAACGTCAGCGTTTGACCATTGCGCGTGCCCTTTTGAAGAAGGCTCCTTTCTTGATTTTGGATGATTCAACTTCTGCCTTGGATTATTTGACGGAAGCACGTCTCTTAAAATCGATAAAAGAAGAATTGAGTGATACGAGTTTGATCCTAGTATCTCAACGAACCAATAGTCTCAAGTCTGCTGATCAGATTTTAGTCTTGAACAAGGGTCATCAAGTAGGACTGGGAAATCATGATTTCCTCTTGTCTACCAATGAGATTTATCAAGAAATTCATTATTCACAACACGGGAGGGAGGAAGCATGAGTCAAAAACGTTCTAGTTATGTAAAACGTCTGTTTAGAGATTTTGCCAACCATCCCGGGCTCCTGATTCTAGCTAGTCTTGGAACCATCGCTCAAGTGGCCTTAACGGTCTGGTTACCGATCCTGATCGGACATGCGGTTGATTTAGTCATCAATCCTCAAGGGATGAAAGTCTTATGGCCTGTTTTGATCCAAATGGTTCTGGTCATTGTGGCCAATACCTTGATCCAATGGATCAATCCTCTTGTCTACAATCAATTGGTCTATCGTTTTAGCCAAAGCCTAAGAGCAGAAGTGATGGAAAAAGTACACCGATTACCATTGTCTTATCTAGATAAACAAGGAAGCGGGGACTTCGTCAGTCGCCTCACGACCGATGTAGAGCAACTCAACAGTGGTCTTCTGATGGTCTTTAACCAGTTCTTTGTTGGCCTCTTAACCATTCTTGTCACTATCGTGACCATGGCAGAATTGGATTTCTTTATGATGGTGGCGGTTCTGGTCTTGACTCCTTTATCCCTGTTGATTGCTCGTTTTATTGCCAAGCGTTCTTATATGCTTTTCCAAAAGCAGACCAAGGCGCGTGGTCTTCAAACTCAGTTGATCGAAGAGTCCTTGACCCAGGAAAGTTTGATCCAGTCCTTTAATGCTCAGGATCAATTCCGTACGGCTTTTAAAGGGACTAATGAAAGCTATGCCAATTATTCCCAATCCGCTGTCTTTTATTCTTCAACTGTCAACCCTGCCACTCGCTTTGTGAATGCCTTGATTTATGCAGTAGTGGCTGGATTTGGTGCTGTACGCATTATTTCGGGATCTCACTTTACTGTTGGTCAATTGGTGACCTTCCTCAATTATGTCAACCAATACACCAAGCCCTTTAATGATATCTCCTCTGTCTTGTCAGAACTCCAAAGTGCCCTTGCCTGTGCAGAGCGCTTGTACAGCGTCTTGGATCAAGCTGAGGTCGAAGAGACGGGGCAACGGGTTCTGGAAAGTCAGGATGTCAAAGGTGCGATTGGTTTTGAGCATGTCTCATTTGGCTATGATTTGGGGAGGACCTTGATCAAAGATTTAACCATTCAGGTTCCAGCTGCCAGTAAAGTGGCCATTGTAGGGCCTACAGGAGCAGGAAAATCGACCTTGATTAATCTGCTCATGCGTTTCTACCCTGTTAATTCTGGAGAGATCACGATTGATGGGGTGCCAATTACGGACTACACCCGTGCTTCTTACCGCCATCAGTTTGGCATGGTTCTACAAGAAACCTGGCTCAAGGTTGGGACCATTCATGAAAATATCGCTTTTTCTCGTCCAGATGCGACCAGAGAAGAAGTGATAGAAGCAGCCAAAGCAGCCAATGCGGATTTCTTTATCCGGCAGTTGCCACAAGGGTATGATACTTATCTTTCAGATGCTGGAGAGTCTTTGTCCCAAGGTCAACGTCAACTTTTAACGATTGCGCGTGTTTTCCTTTCGGTTCCTAAGATTTTGATCTTGGATGAGGCGACATCGTCTATTGATACTCGGACTGAGGTCTTGATTCAAGATGCCTTTCATCAGCTTATGAAGGGACGGACCAGCTTCATCATTGCCCACCGCTTATCGACCATTCAAAATGCCGATATGATCCTTGTCATGGTGGATGGCGATATTGTTGAGCATGGCACTCATGAAGAGCTAATGCAAGCACAAGGTGTTTACTACAAGATGCAGACAGCTCAGCAACAGATTAGTTAATATGAAAAGCATTTTCAGATTTGAAAATGCTTAGATTGAAGATAAAGACATATTCAAAACTTTCCTTAGGTGAGTACGGACGTTAGGTGAAATTATCCAGTGGATGATTTCAGCAATCCAGGAAGTTCCATGACTTAGTTTTGAACCTAAAGTTTCAAAACTCCCGAGTGCTAGAAACTGATTTGTTTCTAGCACTTTTCTCACAGCGGAAAGTTTCAATATTTTCTTGATTCATTTTAAAAATTAAAATCATTGTTGTTCCTTTTAGAAACGCTTTACTTATTTTATTTTAAAATAGTTAGTCCGCATTCTAAGCATTTTCAGGTTTGAAAATTCTTTTTTAGTCTAAAAAAAACATCTAGCAATTTTGCTAGATGCTTCAAAAACTACTCGTTAGTTTATCTTTTTAAACGTTTAAAACCTTATCCAAGAATTCTTTCAAACGTGGGTGTTGGGGGTTATCGAAAATTTGGTCTGGTTTGCCGTCTTCGAGGAATTCACCATCTGCGGTGAAGATGACGCGGTTGGCTACTTGGCGGGCAAATCCCATCTCGTGGGTAACAATGATCATGGTCATCCCTTGCTCTGCCAACTCTTTCATAACGTTCAATACATCTCCAACCATTTCAGGGTCAAGGGCAGAAGTCGGTTCGTCAAAGAGCATAATATCAGGATTCATGGCGAGTCCACGGGCAATGGCCACACGTTGTTTTTGACCACCGGAAAGGCTGTTTGGATTGGCATCGGCTTTATCTGCGAGACCAACTTTTTCCAATAATTCCATCCCGACTTTTTGAGCTTCTTCGCGAGTCATCAGTTTGTGCTCTACTGGCGCAAACATAATGTTTTCTAGGACGCTCATGTGAGGGAAGAGGTTGAAGTGTTGGAAAACCATCCCGATATTTTCACGGACCAAATCAACATTGGTTTTTGGATCGGTTAGATCATATCCATTTACGGTAATTTGACCTTTTGTAACTTCTTCGAGGAGATTAAGACTCCGAAGGAAGGTCGATTTACCAGAACCGGACGGTCCGATAATACAGACCACATCCCCTTCGTAGAATTTTGTTGAGATTCCTTTTAAGACCTCATTTTCACCGTAGTATTTGTGGAGGTCATGGACATCAATTTTTAATTTAGCCATTAGTTAACCTTCTTTTCTAATTTTTTTGCAAATCGTGTTAGCAAGGTGATAATCACAAGGTAGAAAACGGCAAGGATAGCATACATCTTGAAACTTTGATAGTTTCGAGCAATGATGATCTTACCAGTTTGGAAGAGTTCGACCAATCCGATCGCAGAAACGATCGTCGTATCTTTCAGCGCAATGACGAATTGGTTCACAAAGTTTGGAAGCATGAGTTTGGTTGCTTGTGGCAAGATGATCTTACGCATGGTCTTGCCATAAGAGATTCCAAGGCTTCGGCTGGCTTCCATCTGTCCAATCGGTACAGCCTGGATCCCCCCACGGACAATTTCTGCGATATAAGCAGCAGCATTGAGGGAGAGGGCGATGGTACCTGCGACAAAGTCATTGATTGGGGATTGATGACCTGTGATAGATTCAATCAAGTTTGGAATTCCCCAGAAGATGAAGGCAGCAAGGATCATCAATGGGATCCCACGAATAACATCGACAAAGATTTCTGCTGTCCAGCGGAGCCATTTATAAGGGCTAACACTAAACATCCCAAAGATAACACCGATCACCATAGCAATCGCGAAAGAGAGAAGTGCAAGGGCAAGGGTTACACCCAAACCACTTAGCAATTGTTTGTAGTTGTTTTGGAGCAAGCCCCAGATTGTTGTTTCATCTACGGCTGTACTTGAAGTACTTGATTTGCTATCTGACTTAAGATATTTATCGAGAATCTTTTGGTATTGGCCATTTTTCTTCAAGTTTGCAAGACCGTTATTGAACATCTCGATCAATTCAGGATTTTCACCTTTTTTAACGGCAAATGCTAGTTGACCACTTGGAGTTCCTTCGATAGGTGTTTTGAATTTACGTCCTTGTTTAATAGCGTATTTGATGACGGGTTCGTCATCCATAATCGCAGCGACAGAACCAGAATTCAAACTGTCGTACATAGAAGCCCCGTCAGAGAACGTTTTGATCTTGTAGCCATATTTATTTTTATTCTTTTCAAGGAAGGTTTGCGATGCAGTTCCGTTTTTAACACCGACCGTCTTACCTTTTAAGTCATCGTAAGAATCAATCTTGCTATCCTTTTGGACTGCAAGAATAGAGTTAGCAGTATAATATGGTTCAGAAAAATCAAATGTTTCTTTCCGAGCATCGGTCACGGTCATCCCTGCGATCATTCCTTGCGCATGACCAGATTGGACATCACTTACCGCAGCGTCAAATCCAGGGTTATCAATTTCAATGGTAAATCCTTGGTCTTTGGCAATGGCCTTGATCAAGTCCATATCGATCCCTGTATACTTATTTTTCCTATTTTGGAAGACAAATGGTGCAAAAGATGAGTCACTTGAGATACTATATGTTGACTTTTTAGGCGTTGCTTTTTGTCCAGCAGGAGTAGTTGTTGTTGGAACAGCACTGTTAGCAGTTGATTGGCTTTCACCGGTCCATTTCTTGATGATCTCATCAAGTGTTCCATCAGCTTTCATTTGAGCGAGGGCCTTGTTAAATTCAGTGATCAACTTTTCATGATTTCCACCTTTTTTAACACCAAAGGCAAAGCCACCGACTGCTTCCCCGTCCATATTGATAGCTAGGTCCTGACCCTTTTGGATGGCATATTGAATGACGGGTTGATCATCCATGACCGCATCCACTGCACCAGCTGTTAAACTGTTGTACATGAGATCACCCGTATCAAAAGTCTTGATCTTGTAGCCGTATTTGTCCTTGTTTTTATCGAGGAAGCGTTGAGCTGCAGTACCGTTTTTGACACCGACGGTCTTCCCTTTTAATTGGCTGTACTTCGTGATTTTGTCAGCTTTCTTCGTCGCAATGACAACTTTTGTATCGTAGTAAGTATCAGACATGGTGAAGACTTTTTCACGTTCAGTTGTTTTGGTCATTCCGGCCATAATGGCATCTGCTTGACCAGCTTGGACAGCATTGACTGCAGCATCAAATCCAGGGAAGGATTTATCTAAATCCCAGCCATTGATTTCAGCGACCTTGTCCAAGATTTCTACGTCAATTCCTTTATAGGTTTGATCTGAATCTTTAAATTCAAATGGTGCATAAGCTGTGTCGAAAACGACCTTGATCGTCTCAGCATGAGCATGACCAGCGAATGCTACCAGTGGAAATAAGAAAAGCAAATAGGCTAGTAATTTTTTCTTCATTTCTGTCTCCTTTTTCTTCATTTCTCTTTGGGTGTTTGACCCATGAGTGCATTGACCAAAGGATGGCCTGAAAAAACAAAACATTCATACCAAATAGAGTATGAATGATTTTATGTTTTTCTATAAAAGCTATTATATCAGAAAAGTATCAGTTTAGCAAGAAAAATCAGCTTTCGATGTTAGGTTTTCTGACATGAGGTGGTGTTGCAGGTCTGGATTTTCTTTGCTACAATGGACCTATTCAGATAAATGGAGGTTACTAGATGAAGAAAGGGTTGATCATTCAAGGTATCAAAACGAAAACTTCTGTGTCAGTTTTCGTTTCTACACTATTCTACGTGTTTTTAGCTTCCTTCTTTATAGAAGGGGGACTATGGCTCAGTAGTGAATTGGTGGGACCATTTTCCACTGCAATAAGTTATCTAACCGAGTTCTTCTCACCAGGAAATGGGGTTGCAAGTATTCAAGAGTTTTTCTTCCATTATATTCTCTATTATGAGCTCTTCAGTTTTGTATTTATTCTCTTACTCTTTATTGTTTGGGTGAAAGTAATAGAGAAGAATTCCTTATCAAGCTTAGGTTTTGTAAAAAGAAATTGGCTCAAGTATCTAGGTTGGGGGATCTTGCTTTCCCTTCTTCAAATGGGAATGATTGCCCTTGTCTACCAAGTGGGCGGAATTGGGACTTTTGAGCTAAATGAATTAAGTTTAGAACCCATCCTCTTTATTCTAGGTTTATTCCCATTTTGGCTCCTCCAAGGAGGGACGGAAGAAGTAGCGACGCGGGGTTGGCTCCTGACTCGGATTGCTGCAAGAAGCAATCTTCCCTTAGCAATCGCGATTTCTAGTAGTCTCTTTGGCATTCTGCATATGGGTAATGCAGGAGTGACCTTCTTATCCGTTCTGAATATCATCCTTGATGGGGTGCTAGCTGGTCTGCTTTTTATCTATACCGATAGTATCTGGCTTGTAGTCGCCCAACACGGGACTTGGAACTATGTACAAGGAAATCTCCTTGGTTTTCAAGTCAGTGGGACGGGGGCAGATGCCTCTATCTTCAGCTTTACCATGGGGTCAGGACCTGACTGGCTGACCGGAGGGGCATTTGGAGCGGAAGGATCGATCATCACAACTCTGGTTCTTCTATTATCCGTCCTGATTGTTTACCTCTTAGGGGAAAGAAATGAAAGAGCTGTTGAATAATAAGTGTGAAATGGCTGATAGTCATATAAGAAAAAGACAAACACCAAAAATGACGTTTGTCTGCCTTCTGAGTCGAACACATATTGATGAGTTCGGCTTTTTCTATATAATAATGGGAATGATTAGCTTGACTTGTGCACCATTATGAATATTTTCTAAATGCATAGTTCCATTATGAAGTTTCATGACGCGTTTCACGAAAGATAAACCAAGTCCAAAGTGACTTTCTTGAGAGGGTGTTCTTGCTTGGTCCTCTTTATAGAAAAGATTTCCAGCATGGTGTAATACATTTTTTGAAAAAGTAGATTGATTATTCCATATGGTTAGAACTAATCGATTATTTTCTTGTGACATTGTTAGCTGGATCTTTGCATCATTTTCTTTTTGATGTTGTATTGCATTATTAATAATATTGGTGATTGCTCGAAAAAATAGATTGGAATGAATGGCAATTTGTGTTGATGGAGTTACTGTATTTGAAAAAACAAATTGTGTACTTCTAGGGAGTAACGGAGTAATATGTTCCTTCAATTGATGAGTTAATTGTTGAATCGATATATTTTCAAGTTGAATATCATGGTCGTAAAAGGTCTTGGAATATTGGATAAAGTGGTTAAAATAATCGTTTAACTGAATGCTTGCTTGCTCAAGATCTTTTAGACATTCCATTGTTTGAGGTGTTTGCTCAGTGGATTGTAAGAATTCAGCATTTCCTCTGATAACAGTTAGAGGGCTACGAAGATCATGTGCAGCGCTAGATACTTGAAACATGAGTTCTTTTTTTTGATCTTTTTCATTTTGAATTCTATTTTTTATATCAGATTGCATTTTTTCAATCAGATCGTTTGTTTCAATGAATTCTTTAATCTGCAAATGGTGATGTTCATTTTTGGTGAAATATAGTCCACTATGATAAACCATGTTCATTTCTTTTTGAATCTTGGTTAATAATTGTCTAATATTTATTACAATGATAAAAATTAAAATGATGCAAAGATAAATCCAAGAACTGACGCTAAAAAATAAAGCAAAGCGATTAGCATTTTTCTCATTGATTCCAGATACAGAAGATAGAAGAGCTGGAACTATGTAAAAAAGTATCAGACATAGAAGAAATTGCCAAATGATTTTAAGGTAGGTACGCTTAATGAGTTGCTTGATTGTCAATTCTTTTTCCATTTGTATCCTCCTCCCCATACTGTTTTGATGGGATCAATTTGATGAATCTTAAATTTTTGTCTGATTTGATAGATGTATTCAGTAATGGATCGTAGTTGTGCATCAGAGTCTACAGGATAAAGATAATTGTAAAGTTCTTCTATGCTAAATATTCGGTTTTCATTTTTTGCTAAAAGATAAAGTAAATCAAACTCTCGCTTGGTTAATGAAATTCTCTTTGATTGATAATAAACTTCTTGACTATCTCGATAAAAAGTTATATTTGAATCCATCTCTTCTTTAGAGGCGTTGTGAGATCTTTCTTCCCTCCGAAGATGCATTTGAATTCTTGCAATCAATTCCTTTATGCTGAATGGTTTTGTGATGTAATCATCGGCTCCGGCTTGTATTCCTTTTAGTAAATCTTCTTCAAAATCTTTAGCTGTTAGAAATAGAATTGGAGTAGTAATTTGTGAACGAATGGAACGACAGATTTCTAAACCAGAAATAGGCATCATGACGTCAAGTAAAATTAGATCGAATCCAGTAAAGTCACAGATATTAATCTCCTCTATATTTTTACGAGTTTCCACGTGAAAGTTGTTCGCTTTTAATGTATTCGCTATTAATCGTAAGATTTTTTCATCATCGTCAATGGCTAAAATTTTATACTTCATAGTTCCTCCAATTATATGAGCATATTATAGCAAATCTAGAATGCAATTTGTTGAAAATGAAAAAAATAATTATTCTGAGAATTTCCTGATTTTCTCCTGTTATACTTGCTCCAAGTGAAGGTGGAATTTCACTAAAAGTCAGAAAGGAAAAAGAATGAATGATAACAATTCAAAAGCTACATAAGGAATATAATAATAAAATTGTCCTTCAAAACGTGTCTTTCAAAGCCAAAAAAGGTGAGATTACCGGATTGATTGGACCGAATGGATCTGGAAAATCAACTTTAATTAGAATTTTACTTGGTTTAGAAAATAGTCAAATGGGAATGGCGTTGATCGATGGAAAAAAATACTCTCAATTGGGAGATAATCCTTTTTGTATTGTTGGATCATTCCTAGATAGTTGTCAACCTTATCCAACTAGAACAGGATTTCAGCATCTTCGGTGGATTGGCTTGGCTTGTGGCGTTGACAAAAATAGGTGCAACGAATGTTTAGAGTTGGTGGGGTTAAGTGAAGCTAAAAATAAAAAAGTAAAAGACTATTCATTAGGAATGAAGCAACGTCTTGGTTTAGCAACAGCCTTATTAGCAAATCCTGACATCTTAATTTTAGATGAACCAATCAATGGACTAGATCCAGAAGGAATACGCTGGGTACGCAATTTTTTGCAGTCTTTTGTCAATGAAGGTAAGACTGTATTAATGACAAGTCATTATATGAGTGAGTTAGAATTAACTGTAGATCATTTGGTTGGGATTTCTAATGGGAAGATTGTTATTGATGCTCCTACCAAAGACATTTTGAAACAGTTTGGATCTTTTGAGGAGGCATATTTTAAGGCACTCGAAGGGAAAGAAGGTGAATAATATGTTGAAGCGTTCCTTTTTTAGTGACCTCTATAAATATTGTAGTTTACCTACTTTTAAATTCACTTTTTTTCTTATTTTGGGAGTCAGCATATTTTTTTCAATTCAAAATATCCAGGTGATAAATGCCTTAGCAGAAGGAAATGGCCAAGCGGTTAACCTTGATCCATCTATGTTCTCATCGAATCCAGTGTATACAGTCAGGGATGCTCTCTTATCTTCACCCTACCAAGCAAGTGTTATTTTCTTGCCAATTCTTGTTTCACTTGTTTATTCAACCCATTATCAATTTGGTGATGATTTTTTTAGCCAGTTATTGATTCCTAACTGGAAAGTTCGTCTTACTGGGTTTATTGCAAGTTCGATTGTCCTATCGTTACTCTCTACTTTAATATTTTCTATAGTAAACGCTGTTATTTTATTCGTTTTTCTAGATTCAACTCTAAAGAATTTTTTAGAATTGACATTGTTTTTAGACGTCACGGTAAGAGTTATGATATTTGCAATCGTTCTTACTTTATTAGCTTTACTTTTCGTAATCGTAACGAAAAAATCAATGACTGCATTAATTGCAGACGTTTTATTATTGGTAATCACCTTATCAGGTATTCTAAGAGGAATTTCTTCTAACATAGAGAATCTGTTACCTTTGATTGGGGCTAAATCATTTGCTTTTGGTCGAATTGAAGGGACTCAAATGAGTCAATTGTATGGATTTACTCTTCTAGTTGTTGAAGGAGTCGTATTCTTAGTATTGATAATTGTTGTAGAAAAGATTCGAATGGGGAGGAAGAATGGCAAGTTTATTTAGAAGTCTTATCATCAAAAAATATAGTTTAAAACCCGTGAAGTACCAGATAACTATACAGTCATTTTTGATAGGTTTTGTGTGTCTTTTAAGTGTTTTACCAGTTACAATCAATGATACTGTTGTACAATTATCTATAAAGCAAGCTCTTGTTTTTGCCTCAATGCTCTCTGTTAGTATAGGGTGTGTTAATGCATTTGTTGAGTTACAATCACACGAAACAAAACTAGTTTATTTGGTAAGTGGAAAAAGGATCTTAAGTTCAATTAGGATCCTGTTCGTAGAGTTATGTGATGTAGTACTACAATCAACCTTGTATTTCATTGTATTGCTTATATGGTTTCATTTTTTTAGTAGCGAAAATGGTGTCAGTTTAGAACTTTTCAGTTTCTATTTGATTGGCTCCATCCAATATTTTTTGATTTCTTACTTCTTAAGTTATTTTTTCAAAAGTCCAATGGGGAGTTTAGCTATTTTGCTGCTATTTCCTATTTTGGTACAACCTTTCATAGAAAGAGTAGTGGAACCAATGACTAGTTATCTATTTTACAATATTATTGCGGATACAATACTAGGGAGAGCTTCCTATTTGCAACTCTGTATTTACGTTATTGGATTTGTATGTTCACTCGGTGCAACACTCTACTTCTTGGTAAGGAATCAAGAAGTTAAGTAGTAAATAAAAAGATACTGATGAGCAAACTTGCTACTTCTGTAAGTCATTGACGTTGATGTTTATTACGTATTGCATGGTTTTAGAATAAAAGACAAGACTTTCGAAGTAATTGCGAGAGTCTTGTTTAGTTTTTATGCTAATGAGTGTCCAATTAATTAGATTGTAATTCGCTCATGTACCAATTTAATGGATCGTTCTGTAACATGTTGTTTTCTCTCTTCATTCCTCATCTCAGAGAATTCTGGTGATTTATGGTAAAATAAGGTCTATATATGTGAGGACAAAGAGATGATTAATCGAGTAATAGACAACAAATTTAAACTAGTATCCAAATACCAACCGTCTGGGGACCAACCGCAGGCCATTGAACAGTTGGTGGATAACATAGAAGGTGGCGAAAAGGCCCAAATCTTGATGGGGGCAACTGGTACGGGGAAGACCTATACCATGAGCCAGGTCATTGCCCAGGTCAATAAACCGACCCTGGTCATCGCCCACAATAAAACGCTAGCAGGTCAGCTCTATGGGGAGTTTAAGGAATTTTTCCCTGAAAATGCGGTTGAGTATTTCGTCTCTTACTACGATTACTACCAGCCAGAAGCCTATGTGCCATCGAGCGATACCTATATCGAAAAAGATAGTTCGGTCAATGATGAGATTGACAAGCTTCGTCACTCTGCAACCTCCGCTCTTTTAGAACGAAATGACGTCATTGTAGTCGCGTCTGTTTCATGTATCTATGGTTTGGGTTCTCCCAAAGAATACTCGGATAGCGTAGTGAGCTTGCGTCCAGGACTGGAGATTTCTCGTGATCGTTTGCTCAATGACTTGGTGGACATTCAGTTTGAGCGCAATGACATCGACTTTCAACGGGGGAAATTCCGTGTTCGGGGGGATGTGGTCGAGATTTTCCCAGCTTCGCGTGATGAGCATGCCTTTCGAGTCGAGTTTTTCGGGGATGAGATTGAGCGGATTCGTGAGATTGAAGCTTTGACCGGCCAGGTTCTAGGAGATGTGGACCACTTAGCCATTTTCCCAGCCACTCACTTCGTGACCAATGACGACCATATGGAAGTGGCCATTGCCAAGATTCAGGCTGAGCTGGAAGAACAGTTAGCTATCTTTGAGAAGGAAGGAAAACTGCTGGAAGCCCAACGCCTGAAACAACGGACCGAGTATGATATTGAAATGCTACGGGAAATGGGCTACACCAATGGGGTGGAGAACTATTCTCGTCACATGGATGGACGGAGTGAAGGAGAGCCCCCGTACACCCTTTTGGACTTCTTCCCTGAAGATTTCCTCATTATGATTGACGAAAGTCACATGACCATGGGCCAAATCAAGGGCATGTACAATGGAGACCGCTCGCGCAAGGAGATGTTGGTCAACTATGGCTTCCGTTTGCCGTCGGCCTTGGACAACCGGCCACTGCGTCGAGAGGAGTTTGAAAGCCATGTCCACCAGATTGTCTATGTGTCAGCGACACCAGGTGACTATGAGATGGAACAAACGGACACCGTCATCGAGCAAATCATTCGTCCGACTGGTCTTCTGGATCCAGAAGTGGAAGTGCGCCCAACTATGGGACAAATGGACGATCTCTTGGGTGAGATCAATGCGCGTGTAGAACGTGGAGAGCGGACCTTTGTCACCACCTTGACCAAGAAGATGGCTGAAGACTTGACTGACTACTTTAAAGAAATGGGTGTTAAGGTCAAATACATGCACTCGGACATTAAGACCTTAGAGCGGACAGAAATCATCCGTGATTTGCGTCTGGGTGTTTTTGATGTACTTGTCGGTATCAACCTTCTTCGGGAAGGGATAGACGTACCAGAAGTTAGTCTAGTTGCCATTCTCGATGCGGACAAGGAAGGTTTCCTTCGTAACGAGCGTGGGCTTATCCAGACTATTGGACGGGCAGCCCGTAATAGTGAGGGTCACGTGATTATGTATGCGGACACCATGACCCAGTCTATGCAACGTGCGATCGATGAAACGGCCCGCCGTCGTCAGATTCAAATGGCCTATAATGAAGAGCATGGAATAGTCCCACAAACCATCAAGAAGGAAATCCGTGACCTCATCTCTGTTACCAAGGCTGTGGCCAAGGAAGAGGATAAGGAAGTGGATATCACTAGTCTCAACCGCCAAGAGCGTAAGGAACTGGTCAAGAAACTGCAAGGCCAAATGCAAGAAGCCGTCGAAGTGCTTGATTTCGAGCTGGCAGCGCAAATTCGCGATATGATGTTGGAAGTCAAGGCTTTGGATTAGTGGGAGGCAAGAATGAAGATTATCATTAAAACAATGGAAACTCCTGAAGAGATAGAAGGAAAATCTCTCGTTCATTGGCAAACGTGGAGAGAGGCTTATGACGATCTTTTACCCGCGGATTTTCAGGAGACGATGACATTAGAAAAATGTCGATTCTTTAGTCAAAAATATCCAGAAAATACCTTGATTGCGATGGATGGAAAGAAGGTCGTTGGATTTATCAGCTATGGAAATTTTCGTGATGAGACCATTCAAGCTGGTGAAATCATTGCCTTATATGTTTTAAAAGATTACTATGGAAAAGGTGTGAGTAAACAGTTAATGCATGCTGCATTTGTTGCTCTTGATCAATTCTCTGAAATTTATTTATGGGTATTGAAAGAGAATAAGCGAGCCATTGCTTTCTATCAAAAAATGGGTTTTACTTTTGATGGCCAAGAACAAATACTTGACCTTGGAAAACCTGTTAAGGAATTGCGGATGATGTGTTCTTCAAATTAAAATTCCTAAAGGACGTATCTATCAATCTTTGAAACATTATCGATTAATCAAGTAAAAATATAAAAGAGATAGAATGAACCAAAGAAATGAAGGAGGAGACGAATGAAAATTTTAGTCATCAATGGGCATCCCGATAAGGAAAGTTACTGTCAGGCTATTTTCCAAACCATTGTCGAAACGATTGACTCAAATCGCCACGAGCTTAAAGTGATCAGTCTCAATGAAGAGGACTTTGATCCGGTTCTTCGCTATGGCTATCGAAAGCGGATGGAGGAAGATCCTTTTATTCTTCGTTCCCAAGAATTAATCCAGTGGGCGGATCACTTGATCTTTGTTTATCCCATCTGGTGGAGTAGTATGCCGAGCCTTATGAAGGGCTGGATCGATCGGGTCTTTACACCGGGGATTGCCTACTCGGCCAATGATCAGGGAAGCTTTATCTGGAATTACCTCAGAGGCAAGCAATTCAAGAAGTTGCTCAAAGGAAAAACGGCCAGTATTTATGCGACCTCCATGGCGCCTACTTGGTGGTACAAGATCTTTTCAGGCCCTCTCAACATTCCAGATAGTTATGGCATTTCTGTTTTGAAGAATGCCGTCTTGAACCACTGTGGGATTAAAACCAAGCGCGTCTGCATCTTGGGAGAAGTCGGCCGCGATGTGAATACCGCTAGCATGCGGGAACAGCATCTCCAAAAGGTAGCAGCAGAAGTGAAGAAACTCTGATCCTGTATTTGTCTTTGTTGGACATTTCTAGGCAAGCGGTTGTATTCTTAACGGATGTTGGGTAAAATAGAATTAAAATCCATGGGAAATAGGGGAGATAAATATGTTGCTGTTTATGTATATGATCTATGTCATCTATTTCATTTCAAAACTGAAAAAAGAAGATAAAAGGGTCTCTCTTTTTACGAAGATTGTTGTTTATGGTTTATTGGTTTTATCATTGATTAAGATCTATTTCGGCTTAGTGGCATTTATATTTTCCCCTTTACCACTAATTGGTTCAATAGTTTCTTTGGCTCTTGGTGGTATGAGATTGGTTCTTAAAATAGTTATAGCACTTAGCTTACTTTTATTATCGCTAAGTCTATTCTTAGACAGCAAAAAAAGTGATCCGGATACGCCCCTTATAGACCATTGGCTCCGGTTAGGTTATCATATTCTGTTGATGTTTCTTTAGGAGATCCAGTTTAAACCAATTATTACGAAGGGAAGATTAAACATGAGAAAGTATCGGAACCTGTTTCGGATCTTGTATCTGATTTTGTTGCTTTTTGTTTTTGCTAACTTCCTTTTGGACTTCTATGGTTATGCCTTTACGCCGCTCCTCTGGAATCCCTGGTTGTATCTAGTGGTTGGGACGATTCTATGTCACATCTGGTATCGCTTTTATCGAACTCACACAGTCAATTGGAAGAATGTAGTGGGGCTACTTTTTAGTCTCTTTGCTAGCCTGATTCTAGCATTTTTCATTGAGTTGTTCTTTACCTTTGATGGCCATGGTCCGGTAACGATTCACTCGGAATATTATTTAAAAGAGAAGTCAATTGTCTTTCAGAGAGGCTCTCTTTTGGATGCCTATGATGAATACCATGAGCTGGTAAATCCCTTTGTGATGAAAAAAGAGATAAAGAAAAAAGTTTATATTGATTAATTGTCAATATCATAGAAAGGAAATATATGTCACGTACAACGCCTACTATACTGTGCAATCTTTGCATGGTTGAAGATCTTGAAAATGGGAAAGTAGTCCTCCAATACCGCTCACCTGAAAAGACTCACTGGGCTGGCCATGCTTTTCCAGGTGGCCATATCGAAGAAGGAGAAAGCCTTGTAGAATCCGTCATTCGTGAAGTCTACGAAGAGACAGGACTGACAATTGCAGATCCAAAACTGGTCGCACTTAAAGACTGGGAGCCAGATGAGGGAGGCCGCTATATTGTCTTTTGCTACAAAGCGACAGAATTTACAGGCCAGCTCAGATCATCTGAAGAAGGAGAAGTTTCTTGGGTTGAGAAGGACCAATTAGAAAAGTTGGACTTGTCCTACGACATGCTTCCTCTGCTGGAAGTGATGGAAGACCCGGACTTGTCTGAGTTCTATTATCGCAAACGGACAGACGATGGCTGGGAAAAATTAAGATTTTAAGCAAAGAGCTAGACCTATCTAGTTCTTTTTAGCTCTAAGGAACTGCCCCTTTTCTTGTATCTAGTCTTTAATTGTAGTATGATAGAGGAGTTAAAAAGATGCTAGAAAAGGTGGCAAGTATATGAAAGATTTTCACTTTGATGCAATTGCTGCATTTGAAAATTACGAAATTGAAAAGATGAGAGATGGCTATGTAGTGGTGACAACCAAGGTCGTGGAATCATCACTCAATTATTATGGAAATGCGCATGGAGGCTATCTCTTTACCTTGTGTGACCAAGTCAGTGGTTTGGTCGTGGTTTCTCAGGGGGTCGATGGTGTGACCTTGCAATCCTCGATTAATTACTTGAAAGCTGGGCGTCTGGGTGATGTCCTCACGATCCATGGCGAATGTGTCCACAGTGGACGGACGACTCGAGTTGTGGATGTTGATATTACCAATCAAGACGGTGTCAATGTCTGCAAGGCAACCTTTACGATGTTTGTTACGGGAGTGAGAGATGAATCCGCACAAGTACGCATTTAAAAACTATATTTTTGATTTTTATGGAACCTTGGTCGACATCGAAACCGATGAGTCGAGTCCCATTTTATGGGATACCATGGCCCAGATCTACCAATCCTACGGGGCAAGTTACACAGGAGAAGGTCTTCGCCTACGTTATAGAGAATTGGTGCAACAAGCCGAAGAAGACTTGGCTAAGGAAAAACAAGTTGCCTACCCAGAGATTGATCTGACGGTCATTTTTGTGCAATTGTATTTAGAAAGTCATCCAAGTGGGAATAGTGTTGCCCATCTCAAAGAGTGGGGACGTTTGATTGCACGGACTTTCCGTGTCCTTTCTCGCAAACGGTTGGAGCTTTATCCTCACACGAAAGAAGTATTAGAGGATATGAAAGCTGCAGGTTGCCGAATCTTTCTCTTATCCAATGCCCAAGCAGATTTTACCAATCCGGAGATTGATTTGGTTGGTTTGAGAGAACTTTTCCATGCCATTTACTTGTCATCTGATGCAGGTATTCGCAAACCTCAGCCAGAGTTTCTCTTGGAAGTGATGAAAGAACACCAGTTGAACCCTGAGAAAACGGTCATGGTGGGGAATGACTTTACGACGGATGTCGCTGTTGCCCAAAGTATCGGGATGGAGAGTATCTTGATCAATACCTTCCCATACTCTGATGCTGAACTGCGCGAGAAGAATCAAGCAGGTGTGCGCGTGATTCGAGATATTCAAGAATTGCAGGAAGATTGAAAAATATGATCTATGTAGGGAGGCCAAGTCGCCTCCATTTTTCTTGAAAATGCTACAGTCGAGCAGGATTTGTCAAATTTTCGCTTTCATGGTATACTATGAAAGTTAATTTGAATAAGGAGATAAAAATGAATAACTTACCAAACTGTCCAAAATGTAACTCTGAATACGTCTATGAAGATGGAGCGCTCTTGGTGTGCCCAGAGTGTGCGTATGAATGGAACCCAGCTGAGGTCGAAGAAGAAGAGGGTGTCGTAGCGATTGACGCCAACGGAAACAAATTGGCTGATGGCGATACAGTGACTTTGATCAAAGATTTGAAAGTGAAGGGTGCACCGAAAGATTTGAAACAAGGTACGCGCGTGAAAAACATCCGTATCGTTGAAGGAGACCACAACATCGATTGTAAGATTGATGGCTTTGGTGCAATGAAACTCAAATCAGAATTTGTGAAGAAAATCTAAAGATAAGAAGAAGGGCTTAGCCCCTTTTCTTTCAGGAGAATACTATGAAATTCAAACTATTATTTAGCTATCGTTTTCTATTGTTTATTTTAAGTGTACTTGGCGTTTATCTGCAACTGACCAAGCATGGTGGCTTTGGCATGATGCTCTATTACACCATTTTATCTAACATGTTGGTCATGTTCTTTATGGGAGACATGGTTTGGCGCATGGTTCGAGGTCGTTCGACCCAGACTCAGGGCTACCTTCGCATGAAAGGCGCAGTTACCATGTCCATTATGATCACCTGTGTCATCTACCACTTTATGTTGGCGCCTCTTGCGACACCAGAGAAGTTTTATCGTTTGGAAAACTTCCTTTGTCATTACATCGTTCCTTTGATGTTCTTCTTTGATACCTTAGTGATTGATAAAGCCAAGCAATACCGTAAGCTCGATCCCTTCCTTTGGACCTCGATTCCCCTGGCTTACATGCTCTTTGCCCTTCTCAATGGATTGGTCTTGAAGTGGCCAATTCCAGGTGCAAAAGATAGTCCCTTTGCCTATTTCTTTATCAATGTGAATAAATACGGCTGGGCCTTTGTTGGCAAATGGGTGGTGATCATTTTTATCGCCTATCTCTTGGCTGGCTATGTGCTCTATGGGATCAAAAATATCAAGCGAAAATCGGCTGTTTCTGAGTAAAAGCCGAACGTTATTCGGACGAAAAGAAATATTTTTAAATTTTTTTGAAAAATGTTAAGTTTTTTCTTGCATGTCGTTTGAAACTGTGATATAGTTATCTCAATTAAATAAATCCTTTAATCCTGTCCCGTGAGGCAGGCAAGGAGACTGTGAAAAACAATGGCTAGGACCATAGAGCGAGACTCTATCCTCTTAGACCATCCATTTGCTGAACCTCCTTGAAAAAGGAGGTTTTTCTTTTACAACTAAGGAGGACTGAATGAAAACCAAAGAAGTCGTTGATGATTTGACGATGAAACGGGCCATTACCCGGATCACCTACGAAATCATTGAACGAAACAAAGATTTGAGCCAGATTGTGCTGGTGGGGATCAAGACGCGTGGTGTTTACATCGCTCGCCGGATCCAAGAACGCCTCTCTCAGCTGGAACAAATCGATGTCCCTGTAGCAGAACTAGATACCAAGCCTTTCCGAGATGACATGAAGGCGACTGAGGATACGACGGTCTTACCAGTTGATATCGCTCATAGAGAAGTCATTTTGATCGATGATGTCCTCTATACAGGTCGCACGATTCGCGCTGCCATTGACAATCTGGTCAGTCACGGTCGTCCTGCTCGAGTGAGTCTTGCGGTTCTCGTCGACCGTGGGCATCGGGAGTTGCCGATTCGTCCGGACTTTGTTGGGAAAAATATCCCGACAAGTAAGTCAGAGGAAATCATTGTCGAGATGGTGGAGCTAGACGGTCAAGACCGCGTCCTCATCAAAGAAGCTTAAACAAATTGTAAATTATTTGCATTCACATTATAAAAGGAGAATCAACATGTCTGAAAATCAAATCGCTCTTAAAAACCTTGTCTCAATGGAAACTCTTACCAATGAAGAAGTAATGGCATTGATCAAACGTGGGATTGAGTTCAAAAACGGAGCTAAAGCATCCTACGAAGACCAACACATCATCTCAAACCTTTTCTTTGAACCTTCAACTCGTACCCACAAAGCCTTTGAAGTGGCAGAGTTGAAATTGGGATGTGATCTCCTTGACTTTGATGTGAAGACAAGTTCTGTGAACAAAGGGGAAACACTTTACGATACCATCTTGACCATGTCAGCTCTTGGTGTAGATGTCTGCGTCATCCGTCACCCTGAAGTGGACTACTACAAAGAATTGGTTGAAAGCCCAACGATCACAGCCTCTATCGTCAATGGTGGGGACGGTTCAGGTCAACACCCAAGCCAAAGCTTGCTTGATTTGATGACCATCTACCAAGAATTCGGTCACTTTGATGGCTTGAAAGTTTGTATCGCTGGGGACTTGGATCACTCACGTGTGGCAAAATCAAATATGCAAATCTTGAAACGTTTGGGAGCAACCCTTTACTTTGCAGGTCCAGACGAATGGAGAAGTGCGGAATTTGAAGACTATGGAAGTTTCGTCACTATCGATGAAGTCATTGAAGAAGTGGATGTGATGATGTTCTTGCGTGTGCAACACGAACGTCATGATTATGAATCACTCTTCTCTAAAGAAAACTACCACCGTCTTCATGGTTTGACACAAGAACGTTATGACCGTATGAAAGATACTGCGATCTTGATGCACCCAGCACCAGTCAACCGTGACGTTGAAATTGCGGACCACTTGGTAGAAGCTCCTAAATCACGTATCGTAGAACAAATGACTAACGGTGTCTTTGTCCGTATGGCCATCATTGAAGCCGTCCTTAAAGGTCGCGGTGCAAAATAAGATAACTGACAATTCATTGAAAGGAAAGGAAGAGGACAGAGTAGACAGCTACATGGAATCTGACTTTCCTTTTTTTGAGGAACTATGATAAAATTGGACTAGTGAAAAAGAAGGGAGGGGTTCGATGAAACGATTATTGGTCCTAGAGGATGGGACTGTATTTGAAGGGGAAGCCTTTGGTGCAGACTTATATGTGACTGGTGAATTGGTCTTTACGACAGCCATGACAGGCTATCAAGAATTGATCACGGATCAGGCTTTTAGTGGCCAGATCCTCTCCTTTACCTTTCCAGTTATTGGCGCAACAGGGATCAATCGAGATGATTCTGAATCGATTACACCGACATGTTTGGCAGTAGTCGTTCAGCATTTGGTGGAGATGCCAAGCAATTGGCGGCAGCAGATGACCTTGGATGAATTCTTGAAGCGAAAAAAAATCCCTGGTATTGTAGGGATTGATACGAGACAGGTGGCAAAAATTGTCCGCAAGTATGGACGGATGAAGGCGACTGTCATTAACAAGGGGGATTCGATCGAGCATATCCTGGATCAGTTGCGAGCGACAGTCCTTCCCAAAGACCAAGTGCGTCAAGTCTCGACAAAAACGGCCTATGCTGTACCAGGTTTTGGAAAAAGTATCGCCTTGATTGATCTAGGGGTCAAGCACTCTGTCTTACGCCAGCTGAGTCAAAGGGACTGTAATGTTACGGTCTATCCCTATGATATCTCTTATGATGAACTGATGGAACAGCAGCCCGATGGCGTTATTTTATCCAGTGGGCCTGGCGATCCCCATCAGGTAAAAAAACTCTGCCGCTTGATCAAAAAGCTCAATGGACAGATTCCGATCTGGGGCATGGGCTTGGGAGCACAGGTACTGGCTCAAGCTTACGGGGCTGAGCTAGCTCCCATGGAAGTTGGACACTTCGGATTAAATATTCCCGTTCGTGAAATTGCGACAGGAAAAATTGAGATGACTAGTCAAAATCACTTGTATAGTATCGCACGCGATAGCCTACCCCATGATTTATTGGTCACGCATGAAAACGTCAATGACCATAGTATCGAAGCTTTTCGCCATCGTTACCAACCGATTTTAGGGGTTCAATTCCAAGTGGATGCGAGTCCAGGGCCAAGGGAAAATCTCTATTTTTACGATGAATTTTTAGAATTGATTGATGCCAAAATTCACGAAAGTAGAAGGGAGAAGGAATGATGAAAGAAAACCAGAAATTGCTTCTCCTATGTGGAGATTCTTATCAGGATATTAGTCTCTTTGCTGCGGTAAAGGAAGCACAAAAACTTAATGCCAAGGATGGGAATGCTCTGGTCCTTTATCTGGGCGAAGAAAATACTATCACCCAAGAAGCTGGAGAACAGGTTGTAGTCAGCAAGCTTAAGCTGGATGCTCTTAGGACGATTCTTCTTTCTTATACTGGATCTCGCTTGCTCCTAACCTTTGCGGATAAACAGATTTTGAATCTCTTGTTTCGTTTGGAAGAAACTGGATTTTTCAAAGACGCATCGATTAGGATTATCGGGCCGAGCCTTCAACGTTACCGGACCTTTTATCAGCAGGCGGATCAACGACGCCTCTTTCAAGAGCTGGGTTATCAGGTACCCGCTTCAGCACTGGTTGGTTCTGTTCGAGAAGCTATCGAGTTTTCTGAAGGCATTCAATTTCCCATTATGATCTGGCCGGTAGCGAGTAAGCAAGGGCAGGGGCGAAAGATTGCTCATAACCTGGATGATTTATGCGAAGCTGTAGAAATGGGACTTTCAGTCTCACCAAGTCAGCAGTGTTTGCTAGAGTTTTCGACTTATGGCTTTAAGGAACTGGATTTTGTCGTTATGCGCGATCGCGAAGACAATCACTACCTGGCGGCTTCTATTGAAAGCATTGATCCTGTCGGGATCCACTCTAGTGACTCTTATCAATTTATGCCAGCTGTCACCCTGACTGACCGAGAGTTTCAAAATCTTCGTGAAGCAGCGATCCACATCAGTCGCTATTTGAAGCTGACAGGAGCCATTTCGATCAAGTTTGCTTTGGATCCGACGAGCTATGCTTTTTATATCCTAGAAGTTAATCCATTTGCTTCAGACAGTATATCGATGGCCTCTATGGGTTTGGGCTATTCCTTGTTTGAGCAAGGAGTACAGTTGCAATTAGGGCGGTCTCTCGAGCATTTGCCTCACCCTTTATTAAAGGATCTAAAGGCCGTTTACGAACCGAGTTTGGACTATATATTCTTTAAGATCCCGATTTTTTCTGATGCTGCTAAAAATGCCCGTCTCAATACCCAAATTCACTCTTATGGCGCAGTTTATGGATTTGGGAAGAGAATTGATGAGGCTTATCAACAAGCCCTAGAAACCATTAAAGACAAGAACTTGCTGACCATCCTTCCTGAAGAAATGAGCGATGATGAATTAATCCAGAAAATTGCTCGTCATATGCCCCACCGGCTCTTCTATATCTTAGAAGCCTTGAAACGTGGTTTTGAGTTTGAGGAACTCTTGGATTTGAGTAAATTAGCACCCGTCTATTTGCAGGTTCTAGCCAATCTTGTAGCAATGGAAAAAGCAGCAGAAGTTGCAACAAGCCCAGCCTTTCTTCCGGTTGAGCCATCAGCTGGCTTATATGAGGTCAAAGCGGGAGCAGCCTATTATCTGACCCAGAATGGAACCAATGAATCATTGGGTTTGGACGCTGCTTGCGTCTTGGTGGATGATCTAGAAATCTGTGATGAGTATTTTTACCAAAAGGTGAGAAAGCAGGTGAAAGAGCTAAAAGAAAAAGGACAACAGGTGATCTTACTCACGAATCGTCCTTTTACAGAATCTTTGGCAGATAAAGTCTATTATCTTTCGATCAATGAGACAAGCCTTCACCTGATTCAGACCATTGATCAGGTCAAAGATTTGATCTATCTTTCTAACATAAAATAAAGAGAGTGGGACAGAAATCGGTAATTCGTTAGAATTCGATTTCGTCGTCCCACCTCCGCACAGTTGAGTAGGGCTGTAAAAGCTGATGAAATCAGCGTAGTAGAGCCCACTCAACCACTGCGTCTTGCTCGACAATCCAAAAATAATTGAGAGGCTAGGACTTTTGTCCCAGCCTCTTTTTGTTTCTTATTTTTTGGTCACAATACCGATAATGGTATCAACTGCTCGTTCCATGGTTTGGAGACTTACGTATTCAAAGCGACCATGCATGTTTTCGCCACCGGCAAAGATATTTGGTGTTGGAATCCCCATAAAGGAAATTTTAGATCCATCTGTACCACCACGGATCGGTTCAATGATTGGAGTGATTCCAAGATCTTCCATGACTTCCTTAGCAAGAGTAATCGGCGTCATATCTTTTTCAATCACTTGCTTCATGTTGTAATACTGATCTTTGAGGGTGAGGAGAATGCGTTCGCTACCGAGCTCCGCATTCATCTGATCGGCAATAGATTTCATGAGATCTTTGCGTTTCTCGAAGCTTTCAGTTTCAAAGTCCCGAATGATGTAGCTGGCACTTGCTTCCTCTACAGTTCCATCGATGTTCATCAAGTGGTAGAAGCCTTCATAGCCTTCGGTTAATTCTGGACGTGCTCCTTCAGGGAGTTTGTTATGGAAATCAATGGCCAATTGAAGAGCGTTGATCATTTGACCTTTGGCTGTACCTGGGTGGACATTGCGTCCTTTGAAGGTGATTTCAGCCCCAGCTGCTGAGAAGGTTTCGTATTGAAGCTCTCCAAGAGGACCACCATCGACAGTATAGGCAAAATCTACATCGAAATCCTCTGCATCAAATTGATCTGCGCCGACTCCGATTTCTTCATCTGGACCAAAACCGACACGGATTTCTCCGTGTTTGATTTCAGGATGAGCTGTCAGGTATTCAATAGCTGTCATGATTTCAGCGATACCTGACTTATCGTCTGCACCCAGAAGAGTAGTACCGTCAGTTGTGATCAAGGTTTGTCCCTTGTAGTTGTTCAAATGAGCAAAATCAGCTGGATCGAGTGTGAAACCAGAGTCACCAAGGGTAATGACACCGCCATCATAATTCTCAACAATTTGTGGATTGACATTTTCGGCATTGAAGTCAGCGGTATCCATGTGAGAGATAAATCCAATCTTGCGAGTAAAGCTTGGATCGTTAGCTGGAAGTGTTCCAATAGCATAGCCGTTTGGCAAATAGTAGACGTTTTGAAGACCCACGCGTTTCATTTCAGGGATCAAGACGTTTGTTGCAAAATCAACTTGTGATTGGGTACTTGGAGTGGTTGTAGAATTTTCGTCTGAACGTGTGTTAACCTTTACATAGGTAATAAAACGGTCCAACAAATTTTGGTATTTCATGATCATTCTCCTTTTTCAGTTTCAATTAATTTGTGAATAGCATGGGCCACGCCATCCTCATCATTGGTCAGGGTGATGAAGTCTGCGATTTCCTTGACAGCAGCATTGCCATTTCCCATGGCGACACTGTAACCAGCAAAACGTAGCATTTCAAGGTCATTATTGGCATCTCCAAGAGCCATGACCTGGTCTCTTCTGTAACCTAATGTTTGACTTAATGCTTGAAGAGCAGAAGCCTTGCTCGCGCCTTTTGGCAAGATTTCAAACAAGATATCCTGTGAACGTACAGTGTTAAAATCGGCCTCTAATGCAGCCTCGTTCTGAGCTTGGAAGTCATCAATAGCAGAAGGATCTCCTACGTACATGGCTTGAAAAATAGGAACAAGGTTGGGCAGATCCTCTTCTGAGACAGGTGTCGGTTTACTATTAACAATACCCGCATCCATCGTGACAAGTTCACTGGCTTCAGGTGCAACCACTAGGTAGTGATCCATATCAAATAAGGTTAGCTGGACGTCTGTATCTTCCGTCAAAACTTGCAACCGGTGCATGTCCTCAAGGCTTAATTCTTCCTTACCAATGATTTCCCAATTCTGAGTAGACAAGGTTGTACACCCGTTATTGATAATCATATAGTAGTTACCATCAGGAAGTCCAATCTCTTCAAAGATAGGACGTACACCCGCTAAAGGGCGCCCAGTACAGATCACAATATCATAACCGGCTTCATGGGCCCGGTGGAGAGCTTCAATATTGCCTTTAGAGAGAGTCTTATCCTCATGCAAAAGAGTTCCGTCCAAGTCAATCGCAATTAATTTAATCATTTGATTTCCTCCAAATCAAGAGGAACAAAGCCATCAATCACTTTTCCAATCACCCCAGGTTCCTCATCTAGTGGAATGATTTGATCACTATATTTCTTATTGAGGGAAACCAGTCGAATACCGTTGGCCTCACGAAAGACACGTTTGATCAACGTTTGCCCATCAAAATCAATGGCATAAATAGCCCCTGCCTGATCATAATAGGTTTGCTTGATTAAGACAACGGCCCCTTTTTCGTATTTAGGCTCGAGGGAATCCGTATGAATCCAAAAAGCCAAATCGTAAGGAATCTTTTGATCAAACCAGACGATATCAGCTTGTTTCTGATTTTGATAAGCTGCAAAAGAATCATAGACAGAATAAGAGTGGTATTGCTTTTCAATTTTCTGTCTTTCTTTTTGATGGGTCAAGAGACTCTTTCCATAAGAAAGAAGATTTTCTTGATTTCCTTCATCGAGCTGTTTATACAATCGTTCGATCTCTGAATCAATGACCACAAAATCATTGCGCAATCGTGGGTCAATTTCAGCAACCGCTACCTGGAAAAAGGCTGCAATCTTCTCTAAATTTTCAGGAACGGGAAGAGAAGTTCCTTTTACATATCCAGTCAGGGTACTTGCAGGGATTCCAGTAATACGAGATAATTCGATCTGCTTTTTTCCTTGTTCTTTCAGTAATTCTCTGATTTTTTCCGATATAATCCGTAATGCCTCTTTGTCTTGAGGGCTTGCTTTTCCACGACCTCTGGCCAACGTACTCACCTCCTTGTATTTACCCTTACTATTATAATGAATTAAATCGAAAAAGTAAATAGAAATCCCTGAGAAATGCGAAAAAAGATGAATTTGATCTAAATCGGATTTTCATTTTAAATTTTATCAGACATTCCTTTACTTTTTGAGGAAAAAGATCTAAGATAAGAGCAAAGAGTTCATGGAGGTGAAGGTATGATTCGTACTGTTCAAGTCAAAGATGCTCCTCAAATCAGAGATTTATGTCACCAAGCATTGGGGTATGATTCAACCCTTGAGAAAGTAGCAGCTCAGATTGATAAATTTAATTCGCCGGATTCGGATCATTTTTGCTTTGTTTATGAAGAGGACCAAACAGGCCATATTCTTGGTTATGTGGAAGCAGAAGTCTATGAAAGTCTTTATAGTGACGCCGGGCTTAATGTTTTAGGTCTAGCGGTTTTTCCATCTGCTCAAGGACGTGGGATTGGTCGCCAATTGATGGAGCGAGTTGAAGATCTTGCCAAAAGCAAGCATTATGCTTTTATCCGTTTAAATTCTGCCTCTCATCGAAAAGAAGCTCATGTCTTTTACGAACGAATAGGTTATGAGGGAAATAAAACGCAGAAGCGATTTTTGAAAATAATGAATTAAGATAGGCAAAGGCCTATCTTTTTTGTTATAATGAAGAGTACGATTAAATTTACTAGGAAGATGATTATGCCAAATTTTGAAGAATTAAAAAAACGACAAGAGAAGATTCGGAACTTCTCGATCATCGCCCATATTGACCATGGAAAGTCAACCTTGGCCGATCGAATTTTAGAAAAAACCGAAACCGTGTCTAGTCGGGAGATGCAAGCCCAACTCCTAGACAGTATGGACCTAGAGCGGGAACGTGGGATTACCATCAAGCTGAATGCCATCGAGTTGAACTATACGGCTAAAGATGGGGAGACCTATATTTTCCACTTGATTGACACACCAGGACACGTGGACTTTACCTATGAGGTTTCGCGTTCACTTGCTGCCTGTGAGGGTGCCATTCTCGTAGTAGATGCGGCTCAAGGGATTGAAGCCCAGACTCTAGCCAATGTTTACCTTGCTTTGGACAACGATTTGGAGATTCTGCCAGTCATTAACAAGATTGACTTACCAGCTGCAGATCCAGAACGTGTGCGCACAGAAGTAGAAGATGTCATCGGGTTGGATGCTAGTGAAGCTGTCCTAGCCTCTGCCAAGGCTGGTATTGGGATTGAAGAGATTTTGGAGCAGATCGTTGAGAAAGTTCCAGCACCGACCGGTGATGTTGAAGCCCCTCTTCAAGCCTTGATCTTTGACTCTGTTTATGATGCCTATCGTGGGGTAATCCTTCAGGTCCGAGTGGTCAATGGAATGGTTAAACCAGGCGATAAGATCCAACTCATGAGCAATGGTAAGACCTTTGATGTCACAGAAGTTGGGATCTTTACTCCTAAAGCAGTTGGACGTGATTTCCTTGCGACGGGAGACGTCGGCTATATTGCGGCCTCTATCAAGACCGTTGCGGACACCCGCGTCGGAGATACGGTGACCCTAGCGACCAATCCAGCAAGTGAGCCACTACATGGATACAAGCAAATGAATCCAATGGTCTTTGCTGGTCTTTACCCGATTGAATCCAACAAATACAATGATCTTCGTGAAGCTTTGGAAAAACTGCAATTGAATGACGCCAGTCTTCAATTTGAACCGGAAACTTCTCAGGCCCTTGGTTTTGGTTTCCGTTGTGGTTTCTTGGGTCTCCTTCATATGGACGTTATCCAGGAGCGTTTGGAGCGTGAGTTCAATATTGACTTGATTATGACGGCGCCGTCTGTTATCTACAAGGTTAATTTGACAGATGGAGAAGCACTGGATGTCTCCAACCCATCTGAGTTCCCAGATCCAACCAAGATCGCTTCGATCGAAGAACCGTATGTCAAAGCCCAAATCATGGTGCCACAAGAGTTTGTTGGGGCTGTCATGGAATTAGCCCAACGCAAACGTGGGGACTTTGTGACCATGGACTACATCGATGAAAATCGGGTGAATGTCATCTATCAAATCCCACTAGCTGAAATTGTCTTTGATTTCTTTGATAAATTGAAATCCTCTACTCGTGGCTATGCGAGCTTTGACTATGAGTTGTCTGAATACCGACCTTCTAAATTGGTTAAAATGGATATCCTTCTCAATGGCGATACTGTCGATGCCCTCAGCTTTATCGTTCACAAGGACTTTGCCTATGAACGTGGTAAGTTGATCGTTGAGAAACTCAAGAAGATTATCCCTCGTCAACAGTTTGAAGTGCCTATCCAAGCGGCGATCGGTCATAAGATCGTGGCCCGTACAGATATCAAGGCCCTTCGTAAGAACGTCTTGGCCAAGTGTTATGGTGGGGACGTCTCACGGAAACGCAAGCTTCTTGAAAAACAAAAAGCTGGTAAGAAACGGATGAAGGCAATTGGATCTGTAGAAGTACCACAGGAAGCCTTCTTATCTGTCTTGTCAATGGATGAAGAATAACATTTAAAGTGCCTAAAAAGGGCACTTTTGTTTTAGGTTCAAAAGAAATAGACTGAATGAGAAAGGTTCCATCAGATGTGACACTTATCCTATTTTAAAATACCCACTTTCATGGTAGACTAGAAGAAAGAAAACGTTCTCAAGGAGGTTGAGCATGAAACACAAATTATTGGTCACATCACTGACGATTCTTTCTACCTGCGCACTCATGGCTTGTAGTCACACTACTCAAAAGGACACAGCAGTTTCTTCTACAAAAGAAAGTAGCAGTAAAGTCGAAAAGCAAACAAGTAGCTCTTCGTCAAAGAATACTGCTTCTACAAAGAAAAACACTCCCAGTCAAGAAACCAAGCGGATTGGAAATGCAGATTATGGATACATCGATATTCCAAGTAAATGGTTCAAGTTCACGGATATCGATGGGACAGAAGCTGTCCAATATACAGATGGCAGTGGCTATAATATTGTCACCTTGAACAGCTTTACCCGGGAAAAGGCCAAAGTTCCTGCAGATATCGAGTTTAATGCTGAATTTCTAGCCAAGAAACTAGCAGTAATGTGGCAAGATAACCAGGATGTTGGAAAGATGACGGGAGCGCGGACTAAAGTCGCAGGTCTAGACGCCTACCAGCTTCAAATTGTCATGAAATCTGGTCAATACCTGATTACTTGGGTTTTCCAGAAGGGTGAAAAAGTTTATACCATTTCTTTTGAAGGGGATGCAGAAACCTTGAAAACCTTTATCCCATACATCGAAGACACATGGAGCTTAGATGGAACAGGTGCCGTGACCAATTAATCAAGTGAGATAGATCTCAGGATCTATCTTTTTTCACAGTCTTTGTGGTATAATGCTTCTATTGTTTAGAAGAGGAAATAGAGGATGACACAGGAAATTGATATTGAAAAATACCATCAGTTAGCTCTCCAAAAGCAAAAGGAGCACCGCAAGGTATTGGCAAATCTCAAGAAGAAGCCACCTAAGAATTTAGATAAAATAGCGCAAGAAATCCACGATGAAGTTTTCCAAGAAATCGATTGTACGGCTTGTGCCAATTGTTGTAAGACCTTAGGGCCCGATTTTAAGGAAGCGGATATCACGCGGATTGCCAAGTATTTCAAGATGAAACTTCCTGCCTTTGAGGCTGAATTTCTTCAAGTTGACGAAGATGGGGACAAGGTTTTTAAATCCATGCCTTGCCCCTTTCTTGGTGGGGACAATCTCTGTTCTATCTATGATGTTCGTCCAAAAGCTTGTCGGGAATTCCCTCACACCGATCGCAAGAAGATTTATCAGATCAACCATCTGACCATCAAGAATACCCTCACCTGCCCAGCAGCTTATTTATTTGTAGAAAAATTGAAGGATCGTTTGTAATGGCATATACATTTTTACTTTTTGATTTGGACCATACCTTGTTGGATTTCGAATCTGCTGAAGAAACGGCCTTGACGCAGATGTTAGAAGACATGAATTTTCCAGATGTACAGGCCTTTAAGGATTACTACAAACCCATGAACCAAGGTCTTTGGAAGGATTTGGAACAAAAGAAGTTGACCAAGCAAGAACTCGTGGATAGTCGGTTTGCGATTGGGTTTTCCCACTTTGGGATTTCTGTTGATGGGGCTGAGATGGCTCTTCACTACCAAGATTACATCAGTCTTCAAGGGCAGTCTTTTCCCGGTGCGGAGGAATTACTGGCTCGACTTGAAAAAGCAGGTTACCAGCTTTATGGTGCAACGAATGGAGTGACTGCCATTCAAGAAGGACGCTTGGCTCATTCTACAATCGCTTCTTATTTCAAAGAGGTCTTTATCTCTGAGCAGCTTCATACTCAGAAACCAGAACCTGCATTTTTTGACAAGGTTGGTCAACTGATTCCAGGTTTCAGCAAGGAAGAGACCCTCATGATCGGAGATTCTTTGACGGCGGATATCGCAGGAGGAAATGCTGCGGGGATCGATACCGTCTGGTATAACCCTGATCATAAGGAAAATACTAGCCAGGTAGTACCGACTTATACCGTTAGCAACTATCAAGAAATCGCCGATTTACTGATAAAATAAAAAATTTTAAATACTGTCAAGTTTTTTTCTTGACAGGTTGATGAAATGTGTTATAATAGATCATGTGCTAAATAGCTTGTCTATTTCACCGAAAATTAAAATATAGAAAAGAGACTTATAAAAATGGCAGTTAAAATTCGTTTGACTCGTATGGGTTCTAAGAAAAAACCTTACTACCGTATCAACGTAGCAGATTCACGTTCACCACGTGATGGACGTTTCATCGAAACAGTTGGAACTTACAATCCACTTGTTGAAGAAAACCAAGTAACTTTGAAAGAAGATCGCGTTCTTGCATGGTTGGCTGATGGAGCTCAACCTTCAGATACAGTTCGCAACATCCTTTCAAAAGCTGGTGTGATGAAGAAATTCCACGATTCTAAATTCTCAAAATAATTTTTTAAGTAGGTTGATGTATGGATACGATTGAAAATCTCATTATTGCAATTGTGAAACCCTTGATTTCACAACCGGATGCTTTAACCATCAAGATCGAAGATACTCCTGAATTCTTGGAGTACCACCTTGACCTTGATCCTAGCGATGTTGGTCGTGTAATCGGTCGAAAAGGTCGCACCATTTCTGCGATAAGAACGATTGTCTACTCTGTCCCAACTGAAGATAAAAAAGTAAGAATCGTTATTGACGAAAAATAAGAAAAGCGGGACAAGGTCTCGCTTTTTTTGCAAGGAGAAGGAATGAGAGATTTAACAATTAGACAACTAGAGGAATACTTACTTGATCATTACCAACAATCTAGAACAGAAGAAGGACTTTTTATCAAACTAGTGGAAGAAGTTGGAGAAGTCGCTGAGGTTTTAAATGGACGTTCAGGTAGAAAAGAGGGTGTCCAAGATTCAAACGAGGAATTGGCAAAGGAGTTGGCAGATGTCATTCACTACACAGTGGCAATTGCAGCTATTAACCATATTGACCTAACGAAGACTATTTTTGAAAAAGACAAGAAGGCAGCCATCAAGTATCAGCATGAACAAGATTTGGAAGGCTTTTTAGCAAAAAAGAGCATTTGAGAAAATCCCTTGAACGTGATAAAATAAAACCTAAGAATGTTAAGTGAATTGTTGTTTAGAAAGGGGTGTTTTGGTATGAACCGATTTGAAGTAACTACAAAGATTGGTTGTCTCTCTGTTACTTATAAAAAGAGAAATAAAGTCCTAGTTTGCTTAAATGGTGCTGGTTTGATACCAAGTTATGAAAATTTTCTACCAATACTTGAAAAACTTCCTTCCTCAATAGGTTACTTAACGATTGATTTTCCGAATACAGGTAGGAGTCCGATTCATAGTCAGTCAGGAATTCATTTGGATAATCTTGTTGAAGCGGTATACGAAATCCTGAAAGGATTGGAAATTTCCAATTATATACTTTGTGTTCATAGTTTAAGTGGTGTTTTGGCTTTAAAGTTAATGAGTAAACCAATTAAGTGTCAAGCTTTGATAGCAATTGAACCAACAACAAAAAATATAATGTTTGCTGATTTTTCAAAAAATCCTTATCCAGAAATGGAAGAGCAAATGAGAATGATCGAAGAATGTGGTCCGGAAAATTATTTTAAGGGACTAACACAAGCGACATTTGAACCTGAAAATGACAGACTGATTTGGGAATTGATGGAAGAAAAGGGCTTGGAATTGGAAAAGCAAGTTCCTGGATTTCAGATATCTGTAAATATTACCGCTGAAGATTTTGATAGTTTGTCCTTAGCAGATAATATTCCGGTTTTCGTATTTTGTCAGGCGTACAGAGAAAAAGAGTACAGAGAATCAGAATATTGGAATTCAAATACAAAACTCATTCTAGGTGGAAACCACCACTATCTACACTGGTCAGAATCGGAAAAAATTGCAGCTCTTATTAGAGAGCTGTAGAGATAAATTAATTAAAAGAGAAATGTAGTGAATAAAATGAATTACTTTAATGTTGGGAAAATTGTCAATACCCAAGGCTTACAAGGAGAAATGCGGGTCTTGTCTGTAACAGACTTTGCGGAAGAGCGTTTTAAAAAAGGAGCAGAGTTGGCTCTCTTTGATGAGAAGGATCAGTTTGTTCAAACGGTGACCATTGCTAGCCACCGCAAACACAAGAACTTCGACATCATCAAATTTAAGGATATGTACCATATCAATGCCATCGAAAAATTCAAAGGCTTTAGCCTCAAGGTTGCGGAAGAAGACTTGACAGATTTGGAGGATGGCGAGTTTTATTACCATGAGATCATCGGCCTTGATGTTTATGAAAATGACCAACTAATCGGTCAGATCAAGGAAATCCTGCAACCAGGTGCCAATGATGTCTGGGTGGTCAAACGCAAAGGCAAACGTGACCTTCTCTTGCCTTATATCCCACCAGTGGTGCTCAATATCGATATCCCAGGAAACCGGGTGGATGTAGACATCTTAGAAGGGTTAGACGATGAAGATTGATATTTTAACCCTCTTTCCAGAAATGTTTTCACCTTTGGAGCACTCGATCGTCGGAAAGGCCCGTGAAAAGGGACTTCTCGAGATCAACTACCATAATTTTCGTGAAAATGCGGAGAAAGCGCGCCATGTGGACGATGAACCCTATGGGGGCGGGCAAGGCATGCTTCTACGAGCTCAACCGATTTTTGATACCTTTGATGCGATTGAGAAAAAGAATCCGCGCGTGATCCTGCTGGATCCTGCTGGTCGGACCTTCGACCAAGCCTACGCAGAAGAGTTGGCTCAGGAAGAAGAATTGATTTTTATCTGTGGTCACTATGAGGGCTACGACGAGCGGATCAAGACCTTGGTGACGGATGAGATTTCTCTTGGCGATTATGTCCTGACGGGTGGCGAACTAGCGGCCATGACCATGATTGATGCGACGGTACGCTTGATTCCAGAAGTGATCGGGAAAGAGTCCAGTCACCAGGATGACAGTTTCTCCTCTGGTCTCTTAGAGTATCCTCAATACACACGGCCTTATGAATACAGAGGGATGACGGTTCCCGATGTCCTCATGAGTGGTCACCATGAAAATATTCGTCAGTGGCGCCTCTATCAGAGTTTGAAAAAGACCTTAGAACGTCGGCCAGACTTGCTAGAAAACTATGAGTTGACAGCAGAAGAAGAGAAGATGTTGGAACAAATTAAACAAGAAGACTAACAGCGTTAGCTGTTTTTCTTTTGCCTCAAAAATTTATGAAAAAAACTTTTTAAACCTACTAGTTATTGGTAACAAAATGTGGTATGCTAAGGTGTAGAGAAACTTCAAGAAAATTGTTAAGTTTTGGGGGTGAGTTTAATGGGAAAGAAATTAGGAAAATCGGTTTTCACGACAGGGATTGCTGCAACAACAGTCCTATCTGGTATGTTTCATCACAAAGCAAATGCCGAAGAGGTCAAGCAAAATGAAAATCCAGAAACCAACAGCACGGAAGTAGTTGAAAAACCAATTACAGTTGATGAGTTGAAGCAAATCACAGCTCAAAAAGGCCAAGTGGTGAAAGATGTCCACTACCAAGAGCAAAAAGTGATCGATGCTCAAACGGAAGTCAAGGCTGCTGGACAAGAACTGGAAGAAAAGAAAGCAGAAGTGACGGATGCGGAAAACCTCATCGCAACAACTTCGGATGCCCAAGTTCAGAATGCAGAAAATGACGTCAAGGTAGCTCAAGCCTATGTGACCATCGAAGAAAATAAGGTTCGAGAAGCAGAAGCTGCCCATGACCAAGTCATAGAGGCTGTTCGTCAACAGGAAAATCAAGTTACTGCTCAGGAATCTTTGGTCGATGTAGCACAAAATGAATTGAACCAAGCTAAAGCACCGATTTCAAATGATGAGAATGT
The DNA here is from genome assembly GCF_052588255.1 of Streptococcus sp. KHUD_012. Classification (NCBI taxonomy): domain Bacteria; kingdom Bacillati; phylum Bacillota; class Bacilli; order Lactobacillales; family Streptococcaceae; genus Streptococcus; species Streptococcus sp. KHUD_012. The sequence goes on from NZ_CP159355.1 coordinate 1,191,577, forward strand.
GCTCAACCAAGCTTTGTTGGAGCAAAGTCAAGTCGAGCAAAGTATCCGAGAATCTCAGAATTACCTTGCAACCTTGCAAGCGAGTCAGCAAACCGGTTCAGATACAGTGGCTCAAATTGAGAACGATATTCAACTGGCTCAAACGCGTCTGACAGATTTGAAAGCGGTCATCGCAACCAAGGAAGCAGAATTGGCAGCCTTAGAACAAGCAGCGGCCAATAGTCCAGTTCAGTTGAGTCAAGCGACTTATGAAGGTTATTTGCAACACTTAGCCGAGAATGGCAATGAAGCTGCAGCGAGTGCTTTAGCCCTCTACAAGCGTGGTCGTGAAGAAGACGGCTTGACAGTTGGAGAGTCTGGATCTTTGCAAGCCAATCTTCGAGCTCTTGAAATTGCGGATGCTATTAATAACTATCGTCGCAATGCCGGCTTGCCTGAATTGGAGCTGGATCCTTATTCCCTTCCTGCCAGCCAAGTACAGTTGGAATACTTCAAGAAAGCCAACTGGCATATGTTTAAGTATTTGCCAAACGAAAACATTGCTTATGGCTTCTCACCTGCTGGTGCGGTTGACTTTTGGTACAATGAAAAAGCGGCTTATCAAGAAGTAGCGGCTCAATATGGTCTACCAACAGACGAAACACAAATCGATGCCAATGACATTTATATGAAAATTGGGGCTGAGGCCTTTGCTAAGGTTGGTCACTACCTCCAAATGGTAGACAACAAAGCGACAGCTTTATCAGTCGCTTATGACCCAAGTAATGCCATGTCAGAAGCAGCTTTCTTACACCGCCCGGTCAATTCAGCAGTGTCAACCAATGCACTTGCTTACCAATTGCGTCAGGGAGCTGGTGCTACAACGACAAGATCAGATGTGAAAGCAAAATCTGATGAAGTCGCTAACCTCAAGCTGGACAAGGCCAATCAAGAGTCCCAAATCATTATCTTGCAAGGCAAATTAGAAGATGCCCGCCATACTAATTCAAATGTGGAAGTAGAGATGGCCAATGTGCAAAAGACCATCCAAAACTACAAAATTCTTCTTGTCAGCAAGGATCATGCAGTTGAAAAAGCAAAAGCGACTCTTGATGTATCTCGAGGTCGGATTGAAGCAGCTATTCAACCAAAAGAAGCAGCCCTTCAAAAAGCGAAAGATTTGTTGGCAGCTGCGCGTGAGAAATTAGATCGTTTAAAAGCGGAAGAAGCAGAAAAAGCCCAAGTCGTTCAAGAAGCGCATGAGGGCTTGAAGGCGGCGCAAGAACGTCTGGTTGCTGCTGAAAAACGTCTTTCTGACTTTAAAAACGCTCCAGAATTATTGGTCAAAGCCCAATCAGTTTTATCTGCTGCGGTGGCTAATTTGGAAAATAAAAAAGAAAAATTGGAAGCAGAATTCACAACTCTTCAATCTTATCAAAGTGTCGTGGAACTGTTGAATTCCCAATATGAAGATCTAGCGTCACGAATGGATCCAGCTATTTTAGAAGCAGCAGATATGCCAATGGATATCCGCTCAAGCAATCCAACAACTTTCACGGATAGACCAACAGTTCTTCCAACAACTACCAATAGTCCGAAAGTGCAAGCACCAACAGCTACTCCAGCTCCAAAACAAGAAGCTAAAGTAGAAGAAATCAAACCCAAAAAAGAAAATAGCCAAGCTGTGGCAAGTACAGATTCTTCCAAATATGCAGTAGCAACAACAGGTGTTGCCGTTGGGTTACTTGCTGGATTGTTTGGTTTTAAGAAAAAGAAACAATCTTCAAAAAATGATTAAGACATACCGAAGATAGAATAGATACTTAGACACTTTATTGCTTAAAATCTTCAAAGAAGATAGATGAGGGTGGGAAAAGGACTCTTTTAACAAAATGAGTTCTTTCCTGCTCTTTTTTTGTACACTTTTAGAATTTTTGAAAGAAAATGATAGAAATTGATAAAAAGTGTTGACATTTTTTGGAGATGGAGTATAATAGTCTTTGTAATCGATTGCAAAAGGAGGAGAAATGCTTAAGTCTGAACGAAAACAATTCATCCTCGAGAAGGTACTGAAGGAAAAATTTGTTTCCTTAGAAACCCTTGTGCAAGAGCTGGGAACGTCTGAATCAACCGTTCGTCGAGACTTGGATGAGCTAGAAGCTGAAAGCAAACTCCGCCGGGTTCACGGCGGTGCGGAAAGCCTGCATTTTCTTCAAGAGGAAGAAAGCAATAAAGAAAAATCTATCAAAAACATTCAAGTTAAGTCAAAAATTGCGGTAAAAGCAGCGGAGTTGATCAAAGATCATGATGTGATCTTTATCGATGCTGGGACGACTAATGAACTCTTGGTACAAGAAATTGTCAATCCAACGGTAACTGTGGTGACCAATTCGATTCACCATGCGACCAAGTTGGTCGAGCGAAATGTTCCGACGGTCATCATCGGTGGGAAGGTAAAATCTTCTACAGATGCTAGTATCGGAGGGATCGCGCTCAATCAGATCGGTCAGTTGAATTTTGACAAGGCCTTTCTTGGAATGAATGGAATCGATGATGAATTTTACAGCACTCCAGACCTGGAAGAAGGATCTGTCAAGCGTGCGATTATCGAAAATGCGAAAAAAACCTACATCCTAGCGGATGATTCGAAAATTGGGGTGACATCCTTTGTCAAAGTGGCTCCTATTAAGCGAGCCATGATTATCACCAATCAAAGTGAACCGCAACGATTAAAGGTTTTAAAAGAAAAAACGGAGGTTATAGAGGTTTGATTTATACAGTTACACTGAATCCAGCAATTGACTATATTGTCCGTCTCGATCATGTAGAGACCGGAGCGGTCAATCGGATGGCTTCGGAAGATAAATTCGCCGGTGGTAAAGGGATCAATGTCAGTCGTGTTTTGAAGCGTCTCGATATCGAGAACACAGCGACTGGATTTATCGGTGGTTTCACCGGACGCTTCATTGAAGACGTACTGACCAGCGAAGACATTTCCACCAACTTTGTGACAGTGGACCAAGATACACGGATCAATGTCAAGATCAAGGCTGATGAGGAAACAGAAATCAATGGGAATGGTCCAGAAGTAACGGAAGCTCAGTTGCAAGAATTGCTCAACATCTTATCGAGCTTAACAGCAGATGATGTGGTAGTCTTTGCAGGATCTGCCCCATCTTCACTTGGAAATGCCATTTACAAACAATTGATCGCAGCAACACGTGCGACAGGTGCGCAAGTGGTTTGTGACTTTGAAGGACAAACCTTGATTGATTCCTTGGAGTTCAATCCCCAATTGGTCAAACCAAACAACCATGAGTTGGGAGATATTTTTGGCGTTACCTTGACGGAATTGCCAGAAATTGAACGCTATGCCAAAGAAATCTTGGCCAAAGGAGCACAAAACGTCATTATTTCCATGGCGGGTGATGGTGCTCTCCTCGTCAGTCCAAGCGGCACTTACTTCGCAAAACCAATCAAGGGTCAAGTGAAGAACTCTGTCGGGGCTGGAGATTCCATGGTGGCAGGTTTCACTGGGAAGCTCGCAACGACGGGAGATGTCATCGAAGCCTTCAAATGGGGCGTGGCTTGTGGAACAGCGACCACCTTCTCAGATGATTTGGCGACAGCTGACTATATAAAAGAAACTTATGAAAAAGTAGAGGTAGAAAAACTATGAAAATTCAAGACGTTTTAAATAAAAACGTGATGTTGTTTGATCTTCAAGCAACAGATAAAGAGAGCGTGATCAATGAGATGGTCCAATCGCTCGTTGACAATGGTGTGGTGACAGATTTTGACACCTTCAAGGCTGGAATCATGAACCGTGAAGCACAAACTTCAACTGGTTTGGGTGACGGAATTGCCATGCCCCACAGCAAAAATGAAGCAGTTAAAGAAGCTACAGTCTTGTTTGCAAAATCAAACAAGGGTGTGGACTATGCTTCTCTTGATGGCCAACCAACAGACTTGTTCTTCATGATCGCAGCTCCAGAAGGAGCAAACGACACTCACTTGGCAGCCCTAGCTGAATTGTCTAAGTACTTGATGAAACCAGGATTTGCGGACAAACTTCGCCAAGCAAGCACTCCTGATCAAGTGATCGCTGCCTTTGATGCAGAAGAGCAAGAAGCTGCAGCTGAAGAAGCGAAAAAAGCAGAAGCGATCAAAGAAGCAGCTTCATCTGACAAACCTCTCATCGTTGCCGTTACAGCGTGTACAACGGGTATCGCCCACACTTACATGGCAGAAGAAGCCCTCATCAAAAAAGGTGAAGAAATGGGTGTTACAGTCCGCGTTGAAACCAACGGTGCATCTGGTGTCGGCAACCGCTTGACAGCTGAAGAAATAGCAAAAGCTGAAGGGGTCATCATTGCAGCGGATAAAGCAGTTGAAACCGCTCGTTTCGATGGCAAAAAATTGATCTCTAAACCAGTCGCAGCCGGTATCCGTCAGACAGAAGAATTGATCCAAACCATCTTGGATGGCAAAGCAGATGTCTTCCACGCTGAAAATGCTTCACAAGCTAGCACTAGCCAAGAAAAATTGAGCTTAGGTGGAGCCTTCTACAAACACTTGATGAGTGGGGTTTCTCAAATGCTTCCATTCGTTATCGGTGGTGGTATCTTGATCGCCCTTGCCTTCTTGATTGACCAAGTTATGGGTGTGCCTCAAGATCAATTGTCTAGTCTTGGTTCTTATCATGTATTAGCAGCACAATTTAAAACAATTGGTGGAGTAGCCTTTGGCTTCATGCTTCCTGTACTTGCAGGTTACATTGGATTCTCAATCGCTGAAAAACCTGGTTTTGTAGCAGGGTTTATCGCTGGATCTATTGCTAGCTCAGGGTCAGCATTTGGAAATATCGCCTACGGTGCTGCTAAAGGTGAATTACCAGCAGCCGTATCATCAGGTTTCCTTGGAGCTTTGGTAGGTGGTTTCCTTGCAGGTGGAATTGTTCTCTTACTTCGCAAAGCCCTTGCAGGTCTTCCACGTTCACTCGATGGTATCCGCTCTATCCTTCTCTTGCCATTACTTGGTGTTGGTTTGACAGGATTCTTGATGTTCCTCATCAATATTCCAATGGCTGCTATCAATACTGGTCTTAACAACTTCCTTTCAAGCTTGTCAGGTAGCTCAGCTGTCCTTCTTGGACTTCTCGTCGGCGGTATGATGGCTGTCGATATGGGTGGACCAGTTAACAAAGCTGCTTATGTCTTCGCTACAGGTACACTTGCTGAATCTGTTGCTTCAGGTGGTTCTATTGTTATGGCAGCTGTTATGGCAGCTGGTATGGTTCCTCCATTGGCAGTCTTTGTAGCAACTGTATTGTTTAAAGATAAATTTACACAAGAAGAACGCGATTCTGGTTTGACAAACATTGTCATGGGTCTTTCCTTCATCACAGAAGGTGCCATTCCATTTGGTGCAGCTGACCCAGCTCGTGCCATCCCAAGCTTCATCGCAGGTTCAGTATTGACAGGTGCCCTTGTTGGTCTTGCAGGCTTGAAACTCATGGCTCCTCACGGAGGAATCTTCGTTATCGCCCTTACATCAAATCCACTTCTTTACATCTTGTTCGTATTGATCGGTGCAGTCGTAAGTGGTATCTTGTTCGGATTGCTTCGCAAACCTAAAAACTAAACATGACTAAAAGGTTGGGACTGCCCAACCTTTTTTTGCGCAAAAACACCAACTAGTGATGAAGTTGCTTATCTCTATAGATTTCGATACAATTATTATAACTTTTCCTTATCAAGGAGGATGAAGCATGAAAAAAGGTAAACTGGCAATTCTTTTAGCCACCACTGCAGTAATTGCAGGGGGCGTGATCATCACTAGTCAAAAACAAAATATATTTTCCAATGCTCCTCAACAGAGAAAGCAACTCAGCGCGAAAGAGAAGCAATTGGCTTACTTAAAGGAACATGATAATGAAATAAAAGAGTTTGTAAAATCTCAAAATCCTAAAGTTAAATCAGTTCAGATTGTTTGGGATGAAACTCAATGGGAAGAAATAGGAAATGGTACACCGAAGGGGGGAGGTGACGTAATCCGAGTATTTGGTGGTTTTAATCAAATAAAAAATTCAAGTTGGAGCGTTTTGATTTACATTAAAGATATAAAAAATAATGAAGAAGATTTTATTGAAGGAATAGGAAGTGGTGGTCCGCTTCGTGTAGGAGGAGAATATTTTGACGAATAATAATTTAAAAACCTACAAAACACCAACTAGTGAATCGATTGCTGATCTATATTGATTTGGTTATGATTTGATGAACTTTTCTTTATCAAGGAGGCTAGATAATGAGAAAAAGAAAACTAGTCATTTTGGCGTTCCTCACTTTTGTACTAGTGGGAGCAACAATTTTGTCTCTTCAAAAACAAAATATCTTTTCAAATGCTCCTCAACAGAGTAAGCAACTAAGTACTAAAGAGAAGCAACTGGTTTATTTAAAGGAACATGATAATGAAATAAAAGAGTTTGTAAAATCTCAAAACCCAAAGATCGAATCTGTTCAGATTGATTGGGACCAGACTCGTTGGGAAGACATAGGGAATGGTACACCCCAAGGGGCAGGAAAAGTTGTGAGTATTTTTGGTGGATTTAATCATTTAAAGACGTCAGATTGGAATGTTATAATTGAGATAAAAATGGAAAAATTGATATGGAAAGCATGGGGATCAGCAATGGTATAAGATTAGAGGGCTAACTTTTTGACTAAGAGCAAGTTATAAAACTTCAATTATTTCTATGCAAATTTACTACAAGTTCCATATCAAACAAAGCATGTTTTTGCTGGATCATCAGGTCGGTCACCCAACCTTTTCTTATTGTACTAGCGAAAAAATCACCTCATTCGGCGTTGGTATCTTGAGCTGAATTATGATATAATAAGCCTATCGCATATTTTTAGGAGAATAAAAATGGATATTCAACGTGAAAAAGAATTTGTCAGCCAATACCACTATGACGCTCGTAATTTTGAGTGGGAAAAAGAAAATGGCATCCCTGAAACAAAAGTAGATGTAAACTTTCAATTGATCAATCGTGATCAAGAACAAAACACGACTTCTTTGATTGTCATCTTGAGCTACATGATCGTTTTTGACGGTTTTGTGATCAGCGGAACCATCACTCAAATCAACCACTTGTTTGGTCGTTATGTCAATGAACCAAGCGAATTCAGCAAAGACGAAGTGGAAGAATTGGCTCGCCCTTGGTTGAATATGCTCAACCGTTTGACTTATGAAGTCACAGAAATTGCCCTCGATTTACCGGGTATTAATTTGGAGTTTTAATCAATGAAATTAGCAGTGATCACGGATTCGTCTGCCTATTTACCGCAAGACGTGCTCCATCACGACGACTTATTTATTTTAGAGATCCCGATCTATATCGATGGGGAGTCTTATGTTGAAGGGAAGAACCTGACACACGATGAGTTCTACCAAAAGATGGCTGCGTCTAAGGAATTGCCAAAGACTAGCCAGCCGAGTGTGGCAGAGTTAGAAGAAGTCTTATCTGGTTTGACAGCTAAGGGCTATACGCATGCTATCGGTCTTTTCTTGTCATCAGGTATTTCTGGTTTCTACCAAAATATCCAATATTTGAAGGACGAATTTGAAGGCTTGACCGTCGAATTTCCGGATTCAAAAATCACCAGTGCTCCTCTAGGAATGATGACAGAAGACTGCTTGAAATGGGCTGGTGAAGGCCGTTCCTTTGATGAAATTGTTGCCAATGTCCAACACCAGATTGATGGAACCTCTGCCTATATCATGGTGGATGATTTGAACCACTTGGTTAAAGGTGGCCGTCTGTCTAATGGGGCTGCTATTCTTGGGAACCTCTTGAGCATCAAGCCTATTCTTCATTTTAATGATGAAGGCGTGATTGAGGTCTTTGAGAAAGTCCGGACGGAAAAGAAAGCCATGAAACGCTTGGTAGAGATTGTTGTATCAGATATCGCAGATGGTCATTACCAAGTCTTTGTCATCCATGCCAATGTCCCTGAAAAAGCAGAAGCACTTCGCCAACTGCTCATCGAAGAAGGAGTAGAAGGAGATATTCCTTTTGCTACCTTTGGAGGGGTTATCGGGACGCACTTAGGTGACCATAGCTTAGCAGTTGGGTATATCCCTATCGTTTAAGGAGAATTCTATGTCCATTAAAGTCATTATCGCAGGTTTCAAGGGAAGAATGGGACAAGCAGCCTATAAGATGGTTTCTGAAGATCCTGAGCTAGAATTAGCCGGCTTGATCGATCCATTTACTGATGAGACAGAAGTTGCAGGAGTCCCTGTCTTTAACCACAAAGAAGATGTTGTGGGTCTAGAGGTAGATGTTTGGGTCGACTTTACTATGCCCAAGGTCGCTTACGAGAATACTCGCTTTGCAATTGAAAATGGCTTTGCGCCTGTTGTGGGAACGACTGGATTCACTCCTGAGCAGATCCAAGAATTGACAGAACTTTCACGTGAAAAGGGCTTGGGTGGCTTGATCGCGCCGAACTTTGCCATCGGAGCCGTGCTTTTGATGCAATTTGCAGCGCAAGCAGCCAAGTATTTCCCGAATGTGGAAATTATCGAATTGCACCACGATAAGAAAAAAGATGCACCGAGTGGAACAGCAATTAAGACCGCTGAGTTGATCTCTGAGAAGCGCGAGAAGATCCAGCAAGGTGCAGCAGATGAAGAAGAGTTGATGCCTGGTGCAAGAGGGGCAGAGTTTGAAGGGATGCGCATCCATTCGGTTCGATTACCTGGCCTAGTCGCTCACCAAGAGGTGATTTTTGGCAGCCAAGGCGAAGGGTTGACTCTCCGTCATGATTCCTATGATCGTGTTTCCTTCATGACAGGAGTAAATCTAGGGATTAAAGAAGTTGTCAAGCGTCATGAGCTTGTCTATGGTTTGGAACACTTACTATGAGATTAGAAAAGATGCCTTCTGAGTTTCAGGAGGCTTTACCAATATTAGAGAAGATTAAAGCAGCTGGTTTTGAGGCCTATTTTGTAGGGGGATCTGTCCGTGATGCCCTCTTGGATCGTCCGATTCACGATGTCGATATCGCATCCTCCTCATACCCAGAAGAGACCAAGGCGATTTTTGATCGGACAGTAGATGTCGGTATCGAACACGGGACCGTCTTGGTCCTTGAAAATGGTCAAGAATATGAAATTACGACCTTCCGGACAGAGGATGTCTATGTCGATTATCGCCGTCCAAGCTCCGTGTCTTTTGTACGCTCGCTAGAAGAAGACCTCAAGCGTCGTGATTTTACGGTTAATGCCTTTGCCTTAAATGAAAAAGGAGAAATTGTTGACCTCTTTCATGGACTAGAAGATTTGGAAAACAAGGTCCTTCGGGCCGTTGGGCTTCCTCATGAACGGTTTAACGAAGATGCACTCCGGATCATGCGAGGATTTCGTTTTCAAGCCAGTCTTGGCTTTGAATTAGAAGAGGCAACCTTTGACGCTATGAAGGAGTGTGCTCCCTTACTTGAGAAGATTTCAGTAGAGCGCACCTTCATCGAATTTGATAAACTCTTGCTTTCTCCATTCTGGAGACAGGGCTTGGAGGCTATGCTGGCAAGTGGAGCCTATCACTATCTGCCAGAGATGAAGGATCGTAAAGAAGCGATCGAGCGTTTGTTTGACATAGAGTTGGAGTATACCTTTTCAACCTCTGAGCAAGCCTGGGCTGCTTTGGTCTTAGCATTAGAGATTCAAGATATTCAAAAATTCTTTAAGAAATGGAAGACCTCTAGAGAATTCGCCAAGACGGTGGAGCAGATCGTGGAGATTCTTAAGCTCCGAGAAAATGGAAGTCTAGACAAGCGTGCCTGCTACAAGTATGAGAAGCGTTTGTTGCTAGTGGCTGAAGAGCTCCGGGAAGCCTATGCCTTGAGTGTGGATTATTTGGCCATTGAGCGTGTCTATGATAGCTTGACCATTCATGATAAGCATGAAGTGGTGGTCAATGGCAGTATGCTGATCAAAGACTACGGCTTTCAACCAGGTCCAGCCTTGGGAGAGATGTTGACAAAAATTGAATATGCCATTGTCGATGGGGAACTGGCCAATGAAAAAGAGGCCATCATCGCCTATATCCAGCAAGCAAAAGAGGAGGAAAAATGAGCGATTTTATTGTCGATAAATTAACCAAATCTGTCGGAGATAAGACCGTCTTTCGTGAGATTTCCTTTATTATTCACGACTTGGATCGGATCGGATTGATCGGGGTCAATGGGACTGGAAAAACCACTCTGTTAGATGTGTTGTCTGGTCGCTCTGGATTTGATGGAGATGTGAGTCCTTTTTCTGCTAAGAGTGATTATACGATTGGTTACTTGACGCAGGAGCCAGACTTTGATGATCAAAAGACTGTTTTGGATACGGTGTTATCTAGCGATTTGCGCGAAATGCAACTGATTCGCGACTATGAATTCTTGATGGCGGATTACCGAGAAGAGAACCAAGCACGTCTGGAAAAGGTGATGGCGGAGATGGATTCACTCAATGCTTGGGAAATCGAGAGTCAGGTCAAGACAGTCCTTTCAAAACTTGGAATTGAAGACTTGAATGCAAAAGTTGGGGATCTATCTGGAGGCTTGCGTCGACGTGTACAGCTGGCCCAGGTATTGCTTTCTCACCACGACCTGCTCTTGTTAGATGAGCCGACCAACCACCTAGATATTGATACCATTGAATGGTTGACCAATTTCTTGAAGAACTCTAAGAAAACCGTGCTCTTCATTACCCACGATCGCTATTTCTTGGATAATATCTCAACACGGATCTTTGAGTTGGATCGAGCTAGCTTGATCGAGTATCAGGGCAACTACCAGGATTATGTCCGCTTAAAGGCTGAGCAAGACGAGCGTGATGCGGCCCTTCTTCATAAGAAGCAGCAACTCTATAAGCAGGAGTTGACCTGGATGCGGCGTCAACCTCAGGCGCGTGCGACCAAGCAACAGGCGCGGATCAATCGATTCCATGATCTCAAGCAAGACTTGTCTGGTCAAAGCAACCAGACGGATTTGGAGATGAACTTTGAGACCAGCCGAATCGGAAAGAAAGTCATCGAGTTTAAAGATGTGAGTTTTGCTTTTGAAAACAAGCCGATTTTACAGGACTTTAACCTCTTGGTGCAAAACAAGGACCGCATCGGGATCGTTGGGGATAATGGCGTCGGCAAGTCCACCCTGCTCAATCTGATCGCTGAGCGACTACAGCCTCAGTCTGGGCAAGTCATTATCGGGGAAACTGTGCGGGTGGCTTATTTCTCTCAACAGATTGATGGGCTGGATGAGAGCAAGCGCGTGATTAATTTCCTCCAGGAAGTTGCTGAGGAAGTAAAGACGACCGTTGGAACGACATCAATTGCAGATCTCTTAGAGCAATTTCTCTTCCCACGTTTCATGCACGGAACCCTGATTGAAAAACTCTCCGGTGGGGAGAAGAAGCGGCTCTTTCTCTTAAAACTCTTGATTGAAAAACCCAATGTGCTTCTCCTCGATGAGCCGACCAATGACTTGGATATCGCCACCTTGACAGTTTTGGAAAACTTCCTTCAAAACTTTGGAGGTCCCGTTATTACCGTTAGCCACGACCGCTATTTCTTGGACAAGGTGGCAAGCAAGATCCTGGCTTTCGAAAATGGGAGCATTCGGGAGTTCTTTGGCAATTATACGGATTATTTAGATGAAAAAGCCTTTGAAGCAGCCCAGGTAACGGCTAGTCAGAAGGTTGAAAAAGAAAAACCTGTTAAGCCAAAAGAAGAGAAGAAGCGCATGAGCTACAAGGAGAAGCAGGAGTGGGCGAGCATTGAAGCAGATATCGAAGCCATTGAAAATCGGATTGCAGAGATTGAAGTGGAGATGAATGAAAACGGCTCTGACTTTGGCAAATTGTCAGCCCTTCAAAAGGAATTGGAGCAGGAAAATGAGCGATTGCTTGAGAAGTACGATCGCTATGAATACCTGAGTGAATTAGATGAATAAGGAGGCCCTATGAATCAATTAAACCGGATATCCCTTGGGATTTCAGCTACTATTTTTACCATTATCGGTATTGTCTTGTTTATCAATCCAATTGAGCACATCGGCTCTTTTAGCTGGTTGATTTCCTGTGGTTTCTTTTTAATCTCCCTTTCGCGTTTTTCACGCTATTACCGATTGCGTCAAGCTGGTATCATCCAGCAGCAACAGCTCTTTCACAGTATGGTCGCCTTGGTTTTTGCGGTCTATTTACTGCTCTATGGCTACAAGACCTTGCCGATTGTCTTTCCAGTTACCTTAGGAATTTGGCTGATCTATCGTTCGATTTTAAACTTCCGAAAAGCCAATTTCTACTCGAGGAATGTTGAGGAACTGTCCAAGCGTTATATTTTCTTTGCCTTGCTACAGCTCTTCATCGGCTTATTCTTAATCGTTAGTCCACTCTCGATAAGTGTCTTTCTGTTAAATATTATTGGCTTGATTTTCCTCATTCTAGGATTTCAATCCTTTAGTCTCTTGTTAAAAAGTTAAGAAAAGTTACGTGCAAACCTTTGCGTTTGATAAAAAGTCTGATATAATAGATCTGTAAGTGTTTACAAGTTTGAAAGGAGTTACAGATGTCTAAAAAAATTATTGGGATTGACCTTGGGGGAACTTCAATTAAGTTTGCCATCCTTACTTTGGATGGGGAAGTTCAAGAAAAATGGTCTATTAAAACAAATATCTTGGATGAAGGTAGCCATATCGTAGATGATATGATCGAATCCATCGCGCATCGTTTGAAAATGCTTGAACTTGATGCTTCTGAGTTCCAAGGAATTGGAATGGGATCACCTGGTGTCGTTGACCGTGAAAAAGGTACAGTTATCGGTGCCTACAACTTGAACTGGAAGATCCTTCAACCAGTCAAAGAAAAGATCGAAACTGCCCTTCATATTCCATTCTTTATCGATAATGATGCCAACGTTGCTGCTTTGGGTGAACGTTGGAAAGGGGCTGGTGAAAACCAACCAGATGTTGTCTTCATGACCCTTGGTACAGGTGTCGGCGGTGGGATCGTCGCTGAAGGTCGTCTCTTGCACGGTGTGCGTGGAGCTGCTGGGGAACTTGGTCACATCACGGTTGACTTTGATGATCCAATCCAATGTACCTGTGGTAAAAAAGGCTGTCTTGAAACGGTTGCATCAGCGACAGGGATCGTCAACCTCACTCGTCGTTACGCCGATGAGTACGAAGGGGACTCTCAATTGAAAGTCTTGATCGACAATGGTGAAGAAGTGACAGCTAAAACGGTCTTTGATCTAGCAAAAGAGGGTGACGCTCTTGCTTTGATCGTTTATAAGAACTTCTCACGCTACCTTGGACTTGCTGCAGCCAATATTGGTTCAACCTTGAACCCATCTAAGATCGTTATCGGTGGTGGGGTATCTGCGGCTGGAGACTTCCTCTTGGATGGCGTGCGCAAGGTCTTTGAAGAAAACTCATTCCCACAAGTACGTGAATCTACTCAATTGGCGCTTGCTACTTTGGGAAATGATGCTGGTGTCATTGGTGCCGCATCTCTTGTATTACAATAAGATTAAAAGGAGATTTGCCTCTCCTTTTTTCTTTATCCTGTGATATAATGAAGGCAATAGTAGATTAAAGGAGGAGATATGACAAAAGCAGATACAATTTTTAAAGAAAATATTCGAAAAATCATGGAAGAAGGGGTCTGGTCAGAGCAGGCGCGTCCTAAGTACAAGGATGGCAGAACGGCCAACTCCAAGTACATCACAGGAGCCTTTATGGAGTTTGACCTCTCAAAAGGCGAGTTTCCTATCACGACCCTTCGTCCCATCGCGATTAAATCAGCCATCAAAGAGATGCTCTGGATCTACCAGGATCAATCGAATAGCTTAGACCTGTTAGAAGATAAATACAATGTCCACTACTGGAATGACTGGGAAGTAGGGGATAGTCGCACCATCGGTCAACGCTATGGTGCTGTGGTCAAAAAGCATGACCTTACCAATAAAATCCTCAAACAATTAGAGGCCAATCCTTGGAATCGCCGCAATATTATCTCGCTTTGGGATTATGATGCCTTTGAAGAGACAGAAGGTCTTCTGCCATGTGCTTTTCAAACCATGTTTGACGTGCGTCGCGTGGATGGAGAAATCTATCTAGATGCGACCTTAACCCAGCGTTCTAATGATATGTTGGTGGCCCACCATATCAACGCCATGCAGTATGTAGCGCTACAGATGATGATTGCCAAGCACTTTGGCTGGAAGGTCGGAAAGTTCTTTTACTTCATTAATAATCTTCACATTTATGATAATCAATTTGAACAGGCTGAAGAGTTACTCCGTCGGGAGCCTTCAGATTGTCGGCCACACTTGGTTTTGAATGTACCAGATGGAACCAATTTCTTTGACATCAAACCAGAAGATTTTGAACTGGTCGATTATGATCCAGTGAAGCCACAATTGAAGTTCGATCTTGCCATTTAGTAATAAATCAAGGTTTTTTGATACCTTGATCAATTGGTAAAATCCTTTTAGAATTAAAACAATTTTAGCTAAAAATTTTTACTCATTTTTGAGTCAATATGTTTTGAAAATCGTTCGGTTTTTGTTAAAATAGATAAGGTTTGTAAAAACTAAACAATTTTAAAAAGAATGTTAATTTATAGATAAATATGGAGGTCCATTAGATGGGGAAAGACTTATTTAATGATCGTATTAGCAGATTCTCAATTCGTAAATTGAATGTGGGTGTTTGCTCTGTACTATTGGGAACACTTGTTATGGTTGGGACAGCCGCAAGTGCAGCCGCAGAAGAAAAGACAGATACGACAAGTGAAAGTGTAGCAGCAGTTGCAACAGCGTCAGAAGCGCCTGAAGCGTCAACAGCTACAGCAACTTCAGCAACATCAACAGCTGCAACGACATCTACTTATGATGCAAACGCAGCAATCACTGCACCAGAGACTTCAACTGCTGCAGCAACATCAACAGCACCTGCTTCAACTAGTGAAGCAAGTAGCACAAGTACAGCAGCTTCAGCAACATCTGCTACCTCAACTGCACCGGGAACATCAACCGCTGCAACACCAAAATTAGAAGCAACTACGCCAGCAAACAAGGCAGCAGAAGCAGCTGCAACAGATAAGAAAGAAGAAGTGGCTGCTGGTGTCGTAGCACCAGCCTCAGAAAACAATGCTGTGACAGCAGAGACTTCTGGTCCTAAGCGTCGTAATCGTCGTGCTCTTGGTGACCCAAATGATCCAAGCTTGATCGGGGATGACGTTGAAGACGCAACTTCAACTCCAAAAGTTGAAAAACCTGGCTTTACAACAAATGTAAATGCTGCAGACCTTGCTAGTCAAATCTCCTGGTTGGACTTTGGCGATACAGCCAACTGGACAGGGACTACTACAACATCAAAAGGGGAACTTGCTCTCCAAGTCGGCGCGACCTACACCAAGGAAATCATGCCTGGCTATGTTGTAACCATCAAGGTAAAATCTTTGAAGCCTTTCCAAGCGACAGAAATATACAAAAAACGCCTTGAAGAACGAGGAGCAACAGAAGCTGAAAAAGCGACCTATGACCCCAATGCTAGAAATGGTTATGTGAATGGAAATGCAAATCCGTTTACCTTGGCGGAATTTAATGCCGGTGAAGAAGCTAAGGTTATTGCCGAGCCTCAAAACCGTTGGACTGAAATTAAAAATGAGGGGATTGATACTGGTACAACTAAGAAAACTACTATTAGTTCAGAATTAACCGGTGGGAACATTGGGATCCAGTTTGAAGTTTCTGCGACCTTCCGTGGCAAAACCGTAAAACCTGCCATTGTCATGGCAGATGGTGAGTCAGCTAACCCTGGTGAATTGGTTCTGTTTACCACCAATGGTGAAGGATGGAAACATATAGGGGAATGGAAAAAATCGACTAGAAGATATAATGTAACCTACATTCCAGAAGATACAGACAAATTATTTGGTTCAAACCCTTCCACCAATGTAAACGGTATGAATTTCGCTAGAACTAATCTTGACCAACTTCGTAGAACAACTCAAGTTGGACCAGACAAAAAAGAGGTCGCTTGGAAGTATTTTGGAAGTGCTGATTTAACAACTGGAGGTCTCGGTACAGGTGTCTTCGGTCCAAATATTTCTGCAAATGATGTTGATGTTCCTCTTGTTATGACAAAGGGAGCTTCTGAAATCGGTCTTTACATCGCTTCAGGTGGTAAACAGTCTGCTATGCTAGGATTCTTCCCACTTGATGAAGGAGATGCGCCTGAATCATACGGTAAAGCTATTCATTCGATTGCAACTGTAGATGGAATTACTGGTAAGAAAGTGAACCAACCTTATCTCGGTCACTTGAGTCCTGATATGGATGAAAACAATACCCTTGATTGGACGGGTGATGACAAGGCGACCACTGCGGATGAAGGCATCGACCAATTACTTCCAAATGATCTCAAAGGAAAAACTAATGAGCTGATCAAGATGGACCGGACACGTCCAGGTAATTACACCATTTCAGTGGAAGCTCATACGGGTGGAGCAGCAAAAGCTAACATCTATGGTTGGATAGATTTCAACCAAAACGGAACCTTCGATGAAGATGAACGTTCTGATTTAACAACTATTACCCAAGATGGAACGGCTACGTTAAGCTTTACAAAGAGTAAAACCTATATTGATCCTAGTGTCAATGAATTGGGCGTTCGGATCCGTATCGCAAAGAATGATAAGGAGATTGAAAGCCCAACGGGTATGGCTTTCTCTGGTGAGGTTGAAGACTTTAAGACTCAAATCACCCACCCACCAAAAGGGGAATTTAAAGAAACAACTGGCCTTCAAGGTGCGAAGCAAACTGCAACTGTAGCCTTTACCGCTCGTGGTTTGCAAGGCTATAGCCTAACTGAGCCAGCAAAAATTGATGAAACAGTAGCTCCACAAATGATAGATAACCGTACAGGGCAAGTCGTTACACCTGGCGCAGATGGCTACTATGCTGTAGCTGGTCAAGGGAAGTACAAGATCACTCCAAACGGAACTTCTGTGGATGTTGAGTTCATTCCCGAAGATCACTTCCTTGGAACAGCTGACGGTATCTCTATCCGTCGTACAGACAGCAATGGCTACGATACGGGTTGGTCAACAAAATTCCCAGCTGATGAAGCCAATGTAGATACTGTTTTGAATACTATGGATGGTCTTTATATCCCAACTGTTACACCAACGGAAATTGAAGGGGTAGACAAGACTTCATCAGATGTCCAAGGTGCGACTCAAACTGGTACACCTACCTTTAACACAACTACAACGAATGCTAATGGCGAAAAGATCTCTGTCACTCCAAGCTTGGAATACCCTGCTAAATTGGTGGACCCAGCGACTGGTCAAGTAACCAATGCAACCTCTGTAACAGTAGCAGGCGAAGGAACATATAGCATTGACGATGCTACGGGTAAAGTAACCTTTGTTCCAGAACCAGGATTCACAGGTACAGCTCAAGGTGTTACCGTATCAGTGACAGCTCCTGTCGGAAGAGATAAAGATGGTACAGTTCGTGATGAATACCTGAAGACAGCGACAGCTAAGTACACACCAACTGTAACACCTATCACAGTGACTCCTACAGACAAGGTTTCTGCGGACATTCAAAATGTTCCTCAAACCCAAACACCAACCTTTGATTTGAGTAGCGACAAGACTGCTGAAATCACTAGCAAGAAATTGGTGGATCCAGCAACTGGTCAACCGACTGATGAAACAACGGTGACAGTAGCAGGTGAAGGAACTTACACAATCGATCCTACTACAGGAGCAGTGACCTTCACACCTGAAAAAGACTTCGTTGGAACTGCAACTGGTGTGACAGTTCAAGCAACTGCAACGATTACCAATGCGAACGGTAAGACTGCAACTATCACATCTGATGCAACTTACACACCAACTGTTGTAGCGGCTGTTCCAACAGCAAGCCCTGCAACTTCAAAAGATATCCAAGGTGCCACTCAAACCGGTACACCAACCTTTGCAGGAAAAACTGTTCAAGTAAATGGTGAAGATAAAGCTATCACCATTAAAGACAATAGCTACACGCTTTTGGATAATGATGGCAATGAAGTGACAAGTACACCAGCTTATGCTGCTGATGGTACGACTGAAATCGGTACATACACAATTGATCCTACAACTGGTCAAGTAACCTTCACACCGACTGACAAGTCATACACTGGCGCAGTCACACCAGCCAAGGTTCAAGCTGAAAGCTCAAACGGTATCAAGGTGGACACAACTTACACGCCTGAAATCGTTCCAGTAACACCAACAGCAACACCAGCTGAAACAGAAGATATCCAAGGTGCCACTCAAACAGGTAAACCTGAATTCAAAGGTGGAACTGTAACGGTTGATGGCGTTGAAAAGACTGTTGAAATCAATGAAGACGTTCCAGCAAAATTCGACGACGGCTCAACAACTAAGACCGTTGAAGGTGTTGGTACTTACACAGTAGCAGCAGATGGAACTGTGACATTTGTTCCTGAGAAATCATTTGTCGGAACTGCACCAGCCGTGACCGTTGTCCGCGAAGATAAGAACGGAACAAAAGCTTCTGCAACATACACACCAACTGTATTACCTGTAACTCCAACTGCAACTCCAGCAGAAACAACTGACATTCAAGGTGCAACTCAAAAAGGTAAACCTGAATTCAAGGGTGGAACTGTGACAGTTGATGGCGTTGAGAAAACTGTTGAAATCAACGAAGATGTTCCAGCAACATTTGACGATGGCTCAACTACTAAGACAGTAGATGGCGTTGGTACATACACAGTGGCAACAGACGGAACGGTAACCTTTGTTCCTGAGAAATCATTTACTGGAACTGCTCCAGCAGTGACAGTTGTTCGTGAAGATAAGAACGGAACCAAAGCTTCTGCAACGTATACACCAACTGTAACTCCAGTAACACCTACTGCGACACCAGCTGAAACAACTGATATCCAAGGTGCTACTCAAACTGGTAAGCCTGTATTTACTGAAGGCGACAGCCGTGTGCCAATGAACGATAATGTTCCAGCAACATTTGACGATGGCTCAACTACTAAGACAGTTGACGGCATTGGTACCTACACAGTAGCAGCAGACGGAACTGTAACCTTTGTTCCTGAGAAATCATTCACAGGTAAAGCACCAGCCGTAACTGTTGTTCGTGAAGATAAGAATGGAACTAAGGCGTCTGCAACGTATACACCAACTGTAACTCCAGTAACACCTACTGCGAAACCAGTTGAAACAACTGATATCCAAGGTGCTACACAAACAGGTAAGCCTGTATTTACTGAAGGCGATAGCCGCGTGCCAATGAACGATGATGTTCCAGCAACATTTGACGATGGCTCAACTACGAAGACTGTTGACGGCGTTGGTACTTACACAGTAGCAGCAGACGGAACAGTGACATTCGTACCTGAGAAATCATTTACTGGTACTGCTCCAGCAGTGACGGTTGTTCGCGAAGATAAGAACGGAACAAAAGCTTCTGCAACTTATACACCAACTGTAACTCCTGTCACACCGACAGCGACACCAGTTGAAACAACAGGTAAGCAAGGTCAAACTCAAACAGGTAAGCCTGAATTTACTGAAGGCGACAGCCGAGTTCCAATGAACGATGACGTTCCAGCTACTTTCGACGATGGCTCAACTACCAAGACAGTAGATGGCGTTGGTACTTACACAGTAGCAGCAGACGGAACTGTAACCTTTGTACCTGAAAAATCATTCACAGGTAAAGCACCAGCCGTAACAGTTGTTCGTGAAGATAAGAACGGAACCAAAGCTTCTGCAACTTACACTCCAACCGTAACTCCAGTAACTCCAACTGCAACACCAGCTGAATCTACTGGACCTCAAGGTTTGGTTCAAACTGGAACTGTAACCTTTACTAAAGGTGATGAAGTAGCGCCAATCGACAAGAATACCATTACTCTTCTTGATGAAAATGGTCAACCAGCAGCATCAGTAGAAGCGAAATCACCAGCAGGTGATGTGATCGGTACATACACAGTTGATAAAGACACAGGTGTAGTTACTTTCACACCAACAGATAAATCTTACTCAGGTGATGTAGTTCCAGTTAAGGTTCAAGCAGCTGATACTAATGGAACAACAGTAGAAACAACTTACACACCTAAGATTACTCCAGTTGTCCCAACTTCTGAAGATGCTACATCGACAGATATCCAAGGTGCGACTCAAACAGGTAAACCAACCTTCACCGAAGGAAATCCAAATGTTCCAATCGATGAAGATACTCCAGCTACCTTCGAAGATGGCTCAACTACGAAGACTGTCGATGGTGAAGGAACTTACACAGTTGCTCCAGATGGAACAGTAACCTTCGTGCCAGAAAAATCATTCACTGGAACTGCTACAGGCGTAACAGTGAAACGAGTGGATAAGAACGGTACTGAAATCACAGCTAAGTACACACCAACTGTGACTCCAGTAACTCCAACTGCAACACCAGTTGAAACTACAGATATCCAAGGTGCAACTCAAACAGGTAAGCCTAAGTTTACTGAAGGCGATAGCCGTGTGCCAATGAACGATGATGTTCCAGCAACATTTGACGATGGCTCAACGACTAAGACTGTAGACGGTGTTGGTACTTACACAGTAGCAGCAAACGGTACTGTTACATTTGTACCAGAAAAATCATTCGTCGGAACTGCACCAGCTGTAACAGTGGTTCGTGAAGATAAGAACGGAACAAAAGCTTCTGCAACTTATACACCAACCGTAACACCAGTTACACCAACTGCAGAAGATACAACATCTACTGACAAACAAGGTCAAACTCAAACAGGTACACCAACCTTCACACCAGGTAATCCAAATGTTCCAATGGATGATGATACACCTGCAACATTTGAAGATGGCTCAACTACGAAGACCGTTCCTGGTGAAGGAACTTACACAGTTGCTCCAGACGGAACCGTAACATTTGTTCCAGAAAAATCATTCACTGGAGAAGGTACAGGCGTAACGGTTAAACGTGTCGATAAGAACGGTACTCCAGTTACTGCTAAGTACACACCAACTGTGACTCCAGTAACCCCAACAGCAACTCCAGCTACATCAGAAGCACCTCAAGGTGTGGTTCAAACTGGAACTGTAACCTTCACTGAAGGTGACCCAGTTGCACCAATCGACAAGGATACCATTACTCTTCTTGACGAAAATGGCCAACCAGCAGAATCTGTAGTTGCTAAGTCACCAGAAGGTAAAGAAATTGGTACTTTCACGGTCGATAAAGAAACAGGTGTTGTGACCTTCACACCAACGGATAAATCTTACTCAGGTGATGTTGTTCCAGTTAAGGTTCAAGGTAAAGATACAAACGGAACAGTTGCTGAGACAACTTACACACCTAAGATTACTCCAGTCGTGCCAACTGCTGAACCTGCAACATCTACAGATATTCAAGGTAAAACACAAACAGGTACACCGACCTTCACTCCTGGTAACCCTGCAATCCCAATGGATGATGATGTTCCAGCAACCTTTGAAGATGGATCAACTACGAAGACCATTCCAGGCGAAGGAACTTACACAGTTGCTCCAGACGGAACTGTAACCTTTGTACCAGAGAAATCATTCACAGGTACAGGTACAGGCGTAACAGTGAAACGTGTTGATAAGAACGGTACTCCAGTTACTGCAACTTACACACCAACTGTAACACCAGTTACCCCAACTGCTGAGCCAGCAACATCTACAGACATCCAAGGTAAGACACAAACAGGCAAACCAACATTCACACCAGGTAACCCAGATGTACCGATGGATGATGATGTGCCAGCAACATTTGAAGATGGTTCAACAACCAAAGAAGTTCTTGGTGTTGGTATCTACACAGTAGCAGCAGATGGAACAGTTACCTTCGTACCAGAAAAATCATTCACAGGAACAGGAACAGGCGTGACTGTTAAACGTGTTGACAAGAACGGTACACCAGTTACAGCTAAGTACACACCAACTGTAACTCCGGTAACACCAACAGCAGAACCAGCAACATCAACAGATATTCAAGGGCAAACACAAACAGGCAAACCAAGCTTCACGCCTGGTAACCCAGATGTACCAATGGATGATGATACACCTGCAACCTTTGAAGATGGTTCAACAACTAAGACTATTCCAGGTGAAGGAACATACACAGTAGCTCCAGATGGAACAGTTACCTTCGTACCAGAAAAATCATTCACAGGAACCGGTACAGGCGTAACAGTGAAACGTGTTGATAAGAACGGTACACCAATTACCGCTACTTACACACCAACTGTAACACCAGTTACACCAACTGCAGAACCAGCTACTTCAATTGGTAAGAAGGGTGCCACTCAAACAGGCAAACCAACCTTCACAGAAGGCGATAGCCGTGTACCAATGAATGACGGAGTTCCAGCAACCTTTGAAGATGGTTCAACTACGAAGACAATTCCAGGTGTTGGTACATACACAGTAGCAGCAGATGGAACTGTAACCTTCACACCAGAACCTGAATTCACTGGAACAGCACCAGCTGTAACAGTGGTTCGTGAAGATGTGAACGGAACAAAAGCTTCTGCAACTTACACACCAACTGTCCTTCCAATCACTAAGTTTGTTGATAAAGAAGGTAAGGAAATCCCAGGATATCCTGCAGTTGATGGAGAAGAGCCAAAAGCTGAAATTCCAGGTTACCGCTTTGTGGAAACGAAGAAATTGCCTAATGGTGATACTGAACACGTCTATGAAAAAGTGACGACTTCATATGTAGACGAAAATGGGGACCCAATCCCAGGTAACCCAACAGAAGATGGGGAACAACCGAAGAAAGATATCCCAGGTTATGACTTCGTGAAGACTGTTGTAGATAAAGATGGAAACATTCAACATATCTACAAGAAGACTGTGACACCAACTCCAATGCCGGATCCAACTCCGACACCAGAGCCACAGCCACAACCTACTCCACAACCGCAACCAACACCAGAACCACAACCTACTCCACAACCAAAACCAGAAGAACCAACTATTCCTGTCGTTCCAGAAACGAAAGAAGAAGTGAAGTATATCGATCCACAAAATCCTACTGCACAACTTCCAAATACAGGAACAAAAGAATCTTCTACTGCTGGTCTGGCAATCTTTAGTGCTTTAGCAGGTCTGTCATTATTCGGATTTGCAAAACGCAAAAAAGAAGACTAAGCTAACTTGTGGCTAAGAAAAACCGCGAAAATCTCGCGGTTTTTTCTGTTTGTATCTAAAAAAATATCCTCCAAACTAGATAGTTGAAATCAGTCTTTTATAAGAAAATTTGATAAAATAGAAGTATCAGTGTAAAGGATGAGAGAATGAAAAAGATAATTGGTATCTGGGCTCAGACTGAAAATGGCATTATTGGAAAGGACCAAGTCATGCCTTGGCATCTGCCAGCTGAGCTTCAGCATTTCAAAGAAACAACCATGGGGCAAGCGATTCTCATGGGAAGAGTGACCTTTGATGGTATGAAAAAACGGGTTCTACCAGGTCGGACCAGCATTATCTTAACGCAAGATCAAGCCTACGATCCTGAAAATGATGCTGTACTCGTCATGCACAGCAAGGAAGAAGTCTTGGACTGGTATCAGAACCAAGAGAAGAATCTTTACATTATTGGAGGCAGTCAGATTTTAAAGCTCTTCTCTGACCAGTTAGAAGAATTGATCCAGACCATGATTCATGCAACGATTGATGGAGATACATTGGCACCAAAATTTGAAGAGAGCCACTATGAAAGAGTCCGTCAAGTCCATCATCCGAAAGATGAGAAGAACCCATATGATTTTACGGTCAACTATTATAAGAGAAAGGATTTAGACTAATGGAGCGAAGTGTCTTTGGTTTTTTTACAGCTGTCCTATGTGTCATCTGTTTGATTTGCGCCTTACAAACCTTTCGTAAAAAACGGTTTGGCCTCGCTATTTTATTCTTACTAAATGCTTTTACCAATCTTGTGAATTCCATTCACGCCTTTTACATGACCTTATTTTAAACTAAATAGAAACAGAAAATGACAGAAAGAGGAAATACATGCCAACGAATCAAAATAATGATATGATGGTTTATTGTTCATTTTGCGGAAAGAGTCAAGATGAAGTCCAAAAAATCATTGCAGGAAACAATGCGTTTATCTGTAATGAATGTGTAGAGTTAGCACAAGAAATTATCCGCGAGGAGCTAGCAGAAGAGGTTCTTGCAGACCTTAGCGAAGTTCCAAAACCAATCGAATTGCTCAATATCTTGAACCACTATGTCATCGGTCAAGATCGTGCCAAACGTGCTCTTGCTGTAGCGGTATACAACCACTACAAACGTATCAACTTCCACGATACGCGTGAAGATGAGACAGATGTTGAATTGCAAAAATCAAACATCCTCATGATTGGCCCTACTGGTTCAGGTAAGACTTTCTTGGCCCAAACCTTAGCACGTAGCTTGAATGTCCCATTTGCCATTGCAGATGCAACTGCTTTGACTGAAGCTGGATATGTAGGAGAAGACGTTGAAAACATTCTCTTGAAACTTCTTCAGGCAGCTGATTTCAATATTGAACGTGCTGAACGAGGCATTATCTATGTCGATGAAATCGATAAGATCGCTAAGAAAAGTGAAAACGTCTCTATCACACGTGACGTTTCTGGTGAAGGAGTGCAACAAGCCCTTTTGAAGATTATCGAAGGAACTGTTGCTAGTGTCCCACCTCAAGGGGGACGCAAACACCCACAACAAGAGATGATCCAAGTGGATACCAAGAATATTCTCTTCATCGTAGGTGGTGCTTTTGACGGGATCGAAGAAATTGTTAAGCAACGTCTCGGTGAAAAAGTCATCGGTTTCGGTAAGAACAATAAAGCCATTGATGAATCAAGCTCTTACATGCAAGAAATCGTGGCAGAAGATATTCAAAAATTCGGGATTATCCCAGAATTGATCGGACGTCTTCCAGTCTTTGCTGCTCTTGAGCAATTGACAGTTGACGATCTTGTCCGTATTCTAAAAGAGCCACGCAATGCCTTGGTAAAACAATACCAAACCTTGCTTTCTTATGATAATGTTGAATTGGAATTCGATGATGAAGCCCTTCAAGAGATTGCTAATAAAGCCATCGAAAGAAAAACAGGAGCTCGTGGACTTCGTTCGATTATCGAAGAAACCATGATGGATGTCATGTTTGAAATTCCAAGTCAAGAAGATGTCAAACTTGTTCGAATTACAAAAGAAGCTGTAGACGGAACTGAAAAACCAATTCTCGAAACAGCCTAGAAAGATAAAATATGGAAATTAACACACATAATGCGGATATCCTCTTAAGCGCTGCAAATAAGAGCCATTATCCTCAAGATGAGATTCCAGAAGTTGCACTTGCCGGTCGATCCAATGTCGGCAAGTCTTCTTTTATTAATACTCTCTTAAATCGAAAAAACCTGGCCAGAACATCTGGGAAACCAGGAAAAACCCAATTGCTCAATTTCTTCAATATCGATGATAAACTCCGTTTGGTAGACGTACCTGGTTATGGTTACGCACGTGTCTCAAAAAAAGAGCGCGAGAAGTGGGGAAGGATGATTGAAGAATACCTCACTAGCCGGGAGAACTTAAAAGCAGTCGTTAGCCTAGTCGATTTTCGTCATGAACCTTCTGCAGATGATGTCCAAATGTATGAATTCTTAAAGTACTACGAAATTCCAGTAATCTTGGTAGCGACTAAGGCAGATAAAATTCCACGTGGAAAATGGAACAAACATGAATCGATCATCAAGAAAAAACTAGATTTTGATCCAGCTGACACCTTTATCGTCTTTTCTTCGGTCACCAAAGAAGGACTAGAGAAGTCATGGGATGCTATTTTAGAAAATGCGTTTTACGAAATAAATTGAAATGACATGAAAATGTCATTTTTGTTTTGGATTTATCTCGCAATTGTAATACAAGTGTAATATAAGTGCCTTTGTTTTCTTCTATTTATATGGTATAATCTCTATAAAGATAAAAGATGATAAAAAATTAATTGGAGATAAATTGTATTATGAAAAAGAAAATACGGAATAAAACGAAATTATTTGGTTTGTTCGTTTCTGTATTAGCAGTGGGGACATTTGCTGCTGCTATGAGCGAGCACGTCACATCAGTTGGTGCTAATGATGGAACTTACCAAGCTTATTCAGACCCTACTGAAGCTTTCATCTCACAAATTGGTGAGTCAGCTCGTCAGCTCGGTCAAGAGAATGACCTTTATGCTTCCGTTATGATCGCACAAGCCATTCTTGAAAGTGGATCAGGTCAGTCTGGCTTGTCTTCTTATCCGCATTACAACCTTTTCGGGATAAAAGGAAGTTATGCTGGTCAATCTGCAGTAATGCAAACTTGGGAAGATGATGGTGCTGGAAATGCCTATACGATTAATGACGCATTTCGTTCTTACCCATCTTACTATGAATCATTGCAAGACTATGTAGCTGTTTTGAAACAAGGACATTTTGCAGGTGCATGGAAGAGCAACACCTCTAGTTACCAAGATGCAACAGCAGCTTTGACAGGTGTTTATGCGACAGACACAAGCTACTATGCAAAACTTAATAACATCATTGAAACTTATAATTTGACTCAATACGATTCACCAAATGTTCAAGGTGGTATTACAGGTTCCGTATACAATCCATATCGCCAACAGTTCACTTCACAAGAAATCTTGAATTTGGATATCGCTTGGGCGAACCGTTTAAATTATTAAAACTAAAGCAGGCAGATGCCTGTTTTTTTGTTGTTTTTTTAGCAAATAGTGTTGTTCGATATAAAACGTATATGGTGAAAGTTTAAGATTTCTTCCTGAAAACCTTTTCAAACTTTTCTCTCTATGATATAATGATTTTGTTCACAAACATTATATAAGGAGAATAGTATGTCTGAATCTAATTTTATTCAAAAGGTTGGAGCGGCGTGTAATAAGAAGGAAGATCTCTATCAGAAATCTAAAACGCGCTATGCAGTCCGTTCTATTTTTGCTGGAGGATTTCTTACTTTAAGTACGGCGGTCGGAGCAGTTGCAGCTGACTTATTAAATACCTTTGTACCTGGATCTGGTCGTTTTCTATTTCCATTCATCTTTGCCTGGGGTTTGGTATACCTCTTATTCTTAAATGCGGAATTAACCACCTCAAATATGATGTATTTGACGGCGGGGACCTATCTAAAGAAAATTAATTGGAAGAAAGCGCTGGAAATTCTTCTTTATTGTACCTTCTTTAATTTAATTGGTGCTTTAATCGTCGCTTTTCTTTTCAATCAAACCACAGCCTTTGCTCATATCGATCCAAAAGGATTCCTAGCTACGGTGGCAGAAAATAAACTCCAACGAAGCAATCAAGTGGTTTTCTTTGAAGGGGTTATTGCCAATATCTTTGTAAATATTGCTATTCTTTCTTATTTATATTTCAAAGATGAAACAGCCAAGGTGCTCTTAGCCCTCTCTGCTATTTATATGTTTGTCTTTATGACCAATGAACACTTGGCTGCAAACTTTGCTTCCTTCTCATTATTGAGCTTTAATTCAGTTTCTAGCCAATTGCCACATTTTGAGTTTTTAAATATTTTACGTCACTATAGCGTAACCTTCTTTGCCAACTGGGTAGGAGGAGGAGTCCTAATGGGACTAGCCTATGCTTGGTTGAATAATATCAAGAGTCTTTATAACGATTAAAAAATATAAAAAAAGTTTGCAAAAGTACTTGCATTCTTTTTTTATATATGATAAACTAATCTACGGTTTGAAAAAACTGCCTAAGACAGTAGGGGAGCTCGACTCATAAAGATCCTACCGAGGACAAAACGTATCAATTAAAAGAAGCGTATTGTACTTTCGTGTCTAGGTTTGGGCGCGTTTTTCTTTTGGAAAAATTCCCCAAGCAAAATAATTACGGAGGTGAACACACTAATGAGTGAAGCAATTATTGCTAAAAAAGCGGAACTTGTTGACGTAGTAGCTGAGAAAATGAAAGCTGCTGCATCAATCGTCGTTGTAGATTCTCGCGGTTTGACAGTTGAGCAAGATACAGTTCTCCGTCGCAACCTTCGCGGAAGCGAAGTTGAGTTTAAAGTTATCAAAAACTCAATCTTGCGTCGTGCAGCTGAAAAAGCTGGTCTTGAAGATCTTGCATCTGTATTCGTTGGACCTTCTGCAGTAGCATTTTCTAACGAAGATGTTATCGCACCTGCGAAAATCTTGAACGATTTTGCAAAAGACGCTGAAGCACTTGAAATCAAAGGTGGTGCAATCGAAGGCGCTGTCGCATCTAAAGAAGAGATTCTTGCACTTGCAACTCTTCCAAACCGCGAAGGACTTCTTTCTATGCTCCTTTCTGTACTTCAAGCGCCAGTGCGCAACGTTGCTCTTGCAGTCAAAGCGGTTGCAGACAACAAAGAAGACGCAGCTTAATCTTAAGCTACGCAGCGTAGCCTAGCTACAAAATAATAAAAATATAAAATTTAAACTTATTTGGAGGAAATAACAATGGCATTGAACATTGAAAACATTATTGCTGAAATTAAAGAAGCTTCAATCCTTGAATTGAACGACCTTGTAAAAGCTATCGAAGAAGAATTTGGTGTAACTGCAGCTGCTCCTGTAGCTGTTGCTGCAGCTGGTGCTGCTGACGCAGGTGCTGCTAAAGATTCATTCGATATCGAATTGACATCTGCAGGCGACAAGAAAGTCGGCGTTATCAAAGTTGTACGTGAAATCACTGGTCTTGGTCTTAAAGAAGCTAAAGAACTTGTTGATGGTGCACCTGGTGTCATCAAAGAAGGTGTTGCAGCTGCTGAAGCTGAAGAAATCAAAGGTAAATTGGAAGAAGCTGGAGCTTCAGTTACTCTTAAATAATAGAGTTTCCAATCAAAATGAAAACCGAGGTTTAGGCCTCGGTTTTTTTGTCGTTGAAAAAAATGATGATAGAATGTGAATAGAGGACTTTTATAAAGCTAACATGTGTAGCTCTCTTTATTTTCTCTAAACCTACTAAATAGTGCAGTTTTAATGATGTTACATTTGCTATATTCCCTTGAGATGTTGCTAATTTGTTGCTATAATGGCTATAAATCATATCATAAAGGAGAAGATGATGAAAAATTTTAAACGTCTTTTGTTAGCTGTTGTAGCTGTCTTTGCAGCCGTCCTTTTGGTAGCTTGTGGCGCTAAAAGCGATAATGGGACTTACGTGTTTGAGCCTACTAAGGATGAGATCAAAGATATTATGCCAAGTGAATTTCAATCTTTGATAGGTGATAATTACTCATTCACTATTTCGATTACAATCAATGATAAGAAAGGTGAGATGAAAGTAGACACCAATGCAGGTGGTCAAAATGTAAATCAAGTGATTGATTTGGAAGTAGACCAAAAAGCTAAAACTCTTGTCTCAGAAAATGAGTATGGGAAAGCGGAAATTACTTATCAAGTTTCAGGAAATGTGTTAACGATTAAGGATGTGAAGAATTCTTTGATGGGTGACACAGACATGTTTAATAACTACATGAAAATTGCTAAGTTCAAAAAAGTTAAATAAGCAATCATGGCGGGATTTAAATTCCGCCTTATTCTATTTCTTTGTTGATACAAGAAATATTACAAGAATATGACATTTATAAACTTTCATTGCCGTGTACCTGAATTGTTGATATAATAGTGTTAATCTAACTAAAAAGGAGAAGTTATGAAAAACTTTAAACGTATTCTTTTGGCTGTAGTAGCTGTTTTTGCAGCAGTCCTCTTGGTGGCATGTGGTGCCAAAAGTGATAACGGGACTTATGTCTACAAACCATCAAAAACTGAAGTGAAGGAAATCCTTGAAGAACAAGGTGCTCCAAGTTCAAGTGTAGATGCATTGATCGACAATGTTAAATTGGAAGTTTCAGTGACCATTAAAGATAAAACAGGTAGCCTTAAAATTAAAGGTGAAATGATGGGACAAAAGACTGACCAATCATTTGATATGAAAGTTGACCAACAAAAGAAAACTCTTCAATCTAAAACAGGTGAAGGTGAGAAGGTTAAATACAAAGTTTCAGGCGATGTGTTCACTTTTGATTTATCTGGTGAGAAGAGTTCAGGTCATGAAGCTGCTTTGGAAATGTTCAAAAACGCTAAATTCAAACGTACAAAATAATACAAGAGAAGGGCAGAGAGTATCTGCTCTTTTTCTTCTTTAAAACATCTTGAATCGGTATTAAAATAGTGGTAAAATCTGATTATAAAATACATTAGGAGATTGATTATGAAAAATATTAAACGTATTCTTTTAGCTTTCGTTGCAGTTTTTGCAGCAGTCCTCTTGGTGGCATGTGGTGCAAAAAGTGATAATGGGACTTATGTCTACAAACCATCAAAAACTGAACTCAAGAAAATTCTTGAGGAGCAAGGCTTATCAGGTAGTCAATTAGAGTCTATTGGAAACGTTATTAATTTTGAAGTTTCTATTAAGATCAAAGATTCTAAAGGAACCCTTAGCATCGCGGGTGAAGTCGCTGGTCAAAAGAATGAGCGATCTTATGATGTCAAAATCAATCAAAAAGAGAAAACAATCTCGTCAAATGATGGTAAAGGAGAAAAGATTACATACAAGGTCGATGGTGATTATTTGACATTTGATCTTTCTAAGTTAAGTAATAGCAACCAAGGGGATCTTATGATTCTTAAAAACGCTAAATTCAAACGCACGAAATAATGCATATGAAGAGTGGGGAAACCTGCTCTTTTGCTTTACTTTTATGACTAGTTTGGTATAATGAATGAGACTACAGATGGGACTGGGGCAGGAATGATTTTCTTTGAAAATGATTTCGTCTCGCTCCCTCTTTTCTGTGTGATCAAGGTTATTATTTATGGAAAAGGAGAATCATCTATGCTTTATATTTGGTCTTACTTGAAAAAGTATCCCAAGTGGCTAGCCCTGAATCTATTTTCAGCGGTCCTGTTTGTTATTGTCAATTTGGGCTTGCCAACGATTCTAGCTCGCATGATTGATGAAGGAATTAACCCGCGTGATGTGGATCGGCTGTATTTCTGGGGCTGGGTCATGTTTGCGATCATTTTGCTCGGGATTGTGGGACGGATTATCTTGTCTTACGCGGTTGGCCAGCTAACGACCACCATGGTTCGCGATATGCGTAATGACCTCTATGCTAAGTTACAGGAGTACTCGCATCACGAGTATGAGCAAATCGGGGTATCGTCATTGGTCACTCGCTTGACTTCTGATGCCTTTGTTTTGATGCAGTTTGCGGATTCTATGTTGAAGATGGGGGTCATCACACCCTTGATGATGGTTTCTAGTGTTCTCTTGATTCTGACGACCAGTCCTTCTTTAGCGTGGATTGTAGCGGTATCTGTACCATTTCTTGCTGTCGTCGTCTGGTATGTAGCAGTTAAGACACGTCCACTTTCCGAGAAGCAACAAAAGACCCTCGACCATCTCAACCAGTTTGCCCGTGAAAATTTGACAGGACTTCGTGTGATTCGTGCCTTTGCCCGTGAAGAATTCCAGGAAGAGAAATTTGCGGCTGAAAATGAAGTCTACGCAGAGAACTCGAATAAATTGTTCAAACTAACTGGTTTGACAGAACCCCTATTTGTGCAGATCATCATTGCTATGATTGTGGCGATTGTCTGGTTTGCTTTGGATCCTCTTCATGACGGTAGTTTGAAAATTGGGGACTTGGTTGCCTTTATTGAGTATAGCTTCCACGCGCTTTTATCTTTCCTCTTTTTAGCCAATCTATTTACCATGTATCCTCGGACTGCGGTTTCTAGCCGTCGGCTCAAGGAAATCATGGACATGCCCATTTCGATCGATCCAAATGAGAATGGTGTAACAGAGACAGCATCTCGTGGCTATTTGGAATTTGACAATGTCACCTTTGCTTATCCAGGTGAGACGGAGAGTCCAGTTCTCCATAATATTTCCTTTCAAGCCAAACCTGGCGAAACCATTGCCTTTATCGGCTCGACCGGTTCTGGGAAATCTTCACTTGTGCAGTTGATTCCTCGATTCTATGATGTCACTTTAGGAAAAATTTTGGTGGATGGTGTAGATGTCCGTGACTACAATCTGAAAGCCCTTCGCCAAAAGATTGGTTTTATTCCGCAAAAGGCCTTGCTCTTTACAGGAACCATTGCTGAGAACCTTCGTTATGGGAAAGAAGATGCCTCTGTACAAGAGCTAGAACAAGCGGCTGAAATTTCCCAAGCCAAGGAATTTATCGACAGTCGTGAGGAGCGCTTTGATACGCATTTGGCAGAAGGTGGTAGCAACCTTTCAGGTGGTCAAAAACAACGCTTGTCCATCGCTCGTGCCGTTGTCAAAGATCCAGATGTCTTTATTTTTGATGATTCCTTCTCTGCCTTAGACTACAAGACGGATGCCACTTTGCGCAAGCGTCTCAAAGAAGTTACAGGAGATGCGACCGTTTTGATCGTAGCGCAACGCGTGGGAACCATTATGGATGCGGATCAAATTATTGTCTTGGACCAAGGGGAGATCGTCGGTCGAGGAACCCACGATGAATTGATGGAAAGCAATGAGATCTATCGTGAAATTGCCAATTCGCAGCTCGATAGTCCATCATTGACAGAAGAATAGAAAGGAGAAGCAGATGAAACAAGAACAAAACAGTTTTAGTAGACTATGGACCTATTTGAGAGCCTATCGCTTGGAAGTTTGCTTGTCCATTTTCTTAAAAATTCTAAGTGTCGTCATGAGTGTTGTCGAACCCTTTGTTTTGGGGCTTGCCATTACTGAGTTGACAAAAAATCTCATGGATATGGCAAAAGGCCTTGCGGGAGCTGGTCTTAACACCTCCTATATCGCGATCATTATGACGCTCTATCTATTCCGTGGGGTTCTCTATGAGTTGGGATCTTATTATTCCAACTATTTCATGACCAATGCTGTTCAAAAGACCGTTCAGGACATGCGAAATGATTTGTCTCATAAAATCAACCACATTCCCGTTTCTTATTTTGACCGGCATCAGTTTGGAGATTTACTAGGACGTTTTACTAGCGATGTCGAAACTGTCTCGAACGCCTTGCAACAGTCCTTTTTACAAATCGTTAATGCCATCTTTACCTTGCTCTTTGTTATCAGCATGGTCTTATACTTAAACATCCAGCTGGGGCTAGTAGTCATCTTGTCCATTCCGATCACTTATTTCAGTGCTCGATTTATCATGAAAAAATCTCAGCCTTACTTTAAAGAGCAGGCAGATGTTTTGGGAGCCATGAACGGCTTTGTGCAAGAAAATTTAACAGGCTTTAATGTCCTTAAGCTGTACGTTCGGGAAAAATCTTCCCAGGAAGAGTTTCATGATATTACCCATCACCTTCAAAAGGTAGGTTTCAAGGCTAATTTCATTTCTGGCTTAATGATGCCGATTTTAAATGGGATTTCAGATTTGACTTATCTCGTTATCGCTTTGTTTGGTGGCTTGCAAGTGTTAGCAGGTCGTTTGACTGTCGGGAATATGCAGGCCTTCGTTCAATATGTTTGGCAGATCAACCAACCGATTCAAAACTTAACCCAATTGGCAGGGCAGCTACAAAGTGCTAAGTCGTCTCTAGACCGGATTTTCCAAGTCATGGATGAGCCAGATGAAGTAGCAGATGTGACAGAAACCCTCTCTGGAGACTTGACAGGGCAAGTCAGCTTTAAAAACGTTGATTTCCAATATGTAGCGGACAAACCCTTGATTCGTGATTTCAACCTTGAAGTCAAACCAGGTGAAATGGTGGCCATTGTCGGACCGACCGGAGCAGGGAAAACAACCCTGATTAATTTGCTGATGCGCTTTTACGATGTGACTGCAGGATCGATTACAGTCGATGGTCATGATATTCGCCATCTGTCTCGCCAAGATTACCGCAAACAATTCGGAATGGTGCTTCAGGATGCTTGGTTATATGAAGGAACCATCAAAGAAAACCTTCGCTTTGGCAATCTCGAGGCAACGGATGAAGAAATTGTTGAAGCCGCAAAGGCAGCCAATGTCGATCACTTTATCCGGACACTCCCTGGTGGTTACAATATGGAAATGAACCAGGAGTCTAGCAATATTTCTCTAGGGCAAAAGCAACTCCTAACCATTGCGCGTGCGCTCCTAGCTGATCCTAAGATTTTGATTTTGGATGAAGCGACGTCTTCTGTCGATACGCGTTTAGAGCTCTTGATTCAAAAAGCGATGAAGAATTTGATGAAAGGGCGGACTAGCTTTGTCATTGCTCACCGCTTGTCTACCATTCAAGAAGCAGATAAAATCCTTGTCCTCAAAGATGGCCAAATCATCGAGCAAGGAAATCACCAATCCTTGTTAGCAGATAAAGGATTCTACTATGAGCTCTACAATAGCCAATTTTCAAATAAAAAAGCGGAATAAGCTCGTGTCATCGAAAGAGGTTTGAGAAAGTATTCTCAGCCTCTTTTTCTTACTCACTTTTATTACTACATAAAAAGGTTAACATTTCTGCAATAAATTGATACAGAATATTCACACAATTCACCTTGTTTGTCATGATAATTTTTATTAGGATAGAATCGTTGTAAAAAATAAAAGGAGAAACGTGTGATGAATCATTTAAACAAAGATACCGTTTTTGGCATTCGCAAATCTAAGCTTGGAGTCTTTTCTGTCGTGATTGCGATCATGGGGGCTTGTTTTTTGACTGGAAAATCTGTGGCAGCTGATCAAGTTGGAGAGCAGGCACAAGTCCAAACACAAGGGCAAGAAGCGACAACCTCTGATCCCTCAAGCTCTCAAGTAGATACCAGCCAATATGGAGCATCTATGCCTTACACCCGTTATGAGGCAGACAAAGGGAACCTCCTTGGAAAGGCAGAGGTAGAGCAGTCTCAAGACAGTCAATCAACAGCCATTGAAGCGTCCGATCAGACTTATGTCGCTTTAAAAGAAAAGGGAGATGGTGTTTCCTTTAAGGTCAATGAGCCAGCCAATGCCTTAACTGTACGCTACACAGTACCAGATGGAGCCAATGGACAACTCGATGTACAGGTGAATGGTCACAGTGTTCAACAATTGAATCTTTCGTCCTCGTCTAATTGGCAGTACTTGAATGACAAAGGTGTTTATGATAGTGCCCAGGCTGATACACGCGCCCGCTTCCAATTTGATGAAGTACATAGCCTCCTTCCAGGCATTCAACTTCAAAAAGGAGATGTGGTTTCACTCGTAAAAAACAAATCAGACGACGTCCATTATGGTCTTGACTTTGTGGAATTCGAGCAAGCTCCAGACCCGATTGCTCAAGAGGACAATGCCATCAATATTGTTTCTAAAGGAGCTACGCCAAACGATGATACTGATGACAGCCAAGCCCTCTATGATGCGATTTATGAGGCTAAACAAACCGGAAAGAATGTCTATATTCCAGCCGGGCGATTTAATCTCAATCGAAAAGTCGGTATCGATGCTTCTGATATGAAGATTTCAGGGGCCGGTATCTGGCATACCCAACTGCATTTCACTAGCGACCAAGCTGGTGGCGGTGGTTTTGACTTCCTTCACCAAGACAACCATGTTGAATTTAGCGATGTCTATCTATCCTCTAACCTCCGTTCACGCTATGGTGAAAATGCTCAATACAAGGCCATTTCTGGAACGCCAGGGAAGAATTCTCATATTCACGATATTTGGGCCGAACATTTTGAAGTCGGCATGTGGATTGGTGATTATGCTGGAAAAAATGATATGAAGTACACAGATGGTCTAGTAGTAGAAAATGTCCGTTTGCGCAATAACCTGGCTGACGGAGTCAACTTTGCCCAAGGGACTAAGAATTCGATTGTCCGCAATTCTAGTATTCGTGGGAATGGAGATGACGGACTTGCCAGCTGGTCAAGTATTGCGGATGGAACAGAATCGGCAGTAGCAGAAAATAATAAATTCTTGCACAATACGATTGAACTCGGTTGGCGCGCTGGGGGTATTGGAATCTTTGGTGGGAAAGGCCATGAGATCGCCTACAATCGGATTAAAGACAATATCGGTGATGCCGGAATTCGCTTGACGACTGTCTTTAAAGGCCATAACTTTGATCTGAATGAAGAAGGAATTCGGGTTCACCACAATCTTTTGGAGCGTACAGGAACGAAGAGCGATATCTACAACAAGCATCGTGGATCGATTGATGTTGAAACGCGCTATGGAGATATTAAAAATGTCACCATTGAGGACAATGTATTTGTAGCGCCATTTGATACAGGTGTGACCGATCACCTCAATCCAAATGGAGGTATCCTAAATCATGTCGAAGTCAGAAACAATCAAACCATGAGTCAACTCTCTCATCCAGCTCAAGCAGGACTATCTGCTCCTGCTTCAAAACCAATTGGACAAGCCTTGAAAGTCAAAGAAAAACCACTTCAAGCAAGCGCAGTGAAAGTTCCCCTTCAACCATCGAAAGTTCAACCGTCTAAAAAACAAACCGGTCTGAATCTTAAACAAGCAAAGACAGTCACTAAAACAGTCAAACCTAACTATGTCTTAAAAGCAACAAATTCCAAGCAAAAGAGCTTTTTGAAAGCTCCGAGTGCTTTATTCCTTTACCGGATGATGGGGTTACGTCAAACGGTTTAAGAAGGATGGAAATCCTGGATACAATTCCAGGATTTTTTGCTTGCTGCTAGTCCTTCATTGACAGTGAGAAGGCATATCGGTATACTAGGTATAATCTAATGAGGAGGCCACCATAATGATTCGACCCGTTCAGCTCAGCGATGCAGCAGCTATCCGAGCGATTTACCAACCTTATGTGACAGAGACAGCCATTACCTTTGAGGTTGATGTACCGACTGTCCAGGAGTTTGAAAGCCGCATCACAAAAACGCTGACCCAATTTCCTTATTTGGTCGCAGAAGTGGATGGGAAAGTTGTGGGGTATGCCTATGCCTCGACCTATTATGCACGCGCTGCCTATGATTGGACCACTGAATTGTCTATTTATGTAGCAAAAGAAGCGCGTGGACAAGGGATCGGATCGGCCCTTTATACTGCCTTAGAAGAGGAGTTGCAAGCACGAGGCTACTTACGCTTTCTGGCTTGTATCGCAGTTCCGAACGAAGCGAGCATTTCCATGCATGAAAAGCGAGGGTATGTCCAAGTGGCTCATTTCCCAAAGATTGGCTATAAGTTTAACAAATGGCATGATATCGTCTGGATGCAAAAGACGATCGAAGGGCCGGTGAGAAAAATACAGTAGAAATCACGACATTTGTAAATCGCAATAGTTAATTATCCCTGACTTTTTCATAGGCTAAAATGATACTAATAAAATTACTGAAAGAGACCGGAAAGTTGTGATGGTCTCCCCTACATGAAAGGAGCCTTTATGACTGAAGAACAAAGTGCTAGGCTGTTACCTCAAAAGCCCTCCAGATGGGCCAAAATTCTACTTAACCGAAAGGTTCCCATTCTTCTGTTCTTCTTACTGGAATTGGCCTTTCTTGTCTTTTCATATCTCAGTCTACAAGAGCATTTCCCATCCATTATCTTATGGGAACACTTGTTGAGTGTCTTTACCTTCTTTTACTTGCTCAATCGTTCCATGGATTCTCGTTCCAAACTGTCCTGGGTGATTATCATTGCCCTCTTTCCAATTTTTGGGACGGCTCTGCTTTACTTTTCGTTAGCTGATTTGGGTGTGAGACGCTTGAAGAAGCGGCTTGAGGATGCTACAGTGCAGGCATCTGACTATCTAAGCACCGATCCAGAAGTTGCTGATTATTTATCCCAAAGTGATAGCCAATTACAGAAATTAGCTTATTTTCTGGAGCATAGTCCAGCCCAGTTTCCTATCTACAGAGACACAGAGGTCACCTATTTTCCACTTGGAGATGACATGCTACCAGCCTTGTTGGAGGATTTGAAAAAGGCGGAACGTTATATCTTTATGGAATATTTCATTATTGACGAAGGGATCATGTGGGGTGAGATTTTAGCCATTTTAGAGGAGAAGGCCAAGGCAGGTCTGGATGTTCGTGTCATGTTTGATGGGATGAATGAGATGACTACCTTGTCCTATGATTATATCGAGCGATTGCACAAGGTTGGGATTAAAGCTCAGGCCTTCTCACCAGTCAAGCCTATTCTATCAACCTATTACAATTACCGAGACCATCGAAAAATTACAGTAATTGATGGTCAAGTTGCTTATACTGGTGGCGTTAATATCGCTGATGAGTATGTCAATAAACGAGAACGCTTTGGTCATTGGAAGGACACGGCCCTTCGCTTAGATGGTTCAGCAGTTCAAACACTGAAAGCTCTCTTTTTGACCATGTGGTCAGTGACCGGAATAGAAGATAAAGCGGATATGGAGCACTATCTACAAGAAAAACCTCAAAAAAGGAAGAGTCAGGGTTTTGTACTCCCTTATGGCAATTCACCGCTAACCTACCACAAGGTTGCAGAAAATGTTTATTTACATCTTCTAAATACATCAACTAACTATGTCTATATCATGACACCTTATTTGATTTTGGATGATGAATTGGTACGAGCTATGACCTTTGCGGCTAGACGAGGTGTGGATGTTCGGATCATTATGCCAGGGATTCCAGATAAACAGTATGCCTTTGATATTGCGACGACCTATTTTAAAGCCCTCTTGGATGCTGGCGTCCGTATTTTCCGTTATAGCCCAGGCTTTGTCCATGCTAAAGTATATGTTTCTGATAGCCAACAAGCTGTGGTAGGAACCATTAATACAGACTACCGAAGTCTTTATCAAAATTTTGAAGATGGTGTATATCTTTATAAGAATCCGGAAGTGCTTAACATTGAACAAGATTTTGAGAGAACCCAGTCTCTCTCGGAGGAAGTAACATTGGAAAGTTTATCTAAAATGCCTATGGCTCATCGTCTGGGCGGTTATCTTTTTTCTCTGATTGGACCTTTGATGTAAAAAAGGAGGAATCATATGGATACAAAAATTCTTTTGAAATTGTTAGAAGACCAAGCTGATCCAGAGAAAGTCCCAGCAATGGAAGCTTATATGAAAAATAAATTCAGCTTTCTTGGCGTTCAAAAACCAATTCTCAAAAAGATTGAAAGAGATTTTTTTAAGCCTTTCATAAAGGATCCAATTGATTGGGCTTTTGTGGAAGAGTGTTGGCAGCAACCGTACCGTGAGTTCCAATATATTGCTATGGATTATCTGGATAAAAAGAAGAAGGAGCTTAGACCTGAAGATTTTCCAAAGCTAAAGGAATTGGCTCAAACCAAATCATGGTGGGACAGTATAGATCAATTGGACCTTATCATCGGAGAGATTACTTTTCACTATCCAGAAACCAAGCAGGTTATGCTAGATTGGAGTAAGGATCAGGACTTTTGGTTGAGGCGGATTGCCATTGATCACCAGCTTATGAGGAAAGAAAAAACAGATACGGATTTGTTAGAAAAAGTGATCCTCAATAATCTAGGTCAAAGCGAGTTCTTTATAAATAAGGCAATCGGCTGGAGTTTACGCAATTATTCCAAGGTTAATCCGGATTGGGTAGGGGCCTTTATCGACCGCTATCGAGAGCAGTTATCTCCTTTGAGTATTCGAGAAGGAAGCAAGTACCTACCTTCTTGACAGTTTGTGGATGTTCATGGTAAACTAGATTTATGCGATGAGTCGATTGGCTCTTAGGAGCCTTTTGCGCTGAGGAGGTCTACATTCAATTGTAACGCAGGAGCGGACCTTGAACAGTTGTGTGAACCGGCTGTTCTCACCGAAAGGTGCCTCAAATCCTGGTCTTCGGATCAGGATTTTTTTGTGTCTTCAAAGGTCCAAAACTATTATAATACATTTGCTACAAAGTTATGTTGGTGTTATAATATAGTAAAGTGCCTAGGTCAGAAAGGAGTGGAGTTGATTGGGAGATTTCTATCATTCTAATGATTCAGCATCTACAGACTATTCGCAGAAAATTGAAGAGCTTGAAAACTCCAAACAATTTCAGGATGCCATCGGATTGATCCGAGAACAGATGAAGAACAATCTTCAGTGGAATGTTTTGCGATCCTTTGGTATTATTTGCGCCATACTGTCTCTCATTTTATTGCGTTTTGCAGCTATTCCTTTGATCCTTTTAGTTGTTGGTTTGTATTATTGGCCACAATATAAAAAACGAAAAGCCTTGTTTGGGGATCGAATTCGTTCGAACGATGAGATCTATCTTGATGATATCCTTTCGCCTGTATTAAAGGAAGTTTTTCCTCGAGCTTCGATCAAAGAGGACGGTTCCATCCCTTCTGAAGCTCTCTCGCATTTATGTCCTCGGTCGACTGATTTTCTATGTTTCAAAGAGCTATCATTTCATGATGACAAAGAGCTGACAGTGTCAAATCTCTATGCCCATCATACGGAGACTCGTTACCGGACATCTAATGGACATACGAGGACGGAACATGTGGAAGTTACAGATTTCCTTGGACAAGTGTTCTCTTTATGTCTACCGATCAATTTCTCCGGTCATCTTCGGGTTGTGCCAACCAAGAAATCATTTCTTTTTAAGAGGGAGGTGAATGGGGTTTATCCTGGAGCCAGAGGGGATGAAGTTCAGATTGAAACAGAGGATATTCGCAATAACGAGAATTACAATATCTACTGCACGGATGAACTGTCTGCCCGAAAATTTCTCACCCCTAAGATGTTAGAATGGTTTGATCGACAAATTTTTCAAAATGCCATGTGTGTATTTTTGAAAGACAATAAACTTTTTATTTCTTTGTATACTGATCGCTATATCTTTCCGACTCCCCAAAAACCAGAAGATATTGATCAACTATCTTTGGTGACTGAATATCATAAATTATGCAGAGAACTAGCTTTAATTAAAGAAATAACAGCAATTTTTGAAGGAGAAGCATCATGAACGTCATTATTGGAATCATCCTATTATTTCTTGTCCTATTGGCCATTTGGTTTATTAGTGTAGGAAATCGCCTCAATCGCTATCTAGTAACCATTGAAGAATCAAAGAGAACGGTCGATATCGTTCTTGTAAAACGCTATGATACCATTTCGGAAATGCTAAAAGTAGCCAAAGCCTATGCCAAACATGAGCAACAGATTTTCACTGATTTAGTTGCTTTACGCCAAGGAGCAACAATTCAAGAATCCAACCAAGTTATTACCAATCAAAACGATGTCTTGGCACAAATTCGTGCAGTTGGTGAAAATTATCCAGAGCTCTTGTCTTCTAATCAATTCTTAGCCTTGCAAAAGGAAATCGCTGACGAAAATGAAGATCTTGCTGCAGCGAAGCGAATTGTCAACAGTAATGTCAGCCACATTAATCAAGAAATTGTTTCATTTCCGGCGTCTATCGTAGCAGGTTTAAAGGGGATCCATCAAGTTCCATTTCTTGCTGAAGAAACACAAGGTAAGAAAGATTTAAGCGACTTGAACTATGACCTGAACTAAAGAGCTATTTATGATAAATAACCATCAAGAATCCTGGTCTTAGAATCAGGATTTTTTCCTACTGTTGGTACTTTTCATTTATGCCAAAAAATTGTATAATAGTACAAATACTCAATTTTTAGAAAATTTTGAAAGAGGATTTACTATGGGATACACAGTTGCTGTTGTCGGTGCTACAGGTGCCGTTGGTGCTCAAATGATCAAAATGTTGGAAGAATCTACTCTTCCAATCGATAAAATTCGCTACCTTGCGTCAGCACGTTCTGCAGGAAAAGTCTTGCAATTCAAAGGGAAAGACGTGACCATCGAAGAAACGACTGAAGATGCTTTTGAAGGGGTTGATATTGCCCTTTTCTCAGCTGGTGGTTCAACATCTGCCAAATATGCACCTTATGCGGTAAAAGCAGGCGCAGTAGTGGTTGATAACACTTCTTATTTCCGTCAAAATCCGGATGTCCCATTGGTAGTTCCTGAAGTGAATGCACATGCTCTTGATGCTCACAACGGAATCATCTCTTGTCCAAACTGTTCAACAATCCAAATGATGGTCGCTCTTGAGCCAGTTCGTCAAAAATGGGGCTTGGACCGTATCATCGTATCTACTTACCAAGCTGTTTCAGGTGCCGGTATGGGAGCTATTCTTGAAACCCAACGTGAGTTGAAGGAAGTCTTGAATGATGGGGTCAACCCACGCGATGTCAAAGCTGAAATCTTGCCTTCAGGTGGTGATAAAAAACATTACCCAATTGCTTTCAACGCTCTTCCACAAATTGACGTCTTCACAGAAAATGACTATACTTACGAAGAAATGAAGATGACAAACGAGACTAAGAAAATTATGGAAGACGATAGCATTGCCGTGTCAGCAACTTGTGTGCGGATTCCAGTCTTGTCAGCTCACTCAGAGTCAGTCTACATTGAAACAAAAGAAGTGGCACCAATTGATGAAGTGAAAGCTGCTATTGCAGAATTCCCAGGTGCAGTTCTTGAAGACGATGTTGCTCACCAAGTCTACCCACAAGCCGTTAATGCGGTCGGATCACGCGATACCTTCGTTGGACGGATTCGTAAAGACTTGGATGCTGAAAAAGGAATCCACATGTGGGTTGTTTCAGATAACCTTCTTAAAGGAGCTGCTTGGAACTCAGTCCAAATCGCAGAAACTCTTCACGAACGTGGACTTGTACGTCCAACAGCTGAGTTGAAATT
Organism: Streptococcus sp. KHUD_012; assembly: GCF_052588255.1. NCBI lineage: Bacteria > Bacillati > Bacillota > Bacilli > Lactobacillales > Streptococcaceae > Streptococcus > Streptococcus sp. KHUD_012. Next base: position 1,234,349 of record NZ_CP159355.1, read on the forward strand.
TGAGTTGAAGTAGGGAGCGAAACAGAAATCAGCAACTCGAAGAGTTTGATTTCTTCCTCAGCTTTCTAACGAATCAACTTGTTTTTATGAACAGGTCATGAGGCAAAGGCAAGCAGACCCCAGCCTCTTTCTTATATAGAGAAAGGTTTTTCTATGTCTTATAATGATTTAAAAGATTGTAAAATCATCACTGCATTTATCACCCCCTTCCATGAAGATGGGAGCATTAATTTTGATGCTCTTCCTGACTTGATCGAGCACCTCTTGGCTCATCATACAGACGGGATTCTCTTAGCTGGAACGACTGCGGAAAGTCCAACTCTGACCCACGATGAGGAATTGCAACTCTTTGCGGCTGTTCAAAAGATTGTCAATGGTCGAGTTCCTTTGATCGCTGGTGTCGGAACCAATGAAACCCGCGACTCGATTGAGTTCGTTAAAGAAGTGGATGCTTTTGGTGGCTTTGCAGCAGGATTGGCTATCGTCCCTTACTACAACAAACCATCCCAAGAAGGAATGTATCAACACTTTAAAGCGATTGCGGATGCATCTAATCTTCCGATTATTATCTACAATATTCCAGGGCGAGTGGTTGTCGAAATGACACCAGAAACCATGCTTCGTTTGGCAGAACACCCAAATATCATTGGGGTAAAAGAGTGTACAACCCTGGCTAATATGGCCTACTTGATTGAACACAAGCCCGAAGAATTTCTCGTCTATACAGGGGAAGATGGAGATGCTTTCCATGCTATGAACCTTGGAGCTGATGGGGTGATCTCAGTAGCCTCTCATACAAATGGAGATGAGATGTATGAGATGTTCCAAGCCATTGAGCACAACGATATAAAAAAAGCTGCAGCCATCCAACGTCAATTTATCCCTAAAGTCAATGCTCTCTTTTCTTATCCGAGTCCAGCTCCTGTCAAAGCTGTTTTAAACTATATGGGCTTTGAAGCGGGGCCAACTCGTTTACCATTAGTGCCAGCTCCTGCTGAGGAAGCGAAGCGCATTATCAAGGTTGTAGTGGATGGGGATTACCACGCGACCAAAGAAATCATTACGGGAGTTCTTCGTCCGGATTATTGATGTCTTAGATTCTTGACAAATCCCCTATTTATTAAGATAATAGAAGTATATTGATGATCAAGGAGAATAAGATGGAAGTCATTAAACGTAGTGGTGAAGTTGTAGAATTTGACCCAGATAAAATCTATCAAGCTGTTTTGAAGGCAGCACAAACAGTTTATGTCTTGACGGATGATCTTCGCCAAAACTTGGCGCAAGTGACCAAGAAAGTTGTGATGGATTTGGAAGAAGCTAAAGTGGAACGTGCGACGATCAGCATGATCCAGTCAATGGTTGAGCACCGTTTACTTGGTGCTGGTTATATTACCATTGCTGAACACTATATTTCTTATCGCTTGCAACGTGATTTGGAACGGAGCGGCTATGGTGATCATATCGCCGTGCATTTGCATTTTGAGCAAATTCGCTAGAATATAAAATAGAAGTTACTTAGGTAGCTTCTTTTTTAGTATTTTTCTTAATCACAGTGATTTCAGAAAACATGGTATAATAGAAGAGATTGAACTGGAAAGGAATGGAGAACATGGCAACTATACAATGGTTTCCTGGACACATGTCCAAAGCTAGAAGACAAGTACAAGAAAATTTAAAATTTGTGGATTTTGTGACGGTTCTGGTAGATGCTCGTTTACCCCTATCAAGCCAAAATCCTATGTTAACGAAAATTGTTGGTGATAAGCCTAAATTAATGATTTTGAACAAGGTAGACTTGGCAGATCCTGTAGCAACAAAAGAATGGCAGGACTATTTTGAGTCTCAAGGCATCAAAACCTTGGCTATCAACTCCAAAGAGCAATCTACGGTTAAGAAGGTCACAGATGCTGCTAAGAGCTTGATGGCCGATAAAATTGCCCGTCAAAAGGAACGGGGAATTCAGATTGAAACCCTTCGGACCATGATCATCGGAATTCCTAATGCCGGGAAATCAACTTTGATGAACCGCTTAGCAGGGAAAAAGATTGCTGTTGTTGGGAATAAACCAGGGGTGACCAAGGGGCAACAGTGGTTGAAAACCAACAAAGACCTTGAAATCTTGGATACTCCTGGGATTCTCTGGCCCAAGTTTGAAGATGAAGAAGTGGCCTTAAAGCTCGCTTTAACAGGTGCCATCAAAGACCAGTTGCTTCCAATGGATGAAGTGACCATCTTTGGTCTTAACTATTTCAAAAAGCACTATCCAGCTGTTTTGCAGGAACGTTTTAAACAAATGGATCTGGAACAAGAAGCTCCTGAAATCATTATGGAAATGACCCAGAAATTAGGATTTCGAGAGGATTACGACCGTTTTTACAGTTTGTTTGTCAAGGATGTACGTGATGGTCGTTTGGGACGCTATTCCCTTGATCGTGTAGGTGAAATAGATGCCAACGATTAAAGAAATCAAAGAGCGTTTGGCAACGATTGACGATCTAGATCATCCCTTATTTGAAGAATTGATCCTTGATGGTCGAGCGGGGGTTCAAGCGGCTATCAGCAAACGAAAACGCGAACTCCAAAAACAAGTGGATGAAGACTTGCGTTTGGAAAAAATGCTAGCCTATGAGAAAGAACTTTATGCTCAAGGGATTGATCTTATTGCAGGTGTGGATGAAGTGGGACGCGGCCCATTAGCGGGTCCAGTTGTTGCAGCTGCCGTGATCTTGCCGAAAGCTTGTAAAATTCCGGGACTCAACGATAGTAAAAAGATTCCAAAATCCAAACACAAAGAAATCTATGAGGCTGTGCTCCAAAACGCCATTGCGATCGGAATCGGCATCAAGGACAATCAAGTGATTGATCAGGTTAATATCTATGAAGCTACGAAGCTAGCCATGATGGAGGCCATTGGTCAGTTAGAGCCTCAACCCCAGCATCTTTTGATTGATGCCATGAAGTTGGATCTTCCTATTCCCCAAACTAGTATCATCAAAGGGGATGCCAACTCCTTATCCATTGCTGCAGCATCCATCGTAGCCAAGGTGACTCGGGATCAGATGATGGAAGAGTTTGATTGCGAATATCCGGGTTATGATTTTACGCAGAACGCTGGCTATGGGACGGCTAACCATCTGGCTGGCCTCGACAAGCTGGGAGTGACTCCTATCCATCGGCGTTCATTTGAACCCGTCAAATCAATGTGTGAGGATTAGGCTATGCTATTTACCATCGATATCGGAGGGACCTTTATAAAGTACGGTCTGATGGATGCAGACTATCAATTGATCCGTACAGACAAGATCCCAACACCATCTACGATTGAGGACTTTTGGCAAGGATTAGAAGGAATCGTTGCTCCTGTACGGGAAGAAATCGAGGGAATCGCCATTTCATGCCCTGGTGAGATCCAAAAGAGCCTTGGCTTTGTCTTTCGAGGTGGTCTCATTCCATATTTGCGAGGCATTCCTCTAGCTAGTAGATTGCAACAAACATTTCAAGTACCCGTCACCGTTCTTAATGATGGAGAAGCTGCTGGTCTAGCGGAAGCAAGGCTTGGCAATCTAAAAGATTGTTCTTGCGGTGCGACCTTGGTCTTAGGGACAGGAGTCGGCCTTGCTCTTCTTTCTAACGGTGATCTATTGAGAGGATGGCAACTGACAGAATACATTCGGACTATTGATAAGGCAGAAAGAACACCAGAAAATCGCCGCTTTCATCGCGGACTCTTTTTGCAAGGTATTTCCAATCTTTTGGAAAACACCGGTTCAGCTGTTCAATTTGTTGAGAAGGCTAGTCACATCTTAAACCTAGAAAAGGCAGATGGTATAGCCGTTTTCAAGGCTCTTGATCAAGGAGGCCATGAGGAGCTGAAATCCTTGTTTCGGGAGTATTGTCATGATATTGCTATTCTGATTTTTAATCTTCAATCATTGCTCCTGCTTGAGAAGGTGACAATTGGAGGGGGCATTAGTAGCCAACCGCTACTGATCGATGAGATCAGTCGACAATACCATAACCTACTCTCTCAAAAAGGGCATAAACAATTTGAGGCCTTGCCGATCCAAGCGGCTCGCTTCCATAATGAAAGCAACTTGATTGGTGCCGCATCTTACTTTTATTCTTCTACATATCAAAAAAAGTTCTAGAAATAGAGCTTTTTTTCCATTCTTTTTCGAATAAATAAGTGAGAGGAAGTAGAAGGTGACCATGGAGAAATTTGAAATCTTTAAATTAAAAGAAGCTGGTTTATCAAATGAGCAAGTCTTGAGAGTTTTGGACTACTGTAGGAAAGACCAAGCCTTACCAAGCTTAGAAGAGATAGCAAGGATCGCTCGCTGTCGCAGTATTATTCATTTTGTAGACAAATACCGGCAGCTGGATGAAGAGCATTTACACAAGGAGTTTGAACGGTTCCCATCTCTATCCATTTTTGATCCTGAATACCCGGAGGAATTGCTACAGATCTACAATCCTCCTGTACTCCTTTTTTACCAAGGAGATTTGGAGCTGTTAACCAAACCGAAGATTGCAGTCGTAGGAGCTCGGGAAACGACGCGAGAAGGGGTGCGATCTGTAGAGAAGATTATTAAAGAACTTGGAAATGAACTGGTCATCGTTAGTGGACTTGCTAAGGGAATTGATGCGACAGCTCATTATGCCAGTATACGAAATGGTGGCAAGACCATCGGAGTGATAGGAACGGGACTGGATGTCTTTTATCCTAAAAGCAATCAAAGACTGCAGGCACATATGGGGGAAAACCATCTGATCTTGAGCGAGTATGGTCCAGGGCAGGCCCCACTTAAGTTTCATTTTCCTGAGAGAAATCGCATCATTGCAGGTCTCTGTCAGGCAGTGATTGTGGCAGAGGCGCGACTCCGTTCAGGGAGTTTGATTACTTGTGAGCGTGCTATGGAAGAAGGCCGAGACGTTTTTGCTATTCCAGGAAATATTTTAGATGGAAAATCTGCAGGCTGCCATCATCTGATTCAAGAAGGTGCAAAGCTTGTCACCTCAGGCCAGGACATTCTTGATGAATTGAAATACGAATTGTGATTTTCCTATAGGAGAAGTTCCTAGTTGACATCTTTCTTAAAATGTATTAAACTCAATGAGATTTATACAATACAGAGGGATAAAACGTGGTAACAAAAAAGAAAAGCAGTACAACCAAGAAAAATTTGGTGATTGTGGAGTCTCCTGCTAAGGCCAAAACAATCGAGAAATACCTTGGTCGTAACTACAAAGTCATGGCTAGTGTTGGCCATATTCGGGACCTGAAAAAATCAACCATGTCGATTGACTTCGACAATAACTATGAACCGGAGTATATCAATATTCGTGGAAAAGGTCCCTTGATCAATGATTTAAAAAAAGAAGCTAAAAAAGCCAAACAAGTCTTTCTCGCAAGTGACCCGGACCGAGAAGGAGAAGCTATTTCTTGGCATTTAGCGCATATTTTGAACTTGGATGCCAAAGAAAAGAACCGCGTGGTCTTTAACGAAATCACCAAGGATGCAGTCAAAAATGCCTTTAAAGAACCGCGCCAAATCGATATGGACTTGGTCGATGCCCAACAAGCCCGTCGTGTCTTGGACCGGATTGTAGGGTATTCCATTTCGCCTATTCTTTGGAAAAAGGTCAAAAAAGGACTTTCTGCAGGGCGCGTGCAATCTGTTGCCCTCAAATTAATCATTGATCGTGAAAATGAAATCAATGATTTCAAGCCGGAAGAATATTGGACCATTGATGGCGTCTTTAAAAAAGGGACCAAGCAATTCCAAGCCAGCTTCTATGGGATTGATGGTAAGAAGATGAAGCTCAACACCAATGAAGAGGTGAAAGCTGTTCTTGAACGCTTAGATGGCAAAGATTTTACCGTTGAAAAAGTTGAAAAGAAAGAACGTCGTCGGAATGCGCCACTTCCATACACAACCTCTTCTATGCAGATGGATGCTGCCAATAAGATCAACTTCCGTACACGCAAGACCATGATGGTAGCGCAGCAATTGTACGAAGGAATCAATATTGGCTCTGGTGTTCAAGGTTTGATTACCTATATGCGTACCGATTCTACACGGATCAGTCCAGTTGCGCAAAATGAGGCAGCGAACTTTATCGTAGATCGCTTCGGTGATAAATATTCTAAGCATGGAAGCCGTGTGAAGAATGCTTCTGGTGCCCAAGATGCCCACGAAGCGATTCGTCCGTCTAGCGTCTTCAATACTCCTGAGAGCATTGCTAAATACTTGGACAAAGACCAATTGAAACTCTACACCTTGATTTGGAATCGTTTTGTCGCTAGCCAGATGACGGCAGCTGTCTTTGATACTATGAATGTCCGTTTAGGTCAAAATGGGGTTCAATATACAGCGAATGGGAGTCAGGTAAAGTTTGACGGTTATTTGGCGATTTATAATGATTCAGACAAAAACAAGATGTTGCCGGACATGGTAGAAGGCGATATCGTCAAGCAGGTCAATAGCAAGCCGGAGCAACACTTTACCCAACCACCTGCTCGATATTCTGAAGCAACCTTGATTAAGACCTTAGAAGAAAATGGGGTTGGTCGTCCTTCAACCTATGCTCCGACGATTGAGACCATTCAAAAACGCTATTATGTGAAGCTGGTAGCCAAACGCTTTGAACCAACGGAATTAGGGGAGATCGTTAATAAACTGATTGTTGAATTTTTCCCAGATATCGTTAATGTGACCTTCACAGCAGAGATGGAAGGTAAACTCGATGATGTCGAACTTGGAAAAGAAGAGTGGCAAAAAGTCATCGATGCTTTCTACAAACCATTTTCTAAAGAGGTCGCAAAGGCTGAAGAAGAGATGGAAAAAATCCAAATTAAAGACGAACCAGCTGGTTTTGATTGTGAAGTTTGTGGAAGCCCGATGGTGATTAAATTAGGACGTTTTGGAAAGTTCTATGCTTGTAGCAATTTCCCAGATTGTCGTCATACCCAGGCCATTGTCAAAGAAATCGGTGTGGAGTGTCCTGACTGTCATCAGGGACAAATCATCGAACGCAAAACCAAGCGCAACCGTATCTTCTATGGATGCAATCGCTATCCAGAGTGTGAATTTACCTCTTGGGATAAACCGATCGGTAGGGATTGTCCAAAATGTGGCCACTACTTAGTTGAGAAAAAAGTTCGTGGTGGCGGCAAACAAGTCGTATGTAGCAATGGCGACTACGAAGAAGAAAAAGTGAAATAAGTTATTAAATGTCTATTATAACAGCAATTTTTATAAATGTCTGTTATAATAGACATTTATCGTTTTTTTCGTTATAATAGACACAAGGAGGTGAGCATATGTATCTTGCTTTGATTGCAGATGTCATTGATTCCAAAACCGTACAAGAACGTTTTGACCTGCAAAAACAGTTAGAAAAAACGCTTCAAAAGATCAATGAGCTTTTTAAAGACTATCTAGCATCGTCTTTTACCTTAACTTTGGGCGATGAATTTCAGGCGCTTTTAAAAATGGATGCTCCGGTTTTTCAAATTATCGATACCCTGCGTTCAGAACTAAAGCCAACTCAACTTCGTTTCGGCATTGGCCTTGGAGAAATTGTAACGGATATCGATCCCCTGCAAAGTATCGGTGCAGATGGACCAGCCTATTGGAATGCTCGTGCAGCTATAAATCTGGTCCATCAGAAAAATGATTATGGCAACACCCAGATCTATTTTTTGAGCGGTAATGACAGCAAGGACTCGGTGGTGAATGCGCTCATCGCTTCCGGAGAGGCCATACGTTCGGGTTGGCGAGAGAGTCAGGAGGAGATCCTGCTTGATCTTTTAAAGAGATCTGTCTATAGTGAAAGCTTTAGCCAGCAGGATTTGGCCCAATCGTTAGCCATTAACCCAAGCGCCCTGTCCAAGCGCTTAAAGAGTAGCAGTATTCGTGTTTATTTACGGGGACGAGCAGCAGCACTAGCTTGTATTCAAAGCTTAGAGAAAGGAGAGGCCCATGAGCGGATTGTCTAGTATCGTAACGAATCCATACTTGATCCTCTTGTTAATTTGTCATTTGTTATCGGATTATTATTTTCAAAGCCAAAAGATGGCAGATCGCAAGGATCAGGATAAGAAAGTGCTCGGGCTTCACATTCTATATGTTGCTCTGCCTCTGATCGTTGTTTCTCTCTGTCATCTAGACTTGTGGTGGATTTGCTTGGTCATTTTACTGAGCCATGCCGCAATAGATTTCTTAAAACCGATCGTGCAGAATGGTTTGAAATTACCAACCGCCTGGACCTTTGCCTTGGATCAAGTCTTGCATGTCAGCATCATTAGCTGTCTAGTCCTTTTAGGAGCGAAGAATGGTTCGACCTATCTGCCTCTGGACACTTTAAATCTAATTTTTTATGTTCTCCTAGTTGGGAAACCAAGCAATATTGCCTTTAAAATTCTGTTTGCCAAGTATCAACCCACCAGCAAGAAGAAAATGGATACGATCACTGGGGCTGGTTCCATGATTGGCTTTTTAGAGCGTTTGGTGATTGGTGCCTGTCTCATCTATGGGCAATTTGCTTCTATCGGCCTAGTCTTTACTGCCAAGTCCATCGCTCGCTACAATAAAATTTCGGAGGATCCAGCCTTTGCGGAGTATTACTTGATCGGGTCCTTGTTCAGTATCCTATCTGCCCTCTTAGCAGCTTGGTTGTGTCTATAAGAAAATAAATAGTAAAGTCTAAGACAGGAAGGAAAAGCCTCCCTGTCTTTTTACTTGGCTTTTTGGTATAATGGACCAAGTAGAAAATTAGAAAGATTTGTGGGTGTCTAACAGTTCAGTGAGGTGGTTTGATACCCAAAGAGGTATTAGTGTCATGTCTCAATCTTATATCAATGTGATCGGTGCGGGCCTTGCAGGCTCGGAAGCAGCTTACCAGATTGCCCAACAGGGAATTCCGGTCAAGCTTTATGAAATGCGTGGAGTCAAATCCACTCCGCAACACAAAACAGACAACTTTGCTGAGTTAGTGTGTTCCAACTCTCTTCGTGGGGATTCTCTCACCAATGCTGTCGGGCTCCTCAAAGAAGAAATGCGTCGTCTGGGTTCTGTCATCCTTGAAGCAGCGGAAGCAACTCGTGTACCAGCCGGTGGAGCACTTGCTGTGGACCGAGAAGGTTTTGCTAGCCGGGTGACGGAGAAGGTGTCCCAACATCCGCTCATCGAAGTCATTCGTGATGAAATTACGGAATTGCCGACAGATGCCATCACAGTGGTCGCAACGGGGCCTCTAACCAGCGATGCCTTGGCAGAAAAGATTCACGCCCTTAATGGTGGCGATGGTTTCTATTTTTATGATGCAGCAGCTCCAATCATCGATGTCAATACTGTCGATATGAACAAGGTCTATCTCAAGTCACGCTATGACAAGGGAGAAGCAGCTTATCTCAACTGCCCAATGACCAAGCAAGAGTTTATGGACTTCCACGAGGCCTTGGTCAATGCTGAAGAAGCCCCGCTCAACTCTTTTGAAAAAGAAAAGTATTTCGAAGGCTGTATGCCCATTGAAGTCATGGCCAAACGTGGTATCAAAACCATGCTCTATGGCCCTATGAAACCAGTTGGACTCGAGTATCCAGATGATTACAAAGGGCCACGTGATGGGGAGTTTAAGACACCCTACGCAGTCGTTCAGTTGCGCCAAGACAATGCGGCTGCCAGCCTCTACAATATCGTCGGCTTCCAAACTCACCTTAAATGGGGCGAACAAAAACGGGTCTTCCAAATGATTCCAGGTTTGGAACATGCGGAGTTTGTCAGATACGGCGTCATGCACCGCAATTCCTACATGGATTCTCCAAATCTGCTGGAACAAACCTACCGCTCGAAGAAACAACCAAATCTCTTCTTTGCAGGTCAAATGACAGGGGTAGAAGGCTATGTTGAGTCAGCGGCCTCAGGTTTGGTAGCTGGAATCAATGCCGCTCGCCTTTTCAAAGGAGAAGAAGCAGCGATTTTCCCTGAAACGACAGCTATCGGAAGCCTGGCTCACTATATCACCCATGCAGATAGCAAGCATTTCCAACCCATGAATGTCAACTTCGGGATTATCAAAGAGCTAGAAGGACCACGCATTCGGGATAAAAAGGAACGTTATGAGAAAATTGCCGAACGTTCTTTACAAGATTTGGCTCAGTTTATGGAAAAATAACCCAAGAAAGGAAAAAGTTTGGAGAAAATCCAGACTTTTTCTTCTAAAAATGGTATAATGAATAAAATTTAGAATATAGAGAGTTTTCTGACAATGAACAAATCCTATTTTTATTTAGATATGAAGACACACGAGTTGAAAGTGCCTTATACCGGAAAACTCCGTCGTGTGCGAGTCTTATTACCTAAGAATTATGAAACGGATACAGATAGACGTTACCCTGTGGTTTATTTCCACGATGGACAAAACGTTTTGTACAGCAAGGAAGCTTATGCGGGTCATTCCTGGAAAGTCATTCCAGCCATTAAGCGGAATCCCGATATTAGCCGCATGATTGTCGTTGCGATCGATAATGATGGTTTCCAACGCATGAACGAATACTCTGCCTGGAAGTACAAGGAATCTAATATTCCTGGCATGCAATTTGGTGGCAAGGGAGTTGAGTACGGCGAATTTGTTATGGAGGTGGTGAAACCTTTCATTGACCAAGAATATCGGACTCTTGCTGATCGAGAACATACGGCCATGATTGGTTCTTCCTTGGGTGGGAATATTACCCAATTCTTGGGCTTAGAGTACCAAGATCAAATTGGTTGTTTAGGTATCTTTTCATCCGCTAACTGGCTGCACCAAGATGCCTTCAATCATTATATTGAACGCAAAAAATTATATGTAGACCAACGGATCTACATCTATGTGGGGACTGAAGAGGCGGATGATACAGATAAAACGCTGATGGCGGGGAATATCAAGCAAGCCTATATTGACTCATCCCTTCGTTACTATCACGATGTCATTCAACAAGGAGTCGATCTCAATCATATTGCCATTCGGATTCAATCCGGTGCTATTCACCATGAAGAAGCTTGGGCTGAACATTTACCAGAATGCCTTCGTTTTTTGGCAGAAAAATGGGATTAATAGCCTGTAAATAAAGAATTATAGAGAAAGAGGGAACTTATGAATATTGAACATTTAAGCCACTGGAGTGGCCAACTCAACCGTGAAATGTATCTGAACCGCTATGGACATGCAGGAATTCCTGTTGTGGTCTTTGCCTCCTCAGGTGGCAGCCATAACGAGTACTATGACTTTGGTATGATTGATGCTTGTGCTCAATTTATCGAAGAAGGACGGGTTCAATTCTTTACCCTTTCGAGTGTGGATAGTGATAGCTGGCTTTGTAATTGGAAGAATCCTCACGATCGAGCAGGAATGCACCGAGCTTATGAACGCTATGTGATTGAAGAAGCCATTCCTTTTATCAAACACAAAACAGGCTGGTTTGATCCGATGATGACAACTGGTTGCTCTATGGGAGCCTACCACGCGCTCAACTTCTTCTTGCAACATCCAGATGTCTTTAACAAAGTGATTGCCTTGAGTGGTATCTATGACGCTCGTTTCTTTGTTGGTGACTTTGGAGGCGATGAAGCAATTTACCAAAACTCGCCATCTGATTATATTTGGAACCAAAACGATGGCTGGTTTATCGATCGTTACCGTCAGGCTGAAATCGTTGTTTGTACTGGTTTAGGGGCTTGGGAACAAGATGGACTTCCATCTTTCTACAAACTGAAAGAAGCCTTTGATCACAAAAATATTCCTGCATGGTTCGCTGAATGGGGGCATGATGTCGCCCACGATTGGGAATGGTGGCGCAAACAAATGCCATATTTCCTAGGCCAAATGTATCTATAAGTAAAAAGGGAGGAGACCTCAATGAATTATATCGTTATTTCACCATATTACCCACAAAACTTCCAACAATTTACAATCGAGTTGGCTAATAAAGGGGTCACTGTCTTGGGAATTGGTCAAGAGCCATATGAACAGTTAGATGAGTCTTTGCGCAACAGCTTAACAGAATATTTCCGTGTTGAAAATTTGGAAAATCTGGATGAAGTGAAGCGTGCGGTAGCCTTTCTCTTTTACAAACATGGTCCAATCGACCGTATCGAATCCCACAATGAATACTGGTTGGAATTGGATGCGGCGCTTCGGGAGCAATTCAATGTCTTCGGGGCTAAGCCAAAAGATCTGAAGAAAACCAAGTTCAAATCCGAAATGAAGAAACTCTTCAAGAAGGCTGGAGTCCCAGTCGTTCCGGGTGCTGTGGTTAAAACAGAAAAAGACATTGATAAGGCCGTGAAGAAGATTGGGTTACCATTGATTGCTAAGCCTGACAATGGGGTAGGAGCAGCAGCAACCTTCAAGATCGAAACGCCAGAAGATGTGGACCATTTCAAGGCAGAATGGGATGGCAATACTGAGTATTTCTTTGAGAAATTCGTCACTTCTAGCGAGATTTGTACCTTTGATGGTCTGGTCGATCGTGATGGCAATATTGTCTTCTCAACGACTTTTGACTATGCTTATACGCCACTCGATTTGATGCTCTACAAGATGGACAACTCTTATTATGTTCTTAAAGAGATGGATCCAAAATTGCGTCAATACGGGGAAGCGATTGTCAAAGCCTTTGGTATGAAGGAACGTTTCTTCCACATTGAGTTCTTCCGCGATGGGGATGAATATATTGCGATCGAGTACAATAATCGCCCTGCAGGTGGCTTTACCATCGACGTCTACAACTACGCTCACTCGATTGATTTGTACCGTGGCTATGCTGCCATCGTAGCAGGGGAACCCTTCCCGGCTTCTGAGTTTGAACCCCTTTATTGCTTGGCAACTTCTCGTCGTGCCAATGCAGCCTATGCTCTGTCAGAAGAAGAAGTTTTGGCTAAATACCATGATCAATTCCGTGTCAAGAAAGATATGCCTGCAGCCTTTGCTGAGCTTCAAGGTGATTACCTTTACATGTTAACAACGCCTAGTCGTGAAGTATTAGAACAAATGATTCATGACTTTGGTCAACGCCAATCATAAGATAACGACCGGTAGGATAGGATCCTATTGGTTTTTTATATTTTAATGCAATCTCATGAAAGAAAAGTTTGTGAAATAGTTTATTTTAAGTTGAAAATGCTTATAAAACCTTCCTCCAAGGTATATAGTTTGTGAAATCATTTGAGCATTATTTTTGACAGTGCTTTCATTTTTGGCTAGAATGAAAGAGAATGAATAAATGCTAAGAAAGGCGAAATGATGGCAACATTAGATAAAAGTCTCTTATTGGAAATGTTCCGTAAAATGGAAGAAATCCGTCGCATGGACTTAAAAATTGCACAGTTAGTAAAAAAAGGGAAAGTGCCAGGAATGACGCACTTTTCTGTTGGGGAAGAAGCGGCTAACGTTGGAGCGATGTTGGCTTTAAACGACGATGATTTGCTGACATCTAACCACCGTGGACACGGACAAGCCATTGCTAAAGGAATCGATTTAAATGGCATGATGGCTGAAATCCTTGGTAAGTATACGGGTACTTGTAAAGGGAAGGGTGGCTCCATGCATATCGCTGACCTCGATGCTGGTAACCTTGGTGCGAACGGGATCGTTGGTGGTGGTATGGGAATTGCAGTAGGTGCTGCCCTTACTCAACAAATGAAAAAGACTGGTAAGATTGTCGTCTGCTTCTTTGGCGATGGTGCAACCAATGAAGGTGTCTTCCACGAAGCGGTGAATATGGCTTCTATTTGGAATCTTCCAGTAATTTTCTACTGTATCAATAACGGTTATGGAATCTCTGCTGACATCAAGAAAATGACCAATATCCAGCATATCCACGAACGTAGTGCTGCTTACGGCATTCCTGGAATGTTTATTCCTGATGGAAATAACGTTATCGATGTCTATGAAGGATTCCAAAAAGCTGTTGAACACGTCCGCTCTGGTAAAGGACCTGTCTTGATTGAAAGTGTCACCTATCGTTGGCTTGGTCACTCTTCATCTGACCCTGGTAAATACCGGACCCGTGAAGAAGTCGAAGAGTGGAAGAAAAAAGATCCGATTGAAAACCTTCGCAAGTATCTCCTTGAAAATGAAATTGCGAGTGCAGAAGAATTGGATAAGATTCAAGAAGAAGTGAAAGAAGCAGTTGAAGCTTCAGTGAAATTTGCGGAAGAAAGCCCATTCCCTCCACTCGAATCAGCTTTCGAAGATATTTACGCAGACTAAGGGGGAGTTGAGAATTATGGAAACAAAATTAATGTCTTTCCGCGATACCATTATCCTTGCTATGTCTGAGGAAATGCGTCGCGACGAAAATGTATTGTTGATGGGGGAAGATGTCGGAGTTTTCGGTGGAGACTTCGGAACTTCCGTAGGAATGCTAGAGGAATTCGGTCCAGAACGTGTTCGTGATTGTCCGATTTCTGAGGCTGCTATCTCAGGTACAGCAGCTGGAGTAGCCATGACCGGACTTCGTCCAATCGTTGATATGACCTTCATGGATTTCTCGGTGATTGCCATGGATGCTATCGTCAACCAAGCTGCTAAGACTCGCTACATGTTTGGTGGAAAAGGGCAGGTGCCGATGACTGTCCGTTGTGCAGCTGGTAACGGAGTTGGATCTGCAGCTCAACACTCCCAATCTTTGGAATCATGGTTTACCCATATTCCTGGTTTAAAAGTTGTTGCTCCAGGAACTCCAGCTGATATGAAAGGACTTCTCAAGTCTTCTATCCGTGACAACAACCCAGTGATCATTCTTGAATATAAATCAGAATTCAACCAAAAGGGTGAAGTGCCTGTAGATCCTGATTATACCATTCCACTTGGTGTCGGCGAAATCAAACGTGAAGGAACGGATGTCACTGTTGTAACCTACGGAAAAATGCTTCGTCGCGTGATGCAAGCAGCTGAAGAATTGGCTGAAGAAGGCATTTCAGTAGAAGTAGTAGACCCACGAACTTTGGTTCCGCTTGATAAAGAAATCATCATTAACTCTGTCAAGAAAACAGGAAAAGTAGTCCTTGTCAATGATGCTCATAAAACAAGTGGCTATATCGGTGAAATTTCAGCTATCATTTCTGAATCAGAAGCATTTGATTACTTGGATGCACCAATCCGCCGTTGTGCGGGGGAAGATGTGCCAATGCCTTACGCACAAAACCTTGAAAATGCAATGATTCCAACAGTTGAAAGCATCAAAGATGCCATTCGTAAAACATATAACAAAGAATAATACATAACATAAATTATGTAATGTCATTTAAATTAGACGAGGAAACTTTGTATCTTTTTAGGTACAAAGTTCTCTGCGTCCTTAATATCTTAGATTAGATCACGGGCTAAAAGCTCGGAAAAAAGATAAATCTCCTTGACTTCATCGAAGTCTGCGTTGATTTCCTATTTTTCGGTCGCTTTTAAACGCCCTTTGCATCATAAATAGAATAGGAGAGGTCATGGCTGATGATAAGCTAAGAGCGACTCCTGCGGCTAGAAAATTAGCGGATGATCTTGGGATCAACCTCTATGATGTTTCTGGTTCAGGCGCAAACGGTCGTGTCCACAAAGAAGACGTGGAAACCTATAAAGACACAAATGTGGTTCGCATTTCACCACTTGCAAAACGAATTGCTTTAGAACACAATATTGCTTGGCAAGAGATTCAAGGAACTGGTCATCGTGGTAAGATCATGAAGAAGGACGTTCTTGCTTTCCTTCCTGAAAATATTGAGAATGAGACCATTAAGTCACCTGCTGAAATCGAGAAGGTGGAGGAAGCTCCAGATAATGTGACACCTTATGGTGAGATCGAGCGGATTCCGATGACACCAATGCGCAAGGTGATCGCTCAACGGATGGTGGAATCTTACTTGACAGCACCAACCTTTACTTTGAACTATGACGTTGATATGTCTCAAATGTTGGCCCTTCGTAAGAAAGTATTGGATCCAATCATGGAAGCAACTGGCAAAAAAGTCACTGTAACAGATTTGCTTTCTCTAGCAGTGGTTAAGACCTTGATGAAACACCCATACATCAATGCGTCATTGACGGAAGATGGCAAAACCATCATCACTCACAACTATGTCAACTTAGCGATGGCAGTTGGGATGGACAATGGATTGATGACTCCAGTTGTCTACAATGCTGAAAAGATGACCTTGTCAGAGTTGGTCGTAGCCTTCAAGGATGTTATCGGACGTACCTTGGATGGTAAGCTTGCTCCAAGTGAATTGCAAAACTCAACCTTTACCATCAGTAACTTAGGAATGTTTGGTGTTCAATCATTTGGACCGATTATCAACCAACCAAACTCTGCCATCCTTGGAGTTAGTGCAACGGTTGAAAAACCAGTTGTTGTGAATGGTGAAATTGTCATTCGTCCAATCATGAGCTTGGGCTTGACCATTGACCACCGCGTTGTCGATGGTATGGCTGGTGCCAAATTCATGAAAGACTTGAAAGCCTTGATTGAAGACCCGATTTCAATGTTGGTCTAATCAATGAGAGAATAGAAACAAGAAAAAGAGGGAAATAAAATGGCCTTAGAAGTAATTATGCCAAAAGCCGGCGTAGATATGACCGAAGGACAAATCGTTCAGTGGAATAAAAAAGTCGGCGAATTTGTAAAAGAAGGAGAAGTTCTCCTTGAAATCATGACAGACAAAGTCAGCATGGAGTTGGAAGCGGAAGAAGACGGTTACTTGATCGCTATCCTGAAAGGAGACGGCGAAACAGTTCCTGTCACAGAAGTAATCGGTTATCTTGGTGAAGAAGGGGAAAATATCCCTACAGCTGGAGCAGTAGCACCAGAAGCAAGCCCAGCACCAGTTGCAGCAAGTGCTTCAAACGATGACAATAAGAGCGATGATGCTTATGATATCGTAGTGATCGGTGGTGGTCCTGCTGGTTACGTATCTGCTATAAAGGCAGCTCAATTAGGTGGTAAGGTTGCTCTTGTTGAGAAATCTGAACTTGGTGGAACGTGCTTGAACCGCGGATGTA
This sequence comes from Streptococcus sp. KHUD_012, assembly GCF_052588255.1. Lineage (NCBI taxonomy): Bacteria > Bacillati > Bacillota > Bacilli > Lactobacillales > Streptococcaceae > Streptococcus > Streptococcus sp. KHUD_012. Next base: position 1,251,386 of record NZ_CP159355.1, read on the forward strand.
TCCCAACTAAGACTTACCTCCACAACGCTGAAATTATCGAAAATATCGGACATGCAGCCAACCGTGGTATTATTATTGAAAACCCAAGTTTCTCAGTAGATATGGATAAACTTTTAGAAACTAAATCTAAAGTTGTTAATACCCTTGTTGGTGGTGTTGCAGGGCTTCTTCGCAGCTACGGAGTGGATGTTCACAAGGGTATCGGTACCATTACGAAAGATAAGAATGTCTTGGTAAATGGTTCTGAATTGCTTGAAACGAAGAAGATCATCCTTGCTGGTGGTTCAAAAGTAAGCAAAATCAACGTTCCTGGTATGGAATCATCTCTTGTCATGACGAGTGATGACATCCTTGAAATGAACGAAGTTCCAGAAAGACTTGTCATCATTGGTGGTGGAGTTGTCGGTATCGAGCTTGGCCAAGCCTTCATGACATTTGGTTCAAAAGTTACTGTTATCGAAATGATGGATCGCATTGTTCCAGCTATGGATGCAGAAGTATCTAAAAACCTTCGTTTGATTCTTGAACGTAAAGGTATGACCATCTTGACCGATACGAAATTGCAAGAAATCATTGAAGAAGATGGCAAACTCCGTATCAAGGTTGAAGGCAAAGATGATATCATCGCAAATAAAGCCCTTCTTTCAATCGGTCGTGTTCCAGATCTTGAAGGTATCGGAGAAGTTGAGTTTGAGTTAGACCGTGGTCGTATCAAGGTCAATGAATACATGGAAACGTCTGTTCCAGGTATCTATGCGCCAGGTGATATCAACGGTACTAAGATGTTGGCTCACGCTGCCTTCCGTATGGGTGAAGTAGCGGCTGAAAATGCCCTTAAGGGAAATCATGCTGTTGCCAAATTGAACTTGACGCCTGCAGCCATCTACACGCTTCCAGAAGTTGCGGCTGTTGGTTTGACGGAAGAACAAGCTCGTGAGAAATACGATGTTCAAATCGGTAAATTTAACTTTGCGGCGAACGGTCGTGCCATTGCATCAGATGCGGCTCAAGGCTTTGTTAAAGTTATTGCAGACAAGAAATACGGTGAAGTTCTTGGGGTTCACATCATTGGTCCAGCAGCAGCTGAATTGATCAACGAAGCTTCTACCATCATTGAGATGGAAATCACTGTAGAAGAAATGCTTAAGACCATCCACGGACACCCTACCTTCTCAGAAGTGATGTACGAAGCCTTTGCGGATGTACTCGGCTTGGCTGTTCACTCACCTAAGAAGAAATAATATTTGAAATGATAGAATGGCTGGACAGCAAATGCTGGACCAGTCTCTATCGTATATAAAGGAATCTTATGAAATACATTATTAATTATTCAAATGATACTGCTTTTAATATTGCTTTGGAAGAATATGCCTTCAAACACCTTTTAGATGAGGATCAAATCTTCCTTCTTTGGATTAACAAACCTTCGATTATCGTTGGTCGTCACCAAAATACCATCGAAGAAATCAACCGTGACTATGTTCGGGAGCATGGGATTGAAGTGGTTCGCCGGATCAGTGGTGGTGGGGCTGTTTATCACGATTTGAACAACCTCAACTACACCATCATTTCAAAAGAAGATGAAAATAAGGCCTTTGACTTCAAGAGCCTTTCAACTCCCGTGATCAACACCTTGGCTCAGCTTGGAGTGAAGGCTGAATTTACAGGTCGTAACGACTTGGAAATTGATGGTAAGAAATTCTGTGGAAATGCCCAAGCTTATATCAACGGACGCATTATGCACCACGGTTGTCTTCTATTTGACGTGGATCTGTCAGTCCTTACCAATGCTCTCAAGGTGTCTAAAGACAAGTTTGAGTCTAAAGGAGTTAAATCGGTTCGTGCTCGTGTGACCAATATCATCGATGAATTGCCAGAAAAAATCACGGTTGAAGAGTTCCGTGACTTGCTTTTGGACTACATGAAGAAAGAATACCCTGAGATGACAGAATATGTCTTCTCAGATGAAGAATTGGCTGAAATCAATCGTATCAAGGAAACCAAGTTCGGTACCTGGGATTGGAACTATGGAAAGTCTCCTGAATACAATGTCCGTCGTGGCACCAAATTCCCAAGCGGTAAGGTTGAAATCTTCGCTAATGTCATTGAATCAAAAATCCAAGATATCAAGATTTATGGTGACTTCTTTGGTATCGAAGATGTTGCAGCAGTAGAAGATGTTCTTCGTGGCGTTAAATACGAACGTGAAGACGTCCTCAATGCCCTTCAAACCATTAACCTAGGTCGTTACTTTGCAGGTATCACTGCAGAAGAAATTGCTGAAGCAGTGGTGGAATAAAGTCATAAGAGATTCGCAGAAGCGGGTCTCTTTTTTGAAACTAGTTTCACATAGAAATTATTGTTTTACGAAGGATTTTGTAGTATAGTAAAGGTGGAAAAGTGTATTTGCTAATCCCTGTATCCTAATTTTATTTAGTCTCGTGATCGTTTTCTTGAAGGAGAAAAATCATGAAAAAAGTTTGTCTATTCATTGTATTTCTGACTTTTCTTGGTTTATCTGGCTGTAAAGAGACACCAAAAGAAAGTAAAACAAGTCCTTCCAGCTCTCGTAAGGCCACATCTGCTTCATCAACAAGAGTCAGTGTAGAAACAAAGGAGCGTACAGAACCTAATCCACCAATGCCAGCAGAGGTAGCAGAGCGATTAAAAATTAAGGAAGGCAATACGGAAGCCGGTGGTCAGGAAACATTGCCATCTTCAAGCGAGGAACAAGCTTCATTGAAAGAGAATACGCAACCTTCTCAATCGGTCAAACAAGAAACATCGTCCAAAGAGAATCAAGGGATCCGAAAATTATTGCCTATTCCTCTAAAACTTCAAGAAGAATGGTATTTCTGTGCTCCGGCGACAGTCCAAATGATCCTGGCTAGTCGAGGGGTTAGCGTCTCTCAACATCAATTAGCTAAGGAAATGGGGACTTATAACCCCTATGGGACTCATAATCGAGATGCCATTCGGGTCTTGAATCAGAGTCTATTTGGCTATCCAGAACCAAGTGGAAATCAAGCGGGTTATCGACTAACTACTGTAACGGACACTAGTCCAGATTCTGAAGATATCCGACTCTTTAAAGAACGCGTGCGCAAAGATATTGATGATGGCTATCCTCTCTATTACACCTTCAATGTAGCTCAAATCTATCCTGGAAAAAGTGGGGAACATAATGTGATTGGAGTTGGCTATGAATTGACAGAAGATGGTAAGGATATCTCAGCAATCTATTATCTAGACCCCGATACACATGTACAGGATCCAACCTATGGAGGCTTGAAGAAACTGACACCAGAGGAGTTGTTAGCAGCAATGGCTACCTGTGGTGAGAAAAATTATGCTTGGTGAGGTGATATCGTAATAAAACGAAAGTTCGTTTATGACATAGTCTCTTTTCTTGATAATTAAATATCATGAGTGTACAATATAGAGGAAATCTGAACACAAAAGGGGATTAAATTCGATGATGAAAATTCCAGTTGAAAATCTTGGTCTATTTGAACAGTTAGATCGTATAGTAGTGGCTTTTTTTAGCAAGCAACAACCTTCCAGTCCTTATGATTTGAATGTCAGTATTACACAAGGACACCTTGACCAGAAAAAGCAAGAGCTCGAACCATTAGGCTATCAAGCTGTCCAACTACCATTAGGAATGGCTTTAGATAATATCATCCAGCAACCTCATTATAAAAATTTAATCCTTGGCGGACTTGCTCCCGACGAAATTATAGTCAGCAAAGAAGAATTAATGCCTTTGAAAGATATTGTGGACAGTTTTTGTATTATGTACGCTGCAGCGAATAACAGACTGGAAAATAGTAAGGCTTATGAATTAATGAAAGATAAGACGGTTTATTTTATTGGTAAACTATTTACAGATTTTCCAAAAGCCGGTGATGAAATTGCTTATTTAGGAATTGATCGAATAGCGAGCGATGGTACACCATATGAAGCTGTTAAATGCTTTCTAACGAAAGAGAGTGCAGAGAAGTTCAATGGTGAAAAAAGACCTGTCACCCCTGCAAACTTGGCCTATCTAAAATCATTCTGGGGAAAACCAGTCATTATTGAGCCACACCGTAATTATTGGATCGAATTTTTATAGAAAGTATAAAAGAGCGGTAGACATTCAAAAAATCTATCGCTCTTTTTAAAACTAATATATTACATAATTTACGTTATGTAATTTTATAAACTATCCAAGGCATTTTTCTGCTCATCATTAACGATATGCGTATATAAGTCTGTAACTTGGGTGCTAGCATGTCCTAGCTGGTGGCTGACCAAAACCTGTGATTTGGTTGCATCATAGAGACGAGTTGCTAATGTATGGCGTAGTTTATGGGGCGTCACTCGGACTTTGAAATCTTCTGAATACTTGGCGACCATCTTTTCAACACTAGAAGCATCAATTCGGTTTGGAACACCTCGATACAAGGTCAGAAAGAGAGCTGTATCAGTCTTTTCTGTCTTGTAACGTTTGTCTCGAATAGCGAGATATTGTTCTAGATAAGGCTTAGCAAAGGCAGCAACATTAACAGAGTCTCGTTTTCCACCTTTTCGAGTGACGTCAATCACCATTATCTTAAGATTGAGGTCACGAAGGTCTAGGTTAACGGCTTCAGAGAGACGGACACCAGAGGCGAGAAGGAGTGCTATAATGGCTAAATCTCGCTCTTTATTCTTATTAAAAGAGGATAAGGCGCGGTTTGAGAGTGTTTGCGGGTACTCCTGGTCGATATAGTTAAGGAAACCTTCTGTTTCATCCCCTAAAAAAAGCTTTTGCTTGATATTTTCAGCCCGAGCAGCCAAGGTTTCTTTCTTTTTCTTGGTCGCAACCTTCTTCATGACATTACGGTAGAAATAAGGTTCCCCATGCTCGTTTTCAACTTCCTCAGTCAAATACTTATAAAGACTAGAAAGTGCCGAAAGGGTACGGTTAATGGTTGTTTGGGAAACCCCATTTTTCGTCGTATTGGCATTGAGCAGAGGACGTTCACGCAAGTAAAGGATAAAGGATTCCATGTCTTTCTTGGTCATGTGCTCCAGAACCTCTAAAGGGATATTAGCCATGGTGTCAGCATTTGATATACCAGATTCCAAGACCCAGGTGAAAAATCGATCGTATTCCTTTAAGTATTCGTATAAGGTTGTAAAACTGTACGGAACGGCCAGTTTTGATTGGTAATATTCTAAGACGTACCAAGGCATGACTTGTTTGAGTTTATCAATCCGTTCTAATAAGATCTCGCGTTTCATGTTTTTCTCCAAATCTTTCTATACTAGTAGTATAGCATAGCTAGATATATTTTTCAAGAAAATTATAGTTTTTCGGAAAGATGTTATAGGGGATTATAATATTAACTGGAAAAAATTTTTCTTGAAATAATGTACTTTATTCCCGTGAAAACTAAATCTTTCGCATACTTAAATTCTGTACATTATCTACTTGAAAACTAAAAATACAATCTTTTAAAATAATGTACTTTATAAAAATCTATGATAAAAAACAAGTTCAAATTTGAACCTGTTTTTAAATTTTCCTGTAAGGAACAAAATGTTCTCTTTTTCGTCTACGCCCTTTACAAAACATACATGGCTCGATATTTCGTTTTACATTTGCAATCTTATCTACGATAGCCATTCTATAACGATGCTCTGGATTATTCTTACAAATCCACCAAAATCTTAATTGGGTATTATTTGGGATTCTTTCTGGATCTCCTAGAATAAGATTATTAAGATAGTCCCACTCATTCATCAAATCTTCAAAAGAGATATTATCTTGTCTTTCTTTTAATTCTGCACAAAATGGACACATTTCTTTAAGATCTTTTGTCTCGGAACTTAAATACTTATTTAATATAATGCTGAAGCGCTCATGAAATTCAAAGTTACATTCTTTGCAGCGCCATAAATAAAACCTTTTTTCAGTTAATAATGGAACAAAACTATCTATAGAGACTTTATTATTGGGTGACCACAATTTTGCTAGTTCAGGGTACAAATAATCAAATGTATTAAACCCCTTCAGGGGCTTATCATTGTTGCAGTAAGGACAACACTGAGAAACTTCTCTTCGAATTGGGATAGAACATAAATATGTCCCATGACACTTTGAACAATCCCACCAATATTTTTTGGTCTCAATCGTTGTCTGAGCTAAATGAATAGGAATATTATTTTTATCACTCCATTCTTTAATAAGTTTTGGTTCTTTAAGGAAAATATTATTTTTAAATACCTCGGTCCTCCAGTCACATTGATTAGGACATGTTTGAAAGTTTTGATTTTCTAAATCGGTTCGACTGATCATTTCGGCTGGGCTACATTGAAAGTTTATTTTACAACAAGGACAAACCCAACTAACTACATTATTTGACTTAAACCAATATTCGGAAAAATCCCTTTCATTACTGAGGTCCCAAAATTCCCTCAAATAGGGATGTGTTTCATTTAGTGTATTAAAATCCTGAAGTTTTTCTCTATTTGAACAAAATGGACAAGACCTATCTGTTTTTTCAAATAGTGAACATGAATACTCTCCGTGACAATTCGTACATTCCCATAACACATGAACATTAGATAATACATCAACTTGATTAGGTGTAATATTGTTCCTTTTAAACCACTCCTTGAGCATGGAAGAATTTAAAAAAGATAGAGGAGAAACATCAAAATCTTTATCCAATAACTCTTCAAATGAAGAATGACACTCCGAACAGTAATGACCGCTTCTTTTAATTCGGTTCAATAATCTATCAATAGATAATTCAAATTTGCAATGACACTTATCACATTCCCAATGAATAGGTACTGTTATATTGTAACTCAGCTTCAGTTCGTTAAATTTAAATTTGTTTAAATGATCACTATAGATTTTAGCTAAATTTGGATAGACAGATTTGTAATCGCAATGATAGGTAGTTTCATTGCAACCAAAATGAAATAAATCCCCACTTGTTAGTTGGAATAACCTTTTATTTGTCGCAGAATCTTTCCAACTTAATTGACAAGTCGGACATTTAAAATTGAACTTTCTTTTACTATTGAACGGCAAAGTAAGAAGTTTCTCATCTAATTCTTCATCTTGCTCAATGCTGTAGTTTATATAATTTCTGAAATCGGGATAAACCTGAAGAACACTCTCATTTTCATCAATGGAACGTTCACCTAATCCACAATGGGGGCAACACCTCAGATATTCATAACTGTCAAGCTGCACATCAATGATTTTTGCTTCCCAATGGTGTTGACAATAAGGACAAGACCAATAGGCATATTTTAAACTATTTGACGACAATTTTTGGGGGTCAAGCACATTTCGTTTTTGATCCCAGTACATGTAAATAGCTGGATTATCTTTAACTTTCTTGTTCATTTCTTTCCTCATTTATAATTAGTTTTGCTGTCCAGTAAGTTTTTAATAGAAACCACTTTAGTTGATTTTTGAGGATTTTCTTGTTCAATAAAACCACCAGAATGAAAATCTATTTCTGATTCAGCAGTAATGATATTGTCTACTAGGAAATCCTCACTGATAACCTTTTGAGAATATTTTAGCAATCCCTCTTCTTTTAAAAGCTCATTCGCAATTTCTGGATAGACACTTGTTTTGATTATTTGTAATAGTTTTTGATTCTCATCAATTAACTCATTTTCTCTTTGTAGCTTCTGTTTTAAATCTTCATTAGTTGACTGTAGTTCAGAATTTAAGCCACGTAACTTATCTGCTTCTTCTTTATAGCTAGCCGCAATGTTTGCTATCTTCTTATAGTATTGGCTAATTTCCACCAATGCTCTTTTCATAGCGCCTGGAGCACGATTTTTTGCCATAAAATTGTCAGGATCTATGGTCTTATAAGTAATTACAGCTTCATAATTTTCATCTTGGTATTTAATTTCACTTTCTTTTAAAAAATCTCTGAATCTTTTATTACGTCTAATGGTTGTATCCGCAACATTTTGATATCCATGATTCCTCACATAGTCACCGAACCGAGGAATTTTTACCAAGCTTAAATCACAGGAACACTGGGAAATTAAATACTGTTCAAACAAATGAATCAATTCATCATCAGAAATTGATTTCTTTCTAGCCATTAGACTTGTTCTCCTCTAAAGATAGTTGTTTAGCATTTAAGTAATCTTGATAGGTATTGCTAACTGTTTTTAATTTCAACAAAGCTTCTCCAATATCTTCAATATGACCTTTCCCTTGTCTAACTTTTCTAATCGCTTCATTTACAACCATAGCTTTTTCATCAACTGACTTTTTAAATGTTTTATCCATTGAAAAATAATCTTTGCCTGCTTTACGGTAAAAAGGGCAGCTCGTACAAGCACCTAGTTCTGCATGCTCACTAATAACCTTTAAACAATCTGAATAATCACCTTTCGCAAAGCGGGGTGAGTAACACCGTCCTTTATTTTCTAAAGTGATGTATTGTCCTTGTGCTGTATAAAATGGCTGTCTCTTACTAATGGCGTAATTCGTATTTTTACTCGTTAGTTTACGATACATTTGATAACTACGACATTCAATAAAATGGCTTAAATTTGAAAAATAGTGAGATGAAGTTGTCACATCTTCATGACCAGCTAAAAGCATAGCTGTAACAGGACTAGCCCCTTCTGCAATTAAATTGATCATTGCAATGTGTCTCGTATCCCCAATATGAATCAAATTAATCTCGTTTTCATCTAATCTAGCTGGAAAACTAAAATAATTAACTTGATAACCGTATTTTTGAGAAATGATCTCATTAAAAAAATACCTCAAAATAGTATTGAGATTAGTGTAAGTTAAAAATCGGTTATTGACACCTGTTCTACGACCCCAACGGTTATAATGAGGATCAGTCACAAATAATGTATCTAATTTAGTAGAATTATCATTTTCCGTAAGTTTGAGGTAAGTCTTTATTTCAGAAGCTAATGAATTAGTAATTTCATAAGTATTCAAAGTATAATCTTCAGAAATTTTATGTGCAACAAGTCGATCCCTTCCTTTGATTATATTTCTCCTTAATGTAAGAAAATATTTCCCATCTTTCTCGGTCAAACAGTTTCTTTGTATTAAAAGAAATTCTCTTGGCCTTAAAGGTAAAATCGCTGTAATCTGCCACCAGAGATACAATGGATAATAAAATAGACGTTCTTTTTTAGATAATGTTTGAGACCAATAATCATTTAAAATGTCATTAAAGGTAAAATAGGATTGAAATTGTGCTAATTGTCTTTGCTGTTTTGACCGCTGCCTTTTTTGAAGGTTGATAGTTAATTTATTATCTAATTGCTCCAATAGTTGATTTAGTTGACTATCATCTGAACAGGGAAGATTTGAGAAAAAGTCAATACATAAACCAGGAAATATTACAGAGATATTTTCTAAATCTAAAAACGCATCTTTGGTTGTATTTTTAATAATACGTTTAATATCCATTAGAAATTGCTGTAAAGTTCTTAAAACATGTTGTTTCATTGAGAAAACAATAAAACTTTTTAAGTAATCGATAAATTCCTTATAAGGCAACTGAAAAATTGATTGATAAAATCTCCTATATTGAAATTCAGAAATGTTAAAAAACAGGCTAATATTGGCATATTCATTTGTAGTTTCCCATTTCTTATGATCAAAATCGTAACTTAGAATAATTCCTTTATCAAAATAGTCATCGAAAACTTCTTTTGCTCGCAGAACACAATCACGGTCAAAAGGTTCAAAATAATTTTCAATTTTAAAAAGTTTAGCTTGATTGTTCAATTTATTAACTCCTTTATTATTTCCTCGTAATCATGTAACACGTCATCTCCATATTGCTCGCATAAAGCTTGCAACATTTCAGTTAAACAAGGTTTTATTTGTTCTTCTAAAATACTCTGAATTTTACCTTTTTCTAAATCAGAACGAACTCTAGCGTATTGTTTATTCAAACGGTTGAATTCTCCTACTAATAACAATAAAGTAGATTTCGTTTGCAGTTCATAATGACAACCGATGCAATGTTGTCTATCGTCATATGGACAAATCTTTCCAAGCGCAGACAAAAGACACATGCTTTCACCTTGTTTTGAAAAGGCTTCACCGTTTCCTATACGATGACAAATAGTAAGAAGTTGATTAGGCTCTGCTTCTTCTTCTACCAAAAGCTTTAATGCCTTTTGCGATTTTACTTCTGCCTGAATGCTTAAAGCCAATGTTTTTTCAATCTCATTTGGTGTCAAATCTAACTGTTTAATCATCTGAGTCTGTTGACTAGGGCTTAATTCTTTATACTTTCCTCTAGTAACAATCGTCAGGAGCATTGATGGAATCATAGATAAAACACCTCGTTCAAATAGTTCTCTCGCAACCATTTCTGGTTTAAGCTGGCTTAGTTGGGCATCTTTTAGGTACGTTGTTGTGGTTTGAGCAAATTCATCGAATGAACCTTTATGGCTACGGGCTAATGCAGCTAAAAAATACCCTTTAATATTTAACTCAGATTTTTCTTGTAAAACATCATCTGCTAACATGGCAACAGTTTGAAGATAGGATTTATTTGCAGATCTAGAACTAAAATTCCTTTCAAGAAATAAGTCTCCAATTTCTTTCCCCATATATCGGCTAATTCGTTTATACTCTTTTATTTGTCGAATTAAAGGTTCATGATTATTATCTTTATTCAACTGATAATGTGCTTCGCAGATAGCCAACAATGTTCCAATCAATACCTGACAGCTCTCAGGGACCTGAAATTTAATCTGACTAATATTTTTAGTTCCCTTTGTTTTGTTTGGAGTAATATTTAAATAAGTTAAACGTGTTGTAATACTCAAAAGAGTTCTTCTTGCCTCACTGCTACTCCAACTCCCACTTCTAACTGATTTTAGAACTTCTTTCGGTGTTCTAGGAAGTTGTGGATGACCTAGTTGTTCTAAATCTGTTCCACGTAGCGCACATATAAAATGAAGTGCTAGAAACAGCCATGTATCTGCATAGTCTTTTGAGATTGCTGCTTTATAAAGCATATCTTCTTTTCTAATGTAATCGTCATTAAAAAGAAAATACAGTAATTCTAAATATTCGTCTAACTCATAAGCGTTAGTCTCCTGTTTTAATGTGTATCGAGGTGTAAATTCATATCTTTTGTGATAGTTACATCTCGTTTTATTCATTAACCACTTTAAAAAATCAATAAAAACTTCGCCTTTTTGCTTTTCAAGTGCATATACTGCTTCTTCAACCAACAATTCAATCTCACTATCATTACAGAGAAATAAATCTCTTTTTAGATAATAAGCAAGAAAATCTTGAACATAAAACATGTTTTCTTTAGATAAGTTGCTATCTTCTGAGTATTGCTGAAAATATTTGTAAGTTAATGGGAATTTTTGTTTAAATATAGGCTGAATTCCTGCTAAACCAGTTGGTCCAAGAAGATAATTGGTTATTTTTTCTATTAATAATTGAGCATCTTTATCTGAGATAGAATAGTTATCCAAATCAATTTCTATGTTAAACCAATTGTTATCAACTAAAAACTTACTAATTTTGCCTTTATACTGTATATCGTTTTTTCCGAGTTCACTTAACAGATTTTCAATCAAAGATTTAATTGAATAAGTCATACATTACCTTTCTAACTTATCACCAAAAAGTTCATTTGCTTGCCAATTCATATAATCAAAAACACCATTGTTAACTTGACCATATTGTTTTGCGATTTCACCTTTATTTTGCAGGTAAACCCAAGCACTCTCAGGAGATTTATCACCTCTTGCAGACATGAGTTCACTAATCTCAGAAACCCCAGATAAGACTAACTGTGTCGTGTACCAGTGTCTGAAAATATGTGGGGAAATATTATGTTCCTGTAAAAGTTGACCGAAGAAAACAACCTCTGCATCATCGGACTTTAAGAAGATTGGGATCATCTCTTCACGAATAATCTTACGAAAACGTTGATAGTATACATCGTATGATAATGCTTTTCCTCGTCTGTTAAGATTTAATGGCCCATAGTCCTTCTCATACTTCTTACCTTCCAGATAACTCATATAGTCGTTATAAGTGTCTAAAAAGACCTCCAAGAAGATATAAGGTACTGCTTGAAGTCTTTCCTTTTTAATCCGTCCAGTCGGCTTTAAATCGCTTCTAAGAGGTATTTCTTTTCGTAGATCGATCTCAATCTTAAATACTTGACCATCACTTTGGTGAAATAAAATACCTGGTCCTAGAGGACTATCTTCACGTCTTACGTTACATGCTTCTGATGGTCTTAAGCCAACAAAGGCCCCCAAGGCCACAACCATGAGTAAATCCTTATGATAGTGTGCAATGTGAGAAAACAACATCTCAAAAGCACTATTTGGCATATCGCGAAAAATAGCTTTCTCAGTGTTGCTATCATCCACGTAGATTTCAAAATTTGGTTCTTTACGCTTTATAACCCGTCCTCTACTATTCGTAAAAGTTGTCGTAGTATACAATTCTTCTGCTTTTAACTTAGCCTTTCCCTCTCGCTCACTTAAATAAAGAGTTAAGAAGTCGAGAATTGCATTTACGCATTTTTCAACAGTGCTTTTCTTTCTTTTCCCGCTATCTTCAGGTAACTGAGATAATCCATAAAGCGTAAGAAACTCTCTGACCATCTCAAGTGTAAGTTGATCTACACTTTTAAGTCCAAGAGTACCAAATATGAAATTAAGAAACTTAACAACGTAAGAAAAGCGTTTATTCCCATCATCCGAAATCGACTTGATTCTTGAAGTAGATTTAACATAACGATGAAAATCAGTAAATTGTAAGTTGCCGTCATCGTGTTTCAGAACGATAAATTGCTTTGTCACGATGTTGTTATCACCTAAAACCAGTGAATGTTTATATACAACAAATCTCATGTTATCTCCTTGTTTAATATGACTGAAGGTTCTGACTGGGGTTTAGGATGTCAATACACAAAAAAACGATCAAATCAGTACCATTTTCCTTTGTGCTCTAAACTGCATAAAGGGAATATCGATGAGTACTTTCATTGATCGTTATTATTATTTAAATTAATTCAATAATAAAAGTAACTTCATCAAAGTAATAAGAGCAATTAATTAGCTCAGCAACAACGATAACCACAGCAACTCCTTCTAAACGATGAAAGGAATATCCGCCGTGGCTATCTATTTACTTTTTTTCTTTTACTTTTGTAAGTTACTTTTGTTATTTTTACTTTTTCTGTATTATATCATATTTTGATTAAATTGTCATCTGAGATAGTGATTTTAAAAAAGCTGGAATTTTTTTCAATTGTATATTTTGACAATAAAAAACACTTTAATATCAATTTAATGATTTTAGAGCGTTTTTAGCTTATTTGATTTTAAAGTTGTCGTCTATTCCTCAGAATTACTTGAAGAACAGGAAAAATTCGACAACAAAGTAAGTCGATCTATTCAGTTATAAAACCTATGAAGGTCTTTCTGCTGGAACTAGCCACTCCTACTTTGGAGATGTAGATTATACTCTTACTTATTCAACTGATAATATCCCTCATGATTTCTCCTCATGATGGGTCTGTGGGACTCAAAAGGTTTGGGAAACCTTTTGAGGATTAGTTTCGTTTCACTAACAAACTCACACACTCCACATGTGGTGTTAGCAAACTTCTATATTATAGAACGAAAGTGATAGAGTTGTTGTTTAAAATTAAACTTTAGAATGAAAATATATTATAGTTCCCTTTTTTCAACTTTATAGCTGATAATTGAAAGCATTTTTTTGTCTCAATCCAAAGCTCGTTGATTCTATTCACTTGACAAAGGAAGTTTCATCACTACAATCGCTCCTTGTCCATTCTCACTGTTCTTCAGTAAAATCTCGCCATGATGAAATTCCATAATCTTTTTCGCAGAATATAAACCAATTCCATGATTCTTCTGCGATTTTCTACTCTTATCACCTTGATAGAAAAGTTCTGTTGCATGTGTTAAATCTTCTTTCGTGAATCCAATCCCATTATCTTTTATTTCTATATAAAAGTAATAACTGTCTGTTTCCAATTTTAGTTCTAGCAATGGCCTTTTTTTAGAATGTTCTATCGCATTGCGAATGACATTTAAAACTGCCCTTTCAAGAAGTTTCAAATCTACATTCATGATTCTGTGTTCCACTTGAATACTTTCTTTGATCGTAAGAGAATTCGTGTCTGCAATCTCACGAGCAGCTTCTTGAATACTCGCTGTAACATCTTCTACAGAAATCTCTTGTAGCAAACCATCTTCCCACCGATCAGACTGTCCTACTAAAGTCAGTGTCTGTGCATAATCAGAAATCCGGCTGGCATTTTTCAAAATAAAATCCACATACATTTTCTGTTCACTTGTCAAAGGCGTATTCTTCAGCAATTCTGCATTGCCTTGCACAATAGAAATAGGCGTTTTTAAATCGTGTGTTAAAGCAGATATTTGATTCCTTCGATTTTCTTCCTGCACCCAGTTTTCCTTTAAAGAATTACCTAGTGCAACTTTCATTTCATCCATACTACATAGGACATGATTAAATTCCTTGATATTTGAACTGCCAATTTCAAAATTAAGATTTTGTTTGGCAATTTCTTCTGATGCAATCAACATTGGAACAAGCTGCTTCGATAACCTCTTAGCCCAAACAAAAGTAATGAAAACAATACTGGTAAAACTAAATACGATCAGCAAGATACCGAAAACCGTATTGAGTTTCGGAAAGTATCGCTCCATCCACGAATTGACATATTGAGGTTCAAGGGAGTATTGAACTATCAAATAACCATCTATCCTTTTTATTTCCATAAATGCGGATGAGGCAGTAGAATATACTTCCCGATTATGAAACTGTAATGCTTTTTCTTTTAAGGCTTGATCCATATCCGAATCCATCACCTGTCCATCCTCAGAAAGAAGTAAAAATTTTGTATTATCTGGTAGTACAGAGGAGTCAAAAGGATCGGATTGCGATAGAACTGTCTTGCTCTCCGATATCTGCTTTTCCATGTGATCTGCTGGAAGCACAAAACTGGAGACAGAAAACAGGAAAAAGGAAAGTACGGCCAATCCTAAAGCCAGCAAAAGCCCACCACCTACACTTACTAAATATTGAATGAAAACAAATTTCAATGATTTGCCCTTATGATTTATTCCCATTTATATCCAATCCCCCATACAGTCGCAATCGGAGACTCACCAAACTGTTGGAACTTTGCTCTGATATTCTTAATATGCTCCGAAACAGCGGAAGGAGATCCAATCCCATCGAATCCGAAAACCATCTCGTAAATTTGTTCTCTGGAAAAAACTTGTCCTTTTCGCTTAGCTAAAAGCTCAGAAATCTGATATTCCGACTTTGTAAACGACATTTTTATATCCTTTACGTAGATTTCGTTTGCAGATAGGTCAAAACGAATATTACCCAGATGTAAGCTGGAGTGCCTTTCTCTTTTTTCCCTGCGAAGATGAGCTTGAACTCTTGCGAGTAATTCGTTCATTCCAAATGGTTTCGTAATATAATCATCTCCACCACTTACTAACCCTTCAACAATATCAGACTCTAATGACTTTGCTGTTAAAAACAAAATCGGACAATCTACCATGCTGCGAATTTGCTTGCAATAAGAAATTCCATCTAAATCAGGCATCATAATGTCTAATAAGATCAAATCATAGCTAGCCAGCTTACGCTGATCAATCTGAGCAGGGCTTAGACAGCAGTCAACAAGATATGACTGCGTCCGCAATACATTTTTAACGAGTTCAAGCATATCCGGATCATCATCTACCACTAGAATTCTTGTCATATCCCATCCTCCTTCCTACTAAAATTTATTCATTGATTGTTCTACCATTCCACCATTTAAACCAAGCCAGTGATCCAATCATCAATACAAGCAACATTGGAATTGCAACATAAGACCATTTTATCAACTCCATGTACATCAAGCTTTGATCGGTCATTTGTTTAGACAAAAGAAAGGTGGAAGTCAATCTTGTTGGCCAAGCACAAGGTAAGAAATACCAGATTTTATCGCCTAGTCCTGTCATGCAAAGAAATGCAAGTAACATCTCAATAAATCCAAGACCAATAGAAGCACTCCCACTTATTGCAAGGGACAACCATAAGTGAATGAGATATACCGAAATGATCCCTACAAAGAGCAAAAGAATTTCTGCAACCCCATCGGCTAAGGTTTGGTTTCCAAATAACAGTGTAAATATTCCAATCGACAATGTGATTGCTACAAAACTTCCAAGCAGCAGCACACTGAGTTTACCTAAATACGATTGACTTCTTCGTTTTGTTCCTGCAAGCAAAACTTGAAATCGACCAGCTTCAAATTCCATATCAATCATTTTTGCTGTAAGCAATCCAATAATTGTTGGCAAAAGTCCACCTAAAATTGAAGCATAGCTTTGATAAATCTCTGCAATCGGAAAATTTTTTAGGGTAGTTACCTTAGCAGCTCCCCAAAATAGAAGTGCATAAATAATTGGCAGTAGAATATGAATCCAAGGAACCCATGTATGTTTTAACTTATATAGTTCTGATTTTATCACATTCATTTACTTCACCTCAATCCTTGAAAACCACTTGGCAGTAATCATTGTAATTAGCCCGAACAAGACAACTGAAGAGATAACAGGAATAAGAATGGAAGTATTTTCAATAAGTGGATGATTGGCGGTTACCGGAAGCCCATTTGGTAACACCTTAAGAATCGGAATCATCAATCGAATTCCCCATGTATATGGACATAGCATCCATAAAGAAGAATCTGCAAAAACGACTCCTAAACCTAATCCGATGATGACATTACTTGCTACACCAACAATAAACCCCAGTTTTTTCACCAAGAAAAAGCAAAATGGAATTTGCCATAGATAAGTAATCACAAGCAGCACACTTGCACTGAACAAAGTAGGGAATACATAACTTGATGTAAGTTGTTTTCCTACTGCAAATTGAAGAATATAAACTGCAAATAGATGAACCAAAGCAGCAACCACAATGTACAAAAGCGCTGTTAAAACCTTTGCAATCCACACCTTCGTTAAACTTACGGGAAGCGAATAGATTGCTTGATACTTTAACTTTTTATCTTCTTTTCTATGCATTAAACCTGGAATCAAGGCGAAGGTTACAGGCATGATCATCGCATACCACCAATTAAATGCATTGATTGTAAAATATGATTGCATTAAAACAAAAGAAAACAATACCGTAACTAGAGGAAGAATAAGCATTAGTTTCTTTAAATTACTATGCTTATGTTTTAGATTTTCAGCAAGCATATATTTATAAAGCATGTTCGTTTTCCCTCCTTCCCTTCTTTACAACATTCATGAATAATTCTTCAAGGTTTTCCTGATGGTTGATTGCATTTTGATATTCCAAACGCCCATTGTTTATAATCCCAATGTGGTCTGCAATTTGCTCAACTTCCGCCAGAATATGACTAGATAGGATAACGGTAATTCCTTGTTCAGGAAAACTTTTTATTAAATCCCGTAATTCTTGAATCCCCAATGGATCTAGCCCATTTGTTGGTTCATCCAAAATAAGCAAGCGTGGATGATTTAATAATGCAATTGCTATACCTAATCTCTGCTTCATTCCGATAGAGAACTGCCCACTTTTCTTTTTTCCAGTATTCTTTAAATCAACGATTTCAAGCACTTCTTTGATTCTGGAATCCGGCAGTCCAAGAAGTAATGTTCTTACCTTTAAATTTTCCCACGCTGTCAGATTGTCATAAAGAGGGGGCATTTCAATTAACGCACCTATCTTTTCTAAATCTGCTCTGCTCCATGGCTTATCCTCAAATAAAATTTCACCGGAAGTCTTATGAAGCATTCCCGTAATCATTTTTAAAGTCGTAGATTTACCGGAACCATTGGGTCCCAATAATCCATATACTGAGTTTTTTTTAATCTGTAGGGAAAGATTAGCAACTGCTTTTTGTCTGCCAAATTTTTTTGTCAGTTCCTTTGTTTCTAAAATATATCTATTCATTATGAAATCCTCCTTTTAATGAAAATATAAAACATAATTTTAAGGATTTCATAAGGATGGAAGTGATTTTGCAAGAATTTGTTTAAAGTACATCTCCTTTAGTAACGACTTAAATTTTATGTTCTTGAGATACTCAAAAAGAGATGCAGCTCCCATATTTTTTTCTAGTGCTTAACTCATAAAAAAATGGACAGCTCATACCGTCCACATTACGTAGCTGTTCTTGGTTCTGCCATTCATATATATTTATTTAAACGGTAATTCATATACGGAATTACCCTGCTCTGAGCCTCCAAAAGTAACAACCACAGAATTCATCTTCCACTCAACTCTATACCATCCATATCCGCCATCATCAGCAACATCTACATAAAAGTCCGAAGGCCCAAATACTTTATAATGAGCATTACCAAAAGGCCAATCTGGTTCTCCAATTTCATATATAATGATGCTTTGACTGCCATCTTCTGATGATTCACGGTAAACTTCCCTTAGTTTTCCATTATTTTGAAAAATGAATATTTCCATACCAAAAACTACTAGCAATACAAGTGTTTCTATGATTAGCAAAACCACTAAAATGTTCTTTCTCATTTTGGTGTTTCCCTTTCTATGAGAGCTAATTTAAGGGAAGGATTATATCTGCGTTCTCTAAATAAACGATTGTTTCCCGTCTCCCCTCCCACAATCTCTGCCAGCTCATCTACACCTTCCTTCTTATATTTTCTGATCATTACCTCTTGATATAGAAAAAGCAACAAACAGGAACGTCATTATAACCATATTTACTCTAAATATCTAAAAACTCATAAGGCTTTGCCGAAAGAGAAGATTCACAGCACTCGGCAAGATACGTATCCTTCTCCTTTAGGCTCTCTATGTCCG
Organism: Streptococcus sp. KHUD_012; assembly: GCF_052588255.1. Lineage (NCBI taxonomy): Bacteria > Bacillati > Bacillota > Bacilli > Lactobacillales > Streptococcaceae > Streptococcus > Streptococcus sp. KHUD_012. Next base: position 1,270,302 of record NZ_CP159355.1, read on the forward strand.
GATATACGTTTAACACTCTGTCACCCAGATTCCAAAAATCATGTGACCAAGACTGCGGGTTTTCCCATACGTGTGGATTCCCTTTCGCCCAATTAGGAAGCTCCTTGCGAACCTTGGTTGCCACTGCAAGCTGTCCTTTTGCAGTTTTATAAATCGTGTCAATCCTTATTCCACCGTCTACCGGACGTTCTACACGAGTAATCTCCATACCATAGAACATTACCTTTCTTCTTACCCCTTTTTCATAGAGGTTTAACTCAATCTTATCATATCCTTCGCTTTTGTTGCGTTGAACACTTAGAAAGTCCTGAAGTGCTTGTATCACAGCAGCAGAAATACTTCCGGCGTACTTGGCAGCATCATCAAATAGGTGTAGATCTGCTTCTGCAACATAAATATTTTTTGTGACCATAACCATACCTCCTTATTTTTTGTAACTTGTATCTGAAGTTTAGTATCTATATGATTATGAACATAATTATAACCATATAGAGGTATTTTGTCAAGATAGACTGTCTTTCCATCATTATGATGTTGAAGACTGTGATTCTTCACTGATACTGGGAGCCTAATCTCAAAATGCGATATATAAAGTTCTTCGTTTTTGCACAAAAAAATAGAGGATGATTCTGCAACCATCCCCCATTACTGTAATAAAGTACTTCCTCAAATAGTAATAGAAAAATAAAAGATTACCTTCCTACGCAAAAATTCCTCTTTGAAAAAATTAAAAAAAGAATCGATGACAAAAATGATAAAGTGAAAATAATTCTTACTCGCTCCTTTGCAAAATGGTACGAAGCCATTGAAGGTTTACGAGATTATAAGTATTGTTATGAAGTTAATAACACTAGGAATTTTTCACTAAACCCAGCTCAGATATATAAAGTACATAGAGAGTCTGTTGAAGATAAGTTAAAAAGCATAATTTTAAAATAATACAAAAAAAAGAATCGACTGATTCTTTTTTTAGATTAAAAGAAGTAAAATTACTTATTCAATAACAAGGTTTATTGCTATTGGTTATTTGTTTTTAAAGATTGTTGCATATTTAGTATTTTATTTTTTAGGCTAACTTTTTGTTCCTTTAACGCCTTATCGAGCCACCTAGCATCTTTACTATCCTGATTTAGGGTAAACCGTCTTAAAAAATTTTTTAGCTGTGTTTCAAAATTCCAATTCATTGTTGATGTAATATTGATTTTATCAAAATACGATATTGCTTTAGAAGCGTCTATTGTTCCAAAAATATAATAGAGAATAATAACTTCCGCAAATGTAAAAGGCATAACTTCATCATCATATTGCAAAAGGCTTTTATACGGTCCTTTGTATTTTGTATCATCAGTGACTAAACAGCATGTACCTAGTGTTTTTGCTAAAGCGATAGCATGTGCCTCGCCTTTATCCCCCACATTATACATCATTTCTTGAACTTTAGCGTGTCCTTCAAAAATCTGGAAAATTCCTTCTCTAGCCATTTTTTCCTGTGAAAATAATTCCAGCTTCCCTGCTTGAATATCTAAGTTTACATTAGGGAGAATATCTTGCCCATGGTTTTTTAATTCAATTAAATAGACTTGGTCACAAATATAGATAGAATCAAAATACCCAAAAAGAATATTTTGACATCCTGCTCTATAAAAATGAATAATAGTATTTGTATCCAGTGAAGCGTTCAATCACTTAATCCTCCAATTAAATCATCCAAATTTATATCCTCTGCATCATCTTCCTGACTAAAAGCATTATTTTGTTCAATTTCATCCTCAAAATCTTCAAGTGAAAGATGATAATATCCTAAAACTTTTTCCAATGTTTCTTTCGGCATTGCCCCATTATTAAAGTTATAGATTGCATACTGTGAGTACTCTTCAGGAATGACTATTTCCTCGCTAGGACGATTTAAAGCAGAACCACCATCAACTGATTTAATAAGATTCCCTACTTTGGCTTCTACTTTAGCAACATTTAATAACGTTTTTTTATGTTCATCAATGAACTGCAAACTACATAATCTATTAACTACCATGTCAAAGCTAACGTTAAACTCCACCATCATTTTTGCTATATCTCTTGCTGAAATATTTTCACTATCCTCAATTTCGAAATAAATATAACCTTCCACTTTTTCTTGTGGCATCAATAGGCAAGCTGCAAAATAATTTGCTTCGTGTTCTTTTTCATCAACGTCTGAATCTGAAAAAGTTGAATTATTATCAAAAAAAGCTTCCATATTTTCAAAATGGAGAACAGCATGGCCAATTTCATGAGCAAGTGTAAAAATTTCCCTTGAAAGACGAATACTTGTATTCGTAAAAATAATAGTATCATTGTCTCTTTTTAATGTAAAACCAAGATCTGCATCCTCACCCATAGGATAGCGAAAAAGCTTGATGTTAAAATTTTTACAGTCTCTGAAGAGATTTACAATACCATACCTTGTCGTGGTACACTGTTCTCTGATCTCATTTGCCTTCCTTCGGATCTCTTTTTCTCGTAATTTATTCATTGAGTTACCTACTCCTTATCCTGATAAGTTAATTTTTCATACAAACGCTTGTTTGCATAGAATAAATCAATCATATAGAGCATGTCACGTGTTGATTTTTTTTGTTCTCCTGATCTATAAGCTACAGATACTTCTTGATCAAGTACTTTTGTAATATCCTTAACAGTGACATCAAAAGCATCAGCAAGTTTTACAAGAATTTCTAATGTTACACTATTAATGCCGTTTTCAATTCGAGCATATTTTTGTCTACTTATTCCAATTCTTTCAGCTACTTGTTCTTGAGAAAAAGATTTAGCGCTTCTTAACTCTGCTATTCTGTTACCAATTTGTTTATTCATCTCCTATACCCTTATATTTCCTTTCTAACCTTATTCTATCACGATAACAACTCATTTTCAAGATACTTGTCACAAAACTATAACTTTCTGTTTTCATTTGCTCAAAAAAATAACAAGAAAGTTCAAAGTTTTATTGACTATTAATATTCTGTAACTTACTCTCAATAGGAACATAAATAAGCTGCAAAAAATGTACAATTGAACCACCACTTCTTCTGCTATTGCTTGAGTATAAAATGTACAAATCAATTCCTTAGATTAGAGAATATTATGTACTAGAAAACATACAAAATACCACTCCATAATAATGTACAAAACAAAAATAAAGTACACTTTTTAACGAATGTACTTTATGCTTCTAATTCAGTTGTATCAATAGTTTAGCTCTAGTTTAGTTAATTGTACATAAATTTTTAGTTTTTATAGGACTGTTTTGTTTTCTTTCTATACTCTATGCCTTTTAAAAACAAAACAATCAGCAAATCTCGGGATCTACTGATTGTTTTTCAGCTCTAACTTATTTTTCTACATATCGAAAGGAAATCTTGCTACCACAGAGCCAATTATAGACTCGATCATTGACTTGAACATTCATAGCTTCGTGGGCATATTCTGGCATGACCAAATGCTCTTTTGGACACTCTAATCGATTATAAATGGCAAACTGTGTCACAGGATAACAGACATCATCATCTAACCCAGTAATCAAGTGAACCTGTCCTTTGATGCGATGGGCAAAATTTTTCACATCAATATAGGCTAATGTTTCCATGATTTGGTCTTCCGTTTCATGGAATGGATCATGGAACTTAAAATAACGGAAAAGTTCGTCATAGGCCTCGCTGGTGTTTCCAATCTCTAACACCCGTCTGAAATCTGATAAGAATGGATAAATGGCTACCGTTCGTTGGATTCGGGGATTCAATCCGGCAGCTACTAGGGCCAAGGCACCACCTTGAGAGGCTCCATAGCTGGCGAATTTGCTGTCATCTACTTGAGGAAAGCTAGCTACAATTTCGATTAACTGGTAAAGATCTAAGTAGACATCCTTATAAAATAGCTCATCTGGACCTTCCACAGCTCCGCGGATAATCTGTCCTTTTACAGTATTTCCAAGTGGTGATCGCTCTCCGTCTGTTGAATAACCGGATTGACCTCTTACGTCCATAGACACAACTCCATAGCCAGATACTGTATAAGCCAGCATGTCTGTCCAATCCCAACAACGGCCCATATAGCCATGAAAATGGAAAATAACGGGAACTTTTTGATCCGTTTTTGGGAGAACAACCCGCGCATAAACAAGTCCATCTCGTGTTCCTTTAAAGGTTAATTCATAACAAATCACATTTGGAATGCTGAAATCTCGTTCTTCGAGCTTGTATTCAGGGAGTTCAGTCATCTTTGCTAGGGCTTGATCCCAAAAAGTATCAAAATCTGCTGGAACGTCATCTCGTCCCTTATAATCTTTTATTGTTTCTAATAATTTGGGATCTTTCATAAAATCCTCCTTAAGTATGTGTAATCGCTACCAAAAATGTACCATATTTACCTAAGGATTGCAAGAGACAAATAAAAATTACATAACCGAAATTATGTAATTTTCTATAGATTCAAAAATAGACTTAATTGTTTCACTAGATCTGGATTAGTGGGTAAAGCTGAATGATGAGCCTTACGACCATTTAAATTCACTTCTGTATAGGTTTGATTGTCAAAAATAGATTTTGCTGCTTGGGCACTAGAGAGAGGCACGATGCCGTCTGATTTTCCAGCAAAGCTACCGACAAAGTTAAGGACCTCTACTTCTTTATCTAATCGATGCTTCCATTTTTGAAAATCGTCATACATTTCTTGATTGAATTGGTAAGGACTACCAATAATAGCGAGCTTCCTTACGGTCAGTTTTTTCTTTTCTAAAAAGCCACTTTCCAATAAACCAGTCAAAACTAGTCCACCATTGGAGTGCCCAACTGCCTTGAACTCTGTAAAATAATAGTGATCAAGAAGATAGGTTAGAGCAATCTTAAGGGATTCGATTTGCTGCTTGATATTGCTGTAGCCGTCTCGATTGTTCTCGAAGCCAATCACAATCATCGGATTCGGCTCTTTCGTATTCAATCTTCCTTCCATCTCTATAGAATCATCTTTGTTGACTTTTATTTTTAAGAGACTCTGTTTTTTTCTAGAAAATCGATGGAGCATGCGGATGGTTCCATTGAATCGCTGGATACTGGCTGAACTCCCAGGTACAAGGATGATTGGTCTGATCGGTGGTTTCTTTGACCCTTTAGGAAATTCAAAGGGCTTTCTGTGAGAAGAAAACAGTCTTACAAAGAAACGAATGACTTGTTGAAATAGTTTATTTAACATGTTTCCTCTAGTAGTAGTTTCTAAAAGAACCCAGAACAGTGTGTTCCAGGCCCTTATTAGAAACGATTATTTCCGTTTTTTCTTATTTTTGCGCATTTGTTTGGCCATCTTATTCATAGCTCGTTTCATCATAAATTCACCAGCTTTTCCTTTGAGGCCACCGCCAAACATTTGGCTCATATCAGGCATTCCAGCGCCTCCGCCAAGAGCTGACAAGTCAGGCATGCCACCTTGTCCCATCATGCCTTCGAGGGCAGACATATCAGGCATTCCACCAGGCATATTCTTCGGCATGTTATTTGGATTGAGCCCCATTTGTTTCATCATCTTGTTCATATCGCCAGAGAGGACGCCTTGCATCATCTGTTTGGCTTGGTTAAAGTCCTTGATGAATTTATTGACTTCGACAAAGCTATTTCCTGAACCAGCAGCAATCCGACGACGACGGCTTGGATTTAATAAATCTGGATTTTCGCGTTCAGCTGGGGTCATGGATGATACAATTGCACGTTTGCGAGCAATTTCTCGTTCATCGACCTTGAGGTTCTTCATAGCTGGGTTGTTGGCCATACCTGGAAGCATCTTGAGCAGGTCTTCCATTGGTCCCATATTTTGAACTTGGTCTAATTGATCAATGAAATCGTTGAAATCGAAGGTGTTTTCCCGCATCTTTTCAGCGAGTTCAAGAGAGCGTTTCTCATCGTATTCTTGAGAAGCCTTCTCGATCAGCGTCAGCATATCCCCCATACCGAGGATCCGACCAGACATACGGTCTGGGTGGAAGGTTTCGATATCAGTGATTTTTTCACCAGTACCAGTGAACTTGATTGGCTTCCCAGTAATCTGACGGACAGAAAGGGCCGCACCACCACGGGTATCCCCATCGATCTTGGTCAAGATCACACCAGTTACTTCGAGTTGTTCATTGAACTCACGCGCCACATTGGCTGCTTCTTGACCGATCATGGCATCCACAACCAAGAGGATTTCATTTGGTTCAGCAAGGGCTTTAACATCCCGCAACTCACCCATGAGTTTTTCATCGATTTGCAGACGACCAGCCGTATCGATCAAGACATAGTCATTGTGGTTGGCTCTCGCCTGCTCCAAACCTTGGCGAACGATCTCTACTGCAGGGACCTCTGTACCAAGTGAGAAGACAGGAACATTGATCTGTTGACCAAGTGTCTTCAACTGGTCGATGGCTGCCGGACGATAGATATCGGCCGCAATCATCAAAGGACGTGCGTTCTCTTCCTTGACCAATTTGTTGGCCAATTTACCCGCAAAGGTTGTTTTACCAGCCCCTTGAAGACCGACCATCATGATAATGGTCGGAATCTTAGGAGATTTGATAATTTCTGCTGTTTCTGAACCCAAAATCGCTGTCAATTCTTCATCAACAATCTTCACGATTTGTTGGGCAGGGTTCAAGGTTTCGATGACTTCATGACCTACAGCCCGCTCGCGGACCCGTTTGATGAAGTCTTTTACAACAGGAAGGGCAACGTCGGCCTCTAAGAGGGCTAGACGAATCTCTTTGGTTGCCTCTTGGACATCCGCTTCAGAGATTTTCCCTTTCTTGCGAAGATTTTTAAAGACGTTTTGTAAACGTTCGGTTAAACTTTCAAATGCCATTATTTTCTCCTATTTTTTCAATTCAGTGGAAATCGTCCGAAATGTTGCAAACATTCTAGTTCTTCGGGTGTGACTTCTTTCATGATTTCATTTGGATATCCCCAACAGCTAAAACCTATTTGCATAGCTTTGGAGATATCATTGGGCGAGATAATCTGTAGTCGAGTAGGAAATACTTCCTCTGCGACTAATAGTTTGCAAGGTATCCCTTGATAAATGACGAGACTGCCCATAATCACTCCCGATTGTCAATGCTTGATAAAATTTCAACCTGCTCTTGTAGAAAAGTATCTTCCGGATAGCGTTCTAAAATCTGATCAAAAATCTGGCTGCGTACAATGTAATCGGAATACATATGGAGTTTCATTTCGTAATCTTCCAAAATCTTTTCTGTACGTTTAATATTGTCATAGACCGCTTGACGGCTCACTCCAAACTCTTCTGCAATCTCAGCCAAGCTGTAGTCATCTGCGTAGTAGAGCTCGATGTAGTTCATCTGCTTGTCCGTCAAGAGCGCTGCATAAAACTCAAAGAGCGCATTCATTCGGTTGGTTTTCTCAATTTCCATACCTTTCATTATATCAAAAAAGCCCGCTAAAGACTAGCGGGACTTGATGCTTTTTGAGCTTGAAATGAGAGGATCCATCATTAAAGTTTCAGTGCCAACATATTGACCGTCATCCCTGCTGCAGTTCCCATCAAGAAGATGGTATCTCCTTCCTTCACATATCCATGATCCAGTGCATAGGCTAGGCCGAAAGGTACGGCTACCGAAACCATATTTCCATAATCACTGACAATATTGAGGTACTTGTCTTTGCTGACGCCCAATTTGTCCATGACAAGTGGTAAGGCCCGGCTTGCTTGGTGAGGAATAATATAGTCTACAGCATCTTTAGAAACGCCTGATTTCTCTTCGAATTCTTGGAACATTTCTGGAATAACACGGGCAGAAAGCAAAAGGATTTTCTTCCCTTTCATGTCAAACATGAAATCAGTCTTGGTTGCTTCAGAGTACAATTTTGGATGATACGCTGTCAAACCACCACGAATTTCGGTATCATGAGCTCCCTCTGACCAGGTACGTTGCATGCTGGCAATGATTCCTTTATCTTCCTTTGTTGCTTCAAAGATAAAGGCTGCAGCGCCATCGCTAAACAGTTCAAAGCTTTCTTTTTGTTTGGGATTAAGCCCTAGGCTCCCTACTTCACTAGATACAATCAGAACCCGACGGTATTCACCACCTTCAATCAGATAAGAAACAGTGCTTAAAGCTGATACAAAACTGGTACAGGTGGTATTGATATCCATAGCAGGAATCGTCAGTCCCTTGGCTACGCGCTCATGGATCAGAGCAGCTGTACAAGGAATGGGCTGAACGCCAACCGCACTAGCCGAAACCAGGCAGTCGATGTCTGCCATTTCAAGCCCCGCATGGTTTAAAGCCACTTCAATCGCACGAGCTGCAAGATCAATCTGTGTTTCTTCTCCTTCTTTCACGCGGTAACGAGTCTGGTCTTTGAAAGTTACGGTATGAGCTGGAAGCGCTGTTCCATAGCCTTTAATTTGCAAATGTCTTTTTACGGTAGTCATAGGATTCTCCTTTTATTGAAGTCGTTGAACACGTTTTAATTTACGTGTTGGGTCCCATTGATAATCGATAAATTGAATACTTGGGAGAATGAATTGTTTTTGCTGAGCTAAGAGTTCAAATTGAGCAAAGATTGCTTGCTCCATAGACTCTGTCCGGTGACTCAAGGCAATGGTAATGGATCCATCTGCCAACTGAGTCACTTGATAGTCCTGAATATTTTCGACAAAGAGAATGCACCGTCGAATAAAATCCGGATAGATCATCTGGCTACTGCCATCTTCTTTTTTGAAATGAAAGATATCATCTGATCGTCCTTCGATCTTTGCGATTCGAGTAAAGACGGAACCACAAGGGCAAGGAGATTTTTCTTCTACCAAAATATCATTGAGGCGGTAGCGATAGATCGGTTGACTGGTTCGTTTGAAATCCGTAATAATCGGATAAAAGCGGCTATCATCTAGGTACTCTTTTTCGACATTCAAAATATCTTCGTTAAGATGTAGATTGCCTTCTGAACAGGTACAAGCTAAAAATCCCTCTGTCGCTTGGTAGACCTGATCAACCGTGTCTAGTTGAAAGGCTTTGGCGATTGTCTCAGCATCTCGTTCCTCTAGGATTTCTGCGACAGAGACAACCTTGACGGGTTGGATCGCAAGTTGCTGATTGCTGACATAGTTAGCTAACTCAATCAAGGTCGAAGCTGGTGCGACCACAATGGTTGGTTGATAGTCTTTGAGTCGCTCTAAATACTCCTTGCTATCCTTGAAAATATCAAAATATTCCAAGCGAATAAGGCCTGAATTAATGGTTTGATAAAGTTCATTGTCCGCTCGTAAGAAAAAGGCAATGCGATGACCAAACAGTTTTCCTTTCGGTAGCATCTTGGCTAAGATCGCTGCAGCCCACATACTTCTCTCTTTTTCTGTGGTGACAAAGACTCCTCGGTGGCCGGAAGTTCCAGAAGATAAGCCTACTGCTACTTCTCCATTCATCTCAGTAAAATCTCGTGTTTGTTCTCCGCGAATCGCCATCTCTAAAGCCTGATCTCGATCCACCCCTAGGGTATTGAGTTCATTGAAATGTGTCATCATGAAGGTTTTATCCATGGTTCCAAAGGATTTGGGAGAATGGGTTTGAAAATAGGGGGACTGAGAGGTGATAAAAGCATGGTAGCGTGCCAATTGCTTATCTTGGTATCGCTTCAAGGCCTCTTTTGAACGGAATCGGTGGCACCATCTGGTTTCAATAAAGGTTTTCAGAAAGACTGTTTTTTTCATTTAAAATCCTTTCAATCCGTTCTTGCGGGTCGTGGCTAACCACAACTTGAATACCATCTTGCAAGAGTGTTTCCAGCAAATCAGCTCCTTTTAAATAAGCCTTCTTATCATCCTGAACCAAGGAAGGAATGAGACGCATTTGCCGTGTGAAAGGCAAGAGGTCTACTCCCCAAGAAAGATCCGCCCCAATAAAGAGCTTGAGCTCATCCAGATAAAGACAGCCTTGCCCTCTCGCATGTCCATCGATGGACGAAACAAGAATGCTCCCATCTCCAAAAAGATCCGAGGTCGGGCGATAGGGGAATGCAGGATGTCTTTGATCTGCTTTGAGACAAGTCACTCGATCTTTAAAATCAGCTGGAAGAAACTCTTTAAAAATCAAATCTTTGAATTTCGGTTTTTGGTACACCTCATAGACTTCCTGAGTGACAAAGAAATGAGCATTTGGAAAAAGTGCTGCTCCGCCAAGATGATCAGGGTGCAAATGCGAAAGAATCACATAGGAAATGGATGCTGGATCAATCTCCCGCTCTTGCAATAAATAATCGATCTGGTCTTCTTTTTTCATCTGCATTGGGGTGGCTAGACGGTACCAGAAATACCGAGCTTTTTTCTTAATCTCGTAGTGATAGCCGGTATCGTACAAAATATAGCCTTTTTCACGATGATGAATCAAAAAGACACCTGCAGGAAATTGCATTTTTTCATTTGGAATTCCTTTAAATAAGAGACCAGAATGACTGCTACAATAGCCTGCTGGAAAATAATCAATGAGCTTGATCATGTTGGACATAGTTGTCAATCCCTTCTTCAATAGTCATTTTTGGATAGTAGCCAAGTTCAGTTTGAGCCTTTTGAATATCGAGAGTTTGGCTATAGCGAAGAAGATAATAGGTGTAGCGCGTCAACGGGGGTTCAGCCTTCATATGAAAGAATCGATACACCCCTTCAAGACTGTACGCCATACCTGCTAGGAGACCTGCTGGAAGTTTCCGATAGCGAATCGGCTCTCCCAATCCCTTTAGTGTGGTTTCGATCAAATACTTAAAGGTCTTTGGTTCCCCATTTGTAATATTATAAACTTGTCCGTGAGCTTCTTTTGCTTCCAGAGCCAAGCGAATGGCTAGGGCGACATTTTCCACACAGGTCATATCCATGAGCTGCTCTCCTCCTCGAATCAAAGGAATTCCAATTTTTCGACTGAGGCGTAAGACACGAGGCAAAATACTGGTATCCCCCACACCAAATAATCCTCTAGGTCGCAAGATGATACTTGGCACATCTGAATAGTCAGAAAAAAGTTTTTCAGACGCCAATTTGCTTCGGATGTAATTGTTGAGGTGATTTTCTTTGGGAGCATCGCTTTCCTTGATGTTTAATTGGTCTTTTCCAGCTGCGTAAATACTGGGAGAAGATACGTAAACCAAGCGTTTTACCGCATATTCACGGCACAAGTCAAGGACATTTTGAGTACCAACTACATTAGCCTGATAGAAGGCCTTCCAAGGTCCCCAGGCAGTGGATAAAGCTCCAGCGTGAACCACAGCATCAACAGACTGAAAGGCTTGTCTTAATTCCTCAATAGAGCTCAAATCCCCTTTAATAAATTGAACGCGCTCACCTTCCAGAGCCTTCCCAATTTTTTCGTTTCGGCCAAAGGCTACAATGGAATAATCGTGAGCCAACAATTCATCGATCACATATTTTCCAAGGAAGCCAGTCGCACCTGTTACAAGAATTTTCATAGTTTCCCATCCGTTCCACGTCTTAATAATCGTTGAATCTCAAACTCCAAGGTATCCAACGGCTTGTAGGTTTTTGAAAGTTTGTTTAGTCTCTCTAACTTTTCCCAAGATTCTTTTTCTAATAAGGCATTGAAACCTGCTTGAATCTCTTCGGTGCGATTGCGATGAGCTTGAAAAGCAATCCCTGCTTCTACTCCTCGAATGGCATAGTCAAATTGGTCATAATCATGCGGCAAGATCAAGGCTGGTTTCTTAAATTCGATGCACTGATAAAAGATTCCAGCCCCTCCATGGTGAATCACATAGTCCATTTGCGGTATGTATTCTTTGTAAGGGAGATAAGTTACGAGAGTCACATTTGAAGCCACTTCTTCTTCAGAAAATTCTTTTGCTCCGTCTCCTAGTGTGACAAAAAAGTGGCATTCTGGATGCTCTTTGGCTAACTGCTTGGTTTGATGGAGCAAATTTTCTTTTGCCCACGGTAACTGAGTCCCACAAGTCACGAGAACCTTCTTTTTGTCTTCATAAGGGCTGAGATCCAAAGGATAATCTTCTGCTTTTTCAAGAGAAGTCCCCAAAGGGCCAAGCCAAGCATATTGATGAGGGAAATGTGTTTTCAACTCCAGCTCCATCATCCCAATTCCAAAGATGGCATAAGGAGAGTAAATAGTCTCCACTCCATTTTGATTGTACACCTTGAAATTGTAACGTTTTAAGCGTTTGCGTAAGAGGAAAGCCCCACAGTATTTCCCAATACGCGTGAGTTTACGGCATAGGGCTTGTATCTTTTCTTCCTTCTTGGTTCGCGCAATTCCCATCCCTCCGAAGAAGCAAGGGGGACCATAAGGTGTTTCGATCGCAAATTGAGTTGCCATTGTGGTAATCCAAGGAATTTCTAACTGTTCTGCCACAAAACCAGCTGATAGAGTGATAAAATCAGCAATCACAATATCTGGACGATTGACACGCCACTCCTCTAGCAATTGATCCGATACATGATTAATCAAATCGAGACTCTTAGATAATTGCCGATAGGCTGAAAATAGATTGTGTTTTTTATCGTTATTAGCCGCACGTTCAAATTCTTCTACTTTGTCCTCTAGAATTGGAACGACCGTGAAGCCCAGACTTTCTACGACCGCTTTTTTCTGAGGACCTGTGAAAACCCGGATTTCCATGGTTGGATCATCCAATAAGGGTTTGACGAGATTTAAAGTCGGGTACAGATGCCCACTCAAGGGAACAGCTACCACATCAATTTTAATTTTTTTCATTTTTTTCCTGCCTTATATCTTTTTTTAGATCTAAAACTAGCTTCTATCTATTAATTCGTAAAAAAAATCAAAAATTGAAGAAAAAAAAAAATTTTTTAAAATTTTTTTCAAATCTTTTATTTATGACCATACTATCACTATTTAGAAAGAATGAGTTCTCACTAAAAAAGCTCCCAAATGCCCTGGTAATATGCCTCGGACATTTGAAGAGTTTTCTATTTCTGTTCATTGTTCGCTTAATTGTTTTCCAAATAAAATTCGAACCGTTCGCCGACATACTGGCTTTTCACATACTCAAAAGCCGTCCCGTCTTCAAAATAGGAAACCTGTGTCAATCCTAAAATAGCCTGTCCTTTTGAAATCTGCAAATAGTCCGCAATCTTATCTTTGGCTAATCGCGCATAGATGGTCTGATGCGACTTTCCGATCTTATAACCATGACGCTCCAAGGTTTGGAAGAAATGACTGGTGACCTCTTCGCGATTGAAATTCTTAATAAATTTCTCTGGAATGGAAGCCACTTCATAAACGACAGGGATCCCATCCGCGTACCGGACCCGCTCCATCCGAATGATGGTGTCTGTCTTATCGATGCCTAATTTATCCACTTCTTGGAGGCTAGGAATGGTTTTACGGTAAGAAATCACTTGACTAGAAGGTTCCTTGCCTTGCGATTTCATAATCTCAGTAAAACTGGTTGTTCCGCGCATTTTTTCTTGGACGCGCGTGCTAGTGATAAAGGTACCACTTCCTACCCGTCTTTCAAGTACTCCTTCTTCGACCAGAAGGGTAATGGCCTGCCTAAGAGTCATCCGACTCACCTGGAATTTTTCAGCTAGATCGCGTTCACTGGGGAGCCGCTCTCCAATTTTCCATATTTTTTGATCAATCTCAGATTTAATCTGATCATGAATTTGAATGTAAGCTGGAATCATAACATTGCTCTTTCTCTGTGTTACTTCTATTGTAGCGTAAAATTCCTAATTCTTCAATCAGAGATTGGTAAAGACAAGGCATTTGTGTTAGAATAGAGGAAAGTAAATTTCTATAAGAAGGGGATAAGATGACAAACCTATCAACTGATTTGCATGATGTTGAAAAAATCATTGTGCTTGACTACGGTAGCCAATACAATCAGCTTATTTCACGTCGAATTCGTGAAATTGGTGTCTTCTCAGAATTGAAGAGCCATAAGATTTCTGCTGATGAAGTTCGTGCAATCAATCCAGTTGGGATCGTTCTTTCAGGCGGACCAAACTCAGTATACGAGGAAGGGTCTTTTGATATCGATCCTGAAATTTTTGAACTCGGTATTCCAATCCTTGGAATCTGTTACGGAATGCAATTGTTGACCCATAAATTGGGTGGGAAGGTCGTTCCAGCAGGTGACGCTGGTAACCGTGAATATGGTCAATCTGAACTGACTTTGACAGAATCTTCCGCTCTTTTTGCTGGCACACCAGACAAACAATTGGTCTTGATGAGTCACGGAGATGCTGTTACAGAAATTCCGGCTGACTTTATCCGCACTGGTACTTCTGCTGACTGTCCATTTGCATCCATTGAAAATCCAGACAAGAAAATCTACGGAATCCAATTCCACCCTGAGGTTCGTCACTCTGTTCACGGTTATGATATCTTGCGTAACTTTGCCTTGAACATCTGTGGGGCTAAAGGTGACTGGACCATGGACAACTTCATTGACATGCAGATCAAAAAAATCCGTGAAACCGTCGGAGACAAACGTGTCCTTCTTGGCCTTTCAGGTGGTGTTGACTCTTCCGTTGTTGGGGTTCTTCTCCAAAAAGCTATCGGAGATCAATTGATCTGTATCTTTGTAGACCACGGTCTTCTTCGTAAAGGGGAAGCTGATCAAGTTATGGAGATGCTTGGTGGCAAGTTTGGTTTGAACATTGTTAAAGCAGACGCTGCTAAACGTTTCCTTGATAAATTGGCTGGTGTGTCTGATCCCGAACAAAAACGCAAGATCATTGGGAACGAATTTGTCTATGTCTTTGACGATGAAGCAAGCAAACTAAAAGATGTGAAATTCTTGGCACAAGGAACTCTTTACACTGATGTGATCGAATCTGGTACAGATACTGCTCAAACCATCAAATCTCACCACAACGTTGGTGGACTTCCTGAAGACATGCAGTTTGAACTGATCGAGCCACTCAACACTCTTTACAAAGATGAAGTTCGTGCCCTTGGTACCGAGCTTGGCATGCCAGATCACATCGTATGGCGCCAACCATTCCCAGGACCAGGTCTTGCCATCCGTGTCATGGGGGAAATCACTGAAGAAAAACTCGAAACAGTCCGTGAATCAGACGCTATCCTTCGTGAAGAAATCGCTAAAGCTGGTCTTGACCGCGATATCTGGCAATACTTCACTGTTAACACTGGCGTTCGTTCAGTAGGTGTTATGGGAGACGGCCGTACTTACGACTACACTATCGCTATCCGCGCTATCACTTCTATCGATGGAATGACAGCTGACTTCGCTAAAATTCCTTGGGAAGTTCTCCAAAAAATCTCAGTCCGTATCGTAAACGAAGTTGACCACGTTAACCGCATCGTCTATGATATCACAAGTAAACCACCTGCAACTGTAGAGTGGGAATAAAAAAAAGGTCCGTGGGACCTTTTTTCATGAGCATAAAATAATAGAGCAAGTTTAAGGTCCGTGGGACCTTGATTAACTAGCTTAAAATAAGAATTTAGCAGTTCTAAAAATAGGTAATCAAACGCAAAAAGCACTCTGACTTCTTGTCAGCAGTGCTTTTGTGCTATGTTTATCCAACCAAACTACTAAAGAATTTGACAATGGCATTCCAGATGGCTCCGAAGAAGCCAGCAATGGCATTCCACGCATTTGTGAAGAAGTTTCCACTATCTTTTAAAATGGCATTTGTATCAAAATTGAGATTGATATTGTTAAAGGTATCACCTGCCTTGTCTACGATACTATCTTTTAGATCCGACAAGGTTTTAGTAAAGCTTTTGCTGCTGATGACGCTACTCTTTGAAAGATTCACTGCGAAATTCACGATCAAATTAATCTGGTTGCCTGTCACCGTTGTATCTAACTTATAATTTTTCAGGGTTTCTTCGACAATCTTTCGAATATCATCCTTGCTTAAATCCTGATTGTTCTGTTTGGCATTGGCTACTGCCGTTTTTATGTCGGTCAATGCCACGTTCAATTTATCAGCATCGAAGTTTTTCTTTCCGGCATTTTCTTCATTGATCCCGGATAGAGTCTTTAATTCTTCTTGAGCCAGATCTTTGCTTTCTTGAGAAACTTTGGCACCATTTTTCTCAAGCGAGTAATAGATACCAGCCAAGGCACTTTCACCAGTTACTTGGACAGGAGATGCGACTGTAATTTGAGCATGCTCCAAACCAAGTGTAACGGCCGCATTCCGATACATATCTGCAGTAACCTTGGTGATGTTTTGAGGCGTCACAATATTCACTTCTAGAGGCTTGTTCTTACCTAATTTTTGAATTTTAACAGAGGAATAGAGCTCTAGACTATCATCGTTCGCAACGTTCATAATCGAAGAGTAGACCTCTGGTGTCATAGTCTTCCACTCTTCTTTGTCTTTTGAACTATCATAGTTCAGCAAATTCAAGGTTTGCTCAATCTGCATTTGGTCTAGAGAATACCCCAAAACATAGTCTGGTTTGACATAAGTTTCATCAATGACTTTCTGGACATTGCTATCTGCAGAAACATGTGGAATTCCACTAAAGAGGGCAACTGTCGACGCCACAAATAAAGCAATTTTTCTTAATTTCATTTCTCTCTTCTTTCTATCTCATATCCACGCTGAGTAGATTTTATCGACTATTTCACCTGACTAGAGCTGAAAAAAAGAAGCCAATAAAAGAGTTATTCACTTCAATGTTTATTATATCGTTTCTTTCTTAAAAGAAGCTTACATTTCTTTTAAGAAAGGATGACATATTTATTTTCCCCAAAGAAACTGGATCAACAACTTATCTACTATTGGATTTTCATGAAGTTGGCTGTGCTGAGCACCTTTGCCATCAATCTGTTCTTCACGGTAGCTTTTTGCACGTTCTGCTACTAGGTAACGAAGGGCTTTTGAAGAAACATTGAGAACCGATCCATCAGTTTCTCCACCGATATCTCCATAGATATTCAGTACATCGATCTGATTTTCTGGATAGACTTCCCGAAGACCTAAAAGCTGTTGGTACTGCTCATTCATTGCGGAGGGTTTACCAGTTTGCGTATCTAGAACCAAACCTTGTGGTAAATTCATCCCTTCGAGTCCAGCGACATGGTTGGCAATGGCGACCTGCTTGACAATTTTTGGCAGATTCTCATCACTTCCATGTTCCAGAAGATAATATAAGACGGACATATTTCCCATAGAATGAGCGACGACGTTCATCTCTTTAAAATGGTAGGTATCTTGAAGTTTTTTAACTACCTGATAGGCATAATGGCTGATGACTTTTGGATCGGGCGTGCGATTGTTTTGGTATTCCACTTTGATAATTGGATTGACCGCACCTTTGGGAATGGTCCCTGTCAGCTTTACTTGTCCATCGGTAGACACGTTTGCAGTAATGACGGTCTCAGTAACCCCTGCCTTTTTTGCCGCATCTGTCATGTGTTTTTCTGCATTGGCACTCGAGCCATAACCATGAAAAAATAAGGTAGGACGAGTATTTTGTAGGTAATTAGTGTGGTCCAGCTGCGTTTTTTGTTGTGACTTCCCCAAAAAAGCGATACATAGGAGAATCAGCCCAAGAAATAGCCCGTAGATTGATTTTTTGTTCAATAGAAACACCTCAAGATAATTTAAAACTAACTAGTATTTTATCATAGCTATTCAATGATTTCAAAATACTAAGAATCAAAAGTCAGAATACACAAAAAGATTTATAGATTATAAGAGAGGCTGGGACAAAAGTCCCAGCCTCTCAATTGTTTTTGGATTGTTGCAGCGGTTGAGTAGGCTCTACTACGCTGATTTCATTAGCTTTTACAGCCCTACTCAACTGTGCGGAGGTGGGACGACGAAATCGAATTCTAACGAATGACCGATTTCTGTCCAACTCTCTCTAACTTGATTGATTAAAACCATGAAAATAACTTCATAATTGTCATATTGGTTTCTACTAAACGAGAATAATAAATATTTCCGCCATTGATGTAGAGTTCCATCCCATTTAATAGGGAAATAGGGTGGAGGTAAAGATAAGTTTCACCGGTTACATTGCCAAGGCTTGGCGCTACTACATCCCGCGAATAAGCTCGGGCCAACTCTAGGGAATTTGTTCCACCGTGTTTAGCTACATAATCAATGTAATCTTTCCCGAAATTATAGGCTTGAACGGCTGTCCAGCTATCAACCCCTTTTTTCTTGGCTTCTTTTAACTCATCTGAAAGAGTTTGAATACCTTGGCGAATGCTGGCCTTATTATCACTAATGGTATTGGTCTCACCACTTGCACTCTCGCTAGCCTGCATGACATCGTCCTCTCGACCTTTGGTCTCTGTATAGATCATAGCCAGAATGAGGTTTTCATTGGCTGTGGTATCCTCCTCAGCAAGGACTTCTCTAACCAGAGAGCGATACTGCATGACTTGTTTGACATCATGGTGGATCTGGATCCCCTTGTAGATTCCAAATATAAGTAAGATGAATAAGAAGATCTTCACTATGCGTTTAATCATTATTTACTCTGTATATCCTCAATGTTTTTGATCAGAATAGAATAGGTCCCGTTCTCGTTTAGAATAAATTCAACAGATTCTGCATCTTCATAGACATTATTCGGAACGATCAGTTCAATTCCATTTGACAATGACAATTTCTGATTTTCGAACTTCTTCAACTGGCGAGATGCATCAATTTCTTCAAAAGTGACAGGTTCAGGTACCGCTTCTTTGACTTGGTCAATAAAACTGAGGCGAGCTGTCAAATTATCGTCAAAGAGATCATCTGCTAATTTCTCTGGAGAGAGTTTATTTTCTTCCTCGATATGATTGAAAATAGCTGATTTAACCTTTGATTGAAATTGAAAATCATCTGTATTAAAGCTTTCCGCAATCTTCTGGGCTGTTTTTTCTAGAGCCTTGATCGATTTTTTAGGAGAAATCTTGGGTTGCGCCTGCAAGAGATTCTCAGAAAAATAATTCAAGAAGGTCCCGTTATACTTGATCCGTTTTTCAATCAAGTGGTATTTGCGGCTTTGAAGATTAATGACCAAGGCTTCATCAGCACCAGTCCCAAAACCAGGTAGATTGTTTTGCGTCAGCTTAATCGGATTGTCCACTTCACCGCCAAGATGGGTCAAGGTTTCTCGTAAAGCGATTCTAAGAAAGGCAAAATGCTCCACTCCTTCTTTCGAGAATTGGACGAATACCAAATCATTGGTCTTTTGATTCTCAGAGACGACAAATTCTTCCTTCCAGCGATTCGCTACTGCGACAGATGTTTCTAACAGATCATCTGAAATCATCTCAAGAAAAGGATTGTCCTCTTCGAAAATACCGGTCCTGGCTTCATCGGAATAAACTCGCTCAATCTTCTTGCGCAAGTATTCCTCAATTTTAGGCGTGATATTGAGGAATTTATCTGCCAGATAGAGATCGGTATCATCTGGGCTAAATTGATGAATGATGGCTTTCTTTACGTAAATATCCATAAGATGATTTAGTCCTCGTAAAGTGGGAAGGCATCTGTCAAGGCTTTGACTTGAGCACGCACCTCTTCTAATACTGCTTCTTTATCTGCATTCTTCAGTGCTTTGATCATGAGTTCAGCAACGGTGCGACTTTCTTTTTCACCAAAACCGCGAGCAGTGATGGCTGCTGCACCAATCCGAATCCCACTGGTCTTAAATGGAGACAAGGTTTCATAAGGAATAGAGTTCTTATTTAGGGTAATGTTGACTTCATCCAACAAGTTTTGCGCCACTTTCCCATTTTCAACGACTTTAGTCACATCGACAAGGAAAAGGTGGTTATCAGTTCCGCCTGAAATGACACGGAAATCAGGATCTTGCAAGAAGACATCAGCCATAGCCTGACTGTTCTTAATCACATTAGCTGCATACTCTTTAAAGGCAGGATCCAGTGCTTCTTTGAAAGCGACTGCTTTAGCAGCAACGACATGCTCCAAAGGTCCTCCTTGGATACCAGGGAAGATGGCAGAATTGATCTTCTTAGCCAACTCCTCGTCATTGGTCAAGATCAAGCCACCACGTGGACCACGAAGGGTCTTGTGAGTGGTTGTTGTCGTGATATGGGCATAAGGAACTGGACTTGGATGAAGACCTGCTGCAACTAGACCAGCAATATGGGCCATATCAACCATGAGCTTAGCTCCTACTGCATCTGCAATTTCACGGAACTTTGAGAAATCAATAATGTGAGAGTAGGCTGAGGCACCAGCAACAATGAGTTTTGGTTTGACTTCTTGGGCTTGTTTTAAGATGGCGTCAAAATCCAAGAGTTCTGTTTCCGGATCTACACTATAGGACACAAAGTTATAAGTTTGACCAGAGAAGCTCACAGAAGCTCCGTGCGTCAAATGCCCACCGGCAGCCAGATCCATCCCCATGACAGTGTCGCCAGCTTCAATCAAGGCCATATAGGCAGCACAGTTAGCCTGACTTCCTGAATGCGGTTGAACGTTAGCAAATTTAGCCCCAAAAATTTCCTTAGCGCGTTCGATGGCCAGACTTTCGACGACGTCTACGACATCAGTCCCACCGTAGTAACGACGACCTGGATAACCTTCTGCATATTTATTGGTCAGGATAGACCCTTGCGCTGCCATAACCGCCTTAGAGACAACATTTTCAGAAGCAATCAACTCGATATTGTTTTGTTGGCGTTCCTCTTCTTTGGAAATAGCATTCCATAGGTCTGCATCATAGGCTTTGTAATCTTCTTTATCAAAAATCATAGGTCTACTCCTTATTAAATAATTTTTTATATACATTATGACAGAGGAAGGTTATCTTCCTCAAAAGAAAGCTCGGGCACTTGTGCAAGCAAGTCAGCTTTCGTAATAGAACCTTGTCGTAAAATCCTCGCTTTGGCCCCAGAAATATCTAGGATAGTCGAATCTTGGCCAGTAAGGAAAGCATCATCCTCAAAGCCAGGAATTACCTGATCAAATTCTTTTATAATAGCTTCATACTTTGTTCCGCTAGCGTGTCCAGATAGATTTGCAGAAGGACCAACTAAAGGACCATATTTACGAATTAATTCCAAGGTCTTTGGATGGGCTGGCATCCGAAAGCCAACCGTAGACATCCCTGAATGAATCCAGTCAGGCACCTTTTCATTTGCTTGAAGAATAATAGTTAAAGGCCCAGGTAAAAATGAATCAATCAGTTTTGTTAAATAGCTAGGTTGATTTTTCGAATAAATTCGAACACCTTCTTCATTTGCTACATTCAAGTTCAGGGCTTTCTCTCTAGATCTACGTTTTAATTCGTAAATATAATCAACTGCCTCTTGATCCAAAGCTTTAGCGAAAATACCATAGACTGTTTCAGTTGGCAGAATAACCGCACGTCCTGCTTCTAATTCTTTCTCAATGTGATCCATTGTCTACTACTACCATTCTATCTTGTCCAAATTGGTCTTTCAAAACTCGAACTTGTTTGTCGGGAAATGCCTTTTGAAAGAGCTCTTTTACTTTGTTACCTTGCTTATAGCCGATCTCTAGATAGACCTTCGCTTCTGGTGTTAAAACACTTGGTGCTTGCCGGGCAATCTTTTCGTAGATAGCATATCCATCACGGTCTGCAAAGAGAGCTAAGTGAGGTTCAGAGGCTAATACATTGGCTCCAACTTCTTCTACATCATCACGCGAGATATAGGGTGGATTGGAAACAATCAGGTCGTATGGACCTTCTAGATCATCTAGTACATCTGAAGACTTAAAGGAAACGACTGCTTCTAACTGCTGGGCATTTTCATGAGCAAGGGCTAAGGCCTCCTCTGAGACATCACTAGCTTGAATCTGCCAGTTAGGTCTAGCAAGGGCTATGCTAATAGCAATGGCACCACTTCCTGTTCCAATATCCAGAACTCGTAAGGCTTCCCCATCGTTTTCCTCAAGTATGAGAGCGACCAACTCCTCAGTCTCTGGGCGTGGAATCAGCACGCGCTCATCAACTGTAAAAACATGGCCACAAAATTCTGCGCTGCCAATAATATATTGGGCAGGGATGTGATGTTTCAACTGCTCAAAGATGGATAGAAGCAAGGCCTGATCCTCTACTTCCACTTCTTTTTGCAAAGCAAGGACAAAGTCTGTAAAGGTCCAGTTTTTTAAAGCACGATACGCGAAGGAGAGGCTTTCTGCTTCCTCTCCAACGGCTATTAATTCTTCTTCATACTGGGCTAATAATGATCCCAACAACATTATTTATTCAACTCTTCTAGTTTTTGTGTTTGATCATACAAGACCAAAGCATCGACCACTTCATCTAATTTACCAGATAAGATAGTATCCAGTTTTTGAAGGGTCAAGCCAATCCGGTGATCGGTCACACGGTTTTGAGGGAAGTTGTAAGTCCGGATCCGCTCTGAACGGTCACCAGTCCCGATAGTTGACTTCCGCTCAGCGTCCTGCTCGTCTTGGGCAATCTGAGCGAAGTGGTCAGCCACACGCGCACGAATGATCTTCATGGCTTTTTCACGGTTCTTCTGTTGGGTCCGTTCTTCCTGCATCTCTACCTTGATATTGGTTGGCAAGTGGACAATACGAACAGCTGTCGCAACCTTATTGACGTTCTGTCCACCCGCACCAGAAGCGTGGTAGATGTCAATCCGAAGGTCTTTTGGATCAATGTCGTACTCAACTTCTTCAATTTCTGGCATGACCAGAACGGTTGCTGTAGAGGTATGGACACGACCTTGGCTTTCAGTCACAGGGACCCGTTGTACCCGGTGGGCACCAGATTCATACTTGAGTTTCGAGTAGACTGATTGACCAGAAACCATGGCCACTACTTCTTTGATCCCACCAACGCCATTGTAGGAAGCTTCCATGACCTCAAAGCGCCAACCTTGGCTTTCCGCGTATTTTTGGTACATCTGCAAGAGGTCACCAGCAAACAATTGGGCTTCGTCTCCTCCAGCTGCCCCACGGATTTCCAAGATAATGTTCTTGTCATCGTTTGGATCTTTAGGAAGAAGTAAGATCTTCAATTTTTCTTCGTACTCTTCTTTTTCAGCCTTAGCATCTTTTAGCTCTTGCTTGGCCATTTCTTCCAAATCCGCATCTCCGCCTGCTTCCTTAATCATTTCCTCAGCGTCAACAATGTTTTGAAGGACTTGCTTGTACTCACGGTAGGCTGTCACCGTATCACGCGTGGAAGCTTCTTCTTTTGAAAGCTCCATAAAGCGTTTGGTATCAGAGACCACATCTGGGTCACTCAGTAATTCTCCTAACTCTTCGTATCGGTCTTCTACAGCTTGTAGTTGATCATAGATATTCATGTTTGCTCCTTAATTCTTGATTGTTAGATCATAGATTGCTACAATTTCGTCTTCTATGACTTCGCCAGTTTCTTTAAATCCATAATGGAGATAGCAAGATCTCGCTTGATGATTTTCCGGTTCATAAGATAACCAAAGACTTGTTGCTTTTCCAGCTGGCTCTGTTCGAACAAAGTCAATAACTGCATCCATAGTCGGCTTAAAATAGCCTAAACCTTGAAATCGTTTATCGATCATAAAACGAAATAACAAGTAGTTCCCCTTGCTGATCCCAATTTTCTGGTCATAGGCAATCATCACAAAACCAACTAATACTTCCTTATCATAAACTGCTAAGGGAGCTATAAAATCACCATTTTTATCATATACATAGGCTTCAGCTAAACTAATGGAATTGGATGCAATAAAATTCCTTTGGTTTGGATGAACTTCTAGATTTAAAACGTCGAAATAATTCTCTATTGTAATATCTTTTAAACAAATAGACATTATTATCCTCTCTAAAACGTTCTAGACGCTTTCAGTTGGTATGTCTGGATTAAAATAATGTTTGCGGCAAACCGAGATATAGGTCTCGTGTCCACCGATCTGGATCTGCTCTCCATCATAGACAGGTTTACCCGCTTGGGTACGCAAGACCATGGTCGCCTTGCGGGAACAGTATTGGCAGATGGTTTTGATCTCCTCGATCTTGTCCGCTAACAAGAGGAGGTGTTTGGAACCTTCAAAGAGTTCATTTCGGAAATCATTTTTGAGGCCAAAAGCCATGACCGGCACATCTAGTTCATCCACGACTCTTGCCAGATCATAGACATGGTGTCGTTTCAAAAACTGAGCTTCATCGATCAAGACACAGTAGGGTTTGATTGTTTGGTTTTTAATAAAGCCAAAGATATCGGTTTCTTCTTCGATCGCAACGGCTTCGCGTTTCATACCGATCCGGCTAGAAACCACTCCTACTCCATCTCTGGTGTCGATTGCTGAGGTCATGATAACGACGCTCTTGCCTTGCTCTTCATAATTATGGGCCACCTTCAAAATCTCAATGGTTTTCCCCGAGTTCATGGTCCCATATTTATAATATAATTGTGCCATTTTCCTTCTGTTCTCTCTAAAATGTGTTTCATTATCATTTTACCATAATTTTGCTAAGCTTTGTATCCCAAAATGTGATAAAATAGTCCTATATAAAATTTAGGAGGTGGCCATATGCCATTTGTACGAATTGACCTATTTGAAGGACGCACCTTGGAACAAAAGAAAGCCTTGGCCAAGGAAGTAACCGAAGCTGTTGTCCGCAATACTGGCGCTCCTCAGTCAGCTGTTCACGTCATCATTAACGATATGCCTGAAGGAACCTACTTCCCTCAAGGTGAAATGCGCACCAAATAATGGCTCCACTAAAAAACCTTTCTTGCTTGTGATATCACATAGCAGGAAAGGTTTTTTCTTATTTTTCTTGGGCTTGACGTTCTGCTTTCCGTTCTTCGAATTCTTCGTCACTCATCAAGGTTCCGCCGACATTAGCTGATTTAGCAAAGGCTGTATAGCGACGCAACCAACCGCTGGAGATTTTTGATTTGAATTGTTTCAAGTGTTTGCGACGTTCTGCAAGGGTTGCATCATCGACAAGTAGATCAAGCGTACGATTTGGAAGGTCAATCACGATTTCGTCCCCATCTTCGATTAGGGCGATATTACCACCTTCTGCCGCTTCTGGAGAAACGTGACCAATCGCAATCCCACGAGTAGCTCCGGAGAAACGACCATCCGTAATCAGTGCCACATCCTTACCAAGACCGCGTCCGACAATCTTAGAAGTTGGCGCTAGCATCTCCGGCATACCAGGTCCACCCTGAGGACCCTCGTAACGAATGACAACGACATGTCCCTTCTTGACTGTTCCATTGTCAATCAACTCAAGGGCTTGATCTTGTGAATCACAACAAATAGCTTTACCACGGAAAGTGGTCACAGATGGATCAACCCCACCGACCTTGATTACAGCCCCATCCTGAGCGATATTTCCGTAAAGGATCGACAAACCACCTACAGGTGAAATCGGATGTTCGATTGGGTGGATAATTTCTTCATTTTTGATTTCAGCACCAGCTACGTTTTCTTTCAAGGTTTTACCAGTAACTGTAATACGGTCACCCTTAATGGCACCTTTTTTGATCAACTGATTGATAATGGCTGGTACACCACCAGCTTCATGTACATCATGCATAGTGTAAACACTTGAAGGTGCAATTTTAGAGAGATAAGGTGTTTTCTTGGCAATTTCGTTAATGTCCTTAAGGTCATAGTCAATACCAGCCTCACGCACAATAGCGAGCGTATGAAGCACAGTATTGGTTGAACCACCCATGGCCATATCGAGCGCAAATGCATCGTCGATGGCTTCTTTAGTCACAATATCCCGTGGGCGGATACCTTTTTTAATATTCTCTACCAATTGTTTGGCCGCTTGGCGAACCAATTCCCGTCTTTCATCTGAAACAGCTAGGATGGTACCATTTCCAGGAAGAGCAAGACCTAATACTTCCATCAAACAGTTCATGGAATTGGCAGTAAACATACCAGAGCAAGAGCCACAAGTTGGGCAGGCATTTTTTTCCAAGAAATCCAGCTCATCCATGCCCATATCACCAGCTTGATAAGTACCGACAGCTTCAAACAAACTTGAGAGCGTCGCTTGATGCCCCGTCATGTCAACTCCACCCTTCATGGGTCCACCTGAACAAAATACGGCTGGCACATTGGTTCGCATGGCGGCTAAAATCATTCCTGGTGTAATCTTATCACAGTTGGGAATATAGAAAACACCATCAAACCAGTGGGCATTGATGACCGTTTCAGCAGCATCTGCGATCAACTCGCGAGATGGCAAACTGTATCGCATCCCGATATGGCCCATCGCAATCCCATCATCGACACCGATGGTATTAAATTCAAAAGGAATCCCACCAGCCTCGCGGATAGCTTCCTTGGCAACATCCGCTAATTCACGCAGGTGAACATGGCCCGGAACGATATCAATATAGGAGTTACAAATGGCAATAAAGGGCTTTTGCATATCCTTTGCTGATTTTACTTGCCCTGTTGCATAAAGGAGACCACGCGCTGGTGCTCGGTCGATCCCCAATTTGATCATATCACTTCTCATCTTGTTCTCCTTCTAGTTCTTCATTTCTACCTCCTAATCTTACCACTTTGACATCAATTGTCAAGAACTTTCAGAAAATTTATAATATTCACGGTACATAAAAAGCCTGGTTTCCCAGACTTCATTTTAGTTTGTTTGCTTTTTTTCGATCTGCCAGAGCCGAAGTTGGTAACAAATTCCACTCACGACAAGGCTAGAAATAAGGCCGATCCAATAAGCATAGGGACCGAGGTTGGTCACATGGTCAAGGAAAATCCCTAGTGGAATAGAGATACACCAATAACTAAAAACGCCTAATAAGAATGGAACGGTTGTATCCTTATAGCCCCGCAAAATCCCTTGTAGGGGTGCTGCGAAGGTATCGGCTACTTGGAAAAAGAGACTATAGGTCATGAAAATAGCTGTTTGTTGCACAAAGACGGGATCCTTGCCATACAGCCCTGCCAGTTGGAAGCGGAATGTATAGAGAAAGACGAGGGTGACAATCGCAAACCCAAAGGCTGTCAGTCGTCCCAAACGGCAATATTGTTTGACCACTTCTGGTCTTCCTGCTCCCAGTTCGTAAGATACGATAATCGCCATGGTACTGGAGATACTAACCGGGAAAGCATACATCAGGGTAGAAAAATTCATGGCCGATTGGTGACTCGCGATGGTGAGTGATGGGAATTTTGCCATTAACAAACCAACCAGCGAGAAGATGATAACTTCTGCAAAGACAATTCCACCGATTGGAAGCCCAAGTCGCAATACTTCTTTCATCCCTTTAAAATCATAAGGCTGCGGCTTCCATAATTGGAAAGGTGCTACCTTAGGGTGCTTGCACAAGATCAAAACTGCAATAGCCAGCAAGACCCAGTAGGCCAGAGAGGTTCCAAGTCCTGCTCCTGCTCCTCCCATCTCAGGAAAACCAAATGCCCCATAGATCAGGATATAGTTAAAACAAGCATTGAGAGGCAAAAGCAAGAGCATCAAGTACATGGATAGACGCGTCATTCCCAAGGTATCGAGAAAAGTCCGCACGATACTAAAGAGCAACAAAGGTAAGATTCCCAAAGAAAGGAAATATAAATAGCGAATGGCTATTTGGGCAACAACATTTTCTAAGCCGATCTGCTTGAGAATCATGGGTGCAATCCCCCAAACAAAGCCTATTAAGAGAATGGCCATACCAAATGACATATAGAGGAATTGGTAAAAATCACCAGCAATCCGTTCTTTATTTCCCTTGCCTAAATGATGCCCAACAATCGGCGTCAGCGCAGAGACAATCCCTGTCAGGAAAGTAAAAAATGGATTCCACAGACTGGTAGCTGTAGAAACACCAGCCAAATCAAGGGTCCGGTACTGACCAGTCATGGCTGTATCGACAAAGCTGGCCGAATAATTGGCCAATTGATAGATCAAAATCGGCAAAAATAGACTCAAAAACAAGCGTAAGCGCTCTTTAAAGTGATAGGTTACATACATGATTCTAACTCTCTTCTCATCAAATAAGATTTTCTCCTCTTCCACTCTACTATATGTTTCTTTAAAAGTCAAAAAAACCGAAGATCCAAGGACCTCCGGTTCATGTGAGATTAGTGTTTGTTACGGTTTAAAATAGCATTGAGAACGATCGCCAAGACACTGGCAACGACAATTCCGTTCGCAAAGAACATTTGGAATCCTGTTGGAAGGCCGTTGAAGAGAGTGCTGTTGTTCAAACCAACCCCTGCAGCAATCGATACAGCAGCGATCAAGAAGTTGTGCTCATTATGTTCAAAATCAACACGCGCAAGAATCTGCATCCCTTGAATCGATACAAAACCAAACATGACTAGCATCGCTCCACCAAGAACAGGGCTTGGGATAATTTGTGCTAAAGCTCCAAACTTAGGAAGGAGACCGAGTAGAACAAGGAAACCAGCCGCATAATAGATTGGAAGACGAGTCTTGATACCAGACAATTTCACTAAACCAACGTTTTGTGAGAATCCAGTGTAAGGGAAGGTATTGAAGATACCACCGAGTAGAACGGCCAACCCTTCAGCACGATAGCCATTACGGAGGCGCGTGCTATCAATCGGATCTTTGGTAATATCTGAAAGTGCAAGATAAACACCAGTTGATTCGACCATGGAAACCGTCGCGATGATACACATCATTAAGATTGAAGTGATTTCAAACTTAGGAGCTCCAAAGAAGAATGGTGTTGGAACGTGAACCACTGGTGCTTGCGATACAGGTGTGAAATCTACCAAGCCCATAGAAGCCGCAATAGCAGTTCCTACAATCAATCCAATCAAGATAGAGATAGACTTGATAAAGCCAGTCGTATAGATGTTGACCACCAGAATGATGAGAATGGTGATCACGGCTAAAATCAGACTTTGCACCGTTGGTTTGGCTGCGTTATTCCCCATATTCCCAATCGCTACCGGAATCAAGGTCAAACCGATGGTCGTAATAACAGATCCCGTTACGATGGATGGGAAGAGATTGGCGATCTTAGAGAAGAAGCCAGAAACAAGGATGACATAAATCCCTGAGACAATCAAGGCACCAAACATGGCCCCACTACCATGGCTAGCACCAATCATGCTGAGAGGTGCCACCGACTGGAAGGCAACCCCAAGGACCACCGGAAGACCAATCCCAAAGTACTTATTGAGCTGAACTTGAAGGAAGGTCGCTACCCCACACATGAAGATATCTGTAGAGATGAGGTAGGTCAGCTGATGAGCGTTATAGCCCAAAGCCCCCGCGATCATGATCGGTACCAAAATAGATCCCGAATACATGGCCAATAAATGTTGCAAGCCTAAAACGGCTGCCTGTGAATGGCTTTCTTGTTTTTGCATTAGATGTCTGCCTCCTTAAATACAACCTGACCGTTTTCAAAACGATCCAAACGCGCAAGAGATACCACAGGATATCCCAACTCTTCTAACAATCCCCGACCATCTTGGAAAGATTTCTCAATCACAATTCCAATAGCTTCCACTTTAGCACCAGCTTGTTCGATGATCTGAATCAAGCCCTTAGCTGCTTGACCATTGGCAAGGAAATCATCAATGATCAAAACCTTATCTGCTGGATCCAAGAATTTACCAGCAATGGAAACCGTACTGGTCACTTGCTTGGTAAAGGAATAAACCTCAGCCGTCAAGATCCCTTCGTTCATGGTGATGTTTTTTGCTTTCTTAGCAAAGATCATGGGAACATCCAAGGCTTCAGCTACATAAAGGGCTGGTGCAATCCCAGATGCTTCAATGGTTACGACTTTCGTCACACCAGCATCTTTGAACCGGTCTGCAAAAGTCTGACCAATTTCTTTCATCAATTTGAAATCCACTTGGTGGGTCAAAAAGGAGTCCACCTTGAGGATATTTTCACCTAAAACGTTGCCATCTTTTAAGATGCGTTCTTCCAGTAATTTCATACTTCCTCCTACTTTCTAAAAAATCCCTTACTTATTCACAAAACACAAAAAGGCCTGCTAAGCAAGCCTTGAACATCCTCTAGCAAAAGGATTTATCTCGACTTACTTATTGTTAGGTGTTCCGGCACCTTGTAGAAACATCACGCCCATTCGTGAAATAAATAAGTAATTCAATTAGTGTGCATCGCCATTCCAGATAGAATTCTTAACGATCACATAGTCAACATGTTTCAAATCTGCTAATTTCCGGCCTCCAGCATACGAGATCGAACTTTGCAAATCTTGTTCCATTTCCGTTAAGGTGTCTTGCAAATGACCCTTAGCAGGCAATAAAATCTTCTTACCTTCGACGTTCTTATAAGCGCCTTTTTGGTACTCGGAAGCAGATCCATAGTACTCTTTGAAAGACTCTCCATCAATCTCTACTGTTTTACCAGGACTTTCAATATGTCCTGCAAAAAGCGAACCGATCATGACCATAGACGCCCCGAAACGAATCGATTTGGCAATATCGCCATGGGTCCGAATACCACCGTCCGCAATGATTGGCTTACGCGCTGCTTTTGAGCACCAGCGAAGCGCAGCCAATTGCCAACCACCTGTACCAAATCCAGTCTTCACTTTGGTGATACAAACCTTACCAGGGCCGATTCCGACCTTAGTCGCATCAGCTCCCGCATTTTCCAATTCACGAACAGCTTCAGGTGTTCCAACATTTCCAGCAATGACAAAGGTATCTGGTAATTCTTTCTTGATGTGTTGAATCATCCGAATGACACTATCCGCATGACCGTGTGCGATATCAATAGTGATGTACTCAGGCGCATCTGCCTTTAATTGACTCACAAAGTCGTATTCGTATTCCTTAACACCAACCGAAATGGAAGCGATCAAACCTTGCTCATGCATGCGTTTGACAAAAGGAATCCGACCCGCTTCATCAAAACGGTGCATGATGTAGAAATAACCACCACGCGCCAACTGCTCTGCCACATTCTCATCCAAGATTGTCTGCATATTGGCAGGAACAACTGGAAGCTTGAAGGTATGGTTTCCAAATTGGACGGTTGTGTCTGCTTCTGACCGGCTATTGATGATACATTTGTTGGGAATCAACTGAATATCTTCATAGTCGAAAATAGGAAATTCATTTAACATAGATTGAAAAATCTCTTTTCTAAAAACTGACCTACCTATGCGCAAGCGCATCGCTACGTCTCTTGACGTTTCCTTGATAGATTATACCAAAGATACGGACCTAATGCAATGGGAATGATTTTATAGGAAATAACGTTCGGAAATTACAAGACAAAAACCCGTTTCAAACAGAGAAACAGGTTTTATTTATGAACATTTTGGAGCCAATTGTTCACTTCTCTAGCTACAATTTCAGGCGCCTCTGTATACAGTTCGTGCCCTAAACCTTTTAGCAAGATTTGCTTGATCTGAGGATCTAGTTGCTTCAGAGCATCTTTTCTCCATTCAGGTTCTTCTTGGTATCGAGGCCCGATAAAGAGGACAGGCAGGTCTGCCAGTGGAATCTGATAAGTCTTGATCTGACGCCGTAGACGCAATAAAGCCATGACCTTTTCGAGATCCAGATTTAATTCATATTGTTCACTCACTGGATTCCAACGATAGCTAGCCTCTACCGCTTTTCGCGCTATAGGCGTCGGATCTGCTCTATCACCATGTTCGGATAACACAGCTTCTTCTAAAGTTGCAAAGACTTGCTGCTGCATGAAGGATGATGTGTCATTTAGTTCTTCTTCAAGAGATAAGATCTTTTCCATATCCAGATAGCCACCATCCAGGAGAATCAAAGCCTGGATCTGAGGAAACTCAGTAGCCAGATAACGAGCCAAATCTCCACCCAAGGAATGCCCAAATAAGCAGATCTCTTCAGCCTGGCCAACCCGACCTTGGAACCAATCACGAAGATCGTTTTCTGTCTGAATCATTTCCCTATAGGGATCTAGAAAGGTCACAGGAAAGCCTAGCTCATCCATTAGTGGAGCCAGATGGTAGCTATTACCACCTAGGCCACCGATAAAATAATACTGCATGTGTTTTGTCCTTTCTTTTTCATTCTATTTCATTGGTTAGCGCTACTCTCTCGCGTCTCCTTTATGGAGTTCCGTATTATAAACAATTTCTGCACCAGGGCTTCCTTTATCATCCTTTACGACTCCTATTAACTGACCATCTTCTACTAATAATTCAATATTTTCATCTGTACTACTTGCCTCTGTGAGTATAGCTCTCTTAGGCAAATGCTCCTCATTTGAAACGTCTACAGGTTTGCCATTTGAGTCCAGTAACTCAATGACTTCATTGCCACCTCCATCAAAATCAAGAACAATGTCTGAAATCAATCCATAACTTAATGGAATAAATTTCTTTATTTTATCTCCCAGAGTAGCTTTATTTCCATACTTGTCATAGATCGTCGGACGCACATAGGCATTTGAGAATGTTGACCCTTCTTCAGTAACGTAGATTGGGGAGAACTCAATCTTCTCAATCCCAGTATAGTGTTCTTTGATGTAGGTTCCGATTTGTTCTTCTAGCAAAAGAAAACCATGCTTATAGAGCTTTGTTGTTTTCGGTCCAAGATTCGGCTTCGTTAGTTTATTGTAGACAAAGTAACTACCGGATAGGATGAAAATTAAAATAGCAATGATCTTTACCCACTTTCTGCTCATCAGTCGCTCCTCCTTCTATCTACTTCAGTATAGCATATTTGGTTGGCTTTCCATCGCTATTCCTAACGAAACGGAATATAAAGATTTGAAATGTGGCGAAATTTTAAAGCATTTCACAGTCTCATGAAATACTTTTAAACTGTATTATTTTTATATGAATAGAAGACTAGTTCCTTCAGTTTTCTTGGTCTCTTCAATCCAATATTGCTCCTCTTTGGGGATCAAATGATCAAAACGTCCTGAAAAAAACTTCCATCCGTTTGGCACATATCTTTCGTAGTTTTTCATCCCCAGATGGTTTGAATAAAATTCTTCTTTATCAAAATCGATGAAAAGATCCGGAAGCAAGGCATTTCCTTCCAGAATAATCTCTGAATTCAAGTTCTCCTCTTCCATTGAACGTTTGATCATTGAGATCAATTCTTCAACCGTCACCTTCAGCCAATCATCTTTATACATTTCTAAGTAGCTCTCAAGATTGCTTTTTGTAATCACATGAAGATTCTGCTGAATCTCAGGTAAATAGGAGAAATCAACATCCAGACCTGCTTCCTGGTATGCCTGAATATATTTATCGATATCCATTGCCCACATTTCGTTTGAACAAATATACCAGTTAAACTGATGATTTGCAATAACCCCAACAATATTTATTTCTGGTTTCTCTATCAATTGGTCTTTATTCACTAGTTTTTTCTCCCCTTCTCCTATCTACTTGTTCCGAACTGACAATAGGACTTACTTACCAAACATTATATATCTATGATACCGAATTATATTTTGACAAGCAAGTTAATGACCGAGTCGCTAACAAAAAAGCCAGCTAAAAGGGTTTAGCTGACTGATGTCATATCTAATAAATCTTTCTCTGCTCGATCATCTAGCAGAGAAAGCAAGTATCCCACATTCTCTTATATTCTATAAAACAAAAAAGCACTCTGCAAAAACAGAGTGCTATCGTCTTTAATACTTTATATTCCGTTCGACAAACTTGAAGTTGTTTACTTACAGTACTCCTCTATTTTGTAGCTATATTCTTTTAGAAGTCCCCGTGAATAAATTTTTTTATTTTTTGAATCTCTAACTTCATTCCAAAGGATAGCCGCAACTTTTAACTTGTTGGAGTAATGATTGCTAAATTCATCGGCACAAAAGTCTTTTAGAAATTGATTCCATTGGCAAGCTGAATTATCATACTTGGCGTAGTCTGACTCTCCATAGTATATTTTAATCATATCTTGGATTGTAAAATTTATGTTGTTGTCCCGTTTTACTTTTCTCCAAGCAGTTGCCATATCAGCATTAAACTTAAACGGATTAACACCTGTTACAGCTGAAAAATAATCACGAAATTTCTGATTAAAGGAAAACCCACATTCAAGTAATGATGTATTTAGGGTTATTATTTCGGTTTGATTTTTGTTTCTTTTCCTCAAAACTTTTTCTACTCTATTTCCCCTAAAATATTGTTCTATAATATGATTTAATTCTTTTTTTGTACATCTGTATTCTAATCCAAGGTACTTACAAATTTGTGAAAGCTCTTCTCGATACCAGTAGTATCTGTTAAATTCTTCAAATGATTTTATATCTCTAAAATCAGGTCTATGTTCTTCCAAATGCTCGCCTCTACAACTCCAAATTTATCTCATTATACCATAGATAATAAAAGTCATATCAATTTATACCCATGCCACATAAAGCTATAACAGAATATATTACAATCTTGTAATTACTGTATTTCTATTAAGCTTAACATTCTTATAAAATAAATAAGAAAAACAAACGATATAGTCCATCACTAGTAACAAGAAATACTAGAAGTTGAAAGATATAAAAACATTTAAATGGAAAGCATAGCAATAAACAAAACAGTCAGTAAAACGATGGTTTTGTTGTGTTGTTTCACTTGCTTTCTAATTTCCTCTTTTGACTTTATCCGCAGACGCCCTTTGTATTTTGATTTAGTCATGGAACTTCTAATAAGTTCGCTGACGTCCGTACTCACTTAAGGAAAGTTTTTTATATGACTTTATCTTCAATCTGAGACCGTTAAAACCTCTTTGTTTGAATCTTTCTAACTGAATTGGACACAAAAAATCCACTCACTCGGGGTGAAATGGATTGTTTCTTCATTAACGGTTCAACAAGAAATTGAACAATTTTTCGACAATTTTTACGACCAACCAGCATAAGAATCCGATATAGCTAAAATAGAAAATGAGTGACAAAATCGTAATAATCATGGTTTCCTCCTTCGTCGATTGCAAGTACTTGTCTTATTATACCTTTTTATGCAATCGAACTCAATAGAATTTTGAAAATTGTCTGATTATTCTTTTTCTTCTTTAGCTTCTTTGGCGTCTTGATCTGCTTCTTCACTGCCTTTATTGACAGCTGTCTTAAATTCAGCAAACATTTTGCCGATGGACTGGCCCAACTCAGGCAGGCGTTTTGGTCCAAAAATCAAGAGGGCGCCCAGGATGATGATGATCAAACCTGGTGCTCCAATATCACGTAAAATTCCCATTAGTTTCTCCTTTTTCTTGAATAGATGACTTTACTGAAGGCGACACTGACTTCAAATAAGAGGATCAAAGGGAGTGTCATGGCCAAGTCACTGATAAAGTCTGCAGGGGTTAGCACGACGGCTAAGACCAGCAGAACAAAGTAAGCATAACGTCGGTAGGTTATTAAAAACTGTGGTGTCAAAAGTCCAATCGAGGTCAGAAAAGCGACCAAAACTGGTAACTCGAACAAGACCCCTAAAGGCAAGGTAGTGTGCCATAAGAAGGTTAGATAATTTTGTGCTGTTAATTGGGTATCAAACAGCCCTTCTCCCAATCGCATCAGGACCTCTAAAATAGCTGGACTGACAAAGAAATAACCAAATGCAAGCCCCAGTACAAAGCAAATAAAGCTAGCTGGGATGTAGGCAAAGACTGCACGCGCCTCCTTCTCCCTCAAAGCCGGCCTTACAAATTGCCAAATCTGGTAGACAATAAAGGGCAAGGTCAGGCTAAAGGATGTGAGATTAGCCAGCGATACATAGATCCAGAGGATATCATTCGGTCCCAGTACCAGCAGTTTTTGATGCAGGCTAGCCGTCAAGGCTTGATAGATTTCTCCTCCAAATACAAATGCTAGGATGAAGACGATAATATAGCACAAGACCACTGCGATCAATCGTTTTCGAAATTCGACCAAATGTTCAACAATAGTCATTTCATCTGCTCTACTCTTTGCCATGTTGTCTCACCGTAACGAGTGCGATCAAGGCCACAAAGATACCTTGAGGAAGAAGAACTTCCCAGCTTGGATAGATCCCCGCCCAATCGATGGTTGGAAGTCCATTGACCAAATGGCTAGGTAGGATATTGGTCAACTGCAGGGCGTGAATGCTGACACCGAGCATCTTGAAGGCCAAAGCGTAAATCAACCACGTCAGAATGAAAAAGATTCGATGAGGTTGGATAGCTTGACTGGCCTTGGTCATGGCCACTGCAATGATGATGAGAACGGCTATGGCAAACCCTATTCCCAGTAAGAAATTCGCGGTTGTAATCCGCGGAATGATCCCGACATAGAAGAGAATAGTCTCAGCCCCTTCACGAAAGACTGCTAAGAAACTGAGGGCAAACATCGAGACAAAGCTTCCTGTAGCCGTCACGGTCCTCATTTGACGGTCCATAAAGGCATTCCACTGTTTGACAGAGGACTTGCTGTGGAGCCAAATTCCGATGAGGATCATCATGACCACAGCGAAAATCCCAACGCCACCTTCAATGATTTCTCGGTTAGACCCCGAAGTAACGGCTGGAAAAGCTACTTGCAAAACAAGAGCGATTGCTGCACTGGCAAGAACACCAGCGATAGCTCCACCGTAAACCCATTTGAGACCTTTCCTCATCTTAGCGGCCTTAAGGGTCGTCACAAGCGCCATGACAATCAGAAGGGCTTCTACTCCTTCACGCAGAAGAATCAACATGGCATCAAAAGCGTTGTAAGAAGCTGTCGTATCGATCGCAGACAAGTCTCGGATCAAGGCTTGTAATTTCTCTTGATAGGCCTTTTCTTTCCCCTTGACCATTATAACCGGGGATTCACTCTCTACGCGCGTGTAGAGACTTGGATTGGTCGTGCTAACATCTCCCTCGATGGTTGGCCAGATCGTGATGAACTGCTTCATAGTCGCTGCAGCAGACTTATCGTCGCCGGATTGGAATTGGCTTTGCGCCTTCTCCAAAAGCTTGATCCCATCGTTCAGCGTCAAATCCGTACTGGCACTGCTAATGGCTTCTCCTTTTACAAAAGCATCAATCCCATTTTTGAGGTCATCATAAGAGGACTGGATGTTGGTGAAATCGGTAGGCTCTGTTTCAATACTACTGCGTAAGAGCGAAATGGCCGTCTCGATTTTGCCATAGTAGGCTGTGCTGTGATCTCTTACCACCGCTTCGTTTCGCGTCCATGTGTTATTGAGATCTGCATAGGTTTGACGGGTTTTATCCAGATCCTTAGCTGTAATAGCCTCTTGTAGGTTCTTAAAATAAGGTGCGAGGCGACTCACGAGTTTGTCTTTTTCCGCCTCTAAATCGACCGGATTTTGCTCTTTTTCAAAAGCGAGCAAGGCAGATGAGATCTTGGTGAGATCGTCTTTGCTTACCTCTCCTTTTATAGCCAGGGCTTGGCTAACTTTTTTCCCTGCCTTGGAATCATGGTGGTCTTTGGATTCAAAATCAGCCTGAATCTCAGCGATCAATTCCTTGGCCTTATCCTGGTCCTTATTTTGTACAGCGGTTGTTGCATCTGTGATCTTGATAAAGAGATCGCTATAAGATTCCGCAGCTACCGGATGAGTCCAAAACAAGGCAAGAAGGCCTAACAAGATCAAGAGTTTATTCAAAGAGTGCTTGACCAAGATACCCTCCTTTCTCGACGCCTGCAAAGCAAGCAAAGAGTCCACTTCCGATATGGGTGATGTACTCGTTCATTTTGTCCACCGCGCCCAAGTTGGTTTGGATTTTGACAAAGCTGTTCGGATCCTTTTGAAAGGCGATAAAGATCAAGCCGGCATCAAATTGCCCAGTCTGTTCATTGATGCCATCCGAATAGGAATATGACCGCCGTAAAATCGGCCGATCCACTTCTTTGGCCAAACGGACATGTGAATCTACTGGTAGTTTAGATAAATCTACTTCATCAAATTCGTTGGTTTTACCAAAGGGAGCGCCAGACTCCTTGTAGCGACCAAAGGTGTTTTCTTGCTCTTGCAAATTGGTCCGGTCCCAAGTTTCCAGGTGCATTTGCACTAGGCGAAGAGCCATATAGGAACCACCCTTCATCCAATCCTTGCTATCAGTCCAGACGACCTTGTCAAAATCCTTCTCAGTCGTGACATTTGCTGTTCCATCCTTGAAACCAAAGAGGTTGCGCGGTGTTTCTTTTCGGTCACCAATAGCTGCAAATCCTGATTTGCTCCACTTCATGGTAATGGTATTGCGACCCTTACGAATCAGATTTCGCACCGCATGAAAGGCTACTTGCTCATCGTCTGCACAGGCCTGAATGACGATATCGCCACTAGTGTATTTGTCCTGCAACTGCTCCTTTGGAAATGGAGGCAAATCACGAAAGAGTTTCGGACGTTTGGACTCCAAGCCCAGTTTCTTTAGAAAGGAAGCCGATACCCCAAAAGTCAGACTCAAACGATAGGGGTTGAGTCCCACTGTTTCACCTGTATCTGTTGGTGGCAAGAGGGCATTGGAACCATCTCTTTTAACTAACTCTCCTTCGACTAATTTACTACTGTAATCGGTCCAGTCTTTAAAGAGCTGGATGACTTCTTTTTTGTCTGTCGTATGAAGATCTAACACAACCAAGTAGCAAGCCTTCTGCATAGGTGTCGTAATCCCTGCTTGGTGCTTGCCATAAAAGGAGATGTCTTCATCTCCATCATAAACTTTTTTGCTGGAACTGTCTTGATTAGCGAAAAAAGCAGATGCACCAGAGAGACCCAGCGCTAGACCAGCCCCTCCAATACCTGCTTTTTTAAGAAATTCACGACGGTCCATTTTTTTATCTAAAAATTTTTCGTCAGCCATTTTTCTTATTTCCCATCTAAAATCACACCCATTTGAGACAACGGTTCACCAAGTTTGGTCACAGCTTCTGCCAATTCCTTGGTATCTTCCTTGGATAAATCTGTGTAAGACTTATAGTTTGAATCATCTGTCATGTGTTTGTCCAATAAAGCATTTACATTCTTGAATTCTGCTTCCAAGGTTTTAACCAATTTAGCATCTTTTTTCTCAATCAAGGGTTTAAAGAGAGAGAAGATCTTTTCAGCCCCTTCAATATTGGCACGGAAGTCGTAAAGATCTGTATGAGAGAAGACTTCTTCTTCACCCGTAATCTTTTGCGTTGCCACTTCATTGAGCAGATCGACAGCTCCGGTCAACATGATATCCGGTGTGACTTCTACTGTAGCAATTTTAGCTTTCAACTCCTTGATATCGTTCACCAGTTGGTCAGCGTATTTGTCTGTTCCATCTGTAGTATTGTTTTCCCAAAGGATACGCTCAATCCGGTGGAAACCTGACCAGCCATCTTCTGATTTATTTTCATCTACATAATCCACCAAGCGGTAGTCGATTTTGACATCCGATTCTCCAAAGGTTTCAGCAATCGGCTCAGACCGTTCATAGGCCATACGAATCAAGGGATATTGCTTTTTAGCTTCTTCCAAATTACCATCTTTTAGGGTAGCTCGGAATCCTTCTGTATCTTTGAGCAATTGGTCAATTTGCATTTCAACAAAGTCTTTGTATTCAGCTGTCGCATTGTCCAAGGTCTTCTGGTCAGCCTTTGACAACTGCACCGTTGAGCTGGTTTGCGTCTTTTGGCTCGAATGTTTGCTAGTAGAATTTGCACACCCTGCTAAAAGAGCAACACTCAATAAGAGTAGACTATATTTTTTCATGAAAGACTTCTCCTCATTTGTTCTTGCCCTTATTTTACCAGATATTTTCTCATTTTTCAATAATTGTCTGAAAATTTAATAATAGAAAAAATTTTCTGAGAATCAGTCTTTTACAAAAGAATATCTTTGACCCGTCCGATTTCAGATTCTTTAACCACCACAAAGATACTATCCCCTAGATACAAGCGGGTTGCACCATTGACCGTATAGCTCTTACCACTTCGCATTTGCGTGGTGATCAAGATATCTTGAGGGAGGTGCAGTTCATGAACTTGTTTTCCTGCAATCTTTTCTGATACAGGGATCTCAATTAAAGTCAACTCTCCTTCTTCTTGCGCCTTATCCGGCAACAATTGCTCGAGCATGGCTTCATAGACTGGCGCTCCATGGAAGAGATCCATGATCATATATGCTAGCAAGGTCACCATGCCTAGGGGCATTAAACTGCGAATATCACCGACCATCTCTGTCACTAAGATCATAGCCGTTAATGGCGCTTTTGAAATAGCCCCAAAATACCCACTCATGCCTAAAATAATGAAGAGAGGCAGCTGATTTTGAGAGATAAAGCCAATGTTTTGGAGGAAGGTTCCAACGATGGCCCCTAAAAGTGATCCTAATGCTAGTATAGGCAGGAAGATGCCACCTGGTAAGCCACTACCATAGCTCAACATACTCCAGATGAAACGGATCGCAAAATAAAGAAGGATGGTCAGCACTGGATACGGTACTCGAGCTAAATCCAAGACCAATTGATTCCCACCACCAAGAATTTGGGGAAGAAAATAGCCGATTGGAAGAATCAAGACAAAGGCAAATAAAGAAGAATAATGAGAAGGAACATGGAAAATCTTCTCAAGTAAGCGATACAATCGACCGATATTGAGAACCACTATTTCGTAGACATACCCTGCTGCCCCTAAAAAGACTCCAAGAAAAAGATAAATCCAGTACTGAGACAGATGGAGCGGTGGAATATTTTGTGGCATATGAAGCACTGGTGTTTGACCAAAGACATTGAGTGAAATAAAATTAGCAGTCAAACTAGCAGCCAAGGTCGAAATCCAAAAGAAACGTGAAAAATGATGGTAGACCTCTTCAACCACAAATAAGAGCCCCGCTATAGGTGCATTAAAGGCAGCAGCAAGGCCAGCAGCAGCCCCACTTGCAATCAAAGATCGCTCCTCAACCGGGCTGACCTTCAAATGATGGGCCACTCCTTTTCCCCCCATTGCTCCTAATTGAATACTAGGACCTTCACGACCAAGCATCAAGCCACTTCCGATGGCCAAGACACCTAAAATATACTTCTTCCACAGGGTATCCCACCAACTCACCGCCAAGAGCCCCTTGAGTTCTGCTTCGACTTGCGGAATTCCTGATCCCTTGATATCCCGATTGGTGCGAATAAGGCGACCAGCAATCAATACGATCACCCCATAACCCAATAGCATAGCAAGTAAATAAAGTGGTTGACCAGACATCTCCTTGTAAACGCCTTGAACAAAATGAAAAATATGTTCGATCAAAAAACGAAAACTCGAGACGATGCAGCCTACAACAATCCCAACCAGAACACCTCTGACAATATGGGCCACAATCGAACTAGAGGCAAAATGAAATTCCTTTTTTAAGGCTTCTTCTTTTTCAGACATTCCCTAACTCCTTCAAACTCTTATCCTATTCATTATACCTTATTTCACTGCCTCTGAATACATGTAAAGACAGAAAAAAACAAAACTACCCTTGTTAGTTTTGTTTAGAATGTAGACAAACCATTTTATCTAATAAAAATAAGTTAAGAATTTCTACAAAGAAATATAAATGGAACGAATAAAGAAAAATCAAAACTTTCCGCTGTGAGAAAAGTGCCTGAAACTGTATTGTTTCAGGCACTCGGAATTATTGAGACCTTAGGCTCAATAATTAGTCATGGAACTTCTATGAAGTTCGCTGACGTCCGTACTCACCTAAGGAAAGTTTTTAATAGAACTTTAGCTATTATTCAGCAGTTAAAGCTGCCATTGTAATGTAGTTGTAAGGTTTGTTGAAGTGTGGCAAGAAGAACAAGTCTGTCAAAGCCAATTTATCAATCGTTACGTGTTCTTGAATCGCAAGTGAGAACATGTGGATAGCCATTGAGATGGCGCTATCACGTGATACCATTTGAGCTCCAAGGATTTGACGAGTATCTTTATCATAGACGATCTTGATACCAACTTCGTAGTTATCGTGTTTGATAAATTCAGGTTTTTGAAGGTCGTTGAAGCCAGTTTCAGTGGCATTGAAGCCTGCAGCTTTCGCTTTTTCAAGAGTCAAACCAGTTGAAACCATGTGAAGGCCGTAGATAGAGATACCGTTAGAACCTTGAACACCGATTCCTTCCAATTCATGACCAGTCGCATTGTAGGCACCAACAATACCTGAACGAACCGCATTAGACGCAAGAGCGATGTAGCTCATTTCGTTACGAGCGTTATCAAAGATAGTCGCACAGTCACCAACTGCGTATACACCTGGAAGTGAAGTTTCTTGTTTCTTATCAACAAGGAAAGCACCGTTGCGGAAGAGTTCAATCTTACCATCAGCAAGAGCTGTATTAGGACGGAAACCAACAGCCAAGATAACCATATCTACATCGAAGGTTTCTTTATCGGTTACAAGGCGTTCTACCTTACCATCTCCTTCAACCGCTTGAACCGTTTGTCCAAGTGCCAAACGGATGTTGTGGTCTTCCAAGTTTTTCGCCATGATGTCAGTGAAGTCTTTGTCGTAGTAACCATTCAAGACAGTGTCCACGATATCCACCAAGACAACGTCTTTACCAAGACGTTCGAAAGCTTCAGCAAGTTCAACACCGATGTAACCACCACCAACGACGGCGATACGGTTCAAGTGTTTGCTGTTGTCTTTCAATTTTTCGATCACTTCTTCAGCGTTTTGGTACAATTTAACGAA
The DNA here is from genome assembly GCF_052588255.1 of Streptococcus sp. KHUD_012. Taxonomy (NCBI): domain Bacteria; kingdom Bacillati; phylum Bacillota; class Bacilli; order Lactobacillales; family Streptococcaceae; genus Streptococcus; species Streptococcus sp. KHUD_012. The sequence goes on from NZ_CP159355.1 coordinate 1,312,807, forward strand.
TTGAAGATTTTCAAGAGTTGCTTTGAATTCGCGGTTACCAGGAACGATTTCAACTCCTTTAATTGGAGGAATGATTGGTGTTGATCCAGTCGCAAAGATCAATTTTTCGTAAGATTCTTTGTGTTCTTTTCCATCAACTTCTGCAGTCACCACTTTGTTGTCATAGTCAATTGAAAGAACAGGAGAGTTCATGTAGACTTTTGCACCTTTTGCTTCCAATTTTTCTTTGTCAGAGTAGAAAAGACCTTCAGGACCATCGATTTGTTCACCGATCCAAAGTGCCATCCCACATCCAAGGAATGAAATGTTTGAGTTTTGGTCAAAAACCACAATTTCATTTTCATTTCCGAAATTATCTAACATAGTGTTGATACAAGCTGTTCCGGCATGGTTAGCCCCTACAACAACGATTTTACTCATAGAATAAATCCTACCTTTAATTTAATTTACTTCTTGAGTATATCATAAAAATGATATCGGTTACAATTATTTTGCTCAGAATTTGTGATCTTTTTTTCAATTTTCCAGAAAATCACATTTCACATGTTTCAAAAAATGTCAAACAATATGCTTGAAAGGATTGTGAAAACGATATCTTTTTGATATACTGTAAGTAAGTGAAAATAGGAAAGGATAGATTTTTAGTGGACCTAAGTAGTCGATCCGAACGGTTGATGGGAACGACCATCACTGTTTCGATCTATCACCCACAAGCGAATGAACTCTTAGCCCGCTGCTTTGAACTTCTTCGCTCCTACGAACATCGCTTCAGTGCTAATGATGCAAGTTCTGAACTCATGGAGGTCAATCACCAAGCTGGTATTGTTCCTGTCCAAGTTCATCCAGATCTTTTTGATCTGATTGCATTAGGTACCTTGCATAGTCAAGCTCAAAACAGCCATTTAAACATCGCCATTGGTCCTCTTGTACAGACCTGGCGAATTGGATTTTCAGATGCTAGACGTCCCCAGCAAGGGGAAATTGATCAAGCCCTGGCCAAGATCGATCCTCACCAAATCCAGCTCGACCCAGAAAACCATACAGTCTTTCTGATGCGTCCTGGAATGAAGATTGATTTAGGAGCCTTGGCTAAGGGTTATAGTGCAGACTGCATTGCTACCTTTTTAAAGAGCCAGGGAGTAACAGATGCCTTGATCGATCTTGGAGGAAATATCCTCACTGTCGGTCAACACCCCATCAAACAACAGCCTTGGCGGATTGGCATTCAAAATCCAGTCGAAAAAAGAGGTCAGCACCTACTGGTCCTCTCTGTCAAGGATAAATCTATTGTCACCTCTGGCATCTACGAGCGTCATTTAGAAGTTGACGGCCAGTCGTTTCATCACATCTTTGATAGCGCGACGGGCTATCCGGTCGAGACAGACTTAGCCAGTATCACCATCATATCTGATCGATCCGTAGACGGGGAGATATGGACTACCCGCTTGTTCGGGGAATCTCCTGCTTCTATCCTCTACACTGTTGAATCACTTCCTGGTATAGATACCTTATTGGTTTCTCAATCAGGCAAGATCGCCTATACAAGTGGGCTTCAATCTTATTTATAATTCTCCTATCAGAAAGGAATTTTCCATGATAAAACTTATTGCGATTGTGGGGACAAACTCCAAACGTTCTACAAACCGTCAACTGCTTCAATACATGCAAAAACATTTTGCTGATAAGGCTGAGATCGAATTGGTCGAAATTAAAGATATCCCTGTCTTTAACAAACCAGCCGACAAACAAGTACCTGAAGCTGTCTTGGATATTGTTGCAAAAATTGAGGAGTCTGATGGGGTCATTATTGGGACTCCAGAATACGACCACTCTATTCCAGCAGTCTTGATGAGTGCACTCGCTTGGCTCTCATACGGAGTCTTCCCATTGTTGAATAAACCAGTCATGATTACTGGGGCTTCGTACGGTACGTTGGGATCTTCACGCGCCCAACTCCAACTTCGCCAAATCTTAAATGCTCCAGAAATTAAAGCGACTGTTTTGCCAGATGAATTCTTGCTCTCTCATTCATTGCAAGCCTTTGATCAAAATGGAGACTTGGTGGATTTAGATGTCATTCAAAAATTAGATGCCATCTTTGATGATTTCCGTGTGTTTGTGAAAATCACAGACAAATTGCGCAACGCCCAAGAATTGCTTCGCAAAGATGCTGAAGAATTTGACTGGGAAAACTTGTAAGATAGGAGACAGAAAAGAATGAAATTTGTTGGACTTGTAGGCTCAAACTACGATCAATCATATAACCGTAAACTTTTGGAATTCATTCGCCGCCAATTTAAAATCAAATTTGAATTGGAAGTTCTTGAAATCGACGAAGTTCCAATGTTTAACCAAGATGAAAAATGGGACGAAAGTTTCCAATTGCGTCTTTTATATAACAAAATCACTCGTGCAGATGGTGTTATCATTGCCACTCCAGAGCACAACCATACGATCTCTGCTGCTCTCAAGTCTGTTCTTGAATGGCTCTCTTTCGAGGTGCATCCATTTGAAAACAAACCGGTTATGATCGTCGGTGCTTCTTACTATGATCAAGGGACTTCACGTGCGCAAGTTCACCTCCGTAAGATCCTCGATGCCCCAGGTGTCAATGCTTATACCCTTCCAGGAAATGAATTCCTTCTTGGAAAAGCGAAAGAAGCTTTTGACGAAAACGGCAATATCATCAACGAGGGAACCGTCAAATTCCTTGAAACCTGCTTGGATAATTTTATGAAATACGTTGAGGTTGTATCTAAATTGAAAAAACCAAAACCAATTGAACCAGAAGACTTGGATTGTAATCATCCAATCGCTACAACTGTTACTGAAGTCGATCCTGACGATCCAGATTGGGTAGAAAAAGTAGCTGAAATCACTGGTGCCGTTTCTGGCGATACCTATGTCAAACTCGACCACGGTATCCTAACCGTTAACCAAATTGATATGTTCTTAAAGGCTATGCCATTTGAATTGACTTATGCCGATGATAACAACCAATTCCTCTACTACAACAATGCCCATCAAGATCCAGATACCATGTTTGCTAAACGCGTGCCACCTCAATCAGGAAGCCGGATGTCAACCGTTCACGGCTCCCTACCACCAGCACGTATGAAAAACGTGGAATGGGTGATTGGTACCCTTCGTAACGGTAACCAAGACTATGTTCGGACCATTGTTCCAGGATCTCCTGAAGGCGTGATCAACACTCACAACTACCAAGCTATGTACTATGAAGATGGTTCTTACGCTGGTATCAATGAGATTGTCTTCAACTTCAAACCATGGTTGGACTGGTACCTGCAAACAACAGGTCAACGTCTAGTTGGCGGAAGCGGTCCATTTGCTCCTGCTGGTGGACACGGTAGTGCAGATGCAACTTCTGGTGCTTCTGATGCTGGAGGACATGGTGACGGAGGGCACGGAGATGCCGATGCCACTTCTGGTGCAAGCAACTAAGAAACTAGAAAAAAATGAAGCTTCGTGCTTCATTTTTTTATTGTAACTCCTTGATGATCTTCTTAGCATCTTCGTTTGAAATAGCCCCTAATTGGACATGTCCAATTTTCCCATGACTGTCTATAAAGACTTCTGTAGGAATAGAGCGAACCTGATAATCTGCAAATGCAGAACCATCTGGATTGTACAAGACCGGTACTGACTTGTAATCTTGTTGATCAAACCATTTGACGAATTCTTCTTCTGTTTTTTCACCTTGGAGTCCTGGTGCCATAATGGTCAGAATTTCAAAGTCTCTATCTGTATCCTTGACCAATTTCTCTAATTCGGGCATACTTTGCCGGCAAGGACCACACCAGGTTGCCCAAAATTTCAAATAAACCTTTTTCCCTTTGTAGTCTGAAAGTTTGACCGTATTCCCCTTCATATCCTTTAGTTCAAAGTCACTGGCGTCTTTTCCCACCAAAGGATTCTTATTCGTTGTTGTATTCATTGTTGGCTGATTGTCCATACCACTCTCACTGGATTGATTCATGGAACAAGCTGACAGCAAAGCTAGAGAAATTACTGAGAAACAAGCGTATTTAAAACCTTTCATCATGCGTTAAACCTCCGGATTATTTTATGAAAAGATAGATGACAAACTGTTCAATTGTCCCAAAAGTAAGAGAATTCCCATCAGAATAATGATGGCTCCGCCGATTTTCTTCAGCAATAACAAATGGGGTTTGAGACGATTAAAGTAAGGTAGGACCAGACTAGATGCTAAGGCCAACAGTAAAAACGGAAGAGCCATTCCCAAGGTATAAACAAGGAGATAAATAGCTCCCATAAGAGCATCTTGTCCATCTGATGCTGCTAAAGCAAGAACTGATCCTAATACCGGACCAATACAAGGCGTCCAACCAAAACTAAAGCCAAGACCAAGGAGAAAAGCTGAAAACAATTCATTCTTCTGTTTGTTGGCTCCAAAATCTACTGATTTTTGCTTTTCAAGGAAATGAAAATGAAAGACTTCCATTTGATGAAGACCAAGGATAATGATGAGGGCTCCCATCAGATAACGGAACCAATTGGTGTACATGATCTTTCCTAGCAAACCCGCTCCAAAACCAATGAGGAGGAAAATAACAGAAATACCGGCAATAAAACAAAGGGTTTTCAACAAGCCATGCCAGCGAATTTTTTTCCCGAACAATCGGATAGCCTTTTCCTGATCACTTCCTAGCAAGATTCCAATATAAACCGGTAGCAAAGGAAAGACACAGGGAGAAAAGAAAGACAGAATACCCGCAAGAAAAACTGTCAATGAAAAAATGATTGGATTCATAGTTCACTCCGTATATTGATATGCTACATTCAGTATAGCATTGACTGACAAAAAAGAAAAATTTCTGCTACGTTTTTTTACTAAAGTTTGGATTTGGGTACTAGTTTCAAAAGAAAGACCCTAAAGCCAATAACTTTAGAGTCTAAGTTGTGGTGAAAAACTAAAAGAATATATAAGGCACATTCAAGTATACATTGAAACTTTCCGCCGTGAGAAAAGTGCTAGAAACAGTGATGTTTCTAGCACTCGGGAGTTTTGAAACCTTAGATTCAAAACTAAGTCATGGAACTTCTATGAAGTTCGCTGACGTCCGTACTCACCTAAGGAAAGTTTCTAAGAGGATATTATCTTCAATCTATTTCTAAAGCACAAAACTTTAGAGTTTCTAATATAACTTATTTTTCTGCTGTTTGTTTATTTGGTAATACGAGCGATAAAAGAATCCCGATGACTACTGGCACTAACCATGGAAGAGATTGAGCCGCAAATGGAAGCAAAGCAATCCCCTTTTCTACTAGAGAAATTTTAAAGGTACTTGCCAGAACACTTGCAACAGAGACCAAGCTAGCCAAGAAAATAGTCAATTGCATTCCTGGTTTTGAAAGAGCCACAAATTTATTCACTATCACAATCAATACAATGGTAATGGTGATTGGGTAAAGAATCATCAAGACCGGCAATGAGAAAGCAATAATGGTATTCAAGCCAAGGTTTGCAATCGCAAAACCAATCAGAGTGAAGACACTTGCATAGACCTTGTAAGAAACCTTAGGGAAGGTGCTATGGAAGAATTCACTAGTAGAGACGATTAAACCAGCGGTTGTGGTAAAGCAAGTTACCGTCACCATTCCTGCTAGGAAAATCTGAGCAGTCGGACCAAAGATCGCTTTGGTCGCTTCTGATAATACATAAACCCCTTTATTGCTATCAGATGCCATAACGGAAGCCGGAATTGGAAAATGATTCCCCAGATATCCTAAACCGATATACAGCACACTAAAACCAAGGGCTACAACAATTCCAACCAACCAAATGGTCTTGATATATTCTTTCTTACTTGAAAATCCAAGTTGATTCAAGGTAGTCACTGCGATCACACTAAAGGCAACAGATGCCAAGGCATCCAAGGTATTGTACCCCTCTAAAAATCCTTGCCCAAAGGCAGATGCCTGATAGGCTTTTGTGGCCACCATTGGAGCATGTCCACTGTATTTCAGAGCCCCAAGAACGACCAAGATCAAAATGAGAATCGCAAAGATCGGGGTCAATATACGACCAATCCGATCTAGAATCTTAGATGGATTCAAAGCAATCAGAAAGGCTAGCAAAAAATAGACCAGGGTAAAAATGAAAAGTGCTAAACTGGCATTCATTCCACCTAATAAGGGGGCTATCCCCACTTCGAAAGATACCGTCGCCGTTCTTGGAATGGCAAAGAAAGGACCAATCGAAAGATACAGCGCAACTAAGTATACAATCGCGAAAACAGGTGAAATCTTACGAGAAATCTCATGAATATATCCTTTGGGATTAAGTGTCCCGATAATCAAGGTCACAATGGCAATTCCCACGCCTGAAAGGACAAACCCAGCAATAGCTGGCCAAAATTGATTACCCGATAAAGCACCAAGAGCCGGTGGGAAAATCAGGTTTCCAGCACCAAAAAAAATACCGAACAGTAATAAGCCTGTCAGGGAACCTTTTCGTAACATACTATCTCCTTAAAAAAACGATAATCTTAACTTTATCAAATTCATTTGAAGAAAGCAACTTATTTGCATGAACAATCCGCTAGTTCTATCAGTCATTATGGTACAATGGATGTAAGATTTTACGAGGTGCAAAACATGTATCTATATCTATTCTGGTTATTTCCAGCTCTTATCTTTTTATTGTTCTTTATGAGTGATCGCAGAAGACTGTTCAATGCTTATCTATTTTCGATAAACCTAGGGCTTCTTCTACTGATTTCTGCATTTTTACTAGTCGTTCGAACTGAGCTATGGTTTAATCAACAAATTGCAATGATTGTCTTTGTGGTGATTTCCATCCTCGTTTTTCTCAGCATTATTTTCTCCTCTCTTTTTCTTCTCTTTAACGGCCGTCAAATGATGCTTTTTGAAGGAAAAAGACTGGCCAACCTCCTATCGCTGCTCTATGGACTGTTTATTATCGGAGCTTTGGCACTACATTTTCTACCCTATTTCCCAGGGAATGACATCCTCATTTATCTGACTGACTTTGCCCTATTTTACATGACCTTTCTCTACCTCTCTTATGTATCCTATGGGACTTTTTGCAATCTCTTTCCAGTTCGCAAAGAGCCAGACGCCATCATCATCCTTGGCTCAGGTTTGATCGGAGACAAGGTTCCCCCACTCTTGGCCCAGCGTCTTGAGAAGGGAAAGGCCATCTATGAGCAGTTCGAGGGACGACCAAAGCTGATTGTTTCTGGTGGTCAAGGGTCAGATGAGCTGATCGCTGAGGCAGAAGCTATGGCCGGATACTTGATGGAACACGGGGTTCCAGAAGACGCCATTCTCATCGAGAATCGCTCTCGTACTACTTTTGAAAACCTGACCTTTAGCAAGCGTCTCCTTGAAGAAGAGGGGCTTGGCAAGCGAGTCCTTGTAGTAACCAATTCATTTCACGCGCTCCGTGCAGGTGTCTTTATGAGACGATTGAAAATACCTGGTCGAAGTATCGGTTCAAGAACAGCTTTTTACTATCTCCCATCCGCTTGGATTCGAGAAACCGTTGGCTTGGTTTCACTTTATTGGAAATGGCATGTTACCTTCCTAGCTCTTCTATTTCTGCCTTGGTTCTTTACACAAATCATGAAACTGATTGAGTTCTTCATTAAATATCTAAACTAAAAGAGAGTGGGACAGAAATCGGTAATTCGTTAGAATTCGATTTCGTCGTCCCACCTCCGCACAGTTGAGTAGGGCTGTAAAAGCTGATGAAATCAGCGTAGTAGAGCCCACTCAACCACTGCGTCTTGCTCGACAATCCAAAAATAATTGAGAGGCTAGGACTTTTGTCCCAGCCTCTTTCTTGTCTAGTGGTCACTAAAGCGTCTATATTTAATGCGGAAATCGAAATAATTTTCTTCCTGCAGTTTACGGAAAATATCGCGATAAGCCTCTTCGTCAAAGTGGTCACCCCGATAGAGAATTTCAAAGCTAAGTCCTTCGTATTCTAAAAAGGCATTGGCAGTTTTAAATCCATTTCGCTTATAGAAATCCATCCGAGACTGACGTTGCTCTAGATTGTCACATTCTTCATCCAAACGTTCCACTTCAAGAATCATGGTTCTTTGGTAAAATTCTACCAATTTTTCAATGATTTCTTGACCATAACCGTGGCTACGTAGGTGGGGCATAATGGCAAAGAAGCTAACATAAAAAACTTTCTGATTATAGATAGAAAAAGCAAATCCTACAAATTCTTCTTCGTTATAAAAAGCAAAAAAATTAGCATCGTCATTGTCCGTATAACGCAGGTATTCCGACAAAGGAACTCGCTCTTCTTCTGGAAATGCCTCGATATTCAGCCTCTCGACCTTGTCCAGATCTGGGAACGTTTCCGTGATTAATTGGCTGGTTAAGCTCATAAAAGCCTCCTTTTCTGCCCTGATTATACCAAAAAATGTAAGGGGATTCAACTACCGATGCTTGTCGCTGGTTACTGAAGTTGGTATAATGACACTATGAAAAGATTCAACGTGTAGATCTCATAAATGGTCCTATTTTACCCGCTCTTTTGAGTTTTGCCTTTCCTATTCTTTTGTCCAATATCTTCCAACAACTCTACAATACCTCGGATGTTATGATTGTAGGGCGTTTTTTAGGTCAAAAGTCATTGGCTGCCGTTGGAGCAACCTCTGCTATATTTGATTTGATCGTTGGATTTGCCGTCGGTGTTGGCAATGGGATGGGGATTATTATCGCGAGAAATTATGGAGCCAAAAACGAAGACCAATTACGAAAATCAGTCGCCGCAACTGCTATTATTGGAGGTATCCTCAGTCTTTTCGTGGTCTTCATTGGTGCTGTTGGACTTTTTCCCCTGCTCCAGTTTTTAGGGACTCCATCAGCCATTGTGTCTCAGTCTTATCTCTATATCGCTACTATTGTTAATGGTGTGGCTGTGACCTTTGCCTATAATCTTTGCGCTGGACTTCTTAGAGCGGTTGGCGATAGCTTAGCGGCACTCTACTTCCTAATTATCGCTGCCATTCTCAATATTCTTCTCGATCTATATTTTATTACCCAACTCCATCTCGGAGTCCAATCCGCTGGGATTGCTACCATCATCGCCCAGGGTATTTCGGCCCTTCTTTGTCTTCTCTATATTCGTAAGAAGGTCCCTTTTCTGCCCCCGCATCGTAAGGATTTTGTTTGGGACAAGGAGCTTTATCAGGATCTGCTAAGTCAGGGCCTTGCCATGGGCCTCATGACTTCCATCGTTTCGATTGGAACGGTTATCCTCCAATCCGCTATTAATCAGCTTGGAACAACCATTATCAGTGCACAGGTCGCAGCCCGTCGCATCATGTCCTTTGCCGTTTTACCGATTACAGCTATCGCCTCAAGTATCACAACTTTTATCTCGCAGAATTTTGGCGCAGAGCAATTCCAGCGGATCAAAAAAGGCGTTACCATTGCCAACCTTCTTTCTTGGGTTTGGTCTGTCTTGGTTGCTGCTCTTCTATTCTTCACAAGTCCGTCTATAACCAGCTTTATTTCCGGCTCGACAAATCCTGATCTCATTGCAAATGCCAGTCTTTATCTCCAGATCAGCTCTTGCTTTTATCCTATTTTGGCGAGTCTCATCATCCTGAGAAATGCCCTACAGGGAATGGGTAAAAAATTAACCCCACTCACATCCAGTTTTATTGAATTGTTTGGAAAAATTTTCTTTGTTCTGTGGATTATTCCTCACACCGGCTACATGGGGGTCATTCTCTGCGAACCCCTTATCTGGATTCCCATGACCCTACAGCTCATCATAATCTATCGAAAAATCAGGTACCAACTCCTTACTGAATAATGATTGATTAACAAGACCAAAACAACTTCTGCTCATTTGAATAGAAGTTGTTTTTAGATATCTAGCTATTAGAACAAACCGATGGCTGTTCCATCAGCGGCCACATCCATATTCAAAGCAGCTGGACGTTTTGGTAAACCAGGCATGGTCATCACATCCCCAGTCAAAGCGACAATAAAGCCTGCACCCAATTTTGGAACAACTTCACGAATAGTGATTTCAAAGTTTTCAGGAGCTCCCAAGGCATTTGGATTATCAGAGAAACTATATTGTGTTTTGGCCATACAGATTGGCAACTTATCCCATCCATTTTTCACGATTTGGGCAATTTGTGTCTTGGCTTTCTTCTCAAAATTCACCTTCGTACCGCGGTAAATCTCTGTAACAATCTTTTCAATTTTTTCTTCAACAGAAAGGTTGTTATCATACAAGCGTGTGTAGTTAGCTGGACTTGTTTCAATAGTCTTGACCAGCGTTTCAGCAAGTTCAACTCCACCGTCAGCACCATTCGCCCATACACTCGCAAGTTCAACTGGCACATCAATTTCAGCACACAATTCTTTCAAAGCAGCAATTTCTGCTTCTGTATCGGTGATAAATTCATTGATGGCAACCACTGCAGGAATGCCAAACTTACGGATATTTTCAACGTGACGTTTCAAGTTGGCAAAACCAGCACGAACAGCCTCTACATTTTCTTCAGTCAAAGCATCCTTGGTCACTCCACCGTTCATCTTAAGAGCACGGAGAGTCGCAACGATCACGACTGCATCTGGTGAAGTAGGCAAGTTCGGCGTTTTAATATCGAGGAATTTTTCAGCGCCAAGGTCAGCACCAAAACCTGCTTCTGTAATCGTATAATCTGCTAAATGAAGAGCTGTCGTCGTTGCTAATACAGAGTTACATCCATGGGCGATATTGGCAAATGGACCACCGTGAACAAAGGCAGGCGTTCCATAGATGGTTTGAACCAAGTTTGGCTTAATCGCATCTTTAAGGATCAAGGCAAGAGCCCCTTCTACTTCCAAATCACGGACATAAACTGGACTACGATCATAGCGGTAACCAATTACAATGTTGGCCAAACGACGTTTCAAATCTTCAATATCTGTCGCCAAGCAAAGGATGGCCATGATCTCAGAAGCAACCGTAATATCAAAACCGTCTTCACGCGGAATCCCATTTAAAGGACCGCCAAGACCGACAGAAACATGACGAAGAGCGCGGTCATTCAAGTCCACTACCCGTTTCCAGATAATCCGACGTTGGTCAATTCCTAGCTCATTTCCTTGGTGCAAATGATTATCAATCAATGCTGAGAGAGCGTTATTAGCCGTTGTGATCGCATGCATATCCCCTGTGAAATGAAGGTTGATGTCTTCCATCGGTAGAACTTGGGCATAACCACCACCAGCAGCACCACCTTTAATCCCCATAACTGGACCTAAAGAAGGTTCGCGAATGGCAATCATGGTTTTTTTACCGATTTTATTCAAAGCATCTGCTAGACCAATGGTGATGGTTGATTTCCCTTCTCCAGCTGGAGTTGGGTTGATCGCAGTGACTAAGATAAGTTTTCCTACTGGATTTTTCTCAACTTCACGAATCTTATCAAAGCTCAATTTCGCCTTGTATTTTCCATACAATTCAAGATCATCGTCTACCAAACCAATCTTCTTAACAACGTCCACAATCGGTTGGAGTTCAATGCTTTGAGCAATTTCGATATCTGTTTTCATAAGGGACTCCTTTATATTTGATAGATCTATTATACCTAAAATTCGCGAAAATAACATGGTTTTTCCACCTTTTGAATCGAACGTTCGTTTTTTATCTAAATTTTATGGCTACACATAGCTAATCCTAATAGCTTCAGAACTTTACTTACGTATCTTTTTTTTGTAAAATAAGCATATGCATATTTTAATTACATCAGGCGGGACGAGCGAAGCCATTGATAGGGTTCGTGCGATCACCAATCATTCCACCGGGAGCCTAGGGAAAATCCTTGCAGAAATGGCTCTTGCAAAGGGACATCAGGTAACCTTGATCACAACGCCTACCGCGCTTAAACCCGATCCTCACCCACACCTTCGTCTCCTATTGATCCAGAATGTCGAAGAACTAGTCGCACAAATGAAAGCGGAAGTCCCTCATCATCAGGTTTTGATTCACGCTATGGCTGTTTCAGACTACACACCTGTTTACATGACAGGCCTTGAGGAAGTTGAGAAGGCTCAAGACCTTCATACCTTTATCCATCGCGAAAATCAGGAAGCTAAAATCTCTTCCAAAGAAGAATACCAAGTGCTCTTTCTAAAGAAAAATCCCAAGATTATCTCGCTCGTCAAAGAATGGAACCCTGCTATTCAACTGATCGGCTTTAAGCTATTAGTCGATGTTTCTTCTGAAGAGTTGATCCAGGTAGCGCGTGAAAGCCTCGTTAAAAATCATGCCATCATGATCGTTGCCAATGATCTGACCAAGATTCAGAACGGTCAGCATCAAGCCTATCTAGTGACAGACGATCAGGTCCTAGAAGCTTCTACGAAAACAGAAATCGCAGAGGCTATCCTACATTATATCAAATAAAAAGGAACATATGACACACATTACTTTAGCGGTTACCGGTAGTATTTCCGCCTATAAAGCGGCTGATATTACCAGCCAACTAACCAAATTGGGCTTTGAAGTGAAAGTCCTCATGACCCCTTCAGCCAGAAAATTCATCACCCCTTTAACCTTGCAAGTTCTTTCAAAAAACCAAGTAGGGCTAGATGTTATGATGGAAGTCGATCCACAGCGGATCGAGCACATCGACATTGGGAAAGAAACTGACCTCTTTCTTGTCGCGCCAGCCAGTGCCAATACCATTGCTAAATTGGCTATGGGACTTGCAGATAATATGGTCACTAGCACAGCTCTAGCCTTGCCTCAGACCTCAAAAAAATTACTGGCCCCTGCTATGAATACAAAAATGCTAGATCATCCTGCTACCCAACGAAATCTGGAGATTTTAAAAGATTTTGGTTATCGGATAATTCAACCTCGTGAGGCCACTCTCGCTTGTGGAGATCAAGGTTCTGGAGCTCTAGCCACTGTTGACACTATCATCCAAGCTGTTAAGGAGAATTGTTTATGAGAAAATCAGCCTCTATTTCACGAATTGCCATCTTTTTTGCCGTGATGATCACCATTCACTTTGTGACGTCCTTCATTTTGCAATTTATTCCATCAGGAATTCAACCAACCTTGGTTCATATTCCTGTCGTGATCGCTTCTATCATCTACGGACCTCGAACTGGAGCAATTCTAGGACTCCTCATGGGACTCTTTAGCCTCACCATGAATACCCTGGTTATAACACCAGCCAGCTATCTCTTTAGTCCCTTTGTCCCTCACGGGAATCTCTACTCCCTTATCATTGCCATAGTCCCTCGGATTCTCATCGGGGTAACCCCTTACTTCGTCTATCGCTGGATTCGCAATCGTACAGGACTTATGATCGCTGGAATTGTCGGTTCTATGACCAATACTGTTTTCGTTTTAAGCGGGATTTACTTCTTCTTTGGTAACAGTTTTGGAGGGGGAATTCAAAATTTCCTTGGCTTGATTGTCTCTACTAACTCACTCATCGAAGTCATTGCGACAGTACTCATTACTAGTGCAGTTGTTCCATCCCTTGAAAAATTAAAATAACCTTTCAAGCCAAGACCAATTTATCTTGGCTTTTTTTGATGGTGAATTAGCTCTATTTTTTTGAAAAGATTTACAATTATCGCTAGAATTTTCTGAAAAAATTTGCTATAATGTAAGCGATTAAATTATAAGCAAAAAGGAGACGCTTGCATGACCTATCAAGAAAACTACCAAAAATGGCTCGACTTTGCTGAATTACCAGCTTACCTTCGTGATGAGTTGGTCGCAATGGATGAAAAAACAAAAGAAGATGCCTTCTATACCAACCTTGAATTCGGTACAGCTGGTATGCGTGGCTTAATCGGTGCTGGTACTAACCGTATTAATATCTATGTTGTTCGCCAAGCAACTGAAGGGTTGGCCCAATTGATCGACTCAAAAGGTGAGGAAGCGAAGAAACGCGGTGTTGCGATCGCCTACGACAGCCGTCACTTCTCTCCTGAGTTTGCTTTTGAATCTGCTCAAGTTTTGGCTGCTCACGGTATCAAATCTTATGTATTTGAAAGCCTACGTCCAACACCGGAATTGTCATTTGCCGTTCGTCACCTCCACACATTTGCTGGGATCATGGTAACAGCCAGCCACAACCCTGCTCCATTTAATGGATACAAGGTATATGGTGAAGACGGTGGACAAATGCCACCTGCAGATGCTGATGCATTGACAGATTACATCCGTGCTATCGAAAATCCATTCGCTGTGAAATTGGCTGACCTTGAAGAAAGCAAAGCTAACGGCTTGATTGAAGTTATCGGTGAAAACGTCGACGCTGAATACTTGAAAGAAGTGAAAGGCGTTAACATCAACCAAGACTTGATCAATGAATACGGACGCGACATGAAGATTGTCTACACTCCACTTCATGGTACTGGTGAAATGTTGGCTCGTCGTGCTCTTGCCCAAGCTGGATTTGAAGCTGTTCAAGTTGTTGAGGCTCAAGCCGTTCCAGATGCTGACTTCTCAACTGTTAAATCTCCAAACCCTGAAAACCAAGCTGCCTTTGCTCTTGCTGAAGAACTTGGCCGCAAAGTAGACGCTGATGTATTGGTTGCAACTGACCCAGATGCTGACCGCCTTGGTGTTGAAATCCGCCAACCAGATGGTTCTTACCTCAACCTTTCTGGTAACCAAATCGGAGCGATCATTGCTAAATACATTCTTGAAGCTCACAAAACAGCTGGTACCCTTCCTGCCAATGCTGCCCTCTGTAAATCAATCGTATCAACTGAGTTGGTGACTAAGATTGCAGAAAGCTACGGCGCAACTATGTTTAACGTCTTGACTGGTTTCAAATTTATCGGTGAAAAAATCCATGAATTTGAAACACAACACAACCACACTTACATGCTTGGTTTCGAAGAAAGCTTCGGTTACCTGATCAAACCATTCGTACGTGACAAAGACGCTATCCAAGCCGTTCTTATCGTTGCTGAAATCGCAGCTTACTACCGCTCACGTGGTATGACTTTGGCAGATGGTATCGAAGAAATCTACAAACAATACGGTTACTTCGCAGAAAAAACCATCTCTGTTACCCTTTCAGGTGTGGACGGGGCTGCTGAAATCAAGAAAATTATGGATAAATTCCGTGGCAATGCTCCTAAACAATTTAACAACACAGACATTGCTAAGACAGAAGACTTCTTGGAACAAACAGCAACTACTGCTGACGGCGTTGAAAAATTGACAACTCCTCCAAGCAACGTTCTTAAATACATCTTGGCTGATGATTCATGGTTTGCCGTTCGTCCTTCAGGTACAGAACCAAAAATCAAATTCTACATCGCTACAGTTGGTGAATCTGAAGCAGATGCTAAAGAAAAAATTGCAAATATCGAAGCAGAAATCAATGCTTTTGTAGGCTAAAACACGAGGCTGGGACAAAAGTCCTAGCCTCTCAATTATTTTTGGATTGTCGAGCAAGACGCAGTGGTTGAGTGGACTCTACTACGCTGATTTTATCAGCTTTTACAGCCCTACTCAACTGTGCGGAGGTGAGACGACGAAATCGAATTCTAACGAATAACCGATTTCTGTCCCACTCTCTCTTTCTTTCGTAGCAAATACCAGCGATTTTATAGAAAATATGGCATACTAGACATAGAAGAAAGCGAGGTAATCTCATGGAACAATTTTTAGAAGATGTTAAAGATCTTGAAGTCACAACTGCCGAGCGTGCGCAAGAAGCGATCAATCAAAAAGAAACAGCGACCTTCTTTATCGGACGCAAGACTTGCCCTTACTGCCGGAAGTTCGCTGCTAAATTAGCAACTGTCGTAGCTGAAACAAAAGCTCATATCTATTTTATCAATAGTGAAGAACCAAGTCAGCTAGACGCATTACAAGCCTTCCGCTCAACTTACGGCATCCCAACTGTCCCAGGATTTTTACATGTCGAATCCGGTGAAGTCACTGTTCGTTGCGACTCATCTATGTCTGAAGAAGAAATCAAAGCATTCGCTCATTTATAAAAAAAATAGCTAGAGATCAGTCTCTAGCTATTTTTCATTTTCCGAAAAAGTCGTCCAGATCTTCTGCTGAGGTTTAGCAAAAGGATAATTGGAAAATTCTTCTGGTGTTAACCAAACAGTCGATTCACTTGCTGGTTGCTCTCCTTCTTTTACTAGGCCGTAACGAAGTTGAACCTGCCACTTGCGATGCGAAAAGATATGCTGGACGATAGGATACGATCTGTCCTGCCATTCAATGGCCAAGTCATAATCCTGTTCAAAAGAAAGAATTTCTGGGTTACTCTCTGCATCCCCCTTCCCATCCAGTAGAGATAATTGACCTAGGTTCTCAGATAGGCTATCCACTTCGATCAAGGGGAAATGCCAGAAGCCTGACAAGAGTCCTTCTCGCTCATTTTTCTCCAGCAAGTAGCGTCCTTGACTATCCTTGATAA
Organism: Streptococcus sp. KHUD_012; assembly: GCF_052588255.1. Taxonomy (NCBI): domain Bacteria; kingdom Bacillati; phylum Bacillota; class Bacilli; order Lactobacillales; family Streptococcaceae; genus Streptococcus; species Streptococcus sp. KHUD_012. The sequence continues at coordinate 1,329,258 of NZ_CP159355.1, forward strand.
TAAAGGCTGTTAGATAGACAGGTACCGGTTTCTTTTTAGGAGCCTTAATGGGATAACGATCCATGGTCCCATGTTGGTAGGCCGCGCTAAATTCCTTAACAGGACTCTCTTCCGGCCGTGGATTGACTGGCGATTCAATATCGGACCCCAAATCCATCAAAGCCTGATTGAAATCACCCGGACGGGCCGGATCGATCAAGATTTCCATCATGGCTTGAAAAATCTTGCGATTAGTTGGAACTCCGATATCGTAGTCCACCTCAAACAAGCGGGCTAGAACACGCATGACATTGCCATCTACTGCTGGCTCTGGTAATCCAAAGGCAATACTAGCGATAGCACCAGCTGTATAAGGCCCAATTCCCTTGAGTTTAGATATTTCCTCATAGCTTGATGGAAACACTCCTCCGTGATTTTCCATTATCTGCTGGGCAGCTTTCTGCATATTGCGGACACGTGAGTAATACCCCAAGCCTTCCCAAGCTTTTAAGAGTTTTTCTTCAGGAGCTTGAGCCAAATCAGCGACCGTCGGAAACCAGTCTAAAAAACGCTCATAATAAGGAATCACCGTATCGACACGTGTCTGCTGGAGCATAATTTCTGAGATCCAAATTTTATAAGGATCCTGGGTCCTTCTCCAGGGAAGATCCCGTTTATGGGCATCATACCAGACTAATAACTTTTTTCGGAAGGAAGCAATTTTCTCCTCCTCCCACATGGTAATCCCGTAATCTTTTAAATCTAACATATTCCTAGTATACCATAGAATGAGTTAGAGTTTAGAAATTCTGATTTTATAAAGAAAAAGGCTCAGGATTTTCCTGAGCCTATATATATTTCTTATTGTTCGACAGCTTGAGCTGCTGTGATCAAGGTCAATTTGTACACGTCATCTGCATTACATCCACGAGAAAGGTCGTTGACTGGTTTATTCAACCCTTGCAAGACAGGACCTACTGCTGCAAAGCCACCAAGACGTTCTGCCATCTTGTATCCAATGTTACCTGCTTCAATACCAGGGAAGATAAAGACATTAGCTTGTCCTGCCACCTTACTTCCTGGAGCCTTCAAGGCTGCAGTTTCAGGGACAAAGGCTGCGTCAAATTGCAATTCCCCGTCAATTTCAAGGTCTGGACGAAGTTCATGGGCAAGCTTAGTCGCTTCGACAACCTTATCAACACTTTCACCGAAACCAGAACCTTTTGTTGAATAGCTCAACATAGCAATTTTTGGATCAATACCAAACATCTTGGCTGTAATAGCTGAGTTGATGGCAATTTCAGCTAATCCTTCAGCATCTGGATTAATGTTGATGGCACAGTCCCCGAACAAGTAGCGTTCAGATCCACGAACCATAAGGAAAGCTCCTGAAGTCCGTTTTACATTTGGACGAGTTTTGATAATTTGAAGAGCTGGACGAACAGTTGCAGCTGTTGAGTGAATCGCACCAGATACCATTCCATCAACGATTCCCATGTGTACCAACATGACACCAAAATAGTTAACGTCGTCTTTCAAGACTTGACGCGCTTCTTCTTCAGTCATTTTGCCCTTACGACGTTCTACCAAGGAAGCTACCATTTCTTCAAAACCTGGATAAGAATGAGGATCGATGACTTCATATCCATCCAAAACCCCTTCGATTTCAAGATAAATCCGAATTTTATCTGGATTACCAAGCAAGACAGGGGTTACTTCTGTCTCGTTCACAATGCGTTTTGTCGCTTGGAGGATACGAGGTTCTTCACCTTCTGGTAATACAATACGTGCATTCTTACCAACGAGGTTGGCTTTGAGATTTTCGAAAACTTCCATGAGTTTTACTCCTTTTAATAATTAATAACTAGTTTGAAGCTGTGTTAATACAGCTTGGAAATCTGGAGGTAGTGGACTTTCTATGACCAACTCTTCCTCTAGAAATGGATGATAATAGGATAGACGATGACAATGAAGGGCCTGACGCTCAATGCCGTCTTCTAAACTCCCGCCATAAAGATCATCTCCCAAGAGCGGAAAACCAATATGGGAAAAATGAACGCGGATCTGATGAGTCCGACCTGTGTGTAACTGAATATCCACTAGGTGAATATCACCAAAAGATTGAACGACCTGGTAGCTAGTATGAGCATACTTGCCACCTTTAGCTACTTTTCGGGTGATAATTGAATCTTCATCACGCGCAATCGGAGCAATAATTTCTCCGACAGGATCAAGCTCCCCAGATCCCTTGACCAAGGCGTAATAACGTTTCTGAATCGTTTTAGACTGCAATTGCTTATCCAAGCGGGCATGGGCATAGCCATGTTTGGCAAAGAGCATAACGCCACTTGTATCCTTGTCCAGGCGAGTGACAATGTGAACCTGCTGGTTCTCGTAGCCCTGCTTCACATAGTAGCCTTTTACAAAATTGGCTAAGGTATTGGAATGAATCGCACTTGGAATAGAAGCAATCCCAAAGGGTTTGTTTAAGACCAAAAAATGATCATCTTCAAATAAAATATCCAAAGGCCGATCCATGGGTTTTAGGGTTTCGAACCCTTCTTCTGCTGGAATATCAATGACTAAGCGATCCCCAATATCCAACAAATAAATCGCATTCTCCGGACGTCCATTGACAAGGATCTGGCCACCACGAAACTTAATCTTTGCTAAGAGACCCTTAGAAACCTCATGCTTTTTCAGGAAGGTCTTGACCTTGACATGCTCATCGACAATGAATTCAAATCTCATTCTCTATCATCTCCGATAAAGGCATCCTTGACCCGATTCCAGAAGCTGGTGTGACTGGAGCTTGCCACAAAATTAATCTTATGGTTGTCAATCTGGTATTCTACCTTTGCAATATTACGGTAAGAATAGGTTGAATTGTCAACAGAGATAATGTGGAAGCCAGGTCTCGTCGGTGTAATCTCGATCTTATCCTTTTTAGGGACAATGACAGAAGAACCCAAGGTACGATAAACACGGTTGTTGAGACTGGCGATCTCAGCAATCTGCAGCGCCTCAATAGTTGGGTGAAGGACTGCTCCTCCCAAGGATTTGTTGTATGCCGTACTTCCTGTCGGAGTCGAAACGGTAATCCCGTCTCCTCTGAAGCGCTCAAAATCCACTCCATTAATCGTGAGATCGGCAACCATGGTCCGGTCGCTTCTCTTAATCGTTGCTTCGTTCAACGCTCTCATGGTACGGGTTTCCCCATTTTCGAAAGTAATCTTGACATTCAAAATAGGGTAGGAAACCTTAGCGCCTGTATCATATTTTAAGTTCTCAACCAGCTTATCGATTTCACTGTCTAAGTAATCCGTATAGAATCCTAAGTGTCCGGTATGGACGCCAACAAATCGCACCCGATCCAACTGGTGTTCATACTTGTGAAAGGCCGATAGCAACATCCCATCGCCACCAATTGAAATCACAATATCCGGGTGCTTCTCCGTCAAAATAAAATTATTTTTCCGAAGTTTGTAGCGCAATTGCTGAAAAACCTCTTCGCTTTGACGCTTGCGATTGCGAATAATGGATACTTTTTTACCTGTAGTCTTCATCTGTGTCATCACTATTTCCAACGCCATCATTTAACTTACGATGAAGTGGATCAAACAGGGCTTGAGCCTCCTGAATCGCATCCCGAATTGCCCCCATCTCTTCATCCAAGAGATAGGCCAGGTTTGCTGTCGTCTCTAAGCGTTTTTTGATCTCGTCTGGAAAGTCTCCTTTATATTTATAATTGAGCGAGTGTTCAATGGTTGCCCAAAAATTCATGGACAAGGTCCGAATTTGAATCTCTGCTAAGATCGTTTCATTTCCATCAATGGTATCGACCGGGTACTCGACCACGACGTGGTAACTCCGGTAGCCACTTGATTTCTTGTGGCGGATATAGTCTCGCTCTTGGACCACGCGCATATCCTGCCGTTGTCTCAGAACCTCTAGGATCTCATCCACATCGTCCACAAACTGAACCATGATGCGAAGACCAGCAATATCTTGCATATCCTGAGCCAGATTTTCTTCAGAAATATTTCTTCGGATCATCTTCTCACGGATACTTTCAATCGGTTTGACCCGTCCTGTGACAAACTCAATTGGAGAATGCTTTTGTTGCTTACGATATTGCTTACGAATCCCACGCAGTTTGATTTTCAATTCTCCAACTGCTTGGATATATGGATCTAAGAAGTTTTCCCAATCAATTGCCATCCTACCACCTTGTAATCTGAACCATTTTTGTATACAATAAACACATCTCTTATTATATCATGAATCGCTTTCGAAAAAAAGCAAAGGACTACAAAATGAACCATTTAGAAATTGAATACAAAACCTTGCTAGACAAGGAGGAATACCAATCCCTCCTTCCACTTTTTGATGATACAGAATTGGTTGTCCAAACCAATCACTATATCGATACCCCCGACCAGCTCATCCGTAAGGAAAAAATGGCCTTGCGGGTGCGTACTTTCACAGATCAAGCTGAGTTGACTCTCAAAGTCCCTGAGGCAGTTGGCCATTTCGAGTACAATCAAAACCTCAGCACAGAAGAAACCGAGACGATCCTTCAACACCAACAGTTTCCTGACGGAGAAATCAAAAATCTCTTGATCTCTAAAGAAATCCCCGTTGAGCAACTCGCTGTCTGGGGAAGCCTTACAACAGAACGCTTCGAAAAAGAAACAGCTGCAGGCTTGGTAGCACTAGACCACAGTCTCTATCTAGACACTGAAGATTATGAGTTGGAAATCGAGGTCGAAACTGCTGAACAGGAAGAAAATTTCCATCAGTTCATCAAAGAGCATGGAATCGTCTACAAAGCTGCAAAAAATAAAATCGCCAGATTGGCGGAAAGGTTGTAAAATAGCTGAAATTATCGCAAATTTTTGCTAAAATAGTGCTAAGATCAAAAATCTAAATGAGGTTGGAATCACATGTCAGATAAAAAAAATATGAAGCTCTTCTCTCTCAATTCAAATCCAGAGATTGCGCAAAAAATCGCGGATCATGCTAGGGTTCCACTTGGGAAAATTTCATCCCGTCAATTCTCAGATGGTGAAATCCAAGTCAATATTGAGGAAAGTGTTCGTGGATATGATATTTATATCATTCAATCAACCAGTTTCCCTGTCAACAATCACTTGATGGAACTCTTAATTATGGTGGATGCTTGCCAACGGGCCAGCGCAAATACTGTCAATGTGGTCATGCCTTACTTCGGCTATGCCCGCCAAGACCGGACTGCTGCTCCTCGCGAACCAATTACTGCTAAGCTTGTCGCAAATATGTTGGTCAAAGCTGGGGTGGATCGTGTCGTCACACTGGATCTCCATGCAGTGCAAGTCCAAGGTTTCTTCGATATTGCCGTGGATAACCTCTTTACCATTCCACTTTTTGCAGAACACTACATCAACAAAGGTCTAACTGGTCCTGATGTCGTAGTCGTCAGCCCTAAAAACTCTGGTGTCAAACGAGCTCGCAGTTTAGCAGAATATCTTGATGCACCGATTGCGATCATTGATTACGAGCAAGATGATGCGAACCGTGATTATGGCTATATTATCGGGGATGTCAAAGATAAGAAAGCGATCTTGATTGACGATATCCTCAATACTGGTAAGACATTCTCAGAAGCTGCGAAAATCGTCGAACGCGAAGGTGCTACTGAAATTTATGCTGTATCAAGCCATGGTTTATTTGTAAAAGGTGCTGTTGAATTATTAGACCAAGCTCCGATCAAAGAAATCTTAGTAACTGATTCTGTCGCTCCAAACGGACCAACTCCAAAAAATATTAACTATCTGACAGCTAGCGAACTGATCGCTGAAGCTATTGTTCGCATTCAAGAAAGAAAACCTGTTAGTCCTCTATTTGCCTACCACAAGAAATAAGGTCTTAATGTGATATATTTTGATAATGCCGCAACAACTCCCCTTCTACCTGAAGTCATTGATAAAATGTCTGAAACTATGAAGACCACATTTGGAAATCCATCGAGCCTTCATGCTCATGGACGGATGGCTAGTAAACTTCTCCGAGAATCTCGCGAGCAAATTGCTCAGTCTCTCCATACTCTTCCAAATCGTATTTTCTTCACTTCAGGTGGATCAGAAAGTAATAATACCGTTATAAAAGGCTACTGCTTGAAACACCAAGCAGATGGCAAACACATCATTACGACCGCTTTGGAACACCATGCGGTTCTTGAACCCATCGAATATCTTGTAGAACGTTTCGGATTTGAAGTTACGATCGTCCAACCAAGAGATGGACGCATTAAGGCTAGTGATATCAAGGCGGCTCTTAGACCGGATACCATTCTTGTCTCTACCATGTTTGCCAATAACGAGACAGGCGATCTTCTTCCGATTAAAGAAATCGGAGAACTCTTAAAAGATCATCCAGCTGCCTTTCACGTTGATGCTGTCCAAGCAATCGGAAAGGTCCCTGTCTATCCTGAAGAGTTGGGAATTGATTTTCTCAGTGCTTCTGCCCACAAATTCCATGGACCAAAGGGCGTCGGTTTCCTTTATGCAACCTCCCCAGATTTTGATAATCTTTTACATGGTGGGGATCAGGAAAGTAAGATGAGAGCCAGTACGGAAAATCTCATTTCTATTGTCGGGATGGCAACCGCGCTTCAGCAAGCTACACTTCATCAAGAAGAAAATTTCAACCAGGTTCAAAAACTTGGCCAAGAACTAGTTAATGGTTTAACAGACTACGACTACTACGTAAATGCGAATGACGATCATCTCCCATTTGTTTGGAATCTTGGCTTCCCAGGCGTCCAAAATGATGTATTATTGATGCGACTCGATCTTGCTGGAATTTCTGTCTCTACAGGTTCTGCTTGTACCGCTGGTACAGTTCAACCTAGCCATGTCCTAAAGGCACTCTATGGGAAAGATAGCTCACGCCTAAAAGAATCCCTTAGAATTAGTTTTTCAGAACTCAATACCGTAGAGGAAGTTCAAGACTTCCTCGCAACACTAAAAGAAATTTTATCATAGGAGAACAATATGGCTTTTGAAACAAGTGTTTCATTGAAAGACTGCAAATATACCTATAGTCTACACCCAAATGTAAAAAAATATACCTTACGTGACAATACATTTGCTGTTACAAAAGTTGGAAATTACGAATTAAATCGTTTGCTTGAAGCTGTTCCAAATAGCGGTGAAGGCTTCTTGCTTAAAATTATCTTCAACAAAGACCTCACAGGTTTTAAAATCAATATTACAGACAAATCTGGGCTTCGTCTGGTTAATATCTTTAAAAATCCAGAAAATGACATTATCCAACAAAAATTTTATTTCCTAATGGATAGTCTTGTCGAAAGAGAAATTTTTAACAAAACAGAGGTCTAATATGGTAACCCTAACTTATATCGATGCTTATCAAGTAGAACGAACTACTACTTATACTGACCTTGCGGCTTGTATCCTTGCTTTTTCAGGCTGTGTAACCTTGCCTGACTCTTACTCAATTGTTTCCATTGAATATAAGGGACAAAAGCTTCCCTATACAGGTCGAGTCGATGGGCTCTATGCTTATCTGAAAAAGGTAGAACAAGCTGAAAACTAAGCTGATGCTGATGGAACTCTTCCATCGCCATCAGCTTTTTCTTTAGACAAAAATATTTTTGAAAAAGCGTTCTAGATAGTTGATTTTTTCACAATCTTCCTATACAATAAGAGGGAAAGGTTGTGATATTGTGAAACATGATAAAAATACTCCAATTCCACGCGCAACAGCAAAACGCTTATCGCTCTACTACCGCATTTTTAAACGCTTTAACTCTGAAAAAATAGAGCGCGCCAATTCCAAGCAAATTGCTGATGCAATTGGGATTGACTCTGCTACTGTTCGACGAGATTTCTCATATTTTGGTGAATTAGGAAGACGTGGATTTGGTTATGACGTAAAAAAACTGATGAACTTCTTTGCCGATCTCTTAAATGACAATGCCATTACCAATGTCGCTATTGTGGGGATCGGAAATATGGGAAGTGCGCTCCTCAACTATCGCTTCCATGAACGCAATAAGATGAAAATTGTCATGGCTTTTGATGTAGATGATCATGAACTGATTAATACCAAAAGTAAGGATGGGATCCCCATTTATGGGATTTCTACGATCAAAGAGAATCTCAAAAAAGAAGGCATTCAAACAGCAATTTTAACTGTCCCAAGTATTAAAGCGCAGGAAGTTGCTAGTCTTTTAGTAGATGCCGGTGTCAAAGGAATTCTAAGCTTTTCTCCGGTCCATCTGACAGTTCCTAAAGACGTTGTTGTCCAATATGTCGATCTCACTAGTGAATTGCAAACACTCCTTTATTTCATGCGTAAAAATGAAGAATAAAGACTTATACATTAACAAGAAAAGAGGCTGGGACAAAAGTCCTAGCCTCTCAATTATTTTTGGATTGTCGAGCAAGACACAGTGATTGAGTGGGCTCTACTACGCTGATTTTAACAGCTTTTACAGCCCTAGTCAACTGTGCGGAGGTGGGACGACGAAATCGAATTCTAACGAATTACCGATTTCTGTCCCACTCTCTTTTTTATACCAAATAATCGGTTTCTTCACGGTAACTATAATAGTTTTCCTCAGATACAATCAAGTGATCTAGTAGTGTTAAGCCCATCACTTCACAGGCCTCTATGACTCGATGCGTTACTTCATCATCATTTTTACTTGGAAATACGGCACCAGATGGATGATTGTGCGCCAAGATGATAGAGGTTGCCATGTGCTTCAGTGCATAATGCAGGATTTCACGTGGCTCCGCAATACTTCGATTCACGGTTCCAATAAAAATGGTCTGCTGATGAATAATTTCATTCTGTGTATTCAAATAGAGGGCAACCAGGTGCTCCTGCTTTTTATGGCCAATTTCCTGTTGAATTTTATGGGCCAATTTCTGACTACTCATGATTTGTTCGGAACTCATTAGTTCATCTTTATGAATCCTTCGTCCAAACTCAATAACAGCCTGAAGTTCGATGGCCTTCACTCGCCCAATGCCAGAGATTTCCTGTAGCTCCTCTAGGGTTAATTGCCCTAACTCCTTTAAACTATTTACCGAGCTCAAAAGACCTTGTGCAATCTCATAAACGCTTTTTTGCTTGTTACCTGTCCGTAAGAGAATGGATAACAATTCCTGATGACTTAGCTTATCCACCCCTTCAGAAACTAAGCGCTCCCTAGGAAGCAAAGATGGTTCAATAAATGATATGTCGTACATAATTTCCTCCTCACTTATTAATTCGTAATAAATTGAGAAAATAACGACCTTTCATTATTTACTGGCGATTTCTTGCTTCAAATCATCTAACACTAAGACTTCATCTTTATTAAAGCGGATCTGATAACCTGTTTGAACTTGTTCAAGCTCCTTTAAAAACTGTTGAATTTCACAGCGGATCAAGTACTCCTGACTCTGAGGAATGGCTTCTAAGGTTTGGTAGACTTGCTCTACTTCGTAGATTCCTTTCGTAATTAATCCATTTCGTGGAAAATCATTTATTAAGAGATTATAGAAATGATGCAAGAGATGATAAATTCGCTCTTTTGTCACTATTCTACCTCCTTATCATACTCTTTCTCCTCTTATTATATACCTATTTTCCCTCAATATTATGATAAATTCCTTACATTATATTACCAATCGCTTACAATTTTACAAGAATCCTTTAGTTATTTCATGCCATACTATAAAGAAAAAAGCCCCGGCATCTCTGCCTCGGGCTTTATTTCTTAAAGTTGCATTTGATTATAAGACTTGCTGAATGAATCCAGGATGTCCTTTGGAGCCTTGTCATAGTCAACAGAGGTTTCCAAGTTTCCTTTTACAATCGTACGGTAAGTCGCTGCAGCATCCTCACAGGTCACCAAGGTGATTTCATTAATACCTTCACGATCTTGAATGACATCTACACGGTCTGGAGTCACTGTCTCAACAGACGAGATGACATAAGTATAGATTTTTTCTTTGTCCGTGATGTAGATCTTCATACCAGCCTTGGCTTTCTCTAATGGTGAGAACAGCATGGCATTTGCTCCAGTAAGGCCAAATACGTGGTGACTAGCAAGAGAATAATTGCCTTGTCCCATGACTTGGTTTTCCTTCATAGTCCCTGCTCCATAGTAAAGGGCTACGTTTTCGAGTCCTTTAAAAATTGGAAGGTTCATGTTCAATTCAGGAATCGAAATCCCCCCAATTACAGGAAGTTTTTGAGCCTGCCATTGGGCATTGATCACGGCTTCCGTCGAGAGTGACTGGACATGTTTGAAATCAAAGCTCGTCTTCACTTCTTTGTTTTTATCAATAGTCTTTTTATCGACCTTGCTAACCTGGTATTGATTGGTATGCCAAACCATGATCATATTGCGGATCGGAGCATTGAAAATTAAGAGAAGCGAGAGAATAATCAAAAGTGTTGCAACGATGTTGATAAGAGTATTACGTAAACTCTTTTTCTTTTTTCTTTTGCGTGACATGCTGTCCCCTTATCTATTCGTTTTCTTCCACTACTTCTTCATCTTTTTCATCAGGTTGTACAGTTGTAAAGGTCACAATTTTCGCATCCTGATCCAGTCTCATGACTTTCACACCCTGAGTCGAACGACCCGTTTGAGAAATGTTAGCCACACCTGTCCGGATCATAACTCCGGTATCGGTAATGATCATCAGATCTTCATCCCCTTTAACGGTTAAAAGACCAGCTAACGGACCATTTTTCTCTGTAATATTGGCTGTTTTGATTCCTTTACCACCACGGCCCTTGGTTGGGTATTCGCCAGCCATTGTCCGCTTACCATACCCTTTTTCAGTAATGACCAATACTTCGTCCTGATCGGTGATAACACTTGCTCCAACAACCTTGTCTCCATCACGGAGATTCACACCACGTACACCAGTGGCAGAACGTCCCATATTGCGGACTACAGCCTCATTAAAGCGGACAGAATAACCATACTTGGTACCGATAATAACGTCAGCATTGCCATCTGTAAGGAAGACATTGATTAATTCATCCTCATCACGCAGATTCAGAGCTTTGAGACCGTTCTGACGAATATTTGAAAATTCAGCTACATTGGTCCGTTTGACTAAACCTTGTCGCGTCGTAAAGAAGAGATAAGCTTCGTCACTGCGGTCTTGCTCCACATTGATAATGGTTTGAATAGATTCACCTTCGTCCAATTTTAAGAGGTTGACGATTGGTAATCCTTTAGCTGTCCGGCCATATTCTGGAATCTCATAACCTTTCAGACGATAGACACGCCCTTTATTGGTAAAGAAGAGCAAATGATCATGGGTGCTCGTAGAGACCAGTTCACGGACAAAGTCATCATCTTTGACACCAGTTCCCTGAACACCACGTCCACCACGTTTTTGAGCCGTAAATTCCGCTTGGTCCAAACGTTTGATGTAACCTTTATTAGAAAGGGTGATTAAGACATCTGTTTCTTCGATCAAATCCTCATCTTCAAGAGAAAGGACTTCTCCGATCATCAACTCAGTTTGGCGAGCATCGCCAAACTTGCGTTTGACTTCTTCCAATTCTTCCTTGATGATGGTCGCCACACGTTCTGGCTTCGCCAAAATGTCAGCCAAATCAGCAATCAAGGCAACCAAATCATCGTATTCACTTTGGATCTTGTCTCGTTCCAAACCGGTCAAACGACGAAGACGCATGTCCAAAATAGCTTGGCTTTGACGTTCAGAGAGCTTGAACTTAGCCATCAATTCAGCTTGTGCTTCAGCGTCTGTCTGGCTATTGCGGATAATCCGGATCACTTCATCGATGTGATCCAAGGCAATCAGCAAACCTTCTAAGATATGGGCACGTGCTTCCGCTTTTTCTTTATCAAAGATGGTCCGTCGAGTCACCACTTCTTTCTGGTGCTCAATATAAGCCCCTAAAATTTGGCGAAGAGAAAGAATCTTTGGAACACCATTTTGGATCGCCAACATATTGAATCCAAAATTGGTTTGCATTTGCGTCATCTTAAAGAGGTTGTTCAAAATAACGTTAGCCGAAGCATCTCGGCGGACCTCAATCACAAAACGAATCCCTTCACGGTTTGATTCATCACGTACAGCTGTAATCCCTTCGATCCGTTTTTCTTGCACCAAGCGAACGATGTGCTCGTGAACCTTGGTTTTATTAACCATATAAGGGAACTCAGTGACAACAATCCGTTCACGGCCACTCTTAGTTACTTCAATTTCTGTACGAGAACGAAGAACAATTGAGCCTTTTCCTGTTTCATAGGCTTTGTGGATACCTGATTTCCCCATGACCAAAGCACCTGTCGGGAAATCTGGACCAGGAAGAACTTCCATAAGTTCACGGGTCGTTACCTCAGGATTATCCATCATCAGCTTCACTGCATCAATGGTTTCTCCCAAATTGTGAGGAGGAATATTGGTTGCCATCCCAACGGCAATCCCAGTAGCACCATTGACGAGAAGGTTAGGGAAACGTGCAGGTAAGACCAAAGGTTCGCGTTCGCTGGCATCATAGTTATCAGCGAAATCAACTGTATTTTTGTTGATATCCCGCAACATTTCAAGAGCAATCTTACTCATACGGGCTTCTGTATACCGTTGTGCAGCGGCGCCATCACCGTCCATAGAACCAAAGTTTCCATGACCATCCACTAACAGGTAGCGATAACTCCACCATTGCGCCATCCGAACCATGGCTTCATAAATAGAGGAATCCCCGTGTGGGTGGTATTTACCCATAACATCCCCTGTGATACGGGCTGACTTCTTATGTGGTTTATCTGGCGTAACACCCAATTCATTCATTCCATACAAAATACGACGGTGAACAGGTTTCAAACCATCACGAACATCAGGAAGGGCACGAGCTACGATAACACTCATCGCATAATCGATAAAACTCGTCTTCATTTCTGATGTTAAATTCACATCAATTAGATTATTATCCTGCATTCAAAAAATGCCTCTCTTTACTTAATTCACCATACTATTATAACACATTTTAGCCTATTTTTCTTCTTAGGAACACAAACGTAAAAACGTTTACATCAAGGATTCATACTGTTTCAGATGACAAAGACTTTCAAAAGTGGTAGAATGAAGTCGTATGAGAATCTATCTCAAAAAAAAATGAAGGAGACGTTTAGACTCATGGATTTGACTAAACAACACAAAAAAGTTATCCTTGTCGGTGACGGTGCCGTAGGTTCATCTTATGCATTTGCACTTGTCAACCAAGGAATTGCACAAGAGCTTGGAATTATCGAAATTCCTCAATTGCACGAAAAAGCTGTCGGAGATGCGCTTGACCTTAGCCACGCCCTTGCCTTCACTTCACCTAAGAAGATCTATGCGGCTGAGTACGCTGACTGTGCGGATGCTGACCTTGTTGTAATTACTGCAGGTGCTCCTCAAAAACCAGGTGAAACTCGCCTTGATCTTGTTGGTAAAAACCTTGCCATTAACAAATCAATCGTAACACAAGTTATTGAATCAGGATTTAACGGTATCTTCCTTGTAGCTGCTAACCCAGTTGACGTTTTGACATACTCTACATGGAAATTCTCAGGATTCCCTAAAGAACGCGTTATCGGTTCTGGTACTTCTCTTGACTCAGCTCGTTTCCGTCAAGCACTTGCTGAAAAATTGGACGTTGATGCTCGTTCAGTGCACGCCTACATCATGGGTGAACATGGAGACTCAGAATTCGCTGTATGGTCACACGCTAACATCGCTGGTGTAAACCTTGAAGAATTCCTTAAAGACACTCAAAACGTTCAAGAAACTGAATTGATCGAATTGTTCGAAGGTGTTCGTGATGCTGCTTACACCATCATCAACAAAAAAGGTGCTACATACTACGGTATCGCTGTTGCCCTTGCTCGTATCACTAAAGCAATCCTTGATGATGAAAATGCAGTACTTCCACTTTCTGTATTCCAAGAAGGTCAATATGGTGTTAGCAACGTCTTTATCGGTCAACCTGCCATCGTAGGTGCACACGGTATTGTACGTCCAGTGAACATCCCATTGAACGATGCAGAACAACAAAAAATGAAAGCTTCTGCTGATGAATTGCAAGCAATCATTGATGAAGCATGGAAAAACCCTGAATTCCAAGAAGCTTCTAAAAACTAAGAAAAAAACATCTCCTTATTAAAAGGGGATGTTTTTTAGCTGCTTTATTTGGATTTGTCAGCAAGGATTTCAAGCAAATAAGGCACAACGAGATTGCTCTCTATGTCTTTCAAAGAAGAAATCCATTTAAAGTCTGTATGCTCTTCTGGATCTAATATAAAATCACGCTCTTCCAAAATCTCGCCAGCATAAACTAGGCGTGTAAAGACAGTATCTTTGCTGGCATCAAATTGACTATCTTCGTGGATAATCTTATTAATCCGAAGCTTTTGATTAACCTCCTCAATAGCCTCACGTAGAGCAGCCTCTCTGGGCAATTCATTCTCTTCTACACTTCCACCTGGAATATCCCAATAAGATGGATAGACATTAGGGAGACCTCGCTTTATTTTCGAGCGTTTGATAAGCAGATACTTCCCGTCTTTCTCAATCAAGGTATGGGCGATTAATTTTACTGTCATTGCATGTTCCTCCAAGAAAGAGCAAAAAAGACTCCGAGGAGCCTCGTTATGAATCATCCACCCTGAGGGAATCGAACCCCCATCTCAAGAACCGGAATCTTACGTGATATCCATTACACTAAGGGTGGCAACTGTTATAGTATATCAAATTCTCGAGAATTTTACAAGTAAAAAAGAGAGTGGGACAGAAATCGGTAATTCGTTAGAATTTGATTTCGTCGTCCCACCTCCGCACAGTTGAGTAGGGCTGTAAAAGCTGATGAAATCAGCGTAGTAGACCCCACTCAACCACTGCGTCTTGCTCGACAATCCAAAAATAATTGAGAGGCTAGGACTTTTGTCCCAGCCTCTTTTGAATATTACAATTCGATATCGCCAAACAAGTCAGCCATTGAGAATCCAGTTTGAGTTTCTGGAAGATCAAAGTCGCGTTTTTCTTGTTTTGGACGACGTGGGCGAGATTGACGTTTTTCTTGTTTTTCGCCTTCTTCTTGAGCTGGACGTTCTTCAAGAGCTTTGATAGAAAGTGATACACGTTCATCTGCTGCATTTACTTCAAGAACTTTAACAGTTACTTCTTGTCCAACTTTAAGAACATCTTTTGGATTTTCAACACGTTTGTGTGAAATTTGTGAGATGTGTACAAGTCCGTCGATACCTGGCAATACTTCAACGAATGCACCGAAGTCAGTCAAACGTTTAACAGTTCCTTCGATAACATCACCAGCAGCCAATTTTTGTTCAACGCCATCCCAAGGTCCAGGGGTTGTAGCTTTCAATGAAAGTGATACACGACCTTCTTCTTCGTTCAAGTCAAGAACTTTCACTTGGATTTCTTCACCAACAGTTACAACTGATTTAGGTGATACGTTGCGTTCGTGTGACAATTCTGTCAAGTGAACCAATCCATCAACACCACCAAGGTCGATGAAAGCACCGAAGCTTGTGATACGTGCAACTTTACCAGTTACGACATCACCAACGTTCAATTTACCAAATACTTCTGCGCGTGCTGCAGCTGATTCAGCTTCAACAACTTCACGACGTGAAAGGATAAAGCGGTTTTCTTTTGGATCTACTTCTTTGATTTTAGCATCAAATTCTTGACCTACGAAACGTTCAGTGTTACGTACAAAACGAGTATCAAGCATTGAAGCTGGAATAAATCCACGAAGTCCTTCAAATTCTACTGAAAGTCCGCCTTTAACAGCGCGAGTTCCTTTAACAGTAACAACTTCTTCTTCACGTCCAACCAATTTGTCCCATGCTTTGCGAGCTTCCAAACGTTTTTTAGATACAAGGTAAGTTACTGTATCAGTATCTTTACCAACTACTTGACGAAGAACAAGCAATTCAAGTGTTTCACCTGGTTTTACCAAGTCGTTGATGTCAGCATCACGATCGTTTGTCAATTCGCGAAGAGTCAAGACACCTTCGACACCAGTTCCAGAGATTGCAACGTTAGCTTGGTTCGCGTCAACTGTCAATACTTCAGCAGTAACAACGTCACCTGGTTCAACTTGGCTAACACTGTTTAGCAAATCTTCAAATTCATTCATCTAAAAAATCCTCCAACAATCAAGTTTTCTAAAACTTGACATACTTATAATTATTTTTCCTAAGCAAGCACTCGCAATGAGATCAACTACAATCTTTAACGACTCATCCTATAAAGAAATAAAATACCTGGATAGATATTTTATCACTTATCTGATATTACCTAAGAACTGGGGTAGCTGGATTCGAACCAACGCATGAGGGAGTCAAAGTCCCTTGCCTTACCGCTTGGCTATACCCCAAAAAGAGCGCTGACGTTAGTCACTTTATCATCGTCACAATGAACGCTAATGGAGAGAGAGGGATTCGAACCCCCGAACCCGAAGGAGCGGATTTACAGTCCGCCGCGTTTAGCCTCTTCGCTATCTCTCCATATAAATCAACAGGATCTATTATACCATTGATTTACTATGATTGCAAGCCCTTATTTATTCAAATTATAATTTTCTATTAGAATTTCAACGGCTTTCTCAAGTTTTTTGTAAAGAGAATCCACATTTCCATTTTTGATGATGGCAAATTGCCCAGCCATGTCTGCAATTTCACCAATCGTTTTCTTTCCAATGGACAAAGTGAATCCATCAAAAGTGTCTTTTCCGACGGTTACTTTACTATCAACGATTTGAATCTCAATTTTCTTATCTTTTTTACTCATTTCAACCCTCTTTTCACTTTTTCTATTTTACAAAAATTCTCTTGATGACGCAAGAGAAAAGGGAGTGGGCAGAAAGAATTTAGTTAGAAATTCCTTCTTTCTCCCACCCCCGAAAAGGGCATTCGGCACTCTTTTGAGCCTAAAAGCGAATGAAGAGAAACTTTAGCTACTACGTCCTTCGTTAAGACTTATTCTCATTGAAGCCTGGACACTTTGGTCTCAGATGCTTTCGGTTTAATCGACTTTGACAATCCATCCTTCTGGTGCTTCGACATCACCAAATTGGATACCGGTCAACTCGTCATAGAGCTTCCGTGTGACAGGACCTACTTCTGTTTCAGAATAGAAGACATGGAAGTCATCACCGTGTTGAACGCCTCCGATCGGAGAGATGACAGCTGCGGTACCACAAGCTCCTGCTTCTACAAAGCGATCCAAGTCATTGATAAAGACATCCCCTTCAATTGGTGTCATACCAAGACGGTGTTCTGCCAAGTAAAGCAAAGAGTACTTGGTGATCGATGGCAAAATAGAAGGACTCAATGGCGTCACAAATTCGTTATTAGCAGTGATACCAAAGAAGTTTGCAGAACCAACTTCTTCAATCTTGGTGTGCGTCGCTGGATCAAGGTAAATCACGTCAGAGAAGTTACGATCATGCGCAATCTTACCTGGCAACATACTAGCTGCGTAGTTCCCTCCAACTTTTGCAGCCCCAGTACCATGTGGAGCAGCACGGTCATACTCATCTTGAATCAAGAAGTTCGTTGGAACCAAACCACCTTTAAAGTAGTTACCGACAGGCATGGCAAAGATGGTAAAGATATACTCATCTGCTGGATGCACACCAATAATATCACCAACCCCAATCAAAAGTGGACGAAGGTAAAGGGTAGCTCCTGTACCATATGGTGGAACATACTCTTCATTGGCTTTAACAACTGCCTTACAAGCATCCACAAACATATCTGTTGGAACTTGAGGCATGAGCAACCGATCTGCCGTGCGTTGCAAACGTTTAGCGTTTTGATCTGGACGGAACAATTGGACGCTTCCATCTTTTGTACGGTAGGCTTTCAACCCTTCAAAGGCTTGCTGACCGTAATGCAAACTTGGAGAAGATTCGGACAAATGCAAGGTCGCATCTTCTGTCAATTCCCCTTTTTCCCAAGCTCCATTGCGATAATGTGCCAAATAGCGATAAGGTAATTTCATATATGAAAAGCCAAGGTTTTCCCAATCAAGTGATACTGTCATGATAGTGCTCCTTTTAATTCTTTCTATTCCTTGTCGATCTGATGTAGGTCGATTCAGTTTCTCAATCTATGTACACTATTGTACACCATTTCATGAGAATTTCAAGCGAAATTTTCAATTTTCAGAAAATTTATTTTCAAAGAAAGTCAGTCCTAGAATGGACCGACGCTTTCTCTTATTTGATAGTAGCTGAAAAAACTTCTTGATCCGAAATGGTATCGTTGACAAAGGATCCATTGCTTGTTCTTTCAGAAATACTTAATTGTGTCAAATCAACTTCTGTCACCTGACCTGTTGTAGAAGTGATCTGAAGAATTTGATCTTGTTCTACCACTTCTTCTTGACTCGTAAAGAGATCAAAATCTCCCTGGTCAGTGAAGACTGGACCTGCCTTGAAGACACGGTGTGGTTTATTTTTCAACTCACGCAAGACCTGTAGTCCCCGTTTAGCCCGACTGGTCACAGGAATATCGTCTTGTAACATCCGTTTGAGACTGCCTCGTTGAGTCAGAATGTACATGCTTGGAGTTGTCGACTTAAAGGCGGCGGCAACTTGATCTCCGTCTTTCAGGTTAATGGCTTTGACCCCTGCTGCTTTGGCTCCTACGACAGGGACCTCCTCAATATTGAAGCGCAACCCATACCCATTTTTAGTAATAATCATGATGTCTTCAAGGACAACTGGCGCAACTGCTACGATACGGTCGTCTTGATCTTTTAGCTTAGCATACTTAGTCGATTTAGAACGATAAGTCCGCCATGGGCTCAATTCCTTGCGTTCAAAGCGCTTGATTTGTCCTTGTTGAGTTGCTGCAAAGTAGGTTACTCCCTCAAACTGATCCACAATCTCCGCAAAGAGAATTTCTTCCTCTTGCTCGAAATTGGTCAAGGTCTGACTGAGGTGCTCTCCGATATCCTTCCACTTGGTATCTGTCAATTCGTGAATTGGTCGATAAATGGCATTCCCCAAGTTGGTAAAGAGTAAGAGATGCTGAGTGGTCTTAGCAGGCTCTACGAAAATCAACTCGTCATCGTCCCGCTTACCGACTTCTTCCAGTGTTGAGGCATTGAAAGAACGAGGCGAGGTCCGTTTAATATAACCAGCACGGGTTACGCTGACAAAGGTTTCCTCTTCGACAATAAGACTGGCTGTATCAATCTCAATCGTCTTAGCAGTGTCTTGCAACTCACTGCGACGAGGGTTGCCAAAGAGCTTCTTGACTTCACGCAACTCCTTCTTCATAAGGTTAAACATAGTCCGTTCATCCCCAATGATGGCTGCCAAGGTCGCGATTTGCTCCTTGAGACTAGCATGCTCTTCTTCCAAGGTGACAATATCCGTATTGGTCAAGCGGTACAATTGCAAGGTAACAATAGCTTCTGCTTGTTCTTCCGTGAAATCGTAGCTAACCTTGAGGTTTTCTTTGGCATCTGCCTTGTTATCAGAAGCACGAATCAAAGCAATCACTTCATCGAGGATGGAAATCACGCGGATCAAGCCCTCTACGATGTGGAGCCGCCGTTCGGCCTTTTCCTTATCAAAGCGCGAGCGAGCGACAATGATATCCCGACGGTGTGCAATGTAGCTAGAGAGAATCGGTACGACCCCCACTTGACGAGGGGTATAGTTGTCAATCGCCACCATATTGAAGTTGTAGTTGACCTGCAAGTCCGTATACTTGAACAAGTAGTTCAAGATTAGATCGGCATTGGCATCTTTTTTGAGCTCAATCGCAATGCGAAGACCATCTCGGTCAGATTCATCGCGAACTTCCGCAATGCCAGCTACCTTGTTGTTGACTCGGACATCATCGATCTTCTTGACCAAAACAGCCTTGTTGATCTCATAAGGGATCTCGGTGACAACGATTTGCTGCTTACCACCTTTGAGCTGCTCGATCTCTGTCTTAGAGCGGACAACCACCCGACCCTTACCAGTTTCATAGGCTTTCTTAATCTCATCCCGGCCTTGGATAATGGCACCCGTTGGGAAATCAGGTCCAGGTAAAAACTCCATGAGCTTGTCTACCTTGGCAGATGGATGGTCGATCATGTAGACCACGGCATCGATGACTTCAGCAAGGTTGTGTGGCGGAATATCTGTCGCATAACCAGCTGAAATCCCTGTTGCCCCATTGACTAAGAGATTTGGAAAAGCGGCAGGCAAAACAGTTGGCTCTTTTTCTGTATCGTCAAAGTTCCAGGCAAATGGCACTGTGTTCTTTTCGATATCTTGCAAAAGATAACCCGCAATTTCAGACAAACGTGCTTCGGTATAACGCATGGCCGCTGGTGGATCACCGTCCATGGAACCATTGTTTCCGTGCATTTCCACAAGGATCTCACGGTTCTTCCAGTCCTGAGACATGCGGACCATGGCATCATAGATGGAACTGTCCCCGTGAGGGTGGAAATTCCCCATGATATTACCGACAGACTTGGCAGACTTGCGATAGCCTTTGTCATGGGTATTGCCATCCTTATTCATAGAATAAAGGATCCGCCGTTGTACAGGTTTCAAGCCATCCCGAATATCAGGAAGAGCCCGCTCTTGAATAATGTATTTGGAGTAGCGACCAAAGCGCTCCCCCATGATGTCCTCCAAGGACATATTTTGAATATTACTCATATAAGATACAAAGGGACGATTCGGCAAGCCGAAAATTTCTGTAGTACCCTAGGGCATCCACATCCGTAATTTTTCGAATTGGTAACGGCTGTAGAAAAACGAGGAAATCGATGCAGGTTTCGATGAACCCGAATCGATTTATCTTTTTTCCTAGGAAATTAGTCCCGTGTTCAGTTACTACAAGTAACTAAACTATCCTTTCTGTAGTTTAAAATTATAATTTGTGTTCTTTATTTACTGAGTGATTAGGAAGTTTTTCCTTAGCATATCTCATCATCTTCTCGGCCACTTCTTTTTCATACTTAAATCCCATCTTTTGAGCAAGACTTTGAGCTTCCTGGTGGAAAAATTCCATGGTTGCTAAAAAAGACTGAGTGATTTGGTCTAAACTTGAGAAATCAAGAAGAGCAGAGAATTCCTTCTCTTTCTCTGTAGGGAAATACTGGAAAAGATACTTGTAGTTCTTACCGATGTCGACTACTCCTCTATCTCTCGCGACCTGCCAAGCTAAGATTTTCAAGAGTTCTTGTTGGCAAATACCGTAGAGATGGTCAGTTGCATAACTGACTTGCTTACGACAAATTCCTTTGACCACGTAAGCTGACACCCACCAAAATTCATTGCAAGTTTTTTCATAATCCGTCTCACTAGCTGGGCTTGTCCAGAAACGCTGAGGACTGGGAGAATAGGACTCGAACAAGCCCTTCTCGTCTACTAAAACTGTATAATCAGCTTCGCTAGCTACCCACTCGTTAATGTGTTCTTTAGGACAGAGGGTTAGATCAATGCGATTACCATCTTCAAAAAACATGAGGTAGAGACGGCGATGTCCCAAAGTAACCTCTTGCTCGATGATACGTTTGCCGAACTGGTCCAGCCAAGAAAGGTCGGCTATCAGACCATCCAAATTCTCCACGATATAGACTACATCATAGTCTTGGAACACGTCCTTGGGAGCCTTTAGGTTTGTCCGCGAGCCGGACATAGCGACTGCATCGACCTGTAGCACTTTTGCAGTTTGCAAAATCACATCAAACATCTCAGTTTCAGTTTTCATGGGAATACCTGCCTTTTTAGTGGAAACTCTTGATTCTGTAGAGGACATGTCTATAAAGCGGACTGTCTGCTGGAACTTTTTCATTATCAAATTCTTCGACAAATTCCATGCTCAGTTTTTGCATGACTTTTTGCGAAAGTTGATTGAGTAAGGATGTAAAAGAGTAAACTTATGACAAGCTAGATTGCTGAAAAACAAAGTCTAGACAGGGTTGGGCAACCTCCGTCGCATAACCATCTTGGCTAGTTCAAGCGAATCTGTCAGACCCAGTTTGTTGTCAAGCGTCATTGGCTGTCTCCGTTCATTCAGATTTTCTAAATCCTGTGCCAACAGGCTTAAAACTTATTGCCCGATAAAATCCATCTGCTTCAGATATTAATTCAATCCGTGTTAAAGGATATTTTTTATGGATCTCCTCAATCAGCTGCTGTCCCAGTTCTTTTCTGCGGTGGGATTTATCAATAATTATTTCAGCTAAAAAGGTCGTCAGCACTTCATCCGTCAGATAACGGGCAAAGCCAAGGATTTTCTGGTCCTCTTCAAGCACCAAGTAATGAGACAGATTTGTTGAAAATAGAGATCTCACTTTTTCCTCTGTGAAAGAAAGCCATTTTTCACTTTTATAAAGGCTATAAATAGCCTGACAATCTTTTCTGCTTGCAGGTCTGATAATCATCTTCTATTCCCCCAATCTATAATCTCCTAAATTTTTTTATTTTAACTTTAATTCCTTTTTTTACCTTTCCTGATTTTCTGAAAAGTTTTTTTGATTTAAAACTGCTCGCAAGAAAAATAAACGTTCGTCTTTTACTCAAAAAACACTCGCCGGATTTTCTGCCAAACAGAATTTGCTCTAAAGCACACCGTCAGAAAAACTGGCGACTTCACTTTAACCCTAGTAAGCTTGTCAGAAATTCTGGTGATTTGAAATTTGATGAGTCCAATCTATCCGTTTTTTAAAACAATTCGATTGTTTCCAGTATATTATACACAATATTGCGTACTTCCTTGTTCTGTTCTCCTTTGACTTGACATAATAGATTATTCGCTTTTAAAAGCCATTCATATTGGCTATTTTTTAAAAGTTTACCTTTTTCAATATTAAACCAAATTTCTTTCTCCCTCAATTCATCAATAATATCAGGAGAAATTATAATATTTTCTGAACTATCAAAGATGTAATATTTTATAATATTTTCAAAAGAAGCAGTATCTTTTTCGTTCTTATAACTATCATACTTATCATTAAGTAACTTCAGCAATTTATCTTTCAAATAATCATTTTCTTCGTTTGGTACAACACAATAAAAATATGCTGGAAAATCACTATTTTGTGGGATTAAACCAAAACTGCAACCTAAATGATTTATAATGCCAGTATCGTTATAAGAAAACTCTGTACAGCCGGCACCGCACCACTTAATATCGTTTTTCAATTTATAAACGTATACTTTAAAATGTTTATCAATTTCAGCATCACTTGGTAGAGTATGATTCATTACTTGATCAAATTTAATCTTTAATACATCTAAATTTGTTATGTTTGTTTTAGTGTTTGCAATTTTTGTTGCATTAGCATAAATAGAATTTCTTTTATGTCTTGTAACTAAAGAAAGTGATTTGCCTACTCCTTTTTCTGAAGCAATCACATCATGGTAATCTATCAAGGCATATTTTTCTTTAGAAAAATGGTATAAAAAGAAACGATAAGCATATAAAAATATATATTGTTTTTCAGTAGGCAGGGGGTTAAAAGTTTCTATTGGCGAAAAAATCTGACTGTCATGTTCTTTACAAAAAAGTGGCATAGTTCCAGCACTATTTATATTGACTTCATAAAATAATTCTCTATATAATCTAGGATTTTGAAGATTGCTAATAATATTTTTTATATCAGTTGAAAAAACCGAATATCCATTATCAGATTTTCTTGCAATCTGCTTTTCTAATATATTTCTAGGAAAAGTATGTGATTTAATCGGTTTTCTATCACAGTTGGAATACAGGCACTTTTTTCCTTTAGAATCGAAAAATTGCTTAACTCTATTTCTATCATGGGATTGAAGCTGTTTTCTCTCACCTTCCGAAATATCACGAAGATTGTCTCGTTCCATTTGTTTTAGTAACTTCTCTATTTTCAAATGGCAATGTTTGTATTTTTTGCCTGAATTGCATGGACATTTATCGTTTCTACCGATAGACACCTCTCCCCATCCTTTCTATAATGTATATTTATTTTTTTTGCATCACACTCCTTAAAACGCAGTCGTTTCTTCCAAGGTAAACTTAACGTTATCTTCAATCCATTGACGACGTGGTGCAGCCTTATCACCCATAAGGACGGAAACACGGCGTTCTGCACGCGCTAAATCATCAATGGTAACACGGATCAGGGTACGAGTTTCTGGATTCATGGTCGTTTCCCAAAGCTGATCCGCATTCATTTCCCCCAACCCTTTGTACCGTTGGAGGGTTGCTCCACGGCCAAAGGTCCGACGCAACTCTTCTAATTCGCTATCTGTCCAAGCATAGGCTACTTCTTCTTTCTTGCCTTTGCCTTTCGACATCTTATAAAGAGGAGGAAGTGCAATGTAGACATGCCCTGCTTCTACCAAAGGGCGCATATAGCGATAGAAGAAGGTTAAGAGGAGGGTTTGAATGTGGGCACCATCCGTATCCGCATCGGTCATGATAATGATCTTATCGTAGTTGGCGTCTTCCACTGAGAAATCTGCCCCAACGCCAGCACCGATGGTGTAGATCATGGTGTTGATCTCCTCGTTTTTGAGGATATCACTCATATTGGCCTTCTCAGTATTAAGAACCTTCCCACGAAGTGGAAGAATCGCTTGGAACTTACGGTCCCGCCCTTGTTTGGCAGAACCGCCGGCTGAGTCTCCTTCGACTAGATAGAGTTCGTTTTTCTTAGGATTTTTAGACTGGGCTGGTGTCAATTTCCCAGACAAAAGTCCCTTGTCCTTTTTACTCTTCTTGCCATTTCGGCTTTCATCCCGCGCTTTACGAGCGGCTTCACGCGCATCCCGGGCTTTAATAGCCTTACGAATGAGATTAGAAGCCAACTCCCCATTTTCCATAAGGAAGAAGGTCAATTTATCAGAAACAATGCTATCGACGACTGGACGAGCCAAGGGACTTCCTAATTTGTCTTTGGTTTGTCCTTCAAACTGCAAATAGGCCTCTGGAACCAGGATCGAGAGAACAGCAGACAAACCTTCACGGTAGTCTGATCCTTCCAGATTCTTGTCTTTTTCTTTGAGGAGTCCTGTCTTTCTTGCATAGTCGTTCATAGCCTTAGTGATGGCTGTCTTCAGACCTGTCTCGTGGGTTCCCCCATCTTTGGTGCGGACATTATTAACGAAGGACAAGATATTATCTGAGTAGCCATCATTGTATTGCATGGCCACTTCTACCTGAAAACCATCTGATTCGCCACTAAAGTAAAGAACAGGTGTCAAAGTTTCCTTGTCTTCGTTCAAGTACTCTACGAAATCTTGGACACCATTTTCATAGTGAAAGGCCACATGGTTGTCTTCTTCCTTACGGAGATCGGTCAGCGTCAGCGTCACGTCCTTCAGCAAGAAGGCTGATTCTTTGATTCGCTCAGCAATGGTATTGAATTTGAAATCTGTCGTTGAAAAGATGGTTGGATCTGGCATAAAGGTGACCTTGGTCCCTGTCTTAGACTTGGGAGCAGAGCCAATCTTTTCAAGGGTCGTAACTGGTTTTCCCCCATCTTCAAAACGTTGCTTGTAGACAGCTCCATCACGTGTAATTTCTACCTCTAGCCAGCTAGAAAGGGCATTGACGACAGAAGATCCCACTCCGTGAAGACCTCCAGATGTCTTATAGCCTCCTTGACCAAACTTACCTCCGGCGTGGAGGACCGTAAAGATCACCTCAACGGTTGGTTTACCCATAGCATGCATCCCGGTCGGCATTCCACGTCCCTGGTCTTCTACCGATAGAGAACCATCTTTATTAATCGTAACATCGATTTGTGAGCCAAAGCCAGACAAGGCTTCATCGACCGCATTATCCACGATCTCCCAGACCATGTGATGCAAGCCATTTCCGTCGGTCGATCCGATATACATCCCTGGACGTTTACGGACCGCATCCAACCCTTCTAGTACCTGAATGGCATCGTCATTATAATTATTAATATTGATTTCCTTTTTTGCCACAAGGAACCTCCTGTTTGTTCATCTTTTCTATATTACAGTTTTTTAGGAAATTTTGCAAAATTTTTTCTCTTTATATGGAGATTTCTATATCTCAGTACAAAAAGCTGGCTGGACACTTTCTTCAGATGTCACACTTGAACTCCAGAAATTGCTTTTTCTATCGTTGGCTTTTTGATATAATGAAAGTATGATAAAAGAAATAAGTGTTTTAATTTTAGCCTATCTGTTAGGCTCCATTCCTTCGGGATTATGGATTGGGAAAATCTTTTTCCATATTAATTTACGGGAACATGGCTCGGGCAATACAGGAACGACCAATACCTTTCGGATTTTAGGGAAGAAAGCTGGAATCATTGTCTTTGCGATTGATTTCTTGAAAGGAACTTTGGCCGTTCTCCTTCCGACTTTCTTTGGAATTCAGGGGATCTCGCCGATGGTCTTTGGTCTCTTAGCCGTTTTGGGACACACTTTCCCAATTTTTGCTGGATTCAAGGGTGGAAAAGCAGTGGCGACGAGTGCTGGTGTCTTACTTGGTTTCTCGCCTATCCTGCTTCTCATTTTAGCTGTTTATTTTGTAGCTAGCCTGTATTTAACCAGTATGATTTCGTTTTCGAGTGTTACCGTTGCGCTACTCGCAATTCTATCGGTCCTCCTTCTCCCTTTGACTGGATGGATCTTGCACAACTATGATCCACTTTTTACAATCATTGTCTTGGCCCTAGCGACCTTGATCATTCTTCGTCACAAGGATAATATCCAACGGATCAAAGAGAAAAAAGAAAATCTTATCCCTTGGGGAAAAAACATCACCCATCAACAACCAAAAAACTAGAGCGCATGCTCTAGTTTTTTATGTTCATTGAATAGAAGATCTCTGGAAGAAAGCAAATAGGAGTCTCTCCCTTCTCTTTCTTTTATAACTTCACTTTCAGGAGTCTCTCAATTTCTTGATAAAGAATCTTTGTTGGCTGGTAGGCTTTGCTTTTCTGAGCCAGATCCTTTAGGTGCGACCAATCTTCCCGAGAAACCAATTCATTAAATAAGCGCAAAACTTCGGAATCTGTCTTTTTACGAGATACCAATCCTACTTGGAATAACTCAGCCCGAACCGCATTGTCAAACTGGTCATAGTCCTGGGGCAAAATCAGACTAGGAATCCCCTCTTCGATACATCCCATCAAAATCCCAGCACCTGCATGATGAATGGCAAAGTCCATTTGATCCAGAACATCTGAATAAGGGAGGTAATCAAAAATCAGAAGATTATCTGACAACATCCTTGGTGGATGCTCCAAACCACTCGGGTCGCCTAGGGTTACGTAAAAGACATAGTCAGGATGTTCTTGGCTCAAAAGCTTTGCCAACTCCACCATCCGCTCTTTTTCCCATTTTAAATGAGTGCCACAGGTAACGAGGACCCGCTTTTTAGAACTCGTAAAATACTGTTTCTGTTCTTGAGGAAGTCGATCAAAAGAGAGACAGCGATAACCAACCCATTTAAGCTGGGAAGGAAAATCGTCTCGAAACTCCAACTCTTTCATGCCCAGAGCCAAGATTGAATAGGGAGAATAGACCCCTTCTGTCCCATCTTCACGGTAGAGTTTAAAATCCTTTATGGTATCCAGATTCTTCTTAACCAGCGCAAACCCAACTTTCTTTGCCAGACGGATGACTTGCCTACCCAGAGCATCTCTCCACTTGTAGAAGGTCCCTTGGTGCGGTTTCCATCCTCCTAGATATGCAGGGGTAGTCGTGCGACTTTCAATCGCTACCGGACTTGGAATGGTCGTAATCCAGGGAATGCCCAAACGATCTGCTAAAACTCCAGCAGGAGCGGCTACAAAATCTGCAATAATCAAGTCTGGTTGTCCTTCAGAGTCCCAAATTCGATTTATCTCGTTGAAAACTTCAGGAATCAGTTTGCTATTAGCCCCTAATTGTTGGTACATGATAAAGAGATTTGCTTGCTTGGCTGTATTGGCTATATCTTCCATGACTGTCGGACGGTCAGGAAACAAGGCAAGGCAGTCAAAACCAATCTGCTCGACCAATTCCTTTTTTTGAAAACCTGTGATGACTCGAACCTGAAAACGAGGATCCTCCAGCAAGGGCTTGACCAAAGTCAAAGTCGGAAATAAATGACCACTAAAGGGGACGCTAATCACATCGATTTTTATCACTTTGTCTAATCCAGTCATAAATGATTCCTTTCACATCTTCTCTGTATTCATAGCTATAATGATCCGTATCCACTTGGATATTCGCTGAATGGCGGTCCAAAATTCGTGAATAAGGATCTTTTTTGCCTTTGATAACCAATGCCTCTACCTCCTTTTGACGTAAGAGAAGCTGGGAAACAGGGCCAAGCGCTATCACGCGCAACCTTGGCAAGGATACCTCCTTCCCTACACTTCTAAGCCACTGCGTCAGCATATTGACCCCTGAACTCTTACAAACAAGAACCACCTCCTGCACTTCCAGCAAGGGAAACAAGTGTTGTTGTAAGAGCTTTTGAAAGCGAGGGTTCAAAATCGTATGCCAATAGTAGATGATATTGGATGCAGAGGCCGACATTAGGGATACTTGAGGAAATTTTATATGTTCAAAATCTTGATTGAAGGGGAAATTACTCTCTACTACTCTATAACCTGATGGACAAATCGCATAGAGGAGTTCCAGTTGTCCTGCTGTCAGTCCGGCACAGGAGTAGTCACTGCTCCCACTGAGAAAGAGGACCAAGCGATTAGAGTCTAGCATGGTCTGATCAAGAGATAAATCAGACAAGCGATCTAGATAGGACTTCATCTTACTCATAACGAATCTTTCCGTCCGTCACACGAATCTTTCGCCCCCGCCAATTAATCACAGGAGGAGTCACCAGAACATAGATAAACAGCCAAGGAAGCAGGAGATCATTCAGCACTTCGTAGATGACTTCATCCAAGTGTAGGCGATTGGATAGGATGCTTTGTCGATAGAGGAGCATCCATACTGCCTTGAATCCCAGTAAGCCCAATACTAGAAGAAAATACGGCCAACCTAAAAAAAGACTTAAGATCAAAGTTGGAAGAGGTAGAAAACTCGGTAAACCTATGAGACTAAACAGCTTCCAATCCAGGTGTTCTTTGAGATAGATAGAGCTAAAGAGAAGCCAACGCTTCATCTGGAGCAAATATTGCTTGGCATCCTTGATAGTCGTTCGAACATTACAGGTGACCCTTGTTTGGATAATGGATACTCCTTTACTCCTTAAAAAATCGGCCACGGCTAAATCATCACATAGAAAATCCTTAATCGCTGTGAAGAGCCCCTGGTCTTTTGCAAGTTCTACCGGTAGGATATAGAACATCCCGTTGATGGAGTGATTCGCCTCAACTTCTGCCATGGTAAAATAGGTAATAAAAGAATTGCCATTAACAAATGCTGCGACCAGCTTAGACCAGAAATTGCTTCTCTCCTGGTTATAGGGAATGCCTGTCAGAATGACCTCTTGACCCAGATAGTCAGTTAGCTCACCCATTTTAGAAAAATCAATCACACTATCATCGTCCAAAACAATCAGATAAGGCCGGGTCAGCTCTTCTACAACCTGCTCAATCTTGTAACTCTTGGGATTAATCCCCTGAGGGACGTCTTCAATGAGAAAGGTACGAATTCGTTGGGCAAAGGAAGCCTCTTGGCAAATCTGATCTGCTACTCGTTGGGCTTCTATATCAGACTGATCAATCAACCAGTAGAATTCTACTGCTTCAGTTTGCTGGAGATTGGCCCGCAAATCACTCTCTAAACGAGGATCCCCTGAGAGGATGGGTTGGACCACCGTAAAAAGCTCTTCTGGGAAGTCCGCAATATGAGCCTGACTTTTTTTATAATAAGTGAAGGACAGCAACCAACGGATGAGAAATAAGAGAAGATAAGTAACGGCTAAAAATATAAATACAAATTTCATCTATTCAGTCCCTTTTTTAAATATATAGCAAGGAGACGGATGATCCACCTTTGGGGAAGCAAGCGACCTAGCCAAACTAGCAAGCGATAGCGAAGCCCGATAATCGCATAGGAAGTATCCCTTTCTATAAATCGGATCAACTGCTGAGCGACTTTCTCAGGCTTCATCTGCAAGCTACCACCTCCCAATGCTTCTACTAGTTTGGGAGGAAAAATAGCTGTTTGGACTGGTCCAAGAATATAGAGACCTAGCTGGACCTGGGAATCTGATTGCCTCAGTTCCTCCTGGAGAGCAAGAGTGTAGGTCTGCAAGGCAGCCTTGCTAGCACTGTAGGCTGCTAGATAGGGATGAGGAAAAAGAGCTGCCAACGAAGACAGCTGGACCAGCTTGATATTCTGATTCTTTTGCACCACCTGCTTGATTAGCTGGACTGGACTATGGTAGTTGAGCTGCCAGAGGTCTTGCTCACTGGCTGAATCAAGGACACATCCTAGGGAAAAATAGGCTAGTCCCGCACAATTGACAAGAAGATCTGCATCTAGGTTCTCTACAAAAGCTTCTAGGGCTACTTGATCTAGCATATCTAACGTTAGGATTGACAGTTGCGCCTTGCTCCCAGTTAGTTCCTTTTGAACTTGGGAGAGTTTGTCAGCATCACGACCCACTAAGACCAGATGCTCCAGACTTCTTGCCAGTTCTTTCGCTAGCTGCCGGCCAATCCCTCCTGTAGCTCCTAAAATGATTGCTTTTTTAATAGTATCTTCTATCTTCATAGCTCTAGTGTACCAAATTTCAACCAGTTAGAAAACTCTTACTACCATTCTCCAGCTTTACAGTTCAACCCCTACTTGTCAAAAAGGTCTCTAACGTAAAAATAGAGTCCTTTTTTGTCTTTTGTCTATTTCCCAACCGTACTTCGATAACTACTAGCTATTAGGCGATCAAATAGGAAAGGTCGGTTTAATAGCTGTGATGATTACAAATAGTACCAACATGAAAAAGTAAGAGCAAACAAGCAGAGGAATAAGAGTCTACCTGTAGCTTTATTAAACTCATTCATTATAGTTACTAGGCCCAATGGAATCAAGAAGAAATAGGTATCTCATAAGATTTCTCTTAGATCAGTATCCACTATAAAGCATCGACTAGGTCCATCAGTATTTCCATAGGAGTTTTTTTCCTACGACCATTAACAGTTTCGATAAGATGATAAACTTTTAAACGATTGTCATTGCTAAAGACAAACTCAAAGCGGAACTCCCGTCCGTTGGGTGCCACTGTATCAAATTTCGTTTTATATTTATCATGAACGGGGCTAACTGGAAATTTATTGAAGAGTAATCGTCGTTTCTCCCCTGCTTCTTTCAAACAGTTTTCTAGCTCCTGACAATAGTTATAAAACAGCTGATAGAGGGCTTCTTCTGAAATTCTTCTTCTCCGAACTAATGATGTAAAATCCGAAAAATTTCTGCGCGGGATTTCAATGCTAAATGATAATCCCTCTTGGTTGATTCTTTCTAAAAATGCATCTCTTGAAATCATAGAACTACTCTTTCTTTTATCAATTTGTAGTGAACCCTTATTGTTTCTATACACAGTCAATCCATTATGTAATCAAGCAGGTCCATCAGGGTGAGTTTCTTGCGACCATTGACGGTCTCAAATAAATTATAAACTCTTAGTTCTTGGTTCTTTTTAAAAGCAAACTCAAAGCGAAATTCGCGACCATTGCATGCCACTACATAAAATCCGGTCTGATACTTTCTCTTATCCGCTACAGCTTGCTTTTGCCGGTCTTCTACCTCTCTACAAAGTAAAAGAAAGATCTGATAGAGTTGCTCCTCAGAGAGCCTTTTTCTCCAAACCAATGACTTGAAGTTATTGTACGTCCACCATGGGATTTGGATGTTGAAAGAAAAACCTTCCTGATTGGCTTTATCGATAAATGCTTTTCTGGAGACCATACCACTTCCCCTTCTACTGGAACATCGTTTGACTCTATTATACCATCTTTTATCCTTTCACAAAAAAAGCATTCCAAATGGAATGCTTTTTTCTGTTTCTTAATAGTATTCCCCTTGGCGGTAGTTCCAAGAGTTGAAATGATCAGATAAGTGCATCATGATCTTATCAATATCCAATCCTTTACGGATCACAACTGGACAAGTATTGACAGAACGGCTACCTACCCCTTGTTCTGGGATGAGTTTTCCTTCGGCATCAACCATAGAGACCATCACACCTTGTTCATAGCGAGTTTCAATGGTCTTGTCTGGTTGGATAGAAGCTACATAATCATCTGCTTCGATGACCAAGTCCACGGCACCTTCGATGCGCTCACCAATTCCTTCGACCTTCCCGCGGTTTCCTTTACCGGAAGGGTTGGCTGAAGAAGCGTAAACCATCTTGCCTTCTTTTTCCCACATTTCTTTGGCAATTTGCTCACCAGCTTTACCAAATTTGATGACAAAGCATGAAGTTCCACGAACGTCTGTCATGAGTTCTTCACGTCCATCTCCGAAGGCTTGCAATTTTGCATAGGCATCTTCACGCCAAGGAAGGATACAACCAAGCAAGATATCTTCATCCCAATGTTTTTG
The DNA here is from genome assembly GCF_052588255.1 of Streptococcus sp. KHUD_012. Lineage (NCBI taxonomy): Bacteria > Bacillati > Bacillota > Bacilli > Lactobacillales > Streptococcaceae > Streptococcus > Streptococcus sp. KHUD_012. The sequence continues at coordinate 1,361,781 of NZ_CP159355.1, forward strand.
GTAGAAGGCTTCAATTTCAGGATTCAATTGCGCAAGGGCACGAAGTTCATCCATGCTTCCGCAAAGAACCACACCTGGTTTGTTGCGGTTGCGTTCTTTGGCTTCGAATTTCCGTTCCAAGCCAGCCTTGTCACTGGTCATGATGATGTAGCCAACTTTGGTAGGGCAGACTATACAGCCGCCCTCTCCTTTAAGAATATCAAATCCTTCTTGTGAAAGTTGTCCGTCCCATTGAATGTGTTTTGTCATAAGTCTCTTTCCTTTTCTATTCTTTTTAGTATTGTATCAAAAAATAGTCTCAAATTCAATATATTTTCAGAAAATTCGTAATTCGGTATACAATTTTATCATTGCCAGTAAGCTGGCCGGTTCTTCTCATAAGCTGCGATCAAGTCTTCGTACTGAAGCGTAATCCCGATATCATCCAAGCCGTTGAGCAATTTGTGCTTCCAATCTTGATCGATCTCAAAGTGAAACTCTCCAACAGGCGAGAGGATCTTCTGCTCTTCCAAATCCACCGTCACTGGATCTGTCGGCTTCAAACTTGCCAACTGTTGACGAACCTCTAGTGGTTGGACAATCGGCAGCATGCCATTATTGAGTTCATTATTGTAATGGATATCTCCGAAGGATCCAGCGATAACGACCTTAAAGCCATAATCCGCCAAAGCCCAGGCAGCGTGCTCCCGAGAGGAGCCAGCCCCAAAATTATCACCAGTGATCAAAATAGTTGCCTGCCGGTATTCTGCCTTGTTAAAGATAAAATCTGGATCCTCGGTATACTGGTCATCCAAGTAGCGCCAAGCATACATGAGGTATTTACCAAAACCTTTTTTATCAATCAACTTCAAGAATTGTTTGGGGAGGATTTGGTCGGTATCAATATTATCGTTCATCAAGGGAACCGTTGTCCCCGTATAAATGGTAAATTTCTCCATGCTTCCTCCTTTTACTCGACTTCTGGCATTTGTCGCACGTCGACAAAGCGACCGGCGATTGCTGCTGCAGCGGCCATTGCTGGGCTACAGAGATGGGTTTTAGCCCCAAATCCTTGGCGGTCTTCAAAGTTCCGGTTGCTAGTAGAGGCACAGTGGACCCCATCTGGAACCTTGTCTGGGTTCATTCCTAGACACATGGAGCATCCTGGATCACGCCATTCAAAGCCCGCATCCATGAAGATTTTGTCTAAGCCTAATTTTTCGGCGGCTTGCTTAACCGGACGAGAACCAGGTACCACAATAGCAGTTAAGTTTGGTGCAATTTTTTTGCCTTTCACAAACTTGGCTGCCAACTCCAAATCACTGAGACGCGCATTGGTACAAGAACCGATAAAGATATAGCCCAATTCAATGTCTGCTGGTTTTTGGCCAGGTTCTAGATCCATATAATGATAAGCCCGTTCATCATTCATGTCTCGAATCTCTGGAAAAGGAGTCTCGAAGTCCACTCCCATAGAAGGATTGGTCCCCCAAGTCACCATCGGAGCAAGATCGGATACATCCATACGGATGACCTTATCATAAACGGCATCGTCATCACTAACCAGAGTCTTCCAATCAGCTACTGCGGCCTCAAAATCATCTGGCACACATTCGCGTCCCCGGAGGTAGTCAAAGGTCGTCTCATCTGGATTCATGATCCCCATTTTGGACCCGAACTCGATCGACATATTGCAGATGGTCATGCGTTCTTCCATGGTCAAGCGATCAATTGCTTCACCCCGATACTCTACGACATAGCCAACTCCACAAGCAACACCGTAGCGCGCTATCAAAGCTAGGATGTAATCCTTTGAATAGATCCCTTTTTGTGGGGTTCCGGTGAATTCAACCAACATTTTCTTTGGTTTGACTTGCCAGATGGTTTGGGTAGCAAAGACATGCTCCACTTCACTGGTTCCAATCCCAAAGGCAATGGCTCCAAAGGCACCGTGGGTGGCGGTATGACTATCTCCACAGACAATAAATTTTCCAGGCTGGGTCCGACCGGTTTCAGGGCCCACCATATGAACGATTCCTTGCTTAGCAGAACCATGGGCAGCATGATCAATCCCAAAGTCCACCACATTCTCAGCTAATTTATCAATTTGGGCTTTTGAAATTACATCTCGGATATCAAAAATATTGACCGTTGGAACATTGTGATCAAAGGTTCCAAAGGTTAAATCAGGTCGTCGAACCTTGCGTCCTGCATCCCGTAATCCTTGAAAGGCTTGCGGACTCGTCACTTCGTGGATGTAGTGTTGGTCCACATACATGAGTTGGGGTTGTCCTTCCACTCCTGTAATCACGTGGCGGTCCCAAAGTTTATCAAAGATAGATTTTCCACTCATTGTCTTTCTCCATTTATCTTGTTATTAGGAAATCCATTGAAGGATTAGAAAGAGGACACCTGCTAAAAGAAGGCTACTGCCCCACCAGGTGGCTTGAAAATACCATTTCCGCACCTTGTGGTGAAAAAGATATCCACCTAGTAGAGCTCCAAATCCACCAAGCAGCCAGCTCTCGAGTAACAGGACCTTTTCAGGAATCCGCCACCTGTTTTGGATAGCTTTTCGCTTATCTAAACCATAGGTCAGAAATACGATACTATTCCAAATAGCGATTAGCACTAAACAGCGATCTCTCCAAGTCATCTTAGAGATTCCCAATAATAGCTGCAGTCATCTCTGCAGTCGAAGCCTGACCACCTAGATCTCGCGTCAAGATTCCTTGATTCAAGGTTTGATTAACGGCTTCTTCGATCATTTCTGCACCTGCTGTTTCTCCAAAACTGTCTCGGAGCATCATGGCAACGGACAGAATCATGGAAATCGGATTGGCAATGCCTTGACCTGCAATATCAGGTGCTGAACCGTGAATCGGTTCGTACATACTTGGTCCTTGGTCAGAATGACTAGCAGATGGCATCACGCCTAGTGTTCCTGGAAGGACGCTGGATTCATCAGATAAGATATCTCCGAATAGATTCTCTGTCACTACAACATCAAAGCGGGCTGGATTGGTAATCATGATCATGGCCGCACTATCGACAAGCTGGTGCTCTAAGGTCACATCTGGAAATTCTTTAGCCACTTCTTCTGCCACTTGGCGCCACAATTTAGAAGTTGCAAGGACATTTTGCTTATCGATACTGGTCACTTTCTTACCACGTCCTTGCGCGATCTTGAAGGCTTGGCGCATAATCCGACGGATTTCTTCTGCACTGTAATCATTGATATCGCGCGCTGTATCTTCTTTCAAGATATGCTCTCCAAAGTAAATCCCACCTGTCAATTCACGCACGACCAAAAAGTCAACACCCTCGATACGCTCTGGCTTCAAAGGAGACAAGTGTTTCAAGGCGTCAAAAATCCGTACAGGACGAATATTGGCAAAGAGATTTAATTCCTTACGAATAGCAAGCAAGCCTTGTTCTGGACGAACAGGAGCATTGTCATATTCCGGACTCCCGATGGCTGCGAGAAGAATAGCATCCGCTCCTTTAGCTACTTTGAGAGTATCTTGGGGAAGTGGGTGGCCAGCGGCATCAATCCCAGCACCCCCAAAAGGTTTGTCTTCTAGACTATAATCAAAGCCAATTTTGGGAGCAACGGCTGCGAGGACCTCTAGTCCAGCTGCCATGATCTCAGGGCCAATCCCATCTCCTGCAAGTGTTACAATTTTCTTTGTCATGTTCAGTTCCTCTTAGGCTTGTGGAAGATCACGGTAGGAGACAGCTCGTCCCATCTCACCCGCATTCTCTTTTTGAACCAGCGTGTTGGCATTGATATAAGCGATGGCAGAGGCTTTCAATACGTCGAAGTCCAAACCAGAGGCATTGAAAATCGTATCGGTATCAACATTTTCCACGGATACCAAGACACGTGCTTGGGCATCGATCCCATCAGTCACTGCATCGATATTGTATGATGTCAAGCGAACAGTTTGGTTGAAGAATTTATCAATTGCATTAAAGATCGCTTCAACAGACCCTTGACCATTGGCAAGGAATTCAAGTACTTCCCCTTCTTCATTGCGGAGGCTAACCGCTGCTGTAATCGTTTCGTCTGCATTGGTGGTTAAGCGAAGATCGTTAAATTGGAATCCTTCTGGATTTTCTACTGCTGTACCGGCAACAAGGGCGCGGATATCGGCATCTGTGATCTCGTGTTTCTTGTCTGCCAGAGATTTGAACTTAGCAAACAATGGCTTGATGTCTTCTTCTGTAAATTCCAGTCCCAACTCATGCAGTTTTTCGACAAAGGCATGGCGACCAGACAATTTTCCAAGAGGGAGACTATTGCTCTTAACACCCACCAACTCAGGCGTAATGATTTCATAGGTAAGGGGATTTTTAAGGACCCCATCTTGGTGAATCCCAGACTCGTGTGAGAAAGCATTGCCACCAACAACCGCCTTGTTTTTAGGAATTGGAATCCCAGAGTAACGAGAGACCAACTCAGAAGTGTTGATGGTTTCATTAAGGACAATCGGACTCTCCACTTGGAAATAGTCTTCGCGAATATTGAGAGCAACCGCTACTTCTTCAAGCGCCGCATTGCCGGCCCGCTCCCCGATTCCATTAATGGTTCCTTCGACACGACGGGCACCATTTTTAACAGCAGCGAGGCTATTAGCCACCGCCATTCCTAGGTCATCATGGCAATGAGGGGAATAGATAATCTCGCGATCTGTCTTGACATGGTCAATCAAGTATTTGAAAATGGCACCGTACTCCGCTGGTGTCGTGAAACCGACTGTATCAGGAATGTTGATGTAGCTAGCACCAGCATCAACTGCAGTCTGTACGACTTGCAAGAGGAAATCCAATTCTGTCCGGGTCGCATCTTCTGGTGAGAATTCAACAATCTCAAATTTTGAGCGAGCGTAAGAAACGTGCTCTCTGATCGTTTCAAGGATTTCTTCCTTTGTCTTGTTGAGTTTAAACTCCCGGTGAATCGGACTGGTTGCGATAAAGACGTGAATTTGTGGATACTTAGCATCCTTCAAGGCTTCATAACAAGCATCAATATCTGATTTGACAGAACGGGCCAAACCTGTCACGGCTGTCTTGGTCAAGACCTTGGCAATCTCTTGAACAGCAGTGAAGGAATCCGGACTAGCTGCAGGAAAACCTGCTTCAATAGCAGAAATGCCCCACTTTTCCAATTGTTTAGCAATGGCAATCTTTTCTTTGATAGAAAAATTAACTCCTGGAGTCTGTTCGCCATCCCGAAGGCTGGTATCTAAAAATTCAACTTTACGCATAGGGTCTCCTCATTTCTATGTAGTGGATATAAAGAAAAACATCTCACTCGGTTAACCAAGCGAGATGTTTTTGCCCGCTTGGTAAGCCAAACAGGACTAATGCTTCTGCACTAGCCCTTATACCTCAACAACAAAGCAAATTGAATAAACTTAGCTGTTTTCATGTTTGACTTTCTCCTTTGTTCAATGTCTTGTTTAGTATTTTAGCATAGGGAAAAAGCAATGTCAAGAATTTTCTACAATATTCTGAATTTTTTGAATAGAAACAAAATAGAGCTTTCGGTTCTAGTTAGATTGAAGATAAAGTCATCTTAAAAACTTTCCTTAGGTGAAGACGGACGTCAGCGAACTTCAAAGAAGTTCCATGACTAATTATTGAGCCTAAGGTCTCAATAATTCCGAGTGCTAGAAACAAAAGTGTTTCTAGCACTTTTCTCACGGCGGAAAGTTTCAATATTTATTGAATAAGCCTAATAGTAACTATCGTTTTTATTTTCAGCATCATTCTAGTTGTTTTATGTAAAATACAATTTTCCATCAATCTAAATAGACCCTGTTACTTTACTTCTTCTGATACAAATCAAAAACGATCTTGTCATTATAGAGATCAATGGTATTGGCCTTGACATAGATTCCAAAGTCATTGTCAATTTCTGGCAATACAATGGTGATGGTAGACTGCTTTGGTGAAATTTGGATAAATTCTGGAATAGTTTTATTCTTGCTCAAAAGCTGCAAAACCATCCTTTGTGGAATTTGAAAGGTTCCAACTGAAAAATCCTTCACCGTCAAGAGGATGTTCCCATTTTCCAATTTGGATGGTTGAAAGTAAATGTATAAGGGATAATCCTTCCCCAAGAGACTCAACTGTCCTTCTAATAGGATTTGCTGATTGTCCGCATAGACCTTGTAGTCGGACAGCTTATATTTTTTCAGAAGCGATTTGATAGTGTCATTGAGTTGATCACGAGTCGTTGTCATGGTTCCAACTTTGACATCTTTGGTGCCAACTGCTTGATGAAGCTGGCTAACATCTTCTCTTGGCGTCGCTAAGCGTCCTTGCACAACTATAGTGAAGGCTAAGAGAAGGCTGACCAATCCTAAAAACAACCATTTCCAAATATTGATTTTTTGAAGGAAGGGGATCTTCTCTTTTATGGGATTATTTTTGACTCCAAGTTTTCTTCGTGGCATTGATTTTCTCCAATATTGCTTGTTTCATCTTTTCATAGCCCGTATTGTTGGGGTGAAAACTATCCTCTTCATACAGGGCATCATTGATAACGGTTGTCTTTCCGTCACTAATTTCTGACACGCCCATTTTGCCATCAATTCCTTTATAGAGCAGATCATTGATAGGAACGAAATAGACCTGATCAAATTGCGCGATGGTTTCTTCCGTTGTCTCATTCCAACGATCTACAGCCGTCTGAATACTGGTTAATTCAGGAAAATTCAGGTAAAGAGGATTGTAGATCCCCACTACATAAATAGGAAGATGGGGGTTGTCCTTTCTTGCTTTTGTGATAATTTCTTTGAGGTTAGCTGTATAATTCTTGAGAGGTTTTCGGATATCTGATAGAGAAAAATCACTCAGATGATCGACAACAATTTTGCGTAGATCATTTCCTCCAACCGTTAAGGTCATGACATGCGCCTTCTTGAGATCCTTCTGAAGGTCTGTTTGCTTCTTGAGTCGATCTAAAATCTGAGCACTTGTATTTCCAGCTACACCATAGTTGACAGGCTGGTACTGGCCGTCATTTTCATTAGACAGACTTTGGGCAAGGATGGGCACAAAGCCTCCTTGCTTGGTGCTATCCCCTACTCCTTCGGTCAGTGAATCTCCTAGAGCTACATAAGTATAGGTGATTTCTTTCGCAGCCGTTTTGGGCTTGGTCATACGAGGAGATGCAGTTGGTAGCAAAGCACGAAATAGAAAGACAAAGACAAGAAGGCTGGTTAAAAAGAAAACCAAGCCTTGCATCATTTTTTTAAGATTCATATGAATACGATCGCTTATCCTTGAAAAATCACTTGTCCATCACAGATAGTATAAGCAACTTTCCCTTTTAATGTTTCACCTACAAATGGTGAATTGCCTGCTTTTGAAGCGAAATGATCCGATACCAGACGATCTGCTTCTGGATCAAAGATGGTTAAATCTGCCGGTCCATCCACTGCGATATAGCCAGCATCAAAATCATAGAGACGTGCTGGATTATAGGACATCTTTTCAAGCAACTGCATCAAGCTTAAATGGCCAGCATGCACCAAGTAGGTCAAACCAAGAGAAAGCGAAGTTTCAAGCCCAGTCATTCCAGATGGTGCTTTGGTAATATCAGGAACATTCTTCTCATCCGCATGGTGAGGCGCGTGGTCAGTCGCAATCACGGAGATAACGCCTGACTTCAAGCCTTCAATCACTGCTAGACGGTCAGATTCCAAGCGAAGAGGTGGATTCATCTTAGCATTGCTTCCCTTAGTCAAGAGCAGACTTTCTGTTTTCGAAAAGTGTTGAGGTGCCACTTCTGCCGTTACATGAGCTCCTAATCCTTGGGCAAATTCCACCACTTTGACGCTTTCTTCCTTGGAAAGGTGTTGGATATGGAGGTGAGCACCTGTCGCATGGGCAATCATGGCATCACGCGCAGCCATTGAATATTCGGCTACACCTGTCGCACCACAGACATGGAAGTGTTCCTTAGCAATGTTCTCATTCAAACCAAGAATGCCATTCAACTTAGGGTCTTCTTCATGCAGACTAATAAAGGTTCCTAGACGCTTAGCTTCTTCCAAAGCTTCACGGACAACCTTGGTGCTTTGAAGAGGAATCCCATCATCTGAAAATCCCACTGCACCTGCCTTAAGGAGGCCTTCAAAATCTGTCAGGTGTTGACCGTCAAAGTTCTTAGTCACCGTCGCAACCGTATGAATGTGAAGATTTTCCTTGGCTGCAGAAGCTAAGACTTCCTCTAAAGTTGCAATATCTGAAATGGTCGGATTGGTATTGGCCATCATGACCACTCGAGTAAAACCACCAGCAGCTGCGGCTAAGGCACCCGTATGGATGTCTTCTTTATGAGTTTGACCGGGTTCGCGGAAATGCACGTGTACATCGATCAAACCAGGTGCCACAACCAGACCAGTAGCATCAAGGACTTCTTGCCCATCCGTTGGGAGGTTCTCAGCGATCTCTACAATTTTCTTTCCTTCAATGCGAAGATCACAGACTTGATCCAAGCCAGTCTTGGGATCCATTACGCGACCATTTTTAATGACAACCATTGTATTCTCCTTTATTCATAAAAATCAACATGCGACTCTAACAAGCGGTCGCCGTCATAGCGAAACATTGCTGAAAAGAAGGGTTTATCCTCCAACAACCACTCGACAAAGGTGTGGTCCCCTTCCCAGGTTGGTTTTGATAGGACTTGATCATAAGGTACCCACTCCAAGGTTCCTTCGTTACACTCGATGAGATCCCCTTCAAACTCAGTTACCTTGAAGACATAGGTGTACCAATCCAGATCTGGAGTAAACTCAGGGAAAGTAATGATCCCTTTCAAGACTGGCTTTGCTTTCAGGCCGGTCTCCTCAAAAATCTCACGCGCAGCACACTCCTGTGGGGTTTCTCCGCGTTCTAATTTTCCACCAACTCCGATCCATTTACCTTCATGGACATCATTGGGCTTTTTATTGCGATGCAACATGAGAAATTCTTTCCCATTGTCAATGTAACAAATCGTTGCTAATTGTGGCATTTCTTTCTCCTATCTTAACCAATCAATCGGCTCGCGTCCCGCCTCTTTCAAAAATTGATTGGTTTTTGAAAAGGGTTGGGAACCAAAGAATCCTCGGTAGGCCGATAAAGGACTTGGGTGAGCTGATTCAAGGGCCAAATGTCGATCGTGGGTAATCAGCGGCTTTTTCTTACGGGCATAAGATCCCCAGAGGATAAAGACAACTGGCTCCTCCAACTCATTGACCACCTTGATCACAGCATCTGTGAAAGGCTCCCAAATTTGTCCTGCATGACCATTAGCCTGACCAGCTGGAACCGTCAAACAGGCATTGAGCAAGAGCACCCCTTGCTCCGCCCAAGAGGTCAGATCATGCGACCGCTTCTCTCCAATATCTGAGCGCAATTCTTTGAGAATATTTTGCAAAGAAGGCGGCGCTGGTACATGATCTGGAACAGAGAAACTTAAGCCCTGCGCTTGATCCGGTCCATGGTAAGGATCTTGGCCTAAGATCAAGACCTTGACCTGATCCATCTCTGTCGTCTGCAAGGCCTTAAAGACCTTGTCACGCGGTGGATAAACCACTCCTTTGCTATAGACTTCATTCATAAAGTCATTGATCTGGTGAAAATACCCTTCTGGAAGATGGGATTTGATGGCTTCATGCCAGGGTGAATGCTGCATGGAAACTCTCCGCTATCCAATAAATTCTTACCTTTCATTATACCACATTTGGTGCAGATCCACTGGATAAAAAAGAGGCTGGACAAAAGTCCTAGCCTCTCAATTATTTTTGAATTGTCGAGCAAGACGCAGTGGTTGAGTGGGCTCTACTACGCTGATCCCATCAGCTTTTACAGCCCTACTCAACTGTGCGGAGGTGGGACGACGAAATCGAATTCTAACGAATTACCGATTTCTGTCCCACTCTCTTTTTCTGCCTGTCAAACAAGCAGGTGTTTTATGTATTTTCTTTCTTGGTAAATCCTGCTAGACCGATCGAAGCGATTAATAAAATTTGCGGTAAGAATTGGATGAGGTAGCGGGTCTTCCCTCCTTCAAAGATGGTTAAGAAGAGCAAGCCACCAAAAACCGCTAAGGAAAGGAAGTTAAAGTCATCTGTATCTCGGCGTTTGAGATAAGCTCCAACCAAACCAGCTGATAGGACGATCCAGATCAGCTGCTTGACAAATTCATAATACCTGTACTGCGGGCGATCAATGCTGAGAAAATAGGTCCGCACCCATTTTGCCAGACCATTATTTTTAGTCAGGGGTGCATAGAGAGGATTGATAAAAGGCGTCTTCTCATACTCTACATCTCGGTAGAGCCAGCCCAGGGTTCCTTCTGCTACCGTCAAGGATTGCTTGTAGTAGATATGCCCGATCAAACCGAACGGACCGTACTCCTTGAGACGGCGCTTGATTTCTTTGATCACATTTTCTTTTTTAAAGAGTCCATTGTTGTAATCCGAGCGCTTATCCTCATCGATATAGGCCAACAAGCCTTCTTTCATATCTTCTTGATTGTGGCCCATATCCGTCAAGCCCAGATTGATAAACAAGAGAGGTCCTTTAGCCAGCCCTTCTTGTTTCAAGATCGGTACAACTCTTTGATGATTGACCGCCGTATTCAATCCTGCAAAGACAAAGCCCGTCATCACCACGGTCACCGTAGCAATCTTTCCAAAGGCCTTCCAATTTCCTCTAAAGAAAAGCACAGTCCAAAAGGCAATCAAGACAATAATTGTCGTTGGACGAATCAACATGGATAGGCCAGATAAGATGCCCAAGCCAACTATCTTTTTCCAAGAGATGCTTGCTTGGTCTTCCTTCAAGAGATCCAAGGCCCACCATAACTGAAGAGCGATCAAAGGAAGCGGCGGAATGTCCGTATACATGGAATAGAAATAAGGCGAGTAACAGATCAAGCTCACATAGAAGAGATAGACTAGATCAGCCGTTTTTTGATTGAAATGCTTCTGGGACAGCTTGTACAAGAGGACTGCACCCAGATTGACATAGAGGATATTGAGAGCCTGCATGACCCACAGACCGCTAGAGCCAAATAAAACATAGAAAAACTTCTCGTAAAGAAAGAGCGGAATGTTATTGGGATTGCGACTGAGGTAGTTGGTGATAGAAGATTGCTTAAGAAGATCAAAAGCCCCTTTGAAAACAACCGCAGCATCCCGACGGATAAAGAGCTCCGCACAAACCATAACAATCAACTGAAAGACAACCGCTCCAAGTAAGAAGCCTTTTTTATGCCGAGTCAACCAAGCAAAGGCACTCTTTAGCCCATCGCGTTTCAGCCAGGCTAGCAGAAATAGCAATCCAGCACCTAAAATGGCTAGCCATGAAATCTCTCTCAGATAGGTCACACTGATCAAGAACCAGTGGACCATCACTAGCAACATGACAACATGAAGCATCCAAAATAGAATACGTTTACTTTTCGATAACATAGGTCCATTATATCAAAAAAACAGCATTTCTGCTGTTTTGGACTGACTATCAACTGTAAAGTGCAAAGAAAAACTGTTCTGAAATGTAATTTATAAACATACTCATTTTATCGAAGTATTTTTTAACTCTTAACCTTAACTAACAGACCTAAAATACTAGGATTAAAATACATAATAATACAAGATAAATTCCAACCGTTAGAATCATTCCGATTTTATAGAAACCGACTAAGCCGGCATATCGTTCGACAAAACCGATCTGTGGGTCGACTGGATTATAAAAGACTGTCATGGGAGACCCGATTGGGAATATCATCCGCAAATCCAGATTTTTGCCGGCTCCAAGAACATAGGTTCTATCGAAAACATTGGCCTGCCTAAATTTGGAAGAAGTCTCCCTAAAATAAGCATAGGTGAAGGTCTTTTGGTATCTTTCGCCCCCGACCTGATACTCCACCACAGGCAGAGAAATAAGCAGTTGATTTTTGGAATCAAAAGCAACTACTTCTCCTATAATTTTTGCGGTTGATTCTGTTTTCACTTTAATTTCACGACGATACAAGGTGTAAAAGATAAGCAGAATGATCAAGAAAACAAGGGTCAGAATGCCCAAACTAAGCCAGAATTTTGTTACTGTCATTTGTTTTTTACCCTTTCACAAAAACTAGTTGATTTCAAACCACTTGAAAAGTAATCTTACTCTCCCCTTTTCAACCAATTCTGTTGCTGCGCTTTTTCTGCAAGATCTTTTGCTTTGTTTATATCTAGTGAATTTGAATCTGATGGAGCATTGGATTCGATTTCTTCCTTCAATTCTTGTAAGGTTTGAACATCTTTCGGAGTTAAATTAGAGGCTGTGCTAGATCCTTTTTCTGTTGAATTTTCTGGCACAGACTGGATCTCGCGATAGGTTTTGATCACTTCAGTTCCTGCGTCTGTTGTCGGAAGAGGACGATAGAACATGAAGAAGCCAATAATGACAATCAGAAGAGCCGTAGCTGATACCAAAACCCCTTTCTGCAGATTCTCCACAGGAAGTTTAGTATCTTTAGTAGACAAGCTCTTCCATTCTGGATGTTCTTCCTCAGCTTCTTTTTTTGCGTTGAAAGCGGGGGTAACCAAGACTTGGTTCATTAAAGTCAGTGCCCCCAAGGCCATCAATAAAAATGGAATATGACGTGATTTACTAATGACCACTAAAATTCCTCCTGCAATAGCGATCAAACTGATGACGATATTAACAGAAAACCAGACCTGAGCCTGTTTCTTCATTTGCAAATAATGTTCTTTTGACATCTTATTCTCCCTTAAAAATAGTTTTTCCTTCATCCATAAAAACAATTACTACTATCATACCGGATTTTACTTTGAGAATCAAGTTAACCACCAACTAGTGAAAAGAGTATAAAAAAGAAGCGTTAGAAACGCTTCCGTCCTATTATTTATCTTGCCAAGTTTCTTGGTTTTCCTTAAAACGGTGTAACAACTCTAAACCTTCAGAAGTGATGTAACCTTGTTCTTCTGCTAAATGAATCAATTCTGTGTAGTTAGACAAGGTTTCAAGTTGAACGCCAGCTTCCGCAAATTTCTTATCGGCTTTCTCCAATTGGTAGGTGAAGATGGCAACCACACCAAGAACGTCCGCCCCTTCACGCTTGGCAGCTGCGACAGCATCCAAGACAGATCCACCAGTAGAAATCAAATCTTCCACTACGACCATCTTTTGACCTTGTGGTACACGGCCTTCAATTTGATTTCCAGCACCGTGGTCTTTTGGTTTGCTACGAATGTAGGCAAATGGCAAATTCATCTTGTCCGCAATGATAGCACCATGAGGAATCCCTGCAGTTGCTGTACCTGCAATCACTTCAACTTCAGGGAAAGCTTCCTTGATTTTATCTACAAATCCATTTTCGATCAAGGTACGAGTTTCTGGATAAGCGAGGGTTACACGGTTATCTGTATAAATAGGGGATTTGATCCCAGATGCCCAAGTAAAAGGTTCTTCTGGTTTCAAATAAACTGCTTCGATTTTCAAAAGATGGCTAGCAATATCTTTAGCTAATGACATGACGACTCCTTTTTACGATTTTAATCATATACGAATTAAATCATTTTTTGATTTAAACAACAACATTACAGGTTAGTGAACGCGTTAGGGAAGATCCCATGGACTTTTTAAGTTCCGACACTTAGTTGAAAGAAACGATAATTTTCTTTCAACTAAGTTAGTGAATAGTTTAGAGAAGGCCCTATCGGGCTCCGATTATTCCGACGATTTAGAGGATAAAACGATTATTTTTATACTCTAAATCTAGTGAATGCGTTAGGAAAGGTCCCATAGGACTTTCCGTAGAGCTACAAAAGTTTCACTTTTAGTAGCTCTTACGCATTCCACTGTCTCTTAATTTCATGGTAAGCGTCCCATGGGTTTTCTGCTTGGATGATTGGGCGTCCAACGACAATATAGTCAGAGCCAATTTTATGGGCTTCTTGTGGGGTCATAACCCGTTTTTGGTCACCGATTTCAGCTCCAGCAGGACGAATCCCTGGTGTGACACAGACAAAGTCTGATGAAGTGGCATCCTTGATCAAGGCTACTTCGTGGGCTGAACAAACAACGCCATCCAAGCCTGCTTCTTGGGCCTTGCGAGCGTAATTAACTACAGATTCTTGGACCGTTGTTTGGATGTTTTGGCAATCACGCATGTCTTCTTCACTGGTAGAAGTCAACTGGGTCACGGCTACCAACTTAGCCCCTTCACCAAGAGCTGCCTTGGCTTCGCGCATCATCTCTACACCACCGGCTGCGTGAACTGTCACCATATCTACTCCGAAAGTCCCCAGTACGGACATGGCTGATTTGACTGTATTTGGGATATCATGCAATTTTAAATCAAGGAAAATACTGTGTCCAAGCCCTTTGAGGTAATGTACAATTTCAGGACCAACTGCATAGAAAAATTCCATTCCGATTTTTACAAATAATTTTTCGTCTTCTGGAAAATGCTCTAAAAAGTGTTTGACATCCTCGAAAGCTGGGAAGTCAAGGGCGATAATAGGACGTTCTTCACGCATGGATTACTCCTTTTTTGATTGATCATTTTATCTACAAAAAAACCTTGCCCGAGGCAAGGTTACACGAAAATTAGGTAGGAACAACTACCATGATTCACCGTCTAGACCTTAGGAGCCTCTCTGGACTGCTTTAAAGGTTTTTATTTATTGTAGTACGATATTTGGGAAAAGTCAAGGATTTACAGTAGATTTTCCCGTACATGTTTTCGGAAGTTCTCAAGGGTATCAATACCATAGCGATCCATGACTTGTGGCAGATCTTCGATGATGGTTGGACATGCATAAGGATCAGTGAAATTAGCGGTTCCAACTCCAATCGCAGAGGCCCCTGCAATCATCATTTCAATGGCTGCTTCGGCTGAATCGACACCTCCCATTCCGATAATCGGAAGTTTAGTGGATTGAGCAACCTGGCGGATAAGTTTCAAAGCAACTGGGAAAACAGCTGGACCCGACATGCCTCCGGTTCCATTGGCAATGATGGGCTTACCAGTCTTGAGGTCAAAGCGCATGCCGACCAAGGTATTGATCATGGTCAAACCAGTCGCCCCTGCATCCTCTGCTGCTTTTGCGACCTGCGTGATGTCTGCTACACTAGGCGTTAACTTGACATAGACAGGGACTGAGGACGCTTCTACCGCTGCTTTCACAGCCGCATAGGCCAACTCAGGAACCTGCCCGATTAAGAGGCCATTGTTGCCATGGTCTACATTTGGACAAGAGATATTGAGCTCAATGGCCTTGACATTTGGCGCTTGCGAGATCTTGCCTGATACCGTCGCATACTCTTCGTTGGAGAAGCCGGCTACATTGGCAATAATCGGTAGGTCTGGATAATGTTGAGCCAACCAAGGAAGTTTTTCCGCCAGGACCACTTCTACGCCTGGATTTTGGAGCCCAATGGCATTGAGCATGCCAGCAGGCGTCTCAGCGACACGTGGCGTTGGATTGCCAAAACGAGCTTCAGCAGTTGTCGCCTTGATCATGATGGATCCAAGCAGGTCTAAGTCATAGTATTTGGCATATTCTTGACCAAAGCCAAAACAGCCAGATGCCGGAATAATGGGGTTTTTCAAGTCTAATCCTGGTAAGGATACAGCTAATCGATTACTTGTCATACTTTCCTCCCTACATCACGATCGTACCAGTTTCAAAGACTGGACCGTCTTCACACACGCGCTTATTGGCTGCCTGACTTTCATTTTCCAGATGCACTACACAGGCGTAGCAAGCACCCATCCCACAAGCCATACGCGATTCCATAGAAATGTAGGCGCGGGGATGGTCGTGAAATTTGGTATTGACATATTTGAGCATGCCAGGTGCTCCACAAGAATAGATAGCATCAAACTCCTTGTCCATCTGATCAATGACCGTAGAGACATAGCCCTTAGTGCCATAAGTCCCATCGTCTGTCGTTACAGTGACATGAGCAAGCTGAGAAAGCTCTTCTTCCAAAATGACGGCTTCTTTGGTCGCAAAGCCGACAACCACTTCAACTTCCACCCCTTGCTCATGGAGTTGTTTGGCCACCTGGACCAAAGGAGGAACACCGATCCCGCCACCGATGATCAAGGCTTTCTTACCTTGGCCGAGATTGGTGAGATCAAAACCATTTCCCTGAGGCCCCATGACACTGAGTTTGCTACCGATTGGCAATTGGGAAAAGATAGCTGTCCCCCCACCTTCGATGCGGTAGATCAAGCGACACGTCTGTGTCTTACGGTCAATCTCAGAAATTGAAATCGGACGACGAAGGAGCTTGGACCCATCAGGGACGCGGATATGAAGGAATTGACCTGGCAGCATCTGCTCCACCATTTCCCCCTTCAAGATCATAGAATAGATGCGCGGAGCGATCTCCTCTTGAGCAACCAGCTCCATCTCTTCCATCATGATTTTGCCAAAGCGTTTTTTACAACTGTCACTGACCATTGGTTTCCTCTTCTTTCTTCCAGCAAAAAAGACCTCGCAAAAGCAAGGTCCCACAAATGATCAGCTAGACTCCGTCCGCTGATCTTTATTCCGTCTTTCCTTGCAGGCCTCTCTGGACCTCTTAAAGGTTAAATTTGTCTCATTATATCGCGCTCCTTGTCACTTGTCAAGTAGAAATCGCTAGCTTACGAAGCTTTCTTGGGATCAAAATCTTCTGGGATTGGTTTAATGTATTGCATAGCAATTCGGTTTTCAGGCTTACGATCGACTAGATAAAGAACCAGTAAAAAGAGCCATTCCAACGGTTTCATTAGGTAATAGATCAGGTCCATGGCCCATTTCTGCTTGATATGTTTGGCAAAGGGATAGCCATAGCGGTCGTAATTGCAACGCAAGAAGCGATGGAATCGTGGCGTCTTTTCTTCTAGTACCTGTTCAAAGGCATTGGCAATACAAAGCTGGCGATTGACAACAACTGGATGTCCGTGGCGGACGCCCATCCGCTGGGGCTTGACAACATTTTCATGGCCACCAGCCGCAACTGTACAGAGATAGTGCTCATCAATGATGAGATTCTGAGGAGGGATCTTCTGTGAGAAGGCCCAGTCAGCTGTATTGGTCCAGGCCTTGATCATGGAATCCGGCTGCTGCCCAAAGAGCATAAGAATAAGGACGACGAGAGCAAGGGTTGGAAGGGCAACAAGGACCGCTAACCAAGGCCAGTTGCGCGACTTGTTTAAGAGCTGATGGAGCCATTGAAGCAGACGATTCTCATAGCTTATCTCTGTTCGATCTTCCTGCCACTCCTTGATGCGAACCCATAAGAGATGGATGGAATAGATCAGTAAGAAAAAGGTGTGAAAACTTGCTACCTGCAGTTGATTATCAAAAACTAAGAGAAGAACCACTCCTCCTAGAATGCCACTGATGCAGAAGATATTTGCTAACGGCGAAAGTGAGTTCGCATCCCGGTAGGAATAGATAATCAAGGCAAGTAAAGTAAGAGCTGCTAGTGTGAAGAAGGTTGGATAGGCGCCAGACCAGATCAGGGCATGCTTCTGAGAATTGACCAAACTCTCACTCCAATCGTAAAAGGTCATCTCCTTGACGATGTAAATGAAAATCGCTTCGAGAAAGCAACCAAAGAGACCAAACCAAAGAACAATAGTAGGCTGTTGCTTTTTCTTTTTGACAGGCTTAGGACTTGATGTTTCAATTGTGAATGTATCCTCTTCTATCAGTTCTTCGCCCTTCACTGGCCCTCTATCCTCAAACAGTTCTGGATCTTTGAGAGCTTCTTCCTCTGCTTCTTTGAACTGGAGGCTAGACCACCGACCTATCCCATAAATGATGACAAAAATATTGGGAACAAAGAGTGCTACGGTTAGACCGTAGGGCAAGATCTTCATGGTAAAGGCAATGATCTCCCAAAAACTAAATTGGATAAATGGATCCGATAGAGCATAGATCGACTGACTAATGACCAAATAGATGTAAAAGGCCAATAGAATCAGAGCATTGGTCACAAAATTGATCTGTAACAGACCGGCTGTGAAATGGGATTCCAATTCCTTATCCTTTTTCTTATACCAGGACACTAGTTTTTTCATATGATCTCCTCAATCAATTTTTTACCATTCTATCAATCGGATCCTACCTTAAGCAAGGCAAAACTGTATTTTTCCATCAAAATCAGTCCCCAGATGGAGATTTTGTTCCCAATTTTCCATTTTTAAATATTTGATCTAGCCTACTTCCTATTACCTACCTCAGCCTGCGTTATTCTCTGATACAGTCCTTGAAAGACCACATTTTACGGGAAAAACGCGCTCTTTTATGTTAAAATAAAAGCATGAGAATACAACAATTACAATACATTATCAAAATCGTCGAAACTGGCTCTATGAATGAGGCCGCAAAACAACTCTTCATCACGCAACCTAGCCTTTCTAATGCCGTTAAGGACTTGGAAAATGAGATGGGGATTGAAATCTTTATCCGGAATCCTAAAGGGATCACTTTGACCCGCGATGGAATGGAGTTCCTCTCTTATGCCCGCCAGGTGGTGGAGCAGATTGACCTCTTGTCCGAGCGCTATAAAAATCCTGTGGGTTCTCGTGAGCTTTTCAGTGTCTCTTCACAGCACTACGCCTTCGTGGTTGAGGCCTTTGTTTCTCTATTGAAGAAAAGCGACATGGAAAAATACGAGCTCTTCCTACGGGAGACGAGGACTTGGGAGATCATCGATGACGTCAAGAATTTCCGAAGCGAAGTTGGCGTACTCTTTTTGAATAGCTACAACCGAGATGTCCTCTCTAAGATGTTGGATGATAATCACCTGGTTGCTACCCACCTCTTTACAGCCCAGCCTCATATCTTTGTCAGCAAGACCAATCCTCTTGCCAAGAAGGAGATCGTTCACCTTTCAGATCTGGAAGATTTCCCATACCTTAGCTATGACCAAGGAACCCACAATTCCTTCTACTTCTCAGAAGAGATCCTCTCTCAAGAGCATCATAAGAAATCCATCGTCGTTAGTGACCGGGCGACCCTCTTTAATCTCTTGATTGGTCTAGATGGCTACACCATTGCGACCGGGATCCTCAACAGCAATCTCAACGGAAATAACATCGTCTCCATTCCCCTTGATATCGAAGACCCGATCGAGCTGGTCTACATCAAACATGAAAAAACAGCCCTCTCAAAAATGGGAGAAAAATTCATCGAGTACTTGCTTGAGGAAGTGAAGTTTGATAAATAAAAAATATCTGAGTGATCCATGTTCACTCAGATATTTTTTATTGTCTTAATTGTGAAAATACTTGGCCAATTTTTCCTTCGATAACTAGGTCTGCTTGCTTATCTTGTGGGATACTGGTTTTATTGATGACAACCAGCTTCTTCCCTCGGAAATACTGGATCAAGCTGGCTGCTGGGTAGACCACGAGAGAGGTTCCACCGATAATCAGCATATCAGCCTCTTGGATGGCTTGGGCTGCTTGGCTAAAGACGTCCATATCGAGAGGCTCCTCGTAGAGGGTCACATCAGGCTTGACCACCTTGTCACAGTCCAGACAGTGGGGAACTGGGCCTTCTAAAGCTAGGAAGGCCTCCAAATCATAAAATCGCTGGCAACCCGTACAGTAATTGCGATCAGCACTGCCATGGAGTTTCAAGACCCTTTTTGACCCAGCCATTTCATGGAGACTATCAATATTTTGTGTCACCACTGCCTGGAGCTTACCGGTCTCTTCAAGTCGGGCCAGATACCGATGAGCTGCATTGGGCTTGGCATCTGGGTAGAGCAAGTACTTCTTGTAAAAGTCGAAAAAGTCCTCTGGATAGCGCTCAAACATGGTATGGGAGACCAATTGCTCAGCTGTCAAATGCCGCCCTACCTGAACACTATAGACACCGTCTGAGCTTCGAAAATCTGGAATATTTGACTCCGTGGAAACTCCTGCCCCTCCGAAAAACACAATCCGTTGACTCTGATCAATCATCTCCTGTAGTTGAGCAAACTTATCCATCTACTTCTCCTTTAGTAGCTCTTCCATCACAGCATTGGCCTGATCAAAATAAAAGTTAACTTGATCATAATGGATGCCTGTGTAGCTTGCAAGGTCAATCAAATTCTTCATAAAATCCTGAGAAGAGAAACCCGTCGTCCGATGGAGCTCTTCCTCATCAAAGGGCTTGATCAAGTGGGCCAGGGGGTTGCGAACTGATTTTTCTAACTCCCGCAATTGTTGGGCCGCAACTTTGACGCTATCTGGCAAATCCAACTGCACAATCAACTCCGTCAAACTGGACGAATTGACCACACTTTCGCTGTGGAATTGCTGCAGGATAGGATTGTCGGACGCATGCAGGCTCTCAAACTTCCAACGGTCATAACTGGACTCTTTGGAGTTATGAATATAGTTTGTAATATCAGGAATTTTCAACTGAATCAATCGCATAAAGATCCGATAGATAGCTGGGCTGACGGCACGAACAAAGTCAATAATCTGCTCATTTCGCAACTTCGCCTCTAAGTCATAAAGATAATTGGCCAACTGCTCATCTTCTGGATCTTCATGCCAAAAAAGCTGAAAACCAGTCGCTTCTAGCAACTCGGTTCTCAACTTTTGATTCATGACAGGTTGGATATTAAGCTCTCGACGCTCCGCCATTAACTGTAGTAAGCTTACCAACAAATCCGGTACTTCTTCCTGCTGTTTGATAGAGCGCAGAGCCCGGCTGTAGTGATAATTTTGGAGATCGTAGAGCCATTCATCATGAAAGAATTTTGCCATTAGTCTGCAATCAAGGTCTCAAGACCGACTTTCATCATGTCTGTGAAAGTAGTTTGACGTTCTTCAGCGGTTGTGTCCTCATCTGGATTGACCAAACTATCTGAAATCGTCATGATAGCAAGGGCATCCACATGGTGTTGAGCAGCAAGATAGTAAAGGGCTGCTGCTTCCATTTCTACAGCTTTCACACCCCATTTACCAAGCTCGATGTTCTTTTCACCATAGTTTGAATAGAAGACATCTGATGACAAAACATTGCCGACGTGAGTCGTCATACCAAGGTCTTTGGCAATGTGGTAAGCCTTGTCTAAAAGATCAAAGCTAGCGATTTGTGGGAAATCGTATTGAGGCCAGTCGTTGCGGATGATATTTGAGTTGGTTGCGGCAGCTTGTGCCAAGACCAATTCACGAACATGCACATCCTCGTTCAAAGAACCAGCCGTTCCCACACGGATCAATTTCTTCACACCGTAGTCGACAATCAACTCACGCGCATAGATAGAGATAGATGGCATCCCCATTCCAGTTCCCATAACAGAAACACGGTGACCTTTATAAGTACCTGTGTAACCAAACATGTTACGGACTTCGTTGAAGCAAACAGCGTCTTCAAGGAAATTCTCAGCAATAAATTTCGCACGAAGAGGATCCCCAGGAAGAAGAATTTTATCAGCAATTTCACCCCGCTTAGCAGCAATATGGATAGACATAGTTTATGATACAAAGAGCGACCAGAAAGCGACTGAAAATTAGGAATCTGACGAGAAATCCTGATTTCTCAGTCAGATTATCTATTTTCCGAGCTTTCCGCTCGTGTTCAAATTAGAACACATGCTCTACCTTTCTTTTTTATTTTTTAGAATAGGCATTAAAAAGGCAAAGTAAAAATAGGAAATCCGACAAAGATGCATCGCATCTAGGAGGATTTATCTTTTTTACATAGCCTCTAGCTCGGGTTCAATTTCAAACCCGAACTCCCTTTCCTTTCATTTTTTATATACAGGACAGGCGACAGAGAACAAAGTAAAAATAGGAAACTGACGACGCATCGCAGATGCTAGACAGTTTATCTTTTTTACACAGTTCTCCGCCCGTATTCAGTTCAGCGAATACGGTAAACCCATCCTTTCTTTTTTTATTGAGTAATTAGGAGAGCTTTCCGCTCGTGTTCAAATCAGAACACATGCTCTTCCTTTCCTTTTTATATTTAATTTGTTAATGAATCCAAAAACGCATAGAGTTTGGCATTCATTTCTCGATAATCGTAAACACGAATGGCTTCAGGTTTTTGAACAAAGGTCAGGTTTTGGCTTTGTTCTTCCAAAACATCTTCACCGTCAGCAGCAATCAAGAGATCAACTGCTTCTGGATCAAATTCCAAGTGGGCTTGGAAGGCATAGTGTTTCGGACTAAAGCGAATAATCTGACGTGGACAGCCTTGACTGGTCGCAAGAACAACAGCATCTTCTGTCAATCCGGGCATATCACCATGCCAGTGACCGGTTTCAAGAGTTGCTCCAAACTCACCGACATGCAGATCTGTGAGTCCTTCAGGCGTCAAGTTCACAGGATAAACCCCAATCTCGCGCTCAGGGCTGTGTTCATACTCTGCGCCATAAGCAACAGACAGGAGCTGGGCACCAAGACAGACCCCAACAATATAACGATCTGCCTTCATGGCTTTTTGAATCAACTCGATCTCTGCCTGAGGATCGTAGTATGGAAAAGCTTCTCGATCTTCATCTGGCGATTGAGGTCCTCCCATGACGATCAAAAAGTCAATCTCATCCACTGTCTCTGGTAGGGCTTCGTTCTCATAGACTTTGGTCGTGGTCACCTGATGGCCACGCTCCTGTGCCCATTTTAGATAAGCACCCGGCACTTCAAAAGTTTCATGCAGTACAAAATGTACCTTCATCATTTCTTCTCCCATCTCTTTCGAATCACATAAGATAGACCAGCTACAAGTACAAGCGGGATTGTCAAACTCCAAGCTTGGCCAGTAAATCCAAGACTCAGGGCAATAGCTGTCAGAGGAGCATCTAAGGTCGTTCCTAAAAAGACGGTCGCTCCAAGTAACATCCCTATAGCTGGATCTAGATGAATCCCAAGAACTGTCAAAAGCAAGGTCACTAGATAGCCAGATCCAATCCCAAGGGCAAAGGATGGTGTCAAGGTTCCCCCATAGGCACCATTGCGCAAGAGGAGATAAACCAGAAGTCCCTTCACTGCAAGAGCCAGTGGAAGATAAGGAATCGACTGGCTAGACAAGAGGGCTTGCGCTAGTACCTGGCCATTTCCCATAAAGATGGGGAAAAAGGCTACTAGGCTCCCCAGCACTAGAAAGGCTAGAGGAAGAGCCCAAAGAATCGTCATATCCTTCCGCCGTTTGTGACTAGCTCGCTTGGCGAGGAAAGCAAAGACCAGAGCCAAGGGAGTGACCAAGAAAGCAATCACAATAGCCTGTAAGAAGCCGCTAGCCGACCATGAAACTGCGGACAGGTGATAAACGGCTCCCTGACCAACGATGGGCTGAGCGACCCAGGTGGCCAGATAAGTACTGGTCAAAACCAGTAGATAGTTCTGCCAACTGAAGGCGAGCCCTAAGGTCTCAAAGACAAACAAGCTACTGGCAAAGGGAACCTGATAGACCGCAGCTAAACCAGCTCCAGCTCCACAGGCGATCAAGACTTTTCGCTCTTTGAGAGCTAGTGAGAATCCCTTCGCCAAGCGACCAGCTAGAAGAGCCCCGACCTCACGTGGGGCTCCTTCTTTTCCGACCGATGCGCCTGCTCCAACAATTGCCACCTGCATCCCTGCATGAAGGAGGTGGGCTAAGGGCGCTGGTTCCCTGTCTCCAGCTAAGTCAATTTGCTGACGAATAGACAGGATCTGATAACGCCTTTGCAGGACATACCAGAAGCCAGCTGCCAAGCACCCAGTCACACACAAAACCAGAAATCTACGGAGACCTCCAGCTTCTTGAAATTGCTGGAGCAAATCCGAACTAGCTTGGCCAAAAGCCAGCTCTTGCACCCCTTCTAGTAGATAATGACAGGCAATTCCGATCAGGCCCGTCCCAATCCCTAATGATAAGGTGGCTAGAAGCAACCTCAGTCCGTAGGGCAGACTTTGGAGTCGTACTTTCATTGGATTAGAGTTCAGCAAGAATCGCTTTCAGCAATCCTTTGAAGTCGCCTTTGACGCGCTCTGTCACTTCCACTACTTCTTCGTGGTTGAGCTCTTCTTGGAAACCAGCCGCAAAGTTGGTAATACATGAAATACCAAGAACCTTCAAGCCAGAATGCGCTGCAATGATGACTTCAGGAACGGTTGACATTCCGACAGCATCTGCTCCAAGTGTCTTATACGCACGGATTTCAGCTGGAGTTTCATAGGTAGGACCTGTCACACCGATATAAACCCCATCATCCAACTTGATACCCAATTTGTCAGCCACTTTATGAGCAGTCTCACGGTATTCAGGTGTGTAAGCTTTCGACATATCAGGGAAACGTGGACCAAAGTCATCCAAGTTTTCACCGATCAATGGGTTTTGACCAGTCATGTTGATGTGGTCTGTGATAGCCATCAAAGTACCAGGACCAAAGCCGATACCACCAGCAGCATTTGTAACAAGAACCCCTTCACAGCCCAAAACTTTCATGACACGAACTGGGAAAGTCACAACTTCCAATGGGTTTCCTTCGTAGAAGTGGAAACGTCCTTGAAGGGCCAAAACCTTACGTCCAGCAAGATCACCGTAGACCAATTTACCCGCATGGCCGACAACCGTTGAACGACCCCAGTTTGGAATTTCAGAGTAGTCTACTACGACTGGATTTTCGATTTCTTCAGCCAGTTCTCCAAGACCTGATCCAAGGATCAAGCCAAACTCAGGCGCTTCCATTCCTTTGCCTTTCAAAAAAGCAGCTGTTTCATTGATTTTTGCTAATAATGTCATTGCATATCTCCTTTATGATTTCCTTAAAAATTGGCCAATTTTGTCAAATGTATTGGCATTGCGAATGGTCAACAGACGGTAATCCGGCATCTTGAGGACTTGTCTGTGGTAAGCTGTCTTTGTATAGGTCTCTTCTGAATATTTACCCCAGTAAATCCCAAGGCTTCCACGATGGATGATTTCATCACTGAGCGAAAAAGAGGAGACCAGCTCCCAGACAGCATCCTGATCAAGGCCTTCTGTGTAAAAGAGAACATCCTTGCGGGCCAGACCCTCCTGCCACCAGGCTGGTAGAGCAGCGAGATCTTGCGCATAGTCCTCAGCTGAAAAGAGAGAAAAAGACTGGATAAAGGGATAGTGTTCACGAAAGAAATGTCCCAGCAAATCTACCAATTCTTCTTTAGAACCAGCAGATTCAAAGAAGATATTGCCACTATTGATGTAGGTCTCTACCCCATCCAGCCCGATCATTTGAAGCTCCTCTCGAAGCTCTGCCATCATGACCTTGTTTTTCCCGCCAACATTGATCCCTCTTACGAGGAGAGCGAAGCGTGTCATCTTAGTTCAATTTGTCTAAGAAGCTTTCACCGATCATGGCTTTTTCAACACCAAAGTTCTCTGCAATTGTTGCAGAGATATCAGAGAAATGTCCGACTGGAATCACACCATTGCCCTTGAAGGATGGGCTATAAGCCAAGAATGGGATGTATTCACGCGTATGGTCTGTACCAGCGTAGGTTGGGTCATTTCCGTGGTCTGCAGTGATCATCAAGAGGTCATCTTCACGCATAGCTGCAATGATTTCTGGCAAGCGTTCGTCAAATTCATGCAAGCAATCGCGGTAGCCATGAGCATTCCGACGGTGACCGTAAAGAGCATCAAAGTCTACCAAGTTGGTAAATGAGAACCCTTCTTGGAATTCAGGAAGCCCCATCGTCTTAATCAAGGTATCCATACCGTGGCTATTTGATTTGTTGTGGCCCATATCGTGGTTGATACCAGCTCCGTTGAAGATATCGTTGATCTTACCAACTGCATAAGTATCGATACCTGCTTCGTTCAACTTGTCCAAAACAGTTGGCGCAAATGGTGAAACAGCCAAGTCACGACGGTTGGCTGTCCGTGTGAAGTTTCCAGGTTCCCCAACATAAGGGCGGGCAATGATACGTCCTAGAAGAGCTGGACGTTCCAAAGTAATAGAACGAGCGTATTCACAGATACGGTAGAGTTCATCCAAAGGAATGATGTCTTCGTGAGCCGCAATTTGAAGAACAGGGTCTGCTGACGTATAGATGATCAACTCACCAGTTTCCATTTGACGTGGTCCAAAGTCATCGATGACCGCTGTACCAGAATAAGGTTTGTTAGCTTCACGGATGACCTTACGACCTGAGAATTCTTCGATTTTTGTCAAGATTTCTTCTGGGAATCCATTCCAGAAAGTATCAAACGGTTCTGTAATGTTGAGCCCCATGATTTCCCAGTGACCTGTCATGGTATCTTTTCCAAGAGAGACTTCTTCTAACTTCGTAGCGTAACCAGTTGGATTGCTCTCAGCTGGAACAGTCTTCAAGGCTTGTTCACGCGGAATATTTCCAAGACCGATTTTCGCCATGTTTGGCACATTCAACCCAACTGCTTTTGAGATGTGTCCAAGTGTGTCAGATGCGCCGTCAGGTACACCGGCATTGACAAAGTTATTGGCATCTGGTGCAGCACCGATCCCAACTGAATCCAGCACAACTAAGTGCATGCGTTTAAATTTTGACATATACTGCCTCTTTCCTTTATTAAACTAGCTATATTATACCATATCCCTATAAGAAGAGAGCCGTTGTTTGATCCGAGGCTGGGACAAAAGTCCTAGCCTCTCAATTGTTTTTGGATTGTCGAGCAAGACGCAGTGGTTGAGTGGGCTCTACTACGCTGATTTCATCAGCTTTTACAGCCCTACTCAACTGTGCGGAGGTGGGACGACGAAATCGAATTCTAACGAATTACCGATTTCTGTCCCACTCTCTATTTTTCTATGATGACAGGACCATCTGGTGTCCCTACAATCACTTTTGAAATCATGTTCAAGAATAAACCGTGCTCTACGACGCCTACGGTGTGATCCAGTTCATTGGCCAGAGCTTCTGCATCCTCGATCACCTTGAGATCCAAGTCAATGATAAAGTTGCCTTGGTCGGTGACAAAACGTTGATCATCCGCCAGACGGAAAGCAGGATGGTAGCCTTTTTGCTCAAAGTGACGGAAAAGATTTTCAGCCCCGTATTGCACTACTTCCACTGGAAGTTTGAAAGCCCCAAGAGTTGCAACTTGTTTGGATTCATCCACGATCCAAATGCAGTCTTTAGAATTGGTTGCGACGATCTTTTCCATGAGGAGAGCACCACCGCCACCTTTGATCCCATTCAATTGAGGATCCACTTCATCTGCGCCATCCACTGTCACATCGACCACTTCGACATCGTCGATAGCCTTGAGCGGGATTCCTAAACTTTCAGCCTGATCATAGGTCACACTCGACGTTGTGACAGCTGTGATCTGCAAGCCTTCTTCTTTGATGCGACGACCCAATTCAGCCACAAAATAATAAGCAGTTGACCCTGTACCGAGACCGACAATCATGCCGTCTTTGACAAACTCAGCCGCTTTAATTCCTACCTGTTCCTTTAGGTTTACCATCATAGACCTCCTTTTATATTCTATTACAGTATAGCATATTCTGTAAGAGATTTCACTAATTAATTGAAAACCTTTCCAGCTTTTAGTTCTAAAAGCAAAACCTTGCCCGTCCGCTGACTTTACGATAGAACATATTATATTGTTATATTTTTTAAAATTTGTTATACTTAATTAAATTAATAACTATTAATAAACGGGTGAGAACTATGAAAAAGATTATTTACATTCTTACAATATTTTCTGCACTATTATTTTTATTTGCTTGTTCAAAAAACTCCTCAGAACCAAAATCATTTGAAGATTATATCTCCACTACAGATTTCACTGACTTTAAATATGATTCAGAAAATGACATTTATATTGTTAGCATTGATTTAAATAGCTCTATCAGTGATGAAAATGCAATTCAAAACTTTAATGATTCAATTTACGATGTTATCCATGCTGATTCAAAACCAGATAAAGATGTTGTTTTTAGGGCTTGGGATGGTAGTATAGCCGCCTCATTAGTTTATTTTAAAAAGGATAAATTTAATTCATTAGCTGATGAAGTTTTCAATTCTACAAGTACATATTTAAAAGCTGATGGATGGCAAACAATATCAAAATTCGGGCAATACCAGGAATCAAATGATCATTCTGATGATTCAACAACTGAAAATTTATTATTTAATCTTGCTATGATTAGTAAATAAAATAAGAACAATTTATTCTTATCAATTATTTAAGTTATTTATGAAACTTTCCGCAGTGAGTAAAGTGCCTAGATCAATTAAGTTCTAGGCACACGGAATTATTGAGACCTTAGGCTCAATAATTAGTCATGGAACTTCGAAGAAGTTCGCTGACGTCCGAACTCACATAAGGAAAGTTTTTTTAATGACTTTTCTTCAATTAAGTTCTCTTAATATTTTTTAATAGATAAAAGTTTACTTTTCAAAAGTTTTAAAACCTTGCCCGTCCGCTGACTTTACGATAGAATAGAGATGAATCTACAGGAAAAGAGAAATGACATGATTACTAAAGAATTTGATACCATTGCTGCCATCTCGACTCCTCTCGGTGAGGGGGCTATCGGGATCGTCCGCTTGAGTGGAACAGACAGCTTTGCCATCGCGCAAAAGATCTTCAAAGGGAAAGATTTAAGCAAGGTCGCAAGTCACACGCTCAACTACGGTCATATCGTGGATCCAGATAAGGACGAGATTCTTGACGAAGTCATGGTGGGAGCCATGCGCTCGCCGAAGACCTTCACCCGTGAGGACATCATCGAGATCAACACCCACGGCGGGATTGCCGTAACCAATGAAATCCTGCAATTGGTCATTCGTGAAGGCGCTCGATTAGCTGAACCTGGTGAATTTACCAAGCGGGCCTTTCTGAACGGTCGGGTCGATTTGACCCAAGCCGAAGCCGTCATGGACATTATCCGCGCTAAGACCGACAAGGCCATGAACATCGCCGTGAAGCAACTAGATGGTTCCCTGTCTGACCTCATTAACAACACGCGCCAAGAGATCCTCAATACCCTGGCCCAG
The DNA here is from genome assembly GCF_052588255.1 of Streptococcus sp. KHUD_012. NCBI lineage: Bacteria > Bacillati > Bacillota > Bacilli > Lactobacillales > Streptococcaceae > Streptococcus > Streptococcus sp. KHUD_012. The sequence continues at coordinate 1,390,744 of NZ_CP159355.1, forward strand.
GTCGAAGTCAATATCGACTATCCTGAGTACGATGATGTCGAAGAAGCAACGACTGAGATCATCCGTGAAAAGACCAGTGAATTTGAAGCCCTCTTGACCAACCTCCTCAAGACTGCCCGTCGTGGTAAGATCTTGCGTGAAGGGATCTCTACTGCTATCATCGGTCGTCCAAACGTCGGCAAGTCCAGCCTCCTCAATAATCTTCTTCGCGAAGAAAAAGCCATTGTTACCGATATCGAAGGAACCACCCGTGATGTTATCGAAGAATACGTCAACATCAACGGCGTTCCCCTCAAACTAGTCGATACGGCCGGAATCCGGGAAACCGAAGACATCGTTGAGCAAATCGGTGTCGAACGGTCGAAAAAAGCCCTCAAGGAAGCTGATTTGGTTCTTCTGGTCCTCAATGCTAGCGAGCCCTTGACCGACCAAGATCGCCAACTCCTTGAAATCTCTCAAGACAGCAACCGCATCATTCTCCTCAATAAGGTCGATCTCCCAGAGAAGATCGAAATCGACCAACTGCCGGAAGATTACATCAAGATTTCCGTTCTGAAAAACCAAAACATCGATCAAATTGAAGACAGGATCAATGCTCTCTTCTTCGAAAATGCTGGGCTGGTTGAGCAAGATGCGACGTATCTTTCTAATGCTCGTCACATCTCACTTATCGAGAAAGCTGTTGAAAGCCTGCAAGCGGTCAACGAAGGCTTGGCCCTCGGTATGCCGGTAGACCTGCTTCAAGTCGATCTCACCCGCACCTGGGAAATCCTCGGAGAAATCACAGGGGATGCTGCTCCAGATGAGCTCATTACCCAACTCTTCAGCCAGTTCTGTCTTGGTAAATAACAAAAATGCGTATGTTTCCACACATACGCATTTTTTGTTCTTATTTTGCTTGTTCTAATCGCTCGACGGTCTGATACGCTTGGTAGATTAGGAAGAGCCCTGTAGCATTCAAGATTGGAATCGCAATCGGCAACTCGGTCACGATTTGTGAGAAAGGTGAATTGCCAACAAAATGGAGTCCAAACCCTGCTACTAAATATCCCCAACCTGCTAGACCTAGATCCTTGCGTCCTCTGCTTGCTTGGACAATTAGGAAGAGCCCCAGCATGACAAGACCTGTGTAGACCCAGTGAGACATGGGCGCATTGGCCACACGACCAAGAATCCCTGACACCGTGTAAGAGAAACCTTCCGGCAGATCCTGACGGATATAGGCAAAGTCCTCGACGATCTGGAAACCAAGACCAGAGGCAATCGCCAAGAGGAAGATCGACTTGATGCGACGGACACTGAACAAATAGAGGACAAAGAAGATTGGAATCAACTTAAAGGGTTCCTCAAAGAGCGGCGCAGCGATGGCACTCTCGTACTGGTTCCAAAAGTCGCTATTTGGAGCGATCGCTTGAATCATGTCATGGAAATAGGTATTGGCAAAGCTAGACAACCAACCGGCAACAAAGCCCCCTCCTAATAAAGAAAAGAGAACCGGTACCCAAGACAACTTCCACTTCTTAGCAAAATGAAAGAGAGCCCAAACAGCAGGAAGCGCATAGACCAAAAGGATCAGGGTAGAAAGTCCCACAATCCCGTACTGACTACCAGACATCCAGCCTTCCGTCAGCGACTGGGTCTCATAGGCTAGGCCGATCGCTAGCAAGAGTAAATAGAGAAACAAAATCGATTTGCGTTTCATAAAAGACCTTTCTATTGTGAAATGAAAAAGGCTGGGATACCAGTCTTTTTCGTGTAGTATCATTGTAACAGGATCAGCTTAAAAAAACAATAAATGTGGATTAGTGAGAAAAATATAAAACGTAGATGGCGACAAATGGTTGACTAAATTTAGTTACTTAATCACCAACGCTCCATTTTCCTCCGTCGCCAAGAGCTTCTCATCTTTATCATATATTTTAAGTTTTATACTGCTTGGTGTGTTTTGAGTTGCATTGTATTGCTTTACTATTTCTTCTTTTAAATCAAAAAGCGTCTTACAATAATCTTTTGGATTTATATTTGCTAAAGATAGCATATTTTCTGATACAGAGAAGACAAGGATCACATACTCTTCATTATAATACACTTTCGCCATCTCAATTTCGCCATTGATTTGATTTTGAAGCATATAAGCAAATACTACATTAGGTTTTTCATTTCCAACCAATGAGGTAGGGGCTTGATTCATTCCTTTGACCACTGATTCTTTACTTTCCTTTGTAGAATCTTTTACATTCTGTTCAGTAGACTGCTCTTTTTTGTCTTCATTCTTCACTTCTTTTTGCGCGCACGATGACAGAAATAGCGAGAGAATGGTCATTGTTGCAAACATAGTTTTTTTCATAGATTTTCTCCTTTTATTTTTACAAGTAGAAAACGACCTGTAATTGACCAAAATTGCATAAGCTTCCTGTAAAAGATGTTCCAAATCTTTAATTTCATAACCTTATAACTAATTAGATCTTTAATAGTTTAAAAAATTATTATCTAATATTATTCTACCATAATCTCTCTTACTTCAGTACTGCAAGAATCTGACGAATCATGTCTGGATCCCCGTCTGGCAATGTCACCGTTTCAGCATGGTCCAAGATCCCTTGGGTAAATTGCGTCATAAACTCTTCACTATTGAGTTCATCTGCAGACTGTTGCCAATGGCTCGGTACAGGATAGATCGTCACCGTCCCATCACCGTTGGATGCATAAGTCACATGGCCTTCTGCAGAAATAGGAGTAAACAACTGACGAACGTCTTTGGGATAATCAACTCCTAGCCCACCATAGTAAATTTTCGTACCAGCACTCTTCTCATTAATACTCAATTCTGTCGGTACAGACTTGATCACATAAGCCCAGACACGCGCAGCTTCGACCTGAGCAGCGGTGTAGCCTGGATAATCATTCTGATCCGCCTTCTTCGAAGACTTGACCTCGCTATCCGATCGAGTATTCCACTTTTTGGCCTTACTCGTTTTAGACGTACTACTGCTATCATCTGTATCAGCTTGCTCCCGATCTTTCGGTTGCTCTTTCTTGCGATAGTAGAAATTGTCATCATCGCCATAAGCCGGTGACTGACCAGCCCAGATCCGATCCTTGGACTTATCCGAAGCATCGTCTTTGCCCGCTTTCTGACCCTTTGGAAGGAGCAAAAGACCGTAGCCTCCAACACCCGACTTGGCACTAACCGTCATCTCAGCGATCTGGTCCTTCTGCTTAAAGTTCGATGCATCAAGCTCAACATCCTCGCTGACCAAGCCCTTATCATCAAAGACCAGCTCATTACCACGACCATCGATCCAAGTCCCCTTGATACTCGAGTAGTCCTTAGCCTTGATGGCTTTTAAATCCATACCAGACTGTTTCTTTTCCGAAGTACTGGTCTGCTTGGTATCCGAACTCTTAGGCGACACCGTCCTCTGAGGACGACCACACGAAGCCAAGACCAAAGCAGAAAGCACAATTACCAAACCTTTTTTCATATCCATCTCCCTTCACACACCTACTATTTTAGAAAAATAAGGAAGGAGAGTCAAAGAAAAAGTGAAGGTGAGAATCAATTAATGACCTAAAAGTCTGTAAAATTATGATTTGAATTTCTCAAGAAAAAGAAGCTCAATGTATCGAGCTACTAGACCATCATTTTTTGTTTTTCTTGTTTTGGGATCATTCGAAAGAACACAGCTTTAAAACAAGGAAACATTGATACTATCAACTCCACACATCCTACATAGACAGTTTCACTTATGTTGTTTAATATGCTTCAAAACTATATTTTAAACAATTTATTTAATCTTTCTAACTCTAATACACTCATATATACTTCTACTCCAGTAACTACCTCCTTACTATAAATAATTCCACAAGAAAACACAATCCTCTTCTCACTCAAAATATTTGACAATATTACAAATGATTCCAAAACATAATCCTCTATAGTAATAAAACAATTATTTTCATCTTTAAAAAACTTTATAAATCCAATATCCTTACACCTATCACGAAAATGAAACCTAAGTGATTTTAAAAAATAATCAAAAAACACATCACTATCCATAGAAATCCCTTTCATTTTTAAAATATTCTGTTATATCATAAAAAAATAAGTTTTAGGACCATTCGAAACAACACAGCTCTAAAACATCAACACTCGGTCATAAGTGAACTACTCCGCAAAAGTTAGACAGAAAAAATCTAACTTTTGGGGTGCAGTTCAACTGTCAGTGTTTTCTTTTCTATCTCTATCCCCTGCCGAAATATAAAATATGCTTAGAAAGCCTATTCTAATGGGCTTTTAGAAAATTTTGGTCTACTTTTTAACTATCTTATTTTTTGACTGACCTTCGCTTTAATACTTTTAATCCCTAATAAATTGATTAATTTTATTCTTCTTAGTTGTTCTTTACTCCGGCAATTCTACCTTCAAGCTCATATCCGTCGGTTGCAATACCTTCTGAACCGCTGCGAGGAAGGCTAAGACGTTATCCGATGGAGAATATTGGAAAGTAATATGGATAACTTTTTTATCAAACTTATCGCCATATCTCTCCACATATTGCTTGCTTTCGAGGAAGTGAATGTAATTGTTAATTTTTTCCTGCAGAATTTCCAGATGAACTGCTTCTATCTCTTCCTGCCAGCCGACTGAATCCACCAGAAGAAGCTCTAAATGATTATCAACTATACCAATAGCGTCAAGTTCGCTAGGTTCTAGTTCTGAAACAATAGCTTTTTTTACAAGAGCTTTAAACTCTTCAACATCAAACAACTCACGTTGATCTTCTATATTTGGTAGCATAGTTTCAGGATGATTACGTATATAGTTTCTATCAATATCATCTTGCTTACTTAAGGGCCAGTGCCCTGTTTCGGCATAAATCATCACCTCATATGCTTCCCTAGAAGATTGAAATGCTTTATCCATTAGTTCCTTAGTAATGGGATAGCATACTTCTGAGCCCATAGCTCCTCCAACTTCTTTAAAGAAGCTAATTTCGTAATAACCATCTGTTTCATATACAACAAATCCATCGCCTCTATGTACAATCGTATTGGAATGATTATAATCATCTAACTCATCTGCCTTTGGCCAAAGATGATGTTCACAATAAAACATTACTTCTAAAGCATCTTTTTCTGATTTTGAAACACGTTCTGCTAATTTTTGGCTAATGGGAAAGTTAAGCACTTCTTTCCCTCTACTCCACAGAATCTGATAATCATTGTTGTTTTTTAATATCGTACAATTTTTGTATTGTTGAATTTCTGTTGTCATACTATTTCTTTTTGTCTATTTCAATGGTGATACATAATCGTCTGGAAGTTTGCCTCTCCGGTCAATACATTTTTGTTCAGCAAGTGGAATTAATGTCTCAAGCTCTTCCTCAATAGGCGATGCCATCTTTTACCCATTTTCTAGTTTCTAACTCCAAATTAAAATAGAAATCTCTTCGACCAGATTTATCAAAACAATCCTCTTTAAGAGCCTCGCATACAATTCTCAGTTTCTTCTTACTTATCTCAGAAATATATAACATAGTAAATCCTGAAGGAGATTCAATTTGGTCGATTTTCTTACCTTCTAAATTATAAACCTCTAGTTCTGATGGAACGTCAAAATCGCTGGATGAGCGAAATATACTGAAGATACGCTGATATTTAGGGCTAAAGCGAAGATGATGTAAATGATGAAAACTAATCTGATGCTTCCCATTATGATTCCAATCCAGGGTTCCTTCTAGTAAATTTTGTTGCCATAACAATTTTCCTTCTAAACTAAAGTAGAAAATGATTTTGCTTACAAAGTTTTCTCCACTATAGACGATAACAATGTTCTCATCTTTATTATATTCCGCATGAATGATATCTGGTAGTTCTATCTTTATTACGCAACCATCCCACTCCCATGTGACCATCCGTTCACCGTAATCAATTTTCATCATCCTTCTCCTACTCTAACTCAGATAAATTCGAGATGTATTGTTTGCTCAGTCATCATGGAATCCACTTCCTCGACAAGTTTATCTATCTCGTTCTGTGTGATACGAATGTGGTTGTAGGTGGCTCCCAATTCTGTATACTTAACCTATATACAATAAAGCTTCCATCAGTCAACAATTCTACCTCTGCTTTTAAAGCATAGCCTTTTCATAGTCAAATGTGATGGTAGATCTTATACCAAAAATTTTCATTATTCTTCCTTTTCTTATATCTCTTTTAGGCCAAACTTGTAAATCACTTAGAAGTCTTTTAAATTTGGTATTCCAAAATGATGAGACTACCTTAAAAAATCAATGTTACGTTTTCCCCTATTATACCACACCATGGATATTTTATGACCTTTGCCAACATTTGGCTAAAGAAAAAACACTGGCGAATCAGTGTTTTACTTATCTATATTGTCCCCTGCCGGAATCGAACCAGCAACTACTCCTTAGGAGGGAGTTGTTATATCCATTGAACTAAGGGGACCGATAAAAAAAGAAGCGAGATCACTCCCGCCTCCTTGTTCGTCTTAACGACGGATTTCTTTAATACGAGCTGCTTTACCTTGCAATGCACGAAGGTAGTACAATTTCGCACGACGTACTTTACCGTAACGTACAACTTCAATCTTTTCTACACGTGGAGTGTGTACTGGGAATGTACGTTCAACACCGACACCGTTAGAGATTTTACGAACAGTGTACATTTCAGTGTGTCCTTGACCTTTACGAGCGATAACAACGCCTTCAAAGATCTGGATACGTTCACGAGATCCTTCGACAACTTTCGCGTGTACACGAACAGTGTCACCAGGACGGAATGCAGGGATATCAGTACGAAGTTGACCTTCAGTCAAGCTTTGGATTAATGGATTCATTTTATTCTCCTATCTTCGTCAATCTTGAGGGACCTCCCTCAGCGGATAAACTGTATTTTTGTGCTTCCATTACGCACAGAAACTATCATATCAGATAATTTCAGGTTTGTAAAGCTCTTTTCTCTACTTTTTCGCAACTTTTTGGCCGGAATAAATGCTCCACTCTTTTGGTAGGCAATAGGCGATAGCACAAGCAATGACAAAGAAAGGAAGATTGGCATAGCCAAAGACTTCTCCTCCGATCAAGATCGGTGCGAGCAAGGTCGTCGTCGCACTGCCAAAGACACTGGCATAACCAATAGCGGCCACGACTAAGACTGGTAGGCCCAGCATAGGGGCAAGAAAGACTCCAAGCGTAGCTCCGATCGCAAAGAGCGGTGTCACTTCTCCCCCTTGGTATCCAGCAGAGATGGTCACTACGGTAAAGAGGAGCTTCAAGATCCAGTCATAACTCTGCGCTCTACCCTGATGAAAAGCCACATCAATCAGATTGGTTCCAAGTCCACTATAAGTACCGACCTTGGTCAGCTGGAGGGTTAAGAGGACCAAACTAAGTCCAGCCCCTATAAGCGCAATCCGGATATAAGGATTAGGTAAGACTTGAGCGACTGTTTTCTTCAACCATGAAAGGCTAACAGCAAAGAGTTTCCCAGCGAGACCAAAAGCTAGGCCAAGAAGGGCAACTTTGATCAAGGTCTCTGGTGTCCAGCTCAGCGTTTCTTTTAGTGGCACAGCAAATTTCTCCAAGCCAAGGGCATGAGAGGTGAAGCTAGCCACGATTGAGGCAATGAGCGCTGGATAGAGAGCCATCAACTGCAACTCCCCAACTGTCAAGACTTCAAGAGCAAAGAAGGTTGCTGCCAGTGGCGTCTGAAAGAGACCCGCAAAACCGGCTGCCATCCCGGTCATGAGAAAGATACGCGAAGCATCTGGAATCTTGATATGACGCGCAAAACGATGCGAAAGGGTCGCTCCGATCTGGACCGCTACGCCTTCCCGACCGACCGAACCACCAAAGAGGTGGCTCATCCAGGTCGTCAGCATGATCAAAGGTACCAAGACCAAGGGGATTCTCTCCTCACGCGCGTGTCCGACATCAAAGATGAGGCCCATCCCTTTTGAAGCCTTGCCACCAAAACGTTTATAAAGATAAACGATGACAAGCCCCGCTAAGGCTAGAAAAAGAATCAAAGGCCAATGCTGGCTACGGAAATCTCCTATCAAGAGAAGACCTTGACCAAAAATCATGTCAATGGCACCGACCAAGAGACCAATGAATAGCGCCATCCCTGTTAGGACCACATACTGTTGTGCTTTTTGCTTGATCGATAGACTAGTCACGCGCCCTCACCTCCTCTTGATAGTCTCTCGAGCGCTTCATCATATCTTGAAACTGAGCTTGAATGGTCGCACGATACTGTTCATCCGTCACGAGAGAGCCGACTTTCTCAAGTACCTCTCTTTCCCTTCCTTGATCGAGCACAGGTAAGCGCTGCTGCTCCTTATATTTTACAATCTGACCGACACAGACCATCCGTCTTTCCAGCAAGGCTACAAGCTCTTGATCGATCTGGTCAATGTCCTTACGAATCTGATCTAAATCCATGTGTCTCCTCTTTTTTTGGATATAAATCGAGGCTGTAATCCATCGATCCAACCTCTTAGTCATTAATTTGCTTTTGCTACAAGTTCTTCTGCAAAGGCTTCTAATTTTTCGATGTCTTCGTCTTCTGCAGACAAATCAACTTTGACACACTCAGAACCTTTTTCAGCACCAGTCGCAGCGAAGCAACGGTCGAAATCATCAACTGCTTTACAGAATTCATCGTAGAAGGTATCACCTGATCCTACCACACCGTAAAGTTTGCCTTTGAGATCAAGGCCAGCCAAATCTTCGTAGAAATCTTGGATCTCATCTGGAAGCTCCCCATCGCCGTAAGTATAAGTCGCTACCACTGCGATATCCGCATCAAGGAAGTCCTCCGCATCCACAGTTGTACACTCATCCACATCTACTTCGACACCAAGATCACGGAATTTGTCCGCTACGATATCAGCAATTTCTTCAGTATTTCCAGTCATACTAGCAAAAACAATCTTCGCTACAGTCATAATTTCCTCCCAAAAGCTATTTCCCGTATTATACCACTTTTTCAAGCATTTTGCACGAAACCTTTCCCGATAAGCTGAAAGAAGGGACACGTTTCAAGAAATTGGACCGATTCAACCTAATCGCCCTCGTTTTCTTCTTGAATTGCTTTAATCGTTCAATTATTATCCGTTTTCCTTCTCCAACTCGTACTCCTCTTTAATATCTTTAATACGCTGGATTTCTTCATCCAGTTTTTTATTAAATTCAGATTCAGTCTTATATGGATATGAAAAACGGCTCCAGGTATACCACTTCAACCCATCTTTCCCTTTAAAATACCATTCAAGTTTGATCGGTAAATAATCTTGATTATAGGTGATCCGAACTTTGGAAAATTGATTCTTTTTATTTATAACTTTGGCTTCAAAATCAGGAGTCTTCCCTTCCTTCACTAGAGATTTAGTAATCAACGATTTCGGATCTCGCTCAATAATAAAGTTTGATTTTTCGATCTCTTCTCTTGAAACTTTTAAGTTCAAAATTGCGGAAGTGACATTTTGGTATAAGAATAAATGATATCTGTCATCAGGCTTTTCATCTGAACTACCATCATACATCTTCCCATTTTTTTCAACTACCTGAGTTATACTATAAAAATTATTACTCTTTAAATCATAGCCATTCTCAAAATTAAATTTATATAAATTTTCATTTTCCGAATCATCTACAACAATAAACCTTTGATGTTCTAATATCGATTTTGAATTTTCTTGAGTCTTACCTCTTTGAACAACAATGAAAATTCCAGCAATAACTACAAGAATCAAAGCAACTAGAAAGACTTTGAAATTGAATCGCTTCTTTTTAATTTCTTTCACCATATCCATCCATTCTACCAAAATATGTACCTAAAAGGAAGTGTCTTCCTAACTATAAAGCTGGGCCTTATATAAGCTCAGCTTTATTTCAATAAGAGGTTAATCGCCCTCATTTTCCATTTGAATTTCTTTAATATCTTTGATTTCTTCATCCAATTTCTTATCAAAATCAGCCTTATTTTTAAATGGGTAAGAGTAGGTACGCCAAGTGTACCATTTTAAGCCTTCTTTACCTTTATAGTACCACTCGATTTTAGTTGGCAAGAATTCTTTGTTATAGGTGATACGGACTTTAGAGAATTTACTATCTTTTTTTAAAAACCTCGATTCAAATTCTGGAGGATATTCTTCTTTCATCAATTTATCGTCCAAAAATCTTTTCGGTGAGCTAGTAATTTGATAGTTGGATTTCTTAATTTCATCAGTAGAAATTTTCTTACTTAATAGAACTGATGATAGTTCTTCATTTACTGCAGATTTGTAATACTGTTTACGATCCCAGTCCGCTTTATAACCACCATAAACTGTATCGTCTTTCACTGCCGTTTCATCATTATAGTAATATTCTTTTTTCTCAAGGTCCACCCCAACCTCAAAATGCTCATCGGTAGAATCTCCCATTTTAATCATGACAAATCGTTGTCTATTTAAAATATTCAATGCATATTGATTGTTACTACAACTACTTAGGAATACTGCAATAAGCATTACGACCAGCACTACCACAATTGTTTTTGAAAAATGTAACCATCGTTTTCTTTTAATTGACTGTTTAATTTCTTTCATCATATCCATCCATTCTACCAAAATATTGAACTTATGTAAAACCGCTTCCATAGCTCCTAATTAGTGATAAATGCTTGCTGGATGGGCCTTTTTTATGTTAAAATTGACAGAGAAAATGAGGTAATGTATGAACGTAATGAATGAAATTCTTGAAAAGATTCAAGCTTATGACACGATTATTATCCACCGTCATCAAAATCCGGATCCGGATGCGATTGGTAGCCAGGTGGGCTTGCGGGATCTCCTGCGTGCGCACTTCCCTCAAAAGCGGGTCTTGGCAACTGGCTATGATGAACCGACCTTGACTTGGCTTGCTGAGATGGATACTGTCAGCGATGAGGATTATAATGGAGCTTTGGTGATTGTCTGTGATACGGCCAATACTCCCCGCATCGATGACAAGCGCTATACGTCTGGTGATTTCCTGATCAAGATCGACCACCACCCAACTGACGATGCTTATGGCGATCTGCTCTGGGTCGATACTGAGTCTAGCTCTACCAGTGAGTTGATTGCACTTTTTGCTAAGGAATTGGATCTTGAACTTCCTGTATGTGCTGCGCGTCTTCTCTATGCTGGGATTGTCGGCGATACAGGTCGCTTCCTTTATCCTGCCACTTCGACTCGGACCTTTGAGATCGCTGCCTATCTTCGAAGTATTCCCTTTGATTTTACAGCACTTGCTCGGCAGATGGATACGATCAATCTCAAAACAGCTAAGCTTCAAGGCTATGTCTATGACCATCTTGAGATCGATGAACATGGCGCTGCGCGTGTGACCCTAACACAAGAACTCTTGAAGAAATTTGATCTACGTGATTCAGAGACTGCTGCAATTGTCGGAGCTCCTGGACGCATCGATACCGTATCTGTTTGGGCTATCTTTGTTGAGCAGGCCGACGGTCACTTCCGTGTCCGGATGCGTAGCAAACGAAAAGTGATCAACGAAATTGCCAAACGTCATAATGGTGGTGGCCATCCACTAGCTAGCGGAGCCAACTCCTACTCCCTCGAAGAAAACGACCAAATCTACAAAGAGCTACAAGAAGTGGCTCGCACGAACGAAGGCTGAGAACGGTTTCTCAGCCTTTTTATCTTGGTCATGGGGTTTTCATTTGATATTTCTTATGGTAAAATAAAGCTAATAAATTTTAAGGAGACTTATTATGGAAAAAAATCGTTTGTTTATCATTATCTCTGCTGCGGTAGCGATTCTTAGCTCTTTCTTGCCATGGGCAAGCCTTAATGCTGGTGCCTTTGGTTCATACAGCTGGAATGGCCTTCACGGAGATGGATGGTTCGTTATTATCTTCGCAGTCGTTGCGATTGTCCTTGCTTGCTTGAACGATGTGAAATCTTCACTACCAAAAGGTTTTGCAATTGGTGTTATCGTATCAGGGGCTCTCTCAACTATCGTAACATTGATCGATCTATTTGGTGTAAACAAATATGCTGTTAACTTCAATGGTTATGGCGTTTCAATTGGCTTTGGTTTGATCCTTGCTTTAATCGCATCAATCGCTATTGTTGTAACTGGTCTCTTGGCGATGTCAGGTGGTAAAATCACTAAAGGAACCTTCGAAGAACTTGCTGAATCTGGTAAAGGATTTGCCCAATCAGTTGGACGTGTGACAACTTCTACTGTAAAAACTGCTGTAGATGAAATCAAAAAAGAAACTCACGAACACACTGAGGGACAAGCTGATCAACCGGTTGAAGCACCAAAAGATCCAAATCAATCTGAACAATAATAATATCAGAATCACCTTGGCTTAGCCAGGGTGATTTTTTTGACCATTATTTTAAATAAAATTAGTGAAAATACTTGTCAAGATCCTGGAAATTTGGTAAACTAGCTTAGTAACAATCTATGGCTCGGAAAGAGACCATGGCAGAAAGGAAATATTGCAAAATGAAAAAAGATATCCATCCAGAATATCGCCCTGTTGTCTTCATGGACACTACTACTGGTTACAAGTTCGTCAGCGGTTCAACTAAGTACTCTAGCGAAACAGTTGAATTCGAAGGTGAAACTTACCCATTGATCCGTGTTGAAATTTCATCAGACTCACACCCATTCTACACTGGACGTCAAAAGTTCACTCAAGCAGATGGACGTGTGGATCGTTTCAACAAAAAATACGGTCTCAAATAAGAACCAACACAGAACCACTTCCCTTTCGGGAGTGGTTTTTTTGATCCCTGTTTCTTTTATTGTGAACGCACAAAATAAGAGGTTAGGATGTTTGATCCCAACCTCTTTTTTCATCTTAATGGAACTGCATTCCACCATCTACGATAATGGTTTGTCCTGTGATGTAGTTTGAATCAGGTCCAGCAAGGAAGCTAACCGCTGCTGCTACATCTTCTGGTTCAGAAAGACGTTTCAAAGTGATATCTTTAGCGAATGTTTGCATACCCCATTCGTCGTCTTTGCCCGCGTTCTTACCAACTTCATGAGCAATGTCAAACATCATTGGAGTCTTAACGATACCTGGTGCATAAGCATTGACAGTGATTCCTGAATCCGCCAAGTCACGCGCCAAGGTTTGCGTAATCCCACGAACAGCAAACTTGGTCCCACCATAAATAGTCAAGTTTGGATTTCCGACAACCCCTGCTTGTGAAGTCGCATTGATGATCTTCCCACCATGACCCAGTGCTTTGAACTGAGCTTGAGCTGCTTGTGCACCCCAGATCACGCCACCAACGTTAATAGCAAATGTACGTGTAAATTGTTCTTCTGTAATCGTATCAAGTGGTGTAGTTGGCGCAACACCTGCATTGTTTACGACAACATTCAAATCACCAAAATGGTCAACAACTTTTCGGAAAGCTGCACCCACTTCTTCTTTTTTAGACACATCAGCTACGACTGCAAAAGCATTATCTGCTGACAACTCAGCAACTGCTTTTTCAGCTGTTTCAGCATTGTAGTCCAATACTCCAACCTTAAAGCCATCTTGCACCAAGCGTTTTGCGATTGCAAAACCAATTCCTTGACCAGCACCTGTGACAATAGCTACTTTAGACATATGATTCCTCCTTGGTATCAATGATACCAGCAAACGTTCCTATCAGAACAGCAAGGGTTGACAACTAGTTTTGATGGGGTCTTTTATAAATATCCGACAAAACTATGCTAACAGTATACTCCTTTGTGAAAAAAGTGTCAAACTCTGGCCTGTTATTTTTTAAAAAAAGTTTATTTATATGATATTTTTATTTAGTGATAAGTGAACGAAAGCGTGAAATAGAGTATGGCTTTTAGCCAAAACAGATAATTGTTCTATACTGTAAAAGCTACATAAAAAGAGAGTGGGACAAAAGTCCTAGCCTCTCAATTGTCTTTGAATTGTCGAGCAAGACGCAGTGGTTGAGTGGGCTCTACTACGCTGATTTCATCAGCTTTTAAAGCCCTACTCAACTGTGCGGAGGTGGGACGACGAAATCGAATTCTAACGAATTACCGATTTCTGTCCCACTCTCTCTCATAAACTATTCGTTTGATTGATACCTTTAGTCATCAGACTCCGCAAATACTTGAGTGGCTTTGACTGCTTTCTTCCACCCCTTGTACAGCTCTTCCTTACGAGATTCATCCATCTTGGGTTCAAAGATTTGGGCTGCTCCATGAAGAGATTTTAATTCTTCCAAGTCCTTCCAATAGCCTACGGTCAGACCTGCTAGGAAGGCTGCTCCTAAAGCCGTTGTTTCCAAGTTTTTCGCGCGGGCAATCGAAATTCCAAGAATATCTGCCTGAAACTGCATTAAGTAATCATTTTTCGCTGCTCCTCCGTCTACTTTTAGGACAGGGATAGGAGTCTTGGCATCTACCTGCATGGTGTCGATGATATCGCGTACTTGATAGGCAATGGATTGAAGGGTTGCCTTGATAAAGTCTTCCTTGGTTGTTCCCCTGGTAAGCCCAAAGACAGAACCACGCGCCTCTTGATTCCAATATGGTGCTCCAAGACCAGTAAAGGCAGGAACCACATAGATTTCATCCTGGTTCTGAGACTTCAGAGCATAGGCCTCAGATTCAGGAGAACTGTCGATCATACGCAGACCGTCACGAAGCCATTGAATGGCACTTCCAGCGATAAAGATAGATCCTTCAAGGGCATAGTAGACCTTACCATTAATCCCATAACCAATCGTCGTCAGCAAGTTATTCTCTGATAACTGCATCTCCTCACCTGTATTCATGATGATGAAAGATCCAGTTCCATAAGTATTTTTGACCATCCCAGGTTCAAAGGCCAATTGGCCAAAGAGAGCAGCCTGCTGGTCTCCCGCCATCCCTGCAATCGGCACTTGTCCACCGTAGAAATGGAAAGGAGCTGTCTTGCCATAGATTTCAGAGTTTGAACGAACTTCAGGAAGCATGGCTTTAGGAATGTTGAGGATTTCTAAGATTTCATCGTCCCATTTCAGTTCCTTGATATTGTAAAGCATGGTCCGCGCAGCATTGGAATAGTCTGTCACGTGGGCAGCTCCATCCGTCAGCTTCCAGACCAGCCAAGTATCAATGGTTCCAAAGAGCAATTCGCCTTTCTCCGCACGCTCTTGTGCCCCATCAACATGGTCCAAAATCCAACGGACTTTAGTTGCTGAAAAGTAGGCATCAATGACTAAACCTGTCTTTTGGTGGAAGGTTTCTACATAGCCTTTGTTTTTGAGCTCTTCAGCTAGTGGGGCAGTTTGACGAGATTGCCAGACAATAGCATTGTAAATAGGAAGCCCCGTGTTCTTATCCCAAACAACTGTCGTCTCCCGTTGATTGGTAATGCCGATCGCCTCTATTTGATTTGGCTTGATGCCACTTTCGATAAAGACCTCAGCGATCACCGACTGAACCGAGTTCCAAATCTCATTGGCATTATGCTCCACCCAACCAGCCTGCGGGAAAATTTGAGTGAATTCCTTTTGACTAGAGCTAACTTGCTCGCCTTTTTTATTAAAAATGATAGCCCGCGAACTAGTGGTTCCCTGGTCAATCGCCATAATGAAAGTTTCTTGAGACATAAACTGCCCTCCTAAATTCGATACTTAAAAATCTTGTTCTTTCATCAACTAGTATACTCTATTTCATCATGGATTTGTATCCATTTTTTTAAGAAAATCCGGTCTAAAATTTTCCTACTACTTCTAACTCTATCAGAACAAGTTAAAAGAGCCCCGAGGCTCTTTTAACTTGTGGTTCAAATGCTTATCAAGATCTGTTCTGATCTAACCGATTTAAAAACTCCATGGTCGGACTGTCTTGGTAAAGTTCTTTGAGAGGAATCTTCTGATAGACAGCTATTTCGTCCGCAGTCACCCCGTAACGAATCAAGAGATCATAAATACGATTTAAATCATGACGTAATTCATCCGTAATGAGGACATTATCGCTCGTTTCTTTTGTTTTCCAATAATAAGAGGGCAGAACTTCCTTGGTTTCTATTAAAATAGTTTGCAATAAAGTTCCGCCATGACTATCCTTCTGAGAGATATCTGCTCCAAGTTCTAACATTTTTTTAAAAACCTTGAAGGATTGGTCAGCCTTTTCCTTAGACGAATACATTTCATATTGGCCATTCCAGCGTTTGATCATGCGCCTGCAGTCAAATACAGCTCGTCCACCGGCTGTTTGGATGACTGGTTGACAAAATGGATTCAGCTCTGTCGGCTCTTCGATAAAGTTAAGATCTGCCCCTCTATCAATGAGTAAGTCTGCAATATCTAAATGTCCCGATTTGATAGCGACTTGAAGGAGTGACTGTCCCTGATCTCTTTTAGGTTTGTCACCCGAAACAGCATTGACTTCTTCAGGCTTTTTATCCAATATCTGACGGACTCCCTCTATATCTCCTCTTCGCAACAACTGAAAGGTTTTTTGCATGGTCTTTCCCCCTCTCATTATAGATAAAAATAACACTATGTTGATACTTTGATCCTATATCTAGCATCTTCATTAAACTGATTATAGCATTTTATGGACTTTACATTGAATTCCTAAAGGGTAAAGATGACAGACTTCCACCGAAGAGGTACAACTCTATTTCTCTGATTTTCGTATAGCCACTAGCCAAGAGGATACAAGGATTTCGAAAATAACTAGAAAGATAATCTGAGGAAGAGAACTTTGAACCAGCATAAGGACAGCCAGACTATCAATTAGCATATGAGCGAGGATACAAGGGACAGCTCCTTTCGAGTACTCCCTAAGCGCTCCAAATAGGAAGGTATTCCCTAAGATCATCAGGTAAAAGATGAGGTAGTTGGACGAACCTGCTGTAATCCAAGGGAGTTGATAGATAGGAATATGCCAGAGGAACCAGACAATGGAAAGAAGCATCATTTTAGGTATAAAGTGCTTACTATAGGAAAGATGATCTTGTAAAAACCAACGCCAACCGACTTCTTCTAGACCGCCATATAATAAGGTCCAGGGGAAATAAAGGAAGAAGGCCAAGAGGGAGTTCCCAGTAAAGCGAACGTTCATAAGCAGGATGGAGATCCCATAATAGATGACGGGGATGAAGAATGCTAGGATCCAAGTCAGGAGACTTTCTTTTTGAAGAAAGACCTTTTTGAAAAATTCACCCAAGGAGTTGACTTCCCTCAACACAAGAGAAAAGACAGCCGCCACAATCATGGGAATCAAGTTCATTAGGATAAACAGTAGCGAGGCCCCCATACTACTCCTATCCGGGAAAAACCAAAGGATCACTTGACCTACTAGAAATGTAGCAAGGAGGGCAGTCAGTGCATACCAACTAGCGACTGATTGTTTTGAAATAAATTTGTTCATTTTTCTTCCTTTACAGTTACATACTTCTTTCTTGCAATCATGATTGCTAAACTAATAATAAGAAATTTACTGACTAGAGATAGCCATCCATCTTCATTCACTATCATCTGAGACAAGGAATTGATACAGGCATGGGTCATGACACAGATCCATAAATTTTTCGTTTTATGATACAAGGCCGATAAGATAAAGCAGTTAGTTAGCAGACCTACTAGAAACGGAAGCAACTGAATGACACCTAAAGAACCATCAATGTAGAAGTATAACAGATGCCAACTAGACCAGGCTAAAAAGGTGATTAAAGTAGCTGAAAGATACGGTATTTTTTCCTCCAAAGTTGGCTGAAAGAAATAACGCCAGCCAATTTCTTCAACTCCACCAAAAAGAAGAGCCTTAAAAAAGAGTACTACTGGCAAGACCAACGATTGAGTGGTTATCTTACCACCAAAGATAAAGGGGAAAAAGTCGAGCAGCAAGAAAACGAGCACTAAACAATAATTAGCAAAACTGTCTTTGACTTGAAAAAAATCTTTTAAAACTTGTTTGAAACTAGATTGATAGTAACTAATGCTTGCAAGACTCCCCCAAAAAGCAGATGATAAGCCAGCTAAAGCAACAGCGATGATCCCCAATGATGATGTAAAATCAACCTTGACTCCTCCTGCTCTTAAAAAACAAACCAGAAGGCTGACTCCTAATACTTGACCAAAGGTCCCTAACAAATACATAGATAGGGCTTGCTTTCTATTCATTCGCGATTCCTTTTTCTTTCAATTAATTACCAGTGCTATCTACCTTAAACCCATACCTACCTGCATTTCGTTTGAGCTTCTCCACTAGCTCTTCATTCCGCTTGCTTTTTCCAAAAAAGAAGGGAATAGTCTTTCCATTTCTAAGCTCGATATAAAAAGCATAGCGAGCCCCGCCACCAGATCGTCCACGAAAAATTGCATAGGTGATTTGCTTGATCTCTTTCAGTGGGATCCTGCGACGACTGAAACACAGAGCAACATGGATATAGAAGATTCCACGGCTAATATGGAAGGGAACAAAGAAGGGACCTCCACTACGCCTCACAATTGCCCTTCTTCTCAGGAAAAGGAAAACAGTGAAAACGAGCAAGAAAATGAGCACATATAGAATCGGAGCATACTCCATTATCTTTCTAAATTCTAACACGCTGTCTTTCATCCTCTATTTCATCTCAACCCATTTTTCATTATCCATGATAAAGGGCTTAGCTAGACCTTCGCCTGTATAGTCTTGGTACTTGGTCTCCAAGTATTTGTAGACATCTTCCTTGGTCGTAAACTTGATGGCTTGATAGGGCTCTTCAAAGGTCAGCTTTTCGACAAAGAGATAGCCGTCCTTTGCAGGAACTAAAACGCCGACATGGCCGACAAAAAGGGTATTTCCATCCAGGTTATCATGAACGATAACAGAAAGCATGCGCGCATTTTCATTGAACTTGAAGTGAGAAAAATACTCTTCCATCTTCTTGGCATGGACCTTGACATCCGTTGTTGCTTCTGTCGGAACCCGTGAATACAGAATGTTAAAAGCTTCCTTTTCTGCCTCACCGAAGATCTTCCCTTTGTCAATCGCATCATTGTCCACGAACAAAAGTTCACTATCCGCTTTCATTTTAGGAATCTCGATACGATTCTTCAGAAGAGTATAGCTATTGATCCGGCAGTTGGTCCCGACGAAATCGCCCTTTTTCTTGGTCCACAAGTCACTGATCTTCTCAACATTGTAGTCTGTTTTCTTGAAGGTGCTGAAGTCACCCGTCAAGCCGACCGAGCCGACAATGCTATCGTAATCTGTTACCAGACCCAAAAATTTATCTACACTGTCCTGATCCAAATAAGCAGACAAGAGAGTCCGCACTTCTTCGACACTCGCCTTGCTGTTGAGGTTGCTGTAGGTGCCCTTGTAGCGCTCCTTATCTGAACTAGATTTCTGTACAGTGGAACTTGCCTGCTTTTCCTTGGATTGCTTTTGGTTGCTACCACAAGCCGCTAAAGCAAAGATCGCCAAGGCACAGCTAGCAAGGAGCATGATTTTTTTAGATGGTTTCATAAAGTGGTTCCTTTTCTATTGATTAAAATGTTTGTACCATAAATTTTTCATATTGATAATCCTTCTCCTCTATTATAGTTTAAAACTAGGTTAGCTCCAACTATTTTTTACGAAATAAGAAAAGATTATAAGCAGCGAAAAAGAGCTGGCAACTGTCCAGCTCTTCAATATATTACAAAAATCAAAATTAAAACTATTGTTTAATTCGACCAATCTATTTTGGCATGTTCTATTGCGTACTCGGCTTCTTCTTGAGTAAATTTTCTTTTTTCAACAAGTATTTCTAATATCTTTTCTTTCGTAATCTTGCGACCGTTTGCATAAGATTCCGCTTCTTTCACAGCGTCCTCCTTCCAATCGAAATTAACATGTTCTACAGCATAGTCAGCCTCTTCTTGAGTAAATAGTTCAACATTTATAAGTTGCCAAACTAATTTTTCTTTTGAATAACGATACCTTTGAAGTGATTTTGCTGCTAAAACAGCCTGCTCTTTCCAGTCCATATTAAGCTTATATATAGCGTACTGGTTAGCTCCTTCTGAATAATTATAAATCTTTATTTTATTTTTGATAGCCTGCTTCGAAATAGGAGAATCCTTTGACAGTTGCTTAGCTGTTGCATATGCCCTTTTAAATTCTTCTTCTACTAAAGTTGGATGAAAAAGTTTTTTCACAAGCAAATTAAATAATAATTCTAAATCGTCCTCATTTTCATCACTTGAAGAAGTGTATTTTCTATAATCATAATTCTGTGTACTAGAACTTGAAGTAGCGTATTCTTGTTTTGATGATTCAAAATCATCCTTATTTCCATCACTTGAAGAAGAGTATTTTTGTACAGGATTAGTCAACTGTGATCCTGAACGTGAATTTATCCATTTATTATAATTTATTTCATAATCAATTACTATAAGAGCTAGCATTCCTGCAAATAATCCAAAAATTGTAAAAATAAATATCAAAAACTTTTTCATCATGACTCCCTTTACTTGTTTCTCTCCAATGAAATTTTCATCCCTCTGGAACTGCTTTCATTAGTATTATATCATGAAATATTGTTCATTTTTATTTACTAGTGTAAAAGTCTCTATGGCTAGTAAATAAAAAAGTGACTGCATTTCAACTGCAATCACTCATTCTATGTGAAATAAAAAATGACAAAGTATTATAAAATCTTATTTAATCTTGTGTTTGTTCATCTTTTCTTCAAAGATAGCTGTCATAATCTTGCGGAGCTCTTCTCCTTCTTTTTCAGGAAGGTCCCCTTGACGTTTCGCCACGGCATAGAGTTCAGGGTATTGCTTGGCTACACGCTCAACTGTCTTGGTCGTCGCATGCCCCCTGACAAAGAAAGGAATACGTTTGATCCATTCTTGCGGGACAAGAGCAAGTAATTTCTTCGCTGCTTCCTTATCAGAAAGCTCAGCTGTACTCAAACCTCGATTGATTTGTTCTTGTTCTTTTTCTGTGAAATCTTTTAATTCCATAGTAAGCTCCTCATTTGTTTATCTAAGGACACATTATACACCTATGTAGAGGAAAGTACAACTAAAGGATTTCGGGAAATAGAGCAGGGAAAAGTCATCCCTTACTCTATATTTTAGTCGTTAAATTTTATGAAGTTTATCGATCTCCAATTTATTGTGGAGCATCTCCTCTCTGTTTTAAGTAAAAGTCACTTGCCTCCCTTAGTTTTTTATAATAATGATCGTAACTCTTACTAAATTGTCTAATCAGCGGAATAGCGACCTCATAGTAGTGATGGTCCATCAAAAATGTTTTCAGTTGATCTTGAATATTTTTCATTGGACTTGTTTTGTAATCATCACTGTTCAAATAGCGATCATAAATAGAAATTGTGTCCTTATTTTCATTATGCCACTTTTCATTACTTTCTATCGTAGCTATTTTAGATTCATCAGCCTCTTTTAAGTTCTTCAAATCAATAGTAAAATTATTGTTTAATTTAACCAATCTACTTGAGCATGTTCTATTGCGTACTCCGCTTCCTCTTGAGTAAATTTTCTATTTTCAACAAGTATTTCTAATAACCTTTCTTTCGAAATATTGCCACCGTTTGCAGAAGATTCCGCTTCTTTCACAGCTTCCTCTTTCCAATCGAAATGAACTTTTTCTATAGCATAGTCAGCCTCTTCTGGAGTAAATAGATCAACATCTACAAGTTGCCCAACTAACTTTTCTTTTGAATAATGAAACTTTTGATATGATTTTGCTCTTAAAACAGCCTGCTCTTTCCAGTCTATATTAAGCTTATTGACAGCGGACTGGGAAGTATACTCTGAATACCTGCCATACTTAGTAAGATAATTTTTAATTTGTTGCTTCGATAAAGGAGATTTCTCTGACCAAGATTTAGCTTTTGCATATGCCCTTGTACTTACTGGTACTAGTAAATTTTCTTTCGGTTCTGGAAAGCTTGATCTATTATGAAATTTTTCATAATCTCTATAATAACCACTTAACACAATAGCTACAAATCCCACCATCAATCCAAACATCGCAAAAATAAATATAAAAAATTTTTTCATAATGTATACCTTTACTTGTTTTTAGTCTAATTTGTTATTTTGTGCTTAATAAAACAATATTGTCACTCAACACTAGGAGAATTAACTTCTCCAGTCACTCAAAACAATTCCTATAGAATCCTTCAATAACGGTTTTATTAATCCCTGTTTAAATATAGCAACTCATTCTTAATGATGTTAAAAAATGAGTTGGTTCCATAAAAGACTCAACATTTGTGACAGGACCACCAGGCAATGTCATTCCTTGCCTAGACTCTTTCTCACGATCAATAACAAGAACTCTATCGCCGTCTCTTACCATACAAAGATTTGTAAACTCAACGATCTCATTCATACAGATACTTCCTAACTATGTTTGTCTTTTTCTTTAAGGATAGGATAAACAATCTCTACCCTATTCTTCTTTTAGTTGCACTTGCGTATGGGCTAGCAGGTCTCCAAGATGCCTCTTATCTTTCCTAAACAGCGTCATTGCCAGTAGCAAAACTGCGAGGAGAGTCGCCGAAATAGAGAGGATAATGGATAATCCATCAAAATTACTATAGAAGCCATGAATCGTGCCCATATGACCGAGTTGCCAAGGTAAAAATTTAATGGTGTTTCTGATCAAGCTAGCCTGAACTGTTTTTTTCTGGTAGACCAGCTCAAGTCCCGCTTTTGTCTTCCCCAAGCTCCCATTTTTTGCATAATCCAAATATATAAACAGGAGGGCGATTGGCAAAATAGAGGTGAAAAATACAAGCCACTGCGACTGAATTTCTGTAAACTCTGGGACACCATTAAAAAAAATGATGTAAATAAGCATCGAAACTATAAACAGAAAAACTAAATAAGTTAGAATGAAAAGATAATCGAATAGAAATTCCATCATTCTTTTTTTAAAAAAAATAGGATTGATTGCTAACATCTTCATCACCGTCTCCCCCTTTCTCATCTCCTATTATAATATAAGGGTACGAATAAAGAAACCATTTATAAAAGAAGACTGAAATATCTCAATTTCAGTCTTCTTTCTTACTAATTTTCCCTATAAATAACAAAGCCATTTGGCTGAATGATCAAGCGATCATCAGAAATGCTTCCAAGACTCATCAGATCTGCCTGTCCTCTTTCTAAGACAACGTCTTTCTTCGACTGGTTAAAGTAGGCTTTGAGAATCTGAGCCTCATATTGCCATTCTACTACCACTACATCCGGCTCTACTTCTTCTAAGCTGACTTTACCATGCTGAATCATACCCGCCACTTCTTTTCGGAGCTGGATCAAGTCCTTCATAAAATTCAGCATATCATTGTCCGTTGACACGCGCTCCCAAGGCATGACACGACGACAATCTGGGTCTGGACCACCAATGAGGGCTAGCTCTGTTCCATAATAGATACAGGGCGTTCCGCGTTGCAGATAGAGGAAGGCGAGGGCAGACTTGACAGACTGGAGATCGCCTTTAGCCGTCGTCAGGATACGCTCTGTATCATGCGAGTCTAAGAGGTTGAACATGACCTCAGAGATCTGCTGCCTGTAGTACATAGACTGGCTATTGATCTCCCAAATGAAGCGTTGCGTCTCCTTATGTCCTCGCAGGAAATAATCCTTGATACTTTCAGAGAGAGGATAGTTCATCACTGCATGGAACTCATCACCATTGAGCCATGGTTGGGACGAATGCCAGATTTCTCCGAGGATATAGAGGTCTGACTTCTTAGCCAAGACCGCCTTACGGAAATCTCGCCAGAATTGATGGTCGATTTCATTGGCCACGTCCAGTCGCCAAGCATCGATATCAAACTCTTCAATCCAGTATGTCGCCACCTTCAAGAGATAGGCCTTCACCTCTGGATTAGCCGTATTGAGCTTAGGCATATAGCCTGCAAAAGCAAAAGCATGGTAAGACAAGTCGCGACTATTCCACAGATTTTCTGAGGAGACAGGGAACTTTTTAATATGGAACCAATCCTTGTAAATCGAATTCTCCCCGTGTTTGACCACATCCTGCCATTGGGGTGAATCATAGCCAATATGGTTAAAGACAGCATCCAGCATAATCTTCATTCCACGCGCATGGGCCTCTTGCACCAACTTGCGGAAGGTCTCTTTATCACCAAAATGTTGATCGATTTTAAAGTAATCGATGGTGTCGTATTTGTGGTTGCTTGGTGATTCAAAAATCGGGCAAAGGTAGAGCCCTGTAATTCCTAACTCCTGCAAGTAGTCCAAGTGATCGATAATTCCCTGCAAATCACCACCAAAGAAATCTAACATGGTAGGCGCAATAGACGCATCCCAAGGACGGACACCTTCTGGCGAAATAGCTGGATTCCCATTAGCAAAGCGCTCGGGAAAGATTTGATACCAAACCGTCTGCGCCACCCAATCTGGAACAGCACACCCATCAATCTCATGGATAAAAGGAAGCTTAAAGCCGTTCATGACGAAGTCCAGGTTCTCCTTGGTGTAGGCTGCCACACCTCGATCTCCATACAAAATTTTCTCTCCCGCCGTGGACTCTAATTCAAAGAGGTACTGGATCCGGGCATGGCGGACAGATACCGACACTTGCCAATAATCAAAGAGGTCGTCTGTCGTCACCTTATCCATTTCCTTGGTTGCTTCATATAGATCTTCTATAAAAATAAAGGGATCCCCATAATGCAAGACAATCCGTTTGATATCTTCTTTCTTGGTCCGGATGCGAATATGGAGCTGGCCATCTTTATAAAGATAGGCATACTCCGATTCAGGCCGATGATAAATCGCTGTTAATTCCATCTGTCTCGTCTCCTACTATACTCTCTTTTCATCATTTACCGTTTTATGCAAACGATTCCATAAACTATTTCTAGTATACTACTTTATAAAAACGTTTGCAAGATCTTGTTTGAATTTTAGACCTCTAACTTTTTATAATTGTAATGCAACACAAAAAGCCCAGCGACTGGGCTTAAAGATCTTTGTGGAATCAATGACTTTACATTATAAGCATCACTTTATACTGTTTCCTACTAAAATATACTATAGATCTATATTTCTGTTAATAGTTTATTGAACAGTTGTTCGAGCTTACTAGTATCTCCATAAACTGTTCCATCCATATATAAGTGATAGATATCATCATCTAAACCAATTGAAATTTCACATTCATAGCCTTTCATCAAAGCTAAAGAACGGATAACTTCTCGTTGAGTACGACCGTTTCCTTCTCTAAATGGGTGAAAATAATTTAGATTATCTAATATCTCAGCTAAACTTTTACAAATCTCAATTTTATTATTTGCGTTAAGTAGATAGTTTGAAATCAAAGTATTTAAATATTTTTCTGCCATATCAAAAGACTGAACTGGCATAAAAGCATTTCCACTTTTAGAGATATTTACTTGACGGTATTGACCTGCCCAAGTATACATCCCTTCAAAAAGAAACTTGTGAATCTTTAAAATATCTGAAACAGTATTTACTTCAATTGGATTAATAAACAGTTTTAAACTTTGGCTTGCTACTAAACGATATTCTAATTCTCGTGCTTTATTATCATTTTTCTCATTAAATTTATTTATGAGAACAGATGAATGGGGATAGGTGTATAAATTATCAGGGTCTATATAATCATACCCATCATATATTTTTCTGACCATTATCCAACTCCTAATGCAACTGCCTCTTCTCTCAGTCGCTCCACGTCTTCTACCGTGGGATGCCATCCTTCAATCATATTGGTGCTAAGAGCAAACCAGACGCTCTTAAAAACCTTTTTGTTGTCAAAAATCACACCCATAATCATCATTTTTTCTTTATCTACATCTAAGGTCATATTCTACCTCCGTCCTATTATTATAGCATATTTTCAATCATTTTAGTTCTCCTATTTAGAACTTACCCTACACAAAAAGCCCAGCGATTGGGCTTTCTCATCATCTAAATGACTGATACTCATTCCTTACTTGTATGCCGCTTTCCAAGACTTAGCGCTTGTTCTTCTGACATTTCAACTACTTTGGCAAAGTTAGTATTTCGTGGCATGCTATCTTTAGAATACCAGTAAACATCCGCACTCCCATTTCTGGCTACATAAACTACTGGAGCCAATTGACGACTTGGTTCTGTAGGCTCCACAGGTTGAACTGGCTGAGCTGGTTCTACTGCTTGACTCGGTTGAGGAGCTTGACTTGGTTGGGTCTCGACAGGGGCACTTGAAGGTTGAGATTGGCTACTTGGTTCCGTTGGCACCAAGGACGGCTTAGCGGTTCCCTTCAGATAATCAATCGTTGCATTCTTAGAGTAGTTGTCTAAGGTAACGGTAGTAATCCCATAAGCATCTACTGATTCTTTTGGACTGCTTAGGTTTATACGGAGTAAATTACCTTCTTGATCAATACCAACATACTGCAAGATGATTTGTCGCGGAATTAACTCATCACCCGCATAAACCGGAGTCACCTTGTAGTCCAGCCAATAATTGGGGTGAGTAGCCAGCCAGCTATCGAGTCGTTTCTCGTAGTAGAGCATGCCCTCCACATTGCTATCTGCTGTCCCTTTATAATTCCCCGTATTGGTCCAGGCAGTTAGAGGAACCAGATTTTTCCCTTCATTGGTCAGTCCACTAAATTGATAGCCGATCAAATGCCCTCTATGGAACAACCAGGCCTTCTTTCCCTTGTTTCCATATGCAATCTTATAATTGTGCCAGCCAACCGGATTATAGCTGAGATGTGGTTCTCTTTTTTTCTTTGGCTCATCCTTGTCCTGCAGCTGAATATGAGCGGAGGTCGCACGACCCAAATGATCAAAATCCCCCAGTACTAGCTGCTTATTGCCATTAAAAGGCAGTAGATGAAGACTCTGGTAATCGAGTCCAGTTTGCTGAGCTTGAACTCCTTGAACAAAGGTTAAGGACATGAAAATCGCGACTATTCCAACGAAGATATTTTTCAAAAACCGTTTAGTAACCATAATAAACTCCCGTATTACTATCTAGTATTATTATAGCAGAAAAAACGATTACAAAAAATTTATTTTTCAAAAACTCTTGTTCATGACCTTACGTAACGATGTATAATAGGTATGAGGAGGTGGGTAATGATGGCTAAATATAGAGCAATTCCGGAAGGATTTATGACAGTGGGGGAACTTGCTAAGAAAATGGGCGTTACCACCCGTACTCTACAATATTACGATAAAGAGGGGCTACTTTCCCCATCGGCAGAAAGTGAGGGAGGTCGCAGGCTTTATACCGATAAAGATATAGTGCTACTCCATCAGATTTTATCTTTAAAATCACTGGGATTTTCTCTCAAGGATATAAAGAGCCGTTTGATCTCATTGAAAACACCTGATGATGTTGCTAAAGCTCTTACGGAACAGGCAGATGTTCTTCGTAAAAATATAGAACAACTTAAGGATTCTTTGGTCGCAATAGAGCAGTTAAAGGTAGAAGTTTTACAAATACAAACGGTCAATTTTAAGAAGTATGCAGATATTATTGTCAATCTACAGATGAAGAATGACTCCTACTCTCTGATTAAGCGGTTTGATGATGATACGCTCGACCAGATACGCAGTCGATTTGACAAGAAAAGCGGACAAGACTTTATGGATAGGTTGAACCGCCTAAGTGATCAAATCGTGGAGCTTCAAAAAGAAAACGTGCCAGTTGAAAGCGAACAAAGCCAACAGGTTGTGCAAGAATACTGGAGCTTGATTATGGAGTTTACAAATGGTGATATGAGCATGCTTCCTAAGTTGATGGAGATAGGGAATATTGATACCGCCTCAAACACTTGGGAAGAAAAGCAAAAAATCGTCAATGATTATTTAGGACCTGCTTTACAAGTCTATTTTTCAAGACTTGGAACCAATCCCCTTGAGGAGGTAGAAGCATGAAAGACGCAATAGAGGTTTCTGGATTAAAGAAAAGTTATGGTAGCAATATGGTTCTTAGAGGTCTCGATTTTAAAATCAAACAAGGAGAAATCTTTGCTTTGCTCGGAGTGAACGGAGCTGGTAAAACAACAACGCTTGAATGTATCGAAGGTCTGAGAAAATATGACGAAGGCACTATCGTTGTAAACGGGAAAACCGGAATTCAACTACAGTCCTCCTCTCTACCCGCCCACATCAAACCAATGGAAGCCATAAAGCTCTTTGCAAAATGGAATCATACATCCATTGATGATGCTATGCTAAAGGCCCTTGGCATAAAAGAAATGAAGGAGTCGCAATACATAGAATTATCCACCGGTCAAAAAAGAAGATTACATCTTGCTCTTGCACTTATCAGTAATCCAGATATTATTTTTCTCGATGAACCGACAGCGGGACTTGATGTTGAAGGAAGACTGTCCCTCCATGAACAAATCCGAAAGCTCAAATCACAGGGGAAGACAATCGTCTTGGCAAGCCACGATATGGCCGAAGTTGAAACCTTATGTGACCGCATTGCTATTTTGAATAATGGAAAGATTGTTTTTTGTGGTACTCCTTCAGAACTGACAGACAGGTTGGGAAGAAAATATTTCATCCATTTAAAGACCCGGGACGGAGAGGAATCTTTTGAAACAGATACGATCGAGGACACTTTGATTTCATTATTGGAAGAATGCAAACAGAAACATATCCATGTATTGGATATTAAGGTGGATCGTGGCACACTGGAGCAGCATTTCATCGAAATGGCAAGGAGGGGATCGGAATGAAAGGATTCTTATATAGCCTAGCATTACAGTGGAAATTGGACATACGAAGTAAGTCTCTCTTGGTTACTTACTATATTGTACCGCTTATTTTCTTTCTTCTCATGGGTGGTATTTTTACTTCCGTTATGCCTGAAATGGGTAGTACACTCATACAGTCAATGATTGTCATGAGTGTTTCCATGGGGGCCTTTCTCGGCTTACCGCCTTCCTTGATTGAAACATACGGAAGCGACATAAAAAAGATTTATAAAGCAAATGGTGTGCCTATTCACTTAGGATTGGTGACCATGGTTCTCTCTGCCTTTGTTCATTTGATAATGACTTGCATAGTGATCCTACTACTTGCTCCAATTTTATTTAAAGCAAGTCTACCGAGTCAACTTCCCTTATTCTTTCTCGCACTAGCTATCTATATTTTTGTATCGTTGAGTATCGGAAGTATACTGGGTCTTACTGTAAAAAATCAAGCAAAGCTAACCATGATAGCACAACTTGTCTTTTTACCATCAATTATGCTCTCAGGAATCATGTTTCCTATCACCATACTGCCTGATTTTCTCCAAGTAATAGGACAAATTTTCCCAGCTTATTGGGGATACAGATTGATGCTAGAAAATGGTTGTAGTCTTGAAAACCTCTGGTTTCTGATTCTTGTATCTTGCATTGCAATAATATCATGTATCCTCCTGTTGAATAAACAAAAAATCTAACTAGGTGCCTAAATAATTCCAAGGTAGCATTTACTTTAAAAGTAGCATTTACTTTAAAAAGAAAAAAGCGACGAGATTATTTCTGATCACGTCGTTTTGCTGTTTTTAGTTGTGTTTATCTAGGTTACTCTATGTCATTTTTTTCATGCATTTTGGATTTAATATCGTTTATGTATTTTTGGATGCCGATATCGGATTTTTTATCATTTTGACCTTGCTATACCTACTCATCACACCGATTGCAATACATATACGTAATAGAACTGTGAACAGATTATAATGGGGAAAAGCTTTCATTAACTTGTACAAAATTTTGAGTTTGAATTCCTCCTACAAACTGTCTGTTTAACTTGTTGTAAACAAAAAAAGAGATAATTGTAAAATCACATAAAGAGAACACCAACAAAAAATCATCTGTTGGTGTTCTCTTCATTTTTAGATTTCTGAAAAAACCTCTTGTCCATGGATCAGTAGGTACCCTTTATCTCTTTTTTCATGAAAATTATTTTATAAACAGCAGATTACATTCTTAATATATATGGAAATATACAACTGTTCTATATCAACTTATATTCATACCACTCTTCATCTACTTTCTGAAATCCCAAAGCTAAAAACATTCTTTGACTTTGTTTATTAAAAGGATAAATTTGAGCAGTTACCTTAACCATTTTTTTCTCTTTGGCCAACTGTATCATTTCATAAATACATCGTCTTCCGATCTGTAAATTTTGATACTCTTTGCTGATCACTATAGAAAGTTCCGAGTTATCTTGAAGTGTCACATCTCCAACTAACACACCCTCATATTGGATATAATAGCAAGATCCGTGTGAAGTTAGGTAATCATACATTTTATGAAGTTTTGTTAGATTGTAAATCTGATCAGTATTATCTACTTGTTTGCAAACCTCACTATCTTGATACCAAAGAAGAGAGATGTCATCATTTCTATAATAAGGAATAAGCGTTATCTGATCGTCTACTATTCTATTCATCATGACTTGTCCTTATTTCTATCTAGAGGTTTCTTCCGAAACTTCAATATTCCCCACAAACCAATTGGCCATCTTTTGACTCTTGCTTTTATAAGGGTTGGGAGGAAACAAGGTAAAAGGGGGAATACTGGCATCAGGGAAAGATAATTCTACTCTTAATGTCCTCTCAGGGTTATCATCAGAATAGGCTGTAAAATAGATATGGTAATGTCCGCTCACATCACCACCATTATCATACTCGCCCCTAGCAGTATTTGGCAATAAGGTCACAGATTCTATGTCCTGCTTTTCCCGAGCTAAGTTTGCGATGATCTCACGCTTAATAGCAGTCTCATGATTTCTGACGAAATTCCCATCATCACTATATCCAGGATGCTCACTAAGATAATAGAAAACAAGGACCATCATAAAGGGTAGAGAAATTAAAAAAATGATTAGCTTATTGGATTTTAACATGTGGGTCCTCATCCTACTTATAAAAAATCTTGACCCAATCCTGCTTTGCACTGAGTATACGAGCAACATACACTGTATGCTTCTCAATATAATAAAATGCGAGATAGTTCTCTATTGGCATATAACGATAGGGTTTCCCATCATTCGTCATCTCACCATAGCCCCGGCTTGATACCAGAGGACAGGCTTCTGGAAACAGTTCTAGGGTCTCAAGAGCACTTAATAGCAAATCAACTTTGCCATCTGCAGCTTGCTGGCTATAAAAATTCACAAGAATATAGTCGTGAATGCCACGCAAGTCCTGCTTAGCCTGATCTGCAAGAAAGACCTGATAGCGTTTCAACTTAGTCAAGACCAAATTCCTTTCTCACATCGGCTACAGAAGTGACTTTCCCTTGAGCAATTTCCTGGTGCCCAACTAAAATCTCCTTCTTCAAATCCTCAAAGGCCACTTGATACTGCGTGTTCTGCAAATCACTTGAAACAAATTCTCTTGGATCCACAGTCCCGTTGGCAATTTTTCGAAGTGCTGCATTTAGGACATCTGACACCGAAATTTTTTGATCTGCAAGTACCTCTTTTGTTTTTTGGTAAAACATCGCATCTGCGCGAAAATTCACTGCTTTCGTGTTTGCCATTTCTACCTCTCCTTTGTACATACAATTTGTATATACATTCTACCATACGAAAGAGAAGGGATTCAAGTGAAAAATGGATTCTTCTTTCACTAAATCTAATTAAGAGATACCGTTAGTTAATCTATATTCTTTCTCTCGTGTCAACTGATACCTCTTAGAATCAACAATTTAAGTAGATTCCACATCTTAATTTAACAACTCCAAGTAATTGTAGTCAATTATATTAGATATATTTTATTAATTTCTTTATAGTAAATTCCTATTTCTCTAGCCAAAAGAACGCTTGGTTTAACATCTCTTTTGTTTGTCCAATGATACACGGTCCATGAGAAATAATAATATTCTTAGGTTCCCATTTCTTTATTTTATGATAACTCTTCAATGCTTGTTTTTTACCAAATAAAAAAGTCATTCTTAAATCTCTTGGTGTTTTACCATTTGGATAGTGATTATCACCTATTTTTAACAGTAGCTTTTCAAAAATCGATAAATTTTCTGTTTCTATGTTTTCAATAAGATCCGTTAAAATTAGAGTTGAACTTTCAGTATGGAAAAAAACAACCTCTTTCACGTAAAAACTTCCCTCAAATGTTGTAAAACAAATTTCCTCGTTCCAATTGGCTTTCTCTAGTTCATGACCATAATATAAATTCATTCCCGATTTTCCGGCACGCTTTTGAACACCACTAGCTAGCCATACTTCTGCTTCCGGAAATAGTTCGTGCCACTCATTTATATAACTATAATGTAAGACATTGGGTGCAATAAGGTGTTTTACCTCACCTAATTGCTTGATTTCAAAAAGTAAATTATCACTAGGCTTAATCGGCGAATGCACCCAAAGACCACCATTCTGCAGACGGATAACTGTCATTCTAGTTGAAAAAGGCACTTTGAAGAGTTTGAAATTCATCAGTACTTCTTCCCCATCTACAATCCAGAGGTTATCTGCTATCTTTTTTAAGGAATTGAGCGGACTATATTTTTTGACTTCCATGAAACTCTGCTTTCTAAATTAATAAAGTATAATCAATCGTTATTCTCCAAAAATGGTATCACCAAATCAACCCACTCTTGAGGCAGGTAAGCTGATAGATAGCCATGATGATAGCCCTTGGCTTCATACAAAATCGTATTTGGATGCAGTTGTTGAAATAATTTTGCTGATGCTTTCACACAGTTTAATTCTTTTTCACCGTAGATATACAGAACCTGCGCCTTGATAGCAGAAATCGTATCCTTCAGCTTGTAACGCCCCATATAGGTATTGTAAATAGTCACTAATGTTTTGATAGGCGTCCTCGGCAGATCCTCCAAATAATAAGCTTTTAGTTCATCTGGATAAGCGAGTTTAGGATAGATTTTGTCCATCATGCTTAATTGGAGTTTACAAGAGAATTTACTAAACAGCAGTTTGCCAAATAGACGTACCAGAAAGATGCTGATTTTAGCTAACCCTGGTTGAGGAATACAGAGGCTCCCGTCTATGATGGCCTTCTCAGCAATTTCACTGTCTAAAGACAAAAGCTCCATGGCAATTTGACCACCAAGTGAAACACCACCGATTGCAAACAATTTCCCACCACAGTTTGCTTTGATATAGTCTAGAATCTCCAAAGCAGAATCTTCAGTAGAAACATAATCAAGTTGATATTCCTCGCCGTGGCCATTCAAAGTCGGTAGAATAATACGGTATTCTTTTGACAAGATTCGTGCTTGACGAAGATAATTCCACCAAGAACTGCCACCACCATGTATCAGTAAAATAGGAGGCAAATTCTTATCACCAAATTCATGGAATTTCATATTTTAACTCCTTACTGTAAGACTTTCTTGGCTACATCTTTGTTTAATCTGTTTAAACAAGCAGTGATACCACTTCAAACAGAAAATCTCTAACATTGATTATCTAGATAGATTACTCGTTACTTTCAATAAAGGATATGCTGATTTAAATTTTAAAATATTATTCCTTACTAATTCTATTACTCGCCAATATTGTATAAATCAAATAACCAATAAAAATGATAATAAAAATAAGATTAATTTTTAACACAAAGTAGAGATTTAACAAATTTGCGAACGCGTGAAATAAAATACAGTACCCCACAGATTTCGTTTGACGGTAAAGAAGCCCTAAAACAAAACTTAAAAATAATGTATATATAAAAAATAAAATAAAAGGAAATCCTTGATGACTTTCTCCAACTATAAACCATAAAGGCAGATGCCAAATTCCCCAGATTGAACCTACAATCAAATTAGATTGCCAATACGTATATTTTTTATCAAGTAACGGTTGTAATATTCCTCTCCATCCTAATTCTTCATGGCCACCACCAAAAAAAATTATTTGTATAAAGAATAATGGCATCAGATAAATTGATACTCCATTTAATTCTAAGGAAGATACAGAAAATAGTATCAAAATTGCTAACATATGAATAATGAAATAGATACTACTATTTTCTCTCTTATTAAATAAAAAATGTTTAAATTTTATATTATTACTTTTCAAATAAAAGCCACTTGCAATAGCTGGACCAAGTGCACCTACTATATGTAAAGTTCTTCCTATAATCGTTTCTAATCCAAAAATATGAGATTGCGTAAAGATGGCAAGAATCCCCCAAGCTATATAAGTAATTCCAAATGTACAATAAAGATAATTTTTTAAATTCTTTTTGTCAATTTCTGTCATTTTATTGCCCTTATCTTGATTATTTTATGAATAAGATTTTTACTGCTTCTTAGTTGCTGTCGATTATAACTACCTATATTCTATCACAAAAACACAAAAAAAGCCTTACAATCAAGGCTTTTCATTATTGATTCATACCAAGTTTTCTAGGCTTTTACCAGCAAAGCTACACACTCAACGTGTGCTGAGAGCTTTCTTCTATACTAATAGACGAAAGGGTGTGAAAATGATTTTTAAATGATACTGTGGAACGGAACAGTAGCCCTAGTATTGACTACTGTCGTTTCTATTCATATTGGCTATTCTAGGACTGAGATGAAAAAATCTATAAATGCTCAGAATAAAATTGAACCCGCAAATCTCCCCAAAACAATGGTGAGTCATGTACTTGTATTATTCCGAAAAAATACACCTCTGGTGCAGTGAGACAAATTGGTGTATCTTATAGTGGCTTCGTAGATGAAAGCTATACTCTACTATCACTCTTTGATGATGTAGAACAAATTGAAAAAGATAATAGACTTCAGACAGCTATTGATGTTGTCAGAGAACAGTTTGGTTTTTTAGCCATACAAAAAGGAACCGTCCTAACTGAAGGTTCCAGAAATATTGAACGCAGTAAACTTATCGGTGGTCATTCCGCGGGTGGATTGGAGGGATTAAAATGAAACAAGAAAAAAATACAGTACAATTTTCAGAAATCCGTAGCAAAGGATGTAATGATATTGAAATGCTTGAAAGATTTTTACATGGAATCGTTGAAACAGCAACTTCAAAACTTCGTCAGAGAAAACTCAAAACAACTGAAATATCGATACGACTAGTACATGCTAAATCTGAAAACCGATTACCATTGGAATTTACATTTAGCATTAAGCCAACAAGCTCATCTGTGATAATCTATACTGAGGTAATCAATCGCTTTAAAGAATGTTACACAGGTGGGGGAATTCAAGGTTTTACGATTCAATTTGATAAAAATACCCTTGCCTCTGCATAGAAAGGATTTGATATGATTGACCGTTCATATTTACCATTTCAATCAGCAAGAGAGTACCAGGATACAAAGATGCAAAAATGGATGGGCTTTTTCCTATCTGAACATGCATCAGCACTCTCTGATGATACAAACAAAGTAACGTACATGTCTGACTTATCACTAGAGAAGAAATTATTACTCCTCAGTCAAGTATACGCCGGGCAGCTACGCACACGCATTCAAGTGATTGAAAAAAACAAGCGTGTTTCCTACACTGGAACAATACCAAGTCTGACCAAAGATTTCATTTTGATAAAAACTACAACAGGTCACATCAATTTGAAATTAAAAGACATTATTAGTATTGAACTTGTCGAGGAGGTGCTCTATGAATCAGCTTGAGTTTCAGCGTAATCACCTACAAATGGACTATTATAGCGAGAGCTACCAAGATTTTGAACGTGACTTCTACCGCTACTCTAACATGAATATTCCATTGACCTTCCTAACTGATGATATCCTAAAAACAATGGCGACTTCACGTAAGAATTACTTTGTCCTCAATAAGGAAAAGTCCAGAAATAACCGCGATCACTTCTTCATATTTGAAGTAAGTACCGTAGATGAGAATCCGCTAATCTATCATTATACATATAAGAAAACTACAATATATTTAGCAGAAAAATAGGAGCAGTTCAATTGACTGTTCCTATTTTTAATATTCATAAAATCTAAAGTCTTTATACTCTTTAACAATGGAGTCGCCAACCAGAACAGACTATACTGACCAGCGACTACCTTAAATTTAATGTTTCAGATTTATTTTCTTATCTCTAATTTCATAAACTACATCTGCTACATTTTCGAGTAATCGTTTATCGTGGGTGATAAACACGATAGTTCCGGTGTACTCCTTCATTAGTATTTCCAAAGCCTCTAAACTTGGTATGTCAAGGAAGTTACTGGGTTCATCCATTATTAGGATGTTATATCTACCCATGAGCATTTTAGCAAGCAACAATTTTATAATTTCTCCACCGCTTAAAACAGATAAACTTTTTCCAATATCGTTCTGTTTGAACCCCATAGATGCTAGCACTGAACGAATTTCTGATATATTGTAGTCACAATCCTTCTGCATAAACTCCATAACATTCTGATTACTGTTGTACTTGTAACCATTCTGTGCAAAGTAACCTATTTTTGCCTTAGGCGAAATAGAAATTCCTTCTTCATGGTTTAAGATCATTTGGATTAAAGTTGTTTTTCCGATTCCATTACCACCAGTTAACGCCACTTTTGCTCCTAACGGAATTTGAAAAGATGCATTTTCAAACAGAGCCTTATCCCCAAATACTTTATTAATTTCTGCACCGACTATAGGGTATGGATTATGGAGCTCCAATGCTTTACTTTGCCTGAAACGAATTCTGCGAATGCCTTCCGGAGCTTCTACTTTTCCTAAGGCCGCAATCCTGTGCTCTAGGGTTTTAGCAGCATTATACATCTTTTTTTCCTTACTTCCTATTGATTTTTGATGAGCTAAACGCCCTCCGTCTTCAGTACTTTTTTTCTTTGAAGAACCTTTTGCCTTCTGTTCTATTTTACGAGCCTGTTTTCGCTTTTCCTCCGCAGCCCTTTCCAATCGGGCACGTTCCGCAATAAATTGTTCGTATTCTGCAGCTTGGCTCTTACGTTCTTCCTCTTTCTGACGAAGATAATCAGAATAGTTTCCCCAATACTCAGTGATTTTGCCATCTTTCAGTTCCCATATTTTATCTACTATTTCATCAAGAAAATAGCGGTCATGGCTAATAACTAACAGTGCACCTGTAAAATATTTTAGCTGTCCTATTAGAAAATCAATTCCTTCACGGTCTAAATGGCTCGTAGGTTCATCCGCTAAAATACCATGAACCTGTGCCGATAAGGCCTGTGCTATTTTAAGCCTTGTTTCTTCACCACCGCTCATAGTCTGTATATTTAATTGCTCAACACCTAGCTTGCCTACAAGTGCAAAATCTTTTTCCTCCTGCAGAGTTACTTCGTCCAACTGGGGAATATAGGCAAGTTCACCCAGACGATTCATTTTACATCCTGGGGGAGTTAATTCTCCTAAAAGTACCCTGAGTAAAGTGCTTTTTCCAGCACCATTTGCTCCTACTAAACCAATACGGTCATAATCATATACTTCTAATTCATTTATATCTAAAACATCGCGTCCTTTGAATTCCACACGAATGTCTTTTGCTTTTAATATTAATTCCATAACATTTCCTCCTGTCTATAATCGCATGCTTTCATTTGCTTGTATGCAGGGAAAACCCTGCGATTTTAGCAGGAAGAGTTACATGAAAATAAGATACATAAATATTCCTCCAATATTGTTTATTTTAAATCTAATTTTCTAACCTCAGTTATCATTTGGCAAACTATAGCAATGCCAATAATTAAAATACCTGATAGTAAAAACCAATGATTTACACCGATTTTATCAGCAAAGAATCCAGAAAGAATTAACCCAATTGGCATAGCAAGTGACATGATACTTCCGATCAAAGAAAATACACGTCCTAAATATTCAGGCTTAATTTTCTCCTGAAAAAGAGCTGTTTGCACACCGCTATAAAATGGCACCGAAAGCCCCATTATTGCACAGCAAACTACGAATATTACAAATCCATTTGGAGGAAGTATTCCCGAAACGGCTAAACTGGTCCCCATTATAAAAAATGAACTTGTTATTAGTAATACATGCTTTTCGAAGCCCCCTAATCTTCCTAATAATAAGCCTCCTGCTAGCATCCCAAATGCAAAGGAAATTTCCGTAATAGAAATATGCACAGGCGTTCCATTAAAGTGTTCCATGCTTATTAAAGGAAATAGTGCATTGATTGGCATATAAACAAAAGTATATAGTGTTCCTAAGAGTAATAAGGCAAACAATCCTTTGTTTTGTCTCAGAACCACAACTCCTTCTTTCATCTCCCTTATGAAATTTGGTTCTAAACTTTGCACTTGATTACCCAGCTTAGGTATACGTACAATTGCTACCGTAATAGATGCAATCACAGCACCCAATACGTCGATGGCAATAATAGCATTTAAATCCCAAACGGAGTATAAGAGTGCTGCAACTGCCGGACTAACAATATAGCTTATAGACTGCAAAGACTGACTATAGCCTGCGCATTTCGTTAGCTGTTCTTCTGGTACTAAAAGTGGTGTAACCGCATTGAGTGCTGGGGTATGAAAAGCTGTTCCAATGCTACGGATAAACAATACTATCATAATCATCCAGACAGGTAGCTCCATACAGAATGCAACAATAGCAAGCACTGCACCAGCTGCTGCGATAATTAAATCGGCACCAATCATTATCTTCTTCCTATCATGACGATCCACTAGCACACCAATGGCAGGTCCCAAAATCGCATAGGGTAAAAAACCTACTAATGAAGCCATAGACAAGACCATCGCAGATCCTGTTTTTTCTGTAAGGTAAAAAATAATCGCCATTTGCAGGATGGCACTAGTGATTAATGATACTGCTTGCCCTGCCCATATTGCATAAAATTTTCGTTTCCAATTGTTGTATTTTTCCATTTATATTATCTCCTGCATATTATTTTGCTTGAATTTCTATTTTGAATAGCATTCTAGGCAATAAAAAATGCAGGCCAAACCCCACAATGTGGCTTTTGGTCTGCATACATACAATTTGGAAACATTCATATTAAAGACATAGTTAAATAAAGGTATAGTTAAATAACCAATATCCTCACCGTAACTAATGAATGCTCAATATCGTATAAATAAGCACAACAAAAAAGCCTATCATCGGGTATAGATTCTGCTTTTTTTATTGCCAGCTTATCTTAAACGCATTGAGGCTGTCATAGTTTCGGTTCCTCCTACATCTTTGTTTATATCAATTTATAGTATAACACAACAAGATGATATGTTCAATATAAAAGTTATGGAATGAGACTCATACTTCCAATTCGATGCCAGATTTAAAGGATATGACGAAGTTTTCTTCATAGACTGTAACGCTCTGGATTATCTTCCTTAGTAGCAAGCGATTAGCTTTCACAAAATCTTCTGTTTGTAGTTTTAAAAATTCATCAGGATTTTCTAACTCAACCTCAAAATATTTCATTTTACATTCCCTCATTTCATTTATTGATAAATTGAGTTTGCAAAAAAGAGTGGACAATTTTTGTCTACTCTTAACCTTTAAAATAGTTTTTTTTAATCGATTTGAAGTTGCCTAAATTATTACTTATTCGGTAAAATGAAGTATTGCTTTCAACAGATTTCCTTCAACTACACTTCACTTGATTCAAACAAGGTGGGTACATTTCTATTCCCACAAACTCCTTGTCAATGGAAACAAACACGTACCCACAGGGTAAATGGAAATAGAAACTGATAATTTCTAGCTATCACTTCTACTCATTCCAAAAATTTTCTCACTCTGATACTTACCCACCATAAAGCAAAAAGCCTTGCAATCAAGGCTTTCATTATCCCTTTCGTTCAAAGGTTTCTAAGCTTTTACGAGCAGAGCGACACACTCAGCGGTTCGCTATCTCCGTTCTGTCTGCGTGCTAGCACTTGTCAATCACGGACAGCTATCGCATGGGCGGAAGTAAATGCTAATCTTCGTCGTTTTACTCCTTGACTAGCAAACTTACCGCCTCAACATGTGGTGCTAGTATACTTCTATATTATAGAACGAAAGTGACTGACTTGTTGTTTAAAATTATACTATAGAATGAAATTATTTTATAGTTACCATTTTTTAACTTTATAGTTTAGAATTATCATTTAATAAATTTACTTGCTAGCTTGTAAACTTTTTGAATCTCTTTACTATTAATATCCCAACCATCAAGTTCTTCTTTAATCAACTCTTTTATTATTCAGCTTTTTTCTCAATCAAATACCAACTAGGAATGATTTGCTTCATATCATCATACCATTCTAAAATTTCCTTAGCTTGATTTTGCATTACTGCTATTTCTTCGATTCCGTAAGGAACAGACCATGGCAGAGCACCAACTATGTTATTTAGAATATAGATAGCAAGAAGTTTCCAAAATAAATCTGGAACCTTACCATCAAAATATCCATCTATCATACCAGACGCAAAAGAGGGAGAGACTTGAGCAGACCATACAATACGATTGAATTCCTCACAAGGATCTCCAAGATCAAATCTATCAAAGTCAATGACATAAATTTTACGATCTTCACCAATCATGAAATTCCCGATATGATAATCTCCATGTTGGAAAACATGAGGTCTATCTTTCAACAATTCTCGATTTGCATTTAAAAAATCAATAAAGATCTGACCATTTTCGTATTGAACGGGGCATTCTTTGTATTTTTTGATTTTGTCATCAATTTTACGATTAAAAAAGGATTCCCAATCTTCACGAACTTCTGTAACAGGAAGTGAATGAATTTTTCGAAGTATACTTCCTGCTTCTACTCCGTAAGTGTATTGTTGTTCTTTTGAAACAGTTAAAATGGTTTCTCTTGCATCTTTCCCGTCTATCCATTCGTGTAAAGAATGTACTCCATCATCGCAGAGTTCTATGCTAATTGGTCTACACATTGGAACTCCAAGAGAAGCTACTTTCTCCATCATATCAAATTCAAATTTTTTAGAATCTAACTTCTCCTTATCAGAAACACGCAAGAAATATTTTTGCTGATTTTGATCTGTCACACAATATTTTTTATCATCTGACCAGCCTTTATTTATGGCTATCTTACTAATAAAATTCATCAATAACTCCTCGATTAACTTTACAACATTACTATATTCTTAACTAATGAAAAGTAATTCGTAGTCCGTCCATTCTTTTACACTTCCTAAAGATATATAAATTTTGACCACGTTCTGAAATTATAATTTCTTCTTAAAGTGAATAATTCTATTTGCCTCCTGGAATCCAATATTGAGATGAAATCTTATAGAATCCGTATTCGTTAAAGTACAATCACTTGCAAATTCCTTACATCCTTTATTTTTCGCCCATTCCTCACATTTTGTACAGAGATTTTTAGCAATATCCTTTAAACGATATTCCTCGTCGACAATAATCCCTTCTAAGAATCCAACAGGACTATATTTACAACCTTCAACATAATCAAATCTGAGTGAACATAGTGCTAGACCTACAATTGTGTCACCTTCAACTTCAGTAAAGATTGCAGTATTTTTGCCATTCGTATATTTTTTTACTTCATCAATAGCTTCTTTATCGGTCAATTGGGGCCATAATTGTTTCATTAGTTTAGCCGTTTTTATAGAATCTTTTGTTATTCCATCCATACTGATGTTCCTCCGCAAATTACAAGCAAATGTTACGAATCATGCTGTCACTTTGTTACTCATTGATTGATACCAATACCATCCCCTTCTACTTTTCGACTGTCTCAGATTGGAAGAGTAGTGGTACGACCTCAACATGAAACGAGTGAACACTAATTATGCTAGATAGTCTTGTCTGTTCTATAAACTTTTTAACGATAGCATAAGGTTATCGTTAAATGGTATAACCTAGATAAACTGAGATTTCATAATTTCTTTTTCTTTGGTTTTGGTGCAGGTAACTCATCATACATTGAATTAAATAAGCCGGTTAAATATTCTTTGTTGTCAACATCATCTACCAATAGCATTTCCTTTGCACCTTCATACGGCAATTCGTATTCTACATTCGGCATATACGCTATTGCAGTTTTGACAGGCTTCACTAAAAATCTATCATCATAAATCCCACCCATGATTTTCCCTTGATAATAAATTATATATTCACCCATCATTGCTCTATATGATATTTCTTCCAACTCAGACAATTGTTCTAAAATGAAATCTAAATATTCTTTACTTGAAGCCATTTTTGCTATCTCACTTAATTACTAAAATTTCAATAGTCCATTTTCATCAAATTGAAAATTGGGTCCCCAAGAAACTTCCCAATAATATCCATCTAAATCCGAAAAATATGCTTGATATCTACCCCAGAAAAGTCCCTGTGGCTCTTTTACAATTTTTCCACCTGATTTTACTAATTCTATTACTAGCCAATATAGTATAAATTAAATAAGCAATAAAATGATAATAAAAATAACATAGCAGCCAGTCTTACAACTTACTACTTTTCATATGATAATTTACAAATGTCTTTCCAGCCACTCGATCTTTTTAAAATCCTTATTGTTATTGTGATCATTTCG
This sequence comes from Streptococcus sp. KHUD_012, assembly GCF_052588255.1. NCBI lineage: Bacteria > Bacillati > Bacillota > Bacilli > Lactobacillales > Streptococcaceae > Streptococcus > Streptococcus sp. KHUD_012. The sequence goes on from NZ_CP159355.1 coordinate 1,433,223, forward strand.
ATAGGAGTCTTGAGAAGAAGCTTTGTAAATACTTAGATACTGCTCCAGACTTGGAAGACGAAAAGTGATGCCTTCAATGTGAATAAGCTCTATATCCGATTCCGAGACTCCTGCAAAATCAGGTAAGGAATCGATACTTCCAAATTCAATACTCACTCGATCCTTTTTGAATTCATGCTCATGAATATCTATTAAGACGTAGCCTAAGTCTTTCATCACTTTCATTATCTTATCCCAGTCATAAATTCTGAGATAATCAGGTGCTTCCCAACCTCTAGGGTCACCAGGCACATGAATGTCAATGTCAGACGGCTCCCAATTTTCTTTCGTTCTAAACTCCAATCCCAAAGACCCCATCAGTGTCGGTGTAATTCCGACTCGATTTAAATGGAAACAAATAGTTTTAAATTCTTCAAATAAGAGACTCATGTTTACTCTAAACCTTTCATCTAAATGTTCGTTATTTCTACTTTATTACCTTGAACAAAATCATTTTCATTTTCTAGAGTGTATCCAGTTATTTTAGATACAAAGTCTTTTCCTTCTTTTAAGGACTCAAATGCGACTAGATCTTTATAAGAAGGATTTTGATACAATTCCAACATATACATCTCTAGTCCTTCTGAATTTTGAACGATTATCCACATTTAACAAACAAGCTTACACATTCAGCGGTTCGGACTTGCTTTATCATTTCGTCGGTTTCCCCCTCATTCTACGAGTCCTATCGCATGGGCAGAGCATCTGCTTCTACTTCTCTGAGGTCTCAGCTCGTACAAGTAGTGATACCGCCTCAACATGATGCGTTTGTGGGACTCAAAAGGTTTGGGTGAACCTTTTGAGGATTAGCTGCGTTTTACCAACAAACTTACACACTCAGCAGTTCGCTGTTACCGTATCATTTCGTCGGTTTCTCTCCTCATTCTACGAGTCCTATACCCCAGGGCACCTTCTCGACCTTCGGTCTCACCTTGTCCCATGGGCAGATCATCTACTTCTACTTCGCTACTATCTAGCTCATACAAGTAGTCATACCGCCTCAACATGGTGCGTTTGCGGGACTCAAAAGGTTCAGTGAACCTTTTGAGGATTAACTGCGTTTTACCAACAAACTTACACACTCGACGTGATACGTTTGTGGACTCAAAAGGTTCAGTGAACCTTTTGAGGATTAATTGCGTTTCACTAACAAACTCACACACTCTACATGGTGCGTTTGAGGAAATAAATCCACCGGTTGGACTTTCTTCAATTCATAGCCCAACTCTTGGTAGAGTTTGATATCACGCGCCATGGTGGCAACGTTACAGGAGATATAGGCGATGCGGCTGGCACCTGTTTGGGCACTTGCTTTGATAAAGCTTTCGGTCAAGCCCTTGCGTGGTGGGTCGACTAGGATAACGGTTGGCTGGATGCCTTTTTTGAGCCAATTCTTCATAGCATTTTCAGCTGTGTCACAGACATAGTGGGCATTGGTGATGCCATTTAGACTAGCATTCTTCTGGCTATTCTCCACGGCTTCGGGGATGACCTCCACTCCATAGACTTCCTTGACATGCTTGGCAACTGATAAGCCAATGGTCCCAATTCCGGAGTAGGCGTCAATCACGATATCCTCTGCTCTCAACTCCGCAAAGTCAATAGCTGTCTGATAGAGCTTCTCTGCCATTTCGGTATTGACCTGGTAAAAGGCTGGACCAGATATTTGGAAGCTATTGCCCAACATTTGATCGGTAATATAGTCTTGACCATAAAGCGTACGCCATTCTTTTCCAAAAATGGCATTGGTATTCTGGTCATTGATATTTTGCATAACGGATTTGATGGCTGGAAATTGCTTGATCAACTGCTCGATCAACTGGTCCACACGGAACACTTTAGGACGAGTGGTGACCAAAATGACCATGATTTCTCCTGAATGGTGACCTCGGCGGACCACAAGATTGCGAATCAAGCCTGATTGTTCCTTTTCATCATAAGGCTTGAGGTCAAACCGACGAATTAAATCTCGAAGAGCCAAGACCACTTGGTCAATGACTGGATTTTGGATATAAAAGTCTTCAATCGGCATCAAATCATGAGAGTTCTTGCGAAAGAAGCCTGTCTCTACCTGACCATTGACACGACGGACAGGGACCTGAGCCTTGTTGCGGTATTGGACAGGATGGTCCATTCCCAAGGTCAGGGGCACTTCGATATCAGAAATTCCTGCCATCTTGTAGAGACTATCCTTGACCTGCTTGGCCTTGAATTTCAGCTGCTCCGGATAAGCTAGGTGACCCAAGTCAGCAATGCCGCTTCGCAAGTAAGCCAGGTCTAGTTCTTCATTGCGGTGAGGGGATTTTTCCAAGTACTCCTCTACTTTTCCGTAACCGATTTTCTTATTGACCTTGAGCACGCGCATGCGGATGACTTCTCCTGGCAGGGCATTCTCCACAAAAAAGACCAGGCCATCGACCTTAGCTACTCCGGCTCCTTCGTGGGTCAAATCGACAATCTCAACCGTTACAATTTCATTTTTCTTTAACATCGTTTTCTATCTTTCTACAAATTAAAAGGGGTGGAGTCCAAAACTCCTATCCCCTTATTATATCATCTCAGTCCCATTTGGTACAATTTCTTTTTATAAGCATCGAAATCGACCAACAGGCCTTGGCCACCATACATATCGTAGGCATCGACCCAATCTCCATTTTCTGGGATGGTCACTCGTTCAATTCCTTTTCCAGCACTTCCGACTAGTCCAAGTCCATTGGTCAATAGGAAGGAGAAAGGAACATTGGTAGACGTCATGGCAAAGACTTTCCCAAGGGCTTCAGATCCCGTAAAGAGTTTGGTTGGATCCTTGATCTGATGCATGATAGCGGACATGACCTCTTGTTGGCGACGGGTCCGACCAAAGTCTCCTTCATCATCCTTACGGAAACGCGAGTAATTGAGAAGGGTCCGGCCATCCATCCGTTGTTTTCCAACCTTGATGGTTTGCTGCGGAACGACACCGTCTTTCATGTTCAAATCATCTGGCACTTCTACTTCACTGACTTTTTCGCCATCAACCGTTGAAAATTGCGCATTCATCTCGACCCCATTTGGGAAGAGGGTATCGATTGCTGTCGCAAAGGTCTTAAAATCGACCATGGCGTAATATTGGATGTCAATGTCAAAGTTATCTTTGAGCATCTGACGCACCAATTCAGCCCCTTGATTGTTATTTTGCTCCCCGATGGTGAAGGCCGTATTGAGCTTCTGGTCGTAGTAGCCATCATATTCAGGAATATTTTGCTGGCTGACACCATCGATATGGACCAATGTATCCCGCATGAAGCTGACCATCTTGATCTTACCTTCTTTGTTATTGACATTGACCACCATGATGGAGTCTGTCCGGGTCTCGTCCGATTTCTCACCGATCCGACCATCTGTCCCCAAGATCAGGATATTGACCCCATCTCGCGACTTCTTGCCGTTAAATTTCTCAACGACAGCCGGTTTGGCATCTGGACCTGTCGGCTTGCTGTTGAGGCCTTTTACAAACATGAAGACCATGCCGCCGATAATGAGCAAGAAAAAGAGAGCAAGCCACTTGAGAATCCGTTTGACGCGGATCTTTTTCCGTGGTTTCTTAGGTATATCGCTCGTCGCAGCAACTGCTTTCTTCTTAGACTTTTTGCTACGTGATTGGTAAACAGGGAGATCCTCAATCGGTTCAGCAATCTCACCTTGCACTTCTTCTGTAGCGTCTACCTCCGGTTGAAGGGCTTCTGTTTCTTCATAAGCTCCTTGGCTCTTCTTGAGCAGGTAATTGTATTCTAATTGTTCTCGTTCATTCAAATAATGAAAATTTGAGTATAAGTACTCTAATCGCTTTCGCTCATGGTGAGATAGAAAGTTGGATTCGTTACTCATCTTTTCTCCATTCCGTTATCTTTTAAGGTATAGACCTGATACTGACCCAAGACTTTTGTCTGAATGCCCAAACTGTCTAATTCTTGATAGGCAAACTGCAGAAGATCAGGCGCTTCATTCAGGAGGTCAATAATGAAAAAGTATTCTCCTAAAGCTGTTTTTAAGGGGCGACTTTCAATCTTGGTTAAATTGATCCCCCGCCAAGCAAAAGTAGACAAGCCCTTATAGAGGGCTCCTGCTAAGTTACTTGGCAAGGTCAAGGCCAAGCTAACTTTTTGAAGGGAGGGATTCAATGTTTCTGAGATCGCTGGCTCTTTGGCTCCTAAAATCCAAAAACGTGTATAATTGTCCTCGATTTCTTGAATATCTTTGGCCTGTACTTCCAAGCCATACTCACTGGCTGCTGCCAGAGGGGCAATCGCTGCAATTTCCAAGTCTGGATGCTCTGCTACATAGCGGGCCGCATAGGCTGTTGAAGCCGTCATTTCCATGGCCACATCCGGATAATAGGCCCTTAGAAAAGCCTTCCCTTGGGCCAAGGCCTGTGGATGCGAATAGACCGTTCGAATAGGCCGATCTTTTTTAGCCACCAAGAGCTGTTGCTTGATGGGATAGACCACTTCTGCAACGGCCTGGATGGTCCCTTGGTGAAAGAGGTAATCAAGGGTCTCATGGACACTGCCTTCAATCGAGTTTTCAACTGGGACGACTGCAAAATCGATCTCTTGATTCTCATAAGCCTTGATGACATCTGTGATCGTCCGATAGGCGATGCGTTCAGAAGTTGGAAAGCTATGAGTGGCCACATCATGGGTAAAAGATCCCTTAGGACCAAGATAGCCTACAAGCATCGAATGATCTCCGCAATTTCTTCAGGTGTTTTGTCCTCGACATCCACAATATGGGTAGCAATATCCTCATACAAGGGCAAACGACCATCAAAAATCTTCTTGAATTCTTCTTTTGTGTTGTTTAAAAAGAGGGGACGTTGCATGGCTTTGTCATTTTGAATCCGTCTGTACAAGGTTTCAAAATCTACCCGCAGATAAATGTTGTGCGGATTTTTTTCCAAGAGCGCACGGTTATGAGGATTGACCACAATCCCGCCTCCAGGAGAAATAATAGCCGCTTCATTTTCCAATAAACGCTCCAGCATTTCAGCCTCGCGACGACGAAAGGCTGCTTCTCCTTCCACTGCGAAATAGTCATTGATCGACATACCGATCTCTTCAACAATTAATTCATCCATATCATGGAATTTTGGATCAAGAATGCGACCAACGGTCGTTTTACCTGTTCCCATAAAACCAAGTAAAATTTTAGCCATGCAGTAAGGTCTCCAAATCTTCAAAAAAACTAGGGTAACTGGTGTTAATGGCCTCTGCCCGATCCAGCATCACATTTCCTTCACTCACTAATAAGGCAGCAATGGCAGCCATCATCCCAATTCGGTGATCTCCAAAGGTCTCTAAGTCTGCTCCATGTAGGGGAGTCGGTCCCGTGATGATCATTCCGTCTTCCGTTGGCACGACATTGGCTCCCATAGCATTGAGGCTATCTGCTACGACCTGGATGCGGTCCGTTTCTTTCACACGAAGCTCTTCAGCATCCGCAATCACGGTCTGACCATTTGCTTGTGTCGCTAGTAAAGCAATAATCGGCAATTCATCAATCAAGCGTGGAATCAACTCCCCATCAATCCGAATCCCTTTTAAGGACGAAGTCTTAACAGTGAGACTTGCAGAGACCGCTTTTTCATCGCGATCCTCAATGGTGAGATCTCCCCCCATTTCTTGAATCACTTCGAGAATCCCTGTCCGCGTTTGGTTGATGCCAACATTTTCAATCTTGATCACACTCTCTGGCAGAATGAGGCCAGCCACTAACCAAAAGGCTGCACTGGAAATATCTCCAGGAACGATGACTTCTTGACCTTGGAACTCTTGTCCGCCCTGGATGCGGATGATTTTTCCGTCTACCTGGATCTCTCCGCCAAATTGGCGAATCATATCCTCTGTATGGTCACGCGTCTTTTCCTTCTCGATAATCGTTGATTCACCCTCAGCCTGTAAAGCCGCAAAAATGAGAGCAGACTTGACTTGAGCCGATGCCACTGGCAAACGGTAATGAATCGGTTTGAGCTGATGGGTCCCTTTTTCATGTAAAGGTGGGCAATCGCGATCTCCCTGACCAGCAATCTCAACTCCCATCTGACGCAGTGGGATCGCCACACGATCCATGGGCCGTTTGGAAAGGCTGTCGTCTCCGACCATGGTCACTGCAAAATCCTGACCTGCTAGGACACCTGAGATCAAACGAATAGACGTTCCTGAATTGCCCATATCAAGGGGAGATGTCGGGGCTTGAAGACCTTGAAAGCCTACTCCTTGAATCCGAATCACATCCCCGTCATCTTGGATGGAGACTCCTAAATCTCGAAACACCTGGATGGTAGAAAGCACATCTTCGCCTCGCAAGATATCATAGACCTTGGTTTCGCCCTTTGCAAGACTTCCAAAAATAATCGATCGGTGACTGATGGATTTGTCACCAGGGACACGAATGGTTCCCTTTAGACCCTTGCTATTGGTTCTTAATTTCATTGCCATCTCCAGAGTGCTTTTCCACATATTCTATCATAAATAGGACATGAATTCAATTTTTGATCAAAAATTTGGAACAAAAAACGAATGTTTCCAAGCATTTTTTGAGCTTGTTTTCCTCTAGTAGCGAACGAAAATACCAGAGTCGAAATGACAACTCTGGTAGAAATTTCTATTTGTATAAATCTTGAATCGGCTCAAAGATGATCTTTTCAAGATCTGCAAGATAAATAGACAATTGCTGTTGTTTGGTGAAAAATTCATTCACAATCGGACTTGCTTGGATTTTTTCCATATAGTCCTTCATTTCTTGTTGCACAGCTTCTGTTGGAAGTTGACCGGATTGCATCAAGCCTTGCAATTGATTTTGGAAAGCGACGTATTCGTCAAACAGTGTTTTCGCTTCTGGATTTGCTTCAATCGCTTGCTTGCTTTCTACGACAGCCTTATATTCAGGAAGGTCTCGCAGGGTCCGAGAGAGTTCATTTGCTACATCATAAATATTTGCCATTTTCTGGGCTCCTTTACTGATAAGATACTTCTATTATACTGCTTTTCCTTCAATATTCCTAAAATGAAGCAGGCCTTTTGATGCAAATCCTTCTGTAGACCTAGCGAGCAAGAACGGTATAAGACGTCGCCTGGCTGATCAATGTTTGAGCCCGCTCTTGATCCTCTAAATTTTTAAAGGTCAGCTGCAAAATCCCGTGGATATCTTCACGATTTTCTTCATTGATGTGAATATTGACCAAGGAAATCCCTTGTAAGAGTTGTAAGATTTCGAGGATCACACCTTCTTTATCTGGAACATCGATAAAGAGATCATAGGCACTATCGCGTCCAGCACGCTGATGGATTTGCATTTCTTTTCGGTGCTTTCGACCTTCTTGGAAAAAGGACCAAATGGCCTCTTCGTTATCTGCTTGAATGGTCTCGGCCACTTGATCCAAACGCTCTTTGAAATCTGCAATCCGCTCTAATATAGCTTGAGGGTTGGACAAGAGAATAGAAGTCCACATGTCTGGCTCACTTTCCGCAATCCGTGTCATATCCCGAAAGCCACCAGCCGCAAAACGGCGGGTCATTTCATGCTCTTCCCCATAAGCTACGGCCTGCTCGACCAGAGTCGAAGCTAAAATATGAGGAAAATGGCTGATCTGGGAAGTCACCCGATCGTGTTCCGCGGCATCGATTTCAATAAAGCGGGATCCCAATCCACTCAAGAGCTCTTTCAACTCTTCCATGGCAGCCCCTGTGGTCAAGCTGGAAGGGGTAAAAATATAATAAGCGTTCTCAAATAAGGTGGCATCTGCTGCTGCGGCACCTGTCTTATGACTACCAGCCATGGGATGCCCCCCCACAAAGCGTACGGCCTTATCTGTAAATACTTTTTCAGCTTGTGTGACAATTTCTGCCTTGGTAGATCCTGCATCTGTCACCAGTACCCGGTCTTTCAAATTCAGGCCAGCTAAGGTTTCTAAGTAAGATTTGGTTTGCTTAATCGGAAGCGCCAAAATAATAATATCCGCTAAAGGAGCAAAGGCTGCGAAATCATCCGTCACTTGATCCACCATTCCTCTTTCAAGGGCGATAGTTCGAGAGGCTTCACTCCGATTGTAGCCAAGAATGGTCACATTTGGGTGGGCCCTCTTAATGCCTAGCGCGAGTGAAGCACCAATCAAGCCCAAGCCTGCAATATAAACAACTTTCTTTTCCAAAGGAAAACTCTTTCTCTTAAAAATTCTTCGTAAAGTCCCGGTGCTTAGCAACGGCTTCTTTCAATTCTTCCAAGTTATCGGATGAGAATTTTTCAAGCACTTCTGTAGCAAGGACTGTTGCGACCACTGCTTCCATTACCACTCCTGCAGCGGGTAGAGCCGTTGGGTCGCTACGCTCAACCGTTGCCTTATAAGGCTCATGGGTTTCAATATCCACACTCATCAAGGGTTTGTAGAGGGTCGGAATAGGTTTCATGACACCACGAACCAGAATGGGCTCACCATTGGTCATGCCCCCTTCAAAACCACCAAGATTATTGGTGCGACGGGTATAGCCAGTGTCCTGAGACCAGATGATTTCATCCATGACTTGACTACCTTTTAGGCGACCTGCGTCAAAACCAAGACCAAACTCAACACCCTTAAAGGCATTGATAGAGACCACTCCTTGAGCGATTTTGGCATCCAATTTCTTGTCCCATTGCACATAGGATCCTAGTCCAACAGGCACACCACCAACCAAGGTTTCCACAATTCCCCCGATGGTATCGCCATCTTTTTTCACTTGGTCAATGTAGGCCTTAACGGCTTCTTCTTGTTCTGGCACAACAATCGAGACTTCCGACTTCGCTGCCTTTTCCTTGATTTCTGAAACGGTTAGATTCTCGGGAATTGCAATCTCGATTCCCCCAAAATTAACAATGTGGCTGGCCACTTCAAGGCCGATCTCTTCTAAAATCCGTTTAGCAACTGCACCAACGGCTACACGCATGGTTGTCTCACGGGCAGAAGAACGCTCTAAGGAGTTACGAAGATCGTCAAAACGGTATTTGATTCCTCCGACTAGATCGGCATGACCAGGCCTTGGCTTGGTGATCTTACGCAGATTTTTCTTTTTCTCTTCGACCGGTGCTACATTCATGATCTCCAGCCATTTTTGGTGATCCAGATTGGTCACATTCAGAGTAATCGGACCTCCCATAGTCAAGCCATGACGGACCCCTGATGTGATCTCAACCTGGTCACTCTCGATTTTCATCCGAGCACCACGACCATAGCCACCTTGTCGACGTTTAAGCTCTTTATTAATATCCTCTTCAGATAAAGGAAGGCCTGCCGGAACCCCCTCGATGATGGCTGTTAGTCGAGGCCCATGGGACTCTCCTGCTGTTAAATATCTCATACGACCTTATTCCTTTCTTTCTAAAAAGTCCTTCATTTCTTGAAGAGGGATTTGATGAATCGCTGCTTGCCCCAACTCTGGAACAATTACTAATTTCAAGTTCGTCCCACGCGCTTTTTTGTCATGGGTCAAGGCTTGATAAAGGGCCTCTTTATCCCAGTTCTCATAGGCCACCGGAAGGCCAAATTTAAGACACATTTCTTCGATTTTTTTAGCGATTCCCTTTGGCATCAGGCCCTTTTCTTCTGCAACTCGGGAGAGCTGCACCATGCCCATACTGACAGCTTCTCCATGCATAACCTGCCCATAACCAGCTGTCGCTTCAATGGCATGCCCGATGGTATGACCAAAATTGAGATACAGTCGAATGCCATTGTCCAGCTCATCTGCTACTACATGGTCTCGCTTCACCAGGCAAGAATGAGAAATGATGCTCTCTGCATGCTCTAAAATACTCTGGACAGAACCATCCATGGCTTCCAATTCTTCCCAAAGTTCCGTATCTTGGATGAGACCGTACTTGATGACTTCGCCCATCCCCTCGATCAATTCACGTTGCCCTAACGTGCTCAACACTTCAGGATCAATAAACACACCATCTGGTTGAGCAAAGGTCCCTACCATGTTTTTAGCAAGGGCTGTGTTGACTCCAGTCTTTCCCCCGATAGAAGAATCCACCTGTGCGGTCAAGCTAGTCGGGATCTGAACAAAGGAAATTCCTCGCATATAGGTCGAGGCAGCAAAACCAGCCAAATCACCAACTACGCCACCCCCAAGAGCAACGATTCCATCACTGCGCGTCATGCCCTGGGTAGCTAGAAAGTCATAGACTTTTGAAACAGTGGTTAGATTCTTACTGGCTTCCCCTTGAAGAAACTCAAAGCGCACCACTTGAAAACCAGCTTTCTCAAGGCTCTTCTCTACGATAGAGGCATATAGCTTAGCCACGCGGTTATCGGAAATAATGGCGACTTTTTTATCGCCCCAAAGAGTGCGCAACCAATCTCCAACCTGGTTGAGACCACCTCTTTCAATCACAATATCATAGGAATGTCCTGGAATAGGTACCGATACGTTCATAGGAATCTCCTTCGCGTTTTTCTTTGATTCTATCTTATCATGAAATAGGGCACATGTCTCAATCAAAATGAAAAAGAGACTAGAGCAAGACTGTTTTTTTTAAAATCAGGTCTTGTTCTAATCTCATAAAGCTTTTTCAATAGGAAAAGGTAAACCCCTCTCTTAGTCACATACAAATTGGCGATATTCTGTTGTCAATGCTTCCCATACAGACTCTGTAGGAAATACTTTCCCAGTCATTAATTCAAAGGCTGCTTCAGCTTGATAAAAGAGCATTCCCAACCCATTTACCCTCTGGTTTCCTTGATTCACTGCTAGTTGCAAAAAGGGGGTCACTGCCGGATAGTAGGCCATCTCTACGATTAAGGCATGTGGGGGAAACGTCAAGTGACTCGCTATCGGAAGAGACTCACTATCCATGCCTACACCAGTCGCATTTAAGATGAGATCGGCTTGATTAAAGGAGCTTTGAACGTCTTCATTTTTCTCAATCGCATACAATTCTATCAAGAAATCAAAGCCATCTTCAATCAAATGAACGATTGAACGATAATGAACCAACCTCTCCTCTCTCACAAAGACGATGATCCGTTTTACACCTAGATGAATGGCCTGTGCAATAATTGCTAAAGCTGCACCACCTGCACCTAAGAGAACCATTGTTTTTCCCTTAATGGAGAAAGCTGGAGGTAAACTACGAAAGAAACCAATCCCATCCGTATTGTAGCCTTTTAACTGACCATCACGGTGAACAATGGTATTAACAGAGCCAATCTTTTGGGCAATCTCATCCACTTCATCTAAATAAGGAAAAACCTTCTGTTTATAGGGCATAGAGATGTTGGCCCCAATCATCTCCAACTTACGAATTTGGCTGATGGTGCTTTCTAAGTCTTCTTCAGCAATATCCCAAGCTAGATAAGCAGCATTGGTCGCTGTTAATTCATAGGCTAGATTATGAATGAAAGGAGAGATACTATGACGAATGGGATGGGCAATGACCGCTGCCATCCGAGTATATCCGTCAATCTTCATTTAATAACTCCCGAATTCTTCTCATATTTTCAAGAGGAATTTGACCTGGGGCGCTTTCATCTCCGACTCTAGCATAAGACCAGGAAGAGCCTGTCAAATCAGCTGTCAAGCGCGAAATCTTCCCGACCTTGCCCATGGAAATGGTTACATACTCTTGCTCAGGATTCAGCGTCTTGAAACCACGCGTATAATTCATCAAGTCAAGAACATCTTGTTCATTGTGGGCCATGACAGATACTTTGACTAATTTTGGAGAAAAACTGGTCAATTCCGATAAGATCTCCATCATATTTTCCGGAGTTTCTTGGAAGTTATGGTAGCTGAGAACAAGATTTGAAAATTCCAACATCTCTTCAAAGACTTCACGGTGACTATAGTACTCGAAATCGATATAATCCGGATGATAGATGGATTGAATATCTTTCAGGATCCCAACATATTCTTCATTAGTCAGCTCCATCCCTCCACCTTCAGCTCGAGTCCGCAAGGTGAATAAAATCTCGCGTCCAGCAAATTTCTCAAAAACTGCAGGAGCGACGGTTAAGATCTCGCTTTTTTCTAAAAAGTCCGCACGCCACTCAATAACATCTGCATCCTCATAACGCGAACTATCTAGTTGTTGCGCCTCTTCTAAGGAGCGAGGCATAATCGAAACAACTAACTTCATACATCCACCCTAATCGTAAATACTTTTAAGTAATTACTACTTTCTTCTTTCTTGTTCCATCGAAAATCACCCGGAAGTCCGTATTCCGCTACATAGCGATGCTTACGACCTTGAAATCCCTTTTCGATTTGTTTTTTAAATTTATCTTTGGTCACATTTGCCGCATTGGTACTGAGAATCAAGGTCCCACCTGGATTTAAAATCTCAAGAGCCTCGCTGACCAATCGATGATAATCTTTAGCGACTGAAAATGTCCGTTTTTTATTCCGCGCAAAGCTAGGCGGATCGAGCACGATCACATCATAGCTTAGGTCATGGCGTTTGGCATATTTGTAATAATCAAAGACATCCATCACGACAAAACGATGAGCATCCAGCGCCAAGCCATTTGCCACAAAATGCGCTTCTGATAGTTCTCTACTTCTCTTAGCCAGATCGACCGATGTTGTCTCAACTGCTCCACCCATTGCCGCAGCCACAGAGAAGGCCGCCGTATAGGAGAACATATTGAGCAAGGACTTGCCAGCTGCTAAGCCCTCTACCAAGCTACCTCGAACTTCATGCTGATCCAAAAAAATCCCCGTCATCAAGCCATCATTGAGAAAGACTTGGTAAGAAACCCCATTTTCAAGAATCAAAAATTCTTGCGGAGCTTCTTCTCCATAGACATGAGCCGATTCATAGTCCAAGCCTTTAAAGCGAATCTTTTCATAGCCGCCTCGGACTTCTGGAAAAGCCTCTTGAAAGGCCGCTAGAATGGTTTCCTTGATCTGAAATACAAAGGGATTGTACCAAGAAAAGACAACAAACTCACCATACAAGTCAACCGTGAAACCACCAAAACCATCTCCCTCTTGGTTAAAGAGACGAAAGGCTGTCGTCGTTTCATCCGCATAATAAGAACGACGGTATTGCTTGGCTTTGATGAAAAGCTTTTTAAAAAAGTCTTGATCAAAAGCGACCAACTCTTGCGAAACAAACCATCCAATCCCTTTATTTTGTTCAGATAAGTATCCGACCCCGAGGGATTGTCCATCTCCTGAAAGCAATTGAACCTCTTGATTCAAAGCAGGAAGTGACTCAAAATCTTGCTTTTCAAGAAGGGATTGTCCTTGTTTGATTTTTGTTGCGACTTGGCGACTGACTGTGAGTTTTTTCATATCCTCTATTATAGCAAAAGTCTGCAGTTTTCACAAAGAGAGGCTTTATTTACTGGAACTTTTTTTACCGTTTTATCCTAGCTTTCATCATTTAGCTTCAAATGATATAAAATGCCGGATCTTTCCTATTTCTTTCCTCTCCTTTACAGTCATTTTTTTCTTTCTCCATAAAATTGTGGTATACTTGTATATGAAAATTTTTAGGAAATAAGACAAGGAAGTAACATTTTGTGAAAAAAATTACGAATTCGATACTCAATTTCATGAGTACCAGACTAGGATTTGTCTTGACCCTTCTGTTGCTCTACTGGTTCAAAACCATGTGGGCCTATTCAGTTGATTTTAATTTAGACATTCAGGGACCGTATCAGATTTTTCTAGCAGTGATCAACCCATTGCCGATCAGTCTGCTCTTCATTGGTCTTGCACTTTATATCAAACGAACCAAGCTCTTTTATAGTTTGGCCTTTGGGATCTACCTTCTCTTATTTATTTGGTTGATTTCCAACTCCATCTATTATCGAGAGTTTACAGACTTCGTAACGGTCAATACCATGTTGGCTTCCAGCAAGGTTTCTGCCGGTCTCGGAGCTGCTGCTTTAGAATTGTTCCGCCCTTGGGATGTGATCTACATTCTAGATTTCCCTATTCTAGCTTTCTTCTTCTTTAAGAAATGGATTCGAATGGACAATCGTCCCTTCAATAAACGAGCTAGTTTTGCGGTTACCTCTTTATCAGCTATGCTCTTTTCGGCCAACCTTTTCCTCGCAGAAATTGACCGACCTGAGCTATTGACTCGTGGGTTCTCAAACTACTATGTCGTTCGTGCCCTAGGCTTACCAGCCTTTCTAGGTTACAGTGCTAACCAGACCTATGCTGCCAACAAAGAACGTTCCAAAGCCTCCGAAGCAGATTTAAAACCGGTGGAAGAATATATCCAACAGCATTATGCCAAGCCTAATCCTGAGTACTTTGGAATGGCCAAAGGCCGTAACGTCATCTACATTCACTTGGAAAGTTTCCAACAATTCTTGATCGATTACAAGTTGAAAGTAGACGATAAAGAATATGAAGTGACACCTTTCTTAAACTCACTTTACCACTCGAAAGAAACCTTTGCCTTTTCAAACGTCTTTAACCAAGTCAAGGCAGGGAAAACGTCCGATGCTGAGACCATGATTGAAACAGGCCTCTTCGGACTCAACCAAGGTTCCTTTATGGTGAACTATGGTGGAACCAATACCCAACAGGCTGCACCATTTATTCTTTCAAAAAATGGGTACAACTCGAGCGCTGTTTTCCATGGGAATGCTGGAAGTTTCTGGAATCGAAATACCGCCTATAAACAATGGGGCTACAATTACTTCTTTGATGCCAGCTACTTCACCAAACAAAACAGCAGCAATTCCTTCCAGTATGGTCTTAATGACAAATACATGCTCAAGGATTCCATCAAATACCTAGAAAGATTGCAGCAACCTTTCTATACTAAGTTCATTACGGTTTCCAACCACTATCCTTATACGACCAGCTTGTCAGGAGATGATCTTGGATTCCCTCTAGCTAAGACTCAGGACGAAACCATCAATGGCTATTTTGCGACCGCTAACTACCTAGATTCTTCGATCAAAGCATTCTTTGATTACCTGAAAGAATCTGGTCTTTACAAAAATTCCATCATCGTTCTCTATGGGGACCACTACGGAATTTCAAACTCTCGTAACCCAGCTCTTGCTCCTCTACTTGGTAAGAACTCTGAAACGTGGTCAAGTTATGACAATGCCATGTTGCAACGCGTTCCTTATATGGTAGTTATTCCAGGTATGGATAAGGGTGGCATCATTGATACCTATGGTGGCGAAATCGATATGCTCCCAACCTTGGAACATTTGCTAGGCATTGAATCCAACAAATTCCTCCAAGTTGGTCAAGATATGCTCTCACCAGAACATGATCAAATCGTCGCCTTCCGCTCCGCTAACTACTTTGTAACTCCAGAGTATACAAGCTATAGTGGCCGGACCTATTACACCAAAACAGGTGAGGAAATCACGAACCCAGACGAAAAAACCAAGGAAGAACTGGACAAGATCAGGGAAGCTGCTAACCTGCAATTGAAGATTAGCGATAGCATCCAGACCGGTGATCTCCTTCGCTTCTTCAAGGGCAATGATCTTGGAAAAGTCAATCCAGAAGATTATTCCTACACCAATTCCTTCAAGGCATTGAAGAAGATTGAAAAGGAAAAAGGTGACAAATCAACCAGCCTTTATAACCAACGTGGCAACCAGTCTACCGTTGATCTCTTCAAGGCACCAACTTATAAAGAATTGCACCCAGAAGACGATAGTTCTTCCTCAACAGAGACCAGTAGCAGTTCTTCTAAATAAAGAGAATCCCTGAGTTTAAAAACTCAGGGATTTTGTGATTTCTTTAAAAAGATTACGCTTTACCTTCATCTAGGACTTCAAAAACAGAAGCTGTTAAATTCTCCACATAGAATGGTCGTTTATGACGACTATTCCCAACCATCAATTTCAATTTATTTGAATTTTGGAGGTAATATGGAAGTCCGCTGGCGTTGAAGATGACCAAGTACTTCTTGTCTCCTGTTAGTTCAAATATCAGAAGTCCACTACAATCAGTTGCAGATTGGATAAAGACTTGTTGGTAGATTTTATCATAGCTTTCAAGCCCTAAGACAGGAAGACTTGTCTTCAAATTGATCAAGCTTCGGATATAGGCAATTGATTCCTTGTTTTGACTGACCAGATCCCAGTTGACCTGATTCACAAAATCTGGAGCATTGTAGGAATTCATGGCCCGTTCACGATCCAAAGGTGTGATTTCCCCATCAGGACCTGTCGCTACCAATTTGGTCCGCATAAACTCTTGACCCAATTGCATGAAGGCCATGCCCTGAAAGAGCAGATTCATAGCCGTAGCCAACTCTGAGCGCTTGACCAATCCTGCTACTTTTTCATTCGGATGAAGGGTCTGAAGCAAGTCATAGAGATTATAATTGTCATGAGCCTCCACATAATTCAAGACCTGATTGGGACTTAAATAATTGCCAAGCTCTGCACTACCTAATACAGCACGCGCAACGATATACTCTGTTGATTTTCTGCTGACAAAGCCACGTTTGATGGAACCATAAACCTCAGCCCCTTTAATGGCATCGCGCTCCGTATCATTGAAGAATCCAATTCGAGGCAATTGCGCTGCATTGTCCTTCTTAGCCTTGTCTTCTGGTGCGAGACCTGTCCCCATGTCCCAACCTTCTCCGTAAAGGAGAATACGAGGATCCAGAGCATCCATAGCCTCCCGAATAGCATTCATCGTCCTTACATCGTGAATGCCCATCAAATCAAAGCGGAAGCCATCGATCTGGTACTCCTTGACCCAGTACGTGAGGGAATCAATCATGTACTTGCGGTACATTTCATGCTCACTAGCCGTTTCATTCCCAACACCTGTCCCATTTTGGAAGCGACCATCTGGCTCCATCCGGTAATAATAATCGGGTACTGTATTTTGGAAAGGACCATGTTCGGTCGAATAGATATGATTGTAGACTACATCCATGACCACAGAAATTCCTGCCTCATGATAAGCCCGGATCATGGTTTTGAGCTCTTTCATGGTTTGTTTCGGATTGGATGGATCCGTTGAAAAACTAGTTTCTGGTGCAGAATAATTCTGAACGTCGTAACCCCAATTGTAGGTCACCTGGCCTTCTTCATCGTACTGTTTAAAGCGATCAGATATGGGCTGCAGTTGCACGACATTAACCCCTAACTGACGAATATAATCAAAGGCAGTTGCATCGCCATGGCTATTGACAGTTCCTTCTTGGCAAGCCCCCAGATAAGTCCCACGTAAAGACTCGTCCACACCTGAAGTCGGTGACTTGGTCAAATCTCGAAGATGCATCTCATAAATCACTGCTTGACAAGGATTGTCCAAGCGCCATGGAGTCGCATCGGCGCCTTTTTTAGGACCCCAATCAAACTGACGATCTGCTCTTGAAAGAATGGCAGAGCGCATCCCGTCTGCTGTCGTTGCAATGCTATAAGGATCGCGCGTCACTTGAGTATGGTGTTCAAAATGGACACGATATTGATAAGCCATGCCACTTAAATTACCTAGAAAATCTAAAATCCAAACACCATGGGTATTTTCTGGGTGGTAGCTCGACTCTTGTTTGCCACGTGTCATCGGGATACTCTTCCAGATAGGCGCATCCAGCTCGGTTGATTGATAAAGTAACAATTCAACTTTCTTAGCAGTAGGAGCCCACAGTTTAAAGCAATGCTCCCCTTCTTCCTCTCGATGACCGAGCCATCCTTGATACGCCCATTTAGCATCAAACTCTCTATGACGCATTGCCATATCGTAGGCATGAGGCTGACGATGGCTGTAGGCATGACTCGTCAAAGCAGCTTGCAAAGAATAATAGACTGTATCGTCTCCATCGAGAATCCATACTTCTCGAACATAGCCTTCTGGTAAAAGTTCGATTTCAAAATCACGGGTCTTAGTGAGCCAATCCCCTTCTTTGACCAAGACATGGCCCCGGTTCAATGCATCCTCACTCTCGTATACCAGATTTCCCTCTACTCCAAAATAATCCAACTTGGAGAAAGAGACTGATTTTCCTTCTACTTGATCCTGCCACTGCCACATATCATAGGCAAAATAATTTCCTTTTTGCTTATGAAAATGAAGCTTTACATGGTATTGTCGCATAACATTTTCCTATTTCCAATTTAATACCGAAGGAACCATCCGCTTGTAAAACACGTAACGGACTCCAACTATTTGTTTTTATTCTTCAGATGTGTGAACCAAAGCATCGTTGTTGATTTCATCAATATTTGCAAAGAATTCCAAGTGATTATGGAAGACTTCCAATTCAACTGGCGTATCTCCTCCGTATTCCCCATCTAGATTGATGCGGAATGGTTGGGCATTTTTTCCTAACATTTCGATCGTCAACTTCTTGGTCTTGAGATATTCTACATTTTCATCGTGCACATGCTTGCCCCCATTGATGGCCTGAATCATCAAGGACAACATGTTAAAGAGCTTAGCAGTTTTTACGATAATCAAGGTAAAGTTCCCATCATCGAGCTTAGCGTCTGGTGCCACGCTTTCAAAGCCAGCAATTGAGTTGGTCAAGGCCACAAAAATCATAGACGCTGGCCCTTCAAAGACACCATTGTCGTGCTCAATCCGTACCTTTCGAGCCTTGTTTCGCGGCAACATTTTAGCTGCTTCAGCCACATAGGCAAAGTAACCCAAGCGAGATTTAACACTACTTGGAACACTGAAGGTCAATTCTGTCATGGTTCCTGCTGCAGCAATGTTGATGAAATACTTACTGCCATAGGCACGACCAATATCCATCTGAATGGTTTGATTCTTTTCGATAATGCGAGCAGCCGCCACAGGATCACCCATCGGGATCTTCAAGGCACGCGCATAGTCATTGGTGGTACCGGTCGGGATAAAGGCCATCTGCGGACGATTTTCCAGACCTGCGACCCCATTGACCACTTCGTTAATCGTACCATCTCCACCAGCGGCAATGATTAAATCAAAGCCTGCTTTAGCGGCTCTTTCTGCTTCATTTTGAGCAGAAAATGGTTCTGGAGTCGTTTGATAGGCGCTGGTTTCATAGCCCACGTCTTCGAGTACGTCTAAGACTTCTGCAATATTTTTCTTGATAATTTCTTGCCCAGAGGTCGGATTATAAATTAAACGGGCTTTTTTGATTCGTTCTACCATAAAGATCCTCTATAAACTTTCAAGCCAGGCCTCATCTTCTACCTGGATTCCTAATTCTTGTGCTTTGGTTAACTTGATACCAGCGTCACTACCTGCTACGACCAAATCTGTTTTTTTGGAAACAGAACCAGTTACCTTAGCACCCAGACTCTCTAATTTGGCCTTTGCTTCTGAACGTGTGAGTCGCTCTAGCTTCCCAGTCAAAACGACTGTCATCCCTGAAAGGGCCGCATCGGCAGCAACTTTTTCACCAAGATAGGTCAGATTGACTCCAGCTTCTTTCAATTCATGCAGGAGACGCTTGGATCCCTCTTGTGCGAAATAAGACTTGAGACTTTCAGCCACGACCATACCGAGACTATCAATGCTGGCAATCCGTTCTGGATCAGCGGTAGCTAGTTGATCGAGGTCATGGAATTCTTGAAGCAAGATTTGACTGATCTTGCTTCCGACATGTCGGATTCCCAAACCAAAGAGTAACTTTTCAGCTGAATTCTCTTTTGAAGCTTGAATGGCTTCATAGAGTTTTTCAGCCGATTTTTCTTTGAAGCCTTCTAAGGTTAATAGATCCTCTACAGTGAGCCGGTAGATCCCAGCTACATCCTCTACCAACTGAGCCGCGAAGAGTTTCTCTACAACAGCTGGACCCAAGCCTGTGATATTCATAGCATCCCGACTTGCAAAGTGATTCAATCCCTCCTTAATCTGAGCTGGACAGAGCGGATTGATACAGCGAAGGGCCACCTCATCCTCAAAATGAAGCAACTCACTCTGGCAGCTCGGACAATGAGTTGGAATGGCTAATGCTTGATCAGAGACTCGCTTATCTTTGACAACACGCAAGACCGCTGGAATGATATCACCCGCCTTATAGACAATGACGGTATCATCCTGATGAATATCTTTTTCAGCAATATAATCCACATTGTGCAAGGTTGCCCGACTAACAGTGGTTCCTGCTAGCTGGACTGGAGTTAGATTGGCCGTTGGGGTCACAACTCCGGTCCGTCCAACCGTCCAATCAACTGATAAGATTTTCGCTTCTTTTTCTTCAGCTGGAAACTTATAGGCGACAGCCCATTTAGGGGCTTTTACGGTAAAGCCTAGTTCTTCTTGAACAGCTAGGTCATTGACCTTGATGACGATCCCATCGATATCGTAGGGAAGATCCTCTCGAAGTTGAGCTACTTTTTGGATAAAGTCCCAAATTTGCTCCATATCCTCAGCCAGCACTCGCTCTTGGTTCACGACAAAGCCTAAGCGGGCTAATTTCTCAAGCACGCCTTCCTGACTGCTTTGATCCGTCGGGCTCACTTCTTGATACAAGAAAGTTGCAAGATTTCGCTTGGCCACGATTTTCGTATCCAATTGGCGAAGCGTTCCTGCTGCAGCATTCCGCGGATTAGCAAACTCCGGCTCGCCGTTTTCTTGACGGATCTGATTGACCCGATCAAAGGAAGCCCGTGGCATGTAGCACTCGCCTCGAACTGTAATGTTCACTGGCTCTGGTAACACCAAAGGAATGTCCTTGACCCGTTTGAGGTTCTCTGTAATATCCTCACCGACAGAACCATCCCCACGTGTCGCCCCCGTTACGAGGACACCATTTTCATAGGTGAGGGAAATGGACAAGCCATCGATTTTCAGCTCACATACATAGCTGATAGAAGGAAATTCCTTACGGACACGCTGATCAAAGGCTTCTAATTCTTCACGCGAAAAAGCATCCTGCAAACTATAAAGGGGATACTGGTGCTGGTATTTGGTAAAGCCTTTTAAAACCACCCCACCTACACGGTGAGTTGGACTCTCTGGTAAGATCTCATCAGGATGAGCGGTTTCTAGTTCCACCAACTCCCGATATAATTGATCATATTCACTATCTGAAACAGATGGAGCGTCTTTTGTGTAATACTCGTAAGCATATCGATTGAGTAATTCCACTAATTCTTTCATTCTGGTTTTCATGTTCTTATTTTATCATAAAATCTTAATTTAGCCTTGAATTTACTGCATTCTTAGCATTAAAAAAAGGAGCCAAAGCTCCCTTTTCTTATTTTGTAAAATCGATCCGTTTAGAAAGTTGATTGATCACAATCGCTCCAAAAATCAAGGATGCGAATTCACCCAATCCCATAGTCAACCAGTTATAGAAGAATGGTTGGCCTTGAAGGTAGTATAGTTCCAAGGCAATCGTAAACATGGAGATGGAAAAGAAAATCGCAAACAAGAAATGGTCCAAGCGAATAAGACCGTCAAACAAGAACTTGTTTTTGAATCGACCAAATAGAATGAGTCCAAGTCCTAAGAAGACAAAGGTTGAACCTCCACCGACAAAGACATCGATCCATCCAAAACTAAATAAGTTAGCAATCATACAACCAAGCGTCACCGCAATCAAGTACTTCTTATTGTAAAAAGCTAAGAAATTCATCATTTCCGAAACACGGAATTGATAGCCATAGTAGGCCATTGCGTTGAGAGGTGGGGTAATGGTCAATACGATATAAATCGCAGCAACAATGGCAATTTGTGCCATATCACGAGCAGTTAACTGTTTCATTTATTCTCCTTTAGCGGTTTTCCCGCGTGTAATATGCTTGGCGAAAGGATCTTAAGCACCAAGGGTTGAAGGTTTGATTTCTTCAACCTTTCAAGTATAGCATATTTTGAGGTTTTATGGTAGACTGAATTTATGAAAACACTAATTAAAAAATTTTTTGATAATGAGATTTTATCCTATCTCTTTTTTGGAGTTGCCACAACCATTGTTTCCGTCGGAACCCGCCTCTTCATCTATCAAGTGTCTCGTGATGAACGATTAGCGACAGCGATTGGAAACATTGCTGGGATCCTCTTTGCCTTTGCGACCAACGATACCATTGTCTTTAAACAAGAAAGAAAGGGCTGGTTTCAGCGCTTGATCCGATTTGCAATTGCGCGCTCTGGGACCTTTATTCTAGATATGGCCTTGACCGAGATTTTTGTCAAGCAATTCCCAGGAATTATCGGTCAATTCGTCCACAATAACAAGAGTCAAATCAATCTGATTGAAACCCTCTTTGCACAAGTGGCCATTGTGGTCCTCAATTACGTCTTTAGTAAACTCTTTGTCTTTAAAAACAAAAACAAGGCTTGAAACGATTGTTTCAAGCCTTATTCTTTTAAACTTCTATACTTGCTTGCTCTGCACTTAATTGATAGATGGTACCTTCAACCCCAAAATAATCCTTGGCTAGATCTTTCAATTCCTGCATAGCTGTTTGGGCTCGTTTGGCCTGCTCCTCATTGATGGCTTCAATAACTAAAATAGCGTCCTTGGTATCTTCTGTTAACATGGTTCTTTGAGCCTCACGCCAATTCAAGCAACGGCAAACAGCTCCTTCTTGGTCGTAGTAGATAATCTCCCCTTCCAAAGCTGGAGCATCTTCTTCAGCACCTAATGGAAAGAAAGGTTCGCCTCCTTTCGCTTGTCCTAGAGAGAGTCCACCCACCAATTTATCCATATCTTCTCCCCCACAAGGAAGGGCATAAGCCATCGACACGCTATTGTAAAGATCCACCAAAGGATTAATCGGATAGAATTCACGCCCCTGGTGAACCCGTTTTAAGAGCGCTTCGATTGAAGATCGGGCTCCTTTTTTTGTTTTAAACTTGCTAAAAGCTTGGCGCCACTCTTGCACGAACTCACTCTGTGTATAGTTTTCTTCATCGATAAATTCCCATGCTCGCTTGGCACCCTTGTCCAACAATTCTTTGAAATAAGGATCCTTGGCTTCATCTACTGTATTATCAATACCATACAAGGACATCACTGTAATTCTAGCTGTTGGAAATAAATCCCAAAATGCTTGATCGACTGTCACTTTCATTGCTTTACCTCACTATAATTTCTTTTTTGACCTTTTTTGACTAGTTCCCAATCCAGGGTAATATTCTCTCGAACTCGGATGAGATACTCCTCTAACTGTGCGACTTCTTCTTTGGAAAATCCTTTTAAGGCAGTTGTCTCAGAGTAAAGATGCTCCCCTAAAATGAAGGGGTAAATCTGCTTACCTTTTTCAGTTAATTCCCATTCCTTGATTTTAAGGTTTTCACCCCTTGGACGCTGCTGAATCAGTCCTCGTTCTTCTAATTTTTTTACAGACCTTGCAACGGTGGATCGATCTACTTTCAAGACTTCAGATAGTTCTTCCTGAATCATTCCAGGTTGCTCGGCAATTCGCACCAAGTAGAGGTATTGACCACGCGCCAGATCCAAATCTCGAAATTCAATATTTGCTATAGAATCCAGTGCTCTCGCAATGATGCCAATCTCACGCAAAATACTCATCTCACTCCTCCTTTCCTATTGACAATAGCATAACACATTTTTGTTGCAAATGCAATAAAAATAGATAGGAAAAAAAGAGGCTGGGACAAAAGTTCTAGCCTCTCAATTATTTTTGAATTGTCGAGCAAGACGCAGTGGTTGAGTGGGCTCTACTACGCTGATCCCATCAGCTTTTACAGCCCTACTCAACTGTGCGGAGGTGGGACGACGAAATCGAATTCTAACGAATTACCGATTTCTGTCCCACTCTCCCTTATTCCGTTTTTTCTTTTTTTATCAAGCGTAAGCGACGCTTTAATTTTTGTGAAACTTCTCTATGCCGAAAGTCCACTTCTTCTGATTTTAACTTAGAGACAATTTCTCCACTGCGCGTTTGGAACTTGGCTTCTCTGGCAAATTGGATACTGGCGTTTAAAATACAACCAATAATCATGATTTTTGCCACCAAGATGAACCAGAAC
This sequence comes from Streptococcus sp. KHUD_012, assembly GCF_052588255.1. Lineage (NCBI taxonomy): Bacteria > Bacillati > Bacillota > Bacilli > Lactobacillales > Streptococcaceae > Streptococcus > Streptococcus sp. KHUD_012. The sequence goes on from NZ_CP159355.1 coordinate 1,457,162, forward strand.
ATGATGACCGCTAGGACGACCGAACCGAAGAAACGAGCATCTAAGAAATGACTCACATAACGATCCACGTATTTCCAAAAGATATTCAAGGTCGCATACAGGACAGCAACAACGAAGGTCGCCCCTGGCAATACATATCTAAATTTTGGAATTTTGACATTTGGAAGGGTGTAATAGAGCAAGACCAGACTGACAAAAAGCAAAAGGTAGATGGTCGGCTCTGTCAAATTCAGTAAACGTACATAAATCGTCCGATCAAATGAAAAGGTCTTATAGAGATAACGAACGATCATTTTCCCAAACATGGAAAGGATCAGCGAGAGTCCAAACAAGCCCTGTAAGGCAAAACTGATCAGAAAGCTAAAGAGTCGCCCCCAGATAATACCACGCTCCTTTTCCACCCCATAACTCTTGTTATAGGCTTTTTGGAGGTAGGCAATGCTCTGAGAGAAGATCCACAAAGCTGAAATAATCGAGAAACTCAGTAAGCCTGTCGAAGGCTTGGTCAAGACACTCGAAATCATCTGTGCCACTATTCGATATAAGGAGGCTGGCAAAACTTTTTGTAAGCTCAAAAGAATTTGGGTAGGACGAATATGAAAGTAGGGTAAAATATTGGCTGCAATCAGCATCAAAGGGAAAATGGAGATCAGCAAATAATAAGCCACCGCAATGCTGGTGATATCAGACTCTGCACTCTGATAAAACCGCACGAAGCCCTTTATAAATGGCTGTCCCAGTATTTTTTGTAGGACCTTTTTCATTCGTCACCTCCCCATTTTACTAAAAAAGAGCAAAGAGCGAAACCAGACACTTGCCTTCAGCTCCATTCTTTCCTCTCTAGTTTTAGTATGTTCCTTCTTCACCTTGACTAGTCAAGATCACTGGACCATCTTTTGTAATCACAAATTGATGCTCGTATTGACAAGAAAGTCCACCGTCGAGGGTCTTATGGGCCCAACCAGTTTCCATATCTGTATCAATCTCCCAAGTACCGGTATTAATCATTGGCTCAATCGTCAAGACCATCCCTTCACGTAAGCGAAGACCGCGTCCAGCACGACCATAATGCGGGACCATTGGTTCTTCATGCATGGTAGGCCCGACACCGTGTCCGACCAAATCACGCACCACGCCATAGCCTTTGCTTTCCGCATACTCTTGAATCGCTGCACCAATATCTCCCAAGCGATTGCCAACGACCGCTTTCTCAATTCCCTTATAGAGACATTCTTTGGTCACGTCCATCAAATCTTTGACTTCTTGCGAAACATTTCCAACCGCATAAGCCCAGCAAGAGTCCGCCAAGCCACCAGTATAGGACTCAGTGTATTTCTTGACTTGCGCTACATTATCAAAATCTAATTTCGATACATCCAAAACAGACTTATCCAGCGGTTCTGACAAGACCATGTCTACCTTGAGGAGATCACCATCTTTGAGAATGACATGACGTGGAAAAGCATGGGCTACCTCGTCATTCAAACCACAGCAAGTCGCATAAGGATAATCCATGAGACTACCTTCTACACCGATCTGAAGCGGCAAGACATTGGCTTCTTTACAGCGACGACGGACATATTCTTCAACTTCCCATAGGTCAAGGCCTGGCTTGATCAAGTCACGCAATCCAATATGGATGCTAGCAAGGAAGTCTCCCGCACGATCCATGGCTTCAATTTCACGTTGTGATTTTAATGTAATCATTGTCTCCTCATTTCTTTTTGTTTAATTAATCTTAATCGTAATGGTTGCTTTCGCGACTAGCTGCAGATCTAAATACAAGCTAAAATCAACCAAGGCCGAACGTCTGGTTCGCCGAACAAGTTGTGGTTCAATGCGGATCACATCATCCACCTGCACAGCTTGTAAAAAATTGATGATCAGCTGTTCTACGATCAGGCTACGCCCGCTGTGTTGCATCATCTTGCGAACAACCTTCATCAGCACTTCGATCATGACCCCATTGGCCAAAACACCGCTTTTCTCCAGCATACTTGGCTCCACTGTGAATTGGTAATGGTCGTTCTCTGTTTGAATCTTTTGACCAATTTGCTCACTAAAGGTTGGTAAGCTCGAAAACTGCACCTTGCTAATCCGATCCATGACATCCCGACGCGTAATAACACCCAGCAAGGTCTGGTTATTACGAACAACAGGAATCATTTCATAATCTTCAGCGATCATCCGTTGGCTAATCGTCGCAATGCTGGTGGACAAATTAGTGGTAAAAATGGTCCGTGACATTACCTTATCAAGAGTCGTCTGAGGCGCCTTATCTCCAGCATCTCTCATAGTTACGACGCCCACTACCATCTGGTGCTGATTGACAACTGGAAAACGACTAAAGCGATTCTTTCGAACCAAATCTAAATAATCCCGGACCGTATCCGTCTCAGAAAGATAGCCGTACTCATGGAAGGGCCGATAGACCTGTTCTACTGTCAAGATATCCGTCTTGATCTGCATGTTAGACAAGGCCTTATTGATCATGGTTGCGACGGTATAGGTATCGTGTGAAGTTCGGATGACTGGGATTTGAACCTGATTGGCCAGATCAATCACATCCTCACTCACTTCAAAGCCACCCGTCACTAAGACCGCATTGTCATGCTTAAGAGCCAATCGTTGGATGCTGGTGCGGTCTCCCACGATCAAAAGGCCTCCTTCAGACACATAGTCTAGGACGTGCTTCTCCATCATAGCACCGATGTAAAATTTATTAAATTCTTTTTCGAGACCTTCCTCACCTGCTAATATTTCAGAGCCGGTGATTTCTAAAATTTCCCTATACGTCAAATGCTCTAGTACAGCCTTTTGCGATTTGACACGGATGGTTCCGCTTCTAGGACGCGTTTCCACAATTCCTTGATTTTCAGCTTCTTTAATGGCACGATAGGCCGTCCCATCACTGACATTCAAAAAATTGGAGATACTGCGGACACTGACACGTTTTCCAATCGGTAATTTTTCGAGATAGTCTAAAATCTCTTGGTGTTTACTCATAGAAGTCCCCTCTACCTAGGCGGAAATCATAATAATCGCGCATTTTACGCGTATAGCGGTCACTCCCTTTGAATTGACGAAAGAGACGAAAACCAGCCTTTAAAGCGACCTTTTGACTCCCTGCATTTTCAACATGGGTGACAATCTTAAGCTCCTTCAGTTGAAATTTCTCAAATGATAGATAAACCAACTCTTTGACCGCTTCTGTCATCAGGCCCTTTCCCCAAAAATCCTTGCGTAAAAAGTAGCCTAACTCAGCCTCACCCTTAATTTCATCCAACTTTTCAAACTTGATAGAGCCGATCATCTGATTAGTTTCCTTATCACAGATTGCCCAAACCCCCAAGGGATTTTTCATGAAATAGTTGGCTAGTACATATTGAGTTTCAGCAAGATCGGCTTGTGCAGGAAAGATAAATTGTAGGTTATCAGGATTCGAAGCAATCTTATAAAAATCTTCCGCATCCTCAAAGAGAAAAGGTCGTAAATACAACCTTTGTGTTTCAATTAGTGAATAGGCAGCTAAGTGCGTCCAAATATTCATTTCAAACTCCATTGTTCGTGTATCCAGCCGCCACTATCAGATCTCTCGTTCTGTCACTATTCCTCAACCAACTGGATGTCTGCTCCAAGTTGGGTCAATTTATGAATAATATCTGAATACCCGCGAAGGATGTATTCCACATTTGTAATTTCTGTTGTTCCAGAAGCCATGAGACCGGCGATCACTAAAGCCGCACCAGCTCGAAGATCCGTCGCTTTCACACTGGATCCTGTCAATTGATTTGGCCCTTCATAGATAATGTGGTCGTTTAAGGTCGAAATGGTGGCTCCCATTTTAGCCAATTCTGGCACATGGTTGACCCGTTTTTCATAAATCGTATCAACAATGCGCCCACGTCCTGCAGCCGTTAAGAGCAAAGGTGTGATCGGTTGTTGCAAATCAGTCGCAAAACCAGGATAAGGAGACGTTTTAATCTGGATCGCCTTCAAGCCCGTCTGCTTTTCTACAAAGATGCTATCTTCAGAAATGGTCATGCGCACACCCATTTCCTCTAACTTGGCAATATAGCTCTCCAAATGCTCATACAGGACATTATTGATCTGGATACCTTCTCCAATAGCAGCTGCAAGGGCAATATAGGTTCCTGCTTCGATGCGATCTGGAATCACCTGATGTCTCGTTCCATGCAATTGTGGAACACCATCAATGATTATGATATCCGTACCTGCTCCCCGAATATGGGCTCCCATGTTGTTGAGCAAGGTTACCACATCGATAATCTCAGGTTCCCGCGCCGCATTTTCGATCACTGTCCGACCTTCAGCCTTGACCGCTGCCAAAATCGTATTGATCGTTGCACCGACACTAACAGTATCCATGTAGATGTTTGCTCCTTGAAGAGGCTTGCCATCAGTCGCAAGTTTCATACTAGAGCCATCCATGGTCATAGCGGCTCCCATTGCTTCAAAGGCCTTCAAATGCAAATCGATAGGACGTGGTCCAAGGTCACACCCACCAGGTAGTCCAACCGTTGCTTGACCATAGCGTCCTAGTAAGCTGCCATAGAAATAATAGGAAGCTCGCAAACTGTTGATCTTTCCAAATGGCATGGGCATATTCTTCACCCCACGTGGATCAATAATCAAACTGTCTTCTTTGCGCTCGATCTTAGCCCCCATGATGGTCATGATTTCAATCAGACTCGCCACGTCGGAGATATCCGGTACCCCATCAAGAGTCACGATATCATCCGCCAGAATGGTCGCCGGAATCAAGGCTACTACACTATTTTTTGCACCACTAATGGTCACCTCTCCTTTTAGAGGGCGACCACCATTTATTACAATTTTTTTCATCTTAATAATTTATTAGCTCTTTCAAGTCTTTTTCCTTTTACTATCGTTTTTTGTAACGGAAATAAAAGGGACAACGTATTCAAAATACTGCATCTATTATACCACAGATCGACCTATTTTTCCATCTGTAGGAATTTTCAAAACGAAAAAAAGCTAGGATCAACTTGACCCTAACTTTTCCATTTCAACTAATTATTTTACAGCTTCTTTCAAGGCTTCTACCTTGTCTAAACGTTCCCATGGCAGGTCGATATCTGTCCGTCCCATATGGCCATAAGCTGCTGTTTGACGGTAGATTGGACGTTTGAGGTCAAGCATTTGGATAATCCCTGCAGGACGAAGATCAAAGAGCTCACGTGCTGCTTTTTCAAGCTTACTTTCAGCGACTGTTCCAGTACCAAAAGTATCGATCCGAACAGAGACAGGTTGAGCAACCCCAATGGCATAAGCCAATTGCACTTCTGCTTTCTTAGCAAGACCTGCCGCTACGATGTTTTTGGCAATGTAGCGAGCTGCATAAGAAGCAGAACGGTCCACCTTAGTGGCATCCTTACCAGAGAAGGCACCACCACCGTGACGTGAATAACCACCATAAGTATCCACGATGATCTTACGACCTGTCAAACCTGAGTCCCCTTGAGGCCCACCAATAACAAAGCGACCCGTTGGGTTGATGAAGAATTTGGTCTCAGCATCTAGATAAGAAGCTGGAATCACCTCTTTGATGACCTTGTTAATCACATCTTCGTGGATTTGTTCATTGCTGACATCTGGATCATGTTGAGTTGAAATAACCACTGTATCCACGCGTACTGGGCGGTCGTTTTCATCGTACTCAACAGTAACTTGTGACTTGGCATCTGGACGAAGATAGCCGATTTCCCCAGACTTACGAAGCTCTGCCAAACGACGAACCAACTTGTGGCTGAGTGAAATTGGCAATGGCATGAGTTCTTCTGTTTCATCCACCGCAAAACCAAACATGAGACCTTGGTCTCCAGCTCCAATCAAATCAAGTGGATCTTGATCTGCATTTCCACGTACTTCCAAGGCTTCATTAACCCCTTGGGCAATATCAGGAGATTGTTCCACCAAAGATGGGTGTACTCCTACCGTCTCAGCTGAGAATCCATATTCCGTATTGGTATACCCAATCTCTGCAATGGTATCACGAACCACACGGTTAATATCCACATAAGCAGTCGTTGAAATCTCACCAAAGACATGCACGGAACCAGTATAAACAGCTGTTTCGGCAGCTACGTGAGCTTCTGGATCTTGCTCTAAAATAGCATCTAAAATAGCATCTGAAATTTGGTCTGCAATCTTATCTGGATGCCCCTCAGATACTGATTCAGACGTGAAAAGTTTACGTTCTGACATAAAAATGTCCCCCCTTAAAAAATATTGTTATAGAGTTACAAAGTACTGATAGAAGATTTCTACCACCTTATCGGGACCATATAACACTTCATTATAACACATTACATATGATATGGAAAATTATTTTTCAAAAAGCCCATTAAATCAGCTTTTTCGATCTATGCACTACCCAGTTAAACTGACTTAAACAGTCCTCAAAGTTCCTAAAAAGTTCACAAAAAATACCCCGTAGGATATCTATCAATTGACGAGTTCAGCAGGCAAGATCTAGCACCCTCACACGGTGCTTTTTTTATCTTCAAAAATGGTAGGCGTCCGCGTACCTATGGGTACTCGAAAACCTACCACCTACTTAAATGATAACAGTTCTTTAAAAATTTTCAACCCTATCTACTTTAATCAGTCTCCATTTTTAAATAATATACCTCCAATAAATACCAGGACTCCTAAAACCAAGGATAAAATATTTGGACCTGTCCAATAAGGATCTAGCGTACCTATGATGGAAACAATAAATAAGACGGCTGATGTATTTAAGAGACCCACATTTCCATTCCTCATAGCTATGAAAAGGATGAAAGTCGCAATCATAAAACAAATATAATGGATGGCACCAATATATAAGATCAGTAGATACATGGGGTTTCCTAAAAATAAAGGAAAAATCATAATACCAAGGTGGCAGACTGCTATTATAAGGGCGCTCCATAACCAAGGCGAATGAAGAATGATCCTCTTTGGCGAATTTTCTTTATCATTGTTTGATTGTATATCAGCATTCAACTGATCGTTTACATCTATGTCTCCTTCTACTTGAGAGTACGCCATCTCTGGTTTAGTGTCAATAGATGATAGATCTTGTACTTTCACCTTGGACTCCCAGCTAGCTGCAACTTTCTCAAGTAAACTAAAAACACGACAAGCAATATAAATCGATAAGAGAAGATAAAAGAGACCGTAAAAGCTTATACGAGAGATGAAAGAGTATACTATACCTATCTCAACAAAGGAAGATAAAATGAGCAAAAGAGAAAAGACTTTCTGAAGTTTATCACTTGTACTTGTGATCATAACATTAATCAGAAGTAAAAACATTAACTCCATTACACTGTATCGAAGTGTAAAAGCGTAAATATCACTCGTTCTATCCATACCAATCAATATAAATAGTGGAGAAATATTTGTAGAGGCAACAAATAGTACTAAATAAGCTATCGATGATTTCCAACCATCTTTACTTTTCCAATTGTTTAAAAGCTCCCTCATTTCTACATTCTTTATAAGCAAGCAAATCCATATTAAACAAATGATATTTAGCACAAAGGAAATGTTCATCAGATTTGTTGGGGAGAAAGGTGGTAAAAAAAACATCAGTAGTTGGGTAATTGAGAGGAGAAGAACAGCTATCAATCCTTCAACATTTAAACGTTGCTTCATGATTCTCCAAATTACCCAGCAAATAATCATTCCATTCCATATAGAAAAAATACTAGAGACAGTGAACAGTGGTGTATTTCCATTTAAATTTTGGGAACTATAGTTCACTACTATACTACTACCATAAGAAACAAGATAAAGAATTGCTTCAAGAATTAGCAGTATACAATACCATTTTTTTCTAGACATAGATTCTCCTCCACTTTCTAAGAAAAGTATGTAACGATTCATTTATTTAAATTATAACACAATTTGTAACCGTTTTCTTAGTGCGTTATCAGTACTAATTAAATAAAAAAGATAGGATTGAACACCCTACCTGCTATCATCACTCTTCATTTTTTAACAATACAGTTCCAATCAATACCAGCACTCCTACTACAAGCGGTGGTACATGATTAATCACCCAATCCGGATCACCCGCAGCAATAAATGAAAAAACATAAATAGCTGCTGCTATATAAAGAGTTGCTTTATTGCCATTCACATATCCATTCCAAAGCAGGATGGTTGCAATCACAAAGCTAATCATATGGATTCCCAAAAAGTACAAAAAGCCACCAGCCCACGCTCCCATTGAAAAGAGACCTAATAAAAGTAAAACTATATAAACAATGGCCAAGATCAAAGCAATAGAAAGGATTACAGAATTTCCAATTCTCTTCTCTGGCTTCATTTCATTGTTCGGAAAAAGACTTTCATCTGAAGCATATGCCTCATTTTCTTTATCTACTTCCAGATTTTTCTGTTGATCTGCCATAACTTTCTCCTAACACTTTTAGTTATTCTTTCAAATAATAGCGCTTAAAAATAGAGCGGAAGAACTGATTTAACTATCGCTTTGATCGATCCGAATATTTTTTATTGAGTAGAGTTGACCATATCCATTTTTTAATTAAGAGCTTTTCACTTCTTTAACCAGGAGTGTTCCGATTAAATCCAAAATACCTAAACATAAGGGAGCAATTCGAAATATTTCCCAGTCCGGATCAAAAGCCAAGATGATAGACAGCAGATAGAGTCCAACACTCGCATAGAGAAGGCTTTTATTCCCCTTCTTCATCCCTAGTCGAATTAGAGAGGCTCCAATCGCAAGACTTAATAAGTTTGGACCAAGGAAAATCAAAACGACAAATCCCCAACCATCACCCCAAGGTGCAAAGTAAAAGAAAAACAATACAAGATAGATAATGGATAAGTAAAATGTCACTGAAAGAAGAATAGAATGTAAGCTATTTTCTTTTGGAGGATTCTGAACAGATACAGAATTGGGATAATCTTCACTTATCTTACTATGTTCTTTATTTTCCTCAAGATGTTTCTCTTGGTTTGTCATCACTTACTCCTACCTTTCTTATATTTTTATGTTTTTCCGTTAACACCATTATTCTTGATTCCATCATTCCTTTCATGGTATCCATCTATTCAATGCTATCTCTTAAACATTAATTTGGACAGGTTTCCAATTAGATTGCTAATATATCATGAAATAGTTGGGAAGCCTTCCCTAAATAAAATCAGCCTCTGCAATAGCTCGTTTCACTTCTTCAATTGGTAAATTGACCAGTTCTACTTCTTTTTCGCGGTAGAGGTATTCGGCATATTCATCGATGCGGTATTGATGGATATAAACGACCCGCTTGCAACCGACTTGAAGCAACTGCTTGGTGCAATTGAGGCAAGGAAAATGCGTCACATAAGCTGTAAAGCCTTTGGGAATTCCACGTTCAGCTCCTTGCAAAATCGCATTGACTTCCGCATGAATCGTCCGGACACAGTGTCCCTCGACCATGAGACAGCCATCCTCTAAACAGTGATCTGTCCCAGAAACGGATCCATTATAACCTGTTGCAATGACCTTATTATCCTTAACCAGAACAGCCCCAACCTTAGCTCGATTACAAGTCGCTCGATTCGAAATCAGTAAGGCCTGTGCTGCAAAATATTCATCCCATGCTAGTCGATTATGTGTCACCTTTGTATCCTCCATCTCTCCTCATATCGGTTACGATTATTTTCATTATAGCATGAAATCAGCAAGAAAAAAAGACTGAGAAAACCTTCCCAGTCTTATAATCATTATTTACCAAGTTTTGCTTTAGCTGCATCTGCAAGAGCTGTGAAAGCTGCTGCATCGTTAACAGCCAAGTCAGCAAGCATTTTACGGTTAACTTCGATCTCAGCCAATTTCAAACCATGCATCAATTGTGAGTATGAAAGTCCGTTCAAACGAGCTGCCGCATTGATACGTGTGATCCACAATTTACGGAAGTCACGTTTCTTTTGACGACGGTCACGGTATGCATAGTAGTAAGAGTTCATTACTTGTTCTTTTGCAGTACGGAACAAGATATGTTTAGCTCCATAGTAACCTTTAGCTAATTTAAGAATACGTTTACGACGTTTGCGTGATACAACGCCACCTTTAACACGTGCCATTTATATTTCCTCCAATATTTCCTAGAATTCTTTACTTACGAATACGCAATTATTTCAAGCGAGTAAGCATTGCTTTGATACGTTTGAAATCTCCTGCATGCACCATAGATGCTTTACGAAGATGACGACGTTGTTTCTTAGTTTTTCCGTGGAAACGGTGAGAAGTGTAAGCACGGAAACGTTTAAGTCCACCAGAACCTGTACGTTTGAAACGTTTAGCTGATGCGCGGTGTGTTTTTTGTTTTGGCATGATATTTTCTCCTTTTTTTAACTTTCTGACAGATTATTTCTTGTCAGTTGCTGGCGCCAATTGCATGAACATTTGACGTCCATCCATCTTAGCTCGTTGTTCGATGATCGCCACATCTTGTGTCGCTTCAGCGAAGTCGGCTAAAACTTTAGCACCAATCTCTTTGTGGGTAATCATACGACCCTTAAAGCGAATGGATACCTTCACTTTATTTCCTTTTTCAAGGAATTTGCGAGCATTGCGAAGTTTTGTATCGAAATCACCCTTATCAATCACTGGGCTCAAACGAACTTCTTTCACGGTCACAACGCTTTGTTTTTTGCGTTGTTCTTTTTGCTTCTTCTGGTACTCAAATTTGAACTTACCGTAGTCCATAATTTTCGCAACAGGAGGTTTAGCTTGAGGTTGAATGAGAACCAAGTCAACATTAGCGTCGTCCGCAAGTGCTTGCGCTTCGCTAAGTGGTTTGATACCCAATTGCTCACCTTCAAGACCGATTAAGCGAACTTCACGTACACGAATTTCATCATTGATGAATAAGTCTTGCTTTGCTATGGTTTTCACCTCTTTTTTATTATTCGAGAAAAACAAAGAACGGACCTGTGCAAAACAGGCCCGAACTACATGATGTATTTCATTACTGAAACTTGATCCGTAGGGGCCAGGCAACTTGCGTCACAAGGCGAGAAGTTCTCACTTCTGCTTTTCTCAACTTTTATATGATATCAAGTTTTTTATTCTTTGTCAAGAAGTTTTTTTGCTTTTTCTTCAATAAATGCAACAACGTCTGCAATTCCAACACCCGTTGTGTCAAAATGAATGGCATCAGCTGCAGGTTTCAAAGGAGAAACGGCACGGTGGCTGTCCTTATAGTCCCGCTCAGCGATTTCTTTTTTCAACAATTCAAGATCCGCTGTAATGCCCTTTTCAACATTTTCCTTATAACGACGTTCTGCCCGCTCCTCAACAGAAGCGACCAAAAAGATCTTCAACTCTGCATGTGGAAGAACGACTGTCCCAATATCGCGTCCATCCATAACGATGCCCCCCTCTGCTGCAATTTCTTGCTGTAGAGCGACAAGTTTTTCACGGACTGGCGCAAGCGCTGCAACCCATGAAACATTGTTGGTCACTTGGTTATCGCGAATTGGGTGGGTAATATCCACGTCTGCTACAAAGACAAGTTGCTCTCCTTCTTCCGATCGACCAAAACTAATTGGATACTGATCTAAAAGGGCTAAGAGGTCATCAACCTGTTCAGCTGTCAGATTATTTTGCAAAGCTAGATAAGTCGCCGCACGGTACATAGCTCCTGTGTCTAGATACGTATAGTCTAGATCCTTGGCAATGATCTTTGCAACTGTGGATTTTCCACTAGAAGCCGGTCCATCAATGGCAATTTGAATTTGTTTCATGTTGTCCTCAACTCCTACTGAATCTTAACGACATCACCAGGATTGGCATACCAAGATCCTGTAGACATGTGAGATGGATTTAACTGTTCCAATTGGGCAATGGAAATACCAGCACGCGCAGCAATCGCTGCTTCCCCTTCACCTGCTTGAACAGTGATCGTACCTTCTTCAGAGTTCTCATCTTTTGAACTATCGTCTTTAGCCGCTTGGTCAGTTTGTGCTGCAGGGGCTAATGATTTCTGTTCAACCTTAGTCTCTCCATTGTAGAAGCCAGACATTTGTTTTGATTTATTGCTGCCACCTGTTGAAAGGAAAATCAACAAGCAGACCATCGCTACTACTACTACAAAGAAAATAATGGCTAAAATCGTCAATAGACGATCTGCCTTGATTCCGTTTAACTTACTCGTTCTTTTCAATGTTTCTTCTCCATCATCGTAAATATCTTCTTCCCATGGTTCTTTTGCCATGACTTCCTCCTTGTTTTTTCTCGTAAAAATCATTACAATAGAAGTATGAAAGTTACGTTAATTCCAGATCGTTGCATCGCTTGCGGTCTCTGTCAGACCTATTCTGAATTATTTGATTACCATGACAATGGCATCGTTAAATTTGCTGCTGAAGAGGACGACCTCCTTGAAAAGGAAGTTCCTGTCACAAACGATGTTCTCGAGGCTATTAAAGAATGCCCCACTCGTGCTCTCTTAAAAGATTAAGAGGGCTTTTTATTTGTTTGCATAATACATCTCGTAGTAATCCACATGGATGAAATTGTCCGTCAGGATTACTTCTCCCTTAAAATAAGGATTTAAGGCAAGTGCATTGATAAAGTATTTTTTCGGCCATTTACGCATACAGAATGTTCGACTGCGCGATCCATCATTAAATATAAGCTTGATCGATTTCTTATTTACTTCGACCTTTTCGATCGAGTCAATCTTTACCTTGATTGGAGTAAAAGGATTAGCTGTAATAATCCGCAAGATCCCATCCTCATAAATCGTGAAGTAACGATGGACCCCAATCGCGAGCAAGACCATAAATAAAAAGAACGAAAACAAAACTAGCGTTGGCACACTAGAGCTCTCATACATCAAGGCCAGTCCAATAAAGACCGGAATCACTGCAATGGACCAATAAGTCACAAGAATAGATAAGTCCGGTTGCCAATGATAATGGACCTTTCCAAATATCTTAATCATGAGCGTACCCCCATCTAATAGTTTAGCATAAAAAACAAAAAAAAGGGAGCCAGACAGCCAAAATCACAAAGATTTTTAACTGCTTGCTCTCCTTTTAATTGGATTTATTAGTTGGAACTTTAAAGAAGTCTTTAGAAAGGTAACCTTTCCCACTAATCAAGTCGTATTCAACCATTTTCAAATCCTCTGCAATTTCTTGCGCTTCCCCTTCTAAGGCCTTTTTATCGACACTTGCTTTTTTCAATACTTCTGTCAATAAAGCATAGTAAGGCGAAACTTTTGAATTAGTCTGTTCAAAGACCATAGCAGAGAAATCACTTGAATTGACCAAAGGATAATTCAATTTCGGTGCATCAAAATTACTCCAAATGAAGTAGTCTGTCTGATACTGACTCTCCGGATTATTCTTAAAGGCGGACTCAGGATAAAGACCTGGCAAATGATCCCCATAAAATACCACTGTAATCTTCTTATCTATTTTAGAAAGACTTTCCAGGAAGGATTGGGTGGCGGTGTCGGTAAAGGTTAAAAGACGTGAATAATTCGTTAACTTGGTATTTTCATCATCTGAAAAACCATTGCCTGTTGCTGTTAAGTCTGAAGGTTCTCCTGCTATAAATGGGGAGTGATTTTGAATCGTAATGACAGAAAAGAATTGATTCTTTTTAGCATCCATCTCTTTTAATACTGCCTTATACGTAGATTCATCGCTTATATGTACTTCTTGATAACCTAAATCATAATTCTTTTTATCATCAATGCTTATAAATTTATTGAATTTCAATCTATTGTAAATCACATTTCTAGAATAATTAATTGGAGATTCGAAATGAATAACTTCTTTATTATTAAATGAATCACTAACTGAAATTAGTCTTCTCATTTTAGGAGCAACCTCTGAGTATAATACAGAAACTGTCGGATTAATATTATAAAAAGGTAACCCTGTCAATGTTTGAAACTCCATATTTGCGGTTCCACCACCATAACCATCTGATTGCATTAATCCACTTGTAACTTTTGTCTTAATTTCTTGAATTTTTGGTATAGGATTTCTAGATAAATTTACCCCTTCAATTCTTGATGGGTCAGCAAAACTCTCACTTAAAACATAAACAATCGTTTGATTATCAATTAACTCATTTCTATTTTTATTGATTTCTAAAGCTACTTGATCATATTTCTTCTCAATTTCTTTGATTTTTTCTTTACTATATCCCTTCGGTTCTATAATTGGATCTGTTGTTATTTGATTCAACCATACATATGACAACGATCGATATCTAGCGTTTATGGAATTTCCTAACCATTTTGTATCTTGGAAATTATTTAACAAGGTAATAATCGGAACGTCATCAATAATTTTTCCATTATCTTTTCTTTTAAAAATAGAATAAACATTAATGGACAATAAGAGCATAAGTCCTAATAAAACAAATCTTAAGATCGTTGCACGAATAATTCTACCTGGATAAATATATCTCCGTCCTATTATATAGATAAACGTAAAAATGACTAAGGAAATACTCACAGTCATTAAAACCGAAGCATCTACAAAACTAAATAAAACAGAAGGTTGAAATACCCAGACCAAATCACTTGGCAAAATTGGTTCCGCACGCATACTAAATTTTATAGCATTAGCAACAATAAACAGAACCCCACCAAATAAAATCAATATTGTCGTAAATAAATATCTATTAAAGATAATATATAGAAAAATAAACAGATAAGATAAACACAATATCTGAAATATTACACCTCCAGGAAATATTGAGTATCCAACCAAAGGTTCCCCATGGCCTAGACCCAATTGAATTCCTGTATTAAATAATATTGCAAGACTAATACTTGTAAATGCAGCTAGCGAAAAACTAGACCTATTTTTTACTACATCAACTTGTCCTTTTACAAAAAGCAAGCCAACTAAAGTCAGGAAAAAACTTAAGAGTAGCAAATGAAATTCTAAAATCCAAAATTGGCTCAAGGAGTACTTTCCTGCTCCTAATTTCTCAAAATTTCCAGATACATACCATGATGTACGATACAAAAAAGAAAGAATTTTAGAATCAGTAAAAATGAACGAACAAACTACGCTAGAATGCAAGACATATTCGAACATTTTCCCAATAGGTTCTAATTTTTTTCTATTCGCTTTATTATCATATGATTTTTTGATCTGACCCAAAACATAAGAAATCACTAACAATGACAAAATAAATACTAGAGAATTAAATTGCCAAAAATTGTTTTTTTCAAAATGATCAATCTTATAACTAGGATTATTAATATTAAGCGAAACATCAATCGAGTATGATAGTATTAAATAGATTACGTATGAAACTAAAATTTTAAGGAAAAAAATCCATTTTAAAGCGTATTGTGAAATTAGTAAAACTAGAATTAAGAAGGCAATTCCAAACCAAATTCCAAACTGATTAACTAAGAATAATACAGATCCTGTTGATTTGATCTCTTTAGAAATCAAATTTTGTGTTAAGAAAGTATTGCTTATAAAAAATAAAAGAAAGAGAGCTATACAGTACTTTTGTGTTCTTGTTATTTTATTATAAATTTTAAAAAGAAAATCTCTTAAATCTAATTTCCTCTTTCTCTTCATTTTTTATCCTTCCTATAAATTTTTTATCCCTGCAATTGAGTGTATATTCCGATACTAATTGTTAAAATATTTAAATACACTAACATATATTGCAAACTACATTCAAAATTCGAATCTTCATTTTGAATGGTCATATCTAAAAAACCAAATAATTTTCTAAACCATGATCCACAAAAAAGTGGCAAAAACATCAGAATAAAATAATAATAACGACCTTGTACACCACCTACAGTAATATCACCTTTGTGGTATACCCTAGGATCTCCTGAAATAGCAATTACTATTAATGAGGCAATACCTGCAAGTAAAAGAAGACAGTAATATTTAAAAAATGTTGGCATTTCAATTTTATTTTTTAATGCAATGACAAACATAGCAAAAAAGAAAGTAACTATCGAAATTGCAATTAAAAACGGAGACGATTCTGAAACATATTTCAATGGTTCAGAAACAAAATCATGAATAATACCGTATGGCGCTAAAAGTAAAGTTCTAATTAATGGTAATGGATGTGTTACAAAATATAATAGTCCTGGTCCTTTGCCTGACAAAGCATTGTCTGAAGCAAACAATTTAATGATTCCAACGTATGTAAAGGAAATGAATAAATTTAAACCAAACAGGATTGAACTGAATTTTCTTACTGATTTATCCTGATAATACTTATTTGGCAATATTGAAAATAGACTTCCAATTAATACAAACGGAAATTTTGCAAATGAAAATAGTAATGTAGAGCATTGAAATACAAAAGCATATTTTCTATCAATTTTACGTTCACCTGATAGAATATTTGTCAATATAGCAAGACTAATTAAAGTTGCTCCAAAATATAAATAATCATAATGATAACCTGCTATAATGTACAATACTGCAGGGAATGTAGAAAATAAATATATCGCTTCTCTATAAACTTTGCTGATTTTTAATGCAATAAATACTAGAATGGCATATGCTATGACTTCGAAGATTCTTCCCAAATAATAGGAAACAAACACTTTTTTAGAGATTAATCTACCTATATTCCATCCAATTGCACTAGGAATAAAGGCTGGATTATCAAATCCAACTCTTACTCCTTTAATTTTACTTTCCTTATGCTCAACATTGAACCAATAATTTTTATCTTTTTTACTAGGATTTCTTAGTGCATCATATTTAAAAACTGAATTATAATCTTCCAATTTCTCATTAGAATATTTAAAAATAGGACTATCCGAAATACTGATTACGTTTGGTAAATGAGACTCTTCATCTAATCCATATTGGACTGGTTTCACTACTGAAATTACACTACCGAAAATAATTATCAGAAAAAAAGCATTAATTGGCAATTTCTTTTTATCTTTTGGATCAAAAAGAATAAAATAAATTACAATACTAATAATTAATAGTATAATTTTGAGATTGATAGTAAACTGAAATAAACTGGCCAAAAACACTCTTGAAAATAATACTAAAAATATAGCGATTAAAATATTTCTAATTTTAGTCTTATCAATAACTCCCATATAATTTACTCTACTTTCTTTTTATCATTCTTTTTAGTATATATTTCACAGCTCTTGCAGGACCAATTACGATATACTTCAAGGCTCCTTTTATCCCCCCAATTTGATTAAAGTCCACAAAGGTATGGGGTTGAAGATCTTCACGATTGTTCAATTGCTTATTATCAATAAATGGTGTCAGAACATGTGGGTTTTGAGAGATCCTAAAGTCATACTTTTGATCCCAAGCAATGTAGATCAACAAACGTTCGATCGCATGCAATATCGAATTTTGAGGAAGAGGTTCTGCTGGAACATCTGCTGCTGTCAAATTCAAATCAAAGAGTGGTTTCAAAGCATCATATTTAAACCAAACAAAGGTCCCATAACTCATAACAAAAGTATTGAGATTTTTGAAATCAATTGTCTTGGTAGCTCCCATCCGTTCCCAGAGCTTATTCATCTCTGGTGAAATAAGAGCCTCATTCCAAGCAACCACTATTCGATTGTAACGGAAGAAAGTTGGAATATCTGCGATAGTGATTCCGACTTTTGGATTGGCTTCCATATTGGCTAGGATTTGATCAGCCGGTTTGACCAGCATCTCGATCAATTCTTTGCGCCAAGATTCACCTGCCCAGAAATCTGCTTCTTTGGATTTCTTGGTATGGAAATGGCCTACATAGTCATAACGAGAGAGTTGCTCTTTTAAGAGCAACATTGGCAACACATCTCGTCCAATATTTCCAGTCACCACAACCGTCGCATCTTGTGCTCGATTAGAAAGGATTTGTTCAATAGCCTGCTTCTTCTCTTCTACATCTGTCGTAATCCATAAGTCATAAGTGAAATGAAAAGCTTGGAAAGCATCTAGAAATTCTTCCAAGAGGTCCACATAAAAGACATGAAGATGAACCGCAACTTTTTTACCGAACTCTCCAGCTAATTCCTGGTTTTTCAAGTACTTACGAGACAAGAGATAAGGATAGTCCGGACGATCAATCATAGACATGTGGTTGAGGATCAAGTCTAATGGATAGTTCGATACACGCTCCAACTCGTCAAAAATATAAGGCATAATTCCTTCATTATTTGCAATGGTTTTGACTTTGATGAAAGGAACCTTATGATTGAGAATCGCTGTAGGATTGTAGTAAGAAAAGTCCGGATAGAGCATCCCTGTTGTGTCTTCATGTATGGTATTAAAGACCGTCTTATAGCGAAAACCAGCATCCAAGAAATTCGTTGTGACCTTGGTTTCATAGTTATCAATCACATCTTGAACATTGGTGAAGTCCTGAACACCCTGCCAAAATTCATGGAAGGCACTTGATGTCAGCACCTGTTTTTTAAAACTAAGATAATAACTCTGAATATGCTCGTTAAAATCCTTGTCTTTCCGGTAATTGGTCATTCCCCAGAAATCCACTTCATCATCATGTTCAAACTGCTGATAAATGGGTTCTAGATCCCAAAGCGGTCCAAAGCAGGTATCATTCATGAGGGTAACCGAATCAAAATGAGCCAGTTGATCAAAGCCAACTGTCTTCATTCCATCCCGCCAAGCCGCAAAGTCAAAGCCACTATTTTGGCGCTCTAGAATATCGTCTACCAGATGCTGTGCTACTAAATTAGACTTCACATCTTCTGGTAGTTGACTATTGGAGATAAAGACCACCCGTGAATACAAGGGGCGAATCTTTTCTAACTGATAGAGTACATGCCCACTAATAAAATTAAACTTATTGTAGTGAACATATAAAAGTAAACGTTGCATATTATTTCCTTATTCTAAAGAATTTCAAGATCTTTGTTGGAATGGTCCAACGGCGAGAATGGATGACTGTATTATATGCTTCTTTCGTAGCTTGTAACTCTGCCTCAAGATTTTTCAAACTATTTTGACAATCTAACATTTCGGCAGCAAAAACTTTTCCAATATAATCCGGTGCAGAGGGATTATCTATAGAAATCATTTTATAGCTCAGTTGATACACACCTTCTTCTTCAACTTCATAAATCAATTGAGGATCTGGTTCACTAAAAAGAAACAAATTATCTGTAACGATACCATTACTATAAACTGGCGAGCAAACCTTTCCGTTAGAATCTCTCAATTCAACATCAGAGTAATAACTTGGACTTTCAGACAGATCAACTCGGATAACAGAAGTTCCCTTCGGAATTTCGATTGCCAGACTATCTTCTTTTTGAAGAAGTTTGGTCATGGTACGATCTTCCGAATAAGTATTTTCTTCGTCACCAAAATAAATTGTAACAGACTCCATTCCGATGTGTGAAAGAGAATCCATTGGTTTGGAAAGACGAATCTCATAAGTATTATTACGATCTAAAAGGATCTTCGTCATCTCTTTATAATCGGCATTTGGATATTTATCAAGATACTCAAGTTGTGTTTTCAACAACTTATGAAATCGGCGTTCTAGTTTTCTGAAATCAGTTGGACGAGAATCCGATCCTTGATTAATGGTATAAGCAACTGTCGCTTCATCCAGATAGGCTAAAGAAGTCCGTTGAAAGAGTTCCAATTGAAGGTTGAAAGTATCATCTGATGTTGTTAAGTCTAACTCTTGATTGACTTCTAACATCAGATCTCTATCAACTAGCCATGTAGAGGCCATGGTAAACCCTCTTGTTGCAAGCATCTTTTCATAGGTATCTGCTAATGGAATCGTATGTTTGGCAAAGCCGGCCTTAGAAACGAGGGTTCCTTGTTCATCATAAATATCAAAATCTGTATTGGACCATTTGCAATCAGGTTCACTTTCTAATAAATCAACCTGTTTCTGAAGTTTTAAAGGGTCTAACCAAAAATCATCTCCATCACAGCGGGCAATATACTTTCCACGTGCTTCTTTACAGATAGAGACCCAGGTTTTAGAAATTCCCTGATTCTCATCCTGATAAAAGGCACGAATCAGATCAGGGTAGTTGGCTTGATAATCATGAATGATAGAACGAGATCCATCGCTTGAAGCATCATCCACTAAGATAATCTCATAATCAAACTCTGTTTGTTGGGCTAAGAAGCTATCAATCGTCTTCTTTAGCCAGGGCTCTTTATTAAAAACCGTACAAATAATCGAAACAAAAGGCGTCGTTTCCATATTTCCCTCAGTCTAGTCAGTCATTGACCATGTTCCATTGCGTTGGATTAAGCCACTTGCCGAATCCATTGCTGATTTATCATCCAAAGCAATATCATCTCGATTGATAAAGATCAGTGGAGTCTGGGTGGCATCTGAAAAGGCCAACATCTGCCCTTCCTCATCCCTTACTGTCACTTCCAATTTCATTTTTAAGTCATTTACAGTTGGCAGTGAACAAGTATAATGAACTGTTTTATGTCCAGCTCCACTCATCAGTTGATTCATAGAATTATCATTGTAGATCCAAATGTTCCGATCAATATCCGTTAAAGACAGAGCGATATAGGTCCTGATATCTTCACGAACATCAAAATCAATCTGGAACTGAATAGGATCTTGAGGACGTAATTTGTTTGAGCTTAACAACTGAAGCTGAAAATTTTCTACCAAGACTTTTTCTTCCTGGTTGGAATTGCCTGCTCCATTAGCTTCTCCTCCCTGTTGCAAAGGAGCTGTATTATCAAAACTGTACTGATTGGCAACATTTTCTGGACTCCCTAAAGCCTTCACCAATCCATTTTCAATCAAAACAGCCTTGTTACAATATTTCTTGACGGCTCCCATATCATGGGTAACGAGGATCGTGGTTTTCCCTGATTTCTTGCGTTCTTGGAAGTAATCGTTACACTTGCGCTGGAAGGCTTCATCTCCTACTGCGAGGACCTCGTCCAAAATCAAGATATCCCCTTGGGCCTTAATGGCAACCGAAAAGGCCAGACGAACCTGCATGCCTGATGAGTAGTTCTTAAGCTTTTGGTTCATGAATTCATGTAACTCGGCAAAGTCTACGATATCATCATACATGGCATCAATTTCAGCTGTTGAGAAGCCTAGCATGGCCCCGTTCATATAGACATTTTCCCGACCTGTCAGTTCTGGGTTAAAGCCCACTCCAAGCTCGATAAAGGACACCAGTTTCCCATCGATAGTGACGGTGCCTTTTTCTGGCACATAGATTTCAGAAATAATTTTCAAAAGAGTCGATTTTCCAGAACCATTTCTTCCCAGGATCCCGAAAAAGTCTCCCTTTTCTACTTCAAAAGAAATATCCTTAAGCACATGTTGTTCTTTGTACCCTTTGATGCCTTTGAAGCGATTGACCAGGGCAGTTCGAAGACTATTGGTTGCCTCTGTTGGCAACTTAAAGTACTTGCTGACATGGTCTACTTTTACTGCAATTTGTTTATCTGTCATTAGAGAATCTCCGCAAATTTCTTAGCATGTTTGTTAAAGTAAGCAAAGCCAGCGACAAAAATAAGAATTGGTAAAACATAAGGAATCAAAACCAAGAACTTATTCTCTACCAAAAGCCAGACAGGGGTGTTGGCCTTATCAATCAAGAAGTATCGCATGTCTTGAATAATTTGAGCCAAAGGATTCATCATGACCAACTTAGCCGCCCATGGATTGCGGTCTGCAATAAAGGTAATCGGATAGATAATTGGCGTCGCATACAAGCCTGCTTGCAGGAGTACTTCCCATACTTGACCTAAGTCACGGAAACGAACAAAAAATGTCGCTAAGATCAAAGCGCACCCTGTCGCCATCAAGAATAACTCAAAGAATAGTGGAATGACCATCAAGGCTGTCCAAGAAAATGTCACCCCATTAAAGAATGAAAAAATCAAGACAACAACCAGGTTAATGACAAAGTTGATGGCTGCTCCTGAAATCGCAGACAAGACAATGATATGTTTGGAGAAGTTCAACTTCCGCAACAAGTCGCCTCGACTAACAATCGACACCATCCCCATGGAAGTTGCTTCTGAGAAAAAGCCCCAGATTACATTGGCCAACAAGAGGGCAACTGGGAAATGGGGCACATCTCCACCCAAGCGTAAGAATCGGATGAAGACAATATACATGATCGTAAAGGTCATCAGGGGCTTTAAAATGGACCAAAGATAACCGATCGCTGATCCTTGGTAGCGTAATTTAAAGTCTGTTTTGATTAATTCTCGTAATAAAATTCGATTTTTCTGACTAAAAACGTCAAACATTATTTTTTACCTCGATATGCAAACTTTGTCAGAATCAAGCTGGTAAACACAACCGTATGAAAAGCTCGGTTCTTCCGGTAACCATACTGACGAATCCGTCTCAAACGTTCTTTTAGTGGAACATCCATAATGGTGACAAAGTTTTCAATGATTTCTTTAGTTTGGGAACTGACAGGCAGATCCAATAGATTTTTTGCTTGTTCTTGACTAGACTCTATGAGATTCCAATATTTAGCAAACAGAATATGAGGGCGAACCCAATTTTTAACCCGTTTTCTAAGGGTACGAGCCCCCAGAACATTGCTACTGTGCTGACGGTACAATTCTGTTGGCCGATCGATATAGATGAGCTTCCCAAATGCAGTTGCCAACAAGGCCAAATACCAATCATGCATAAGGAGTGCATGTTTTTCTTGACCTGTCCATAAGTCAGCCAGAGCGTGGTTAATCATGGCTACACCGCCAGTTACCGTATTTTCTGTCAATTCTTGAATCAATTCTGTATTGGCATGATCAGACTGGGTGCGAATCATGCTTTCATGCTGCACATTCAAATTTTCATCGACCACTTTTAAATCTGTGTAGACCAGCAAAGGCACTTCTTGAGGATGCTTCTCGGCTTCTGCTACTTGAAGAGCAATCTTTTCAGGAAGCCAGACATCATCTTGGTCACTGAAGCAATAAAGATCAGCTTTTTCATATTTCAGAAGCGCATGGAAGCTCTTGATAACACCGAGATTTTCGATAGCTCCTTGGTTGATAAAGCGAATGCGCTCATCCTGGGCCACCAACTCTTGAATGATCTCCACCGTACCATCTGTCGATCCATCATCTCGGATCAAGAGTTGCCAGTCTTGATAGGTCTGATCTTGGATACTTTTGACCTGCTCTTTTAGATACTGTTCACCATTATAGGTGGACAACAAGATATTTACTTTCATAATAAGAATAATTCCTCGTACTCACCTACAATTTTTTCCCAGGTAAAGTTTTGCTTCATATTAGCCTTGGCACGTTGCCCCCATTCAGATACATCTTCTAAAGGATCGACCTGATCAATCAAATGCGCCAAATTTCCAGTTTCTTTAGTCCAATAGTGAGCTGTGTCCTTGGCAACCGTTTGGTTAAAGGAGACTCCTAAAACTAAATTCAGATCCGTGTGAGCAAGAGCCTCTAAGAGACCCGGATTGGTTCCGCCCACTTCATGACCATGGATATAGGCAAAGGCTTCTTTACGGATATACTTCAACAGGTCTTGGTCATAGACCGTTCCTACAAACTTGACGCGTGGATCCTGATCAAATCCAGTACAATCTCGGAGCTCCTCAAAATAAGGATTGCCTTCCTGGTTACAAATGATCACCAAATCCCTTTTGGTGGAAGAGGCCATAAATTCACGAATGGCGGTCTCGTAATTATTTTCTGGGACAAAACGGCCCAAAATTAGGTAATAGTTTTTCTCCTGAGTCTGCCACTTGTGATAGAATTCTCGGACCTTATTATCCTGACTACTTAGGCTGGTTGGAGACAAGTCCGTCCCATAGGCAATATAGGTCGTCTTGGACCAAGGATAGGCTTCCTTGATATAAGACTCAATACCCGGGTTGTCAGAAATCACCAAGTCAGCATGGCGCGTCATGATCTTTTCAGAATACTTGAGATAGGCTTGGATCGGCTTGGCCCACTTGGCCCGCTTCCACTCCAGTCCATCTGGATTGATATAAAATCGTCCGCCTATCTTATGGATCTTGCGCGCAAAAGGCGCCACAAAGGCTCCGATTGTATTGCCCAAGACGTAAAAAATCGGCTGTTCAATTCCTTGTTTCTTAATGAGCTTCAAGGCATAGTTAATAGCCATCATATCATAGGAAATGACACGCGCAGGCCCAAGCTTAGGGGCTTTAATGGTAAAACAATCGACACCCTTGTAGTCAAAATGTTGATAAGCTTGATCATTAGAAAGGCAAGCAACATGGTACTGGATATCTGGAGACACTTGATGCGAAACCAATTGGTCCACAAAAGTCTCAAAACCGCCATATTGAGCCGGAAGCCCACGACTTCCGATAATAAAAACATGTTGCATAGAGTTCCCTTTCAAATCATTCACAGTCTATTCAATTATACCATTTTCTAGGCTTTTTGCCTAATCCAAACAGAAAAGCGACCCTCAAGGGCCGCTTCAAATTTCTCTTATTTCACTTCTTGTTTATAAAATTCTTTCAAGGCATCTTGCCAAGTTGGAATAACGAATCCTGTAGCTTTCGCTTTTGCCAAACTCATTGTTGAGTTCAGTGGACGTTTCGCTTTAGCTGGGAATTGGCTAGAATCCACTGGTTTCACTTCTACATCCGTATCTTTGAGGATTTCAACTGCAAAGTCATACCAAGTTGTATCTTCTTTCGCATCATTTGACAAGTGGTAATAACCATATTCCTTACGGTTTTCAGCCAAATAAGTCATAAACTCTGCAAGAGTACGGGTCCAGGTCGGACGGCCATGTTGGTCATTAACAACTGTAAGTGTTTTGTGAGTCTTGGCAAGGTTTTGCATGGTGAAGACAAAGTTCTTACCGTAGTTTCCAAAAACCCAAGCTGTACGGATGATATAGAAGTTAGAAACATGCTTCTCAACCAATTCTTCCCCCATACGTTTGGTACGACCATACTCTGTTTGAGGATCTGGTTGATCGTCTACTTCCCATTCTTGTCCCACTGGTTTTTTACCATCAAAAACGTAGTCCGTTGAGATATAAACCAAGGTTGCACCGTGTTTTTCAGACGCTTTTGCTACATTTTCCGTACCAGTCACATTGATGGCATAGTCCAACTCTTTTCCTTCATCTTCAGCAGCATCAACAGCTGTGTAGGCAGCACAGTGATATACCAAGGTTGGTTTTACTTCCGCAAATACCTCGTCTACTTTCTCTGAATTTGTGATATCCATTTCAGCCACATCAACAGCTACATATTCTTCATTTCGTTCGTCTAACAAATGGCGAAGCTCTGTTCCAAGTTGACCATTCGCTCCTGTAATTAAAATCATGTTAAATTCCTTTCAATTGCTTTTTCCCTATCATTATAGCAAAAAAAGCAGAAGTTTTCTGCTTTTTACTCACTTTTCTCTTTGATAACATAGATTGGACGTTTCTTGGTTTCCATGAAGATCTTACCAATATATTTCCCTAAAATCCCAATGGTCAATAATTGGAACCCTCCCAGGAAAAGAATCACTGTCATAAGGGATGGCCAACCTGAAGTAGGATCCCCAAAGACTAAGGTGCGGATTACAATCAGAATCACCATGATAAAGGCCAAAATCCAAGATAATAGTCCACCAATAAAGGCAATATTTAGTGGGGCATCCGAGAAATTGACAATCCCTTCAATCGAATACTTAAAGAGGGACCAAAAATTCCAAGACGTCTCTCCTGCCACGCGCTCTACATTTTTATATTCGAGGTATTCTGTCTCAAATCCTACCCAAGCAAAAATTCCTTTTGAGAAACGATTGTACTCCGAGAGCTCAAGAATCGCATCGACCATAGGACGACGCATTAAACGAAAATCACGCGCCCCGTCAACCATTTCCACTTGACTAATATGATTGATCAATTTATAAAACATCCGTGCAAAGAAAGAGCGGATCGGTGGTTCCCCATCACGGGTTACGCGTCTCGTTCCGACACAGTCTAAATTCGGCTGTTCCTCCAACTTCTGCTTCATTTCGATCAATAACTCAGGAGGGTCCTGCAGATCTACATCCATGACGGTCACGTATTCACCACTAGCACGCTCAAGTCCAGCGTACAGCGCCGCCTCTTTCCCGAAATTTCGAGAAAAAGAAAGGTAGTGCACATTTGAATCTGTAACATGTAGCTTTTGAAGAACAGATAGCGTACCATCTGAAGAGCCATCATTTATAAAAATATATTCAAACTTTTCTCCCATCTTCATCCGAACACGTTCCATTTCTCGATAAAACAATGGAATCGATTCTTCTTCGTTAAAACATGGGACTACAACTGATATAACCATTCATTGCTCCTATTAACATCTGCTACTAACTTATCAGTAAACTGTATATCTTCTAACTACCCTTTACAATACAGTTTTGCAAACAGTTTTAATAAACCGAGCTTTTCAATCAAGTTCATTGTAAAGATAGCTAGTTTAACCATAAACCTCTCATCTCTAATTTCTCGATCAAAAACAGAAAGAGTGGACTTCATTCCATTTATCCTGATCCAATCATTAATTTCTTTATATTGATGTAAAAACTCTGCACTTGTAGAATGTCTCCCACCGTCCAATAACCAATAAAGAGTAAATTTTTTTATAAAAAATTTAATTAATTTAGTTTCAGAAAAATCTTTAGGGATAATCGCTGCAATTTTATCAAGTACATTCTTGATATCTAAATTTGGGTTAAATCCTTTATTTAATGTATTAGAGGCACTATTCTCATTATAAAACCAATTATATCCACAATATGGGATAGTTCTTATATTTTCAGATTTTGTATATACCGTTAAGCTGAATAACAAGTCCTCAGCCAGCGGAATATCTGGAAAAGAAAGTTCGTGATCTACTAAAAATTTTTTTCTATAGATGCGAGCACATGGTGAAATCGATCTATATTTCGACCATTTATCTTTACCCAATTGGATAGAAAATAGTTGTTTACCATCTTGGTTTACTCTCTGAAGACCACCAATAACTGCATCATCTATCCCACTTGATATTTCATCATAAAACACCTGCAAGTAATCTGGGTTTATATAATCATCACTATCGATAAACATGATGAATTCACCTTTTGCAAGCTTGATACCTTCATTTCTAGTATAGGCTGCACCTTTATTTTCTCGACTCAAAGTTCTAATATTTGGAGAAAATTGTTGGTATTCATTCAATATTTTAAACGAATTATCCTTTGAACCATCATCAATTGCAATAATTTCAAATGATTTAAAACTTTGATTCAAAACGGAATCTATACATCTTTTGAGATATAATTCTGCATTATATACTGGAATAATGACACTAATCTTAGGCGCTTCTTTCACAATCTTATCCTTTATATATTTTAATAGAACCCATAGTTTTTCAAATAATTAAGATATTCATACTTTTATATTGTTATCAAACCTCGAGCACGCAAACTTTAACCATTCGTATCCTGACTCTTTTTATAAAAACGATTTAAACATTTCGCTAATCCGTTTGGCCAAAAGAGTTTAAACATCATGTAATCTTCCTTTGTTCGAGTATTGTCACTAATGGTATTACTCGTTTCAGAGTCTTCATGAATACGATGGCACATTAATTTTTTTGGAACATATACAAATCTGCCATCAAATTTAGCCAAATGGTACCAGGCAAGCCAATCTAGACTAACTCTCCATTCCTCATCAAATCTAAAGCCCTTAACCAATTCTAAATTATAAGTTACAGCAGGGCAACAAATTGGATTTCCAAAAGCAAGAATCCGATTTCTCCACCACTTAGTTTTAGGGAATAATGAGATTGTTTTTAACATTAATGATTTGATTTTTAGATTTGAAGTCGGTTTAATGACCTCTCCGTTTTTTTCTTCAAAATAATCAGAATAAAGAATGATAGCATCTTGATGCTTCTTTATCCTCTCTTGAATTTCCATTAAATAGGTTGGCTCATAATAATCATCTTGATGGGCTATTGTAGCATATTGGGTAGTAACAAAAGATAAAGCATTATTCCAATCTTTTCCAATCCCGCCACCTACAGTTGTATTAAACGGAATGGCATATTTTTGGCAAATACTTTCGATAAATACACTTGGAGTAGAAGTATACAAAATGATATTACTTTTTACGGTTTGGCTTAATAACGAGTTTATACAATCCTCTAAAAAAGGACTATCCCCATAAGCACAGATTACAAATGTATGATCATTCCACTGATTCATATTTTTGAATCTCCTTCCTTCTCATAATTACAAAGACAATCCAACTAGCAATGGTGTAAAACAACATAACAATAACAAAACTAAGCCCTGCTCCAAACAAGCCAAACTCCCTCATCACTATAGGCGTAAGAATATTCGTCAATAACGCCATTGCGACATAAACATAGAGTAGATAGACTTGTTTCCTCAATATAATTAAAAAATCACCTATGACAGAAGCTATAGAATATAAAAAGCCGGAAAGCACTAAAATAGTAAGTAATAAACTATAATTTGATAAATCAATACCACTTATAATATTTAAAATAGGAACCCCTATCAAATAGGCTAGTATTGATACAACCAGTCCCAAAATCATAAGTAATAATAAAATCTTACGAATCATAGCATTAAATGTATAAAATCTTTTTTCTGACCATTGTTTTGCCAAATCGGTTATTAACGGTCTTAGTGCTAATACAAATAAACTCATAAAGAAAACAGGCATGAATAGAATACTGAAATCCCTTTGAGCACCTTCACGTAATACGCCCTCTACTAGCAATTTATCAATCACTTGTTTTGGATAATTCAATACATATACCAATAAAAAGCCGTTGACAAACAATGGAAGGCAAGTTTTCATGATGCTAATTGATTGCTTAAATGTAGCAGATGAAATCTGATTAAAAGGTATCGTTCTTATTTGTTTGGATTGGATGTAATCACCCCCAAAAACAAAAAGAACATTAAAAAAACATAAACAAATTAAAGAAAAAATTAAAGAATTTGAAAGTAACAAACTAATTAGGAGAATGATTGTGCTTAAACTATAACGAAGCACCATTAATTTCCCTGCAATATCTAAACGTTCATGTTGTTGAAATAATCCTTGGAATAAATCAGAAAAAGCATCACATGAACGATAAATAACTGTTAGGATGATAATTAAAAATAAATCCCCTTTTCCAACATTATTTCCACTAAAAAATAAATACGGAAATAGTGAAACTAACATTAAACAAACTGTAATAACCCTAGTTAGCCAATATTCCAAATACGAGTACGTTTCTTTCAAATCAGTCGCCTGATAATTTCTAACTTGAAAAATACCAATTACAACCCATAGGTTTCCAATTGCATAAGCCAAACTAAAATTATCAGCATCACTTGCGGAAGTATAACGAGAGACAATAATCAAATACAATATTGAGACTGCAGCTGCTGCTATATTTCCTGCAAAATTCCAAAAATAAATACTCCTATTTACTTTATTGTTCATTTTCATTCTCACTTCTTAATAAAGCAATCGTTTGTGACAATTTCTTAATCTGTACTGATTGTTTTGATACAGTACGAGTTAATGAAAAAATTAAAAATATTAATAAAAATGTACTTAATAAAAAAATAAAGTTACTTAGTGTCTGAATACCAAGAAATAAAGATATTGCTCCAATCAAATTAGGAAACCAAATGACTGGCAACGATAGCAAACAAAGAATGAGCCAAGAAATGACATTTCTCAGTTCAACGACTTTCTTTGCAACTAGGCGTAGAATATAAACGATAAAAATAATTACAATAAGGGTTAACCAAATATTTAACATGTTATTTCTTATATCCTCCACCAATTCTAGCCAATAGCATTGCCATTGTCACTTTGATCATATAGTAAACAGACTTGCTTAATGTGATGGACGATTCTCCGTGTTCTCGTTCATTCATTAATACAGGCACTTCTGCAACTGAATAGCCTGAGGTTAACAGGGACACAATCGTCTCTGGTTCTGGATAATCACTTGGATATTGTTTAGCAAATTCTTCAATCACCTTTCGATCAGCCACTCGCAATCCTGAGGTTGGATCTGTTACCTTTTGACCGGTTAAAATCTTAATTAATTTTTCAAAAAATGAAATTCCAATCCGTCGCGCGAAGGAGGATTGGAAACCTTGATTTTCAATGAAACGAGAGCCAATCACCATATTCACATTCTTCTCTTGAAGGACTTGAAGCATCTTTCTGATAAATTCAGGATTATGCTGACCATCTCCATCCACTTGAACAGCATATTGATAGCCATTTTTAACTGCATATTGATAACCAGTCTGAACAGCACCACCAATTCCTAAATTAATCGGTAAATCGATAACGTTAAAGTTGTTATTGCGACAAATTTCAAGTGTATGATCTGTAGAACAATCATTGATAATGACATAATCAAATTCAGGTGTATGTTCTTCAATCATCTTGATTGTTTTTTCAATATTTCCACTCTCATTATAAGCAGGAATAATGATCAGTAATTCTGAATTTCTCAATCCTATGTTTTCCCTTCTAAGCATATCACTTCATTATACAATAATCAGTGCATATTTTCTACTTTATACTGTCCCCTCCCCCTTTTCATGGTATAATAGAGTGAATCGATGACGGAAGGACACCTTATGTTAAAGCTGGGAATTATTGGTACGAGTTGGATTTCACATGAATTTATTACAGCTGCTCATCAGACGGGCCACTATCACTTGCAGGCTGTGTATTCGAGAAAGATGAAGACTGCTCAAGAGTTTTGTGAGCCTTATGGAGCAATCTCTTGCTACACGGATTTCATTGACTTCTTAGACAGTGAACTGGATGTGGTCTACAT
This sequence comes from Streptococcus sp. KHUD_012, assembly GCF_052588255.1. Classification (NCBI taxonomy): domain Bacteria; kingdom Bacillati; phylum Bacillota; class Bacilli; order Lactobacillales; family Streptococcaceae; genus Streptococcus; species Streptococcus sp. KHUD_012. The sequence continues at coordinate 1,488,010 of NZ_CP159355.1, forward strand.
TGCTAGCCCTAATTCTCTTCATTTCGCTCAGGCCAAGCTTGCTATTTTAGCAAAGAAGCATGTCATCATTGAAAAACCGGCTGTGACCAACCCTTCTGAATGGAAAGAACTGGTCAAGCTCGCTAAGGAGCACCAGGTCTATCTCTTTGAAGCTGCCAGAAATTACCAAGAAGCAGCCTTTCAAGTAATTAAAGACTTCCTCTCTAACCAGGAAATACTGAGTGCCAACTTCACCTTTGCCAAATATTCTTCTAAATTGCCGGCCCTTCTTGCAGGTGAGATGCCCAATATTTTCTCAGATGTCTATGCAGGTGGAGCCTTGATGGATCTGGGAGTCTACTGCCTCTACTTGGCGATCGGCTTCTTTGGAGAACCGATCTCCGGCCACTACACCGCTCAGCAATTACCCAATTCGGTTGATCTCTATGGTCAAGGTGTCTTGATTTATCCAGATTTTCAGGTTGCTATTCAGGCAGGGAAAAATATCACCAGCCATCTACCTGCTGAAATCTACACCAAGACTGGAACACTAACTCTCAATGCTGTAGCAGCCATCAACCAGGCTCGCTTCGTCAGCCATTCTGGGGAGGTCATCGACCTTCCGGTCCAGGCCTGCTCACACCAAATGCAAGAAGAGGCGGAAGCCTTTGCCTTTGCTATCGCTCATCAAAAGCCAGCTGCTTATCTTGAGTGGTTACAAACAGCTGAGCAGGTCCATGAAACCCTCTACCAGATGCGTCAAAGCGCTGGAATACAATTTAAGGATGAAAAAGAATGAAAGAACAATTTCCACAAAGCTGGAAAGACCAGTTAGAAACACTCGGATTTGAAACATTCACTGAAATTCAGGAACAGATCTTCTCCCCTATCTATGAAGGAGAAAATGTCCTCGGGATCAGTCCTACCGGTACTGGTAAGACACTCGCCTACCTCTTTCCGAGCTTGCTCAAACTCAAACCGAAGAAGGCCCAACAACTCTTGATTTTGGCTCCTAACACAGAGTTAGCAGGACAAATTTTTGATGTCACCAAACAATGGGCAGAGCCTCTCGGTCTCCAGACACAACTCTTCCTTTCAGGATCTAGTCAAAAACGGCAAATCGAACGCCTCAAAAAAGGACCCGAAATCCTGGTTGGGACGCCTGGGCGGATCTTTGAACTGATCAAGCTGAAAAAGATCAAAATGATGAATGTGGAAACCATCATTTTAGATGAATTCGACCAATTACTGAGCGATTCTCAGTACCACTTCGTCGACAAGATCAGCCACTATGCTCCCCGTGACCACCAATATATCTATATGAGCGCCACAGCCAAGGTCGATCCAGACCAGCTAGAAGAAAATACTCTTCGCATTTCGGTTGATGGAGTTTCTTTGGACAATATCCAACATTTTTATATGCAAGTGGATAAGCGGGACAAGGTCGAATTGCTCCGCAAACTCGCCTACGTCGAAGATTTTCGTGGTCTGGCTTTTTTCAATAGCCTGTCTGATCTGGGTAGTGCTGAAGAAAAACTACAATACCGTGGTGTTGAGGCTGTATCGCTCGCAAGCGATGTCAATGTAAAATACCGCAAGGTCATTCTGGAACGCTTCAAAGACCATCAGCTGACCCTCTTGCTGGCCACCGATTTAGTCGCTCGTGGAATCGACATTGAACATCTTGAGTGTGTGATTAACTACGATATTCCTCGTGATGTGGAGACCTATACCCACCGTGCCGGTCGAACAGGACGAATGGGGCGTGAGGGCTATGTAATCACCTTTATCACCCACCCAAAAGAACTCAAATCCTTAAAAAAATACGCTTCTGTACGTGAACTGGTTTTAAAAAATTCCGAACTCTTTTTAAATGAATAAGAAAATCCTCTGCTAGTGAATGAACTGCAGAGGATTTTTACGTTAATTTCCATTGTAATAAATGCGATGACTTTCAAGTTGATAATCCAACAATTCATCCACCGTTACAAAGGTATAGCCTTGTGATTTGAGGTAGTCAAGGACGGTCGGTAGAGCGTCAATCGTGGTTTGATGGATATCATGCATGAGGATAATCGAACCCGGTTTGACTTCTTTTTTCACTTCATTGAGAATAGCCGTCGTATTATGTGTCTTCCAATCTAGGCTATCTACATCCCACATGATGAAGGATTGGTCGACACCGTATTGGATAGCGTTATTGATGGCCCCATACGGAGGACGGGTAATCTTGGTCTGCACACCTGTCGCTTTTTGAATAGCTTCTTGGGTATCCAAGATCTCTTTTTTGGCATTATCCAAGCTCAATTTTGGCAATTGAGGGTGATCCCAGGTATGGTTCCCGATTTGATGACCTTCTTTGCGGACTTGCTTAGCAATATCCGGATTCGCACTGACATTTTTTCCGACCATAAAGAAGGTAGCTTTGGCATTGTATTTCTTTAAGATGGCCAGCGCCTGAGGAGTCGTGGTTGGATCTGGTCCATCATCAAAGGTCAGGGCAATCATCTTACGGTGGCGTTCTTCTATATAGGATTCGTAAGAAGCTAGATCATCAGGAAGCAAGCGCTCTGTATCAATCACGTCATAGAATTTAGACAAGGGAACAGTGAAGGTATCATCTCCCTTAACCTTGGTTGGAAATGGAATGGTGAAATTTCCTTTTTCATATTGGAATTCCCATTGGCTCAAATCCAACTCTGAGAAGTGGGCAACCATTTGATCAATACTTTCCTCGTCCAGCTGACGAAAGGCTAGATTTCCCCGTAATTCCTCCAAAAAGATCTGCTTGGCTCCATCTGGATCCGCAAAAACTTGGCTGAGGGTCAGAGGGTTACTGTCATCATCCAAGTAAAAGAGGGGCAACTTCACCGTCTCATCTTTGATGAATTTCCCTTTTTTGTACTGATACTCCGCCCGCTTGATTTGGATAGGGTGATAGCCGACAAAAGGCGCTTCTGCTTCTTCACTATGGTAGAAGGTCAAATGCTTTGGCTCTTTGGTTTTCTCATCGGATCCTAGACGCTGAAGGTCTTCTTGGATCTTCTCTTTCACAATCTCAACAGCTTGTCCATCTTTAGTGGGATAATAAGCCGTCACATAAGAAGTTCCTAAAATCCCTTCCTGAACTTGAACATCTTTCCCTTTTTCAGAGCTTTTCTCGAGTTGGGTGACCTTATCAAACTGATCCTGATAGGCTTTTTGTTCACGAACCCTTTGAATCTTTTGATAGCCAATATACAAAAGACTCAGTAAAAGGAGATTTGTAATGATTAATAAAATAGTTTTCGTGTGTTTGAATCTCATAACTTTATTATAGCAAATTTCTCTCGAAAAAACATTCCTTTTTTGTAAATGGTTTCATAAAAAAGAGAGAGTGGGACAGAAATCGGTAATTTGTAAGAATTCGATTTCGTCGTCCCACCTCCGCACAGTTGAGTAGGGCTGTAAAAGCTGATGAAGTCAGCGTAGTAGAGCCCACTCAACCACTGCGTCTTGCTCGACAATCCAAAAATAATTGAGAGGCTAGGACTTTTATCCCAGCCTCCTATTTTTAGTCCCTCTTATTTTTCGCGAATGACTTCTACTTTATAACCATCCGGATCTACAACGAAATAATAATTCGGTTTCGTTCCTGGAAGACCTTTTGGTTCCGTTACTTCATAGCCTTTAGCCTTGTGTTCAGCATTCAAACCTTCTAGATCAGGAGTACTCAAGGCGACGTGAGCATAGCCATCTCCGATGACATATGGACCATGATCATAATTGTAAGTCAATTCCAACTCATAGTCATCTCCAGGCAAGGCCAAATAAACAATCGTGAACTTGTAGTCTGGAAAATCTTTCCGACGTTTTTCTTCAAAACCAAAAGCATCTTGGTAAAAAGCGATTGACTTTTCTAAGTTTTCCACACGAAGGCAAGTGTGCAACATTTTTGAACTCATAGGTTTTCCTCTTTTCTATTTTTAAAAGATTATGAACGATTTTTTTTACGACTTTCCGTCTTAATGGATAATTTCACTTCAAAGATGGTCCCTTTTGGTTTATTATCTTTGACTTGAATGGTCCCTTTAAAGGCTTCTACAATCTGCTTAGCGAGGGATAACCCCAAACCAAATCCACCCTTTTGACGGGTTCTGGCCTTGTCGACCCGGTAAAAACGATCAAAGATCCGTTTCTTATCCTCATCTCGAATCCCTGGACCATTATCCAGCACTCTCAAAAGAAGATTTTTATCCTTCAATTGGACTTCAAACTGGATCTCGCCATCTTCATCGGTATACTTCAAGGCATTGTCATAGAGAATGGTCATCAATTGCTTGAGGAGCGTTCGATCAGAACAAATGACTTTGTCCACCTGATTGTCTCCTCGAAAGATTTTGCCATTTTCTTCTGCAATGATCTCAAAATTCGAGAAGGTCTGATCGAAAAAGCTTGGTTCGATATCTTCCATCTCTGGCTTCAAGCCGTCATCTCTTCGGGCAATATTGAGAAGGTTGGTAGTCAAAAGCTTCATATTTCGAACTTCATCCAAGCTGGATGCAATATTCTCACTCGATTCCATAATGGTCGCTTCAGGCTTTCTAAAAAGCGTTTCGAGGCGATTTTGCAGAACTGCTAAAGGCGTCCGCAACTCATGGGAAGCATTTTCCACGAAAGCCTTTTGCTTTTGCATACTCTCAAGAAGGGGCTTGACGCTGAGACGTGCTAAGAAGAGGCTAGCGAATAAGGAGATTCCCCAGAAGCAGATCATGATGAGGGCGATTTGACTTTCGTGCTCTTCACTGGTTTGCTCTAGCTGACTGATATTGGTCATGACAACCGCATACTTGATATCACTATCACTTTCATCATCAGATAAACTCAACTCTGCCATATAGGCCCGGTAACTTTCTTTTTTCCCATAGCTATTTGTAATTTGAAGCTGGGAAACCTTGTTGAGGAGCTTTCGACCAAACGTCACCGTTTTGAAGTTTAAAAACCCATTACCGGTTGTCAAGTTTTCATATTTTTTATTGAGCAAAACAACAGTGGTATTGGATGTGACATCTCCTTTAGGTTCTGATTTATCATGATCTGGGATCATCATCTCATGATCATTATCATCTCCTTTGGTATTTGACTGTCGCTGGTCTCGATAAGCAATCGCTACAAGTGAGTAGGGATCCTGACTGAGAGTCTTGAGGTTTTCATCGACCGTTGTATAGAGACTCGAGCGCATGACCTGGATGATAATCAGGGTCATGGCTGAGAATATCAAAGTAAAGAGCCCAAAATATCGGATGAAGTAGGAGAAATCATCTTCCCCGACGGTTTTCTTAATTCTGGTTAGCATCTTTTAAGATATACCCCACACTGCGCAATGTTTGCAAGTTCTCAACGAAATCGGTACCTTTTAATTTCTTACGGATTTTTGAAACATAGACCTCAACAACAGAGATGGTCGTATCACTGTCAAAGCCCCAAAGACGATCGAAAATCTGTGTTTTTGGAAGAATGACATTTTGGTTTTGAAGGAAATAGACCAAAAGATCAAATTCCTTCCCAAGAAGTTCCACTTCTTTCCCATCCACATAAGTCGAATTGGTAGATAAGTTGACCTTCAAATTGCCATAATTGAGGGTGTTTTCATTGACCTTTCCTGAGCGCTTCAAGAGGGCTTGAATCCGCATCTTAAGCTCTTCTAGGTAGAAAGGCTTGGTGAGGTAATCGTCTGCCCCCAGCTCAAAGCCGTGCCCCTTGTCATCCAGACTTTCTTTGGCTGTCATGATCAAAACAGGGGTTGTCACGCCTTTTTCACGTAATTCTTTCAAGACATGGAAACCGTCTTTTTCAGGAAGCATCAAGTCCAGCAAAATCAAATCATAGATCCCGCTTTCTGCTTCGTAAAGACCTTCTTCTCCGTCAAAGACCTGCATGACATCCGCAAAATCATCTAAAAAATCAAATACTGAATTTGATAAACCAAGGTCATCTTCGACCAATAGAATTTTAATCATCGTCGTATCCTCTTCTCTTTCGTGAGTGAGTCTTTCTAATCTATTCTTAACCATTATAACACGACTTCCCTTCATTTCCTATAGTTTAGAACCCGGTTTTATGATCAAATTCAGCCTGCCTGAGGAAGGCTAATTCTATGAGTTTGTCGTGTTTTCTTTGTTACTTTGACTATCGCTCGTCTTGTTTTTATTTTTTGAATTCTTCTTATTGGACTTTTTAGAGGAACCCTGGTTCCCTTCTTGTCCGCCAGATTGGTTCATGCCATTTTCTGGACCATTCCCTTGTGGGCCACCATTGCCTTCTTGTGGCATCTGACCAGGTCCGCCACCTTGTGGGCCGCCTTGTCCTTGACCACCACCTTGTGGACCACCGCCTTGAGGTCCGCCATCCTGTGGGCCACCATTTTGCTGGTTTCCTTGTGAAGCATGGCCATTTTGACTATTTTGTTGCTGATTGGATCCTTGGTTCTGAGCCGTTTGGACCGGTTGAGAAAATTGTTGATTATTGGAAGATTGTGAGGCGATGACACCGACACCAAAGCCACTTCCAGCACCAACCAACAATCCACCAACGGCTGCCATGCCAATCCACCACTTAGGACTTCGTTTGAGGACAACCATTTTTTCTTTGGATTCTTGCGTTTCGACTACTTGTTTTGTTTCTTTTTGATTCATCTTTTTACCTTTTATCTTTTTGTACAAGTACTTGTCTTTTAAAATTTAAAGGGAGCTCGATCCTTTAGTAAGGCGATTATACTTTAGGAGTCTTAAGCCTGCCTAAATTTTTACTTAAAAAATCCTAAAACAAGCGTGGGCTATTGACAGGTTGAGCCCCTTATTGTAGAATAGTTACCATAAAATAAATCAGAGGTTAACTGTTATGAAGAAAATCTTTCCCTTAGTTCTCATCTCCATTGGAGTGGCCATGATCTCCGTCCTATCTCAATTCACTATTCCCTTTGGTCCAATTCCTTTGACCCTACAGACACTCATGATCGGGATCATCGGGACCATCTATAAACCCAGCCATGCCTTTGTCACTGTCTGTCTTTACCTGCTTTTAGGCTTCTTAGGTTTCCCAGTATTTGCCGGAGGTGCTGGTGGTGCTTCGCATTTCCTTGGTCCTACTGCTGGTTTCCTCCTCTTCTTCCCATTCCGAGCATGGATCACGTCTCTGTTCACGAGTGCTAAATCCAGCCTTGTCACTATCTTTTTGGCCAATCTCCTCAGTAGTGCTCTCCTCTTCGTGTCAGGAGCTATCGGCTTTATGCTGGTCACGCATACCGATCTCCAAAAAGCATTTGCTTTGGTCGTTGCTCCCTTTATCCTTGGTGACCTCATCAAACTGGTCATCATCACGATCACCAGCAAGGCAATTTTTGCCAGCCTCAAACACCACTGGTATTTCAAATAAGATACAAAGGGCTTAGCGGATATATTAAAAAAATCAACATCTGAACGCAGATGTTGATTTTTGTTGTAGGGATGCATTGGTAAATCTCTTCAATTGAATTCCTTTTAAAGAGAACACTGTTTTAATGATGAAAAACATAGATCCTCCTTCCTTTATTTTTCCTTATAAAGAACTCTCAAGATCAGTAACTGTGTTAACAAAGTCCAGATGATCAGAATGGTGAAGTCAAAAAATGAGACGTGACCATGACTATAGACACAAGCTCGTAGGAGGTTGACAGAAGGGACAAATGGAAGAACATGGTAGAGATGGTTTATCCAATCTGGAAGACGACTCGCTGGGTACATGATTGGAGAAAACATCAAACCAATCATGAGAATCAACTGAGACATCAGCGTGACAATATTGGGAGAAAAAGTATAAGCAATGGCAAATCCAAGACTAATCATCGTAAGACAGATCAGAAATAGAATGAAAACAGCCAGAACAGATACATTTAGGCGGACAGAAAAACGAAAATAGCCCAGTATAACAGAAATGAATACTCCAGGCAAAATAGCAATCATCCACATCCAAAGATCTGCTAAGGAAATCAGAATTCGAGGTATTGGAAGGGCTCGTACATAGTCTACATGTCCTTCTGACTTCGCATTTGCTATAACAGGGGATGAGATCGTACAGCCAATAGAAATGATTCCTATCAGAACTGAACCAGAAGAGAGATAGTAGGCAGCTGTCGTATCAATCTCACCAATCACTAGTGGATAACCAAAAAGAAGTGAAATGGATAACAGAACCTGAGCTAGCGTAAAGAGTAGAAATAGATCTTTTTGACGAAGATAGTTCCAACGAAGTAAGTAAAAAAATTGAGTCATATCAGTTTGTCAACTCCTCTCTATAAAGATCTGAAATGGATACGTTTTTCTGAGTAAGTGACAGATTAAAAATATTCTTTCTATCCAATTCCTGTGTTATTTTTGGTAGCAGAATCGTTATCTCCTTCTCTTCTACTTCAATCTGGCAAATCGAACCATTGATAATGGTATAATCTTGGAATAGAGCTAAGCTATCTTCATTCCTAAACTCAAAAGAGATTTGATACTGCTTTTGATAGGTTATTTGCTGAACTGGGCCTGATTTGATTAACTTCCCATGGTTAAATAAGGCATAGTTGTCTGCATATTTTTCAACTTCCAACAAGTTATGTGTCACAATAATAATGGTATGACCTTTATGGGCTAGCTTCTGTAATAATTGCCACTGTTTTTCACGACGTATTGGATCAACATCGTTCGTGGGTTCATCAAGAAGAATGATAGTCGGAGATCCGATCAAAGCCATTGCAAAAGAAGTTAGACGCTTTAAACCGCCTGAGAGATCCTTCCCTTGTTTTGCCCGGTACTCCTTAATTTCCAAGTCGGTTAAGAGCTGATCCATTTCTTTTTGTAAATCTAAGGTGTTTAATCCTCTCATTCTTCCAAGCATTTCTAAGTTTTGTTCCACCGTTAATTTTTCAAGTGGTGCATACTGTTGCGACATATAGCTCATCATTGAGCGAGCTTGTTTACGATTCTGTACAAAAGAAATATCTCCATAGCATACATCTCCTTTATCAGGTTTGGTAAAACCAATCATTTGATTTAAGAGGGTGGACTTACCAGCACCATTGTGTCCTAAAAAAGCTGTAATTTTAGCAGCTTCTATTTCTAAGGAAATATGGTTATTAGCAAAATGTTGCTTATCAAATGATTTTGTCAAATCTTTAATAGTCAGTGTCGCAAATGTCTTCATCTCATCACTCAAGACTGAGAAGATTTTCCCAGCTTCCTTCATTTTTGATAAGATTATTGTATAATAAACATATGACTTTCCATGGTTTACGTCATGATTGACCATTTTAGTGTCATAATTAGCCAACTCAATTTGATAAGGGGGACTTATGTTAAACGTCGTTATTTGTGATGACTCAACTAGAGATGCTAGTCAGTTAGAACAGTATTTACTTTCTTACGACAAGGTTCCTGTAGAAACAAAATTATATACAAATCCACAAAAAATGCTAGAACAGTTAACAAGAGATACACATTGTGTTTTTTTGGATATTGATATGCCACAAATTACTGGAATTGACCTTGCACGTGAAATTCGTCAGTTCAATCCTTTTATCCCCATTATTTTTGTGACCAGCTATCGTGATTACATGGAACAAGTATTTGAAGTACAGACTTTTGATTACTTAGTAAAACCAATCGAACCTCAAAGGCTAAATAAGGTAGTAGACAGAATTTTACGTTATTTAGATTTAGGACAAACCATCTTTAACTTCTCATTTGGAAAACAAAGTTACTCTATTCCTTTAAGTGACATTACCTATTTTGAGAAAGATAAGCGTTCCGTTTTTATTTACACACTAGCAGATACCTATAAGTCCTTACTGAAAACTCAAGACATTTTAGATAAACTACCTGATTATTTTATTCAAATTCATGCTTCTTATATTGTAAATCCCAAATATATCAAAGATTTTGATGCGAAAACAGTAACTATTTTGCTAAATGGAACCGAGGAACATTCACTTCCAATTAGTCGTAAGTTCCAGTCTTCTTTTAAAGAAAAATACTATAACTATCTCAGTGAAAGGAATTTCTAATGCTAATAGGATTGCGGATCATTAGTATCTTGTTTGACTTATTTCTGGCAAGTGTTTTATTTTATAGGCCAATATCCAAAAGTAAACATTCAAAAGAGACACTTTTAGCCCTTTGTTGTTTCTTACTTTTTCATGTGGCTCTTGTTTTTCTATTTTTAGAAAGTCGCGTTTTTTTAGTTAGCAATCTCTTTCTGAGTATTGTAGAATCCGCTCTTGTAGGACTCTATTTTGATTTCTCCTTTCGTGATTCTTCTTTTTGGATATTCTTACAAACAAGCCTGACATTATTAGCCGGAGCTGTCCTCAATCAAGCTATCCAACTATTTCTTCCACTGTCAAAAGTATCGAAAAATTTAGAACTGATTAGTGGTTACCTTGCCATCAGTTTTCTTTTTTCAACTGTGATCACTCTTGTTCTTCGACAACTATTTCGAACACATCAAAAGTTAACCATGGCAACATCTAGAAGAAATTGGCTTTATCAATTTATCGTGCCGATTTTATCGATTATTTTTGCCTTTACTGTATCTGCTATTCAAGGGCAAGTATTTGGACCAGATTATCTTTCTGTCATTTCACTCTTATCTCTTATTGTATTGTCGTTTTCCTCGCTGTATTTTACCTTACATCTTTCTCAACAACAGCACGCTGATTATCAAAATAAATTAGATAAAGAACAACTTCAATTCCAATTAAGAGAAACACAACAGTCTCAAGAAGAATACCAACGATTGCAAAGTCTTCGGCATGACTTAAAAAATAAACATTTAACCCTCTTGGCACTTCTAGAAGAAAATCCTGATGAGGCTAGAGAGTACCTTCAATCGTTAACCGATAGTATTTCAGGAAAACAAACCTTTTACTCCAAAAATCCAACGGTTAATTATTTACTGAATCAAAAACTGCACGATGTGGAAGATGAAATTGAATTGGAAATTGACTGCTTTATACCACAAGAACTATCTATTCAGCCAGATGTGCTAGCTGTTATTTTAGGAAATTGTTTGGATAATAGTATTTCAGCCTGTCTTCGATTGACTGATAAATCAGAGAGAACATTGTCTCTGAATATACGTTATTTTCAACAAAATCTATTTATTTCGATCAACAATACCTTTAATGAACAGGAAAAAGAGACTCGTAAAACACGTCAAAGAGATGGTTGGGGCTTGCGAAACGTTGATGCCCTAGTACAAGAATACCAAGGAACTATCAAACGATTCAAAGAAAATGGCCACTATCGAACGGAAATTCTCTTACCAAGTCCAATAAACTAATGATCCTTCTCCTCGAGGTCTTATTCAGCTTATTTATAGAAAAAGAGGCTGGGCAAAATCTGTCCAGCCTTTGATGTTAGATAGAAATAACAGTTTAACACATTGGTTGATTGCTCATAGCACTGCTTTGAGGTGACGTAAACAGTATTTCCTTTATCTGCAACCTCCAACACTCTCCCAGACTGTTGTATCTATGCGGGGGTGGAAAAATTGAAAAGAGAGGACTTCTTTCCCACTCCATTAGGATGTAGTTAAACTATCATTAACCAACCTAAATGATGCCCCAGAAATTAAAATAATATATTTTTTAAGTCTCAATCAAATATACACTGAAACTTTCCGCTGTGAGAAAAGTGCCTGAAACACAATTGTTTCAGGCACTCGGGAGTTTTGAGACCTTAGGCTCAAAACTAAGTCATGGAACTTCAAAGAAGTTCGCTGACGTCCGTGCTCACCTAAGGAAAGTTTCAAAGATGACGTTGTCTACATTCTAAGATGCTACAGAATGAATTCTGTAGCATCTTTTTTAAATCTATTTTGTCGCAAGGATAGCGGCTTCTACTGCTGCTTTTTCCCGTTGAATCAAATCCACACGCGCTGCGATTTCCTTGATTCCCATGCTGATGTTTCGGCTGATAGCCATATCAGACAATTGTGGTTCAAAGAAGGCTTTGAATTCTGCTAAGCGCTCTGCTGTTTTGAAGGTATTGGCTGGGTAGATGACAAACTTGTCAAAGCTCATGTCTCCACCAAGAGCTGCTTTGACCCATTCCCAATTTTCACGCGCCCAAGTCCAGGCAGATTCTTGAGTGAACTCATGGTGTAAGAAGGTGAAATACCAACTCATTGCCAAGTCTTGTGGTTTCACAACATCCTTGTTCTTCCACTCTGTCAAAATCTTTTCAACTGTGTCTGCATCGGTTGTATAAGCCAGAGCTGTAGACAATTGACGCTTGAAGTTACCATCTGTCGCTTGAGCATAAGTGTTCAAGTACAAATCAGTCAATTCTTTGCTTTCATGGTGTTTGATTTGGTTAATCAAGATTTGTAAACGAATAGCGGCTGGAAGCTTGCTGATATCCTCTGCATGGGCTGCATAGATTTCACTTGCTTTAGCGCTTGCTTTTGCATCATCACCCTTGATCATATTTGAAATAACCAATTGACGAACCATTTCATCCTCATCTGCTTCTCCAGCTTTTGGTTCAAAACCAAGGCGTTCAAAGTTGAATTGGTTGAAGGTTACGAGCAACTTCTTATAGGCTGCTTCTACTTCCGTCCCTTCATCCACAAAGAGGCTGAGCCCTTGAAGGATTGATGAAACTGCAGATACAACCAAATAAGTCGTTTCTTGGGTCAATTTCTCGATGACTGGCAAGAGACTTGCATAAGAGATGACACCACTTTCTGCCAAGAGACGGCGTTCTTGAAGGATTTGTTGCTTGCTCAAGTTATCCAAGGAAGCCATATTGTCTACAATCGCATCCAAGAGCTCTCCTTGGTAATCGGTAATGTAGTGGGCTGTATTTTCCGTATTGAAACGAAGCGGTTCACTATTTGCAGCAGCAAGGGCAGCATAACCTGGGATTTCAAGCGTTTCTGTTTCAAGTGTATCTGGAATACCAGACCAGTTGCTGTTCAATGGCACAACCCATTGACGGCCTTGGTCTTCATGTTCTCCGATGAAGAATTGTTTTTGGCTGATCTTCAAGGTATCATTTTCTACCACTGCTGTAAGGACTGGATAACCAGGTTGTTCCAACCAAGAATCCATGAAGGCTGCTACATCACGACCAGAAGCATCACCTAGGGCATTCCAAAGGTCACGACCGATGGTATTGCCATATTGGTGTTTTTCAAAGTAAGCTTTGAGTCCTTTACGGAAAGCATCATCCCCTAACCAGCGGCGAAGCATATGCATGAGACGGCTTCCCTTCGCATAGACGATGGCTGGGTCAAAAAGAGTATTGATTTCATCAGGGTGTTTGACTTCTACATGGACAGATTGAACCCCATCGGTTGCATCGCGTTTCAAAGCCAATGGAACACCTGTTGTTTGGAAGTCTTCAAAGATATTCCAGCTTGGTTCGATGGCATTGACAGATACATATTCCATCATGTTGGCAAAACTTTCGTTCAACCAGAGGTCATCCCACCACTTCATGGTTACTAGGTTACCAAACCATTGGTGAGCCAATTCGTGAGCAACTACAAGAGCGACTTGTTGACGGCTAACTGCAGTTGAGTTTTCATCTACGAGGAGGTAGACTTCACGGTAAGTCACCAAGCCCCAGTTTTCCATCGCTCCAGCTGAGAAGTCAGGAAGCGCTACGTGAAGAGATTGAGGAATTGGATACTTCACGCCATAATAGTCTTCATAAAATTCGATGACACGTACAGCTACATCAAGAGAAAATTCTAAGTTTTTCAACGGATGGGCCTTGGTTGAATAGATACCTACGAGAGTACCATTTTTGGTTTTAGCTGTGATTCCTTGAAGGTCTCCTGCAGCAAAGGCAAGGAGGTAAGAAGACATCCGTGGAGTCGTAGCAAATTTCCAAATTCCTGTTTCTTTGCGGTTTTCCACATCGATTTCAGGCATATTGGAGAGGGCAATTTCCCCTTCTTCTTGGTCAAATTTCAAAGAAAGATCAAACGTTGCTTTGGCTTCAGGCTCGTCCACACTTGGAAAGGCTTCACGCGCAAAATGGCTCTCAAACTGAGTTGAGAGGACTTCCTTCTTCACGCCATCAATGCTGTAGTAAGATGGGTAAATCCCTGTCATATTGTCTGTGATGTTACCAGAATAGGTCAGGGTAACTGTCACTTGACCTGTGCCTTCCAATTCAACATAAACTACTTCATTGGCATCATCAACCGTAAATGGACGGGCTTGACCGGCTACTTCTACTGTTTCAATGGTCAAATCCTTTTGGTGAAGCGAGATCTTGTCCGCCTTGGCTTGACCCGTGATCACCACACGACCGCTAAAGGTCTTGGTTTTACGACTTAAATCCAAAAACACTTCATAATGTTCTGGAACGAATGTTTCTACAAAATGTGCAACTGCTTGCATAATTTCCTCCTTTAAATGTTTCACGCTTTTCCAATCAAAAGCCCTAATAAAACTATTTTATCACAAAGTTGGGATAAAAGAAAAGACAAGCATGACAATGCCTGTCTGAGATCGAAAAGACTCCATGATCTTACATTTCGATAATTTTACCTGTTTCAAAGTAAACTACCCATTCACAGATATTTTTTGCATAATCTCCGATGCGTTCCAAGAAGTTGATCACTTGGAAATAATCACGACCAGTCACGATGGACTCTGGATTTTTCCGAATTTCTTCAGTTGCTAATTCTTGGATGCTATCGAAGTAATGGTTAATGACTTCATCTCGTGAAGCAACTTCATAGGCCAAATCCACATCGCCTTTGAGGTAAACATCTAGTGTCGCTTCAACAAAATCTTTGACTTCACGGCCCATCTTGCTGATTTCTTCCTCAACAGATTGGATACGGACTTCCCCTTTCATGCGAATCGTTGCCTTGGCAATCGATACTGCGTGGTCCCCCATCCGCTCCAAGTCAGAGACTGCTTTTAAGACGGTCATCACGACGCGAAGGTCTTGTGAAACCGGCTGTTGAAGGGCGATAATCTCAAAAGACTTGCGCTCAAGCTTCACTTCGTATTCGTTGATCTCCGCATCATCTTCGATGACCTGACGGGCCAATTCACGGTCATGGGTCACGAAAGCACGAACCGTACGGTTGATCTGACTCAACACTTCATTTCCCATTGCATAAAACTGGTTATGCAACTTCTCTAAATCTTCTTCAAATTGAACTCGTAACATTTTATTTTCTTCCTATCCAAATTTACCAGAGACATAGTCTTCTGTTTCTTTCTTAGCTGGGTTCAAGAACATTTCATTGGTGTCATTGTACTCGATCAAATCTCCATCCAAGAAAAAGGCTGTTTTATCGGAAATCCGACTTGCTTGTTGCATGGAACGTGTCACCAAGAGCATGGTGTAGCGGTCTTTTAGTCCATACAAGGTTTCTTCAATTTTCCCAGCTGAAATTGGGTCCAGCGCTGAAGTTGGTTCATCCAAAAGAATAATCTTTGGACTGGTCGCAAGAACCCGCGCCACACAGACCCGCTGCTGCTGACCACCGGAAAGTCCGATCGCTGAATCATGCAGGCGATCCTTGACTTCATCCCAGATGGAAGCGCGTTTCAAAGAGGTTTCAACTGCTTCATCCAAGACAGCCTTGTCCTTGACACCATTAATCATCAATCCATAAGTCACATTATCATAAATAGACATTGGGAAGGGATTGGGCTGTTGGAAGACCATTCCGATTTCCTTACGCAATTCGACCGTATCGGTCCGTGGTCCGTAGATATTATGTCCATTATAGAGGATGGTTCCTGTGGTGGTGACCTCATGGTTAAGGTCACCCATGCGGTTAATGGCTTTTAAAAGGGTAGATTTCCCTGATCCTGAAGGACCAATCAAGGCTGTGATCTCCTTTGGAGCAAAATCCAAGGAGACGCTATTTAGAGCCTTCTTTTTATTGTAATAAACCGACAAGTCCTTGACTTGCAAAATTGGTTCTGTCATTCTATTTTCCTTTTTGTTGTCATTTTACTTTATCCAAAGTGACCCGATACATAATCGTTGGTCGATTGCAATTTCGCATTTTGGAAAATATTCGAAGTCTTATCGTACTCGATGAGGTTTCCAAGGTAGAAGAAACCAGTATAATCACTAGCACGGGCTGCTTGCTGCATGCTGTGGGTCACGATGACAATCGTATAATCCTTCTTCAACTCAAGCATGGTTTCTTCTAATTGCGCTGTCGCGATCGGATCAAGCGCTGAAGCAGGCTCATCCATGAGTAAGATATCTGGCTTCACAGAGATAGCCCGCGCGATACAGAGCCGTTGCTGTTGGCCACCTGAAAGGGTCAGGGCTGATTTATGAAGATCATCCTTGACCTGATCCCATAGAGCTGCCTGTTTCAAAGAAGTTTCGACCAATTCGTCCAAGATCTTCTTGTCTTTCACCCCAGCACGTTCATGCGGGAAGGTGATGTTTTTATAAATCGATTTGGCAAAAGGATTGGGCCGTTGGAAAACCATCCCAATGTGCTTGCGCATTTCATAAACATTGATATCTGGACGATTGACATCGATTCCTTCATACCAAATTTCACCCGTTACACGCGCAATATCGATGGTATCATTCATCCGGTTCAAACTACGGAGGTAGGTTGATTTCCCAGATCCTGAAGGACCGATCAAGGCTGTAATCTTATTCTTTTCAAACTGCATGTCGACGCCTTTAATGGACTCGTTCGTTCCATAATAGACATGCAAATCTTTGGTCGATAGGACCACCTTTTCTTCAGGAAAAGTAATGATGTGTCTCTCATCCCAATTGTATTTTGACATTTCTTCTCCTTTAAGCAGATGTTAGTTTTTTATGGAGGTAACTTCCGAGTTTGCGCGCTCCAAAGTTAAAGATCAAGATAAAGATCAAAAGAACGGCGGCAGAACCGGCTGAGACTTCGATCGAGTCTGGAATAGTTCCTTCACTGTTGACCTTCCAGATATGGACGGCCAAGGTTTCAGCCTGACGGAAGATCGAAATCGGACTGGTCACACTAAAGATATTCCAGTTTGACCAATCAAGGGCTGGAGCCGATTGACCTGCTGTATAGATCAAGGCAGCAGCTTCCCCAAAGATACGTCCTGAAGCCAAGACGACCCCAGTGATAATACTTGGAAGAGCTTCTGGTACCACGACATGAATCACAGTTTCCCAGCGAGACAAACCCAGTGCTAGACCTGCTTCGCGCTGCGTATGGTGGACGTGCTGCAAGCTATCTTCGATATTGCGGGTCATCTGTGGCAGGTTAAAGACGGTCAAGGCCAAGGCCCCTGAAATGATCGAAAATCCATACTTGAACTGGACAACGAAGACCAGGTAACCAAAGAGACCTACAACGACAGATGGCAAAGAAGACAAGATCTCAATACAGGTACGAACCAAATTGGTCAAACGACCTTTTTTAGCATACTCAGAGAGGTAAATCCCAGCTCCAAGAGAAAGTGGGAAGGAAATCACCAAGGTAATGACCAAGAGGAAGAAGGAATTATACAATTGAATTCCGATCCCTCCTCCTGCTTGGTAAGAAGAAGATTTCCCAGTCAAGAAGTGCCAAGATACATGGGGCAAGCCACGGACCAAGATATAAAGGATCAATGAGGCAAGAATCGCAACGATGATCCCTGAAATAGCATACAGCACTCCTGTTGCAATTTTATCCATTCGTTTAGCGTGCATAGTTCTTCTTACCTCTTTCTTTCGTAATCAGTTTAATCACACTGTTAAAGGCAAGACTCATGAGGAGCAATACCAAGGCTAGTGACCAAAGAACATTGTTATTGACCGTACCCATGACGGTATTTCCGATTCCCATGGTCAAAATAGAGGTGAGGGTGGAAGCTGGTGTAGTGAGTGAAGTTGGCACCACTGCCGAGTTTCCGACCACCATCTGGATAGCCAAGGCTTCCCCGAAGGCACGCGCCATACCAAAGACAACCGCTGTAAAAATTCCTGAGCGGGCCGCCTTGAGAGTGACATGCCAAATGGTTTGCCAGCGTGTCGCACCCATGGCCATACTAGCTTCCCGGTAATGACGGGGCACAGCTCGGAGACTATCGGTCGTCATAAAGGTAACAGTTGGCAGGATCATAACAAAGAGGACAAAGACCCCTGAGAGGATCCCAAAACCAGTCCCACCAAAGAGACTACGCGTAAATGGGACGACCACTTGAAGACCAATGAATCCGTAAACAACTGAAGGAATCCCCACTAAGAGCTCAATGGCTGGTTGCAAGAAACGAGCTCCTTTAGGAGAGACTTCTGTCATGAAAACAGCTGCACCAATGGCAAACGGCGTTGCCAAGAGGGCAGAAAGCAAGGTTACAATAAAGGAACCTAGAATCATTGGTAGGGCTCCGAATTCCTTTGCAGCAGGATTCCAAGTACTCCCAAATAGAAAACTAAAGATATTGACTTTATTGACAAAGAAAGTCGATAAACCTTTTTGGGCCACGAAAATCAAAATCATGGCAACGACGACAACAATCAAACTCATACATAAAAAAGTAATGGTTTTCCCAAATTTTTCTAGGCGGGAGTTTTTTGATTTCGTCAGCATTTTTTTTGCTACTTCGTTCATTTTTTACCTAATTCTTTTATTTTTTTGTCACATTCCCTTTTAAATCACGGGTGACTTTCATATCATTGATTGGGATATAGCCCATCTTACCAACAACTTTTTGCTGAACCTCATCGGTCATCATGTAGTCAATGAATTTTTTAGACAACTCATTAGGTTTTCCCTTAGTATACATGTGTTCGTAAGACCAGATTGGCCAGTTATTGTTGACGACATTGGCTTTAGTTGGTTGATAGCCATTAAGCTTCATGGTTTTAACACTGCTATCCAAGTAGGTAAAGGCTAGATAAGAGATGGCTCCTGGCGTCTGAGAAACGATGTTTTTCACCATTCCATTAGAGTCTTGCTCTTGAGCCTGCTTGGGTTGTTTGCCATCCATAATAATGGCATCAAAGACAGCACGGCTACCAGAACCAACCGCTCGGTTCACAATCGTGATTTCAAGATCTGGACCTCCCAATTGCTTCCAGTTGGTATATTCACCCGTAAAGATCTTTCGCAATTGCTCTGTTGTCAAATTATCTACTGAGATATTTTTATTGGCAATGATGGCTGTCCCTGCTACGGCTACCTGGTGATCGACCAGACTAGAAGCATCAATCCCAGATTTTTCCTCTGCAAAAAGGTCACTATTTCCGATATCAACAGCGCCTGATTGAACTTGTGAAAGTCCTGTACCAGAACCTCCTCCTTGTACATTCACAATCTTACCAGGATGTTCTTCAATGTAGCGATCTACTACTCCTTCAACCAAGGGTTGTAAGGCAGTCGATCCGACAGCAGTGATGGATTCTCCGCGATTGATCCAAGACGCACAAGCAGATAAACTTCCTGCTAATGCGATCGTCGCTAGTCCTAGGATCAGCTTTTTAGACTTTTTCAAATCATGTCTCCTTGATATTTCACTATTTCACTTATGATTTTGACAAGTTTTTTTCAAAAAAACCTGTACTTCCACTATATCATAGAACGGGTTCTTTGCCCAGCATTTTACCTAAAACGAAGCCCCTTTGGATAGAAATTTTTCAGGGTCTGTCCGGTCACTTTGGCAAAGCCCAAACCATTGCCTTCAACCAGGACCTGGTACCATCCATTTGGATGCGTTTCCTTTAATTGAACCGTCTCTCCCGCCACATAATGAACAAAGTCTTCAGGCGTGATCGAAACGGTCTCTTTGACCTCACTCGGTTTTAGAGCAAGGCCAAGGGCAAAACTAGGTTCAAATCGATTTTTCTTGAAGGTGCCTAGATGCAAGCCATTTCGGGCGATTTTTACTTTTCGCAAATCTGGTAAACCAAGTGAAACCAAGTAGAGTTCGTCCCCAAAGGTTTCGAGGACACCTTCTAGAGTGATCTTCAAGTGTTTCTTAGCAAACTCCTGCCACCATTTCTTTTGTTCTGCAGATAATTGGTCCTTTTTGGAAGGGATTTTGGCAGGTCGATTCTCTCCTAGATAACGGAACTTAGCAACAAATTGTCCCTCCCCTTTAAAGAGATGAGGATACATGCGCGCCGTTTCTGGATGGTCAATGCCTTCTGCCATACCATTGATCTTCTCGATCGTTTCCAGCTCCAGATTATAGTTTTCCACAAGCCAGGATACGATCTCTTCATTTTCCTCAGGAGCCCAGGTGCAGGTTGAATACACCAAGGAACCACCTGGAACCAACATCTTGAGGGCATCCTCTAGAATCTCTCTTTGAAGGAGACTGCACTCTCGAGGGTAATCGACAGACCAATAGTCCATGGCATCTGGTTGCTTGCGGAACATCCCCTCACCTGAACAAGGGGCGTCTAGTACAATCAGATCAAAAAAGCCTGAGAAAACCTTTGCTAGACGATCGGCAGACTCATTGGTTACTAGCACATTTCGCGCACCAAAGCGTTCGACATTCTCTACAAGAATTTTCGAGCGGCCCTTGTGGATCTCATTGGAGACCAAGAGTCCCTGATTGTCCAAATAAGACAAGAGTTGGGTGGTCTTTCCCCCAGGAGCTGCGGCCAAGTCTAAGACCTTCATTCCTGGCTTAGGCTGGGCGACTTGGGCCACTATCTGAGCTGCTGGCTCTTGCGAATAGACCAAGCCCGTTGCGTGCTCGATGGATTTTCCTGAGACCTTTCCATAATGGCCCCAAGGGGTATTGGGAATCGGATCATCAAATGCTTTTTGAGTTTCTTTCAAAGGATTAGTCCGAAAGGCCGATACTGCTTCTTGTTCAAAGGTCGCAAAAAAAGCAGCAGCATCCTCACCTAGAAGATGCTGGTATTTTTCTTTAAAACCATTGGGAAAATTCATTTAACTTCTCCCTTTCTTAAGATAAGTTTGAATTTCTGTTAACTTCACTTTTGGAACCATCATAATGGGTTCCACTGACTGGTAATTAGGTTTATCTCCATTTAGATTTAAAACGGTATAGCCCAACTGTTCCCCCATGATCGCAGCTGCGGCATAATCCCAAGGCCAGATATAGCTAAAATAAGCTAGAATCCCACCTGAGAGAATTTTTGAAAAACTAATACCGGCACTTCCGTAGACCCGAATGCCAAGAGAGTCCATACCAAGATCGGCCATGCCCCAGTCATTTTTCTCAAGCATGCCGACATTTGAAGCAATCAAAAGGTTTTCCAGAGGTTGGTCCACAAAGGGCGTCAGTTCAACCTCATTGCGATAAACAGGGAATTCTCCACCCCCGTAAAAAAGGTGATCCCGCATCACATCGTAGATCAGGCCAAACTGACCAATTCCGTCTTCAAAATAGGCCACCATCACCGCAAAATCTTCCTTTTGGGTCACAAAATTATTGGTCCCATCAATGGGATCAATCACCCAAACGGATCCTTCTGAAATCGGGGAGCGAAGGCCATCTTCCTCCGCAAAAATCCGATCTTCTGGGTAGCGATGTGTGATTTTTTCAACCAAATCCTTTTGAACCTGTTGGTCCATCTGGGTTACTAAATCTGTTGGCCCAGTCTTTTTTGAGATCATCAAGTCATCATGGAGATGAAGACGTAAGTAGTCTCCAGCCTCTAAAACGATTTGTTTGGCAAACTCTAACTTATTCTTCAAGAGAAAACCATCCTTCCTCTTTTTGCTTTGCAGCCTGGGTCACACGATAGAGAGAATAACCGCTCACTTCTTCGAACTCCCGTCCAAGACGCTTTTCTTCTCCGATACTAGGCACGACCTTCTTAAAAGCGCGGTAGGCTTCCATGTATTCTTTGACTTCTACCTTACTTTCATAGGCTTCTTCAACTTTATTGAAAAAAGAAAGCACTGAAGCAAGCTCTTCAGTGCTCCACGATAAGTCCAGTGGGTAACTATAATTTTTTTGCATTCGACATACTTCTTAGTTTATTTCTGCTCTTAGAGTGGCAGAGCGTAACTCTTGTTTGCGATAACTCCGTGGCAAGAAGGCCCGAATTTCATCTTCGTTAAAGCCAATCTGCATGCGTTTGTTATCTAAAATAATCGGTCTCCGCAAGAGACTTGGATTTTCCTCAATCAGATGGATCAAGGCTGAGATGGATAAATCTTCAACATCAACATCCAATTTTTGAAAAATTTTTGAACGAGTTGAAATAATGTCGTCTGTTCCGTTTTCGGTCAAGGCCAATATACTTGTCAACTCCTGTTTGCTCAAAGGACTTGTCATAATATTGTGTTCTTTAAATGGAACATCGTGCTTTTTTAACCAAGCCCGAGCTTTTCGACATGATGTACAACTCGGTGATAAAAATAATGTAATCATGTGGTTCACTTCTTTTTTTATATATAACTATCTGACTCTATTATACAAAAAAAATAGGTGCTTGAAAAGCGCTTTTTTGATTTCTCGACGATTTTTCTGAATTTCAGTGGAAAAAAGAAATCCCTTTCATTTTTCCCAAGAAGAGGCCCGAAAAAAGAGAGTGGGACAGAAATCGGTCATTCGTTAGAATTCGATTTCGTCGTCCCACCTCCGCACAGTTGAGTAGGGCTGTAAAAGCTGATGAAATCAGCGTAGTAGAGCCCACTCAACCACTGCGTCTTGTTCGACAATCCAAAAACAATTGAGAGGCTAGGACTTTTGTCCCAGCCTCTTGGTCCAGTTTCGTGAAACTGCTTCATCTTCTTCTAGTTGCGCCACTAGTTGATTGATCCCATCGAATTTGACCATTTCTCGTATCTTATCCAACCAATGAATGGTCAAAGTATGGCCATAAATGTCTCCTGTAAAATCAAAGAGATTGACTTCGAAACGAAGCTCTTTCCCATCAAAGGTGACATTTTTCCCGACAGAAGCCATCCCACGGTAGGTCTGCCCTTTAAAATCGACATCAACTACATAAACCCCATCTGATGGTAGATAGGTCCGATCAATCGGTGCTAGATTGGCGGTAGGATAGCCAATGGTGCGGCCACGCGCATCCCCATGCACGACGATTCCCCGACTGGATAAAGGGTGGCCAAGTAGACGGGCAGCTTCTTGGACTCGTCCTTCTAGGACAGCCTGACGAATGCGGGTCGAACTAATCTTTTCCCCCTGATCCAATACAGGAGAAATGACTTCCACTTGACCATCAAAATAATCAGCTAAGTCAGAGGCCGTTTTCTTATCAGAGCCAAAACTATAATCAAATCCAGCAATTAAAACTCGGGCCCTCAAGGCTTTGACAAATTGATCAACAAATTCTTTGGCTGTTTTAGAAGCAAAATCAGTCGTAAAATCAATGAGGAAGAGCTCATCCACTCCTAGTTCGTTTAATTTTTGGAACCGATCCTCAGGGCTCTGCAAATGGAGTAGTAATTCTGGTTGGTAGCGAACAAAGGCTAACTTAGGAGATTCAGGGAAGGTTAACAAAGCGACCTTCAAGCCTTTTTCATCCGCTATCTGACGCGCCTTTTTAAAGAGTTCTTGATGCCCCAGATGCAGGCCATCAAAGTAGCCCAGAACCAAAACTGTCTCATTCTCCAAATGGATCTGGTTAGCAGTAGTAATCATACGAATATTCATGAATTTATTGTAACACACTTTCTGTGAGAAAGACTTTTCGAGGTTTGTAAAGTTCTTCTCTTTTTTCTAAAATGGCTACCAATTTCCCTTGGTAAAAAGCAGCTAACTCTTTGGAATCACTCTCAACTGGAATAAAGCGTCCCACTTGGACTTCGCCAACCTCTTCTACTGTCAGCTCTACTTTTTCCAGATCCCCAGTGCCAATTTCAAGTGGGTGAAGGAAGCTCAAATCTCCTTGGGCTACTTTTTCAGCCACTTCTTCCAAGGTCAGGGCATCTTCTAGTGACAAACCGGCAGCACTGGTCCGTGTCAGATTAGACATATGAGCTGCGTAACCCAGTTTTTGACCCAAATCCACAGACAAGGTCCGGATATAGGTGCCCTTGCTGCATTTGACCCGGAAACGAAAACGGGCTAGACCTTCCTCGTAGCCAATCTCACTGGTGCGTGTGAATTCATAAATGGTTACCTGCCGGACAGGACGTTCCACTTCTTCTCCTGCCCGCGCATATTCATAGAGCTTACGTCCATTGACCTTGACCGCTGAATACATAGGTGGTACCTGCTCGATCTCTCCCACCATCTGAGTAATCATGCGATCGACCTCTGTTGCATCTAAAGGCGCTTCCACTGGGGTCCGCTCTACGATTTCACCGCTGGCATCTTCCGTCGTGGTAGAAAATCCCAGAGTGATTTCTCCTTCATAGACCTTACCTTCATCTTGCATGAATTCGACCATCCGGGTCGCCTTGCCAACTGCAATCGGAAGCACTCCCACCACATCTGGATCCAGCGTTCCCCCATGGCCGATTTTCTTAGTTCCTAAGATTTTTCGCAGTTTAAAGACCACATCATGTGAGGTCATGCCTGCTTCTTTTTTTACATTGATAATTCCGTCCATCTGATTTGCTCTTTCTAACTGATTGTGTGACCATCCGGTCCACCGACCCTTTATTATACCATGAAACAAGACTTCTTGTCCCTCTTTCCCCCTTCCCATGAACTCCTAAAAAATCCCGTAGCAGATTTCAGACTTTTTAAAATGGGTTTGATACAATAGAAAGCGAAAGAAGGTGTAACATATGTTAATGTATGATGTTATTGTGATTGGATTTGGTAAAGCTGGTAAAACACTCGCAGCGAAATTATCAAGCCAAGGAAAAAAAGTCGCTCTGATTGAAAAGAGCAAGTCTATGTATGGTGGTACTTGTATCAATATCGCTTGTATTCCCACCAAGACCTTGATTGTTGCAGCAGAAAAAGGCTTGGATTTTGAGCAAGCCATGAATGAGAAAAATGCAGTCACTACTCGTCTCAATGGCAAGAACTACGCAACGATTGCTGGAACTGGTGTAGACATTATCGACGCGACGGCTCGTTTCGTTTCTAACAAGGTCATCGAAATTCAAGCTGGAGATGAAAAGGAAGAATTGACAGCTGAAACCATTATTATTAATACTGGTGCTGTGCCAAATGTCCTTCCGATTCCAGGATTGGCTGAAAGTAAATTTGCTGTGGATTCAACCGGTATTCAACGTTTGGAAAACCTACCTAAACGCCTGGGCGTCCTTGGCGGTGGACCAATTGGATTGGAATTTGCTCATCTCTATAATACCTTGGACAGCCAAGTAACGGTACTGGATGCTTCTGAAACATTCTTGCCACGGATCGAGCCCAGCATTGCAGCTCTTGCAAAAGGCTACCTGGAAGAAGATGGTATTCAATTCTTGCAAGGCGTTCATACCCAAGAAATCAAAGATGGCCAAAACAGCTTAACGGTTGTCACAGATAAGGGAGACTTCGAGTTTGATATCCTTCTCTACGCTACAGGACGTAAACCAAACACAGCTGGACTTGGTCTTGAAAACACAGATATCCAAGTCACTGATCGTGGAGCGATCCAAGTCAACCGTCATTTGGAAACCAGCGTCCCTGGTGTCTTTGCAGTTGGGGATGTCAATGGTGGTCCTCAATTCACCTACATGTCACTCGATGACTTCCGCATTGTCTTCAACTATCTTACAGGCGATGGTAGCTACAATCTCGAAACTCGTAGAAATTATGCGACAACACTCTTTATTGCTCCTCCACTTGCCCAAGTCGGCTTGACCGAGCAAGAAGCACGTGACAAAGGACTTCCAGTTGCTGTTAAAGAATTGCCAGTTGCTTCCATGCCTCGTGGCCATGTCAACGCAGACCTCCGAGGGGCCTTCAAAGCCGTGGTCAACCCAGAAACTAAAGAAATTCTTGGAGTGACGCTCTTTGGAGAAGCTGCAGGCGAAATCATCAACCAGATCACCATGGCCATGGACAACAAGATCCCTTATACTTACATTGCAAAACAAATCTTTACCCACCCAACCATGGCAGAAAACCTAAACGATCTCTTTGCGATTTAAATAGAATAAAAACGCTGGAAAATTTTTCCAGCGTTTTTTAGTTTAAGAATTCACAGACAGCCTCTTGAAATGCTTTATTTTCTTCATAAAGAGCATGCCCAGAGTGCTTAAGAATGAGGAGTTGACAACCTGAAATCGCTTTTGCCAGTTCCTTAGATCCGTCCAAACCAATCACATCATCTTCAAGAGCACCAAGAACCAAAGTCGGACATTGAATTTCTTTTAAGACCTCAAGGCTATCATGAGTAAGGCAAGACTGAGACTGAATAGCAATTCGTTTCTCATCTTTGATTCGCCCCAAGCGACCCATGACATTATAAAGCAACCGCCACTTTTGATAGCTCTTTTGCGTGTAGGAATGCTTTGCAATATCCAGCATGAGATGCTTAAAATTTCCAGATTGACTAAGTTGTTGCCAATGCTCAATTCGTCCTCTAGCAAGTTGACTAGGTTTTGCAGTGGTCACGGCTAAGATGAGCTTTTGAACCTTTTCAGGGAAATCTGCAGCTAGCCATTGAGCAATCATTCCACCTTGTGAAATCCCCATGACATAGGCTGTATCTAGGTTTAGTGTCTCCATTGCTTCTGCTACATCTGCTGCCATATCCCGCGTCGTATAGCCCTGCCTCAACTCATTGATTCGAGAAAAAACATAGATTTTATAACACTTAGCAAGTAGACGATAAGAGAGGGAAAAGAGCTGGGCCTTTCCTTTAACCGTCTGCAACCCATCTCCCAAGCCTGGTATGATCACTAATGGCTGTTTACCTTTACCAAATGTCACATAGTCCATGCTCTTTTCGTTAAAATATAAGGTTTTCCCTTTTGTTGAAGACATTACTTCGTTCCCTCTACTATTTTTTCATGATTTATTTAGGTTGAGTTTTTAAATGCAAGGCAAAGCCAGCAGTCACTTTTTCAAATCCAACTGCCTGATAAAATTGATGTGCAGCATTTCGTTCAGCGGTTAATCCACTATTTAGAGCCAGTGCCTCAACTCCTTCTTTTACCGCTTGTTTTTTCAATTCATCGATTAGCCTACTGGCAATTCCTTGTCGTCTTGTTTCTTTTGCAACTGACAAAGCCAAAATACGATAGTAAGATCCATCTGCTTCAAAAAAGAAGAGCTTTGCATAACCTAAGAAACCTAAAATTTCTCCGTTTCTTTCAGCTAAAAGACAGCCATAATGCGGCTGAGAAAGAATCATTTCTAAACGTCGAGACAGCTTAGAAGCGGTCGTTGGATAGCCCAAGTCTTCGTATAGAGACAGTAGGGCTTCAGCATCTTTCATGGTTGCTTTTCGTATCTGCATAGGATTCTCCTATTCTTCCTTCAAGGCATCAAACTTAGCCTTCATGGTTGGATTTTTCCGTGTCAATTTTTTAACGGAAACATCATCCAACTTGTTGTTAGCAAGACGAAGTTGATTTTCTGATGTAGTCAAGAACTTCTTAACTTCTTCCATCCGTTTAATAGCCTTGTCAATTTCATCGATGGCCTTACCGAAGTTGACGGAAGCTGAGTTGTAGTTCTTAGCAAAGGCAACTTTGAAAGCATCCAGGTCTTCTTCAAAGTGGGTGATGTCGATATTTTGTTCACGAACAAGCGCCAATTCCTGCTTGTATTTGAGGGAATTGAGGGCCGCATTACGCAGGAGCCCAATGATCTGGATAAAGAACTGAGGACGCACCACATACATCTTCTCATACTCGTGGCTAACATCGACAATCCCTGTGTTGAAGTAGTCATTATCTGCCTCAAGCATGGTCACCAAAACCGCATATTCACAGTTCTTTTCTCGACGGTCCTTGTCCAATTCCTTGTAGAAATCCGCATTCTTATGCTTCTTCTCGGTCCCGTCGGCTTCATTCTTCATCTCAAACATGATGGAGATAATCTCCACTCCATTTTCATCACACTCGCGGAAGATAAAGTCACCTTTAGACCCACGTGCAGAGACCTTGTTGTCCTTTTCAAAATAGGCATTTGGGAAGGCAAAACTGCGAACCTTGTTGAATTCACTTTCCGCATACTGCTCCAGACTTTCACCGATAGCTTTTGTAGATTGTTGGGCCTTGAAATTCTTGTAGAACTCGACCTGTTCATTGGCCGCCTTTAGCTGGGCTTCATAATTTTGTTTAACAGAAGCTAGGGACAGTTCATTTTCCTTCTCTTGAAGGAGCAATTGGTTTTGTACCTGATCACGCTCCTTCTCCAAATTAGAAAGCGTCTTTTGCAGTTGGTTCTCATGCTCCAAGCGCAAGGTGGCCAATTGATTTTCCAGCGCTTGCACTTCTTTTTCTTTCTCTAGCAAGCTTTGGCTAGCGGTTTGCTCCACCTCTTTTTTAGCCAATTCTTTTTCAGTATCAAACTGTTGAATCTGGTTTTGTAACTGGGCAATTTCTTGATCCTTCTTGGCTAACTTCTCTTGTTGCTCATTAAGGGCCTTTTGCTCAGCCAAAGCCAACTCTTGCCGAATTCGCTCATGAATTTCCTTGTCAAACTCTGCTGTCCGTACCTGTGACAAGAGTTCGCTGTATTGACTTTCATTGACTGTAAAGACTTCCCCACAGTTGGGGCACTTGATTTCGTTCATAGCATGCCTCTTTCTCTATTCTTAGTATATTATATCATGCCACCAGTAAAATCAAAACCAGCAAACGAGGCTTGCTGGTTTTAAGTAAATATTCATTCTTTTATAGAGACTTTCCTTAGGTGAGGACGGACGGTAGCGACTCCCTTTGGGATTCCATACCTTAGATTTGAGCCTTACGTCTCAAATCTACCGAGCACCAGAAACTAATGCGTTTCTGATGCTTTCCTCACGACGAAAAGTCTCAATCTATTTTGCACTAGTTCCAAAATATTTTTTTCAATAGTTTCATTCAGTAATAACTTTAGATTTCTGAAAAGATGTTGCTTATTTATAATCTGAAACAGTGGACTTAGCTTACTGGCTTTAGTTTATTTCTTTTCAATCGGAGCGACACTGGCCAAGAGTTTTTTGAGACCCACTTCTGGAAAGTTGATCTTGAGTTCTTGGGTACTACCACTACCAGATACTTCAAGCACGGTTCCTTCGCCCCACTTCTTGTGAATGGCAATGTCGCCAATGGACCATGCGACGCTTTCTTTGGC
Source organism: Streptococcus sp. KHUD_012 (assembly GCF_052588255.1). Taxonomy (NCBI): domain Bacteria; kingdom Bacillati; phylum Bacillota; class Bacilli; order Lactobacillales; family Streptococcaceae; genus Streptococcus; species Streptococcus sp. KHUD_012. Next base: position 1,517,120 of record NZ_CP159355.1, read on the forward strand.
GCTAGAACGGTTGCTATTGCCAAAGGGGAGGTTTGATGAAGTCAAAGCACTTGGGGCTGCTTGTCTCTTGCGCTCTTGAAGGGCTTGTGACAAGCTCATGCCTTTTCCAAAGGTCGTTCCGCCTCCATTGCTATAAGAAGCCTTAAAGCTGGTATTAGCTGGACGAGCTAATCCTTGGTAGGTCAATAAATCCGAGCTAATTTCATTGATGAAACGCGTCGGGCGGTTGTAGCTGGTCCGTCCAAAGAGCAAACGTGAGTTAGCATTGGTCAAGAAGAGAACCTTCTCTGCCCGCGTGATCCCTACATAAGCCAAGCGCCGTTCTTCCTCCAACTCATCTGGATCCTCTGCCGCACGACTAAGAGGAAAGACATTTTCTTCCATCCCAATCAAGAAGACGACTGGGAACTCCAATCCCTTGGCTGCATGAAGAGTCATCAAGGTCACTTCTGAAGTTTCTTGGGCCCCATCATCTGTATCGGCAATCAAAGCCAAATCGTTCAAGAAACGACTCAAGGTCTCCACACCTGATTCGTCGTCGACGGTCTCTCCATTTTCATCAAAATTCTTGGTAACAGACAGGAACTCTTGGATATTCTCGATGCGGGCCTGACTTTCCAAATTTCCCTGATTGGTTAGGGCCGTCATATATCCTATCTTATCAAGGACTTCTTCGACCAACTCTGTAATGGTCAGCTGGTCCAATCTTTCTCTCAAATCAAGAATGAGATTGGCAAAGTCCCAGATGGCTTGGGCAGCCTTTCCTTTGATGCCAGAGAGCATGATATTGGCTGAAGCATCCAGGAGTGAGGACTCTTGCATTTGAGCAAAGTCACGAATCTTATCCACTGTACCTGGCCCGATTCCCCGCTTGGGTTCATTGATAATGCGCTCAAAACTGATATTGTCACTGAGGTTGGCAATCAAGTTCAGATAAGCAATGACGTCCCGAATTTCCTTCCGGCTGTAGAACTTGGTGCCCCCTACCATGGTGTAGGGAATGTTGGACTTGAGTAGCGCTTCTTCAATGGTCCGTGACTGAGCATTGGTCCGGTAGAGAACGGCAAAATCACGGTGTTTGTAGCCAGCTTCACGACTGAGCTCTTCAATGGTTTTAGCAACAAAGACCGCTTCATCCTGCTCGTCATTAGCCCGGTAATAGACAATCTCTTCCCCGTCTTCATTTTGTGTCCAGAGATTCTTCGGACGGCGGTAGCGATTGTTTTTGATGACATCATTGGCTGCTTGCAAGATGGTTTTAGTGGAACGATAATTTTCCTCCAACAAAACGACCTTGGCATCAGGATAATCCTTCTCAAAGTCCAGGATATTCTGCATATCTGCTCCCCGCCAGCCATAAATAGACTGGTCCGCATCCCCAACGACACAGATATTTTTAAAGCGTGAAGCCAAGAGTTTGACCAACTGGTATTGGGCATGGTTGGTATCTTGGTACTCATCCACGTGGATATATTGGAACTTCTGCTGGTAATAGGTCAGCACATCTGGATGCTGATCAAAAAGACGCAAGGTCAGCATAATCAAATCATCAAAGTCCACTGCTTCTGACTGACGGAGTTCCTTTTGGTAAGCCTCATAACACTTAGCGACGATCTGGGTGTACATATCGCCAGCCTGGGCGGCGTAGGCCACTTCATCGATCAGGTCATTTTTGGCATTGGAAATAGTCCCCAAGATGGTCCGTTCATTCCATTTTTTAGGATCCAAGTTCAAGGACTTCAAAATCCGCTTCATCAAGGTCCGTTGCTCACCCGGGTCGACAATGGTAAAATTGCGATTGTAGCCAATGTGATCCGCATCACGACGGAGGATGCGCACACACATAGAGTGGAAGGTGGCAATCAAGCAGTCTTGGGTGGCTGGATTCAACTGATAAGCCCGCTCCTTCATCTCCCGAGCGGCTTTATTGGTAAAGGTAATGGCCAAAATATTCCAAGGATTGACCATTTTTTCATCGATCAAGAAAGCGATGCGGTGGGTCAAGACACGTGTCTTACCAGAACCAGCCCCCGCCATAATCAAGAGGGGACCTTCTGTCGTTTGGACCGCCTCTGCTTGGCGATCATTCATACCATTCAATAAAGGATTCATCTCATACTCCTCATTCATTCAATCGTTCTATTATACCACAAAAACCGGCCTAGCTTCTTTTAAAAAAGGACTCATTTGAATTTCCCTTCCAAAAACGATATAATAGTAGCTTAAAGAAAACAGGTTCATATCCGAGGTTGTAGGAGGAAATTTTGGAAAAACCATACAGTAACTTAAAACTGGCAGAACGTGGTGCCATCATCAGTATTTTAGCCTATTTACTACTTTCTTCAGCAAAATTAGCTACTGGCCATCTGCTTCACTCCTCTAGTTTGGTAGCCGATGGATTTAACAACTTATCAGATATTATCAGCAATGTCGCCCTGCTCATCGGGATTCGTCTCGCTCGTCAACCAGCTGACCGTGATCACAAGTTTGGTCACTGGAAAATTGAGGATCTAGCTAGTCTAGTCACCTCAATCATTATGTTTTATGTCGGTTTTGATGTCTTACGCGATACCCTCCAAAAGATCTTCAGCAATGAAACAGTTAGCATTGATCCACTCGGTGCTGGTGTCGGAGTGGTATCAGCCCTTGTCATGCTAGGCGTTTATTTCTACAATCTTCGCTTAGCCAAACGAGCCAAATCAAAAGCCTTAAAAGCAGCCGCAAAAGACAATCTTTCAGACGTCGTCACATCTCTTGGAACGTCGATCGCGATCGCTGCTAGTGCTTTTAACTATCCAATTGTCGATAAAATCGTAGCCATCATCATCACCTTCTTTATCCTCAAAACAGCCTACGATATTTTTATGGAATCTTCCTTTAGTCTTTCAGACGGCTTTGATGATAGCCTCCTCGAAGATTACGAAAAAGCTATTTTAAAACTACCTAAGATTGCGCGTGTGAAATCTCAACGCGGACGGACCTACGGAAGCAATATCTATCTGGACGTTGTCTTGGAAATGAATCCCGATCTTTCCGTCTATGAAAGCCATGCGATCACAGAAGAAGTTGAGGATCTCCTGAAAGATGAGTTTGGAGTCTTTGACATTGACGTCCATGTGGAACCTAGCTCAATTCCTGAGGATGAGCTGATCGAAAACGTTGAAAAGAAACTCTTAACCTATGAAAAACGCCTCTATGCTAAGCAAGAATTTGATACACTGTTAGCAGATAATTATACCTTGATTGACGATACCGGTCACGAACACCACAAGGTAGAATTAATAGAGGCTCTCGCAAGTGACCAAGTTCAATTCCAAAACTTTGAACTAGAGTCCATCAGCCAAAAAACCAAACTTATCCGTTATGAACTAGACGGTCAAATCCATACCAGTCTCTGGCGTCGCCACGAAACTTGGCAAAAGATTTTCCATCAAATTACTAATAAAACAGACTAGAAAGCTAGGAAGTATTTCCTAGCTTGAGAGAGTATCCAAACCTTATAAAAAAGTTAATTGATTCTCCAAAAATTTTCTATTTTTTAAAATGAATCAAAAGTATACCAAAACTTTCCGCTGTGAGAAAAGTGCTAGAAACAGTGATGTTTCTAGCACTCGGGAGTTTTGAAACCTTAGGTTCAAAACTAAGTCATGGAACTTCGTAGAAGTTCGCTGACGTCCGTACTCACCTAAGGAAAGTTTTTAAGATAACTTTGTCTTTAATCTAAAGCTAGGAATGATTTCCTAGCTTTTTTTACTTGATGTCATCTGTCGCTACATCCGTTCCGAACCACTTCTTAGAGATCTTTTGGAATTGGCCCTTTTGATAGAGTTTTACGAAAGCTTCATCAATTTTTTTCTTCAAGGTTTTATCCGCCTTGCGCACCCCTACCGCAAAGGATTCTGTCTCAAAACCGACAGGAAAGACATTGTAGTCTTTTAAAATTCCTTCTGTTTGTAGATAATAGTTGGCATAGACACGGTCGATTAAGAGGGCATCGATCCGATCATTCTGAAGATCGATCAGCGCCTCATTGAAACTCTGGTATTGGGTAGCCTTTTGATTTTTAACCTTATTTTTTAAGATTTTTGGATTGGCTTCAAAATCCATATAGCCGGAAGATCCGGTCTGGGCACCTAATCGTTTCTCTTTCATCCCATCGACTGATTGGATCCCAGAGGCTTTCTTAGTGACCAAGACTTGTTCATTTTTCATATAGGGCTTGGTAAAAGCAACACTTTCCCGACGTTCATCTGTTGCCGAATAGCCATTCCAGATGGCATCAATGGTCCCATTTTTCAGTTCCGTTTCTTTCATATCCCAATCAATGGGTTGCCAGTTGACATGAATCCCATAAGATTCAAAGACTTGATTGGCCAAATCAATGTCAAAATCAGCGTAGCTCCCATCTTTTTGCTCAAAGCCCATGGGAACGAAAGTATTATCAAAACCAATCGTGATGGACTGCTCTTTTTGGTATTTTTGCCAGTTGTCCACTTTAGGATCACTCACTGTCTGTCCACAGGCAGTCAGAAGAGCGAGACTAAGGACACCTAGCAGCCATGGTATTACTCGTTTCATCCTCTCCTCCTATTTAGGCTCAACCTTGAGAAGAATATCCGCAATCGCTTCTGCAAATGGAATATCATGGGTAACAACGATCTGAGTCATCCCCAGTTCACGGTTTTGCAAGATTAACTTCTCAACTTCTAATCGCAATTCTGGATCCAAAGCCGAAGTCGGCTCATCATAGCCAATAATTTCTGGATCGATCATCATAGCACGAGCCAATGCCACCCGTTGCTTCTGACCACCAGATAGAGAGAAAGGATAAGCATCCGCATGTTGTTCGAGTCCCAAACGCTCCAGTAAGCTCATGGCTTTTTTACTCGCTTCTTCCTTAGTCACATTCATGGTCTTAATAGGAGACAAGATCAGGTTTTCCATGACCGATAAATGTGGAAATAATTGAAAATCTTGAAAGACAAAACCGAGAAGATTTCGTTTTTCTAAGGCATCCAGAGGCAAGTTTTCACCATTGTAGATGATCTGACCAGAATCAATGGTTTCAAGACCAGCTAGCATGCGAAGCAAAGTAGTCTTTCCTCCCCAAGAAGGACCAACAATGGCGACGATTTGTTTTTCAGGAACGAGAAGATTGAAATCTGATAAGATCTGCTTATCCCCAAACCGTTTCGAAATTTGTTTTAATTCTAACATATACTTCTCCTCCTATTTATAATATGAAAAGTTCTTTTCAACTCGCTTAGCAATGATGGTCACGATCCCAATGAGGATTAAATAAATAGCCCCCGCTAAAAACATGGGTGCAAGACTGGCATCACGATTGGCCGCCGTCCGACTAGCGAGGATCAAATCACTAATTCCCAGAGCATAGACCAAGGAGGTGTCTTTAATCAAGGACATGACTTCATTGAAGACACTTGGAAGAACGATCTTCACCACCTGAGGTAAAATGATATAGCGAATTGTCTGCCATGAACTCAATTTTAAGACCTTGGCCGCCTCATACTGACCTGTCGGAATTGCGACAATTCCTCCACGGAAGATTTCCGCAAAATAGGCTGCATAATTGAGGGTGAAGGCTGTAATAGCCGCAGGCAAGCGATCAATCCGAATCCCAATACTTGGAAGGACGTAATAAATAAAGATCAACTGAAGCAAAAGAGGGGTCCCTCGCATGATCCAGATATAAATTGTTAGGAGTCCATGCAGGATCTTTGAGCGCAATTGAAGCAAAAAAGCAACGACGATTCCTAATGGAATCGATAAAATCAATACGAAAGCAAACACTTGCAAGGTGAGGCTTGCTCCCTTTAACAAACTTGGTAAAATTTCCAACGCATACTGCATAGCATTCTCCTCCTAAAAAAATATTTAATGAACATCTTACCACAAAAATGGGAAAATAACTAGTTCATCATGATATTTATAAAAAAAAATAGCCTTTCGGCTATTCTTCTACTTTTATAAATCCAAATTTATTAAGAGGATAGAGACGCAGATTCACGACTCCTTCGATCTGATTTTTATGAATATAACCAAACTCACGACTATCTTCTGTATCCCCACGGTTATCATTTAAGACCAGATAAGTATCCGATGGTACACGACCAGCCTTGGTCCCTTTTAACTCTGATAAGAAGAAATCATCCGTATAATACCCATTACTCGTAGGAGCAGCTAGGTGTTTGTTGAGCATTTTATTCAGGTAAGGTTCTGGTGTTGCCTGTCCATTCAAATAGAGGACATCATCTACGTAGCTGACTTCATCGTTTTCTTTGGCAATGACACGTCCAAGGTACTCTTTTCCACCAACCTTGTATAAGACCAAATCACTGCGATCTACCTGAGCATTTCTAGTCGCTACCACAAGATCTCCAGTTTTCACAGAAGCATTGGCCATTTTATCATTGATACTAAATGGATGAAATACAAAGATTCGAAGCAAAATCAGTGCTAAAACCAGTACAGCAACAATGATGACATTTCTAATTAAATCTCTCCTTGGCATGTATGTCTCCCTTCCTTTTTATTTATTATACCATGTTTTTGATCTTTAAAAAAGGGAAAGTAAGCATTAGTGAGAATTCTTGTCAACACACTAAACTAGAAAAAGAAAAACCTCGCGGTCAATCCTTTCGGACCAACCAGCAAGGCTTTCAGATATAATTGTCTATTAACGTACTGTACGGATACGCATTGTGTTTGTACGAACAGCTTCTCCAACTGGTACACCAGCAACGATAACGATATCATCACCAGATTTAACAAGACCAGCTTCAACTGCTTTACGTTCAGCAATTTCGAACATGTCATCAGTTGATGAAGGAGCATCTGTCAACATTGGGATAACACCCCAGTTCAACATCAATCCACGTTCAGTCAATTCGTCAAATGTCAATGCCAAGATATCAGCATCTGGACGGTATTTAGAGATCAAACGTGCAGTGTGACCTGTCTTAGTCAATGTTACAACCAATTTGATATCCATTGAGTTTGTAGCATCTTTAACAGCTGAAGCCATAACTTCTGTCTTAGAGTTACGTTCGAATGAAGCTGGGTTCAAACGACCATATTCTTTCAAAAGTGTTTGAGCGTTCATGTCGATTTTCGCCATTGTAGCTACAGATTCAAGTGGGTATTTACCGTTTGCTGACTCACCTGAAAGCATTGTAGCATCAGTACCATCGATAACTGCGTTGAAGACGTCAGATACTTCTGAACGAGTAGCACGTGGTTTTTCAGTCATTGTTTCAAGCATGTTTGTTGCAGTAATAACAACTTTACCAGCAGCATTTACTTTAGAAGTAATCATTTTTTGGTAAACTGGAACCATTTCAAATGGTACTTCGATACCCATGTCACCACGAGCGATCATGATACCATCAGTAACTTCGATGATTTCATCCAAGTTTTCGATACCTTGTTGGTTTTCGATTTTCGCAAACAATTGAACGTGGCTGTTACCAGTTTCTTCACAGATAGCACGAACTTCTTGAACGTCTTTTGCAGTACGTACAAATGAGATCGCGATGAAGTTGATACCTTGTTCCAAACCGAAGCGGATATCGTCGTTATCGCGTTCAGCAAGGGCTGGGAAAGGAATCTTCGTATTAGGGATGTTGACACCTTTTTGTTTAGCGATGATACCATCGTTTTCAACTTCAACAACGAATTCACGTTTTGCAGCGTCTTTTTCTACAACGCGAAGACCCAATTTACCATCATCAACCAATACTTGGTGTCCAACTTCAACATCATCAAAGATATCAAGCGCACCAGCAACGTTCAAAGCAATCACTTCACGAGTTGATTTGATACCTTGTTTTGTAGCAACGCGGATACGTTCACCAGTCTTGTATGAATATTCTTTAGCTTCGCCTTCGAACAATTCAGTACGGATTTCAGGACCTTTTGTATCAAGAAGGTAACCAACTTTTTTACCAGCGATTTCTTCTGCACGTTTAACAGTCGCCATACGTTCACCTTGTTCTTGGTGGTCACCGTGTGAGAAGTTGAAACGGAAAGTGTTAGCGCCAGCTTCGATCAATTTAGCAATGTTTTGTGCTGAAGCTTCAACGTCAAGTTTTTCAGCCCAGTATCCATCTTCACCGAATTTTTTACCGCCACGGATTTCTACCGCAGGACCTAAAGTTGCAACGATTTTTACACGTTTGTTCATGATATATATGACTCCTTTTTTAATATATCTGTCTTTTTAAGACAAGGTTAACGAATTAATGAAATAAAATTAGATTGAAGACAAGCTACGGTTCAACTCGGCAAGACCAAGATCAGCTTTATGTGGATTGTTTACCACAATCTTACCATCTTCTGTCAAGCTAAAGAGGGCTCCTTCTTCTGCTTTACCAAGGATTGGGTTTTCAACCATTTTTTCATTACGGATACCAACGGCTACACCACCGATTCCTTGTTTCAACAATTTAACAGCGTGTGCTCCCATACGTGAAGCAAGAACACGGTCACGCGCAGTAGGTGAACCACCACGTTGGATGTGGCCAAGCTCAGTCACACGAAGGTCACTTTCATCACCAGCTTCTTTCAAAGCTTTACCAAATTCATCTGCAGACATCACGCCTTCAGCCAAGATGATGATGTTGTGGGTACGACCTTTTGCGTAACCTTCTTTGATGCTCTCAACAACATCTTCGATCTTGAATCCTTCTTCAGGGATGATGATTTCATCTGCACCAGATGCAATCCCTGCCCAAAGAGCGATATCTCCAGCGTTACGTCCCATCACTTCGATAACGAAAGTACGGTGGTGACTAGATGAAGTATCACGGATCTTATCGATCGCGTCCATTGCAGTTGTGACTGCCGTATCAAAACCAATTGTAAAGTCAGTTCCGACGATATCGTTGTCGATCGTACCAGGAAGACCCACAGCTGGGAATCCAAGCTCAGTCAAGCGCATCGCACCATGGTAAGAACCATCTCCACCAATAACGACAACACCTTCGATCCCGTGTTTCTTCAATTGCTCGATCCCTTTTAATTGACCTTCGCGTTGTGCGAATTCAGGGTAACGAGCTGAATGAAGGAAGGTACCACCACGGGAAATAATATCTCCAACAGATGAGGCGTCAAGGGGCTGAATTTTACCAGCAACCATTCCCGCATATCCATCATAGATACCGAAAACTTCCATTCCTTCTGAAATTGCTTGACGAACAACTGCACGGATGGCAGCATTCATACCAGGGGCATCTCCACCACTAGTTAAAACAGCAATACGTTTCATTTCGTTGTTTGCTCCTTTTTTTCTTTTACATTCTACGTAATTATAACACAAAGAAGACTAAAATTCTCGTATTTTTCGCAGTTTTTACCGATAAATCGTTTTCATAACGAGATTCTTTAATTCATCTTCCAATTCTTTGTTTTTCTGGACGGTATAGCCCTTCAATTGAAGAGTTTTTTTCTCGTCTTCATAGCGTAATATCACAGGATATGGGCCCGGATATTTTTTCAAGATAGAAAGAATCGTTTTATCCTGACGATGATCGAGCAACTGGATCCAGAACTTTTCATTGGTCGCTAGTTGTGCCTCTGCTAGAATCATCTGCAAGCGCCCATCACGCTCTTGTATCTTCCCTGTCAAGTAATAAAAGCCATCTTCTTTTATCAAGGAAGAAAATCGATTGTAGGTTTCAGGAAAAAGGGTCACATCCAATTTTTTCTTAGTATCACTGACTTGTAAGAAAGCCATGAGGTCGCCCGACTTGGTTCGAATGGTTCGAATGTTTTGTACCTCAATGAGAATGCGTGCCTGCTCTCCTTGTATCAGTTGAGAAATTGGTTGGATCTCGTAGGGACTCGTTTGTCCAATTGCAACCAATGGGTGGGTACTGAGCCCGATGCCAATAATAGCCTCTTCCTTATCATATTTTTCAGCCTGGCTAAAGTCCTCTGCTTCTGTCCAGGAATAGTTAGAATCTGCAAATAAACTACCTAGCTCATCAGCAAATACAAACAAATTCGGCAAATTGTGAAGCACCTTGCGCCTATTTTTTTCAAAAATATCAAACAATCCAAGCTCCACTAAAGGTGTTAACAGAGGTAATTTATGATACTGATTGGGTAGGCGTAAAATAAAATCTTCGACACTTTCAAAGGGACGATTATCAATGATCCAATACGCTAAATCTCTTGGGAGTCCCTTGATATTTTTCATGCCCAAGTAGATTTTCCGATCCTGGAACTTATCCCTGTAAGGGATGGTATTGATGGATAATGGCGCGACTTTAAAATCAAACTGGAGAGCATCTGCTAGATAATCGCTGCTCGAATAATTGAGCATGACATCAAAGAAAACATCTGGATAATGGACCTTGAAATAGGCCATCTGAAAGGCCAAGGCAGAATAGGCATAGGCATGGGAACGGTTAAACCCATAGCCTGCGAATTTTTCCATGATCGCAAAGACCTCTTTGGCTTTTTCTTCCGTATGTCCAAGTTTAAGAGCACCTGCGACAAAATCGTCTTCCATCTTGTGCATTTCAGCTGCATTTTTTTTGCCCATAGCCCGACGTAAAATATCGGCTTTTCCCAGGCTAAAACCTGCAAAACGCTGGGCAACCTGCATGACCTGCTCTTGGTAGAGCATGATCCCATAAGTGGGCCTTAAGATTTCTTCAATAGCTGGATCTAGAATCTCAACTTTTTCTTGGCCGTGCTTTCTTTTGACGAAATTATCAATGTAATCACTAGCCCCTGGACGATTGAGAGAGGTGGTCGCTACCACTTCTTCGAAATGATTGGGTCTCACTCGTCTCAAGAGGCGAATGGCTCCAGCCTGTTCAAATTGGAAAATCCCCTTGGTATCCCCAGCAGCAAACAAGGCCAAGGTTTCTGGATCTTCTAAATCAATGGCTTCAATCACGATCTCTTCTTGGTACTTTTCATAGACGGCTTCCTTCATTTTCTGAACAAAGGTTAAATTTCGCAGACCCAAAAAGTCCATCTTCAACAGACCATTGGCTTCAACCGCATGAGCATCATACTGGGTGACAAACATGTCTTCTCCATACTTGAGAGGAATGTGATCCGTCAAATCCTGGTCACTCATCACAACCCCAGCCGCATGGATAGAGGTCTGCCTTGGTTGGCCTTCAATTCTTTTAGCAATTTCAAAGCCACGCTCAAATTCTGCTCGGCTATGAATCACTTGTCGAAAAGCTAGATTCTGTTCATAAGCTGTCGTCAGTGTATCCCTAAAGCCAATCCGCTTGGTAATGGAGGTCAATTCATACTCAGGTACCCCAAAACGTTTGAAGACATCTCGAATGGCTTGTTTGGCCCCAAAGGTTGAAAAGGTCACGATCTGAGCTGCATGGTAACTCCCGTAACGGTCTCGCACATAGCGGATAAATTCTGGACGATAGATATCAGGAATATCAATATCAATATCCGGCATGGTGTAGCGCTCCACATTTAAAAAGCGCTCAAAGAGGAGGTTCTTCTCCACAGGATCAATCCCTGTAATCCCTAGGGAATAGGCTACCAGTGAGCCTACAGCAGACCCACGTCCCATTCCCATATAATAGCCTTGACTCCGTCCGAAACGAAGAAGGTCCCAGACAATCAAGAAATAATCATCAAAGCCCATTTGGTGAATAATGTCTAATTCATGCTCCAGACGTTCTTGATAGACCGGACTGGTCAAGTTCTTTCGAAGGAGACCCGCTTGGGCTAATTCTCTTAGTTCCTCAACAGCTGGTTTCTGGGGATTGAAGCGAGGCAATTTCAACTGGGTATCAATATCATATTGAATCCCTTGGACAAGGTTTTCCAGATTTGTGATAGCTTGCGGAAATCGCTCTGCAAAATCATTCTTTAAATCCTGAGGAGTTTTTAGGACTGTTGTAGAATCAATTGGCCCTGTTTCTGTCAAGCTTTGATTGTCCTTGATGGCTGCCAGCATCTGCATGGCTTCCACATCCCCAGCCTCAAAAAATCGAACGGTATGAAGAGGGAGCACAGGGTGGCTAAACTCTTGGACCGGCGTATCCGCAAAAACTCCGATGAAGTAATCTAGACCAAGTGGCAAGTCTCCACTAGCAAAAGGCGCTGGGACAATGACTGCTACTCCTTCTGTTAGGTGCTTCACATCCTCCCAATTGCTCTTCCCCATCATTTTGACGGTCGACATCTTCATCAGATTCTGGTAGCCCTTCGTTGACAAGGCCATCATCCGAAACGGAATTGTTTCATTGTCTACCTCTAGTCCAATTTCTAAACCTACCAAGGGGCTGAGTTTTTGGGCCTGACAGGCTTCGATAAATTCATAAGCACCATATAAATTATCTACATCCATGATTCCCAATGCGTCATACCCCATACTTTTAGCCACTTGGACATAGTCTTTTATGGTCACAAGGCTTTCCATAAAAGTATAGACTGATTTGGTATCTAGCTGTGCAATCACTTTTTCTCCTCCCTCACTTGTCTATTTTTGGGACTCTTTTTTGTACAAAAAAACACCACTGCTACACAATGATGTCTCAACAACGGAAGACATGGGATTCGAACCCACGCACGCTTTTACACGCCTACCGCGTTTCCAACACGGCCTCTTAAGCCTCTTGAGTAATCTTCCATGAATAAAAATATGGAGCCGGTGGGAGTCGAACCCACGTCCAAACACCTGCCAGCATATTTGTCTACAACCATAGGTTATGTCTTATTTTAACAGCTACACGACACATAACTCAAGCCCTGTACCTGCGAGTCTATCAATCTCTTATCTAACTCCTAGACAAAGCTAGATCGTATCTCGCTAAAATTAAGACCTGTCATCAAACACGAGCGATTCGAATCGGGTCACGCCTGCTGGTGTTTAGGCAGCTAAAGCGTAAGAATTATTATTTTTTGCAGTTATATTTAACTGGCGTTTTACATCCGCTAGATGAGTTGCAAAATATGCCTCATAATGCCTGTCGAATCCGTAACGACCCCAAAACGAATACAATTAGTATATCAAAATGTAGCTAAAAATGCAAAAGAAAAAAATTGAACAAGAAGGCTTCCACTGGGGAGCTCCTTGTTCAATTAACTGTTTTTATTGAAGATTCAACTTATACTTGCTGATATAGTGAATGGTGAAGTACATAGAAACAATCTTGATGACTTCATAGATGAGGCCTGGGATGAAGTTAGGTCCAAAATCATCAATATTTCCATAAACCAATGCATAGCCGACAGCATATGAATCTTTTAATGGGTTGACTGCTGTACCAATGATACTTAAAACAATGCACAAAAGAAAGAAAAACAGAATAGCCTTAAATCCACGACGATTTTGGAAGAGTTGGCCAAGTGCGATCGATACATAAAATAGTAAAATTCCTGAAGCTGTGGTAAAAATCCACCAAACGATAATCCAATAAGCAATAGAATGACTAAAAGCCTCAGCAATAATACTAAATACAGGAGAGAGGTCTTGTCCAATGACAGCACCCATCACAATAATTGTGATAAAACCACTCAAAAATAGAAGGAATAGGCAGTAAAGACTCGCTACTAAAGCTCCCACAAATTTAGACAAAATGATCGCATGCGGGCTAGCTGGAAGGGTCCAGGTCAAGTAACCTTCACGTCCGTATAAGTTGGAATAGAAACGACGGATAATAATATAGTAGTTGCTAAGATAAAGACCAATGACTCCTCCAAAAATGAGAATCCCAAGAGTCCCTGTTATGATTTGCATACTATTGGTTTCCATATTCACAAAACCGTTTGTAGCACTTCCACCGATAACACCTGTAATCACTGACAAACCTAGTGCGATCAGGGTGATCAATAAATACCACTTAGCTGTCGATTTAAATTCATATTTTAATAATTTACCAAACATGGGTTCCTCCTAATAAACACGGAATTGATCACGGAAGATCTCATCGATTGATTTTCCGTGTTGATTACGCAAAACAGTCGTATTTTCATGCAAGAGGATTCTTCCTTGGTTGATGAAAATCGCTTCATCCAAAACTTGCTCAATATCCGCAATCAAGTGAGTAGAAATCAAGACAGAAGAATTTGGACGTCTGTTTTGAATAATGGTCCGCAAAATATAATCACGCGCTGCTGGGTCGACCCCACCGATTGGTTCATCAAGGACATACAAGTCAGCTTCACGACTCATCACCAAAATCAATTGTACCTTTTCCTTGTTCCCTTTTGAAAGGCTATTCAATTTTTGATTTGGATGCAAATGCAAATCGTTGAGCAATTGGTAAGCTCGTTGGACATTAAAATCTGCATAAAAATCTTGGAAATAGCTAATAGCATCACTAATTTTCATATTTTCATTCAGATAAGTCGTATCTGGCAAATAGGAAACAACTTTTTTAGAAGCTGGGGATGGTAATTGCCCATGAATATAGATATTTCCAAGGCTTGGTTGCAATAAACCATTAATCAATTTAATGATGGTTGTTTTCCCGCTACCATTAGGCCCCAAAAGGCCAATAATACGGCCAGGTTGGATGTTCAAACTAACATCCATGAGAGCAACTTCATGCCCATAATTCTTTGTTACATGGTCCAAGTAGACCAAAGGATACTGATTCATGTAAATCTCCTTTATTTTCTATTTATGCTATTATACCTTGTCCTCTTGATGATTGCAACTTTATCTGAAAATTTGCTAAGAATTTGTAAATGCTTGTTCAAAAAAACAGGGATAAACAAATCAGAGGTTAGGGAAGCCCCAACCTCTGATGTGTTTTGATGAATAGAATTTTTAACTAATTCCAAGTGCGATCCGTGCATAGCGGCTCATCTTTTCAACCGTCCAAGCAGGGTACCAGACCAACTTCACATCTACAGATGTCACTTCTTCTACTTCTGCTAAAACATCATGAATCTGATCTGTCAGAAGATCCGCTAATGGACATCCCATGGTCGTTAGGGTCATATCAATGATGGTTGCTCCAGTTTCACCGTCAAAATGGATCTCGTAGACAAGACCTAAATTGACAATATCAATCCCAAGCTCAGGATCGATTACCTCTTCCAAAGCATTTAAGATTTTATTTTTAATTTCTTCAATTTGCTCAGTTGTATATGCCATATGACTTCCTTTTTTTACTATTTTACTCTTGATAGAATTTCTTGGCTCGGGTTAAAAAGGTCCCCCGGACCTGGGTCGCTTCTTCATTTCTAGGCGACCGTTAAAAAGGTCCCCCGGACCTGGGTCGCTTCTTCATTTCTAGGCGACCGTTAAAAAGGTCCCCCGGACCTGGGTCGCTTCTTCATTTCTAGGCGACCGTTAAAAAGGTCCCCCGGACCTTTTTAATCCTCTATAAAGTCACGCAATGGTTTGCTTCTGCTTGGGTGGCGGAGTTTGCGAAGGGCTTTGGCTTCAATCTGACGGATCCGCTCACGGGTCACGTTAAAGACTTTGCCCACATCTTCCAAGGTCCGCATTTTTCCATCATCCAAACCGAAACGAAGGCGCAAGACGTTTTCTTCCCGGTCGGTAAGGGTATCAAGGACTTCATCCAATTGTTCACGTAGTACTACCCGAGTGGTGTAGTCCACTGGATTTTCAATTACTTCGTCTTCGATGAAATCTCCCAAATGGCTATCGTCTTCTTCCCCAATTGGTGTTTCCAAAGAAACAGGTTCTTGGGCAATTTTCAAGATTTCACGCACCTTATCAGGCGTCATATCCATGCGTTCAGCAATTTGTTCAGGTGTAGGATCTTGTCCCAATTCTTGCAAGAGATTGCGTTGCTCACGAACCAACTTGTTAATGGTTTCCACCATGTGGACAGGAATTCGAATAGTACGGGCTTGGTCTGCAATGGCACGAGTGATAGCCTGACGGATCCACCAAGTCGCATAGGTAGAGAACTTGAACCCTTTGGTATAGTCAAACTTATCAACGGCCTTCATCAAGCCCATATTTCCTTCTTGGATCAAATCCAAAAATTGCATTCCACGACCTACGTAACGTTTCGCAATGGAAACAACCAAACGAAGGTTGGCTTCTGCCAAACGTTGCTTAGCTTCCAAGTCTCCTTGTTCTACCAAGATGGCCAATTCTTGCTCCTCTTCATTGGTCAAAAGAGGAACGACCCCAATTTCTTTCAAATACATCCGCACAGGGTCATTGACCTTGGCAGAGTTACTTCCAAGCAATTCCTCATCTGACAATTCTGGTTCTTCTTCGTTGTTTAAGACACGGGCACTTGGATTTCCATCCTTATCTGTGATTGAAATCCCTGCATCCTGAATCCGTTGCAAAAGATCTTCAATACCGTCGGCATCCAGTGTGAAAGGAATAACCAACTTGTCATTAATTTCATCATCTGTTGCAGTTCCGCTTTGCTTGTGGCTACGAATAAATTCTGCAATTTGAACATCCAATGTTGTAATATCTTTTTGTTCTTTAGCCATTCCTACTCCATTCTTCTTTTTTGAGCGATCAAACGCTCGAGTTCCAATAAAGCTGTTTCCGCATCCCCAGTTGAGGAAGCTTCTTTCACTTTATTTCCAATTTGTTGACTTTCTTTGCGAAGGAGCTCACGACTTCTTGTCGCTTCTACTTCTTCGAGTTCACCATCCGCTATCTCTTCTGGTAAATCTTCTTCTAACATGCGGTACCAGGCATGCTGAACCCCTTCAGTTTGCTCGGACAAATCCTGCGAAGTAACTTCCCCATTTTGACAGAGTAATTGATACAAGATCTGAAGCTCGGGTGTATCAAAGGAAAAATCTGGTCGTAATCGATAATCATTCAGCACCATGGGAAAATCCTTCATCCTACTCAACAGATGATTTTCTGCCTTGATCAAGCGCGTCATCCCACGATTCGGCAAGAGATCTACTGAAAAATTCGACGTTTTTGCGCACCCACTCGTTTGAGCCTCTTGCCGTTGATGCAAGCGACTATTATTCACAATCTGCTCAATCTGCAAATAATCAAAGTCTGGTAATAAATCAGCCAGTTTGTAAATGTAGGTATTTTGCGCGGTAATGGAGCGGGTCTGGGCGATCATCGGTGCCAACTTTTCGACAAACTCAATTTGCGCCTGCAAGTTCTCAATATACTGGGGTTTCCAGTAGTGCATCAAGAATTCAACCTTACTGATCCGAGAATTCTTTAAGAG
This sequence comes from Streptococcus sp. KHUD_012, assembly GCF_052588255.1. Lineage (NCBI taxonomy): Bacteria > Bacillati > Bacillota > Bacilli > Lactobacillales > Streptococcaceae > Streptococcus > Streptococcus sp. KHUD_012. The sequence goes on from NZ_CP159355.1 coordinate 1,534,282, forward strand.
GCCTGCTAGATCTTCAGGGGAAGTCTTTTTAAGATACTCATCTGGGTCCATCTGATCCGGAATACGGACAATCTCTAGTTCCAGATCCTGCAAAACCTCCAAGGCCTTAGCTGTCGCTTCAAGTCCAGCCTTGTCCCCATCATAGGTCAGAATCACTTTTTTAGCAAAACGAGACAAGTGCTGGACATGCTCTGGTGTCAAGGCTGTCCCCATAGAGGCGACTGCATTTTCAATCCCAGCTCGATAAGCCGCAATGACATCCATAAAGCCTTCCATGATATACATTTCATGTTGCTTTTTGGCACTCGCCTTGGCTTGATCCAAATGATAGAGTTCATAGCTTTTATTAAATAGTCGGGTACTACGACTATTCTTATACTTGGCTTGATGACTGCCATCCTCCGTCATTTTCCACAACCTACCAGAAAAGGCAATGACACGTCCACTATCATCCGTCAAGGGAAACATGATCCGATCCTGAAAGGCATCAAAAACCGTCCCAGCATCTGAAATCGTAAACAAACCAGAATCCGTTATAACCTTTTCAGAAAACTTCTCAGATAGATTGCGATAGAGATAATTTCCTTCTGCTGGTGCTAAGCCCAATTGAAAATGTCGGATGACCTCATCCGTCAGACCACGTTCATGCAGATAGTTTCTCGCTTCTTCCCCCATCTTAGTCGTCATCAAAATCGCCTGATAAAACTTACTAGCTTCCTGATGAATCTCATAAAGTTCTTGGTTTGGATTGATAGACGTTGATTGAGCCGGCCTTGCCTGATACTGAAGCGAAATCCCTGCTTTTTCTGCTACAATCTGGACTGCATCCATAAAGGCAACTCCCCGATAGTCTTCAATAAATTTAAAGACATCCCCAGAGCGACCACAACCGAAACAATGGTAAAATTGCTTGTCCTCAACGACATTAAAGGACGGAGTCTTTTCTCCATGAAAAGGACAAAGGCCTAAAAAATTACGACCAGCCTTGGTCAAAGAAACAACTTCTCCAATGACTTCAACAATGTTTACACTGTTTTTAATCTCTGCAATTAGATCTTTTTCAACCATAAACAGTGCCTCCATTTTACCATAGATTATCACTTTATATTTTATACTAAAAGTTAGTAAAAGTAAATTTTTTCCTACCGATTTCACACTCAAAAGAAAAGATTTTCACCCTTTATCACTAATTTTTAAAAAAATTGTGCATATTTCTTGTCAGTCTAACTATTTTCCGTTATACTATCATAGTAAAAAATTATTATGAAAGGACATATTTAGGATATGTTAAAAGATTTGAAAGATTTTCTCCTTCGTGGGAATATTGTTGACCTTGCTGTTGCAGTCGTTATCGGAGCTGCATTTGGAGCTATCGTAACATCATTTGTTAACGATATCATTACTCCACTTATTTTGAACCCAGCTTTGAAAGCTGCTCGTGTTCAAAATATTGCACAATTGTCATGGAACGGTGTTGCTTACGGTAGCTTCTTGAGCGCTGTGATCAACTTCCTTGTTGTTGGTACTGTTCTTTTCTTCGTAGTGAAAGCTGCAGAGAAAGCTCAAAACCTTGGTAAAAAAGAGGAAGCTGCTGAAGAAGAAGCTGCTGCTCCTACTCAAGAAGAGTTGCTTGCTGAAATCCGCGACTTGCTTGCAAACAAATAATCAGATAAAAAGATCCGATCTTCTAGCTAGAAGATCGGTTTTTTTGTCTTTAACGGATGATAAAAACAAAAAACAGACCGAAGTCTGTTCTTGTATTCAATTAGAATTTTTTACGTTTACGAGCTGCTTCTGATTTACGTTTACGTTTTACAGAAGGTTTTTCATAGAATTCACGTTTGCGTGTTTCTTGAAGAGTACCAGCTTTAGTAACCGCACGTTTGAAACGACGAAGAGCATCGTCAAGAGATTCATTCTTACGTACTACTGTTTTTGACATATTTTTCACTCCCTTCAAGCCTAAAATCTTAATCATTTTATCACACTTTAAGGACGCTGTCAAGATCTTTTGAAACTTTTCTAGCCCTCCTAGCCTTCATATCATTTCTTTTTCCAACTTTTTCATTCTTCCCATTTTATGATACAATGGAAACAAAGAAAACCCTGAAGGAGATACTATGTCAGAAATTTATGATATTACAATTGTTGGAGGCGGACCAGTTGGTCTGTTTGCTGCTTTTTATGGCAATATGCGCCAAGTAAAAGTCAAACTGATTGATTCCTTACCTCAACTGGGAGGGCAACCAGCTATTCTCTATCCAGAAAAGAGTATCCTCGATGTACCTGGCTTTACCAATTTGACTGGTGAAGAATTGAGCAACCGCTTGATCGAGCAAGTCAAACGGTTTGATACACCGATCTTTCTCAATGAAACTGTAGAGGATATTCGAAAAGAAGGCGACCTCTTCACCATCACTACTTCTCGCCAAGTGCATCAGTCTAAAGCAGTCATTATAGCCATGGGCGGTGGTGCCTTTAAGCCACGCGCCCTTGACATTGAGGGAGCTGAAGACTTTGATAACGTCCACTATCATGTTTCGAACATCCAACAATATGAAGGACAGCAGGTGACCGTCCTTGGTGGTGGAGACTCTGCTGTAGACTGGGCTCTTGCTTTTGACAAGATTGCTCCAACTACGATCATTCATCGTCGGGATAACTTCCGTGCTTTAGAACATAGTGTAGAAGAACTCAAACAATCTTCTGTTAGCATCAAAACACCATTTGTTCCTAGCCGCTTGATTGGCGAAAATGGTCATGCCACTCATCTTGAAATCACAAAAGTTAAAACCGATGAAACCGAACTCATTCCGATTGATCACTTATTTGTCAACTATGGCTTTAAATCTTCAATCGGAAACTTGAAAGAATGGGGTGTAGAATTGCAACGCCATAAAATCAAGGTCAACCAAAAACAAGAAACCAGCCTTCCTGGAATTTATGCTTGTGGAGACTGCTGCTTCTATGAAGGAAAGATCGATCTCATCGCTACAGGTCTGGGGGAAGCTCCAACAGCCGTAAACAATGCCATCAACTACATCTATCCAGATAAGAAAGTCCAACCAACCCACTCAACTAGTTTATAATAAAAAAGGCCTTTGGCCTTTTTTAAATTGAAGTCAAACTATTTTAAGTTAATCGATTCTGCAAAGAAGTAAAAATGAGTTCCTATTTTTAGTATGAATCAAGAAAATACAAAAACTTTCCGCTGCGAGAAAAGTGCCTGAAACATTACGTTTCAGGCACTCGGGAGTTTTGAGACATTAGGCTAAAAACTAAGTCATGGAACTTCTATGAAGTTCGCTGACGTCCGTACTCACCTAAGGAAAGTTTTTAAAAAGACTTTATCCTCATTATGAAAGGCCTTTGGCCTTTTTTATTTGTCTAAATCGTCTGCGATCTTATTGATCTTACGCAAGCGGTGATTGACGCCGCTTTTTGAAATAGGTTGTTGCAAGCTATCTGCGATCTGCTGGATGGAATAATCTGGATGGTTCATCCGGATATAGGCAACTTCTTGCAAGTCACTTGGTAAACTCCCTAGGCCGACCGTATCCACAATTTTACTAATATTATTAATGGTTTTCATGCTAGCTGTGACTGTGCGCTGAATGTTGGCCATCTCGGCATTATTGGCCCGATTGAGGTCATTGCGCGTCTCTCTCATGACCTTGATAGACTCAAATTCCTGCATGGCTTGCATGGCCTCTACTACAATGAGAAAATCAATAATATCTTCCGCTCGTTGCAGATAGGTCACCACTCCTTTTTTCCGCTCGATGGTTTTCGCATCTAGTAAAAATCCTTGCATGAGAAGGGCAATTCCTTCCGCGTGGTCTGTATAAACAGAATGAATTTCCAGCTGGTACTTCCCTTTTTCAGGATCCTTGATGGAACCACTCGACAGAAAAGCCCCCCGGAGATAAGCACGACTAGCTGCTTCATCTTCTAAAACACTAGCATCAATACCTGTTTCAATCCCAAAGAAGGCATCTGCCAAATGCAAGTCAGCTAGAATCTCTTCCACCTTCTCATCCAAGAATACTGTGTAAACACGATTTTTTTTCAAATTGGTTTTTTGGTGGTGGCGGATATCCGATTTGGCCTCATAGAAATGATGCAACAATTCATAGATATGGCGAGCGATCTTGGCATTTTCTGTCGTCACTGAGAGCGTCAAGCCCCCCATTGAAATCCCAAGACTTCCAGACATCTTGATAATGGCAGCCAATTCACTCTTTTCAAATCGCTTGAGAGACAATAATTCTTCTTTGACACGAACCGTAAAACTCATTTTCTCACCTGCACGATCTGCATCAACTCTTCGACTACTTTTTCGCCATCATGAAAGGCTCCTCCATTGACCAGCTTCAAGAAATCAGAAGAAATCACTTGGGGAACTTGCGAGTGCAGCCCCTTAAAATCGTGCTCTACCTGCACCAAGTATTCATCAAATTTATTGCTGTTCATGTAAGCTGCGGGAACCTGATTGATATTGACAAGGACGGTATCGATGAACTTCTCTCCCAAATGTTTATGGAGAACGGCAACGTGGTCACTGTCTGTGAAATGCTCGGTTTCTCCTCTTTGGGTCATGATGTTACAAACATAGGCTACCTGAGCCTTGGTTTCAAGGATGGCTTTCCCAATCTCATCGATCATCAAATTTGGAAGGATCGAGGTAAAGAGCGAACCAGGACCCAAGACGACCATATCACTTTCAAGAATAGCTTCCACCACTTTCTTACTAGCTTTTGGACGCTCTTGATCGAAGGTATTGGTCACATAGACATGATCAATCATGCCGGTGTAGTTAGCAATGTGGCTTTCTCCTACCACTTCTTTTCCATCTTGAAAGACGGCATGAAGGGTCAAGGGACTATCACTGGAAGGATAGATCTTGCCGGTCGTATGAAAGAACTTGGTTAACAACTGCATGGCATTATAGGTCGAGCCTTGCATCTCTGAAATCCCTGCAATGATCAAGTTTCCCAAAGGGTGGCCAGCCAAAGGGCCATCATCGTCAGCAAAGCGGTATTGAAAGACCTTCTCATAAAAACGAGGCATATCTGACATGGCAACCAGCACATTTCGAAGATCCCCAGGTGGTGTCAATTTTTGGATGTTCTTCCGCAATTCACCTGAACTCCCACCATCATCTGCAACGGTTACGATGGCAGTAATATCGACCGGTTTCTTTCTCAGACTATCGAGGATAACAGAAATCCCTGTTCCTCCTCCAATAACGGTTACTTTAGGTTTTCTCATGAGCGATTCACCGTTTCTTTCCGTCTGTCCTTGTCTCTATGACTGCAATTGACCTGCCAATTTTTTTCTAAATCATGCGCTAAACGCTCTGCAAAGGCTACTGAACGGTGTTGCCCACCGGTACAGCCCATAGCGATGGTGAGAACGGATTTACCTTCTCGTTTATAAGACGGTAAAATAGGAACGATCAAGTCATGAAGGTGACGATAAAAGTCCTCTGATTCAGGGTGATCCATGACATAATCATAGACTGCTGGATCCTGACCGGTTAAATTCCGAAGTTCCAATTTATAGTAGGGATTTGGAAGAAAACGAACGTCAAACACAAGGTCAGCATCTATCGGAAGGCCATATTTAAACCCAAATGACATGACCTCAACCCGAAAATCTGGCTGATTATCTTGACTGGCAAATTGTTCTGCGATCGTTTTTCTCAGGTTACGAGGCGTCAACTCAGTCGTATCCACCACATTTTGACTGATATTTTTTAATGGTGACAAGAGTTCGCGCTCTAGGGTAATCCCATCCAAGACACGGCCATCTGCCGCTAGTGGGTGACTACGACGGGTTTCCTTGTATCGTGCTACCAACTCACTGTCAGTGGCATCCAAGAACAAGACCTTGAAATCGAGGTCTTCTTGGTTGTCCAATTCATCCAAAATGGTGCGAATTTCATTGAAAAAAGAACGGCTCCGCATGTCCACAACAACGGCTAATTTATTGTTATCCGGGCTATGACGCATGAGCTCAATAAATTTCAGCAAGAGCGCCGGTGGCATATTATCGATGGTAAAGTAACCCAAATCCTCAAACGATTGGATGGCGACGGTCTTTCCCGCACCGCTCATCCCGGTTACCATGACCAGTTGAATCTTACTTTCTGTCATTTTCTCCTCCCATAAATAAAACAGAGTGGCCTACAGTTTCCTGCTCTCCACTCTGTCTTTTTGTCTTTGAATGGTTATTAGGCTTTGATTTCCGCAATAACTTCAATTTCAACCTTCACATCACGTGGCAGGCGTGCTACTTCAACAGCAGATCGAGCTGGAAACTCTGTGGTAAAGACTGTTTTATAGACCTCATTAAAAGGTACAAAGTCATTCATATCACTTAAGAAACAAGTGGTTTTCACCACGTGGTCAAAGTCTGTCCCAGCCTCTTCCAAAATAGCCCCAATATTCTTTAAGACTTGTTCTGTTTGTTCTTGGATGGTTTCGCCAATGATTTCTCCTGTTTCAGGTGACAAGGGAACTTGTCCGCTTGCAAAGAGAAGATTACCTACGATTTTCCCTTGAACATAAGGTCCGATTGCTGCGGGTGCTTTATCTGTATGAATTGTTTTTGCCATAGTATTCTCCAAGTCTATTTACTTCTGCTGGTTTTCTTTTGCTAATTTTTCCCTTTGTAAGCGCAATTTGCGCTTAGGATTTAGCGTATTAAAGAGTTCTTCTAGTTTTTCAGCATTCCAAACATCGGCTGCTGAAACAAAATTTCCATTTTCATCTCGAAAAGATATTGGTTTATCTCCCACTGAAAAAGCCTCACTTCTTATTTGGAATCCTTGATCCGCTGGGGATCTATCCTAATCTACAAACTCAAATTCAAATTTACCGATCCGGACAATATCGCCATCTTTTGCCCCACGCGCACGGAGAGCTTCATCAACCCCCATGCCACGCAATTGACGAGCAAATTTCATGACCGCTTCATCACGATCGAAATTCGTCATATTAAAGAGTTTTTCAAGTTTTTCACCAGACAAGACCCAAGCGGCATCGTCATCCCGACTGATGTCAAAGGCTGGCTGGTCTTCATCAAAGCCATAGTAGACTTCTTCTTGGGCCATTTCGTCTTCTGAATACAAGAGGAATTCTGGCGTTTTGTCTAACAATTCTGCTGTTGCTTCTAACAAGTTGTCCAAACCTTGATGCGCCAAACTAGAGATCGGGAAGATCTGTGGCAATTCATCAAACTCATCGTAATTGGACGCCAATTTCTTCTTGAACTCTTTCAAGTTTTCTTGGCTCTCTGGCATATCCATCTTATTTGCCACGATAATCTGAGGTCGCTCCATCAAACGAAGATTATAGGTTTCAAGCTCTTTATTAATTTGAACATAGTCTTCATAAGGGTCGCGTCCTTCACTCGCCGACATATCAATAACATGCAAGATAACACGGGTGCGCTCGATGTGACGAAGGAACTGGGTTCCGAGTCCGACTCCTTGGCTAGCTCCTTCAATCAATCCAGGAAGGTCTGCGACTGCAAAGGATTCACCTGACGGTGTCCGAACCATGCCCAAATTTGGAACGATGGTTGTGAAATGATAAGCTCCAATCTTTGGTTTGGCTGAAGTGATCACACTGAGAAGGGTTGATTTTCCAACAGAAGGAAAGCCAACCAAACCAACGTCTGCCAAGACCTTGAGTTCTAATTCGAGTTCGCGTTCCTGACCAGGCTCCCCATTCTCAGAAATCTCTGGGGCTGGATTTTTAGGAGTGGCAAAACGAATGTTTCCACGTCCGCCACGGCCACCGTGGGCAACAATGTACTCTTGTCCATTCTCGACTAGGTCCGTAATGACCTTGCCAGTCTCAGCATCTCGGACGGTCGTTCCTTGCGGTACTCGCACATAGAGATCTTCTGCTCCCCGTCCGTGCATCCCTTTGGTCATTCCTTTTTCCCCATTTTGGGCTTTGAAATGCCGGTTATAACGGAAGTCCATCAAGGTACGCAAGCCTTCGTCTACAACGAAGATGACATTGCCACCACGACCTCCATCACCACCCCAAGGTCCGCCATTAGGGACATATTTTTCACGGCGAAAGGCCACCATGCCATCGCCGCCATTTCCAGCCTTGACCTTAATCTTGGCTGTATCTAAAAACATACTCATAAATAGATGATTTCCTTTATTTCTGCGTGCGTCTTAGTAAGAAAGAGCACCAATTGCGGTTGCAAAGATTGCACCAACCGTTACAATCAACATAATCACAATGACAACCATCGTGATCATTTCAAATGGTGTTTTTTTACGTTTTCCGTTATCTCCAAAAGCCACTTCTAATACCTCGATTACTATAAATTCATTAGCCCTATTTTACCACGAAATAGGGGATTTTTCAAATCGAGCCTACACAAAAAGACCAGACAGAAGTCTGATCTTTCATTGATCATTTTAAGAATCTTTTTTTACACGTAAAATACCAACCGATAGAACTGCTAGGAAGACACCCATGATAAGAACCACCGGTGTCATCTTTTCACCTGTACTTGGAAGAACTTTTTTCTTACCAGGTTTTGGGGCTTCTTCTTTAACAGAAGATGAAGATGATTTCAATGAAGAACTTGATGTGGATATTGAGTTCGATGTAGAACTGGAACTCGTTGAAGATGATGAACTTGATGAAGAACTAGAACTCGTTGAAGATGATGAGCTTGATGAAGAACTAGAACTTGATGAAGAACTAGAACTTGATGAAGAACTAGAACTTGATGAGGAGGTTGAGCTAGATGTCGGTGGCGTTTGATCTTTCTCACCTAATCCCTCTCCGGTTCCTGATTCCAATCTCACCTCACGGGTTAAACTACGCGGTGCTGGGAAATTGGTTGCCGTCCATGTTAATGTATTATGGACAATATCACCGACTTTAGTTCCAGGAGCTACTTTTGTAGAATATTCAATATACATTGGCCAATTGTAATTATCACCAAATTCAATTGTAAAACCTGTGATCTTTCCATCTGCATTCTTATCGAAAACAGCTTTTTTAGTAAAGTTATCTAGAACTGGGAGACTCAAGATCTGAGCTTCGTTCTTGATCCCACCTTGTACAGGAGCATAGCGAACCGCACGCAAGCTACCTTCAACTAAAGTTAAACCATCTCCGAACTGGTCTTTAATAACCATTCCACGAAGCATATCTTGGCGGGCATTTAAGATAATTCGCCATTTAATAATGGTTGGATCAGACTTATCTTGGTAGCCATATTTCATCTCATAGTCTCCAGCTTCTCCATCAGTCTTTTCATAATTCAATGAAAAATCTGTATTGCCTAGTTTAAATTGGATTGGGGATGTTTTAGTGACCACTTCTGAGTCTACTTTTACATCAAAATGCAAGGCAACTCGCTTGTTAAGTGGATGAGATGCGAAATAATCATTAAAGGTAACGGTCACTGTTTTCTTACCTGTATCAACGACAGCTTTCCCCACAGTTTGACCATTTGATTGGCCTTCCTCAAGAACATTGAATTCCAATGCTGTGTAGAGGGTTAATTCTTTTGGTAAGCTAATTGTTAAAGTATCACCAGCTTGAATGGCTTGCGAATCAGGGAAGGTCAAAGAAATGCTTGCTGACAATTTTTCATTCGTCAACACCTTGCTGCCATTCGTTAAAGGATTGCCATCTTTCGTTAAGCGTGCTGTCTGTGTATAAGACGAGACTTCAGCGGCCTGAATTGTTTTAGTCAAACCAGCTGTGAATAGAATCGTTAGCACTAAGACAAGTGACCATACAATTTGACGGACCTGTTTCATAAATTCCTCCTCTGCTCGCCTGTTTGCGAGCTATTTTTTATAGATTTAAAGACCAATTTCTGCTTGGACAACTGCAGCAATGGTATCCACATAGTAATCGACTTCTTGGTCGGTAGGAGCTTCTGCCATGACACGAAGGAGGGGTTCAGTTCCACTTGGACGCACGAGGATGCGTCCATTTCCTGCCATTTCCGCTTCCATTTTTTCAATGATTTCACGAATAGCAGGCACTTCCATCGCCTTGTCTTTCATGCTATTTTCAACCCGGATATTGACCAGTTTTTGTGGATAAATGGTTACTTCAGCAGCCAATTCAGATAATTTCTTGCCGGTTTCTTGCATGATTTTTGTCAATTGAACGCCTGTTAATTGACCATCACCTGTTGTGTTGTAATCCATGATGACTACGTGACCAGATTGTTCACCACCAAGATTGTATCCTGACTTGCGCATTTCTTCGACCACATAACGATCTCCAACAGCTGTGATTTCTTTTTGAATTCCCTTCGCATCTAATGCCTTGTGGAAGCCGAGATTGGACATGACGGTTGTGACGATCGTATTTTTTTCGAGCAAGCCCTTGCTTGAAAGATAAGAACCGATGATGTACATGATCTTATCTCCGTCAACGATTTCTCCATTTTCATCAACAGCAATCAAGCGATCGCTGTCTCCGTCAAAGGCAAGACCAATCGCTGCACCTACTTCTTTGACTTTCTCTTGCAAATGCTCTGGGTGAGTAGAACCAACCCCATCATTGATGTTCAAACCATCTGGGTTTTCACCGATGACAGTCAATTGAGCTCCCAAATCTGCAAAGATTTGACGGGCACTAGTAGAGGCTGCACCATTTGCTGTATCTAAGACTACGTGCATGCCCTCGAGTTGGACGCCTGTCGATACAAGGAATTCTTGATACTTACGCAAGCCTTCTGGATATTCCATGACTGTTCCTAAACCTTGGGCACTTGGACGTGGAAGCGTATCTTCAGCAGCATCAAGCAAGGCTTCAATTTCAAGCTCGCGATCGTCATCCAATTTGAAGCCATCACCACCAAAGAATTTGATGCCATTATCCAAGGCTGGATTGTGGCTAGCAGAAATCATAACTCCGGCGCTGGCTTTTTCCGTACGAACTAGATAAGCGACACCTGGTGTTGCAATCACACCCAACTTGTAGACGCGAATTCCAACAGATAAGAGGCCAGCAATTAAGGCATGCTCTAACATTTCACCAGAAATACGTGTATCACGTCCAACAAATACCAAGGGCGTTTCTTCTTCGTGTTGGCTCAAGACATAGCCACCGAAACGGCCTAGTTTAAAAGCCAATTCTGGCGTTAATTCTACATTTGCTTCTCCACGGACACCGTCCGTTCCAAAATATTTACCCATTCTTTATTACCTTTTTTACTTTCTAATTACTTGAACTGGAGGAAGTCGACGACGAACTGCTTGAGCTTGACGTAGACGAGCTACTCTTTGTGGTCACTTGAATCCGTGTTTCACTCGGATTCACCAGACCTGGTAGAACATTTCCTTGAGCATCTACTGCATTTAAGGAAATAGTTCCGCTATAATTTCCACTAATGATCTCACTGGATGGGAAGACCGCTTGGACATGATCAATGCGACTCAAGGTTTCTTGATCGCTGGTCACTTCTACCTTGGTGGTTTCAAGAGAAATATCCGAAACCGTTATTCCATCCACAATTTGATTGTCCGGGATCGTAGCCCTGACCGAAAACGATTTTTTCGCTTTCTTCCCGATTTTTACAGAAACTTTCTGAGGCTCTACGGTTGCGGTCAAACCAGCCGGAAGATCTTCTACAATCAACGGTACTTCGACGGTACCTTCCTTGGCCTTACGAAGATCGGCTACCACGCGAAATTTTCGCGTTCCTGGCTGCATTTCGCTTGCTAGAGCGACCCGGTTTGAACCCTTTAGAAAGACCGTTACCTCTGATGTTAACCCACTGACAAAGTATGTCTTGTCATTGTACTTGGCATCAATTGGAATATTGGTCAAGGTATTGGTGTAGGTCTCTGAACTCACTTGTCTAGCGCTACTATTATTTTGAAAATTAAAGGATGACGCATTGATAAACAAGATAAAGGACAATAAGACGGAGGCGAAAACATAAAGAAATTCTTTTTTCGATCTCATTTTGTTACCCTCCCAAAAAGACGCTCTTTCCAACTAGTCGTTTTATTCTCTTCAGGAACCAAGAAGGCTCTCAATTCTGCCTCGAACTCTTCTAAGGTTAAATCGTGTCGGAAAGTTCCATTATAGGTCACAGAGATCCCGCCTGTTTCTTCTGATACCACAAAGGTAAAAGCATCGGAAACTTCAGATAAACCAATGGCTGCGCGGTGACGCGTTCCGAACTCTTTTGAAATTCCAGTGTTTTCTGTCAAGGGCAGGTAGGCACAAGAAACAGCGATTTTATCATTGCGAACAATGACGGCACCATCGTGTAAAGGAGTATTAGGAATGAAGATATTAATCAGCAATTCTCCTGAAATATCTGCATCTAGAGGAATCCCTGTGGAAATATATTCCTGAAGGGTTCTGGCTCCTTGAATAGCTACCAAGGCACCAATCTTACGTGGGCTCATATAAGCTACTGCCTTGACATAGGCCTGCACCATCTTCTCTTCCTGACTGACTTCACTCGTCGTAAAGAATTCTGTCGCCCGACCCAGACGCTCTAAACCAATCCGAATCTCAGGGGAGAAAATCACAACCAGGGCGATAACCCCATAGGTAATCACTTGATTGATCAGCCATGAAATAGTCGTGAGCCCTAAGAAATTGGCTAAAAACTGCACCAAGAAAAAGATAATAACTCCACGAACCAAAATCATGATCTTGGTCCCCACGATGGCCTTGATCAAAAAATACAACAACCAAGCCACCAGGGCAATATCAATGATATTGATAATAATACTCCACCAATTCGGGAACAAACTGGTCCAAAATTGTGGATTTGTAAACTGTTGAATATTCATATTCTCATACCTACCACTTCTCTAAAAGACATCACCTTATTATAACATGTTTCAACAGATTTTTCTGTAACCTTCTGATGCTTTTTATGATAAAATATGATTTATGAAGATAAATACAACCTTGGGTCTTCTGGCAGGAAAGCTTTCCGGCTCTATTCTAGAAAAAATGGGGCGGGGATCAACCCTACCAGGTAAAGTAGCCCTCAAATTTGATAAAGATATTCTCAGTCAACTGGCCAAAAACTATGAGATTGTTGTGATTACAGGGACAAATGGAAAAACCCTGACCACTGCGCTAACCGTAGGTATTCTCCAAGAAGCTTTTGGACCGATTTTAACCAATCCAAGTGGGGCCAATATGATCTCTGGGATTACAACGACCTTCTTACGGGCTAAGCATTCGAAATCAAATCGACCGATTGCGGTACTTGAAATTGACGAGGCCAGCCTCTCTCGGATTTGTGATTATATTAAGCCCAGCCTTTTTGTGGTCACCAATATTTTCCGAGATCAGATGGACCGCTATGGAGAGATCTATACGACCTACCAAATGATTTTGGATGCCATTCACAAGGTCCCAACTGCGACGGTTCTGTTAAATGGAGATAGTCCGCTCTTTAATAGTCAGACCTTATCCAATCCGATCCAATATTACGGATTTGATACAGACAAATCAGAGCCACAACTAGCTCATTACAATACAGAAGGAATCCTGTGCCCGCATTGCCACAACATCCTCAAGTACAAGCTCAATACCTATGCTAACCTGGGAGATTATATCTGTGAGCACTGTGGGTTCCACCGGCCTCCTCTGACTTATGCCGTGTCCGACTTACTGTCTTTAACCCATCGCTCTTCCCAATTCCGGATCCAAGGGCAAGATTACCACATCAATATCGGTGGTCTCTACAACATCTACAATGCCTTAGCGGCTGTCTCTGTTGCTGGATTCTTTGGAGTACAGCCCGAAGTCATCAAACAAGGATTCGATCGCAGTCGCGCTGTCTTTGGTCGCCAGGAAACCTTTAAGATTGGGGATAAGGAATGTACCTTGGTCCTGATTAAAAATCCGGTTGGTGCGACCCAAGCCATTGAAATGATCAAACTAGCACCATATTCCTTTAGCTTGTCAGTCCTCCTCAATGCAAATTATGCAGACGGAATCGATACCAGCTGGATTTGGGATGCGGACTTTGAGCAAATCACCCAGATGGACATCCCAGAAATCAACGCCGGAGGGGTACGCCACTCTGAGATTGCTCGACGACTTCGGGTCACTGGCTATCCTGCAGAAAAGATCACAGAAATGGCTGATTTAAAAGAGGTCTTCCAACGTATCCAGCAACAGGAAACCCCTCATGCTTACATTTTAGCTACCTATACAGCCATGCTAGAATTCCGTGAACTCTTGGCCCAAGAACACCTGATTGAAAAGGAGATGCACTAATGACTTATACTTCCCTAGAATCTTCTGATCAGGCACAGTATCCCTACAGCCTGCGCATTGCCCATCTCTATGGCAACTTAATGAATACCTATGGGGACAATGGAAATATCCTCATGCTCAAGTACGTTGCGGAAAAGCTTGGAGCCCATGTCACTGTTGATATCGTCTCTCTCAAAGACCGGTTCGACCCTGATGTCTACGATATCGCCTTTTTCGGCGGCGGGCAAGACTACGAACAGACCATTGTATCCGAGGATCTACCAGATAAAAAAGAAGACCTCGAACGCTTCATTCATGACGATGGTGTAGTCCTTGCTATCTGTGGTGGCTTTCAGCTTCTAGGCCAATACTACATTGAAGCTTCTGGCAAACGCATTGAGGGACTTGGCATTATGGGCCACTATACGCTCAACCAAGTCAACAACCGCTATATCGGTGATATCAAAATCCATAACGAAGAATTTAACGAAACCTATTATGGTTTTGAAAACCACCAAGGTCGGACCTTCTTGGCTGAGGATGAAAAACCGCTGGGTAAGGTCGTCTATGGAAATGGGAACAACAAAGAAGATGGGTGCGAAGGGGTTCATTACAAGAACGTCTTTGGCAGCTACTTCCACGGTCCTATCTTGTCCCGAAATGCCAATTTGGCCTATCGACTAGTGAGCACTGCTTTAAAAAATAAATATGGCAAGGACCTTTCCCTACCGGCTTATGAGGAGATTCTAAGCCTAGAGCAGCCGGAAGAGTACGCTGATGTGAAAAGCAAGGCCCCTGCTGAACAATAAGGAGATAATGATGAACAAAAATAATCTACACTACATTGCTTTATTACTTTTAATTTTATTGATTGCTGGTATTTCCCTTGCAAACATGCAATCAGTCACTGTGAATTTCCTCTTGGTCCAATTTAAATTGCCCTTGATCATTCTGATCTTGCTCTGTGTCCTCTTGGGTGCATTTGTCATGACCTTGGTTAATTTTTCAAAGGGCTTCTCCCTAAAAAAAGAACTCAAGAGCACTCAAAAGCAACTGGAGGAAGAAAAGAAAGAAGTTAAAATAGAAGAAAAAAATAACAACTAAAAAAGCACCGATCGGTGCTTTTTTTATGCTGATGTACCTTCTTTTGCTTGTAATTTCTTGGCGACTACTTGTGCTAAGAGTGAAAAGAGGATGACGCCAGCTCCTATCAAGAGAAAAGATTCTACACGGACACTTGGCAACCAGGTCATCAAGCCTTTAGCCACAGGCATAAAGAGAATGGCCAAGGTAAAAATGGTGCTTAAGACCCGGCCCAGATAGTCTCCTTCTACCTTGGTTTGAACCTGGGTAAAAAAGTGGATGTTAAAAATTGTCATAAAGAGCTCACAGACTAGATTTCCAGAAAAGGAAAGAAGAGGCGGAAGGGGCAAGCCCATCATGAAGACTCCTACTCCTGTTAAAATCAATAAGAAAAGTAGCATTTCCATGCTTGATTTAAATTTATTAGCAATCAAGGCTCCGATGATAGAGCCAATAGCGCCCAAGGTTAAGATGGTCGCATATGCTCCTTTGACCCCGTAAAGGCGATTCGAAAAAGGAATCAAAAACTCAAAAGCTGCAAAAAAGAAATTGACGCTGGAAGCCACCAACAAGAG
Source organism: Streptococcus sp. KHUD_012 (assembly GCF_052588255.1). Lineage (NCBI taxonomy): Bacteria > Bacillati > Bacillota > Bacilli > Lactobacillales > Streptococcaceae > Streptococcus > Streptococcus sp. KHUD_012. The sequence goes on from NZ_CP159355.1 coordinate 1,550,189, forward strand.
AAAGAAAATCTCTTTCTGATGCCAGATATAGTGCAATCCATCCTTCATATCCGAAAAAATATCTTTTCCCGTAAGCCGTTTCTTTTCCTGAACCTTGGCTTCTTCTTTCGGAAGGAAAGCGACCAGAACAAAGGCGATGAAAAAAGTTAGCGCATCTAGTAAGAGAGTCGCATGGAGACTGGCAAATTGTAAAACAAGGAAAGAGAACACAGGAGAACTAACACCGACCACTTGTAAGGTCAACTCCAAGCGGGCATTATAGGTCACAATCTCATCCTTTTCTACAACTTCTGTGATAATGGCTTTATTAGCCGTACGAGAGAAAGCAAAAGCAATGGCCTGGACAATATTGGCAACAATCAGGCCTGCAATCATCAAGCTATCATTTGTGATAAAAGAAATTCCCAAACAAAGGAGACCACAAACCAAGTCGGTTGTCATCAAAATCTTGCGACGAGAAAAACGGTCCGAAATCACTCCTCCAAAAGGATTCACGAGAATCCCTGTCACTAACTCAGAAATCTGATAGATCCCTAATACCGTCTTTCCTATAGTCCCCATCGAGGCCAACCAGACACTATTTCCGTAGTCATAGAGCATATTTCCAATTTTGTTAATAGCTCCACGACTAATTAATTGGACCGCATGTCGGTTCATAAAATCTCCTTTATCTCTGTCCTATTTAGGAACATTCATCTATTACAAATTTATCAAAGTGTTCTTGATAATAGGCCACCTGCTCCGGCAGTCCCAGCACGTCAAAAATATGCATGGCTTCCTGCATTTGCTGCCGCCCTTCTTCTGTTTGCCCCTTTTGGTACCGAGCAAATCCCTTAAGGTAATGAAAGATATTGCGTTCGTAGAGTTTGATGCTCTTCCCGATAATCTTTTCTACATAGGCTTCAAAATAGCTGGCGTTTTCAAAAGAACGGTGTTCTAAACAATGTTGGTAGCAATTCAGAGCCAGAATCAAGACCAGTTTTCGATGGCGACCAATTTCCTTGTAGAAATCTTCACGCTCCATCACTTCTCTCCCAAGCCGTGTGACATAGTCCACATCATAAAAGCTGTAGAGATTGCCAAAGAGGATCAATTCATACATGGTCCACTCTTCCGTTTGAAAGAGGTAATCCGCCACCTTGTCTAGATCACGCTGCTTCATGGTATAACTAGCATCTCTCTGACAAATCAGGCCTTGTAGCAGGATCCAGTTCAGCTCAAAATAGAGAGGATTGGTCGAACTCTTGGCTTTTTCAAGTTGTTCTCTTTGAAGCTTTTTAAAACCTGCAATATCATTTGAGTAGTAAAGCGGAATAATCTGAGCCATCAAAGCGACATGCTCATGGTGTTGAAAATTTCTGGCCTTATCCATAAAATTCTCAATCGTCACATGGATATTGTCCAAAATGTCAAAGAAGCGCGAAGCAGCCAGATCCGACTCCCCCAATTCAAAACGGGATAATTGGGAGGTCGAGCAGGCCTCTCCTGCAGCTTCTTTCAATGAATAATTTTTACTGATTCGAAATTCACGAAAAACTTTTCCAAGATCGTCCATCTATTCTACCTGCTCTGACAGTTCTGCCCACTCTTCCATGACGGCTTCCTGCTGGACAGTCAGTTGATCCAGCTCACTTTGCAGTTGAACCAAGTCAGCTGCATCGTTGGTGCTATGCATAGTTTCGGTGATGTCTTGGATTTTCTGATCCAGCTCTTCCATCTCTGCTTCCAATTGCTCAATGCGACGAGTGATTTTACGGAGTTCCTTCTGGTTTTGCTTCTGCAAGTGGTAGTCATTGCTGGTGACTTCCTCCGTAGAAGAAACAGGCATAGCTTCTGCTTGTACTGCAGCAAGAGCCTCTAACTCCGCTTTTTTCTCCAGATAATAGTCGTAGTCTCCTAGATAAAGAGTTGAGCCCTCTTCTGAGAGTTCCAAAACTTGAGTAGCTACCCGATTGATAAAGTAACGGTCGTGACTGACAAAGAGCAAGGTCCCATCAAAATCAATCAAGGCATTTTCCAGCACTTCCTTGCTATCGATATCCAAGTGGTTGGTTGGCTCATCGAGAATCAAGAAATTGTTATTCTCCATGGACAGCTTGGCCAAGAGCAGACGCGCCCGCTCTCCACCTGACAGCATGCCGACAGTTTTCTTGACATCATCCCCAGAGAAAAGAAAGGCTCCCAGGCGATTGCGGATCTCCACTTCTGGTGTCAGTTTAAAGTTATTCCAGAGCTCATCCAAGACACTGTTGTGAGGGGTTAGCTTACTCTGAGTCTGGTCATAGTAGCCTACCTCGACATTGGCCCCAAAACGAACTTCACCCTTGATAAAAGGAATCTGCCCGACGATGGACTTGATAAGAGTAGATTTCCCGATTCCATTTGGTCCTACAATAGCGACCGCATTCATCTTGCGGATATCCAAATTAATTGGCTCTGAGAGGATTTGATTGTCATAGCCGACGGCTGCCTCTTCTACTGTTAAGACGACATTTCCCGATGTCTTATCAGAATGGAAGGTCATATGGGCAGACTTAGTCCCAGCTTCCGGCTTGTCTAGGCGCTCCATTTTTTCCAACTGCTTGCGCCGAGACTGGGCCCGTTTGGTGGTCGACGCCCGCACCAAATTGCGATTAACAAAGTCTTCCAGCGCAGCAATTTCTTTTTGTTGCTTCTCGTAGTTCTTGGCTTCGGTCAGCAATTTTTGTTCTTTTTGCTCCACAAAGCTGGAGTAATTACCGACATAGCGATCTAAAGAATGCTTGGTCAAGTCCAAGGTAATGGTAGCAACTTTATCGAGGAAATACCGGTCGTGGCTGACAATGAGAAGAGCTCCGCTATAATTGACCAGATAGTTTTCCAACCAGGCGATGGTCTCAATATCCAAGTGGTTGGTCGGCTCGTCCAATACCAAAAGATTTGGTTTTTCTAGAAGCATCTTGGCCAGAGCGAGACGGGTATTTTGGCCACCAGATAACTCTTCAATCTTCATCTGCCACATGGACTCATCGAACTTAAAGCCGTTGAGAATAGCGCGGATATCAGCTTCATAGGTAAAGCCACCAGCCTGACGAAATTCTTCCGATAGCCGGTCATAATCCTGCATGAGTTTCTCCAAATCAGCCCCAGTTTTTTCCCCCATCGCAAGCTCCATCTGCCGTAAAGTTTTCTCGGTCTTTCTGAGATCGTCAAAGACATGGAGCATTTCATCGTAGATGGTATTGGACGACTCAAAGCGGCTATCTTGGGCCAGATAAGAGAGGGAAAGGTCCCGCTTTTTATTGATTTCCCCAGAAGTCGGCTCTTCTTCTCCGACCAAGATTTTCAAGAGCGTAGACTTACCGGCTCCGTTCTTTCCGACCAGGGCAATCCGGTCCCGTTCATCCACTTGCAGGCTGATGTTATCAAAAAGAACCTCCCCTGCAAAAGAGCGTTCAATTTTGTTAGCTTGTAAAATAATCATGTTCTTATTTTACTATCTTTTTTCAGATTAAACAAGGAAAGACGAGCGATCAAAAAAATCCTGAGCCCTTGGGGCCCAGAACTTTTCAATGATAGATTGTATGTTATTCTTCCTTGTACAATTGTCGAACTGCCTCTACATCGGAATCTTGAATACTGTAGAAAGAGCCAGCCGGTTGCATAACCGATTCTCCATCAGTGTGGTCCAAACCAATGGCATGGCCTAACTCATGCTCAGCTGTATTAACAATTCGTTCATAACTGTAGTTATAAACGTAATTTAACAGATAATGGCGATTAAGACGAATCGTGATATGGGTGAATCGGTTGGTTAAGAGGTTGGTCTGAGAGGCAGTCTCTCCTGCAGCAGAAACCGTAGCATTGTCCATCTCAGTCAAGACGACATTAGCTTCTTTTTCATTTGTAACCAACTTAAAGGTAAAGGCGCCTGTTTGGTTCCAAGCTTCAATCGCATCCCGATAAGCTTTTACAAAAGTTTGACTGATATTGGGATCTAGATAAACCGTGGCCTCCGCTTTCTCCCAGCGAGCACCGCTATGCTCATGATTGTCTGTTTGCGTGGTCTGTGAGCTAGACGTCATCCCAAAGCGCGATGCAAAGCCCTGATCACCAAATAAATTGCCGACTTGATAGACAACCTTTTGGGCGGCTCGCCCAACTCCATCCATACCAGAACTAGGGGAATCTGTGAAATAGATGATCCCCACTAGAACGAGAAAACTGATGGCAATGGTCCAGAAAAATCCCCAAAAAAGACTCCAAGCCATGCGAAGGATTCCTCTGAAAAATCGAAAAATGGTTCTCATACATTCTCCTTTCTCTTAAAGAAGGTATGCCATTGTAACACCCCATTCTTAAAAATAACTTAAATAGCCATGCTTTCTGGCTTATTGATGAACGGTTACTTTTCCTGTCTGGTAATCCAGGCTAATCCCACTTTGAACATTGGGAACAAAGACATTGAACTCAAGGGTCCCGTCACTCGATTTGGCTTCGATCTGTGATCCTAATGGAATCAGATCTTCTGGATGGTTGTAGATCAAGGTCACCCGATAGCGGATCCGCTTGTTCTTATCTAAGGCCTTTCGAACCAGGGTCTCATAGTAGTTTTGACCAGTGGAATGAGGATCATTGGCTTGATTGGACCAAGCCGTTTGGACAGCGATATTTTTGGGGTTACTAGTCGAAGCATCAAACCCTTTGAGATTACCGATCAAGGCATAGCCCAATAGGTGGCCCCGATCTACCGCATGGTCGTACTCGCCTGACAGATTATGAACCTGATGCCAACCTGCAGGTTTCCAATCGGTTAGGCCATTTCCTGTTGCATCGCGATCTCTGTACTGACGAGTCGCCTTGGTCATGATGGCATTGGCAACTGTCGGTACAGTCTTTCCATTGACTTCTTTTGTCTTGTTATCCGCATAGGGTTGACTAGCAACACTGGCATCTAGATCTGTTCGATTTCCCTTAACTACAAAGGCTCCAGCACCATTCCATTCCAACTCATTCCCCAATTGCGAACGGGCAGATTTCGTTAGCACCGAGCTGGCTAATTCCTTACTGGGTGTTTCATTTTGGCTGCTGGTCACTACGGAAACAACCTGATCTGTCGCTTCTTTTACCGTCGGTTGATTAAAATAATAACCACCGATTGCTAGGGCTGTTGCCACCACAAACCCAGCTAGTGTTTGTTTCGTACGTTTTGTTACTCTTTGTTTTGTCATGCCTCTCTCCAAAAAAGAGCAGCGCTAGATGGGTCTTTGACTCGATTCGCTGCTCTCCTTTTTAAAAAATTTTATTTAAATCTTATTTGCCTGTTAGTTTCCCAATGATCTCTGACCAGGTATCCGGAGAGAGAATGGACCATGGATTTTTTCCATCTCCAATCACCCCATAGCCAATGACTAAACCAACCGCAAAAATAATGATTCCGATCACAGCTAACAGAAGGACAATTCCTAGCTGTTTGCCTACATAGCGAAGATTAGTTTTCATCGTCTGCTTCCTCTACACGTTTCACATCTGCACCTAGTGCCACCAATTTTTCATGGAATTGGTAATAGCCACGGTCTAAGTGGTTTAATTTGCTAACTTTGGTTTCTCCTTCTGCCACTAATCCCATCAAAACAAGCGTTGCACTCGCACGTAAATCGGTCGACATAACCTCTGCTCCCTGGAAGCTTTCGCCTCCGACGATGCGAGCTGTATCGCGCATAATGTCTGAATGAACCCCCATCCGACGCATTTCTTCCAAATGCTGGAAGCGATTCTCAAAGACCGTTTCAATCATGGTTGACTCACCTTTAGCCATGGCCATCAAGGCTGTGAATTGAGCCTGCATATCGGTTGGGAATCCTGGGTAGGGAAGGGTTTTAACGGTTACTGGACGGAGCTTACTGATATCCGACTGAATCCGAATGCCATTTTCTTCTTCGGTTACCGTTACACCCATCTCCTGCATCTTAGATAGAAGCGGACGGTTGTGTTCCCAAATGGCATCTTCGATTAATACGTCTCCACCAGTCATGGCTGCCCCAATCATAAAGGTTCCAGCCTCGATGCGGTCTTGCACAACATTGTGGTCTGCACCGTGCAAGCTCTCCACACCAACGATGGTCAAGGTCTCAGTTCCTGCCCCCTTGACATTAGCTCCCATTTTATTAAGCAAAAGAGCTAGGTCGACAATCTCAGGTTCCCGCGCAGCATTTTCAATCACGGTGACTCCATCAGCCAAGGTTGCAGCCATCATAATATTTTGTGTCGCACCTACTGATGGGAAGTCCATATAGATATGCGCTCCATGAAGTCGATCTGCTTTTGCTTCAATATAGCCGGCCGTTTGTGTAATTTCAGCCCCCATGGCTTCCAGACCTTTGAGATGGAGGTCTATTGGACGACTACCGATCGTACAGCCTCCAGGCATGGAAACTTTAGCATGGCCATTGCGTGCCAAGACAGGACCCAAGACAACGATAGAGGCCCGCATCTTGCTCACATACTTATAAGGCGCTTCCTCTGATAATTTTTCTTGCGCATCTATGACAACCGTATTTTCTTCTTCATTGAAGGTCACTTGTGCATTCAACCCACGAACGACATTGTTCATTGTGAAGACATCTGATAAAACAGGGACATTTTTTAAGGTTGTCACGCCCTCACTTGCAAGGACTGTTGCAGCAAGAAGCGGAAGGACAGCGTTTTTTGCTCCTTCGATTTTGACAGTTCCAACTAGTCGATTATTTCCACCATTAACGATTATTTTTTCCATACGGGATTGTTCTCCAATTTCTTAAAGTCACGCTTTCTATCATACCATATTTTTTATAAAATGTGGCTAGAATTGGCCAATAAAAATCTGCCGACTCATCTCATAGACACTAATAAAAAATGAGCTGGCTAGATAGCCGATTCCAACGCTGATCATCAAGATCAAAAAACGGATTTTAACCGCATTTTCAGCACTTACTTTTAAAAACTTTTCCCATTGAACCAGGTTTATCAATAGGTAATAGGCAAAAAAGATAAACAATAGATGGCTTGAAAGATTAAAAATCATTTGAATCATACAGCTATTATACCATATTTGGTCCGTACTTTCTTCTTTTGATTCTCTCCCAACAAAAATAAGGTGAGGACAAAACCTCCACCTTATTTGAATATCTTATAAACGATTTCCGACATTAATCCGGTTAATGGCGCGTTGAAGAGCAATTTTAGCACGACGTTCCATATCAACCGAATGCTGATCTTTGGCTTCTTCAATCGCTTTTTCAGCTCGCAGTTTGGCACGTTCTGCACGACTAATGTCGATATCTCGAGCACGTTCGGCAGAATCGGCAACAATGGTAATGACATTATCAGCTACTTCGATAATCCCCCCATTGACTGCAATCCAATCAATATGTTTGTCATCGTCGACACGACGAACCTTTACTTGGTCTACAGCCAAAACCGCAATGGTATTGATATGATGAGGTAAAATCCCTAATTCACCATCAATTGTCTTGACAGATACAAATGCGGCATGATGATCATAAACCAGTCCATCCGGTGTAACGATTTGGACGTTCATTTGACTCATCTTTCACCTCTTCTTAGAATCCCATTTTTTCAGCTTTGGCGATCACATCTTCGATCGATCCAACACCACGGAAGGCATCTTCAGGAAGATGGTCATATTTCCCATCCAAAATTTCTTTAAAGCCACGAACAGTTTCTCCAACTGGTACATAAGAACCAGGTTGACCTGTAAATTGTTCTGCAACGTTGAAGTTTTGTGACAAGAAGAATTGGATCCGGCGAGCACGAGCAACCAAGGTCTTTTCTTCGTCAGACAATTCATCCATCCCCAAGATAGCAATGATATCTTGCAATTCATGGTAACGTTGAAGGACGCGTTTGACCTCAGAAGCGACTGCATAGTGTTCTTCTCCTACGATTTCTGGAGAAAGGGCACGTGAGCTAGATGCCAATGGGTCCACCGCAGGGTAGATCCCCAATTGTACCAATTTACGTTCCAAGTTGGTGGTTGAATCCAAGTGGGCAAAAGCGGTTGCTGGCGCTGGGTCTGTGTAGTCATCGGCTGGCACATAGATGGCTTGGATGGATGTAACAGAACCTTTCTTCGTTGACGTAATCCGTTCTTGCAATTGCCCCATTTCTGTTGCCAAAGTAGGTTGGTAACCAACGGCTGATGGCATCCGTCCCAAAAGGGCTGATACTTCAGATCCGGCTTGGGTGAAACGGAAGATATTGTCGATAAACAAGAGAACGTCCTGACCTTCAACATCACGGAAGTATTCCGCAATGGTCAAACCAGTCAAAGCAACACGCATCCGTGCTCCAGGTGGCTCATTCATTTGTCCAAAGACCATGGCTGTTTTTTCAATAACGCCAGATTCTTTCATTTCCCAGTAAAGGTCATTCCCTTCACGTGTCCGTTCCCCAACACCAGTAAATACAGAAATACCACCGTGTTCTTGGGCAATATTATGGATTAATTCTTGAATCAAGACGGTCTTCCCAACTCCGGCACCACCGAAGAGTCCGACCTTCCCACCTTTCAAATAAGGGGCTAAGAGGTCAATAACCTTGATCCCTGTTTCAAGAATTTCTTCTGAAGTAGAGAGCTCGTCAAAGGATGGAGCTTTTTTGTGGATGGAGTCACGAGGAGCATCCTCAGGAAAAGGTTGATCCAAGTCAATGGTATCTCCAAGAACATTAAAGACACGTCCCAAGGTTTCTTTTCCGACAGGAACAGAGATTGGACGACCTGTGTCCAAGACTTCCATTCCACGGGTTAAACCATCGGTTGATTCCATGGCGATAGTCCGTACGACCCCATCACCAAGTTCCAAAGCTACTTCAAGAACGACTTTTGATTTTTGTTGGTCATTTTTATAGACTACAAGCGCATTATTGATCTCAGGAAGTTTATCTCCAACGGAAAAGGCAACGTCTACGACGGGACCTACGACCTGAGAAATTTTGCCTAAACTCATGTCATTCTCCTATTCTAAGTAATTTCTACTGCTCAAAAATTCTCTTTCGAGCATCTGTTTTTGTATATAAAATTGTATCCGACAACTATTCAAGGGCACTAGCACCTGCAACGATTTCGGTAATTTCTTGCGTAATCGCTGCTTGACGAGCACGGTTGTATTGAATCGTTAATTCATCAATGACTTTCTTGGCATTGTCTGTTGCAGTTTGCATGGCCATCATCCCCGCAGCGTTTTCAGCTGTTTTAGCATCAATAATGGCACCATAGATCATGCTTTCAGCAAATTGAGGAAGCAATTGATCTAAAATGGCATCTCGACTAGATTCCAATTCTAGATTCAATACATAGTCCTTATCCGCTTCATTGGGGTCCAAATCAATAATTGGAAGCATTTGTTCCACCCGCATTTGACTAGTCAAACTGTTGACGTGGTGGTTGTAACAGACGTACAACTCATCAAACAAGCCTTCCTGATACATTTGGACTGTTTTCGAAATGATCTTGCGAACTTCCTTAAAGCTAGGCTGATCAGGCAAACCACGCAATTCATAAACCGGCTGAATCCCACGGGCACGGAAGAAATCCGCACCGACGCTTCCAATACAGATCACTTCAAAGTCATCTCCAGTTGGATGGTATTCTGCCTTCATTTCCATCATGGTTTTAAGGATGGAGGCATTGTAACCCCCGACCAAACCACGATCAGATGTAATAACGATATAAGCTGTCTTTTTTACCGGGCGACTCACCAACATCGGATGGGACTTGGCATTTTCTGTTTCATGTCCATGGAGCAAGTCTGTTAATAACTTACGTACCTTGGCAGCATAAACCTGAAAATCCTTGGCTGCTTGCTCGGATTTCCCGAGTTTAGCAGCAGAGACCATCTGCATGGCATTGGTAATTTGACTGGTATTTTTAGTGGATGCAATTCTATTTTTTATATCATTTAATGAAACTGCCATCTTCCACTCCTATTTCTATTTGAAATTTGACTGGTTGACAAATTCTGTAAGGGCTGCATCCAGTTCTTCTTCTGCTGGAAGATCATGTGTTGAACGAATTGTCTCAAAGATTTGATGATAATGTGCTTCAAAGTAATCAAACAACTCTTCTTGGAAACGAAGAATGTCGTCTACTGGAACACTATCTAAGAAACCATGAGTCAAGGCATACAAGATCACGACTTGTTTTTCAACTGTCAATGGTTCATGAACGGGTTGTTTCAAGACTTCAACTGTTCGGCGACCACGGTTCAATTTCGCTTGAGTGGCCGCATCCAAGTCACTACCAAATTTCGTGAAGGCTTCCAATTCACGGTAGGAAGCAAGGTCGATACGAAGGGTACCTGCAACTTTCTTCATAGCCTTGATTTGGGCAGCTCCCCCTACACGAGATACAGAAGAACCTGCATCAATGGCTGGACGAATACCAGCATTGAACAAACTATCTTGCAAGAAGATTTGTCCATCTGTGATCGAAATCACGTTGGTTGCGATATAAGCAGAAATATCTCCTGCTTGGGTTTCAATGATTGGAAGAGCTGTAATAGAGCCTCCACCCAATTCATCCGAAACTTTCGCAGAACGTTCCAACAAACGGCTGTGGAGATAGAAGACATCCCCTGGGAAGGCTTCACGTCCTGGTGGACGACGGAGAAGAAGGGACAATTCACGGTAGGCTACGGCTTGTTTTGACAAATCATCATAGACGATCAAAACGTGTTTACCGTTATACATGAACTCTTCTGCCATGGCAACCCCGGCATAAGGTGCCAAGTAAAGCAATGGAGACGGTTGAGAAGCCGAAGCGGTTACCACAATCGTATAATCCATGGCTCCGTATTTACGGAGAGTTTCTACTTGCGTACGAACTGTTGATTCTTTTTGACCAATCGCCACATAGATACAGATCATATCTTGACCCTTTTGGTTCAAGATGGTATCGATGGCAATCGAAGTTTTCCCTGTTTGACGGTCCCCGATGATCAATTCCCGTTGACCGCGTCCGATTGGAACAAGGGCATCAATAGCTTTCAAACCAGTTTGTAGGGGTTCTGAGACAGATTTCCGTTGCATAACACCAGGAGCTGGTGTTTCAACTGGACGGAATTTATCTGTCACAATCTCACCCAAACCATCTACTGGTTGGCCAAGTGGGTTGACAACACGACCAATCAGGGCATCCCCTGCGGGGACTTCCATGATTTTACCTGTACGACGGACAGAGTCTCCTTCACGAATATCCGTGAAATCACCCAAGATGATGATCCCGACATCCGTTGTTTCTAAGTTTTGGGCCATCCCGTATGAGCCATTTTCAAAGATCAACAACTCACCACTCATGGCATTTTCAAGCCCATGAGCGCGGGCAATCCCGTCACCAATGTAGGTTACAACACCTGTCTCAGTGACGTCAAAGTTTGGCTTGAAATTTTCAATTTGTTGCTTAATTAAAGCGCTGATTTCTTGTGCGTTAATCGCCAAAATTCACACCACTTTCTATTTCAATTTAGATTTTATAACTTGCAATTGGTGTTTGAGACTGGTATCCAATGTTTTATGATTGGCTGTCACGACAAAGCCACCAATTAAATCTGGATCGATCTTTTGTTGGATCGAGCGAACTTGAATCCCAAATTTTCTTTCGATAATGGGTACTAGCTTTTGCTCTTGAACAGGATCCAAACCAGCAACTGTCGTAACAGTGACGACAAATGCGTTGCTCAACAGTTGAATCTGATCCAAACAAATCGTTACAATGTCATAAAATAAGGCTTCACGATGATTGAGAATAACCACTTCAATCAAATGGTCGAGTAATTGTGAATCTGAGGGTTGAAAAAGTCGTAGACTTTTTGCTTTCTCTTCATCCTCTACACCGATATGAGCTAAGAAGTTAGCAAGTCCCGTTTCCTCAAAAATACCCTTGATTTGGGTTAATTTTTCAAAGACCAGGTCTTGTTCTCCTTTTTCAAAGACCAATTGAACAAAAGGCTGGGTATATTTCTCAATCACCATCAGTTGCTTTTTGTCCATTAGGCTTCTCCTAATTCATCAAGATAGCGATCGATCAGTTGGCGTTGACCTTCAGCATCCAGCTGTTGGCTCAACAATTTGCTGGCAAGATTGACAGTGAGATCTGCCACATCGCCTTTGATACTGTTCAATGCTTCTTCTTTGTTATGCGCAATTTCTTGTTGCGCTTTTTCTTTCAAACGTACTGCTTCTTGAGTGGCTTCTGAAAGGATCTGAGATTTGTTCTTTTCTGCAGTTTCCTTTGCATTTTCGACGATAGACGCTGCTTCTTTGCGGCTACCTGCCAACTCTTCTTCACGTTTATTTGCTAGTTCCTCAGCTTTTTGACGAGCTGATTCTGCTCCATCAATATCATCTGTAATCTTTTTGGCACGCGCTTCTAAAATTCCATTGATATTGTTCCATGCAAATTTCTTTATTAAAAAGATTAATAATAGGAAGGAACCAGCAATGAGAATAAAGTTACCAATAATTTCACTCATTGATACATGCATTCTTCTACTCCTCCTCTACTTACTCTTCGCCATTAATTTTCTTACCAATATAGATTGATGACAACATGGTAAACACATAGGCTTGGATACATGAAATGAAAATCGAAAACGCTGTCCACGCCATGCTTCCAATAAAGGCAAATGGATACCAATAAACAGCTTGATGCGACAAAGTCACAAGCAAGCTTGCTAGTACCTCACCCGCAAAGATATTTCCGAAGATCCGAAGGGCCAAGGAGGCAAAGTTCGTTAATTCTTCCAAAATATTCATGGGGGTCATAAATCCAGGTGTCACAAAAGCCTTCAAATATTCCTTCACACCACGTCGGCGAATTCCTTCTACATGGGCGATTAAGGTGATCAAAAATGAAAAGGCAAAGTCATAACCCAGGTTAGCGGTTGGTGATGTCCACAAATTGTAACCATTGGTCGTTTCGATTTTAGCCATCAATCCAATGTTATTGGCCACTAAAAGGAATAGGAAAAGAACAAACAAGAACAAGGAATAGTCCTTTATATAATGTTCCCCAATATTTCCTTTGGTGAAACCTACGACAAAGTCATATGCGTATTCCAGCACATTTTGTTTGCCCTTTGGTCGGATCGTCATTTTACGGCTGGCCCAATAAATAAAGCCAAAAACCACCAAAACAGCAATCAAGGTCATAGCAAGTAGGGTCAAATTAAAAGTTACAGGTCCAAGAGTGATCGTTGGATTGATACTTTCTTCCAAGGTTTGACACCTCCTTTTCTAAAACAGAAGCGTCTATTTGATAATAAAGGCCATGACCAAAGTAACGAAGAAAGTACCTTCGACAAAGGCAACACCAAGAATCAAGAGGCTACGCAATTGACCGATAATTTCTGGTTGACGAGACGCAGATTTCAATAAACTGCTCATCATCAAACCTTCTGCCAGTGATACACCAAAGCAGGCTAAACAAAGACCTAAAAATGTTAAATTCATGATGAATTCTCCTTTTATAAATTTTACCTCCTTAGTTTACTCCTAAAAGATATAATAGTCAAATATTTCCTAGAAAAGAAAGCGTTTTTGTTAAATTACGTTATTTTTTTAATATGATAATTTTTCCGACCTACGATTGATTCCTTTTAATTTTTAGACACTTTGTCCACCTCTATTCATTTTTTCTTCTAAAAAACTCTCACCTGCTCAGCAGATGAGAGAATTCGATTATTTAAAGATAGACGTTTTGAAACTGTCTGTTTGTTGCAGCAATTTCTTAAAGATTTTTTCTTTCAGTGCAACCGTATTGTCAAATTTGACAGAACCGTTACTTAGAGTAGCCTTATCTTTATCAACCGCTTCAGCAAATGCACGTTTCAGGTCTTCATAGCTAGTGTAGGTTTTACCATCGATGTCAATAGCCTGAATTCCATTCTTGGCACTGGTCACAACTTCATTGAAGTAAGCTTTCTTCCAATCTTCAAGGGTACTGAATCTTCCATCAGAAATCTTTTGAATGATGTAATCATCCCCTAGAGTCGCATGGCCTGCTTGTTTGGATTCTTGTTTATACTTGTTTGAAGCATAGCCTAGGAAGCCTTTTTCATAGCCATAGTAACCCCAAATTCTGAAGGTGTTGTGTTTGAAGGACATAGCTCCAGGAGCCCCTTCACTGGTGTTCCCACCATAAATACCTGACATCATCGGCACGGTCACATAGGCTGAACCAAAGTCTGATGGATTATAGACTCCATTTCCTGGACCACGGTTGGTCATAAAGTTGTTAGTAATGAGGTCATCTACCGTATGCAAGGCGATGGCTTTTTCCTCATCACTCAAAGGACGTACCTTATCGAATTGATTCTTGGTATTAGCTCCTCGGTATTGTTTATCAACCTTCTTGAACCAAGCATTGTTTAAGTCCTTACTATGTTTGTCCAATACAGCTTCTCCTTCTAGGTAATCTAGAAGCATGAGCGTATCGTTATACCCTTTCATGTAGCGATCAATCTCATCACGTGATTGAAGATCGTTTGGATTGGTATTGTACCATTGGTTGCCATCGTTAGGACGTTCATAGGCCATGTTGAGACCTAAGGCTTTGTATTCACCATTTGGATTCGATACTGATGGTGTTTGGAGCATTCCTTGAGCAAATGCCTCAAGATCTGTTCCTTCACGGTGTCTCCAACCTCCTAAATAAACCATTCGGTCATTGACGTGCGTCGTTTCGTGCGTAAAGGCAGATACTCCAAAATCACTAATCATATCCGTCACCATGAAGAAGACAGAATCATCTTTATAAGGATTTCCATAGACGCGAGCAGTTGCTCCCATGCGCCAATCAGTCGCATGGTAACGATCGGTTGGTCCATACAATTCGCGAATTGGTGCTACATCTTTGCCACTATTAGTATGCCCATAACGGTCTGTACTAATGTCTTTATAGTTTTGATTATCAAGGACAGGTGTTGGAACCATATTATTGCTCTTCAACAGTTGATTACGAACCTTATCTAAAGATAGACGGGACCAGAAGTCCAAATAATTCTGCTGTTCTTTAGCAACCTTATCAATCTCAGCTTTGAAAGCCTTCCGATCTGCTTCTGTATTTTTACCATATTTTTCAAAGGAACTATAGGCCATGGTATTGTAGGTTGAAATCAAGAACATATGGGCATCTTTAAGATTCAAGAGTGGCAAGATCATTTTACCGTGCACGTCATTATTTAATCCTTCGTAAGCTCGATGTTTCTTATCGGCAAATTCAGGAGTCCTTGTTTTTGGCTCTACAATATAGACATTATCTTTGGTTGCTTTGATAAACCAATCATTCAAGTCTGTATCACTTGTAAAGAGTTCCATATTGTATTGCAAGAAATCATTGAGATTTCCAGAGCGAGTATGCTTAGCAACTACTTCACGGAAAGCATCGTGGGTACGAGTCCCTTTGATATAGTCTTCTTTTGAACCAATTTCAATCAAGCGGTCTAAGACATCAACATTCTTCCCGTAGAAATCTGGTTTGAACAACATGAGTTGCTTGATATTGAAGTTATCAAACTTCACTCCGTAATAACGATTGAGGTAAGTTAGACCAAGGAGAACTGCTGCCTTGTTGTCATCAATTTTCTTGATCAAAGCCCGTTTGGCAGCCTCATCTGTGTTTAATTGATGGTCCTCATTTTCAACCAACTGTTTCACAAAGTGGGTCAAATTGTCCTTCACCTCTTTGAAGGTTTCTTCAAGATAGAGGTTCTTAATGGCATTGACTTTATTTGGACCAGTTCTACCAAGGTGCGTGTAGATTGGATCCGATTGTAATTCTACAGGACTTAATTTTTCAACAATAGCACTAATTAGCTCAGTCCGGTCTTTGTCAACCATATTTGGCGTGTAGACCACTTCACCAAGTTCTGCTACACTGTACTCTTTCACTTGTTTGACTTTAGAATCTTTCGATGAAATGCTAAAGATATCTTTTGTCTTATCCGAGTAGTGGATCAGGATATGATCAGCATCCCCCAATTCAGTGACAAAATCATTGCCCTTCATGGCCGTCACAGACAAGACTTCCTTGGTCAAGAGAGGACTAGCCGCAGCCAATTTGTTTCCTTGGTCGACAATCCATTCTTTATTATAGAAAGGCTGTAATTTTGCTATATTGCGGTAAGCAAGTTCGCGAGCGGCGTCGTAGCCATCAATTGCCTTGTATTGATCGTCTTTGTTAACAAGGTTATTGAGTTTATCTTCAACAGGTTTCGTACTTTCAAATTTATCAGCAGTAATCCCCATTGCTTCATTTTTCTGCTCAGCTTCTGCAAGGGAAATGCTAGGGATTTTACGAGAGTTGTTATAGGTTTTCTTACCTTCACTCACGCCCTCCACACTGTAATTGCGTTTGGTTCTTGAATAGGTGAAGTAATCATCTGCATCAATATCCGAATGCCCGAAGACCATCTCACCTGTTTTGACTTTCATCATGGTGATGTTGTCTTCAATAGCCCCCAAGGCCCAGTTGGTCCCTAGTAATCCACCAGATTGGACCGCTTCTTTCAGTTCAATCGAACCTTTAGCAACTGAATTTCTGAGAACTCCTTCTCTACCTAGCGTATTGTTATTCCCACCATTTTGAGAAGAATAAACTAAACCTGCAGCTTTTGCTTTGTTACCAGTAATTTCAGCATCAACGTAAGCCTTTTCGACAATACCTTTCCAGTTCTCGCCAACAACACCTGCTAGATAGGCACCTTTATTGCCAGCAGCGTGCAGTTTCCCGATGAAGGCAACATTACTTACCTTTCCACCACCATCAATTTTATTGATAATACCAGCTACATCGTTGTTTCCAACAACGCTTCCTGTTACTTTAACATTTTCGACAGTCGCATTATTTTTGATGACACCTGCGATTGGTGCTACTCGATCAAATCCAGGCATGTCAATGTTAACATTTTCAAGCAAGAGATTCTTAACAGTACCACCTTCGATGTTACCAAATAACGGTCTCGTAATGTTATGGATAGCAAATGTATTGCCTTCTGTACTTTCCAATATTCCCTTGAAGGCATTGGTTACATAAGACTTGCCAGCTGGTTGCACGTTACTTGCATTCATATTGCTACCAAGCTTAAAGGTTCCAGTCGGATTGGCTTGCATGGCTTTTACAAGTTCGTTGAAATTGTAGTAGACATGACCCTCATGAGCTTTTGGTTTCGCAATATAGTGGACATAGTCCTCACTGAACTGGTTGTCCGCAGTCCGTTGGATCAGATCTGGAGCTTTGGCTGTTACTTTGTATAAGGTCGCTCCATCTACCGTCACTTCTTCTATTTTATCAACGGCCAGTTTTGTGACCTTATTATCATGGGTGGTAACCTTTAAGTAATAAGGTTTCACATCTGAAGGTGTTTCTGACAAGAGGCTACGATCAGTCTCAAGGCCTTGGTCATCCACGCTAATCAGACTAGTTTCCTTGATGTTTTTGACTTCAACTTTTTTAAGGTCAAGTCTTAGTGGTTCTTCCTTGAGAACTTCTTCTTCATCCCCATTTCCACGGTCATAGACCATGGTCGTTGCCAGCGTATAATCCTTGTAGTAGTCTAAATCCAGTAAGGCCGCTGCTAAATCAGCCTCTGAAAGGGCAAAAGTTTTCACCACTTGATTGCCCTTCTTCAACACCGCCTGGATGGACTTGATGGTCACACCCTCTGGCTTATTTAACTGATAGGTAGCTGTGGCACTGTGCTTCAATTCTTCCTTATCGACCTGGGTCAAGGTCAAGGTTGGCTTGTCTAGTTCTTTGGTCCCTTTTTTAATGATCTGATCTTGGGCTTGTTCAACTACTTCTTCCGAAACCGTTGGAGCATCCGCAGTTTTTACACCTTTAATGGTCTTATAGACCTTGGTGATTTTCTTCTTCCCATTTTTTCCTGCTTGAGAAACCGTTTCGCTTCCTTTTAGCAGGGTGGCATCTTGTTCGGTTACCGTCTTAAATGGAATTTCCTCAAAAGCAACTTCCTCTGTTTGGCCTTCAATAGCCTTGGTCCCACGACTAATTTTTTCTGTCACAGGAGCTTTTACCGTTTCAGTTGTCGTGCTGAGGGGCTCTCCAACCTTTTCGCCATTGACCGTTTTATAAACACGGCGAATTTCCTGGCTACCAGCCTCTCCTTTTTGAAGGATACTTTCTTCATCAGTATAGCGGTCCGCATCTGGTACATATTCAGTTTCATAAGGAAGGAACACCGTTTCTGTTTCTGTAACTGTTCCTTCCGTTATTTGGTAAACTGGGTTCTCAGGCTGAATTGGGGCTTCACCAACATGGCCTTCCTCTTGCGTTCCCTTGGCTTCGATGACACTGGTATAGGCTGGAGTCTCTGGTTGAACGGGAGCTTCACCCACATGGCCTTCTTCTTGTGTCCCTTTAGCTTCCACTACTCCTGTATAGGCTGGGTTCTCCGGTTGAACAGGAGCTTCACCCACGTGACCTTCTTCCTGCGTCCCCTTAGCTTCCACTACCCCTGTATAAACTGGATTCTCTGGTTGAACAGGAGCTTCGCCTACATGGCCTTCCTCTTGTGTTCCCTTGGCTTCCACCACACCAGTATAAACTGGATTCTCTGGTTGTACGGGAGCTTCGCCTACATGGCCTTCCTCTTGTGTTCCCTTGGCCGTTACGATTGGAGAGGGACTTGGTTGGACGTCCTCTTTTGTCCCGACGGCAAGAATTTGTGAAACTGGTTCTTTGGTGATTTTGCTTTCGACTACTCTGCGAACTTCTTGTCCATCTACTACACTCACTTCTGTCAAAATGGTCCGCTCTCCATTTTGGCCAGCTGTCAGCACCTTGGTTTGCCCTTTGGCTAATGTAGGATCAGCTTGGTTGACAATTTCAAACGGCACAGGCTCAGTAGAGACTTCAAGGCTTGGTTTTTCAACTTGAGGAAAGGCTGGAGCGACTTCTGGCGTCACACGCGCTTGTGGTTCCACTTGTGGAATCCCTGTACTTGTTTTGATCGTTCCTTCTACAGAAGGTTTCGTTTCCTGCATTGCCTTTGGCTCTTGTAAGCTCGTCTTTTGGACTGACGGGTAGCGCAGATAACCTATATAGTCATAGCCGTCAATTTGAATCACGCCATTTGCCAGATCTTCGCTCGATGCGATCGCAAGATCCTGGTTATAAGCGCGCAAAACTTGATTTTGTAGGGCTGCGACTTCAACTGGAAGTAGAAGACTTTGTCCCATGGCTCCAATCAAAAGGACAGCCATGACTTTCTTTCGGTGCTTTTTAGAGAGTAAGAGGACCGCAAAGGAAGCAGTGGCTAGACTTAGCCCAAAAAGGGCAACTTCCTGATTTCCTGTTTGAGGAAGAACCGACTGAATTGCTTCCTTCTTCTTATAGACGAGATAGAAAGTATCTTCATTTTGATACTCTTCAGGGATTGCATGAATCACCTGTGCTTTTTCTTCAGCGGTCAGCTCTTCTTCTGTCACATATCCTAAGTGCACATGATCAGGTAGGGTCACCTGATCTGCTTGGACAGGACGAGCTCCTAACAAGCTTCCTCCTAATAAAAAGGCTCCAATGGCTACCGGACCAACACCGACAGATAATTTTCGAATCGAATATTTGGTCATTTTTTCAAACGTTTGTTTCGCTTTTTTCATCTTAAAATTCCTATATAGTAATATTTAGCCCTCGAGCAGGGACCTGATTATTTTTAGAGAGGATGGGATCCTTTCCAGAAATAAGAACCTTCCCGGGATTTTTTACCTTTACCTATCTTATCTTTTTTCTTTTATTTTAGCAAGCTCTACATCTCAAAACATTAAAACGTTTTCTTTCTAGGAAGAATGCAAGACAAAAAAACGCCTCGAAAGGCGTTTTTACAATAGATTTACTTATAAGGACTGGTACAAATCGTTGTATCGTTGACTAGCTGTATCCCATGAGAAGTCACGAGTCATGGCTTGCTCTTGCAGACCATACCAAGCCTGTTTGTTATTGTAGTAAACAGCTAAAGCCTCATCAACTGTCCAGTTAAACCAGTAGCCAGATAAATTATTGAAGCTAAAGCCTGTTCCACTTCCATCAACAACATTATACGGTTGGACCGTATCTCGAAGTCCGCCGACTTCATGCACCAAAGGAAGGGTTCCATAACGCATGGCCATCATTTGAGAAAGGCCACATGGTTCAAAACGACTTGGCATCAAGAAGACATCTGACGCTGCATAGATTTCTTGGGCCAATTGCACATCAAAGGTGATATTAGCTGAAAGTTTATCTGGGTAAGCTTGACCAAACCAAGCAAAGGCATTTTCAAATCCAGGATCTCCTGTACCGAGCAAGACAATCTGAATATCCTTTTGCAAAAGTTGATGCAACTCTTCTACCACCACATCAAAACCTTTTTGACGTGTCAAACGAGAGACGATCCCAAACAAAGGAACATCATCGCGAACAGGTAGACCAACACGTTCTTGAAGAGCTCGTTTGCTAGCTGCTTTACCTGAAAGATCTGAGAGACTGAAGTGATACGTCAAGAGTGGATCCGTTTCAGGATTATACAGATCCGCATCAATCCCGTTAACAATTCCGGTCACCTTGCCAGACTCCATTCGAAGGATCTGATCCAAGCCACAACCATATTCAGCAGTCATAATCTCATGCGCATAGCTAGGAGAAACGGTTGTTACACGGTCAGCATATAGAATACCAGCTTTCATCCAGTTCAGGCAATCATTCCACCGAAGCGTTCCATCTGCATAGCGTTCAAATCCAACTCCGAATAGGTCCCACAACATTCCTGGGTCGAACTGACCTTGGAATTCCAAATTATGGATGGTCAATACTGTTTTAATTCCATGATAAGCTTGAATCCAACGGTATTTTTCCTTCAGCAAGAAAGGAATCATCGCCGTATGGTAATCATGGGCATGAAGAACATCTGGAACGAAGTCAACTCGTTCCATCGTTTCTAAGGCCGCGAGCTGGAAGAAGGCAAAGCGTTCGCCATCATCGAAGTCACCATACACATGTCCTCTAAAGAAATAGTGTTGGTTATCAATAAAGTAAAAGGTGACGCCATCGCGCACAATGCGTTTCACACCAACATATTGACTTCTCCAGCCAACCTTGGTCTCAAAATGCAAGATATCTTCAATTTGATCTCCAAACTTAGCCTCTACCATATCATAGTAAGGGAGGATCACGCGCACATCATGACCACTTTTCGCTAAGGATTTAGGAAGAGCGCCAATAACGTCTCCCAAACCACCTGTTTTAGAAAACGGTGCTCCTTCAGCTGCAACAAATAATAGTTTCATTAGACAATATCCTCTGTAACAATCGTTCCTTTTTTAACCACGACAGGTGCTTCTTCTGTCCCACGAATCGTCACACCAGCAGCCACTTCGGCCCCCTTATCCAGGATGGCATGTTCGACGATTGCATTTTCATGAATCACAACACCAGGGAAGAGAAGACTACTGCGGACCTCTGAACCTTGATGAAGGTGTACCCGACGTGAAACAACGGATCGTTCAACGGTTCCTTCTACAATACTACCCGAAGCAAATTGAGACGATTTAATATGTGAAGTCTTGGAATAATACGTTGGTTCTTCATTCTTCACTTTCGTATACACTTTTTGATTTGGTGAAAAGAGCTTCATGAATTTTTGGTTTTCCAACATATCCAAGTTTGCATGGTAGTAGGATTCCACTGAATGAATATTGGCAAGGTAGCCTGTATATTCAAAGGCAAAAGCATTGTATTCCACTGCCAAATCACGCAAGATATAGCGCAATTTTTGTGGGTATTCTTTCTTGGCTTCTTCTTCAATTTTTTCAATCAACCAAGGAGTGTCCACAATAAAGACATCTGTTGACATGTTGTAGACTTCGTCAGGATCCTTGCCATCAAAAAGTCTTTGCTCTGTAACATGGTCTGTTTCATCAATTTTCAAGACAGCATTGACTTCAGAGATATTTTGAAGATGCAACTTTTTGTAAACAACTGTAATCGGACGGTCAACGCTATTATGCAAGTGGAAAACTTGATTGAGGTCAATATTCATCAAAACATCACAGTTTAAAGCAACTGTTTGGTTGGAACCAGACCGTTTCAAATAGGTCAATAATTGTTGGTAGTATTCTGGCCCTACCGTTGTATTTTCAACTGGAGTATTATAGATTCCGAGGTAATAGTGGCTCAATAAAGTAGACAAGCCCCACTCACGACCTGAACGAATATGGTCAAAGACCGAACTAATATTTTCTTGTTGGAAAATCCCAAAAACACTACGAATACCAGCATTCGCAAGACTAGACAACGGGAAGTCAATCAAGCGGTATTTCCCATCAAACGGTAGGGAGGCTACCGGACGATGGCTGGTCAAAGTGGACATATCATGATACCCAACTGTATTTCCTAAAATGGCTGAATATTTATCAATCTTCATCTGTTGCTACCCCCACTTTTTCATTGTAACCGACAACTTGTACTTCCTCTGTTCCATCAATCACGACACCTTCTGCAATGATTGCACCTTCTCCGATAATCGCGCGTTTCACGACAGCTCCTTTACCGATAATGGCATTGCTCATCACGACAGCATCTTCAACAACTGCTCCTTCACGAACTTGAGCTTCTGTTGATAAGATGGAGTGTTTGACTGTACCGTCTACCGAACAACCGTCGACGACAAGAGAATCTTCGATGTGACCATGTTCTCCAAAGAAGTTTGGTGGTGAAATAAGGTTGCGTGAATAGATTTTCCAGTGACGATCGCGACTATCCAAGGCATTATTTGGATCGATATATTCCATATTGGCTTCCCAAAGAGACTCAATCGTACCAACGTCTTTCCAATAACCATTGAATTCATAAGCATAAACACTTTCGCCTGATTCTAGATACGTTGGAATGACATTTTTACCGAAGTCTGACATATCGATATCACTCTTTTCAGCAGCAACCAACATATTGCGCAGACGAGCCCAGTCAAAGATGTAAATCCCCATGGAAGCCTTAGTTGATTTTGGTTCAGCTGGTTTTTCTTCAAATTCGACAATCCGATTATTGGCATCTGTATTCATGATTCCAAAACGGCTTGCTTCCTTCAAAGGTACATCTAGGACTGCAACGGTCAAACTTGCGTTATTATCCTTGTGCGCTTGAAGCATGTCATCGTAATCCATCTTGTAAATGTGGTCCCCAGATAGAATCAAGACATATTCCGGATTGATGCTATCGATATAGTCGATGTTTTGAAGAATAGCATGGCTAGTTCCTTCAAACCAACGATTTCCTTCACTAGCTGAATAAGGTTGGAGAATAGACACACCCGTATTGATTCCATCTAAACCCCAGCTGGAACCATTCCCAATATGGCTGTTAAGGGCAAGTGGTTGATACTGTGTAATCACACCAACATTGTGAATTCCTGAGTTGGCACAGTTTGAGAGAGCAAAATCGATAATCCGATAGCGCCCACCAAATTGAACCGCAGGTTTCGCGATGTTTTTGGTTAATTTTCCAAGACGTGTTCCTTGCCCACCGGCAAGAATTAAAGCGAGCATTTCATTCTTCATTGACTACTTCCTCTTTTTAAAGCTTGGACTCCCTTAGAGTCAACCGATCATCATTTTTTATCTGATGTTTTAGATTTCGTTTTGCGAACCTTCCGTTTCACCTTCCAAATGCTAGCTCCTAAAGCCGGCAAAGTAAAGGTCAAAGTTTGTTCATAATCCTTCCACAGTCCATCTTGAGACTGAACTGTCGGATTGTGCTCTTTCCAGACACCTCCCCATTCTTCTAATTCTGTATTCCAAATTTCTTCATAGACCGCTGATATAGGCACACCAATCGTAAAGTCCTTGCGTTCTACTGGTGCCATATTAAAGACGCACACCAAAAGATCACCCTTACGATTTTTCCGGATCATAGACAAGACGCTCTGATCCCGGTTATCTGCATCAATAATCTCTAAGCCATCAAAGCTATCATCAATCTCCCACAATTCCTTGTGTTCTTTGTAGAAATGATTGAGCTGAGAAGTGAAACGACGCATCTTAGCATTCATTTCATCCTCTAGATTGCCCCATTCCAATTGCTCTTCTGACTTCCATTCCAAAAATTGACCAAATTCTGAACCCATAAAGAGTAATTTCTTACCTGGATGGCAAATCTGATAGGTCAAGAGGTTACGGAGTCCAGCAAATTGATTGTAACGATCTCCCCACATCTTATGCATCAAACTCTTCTTACCATGCACCACTTCATCATGTGAAAATGGTAGTAAGAAGTTTTCAGAAAATGCATACATGAAACTAAAGGTTACCAGGTTAAAGTCAAATTTCCGGTAGATGGGATCTTCTTCGTAGAATCGAAGGATATCATTCATCCACCCCATATTCCATTTATAGTCAAAGCCAAGTCCACCTTCTTCTTCAGGACCCGTGATCTTTTGACCAGCAGAACTTTCTTCTGCAATCATCATGACATCTGGGTGTTCGTTCTTGATAATCGCATTCAACCGTCTAAGGAAATGAACGCCTTCGTAGTTGAGGTTTCCACCATCAATATTTGGTGTCCATGGACCGCTATCGTAGTCAAGATAGAGCATATTGCTCACAGCATCGACCCGAATCCCATCTAAATGATAGGTATCAATCCAAAACTTCAAACTAGAAATCAAGAATGACTGGACTTGATTCTTCCCTAAATCGAAGTTCAAGGCTCCCCATCCGTAGTTATGAGCACGATGTTCATCCTGGTATTCAAAGGTTGGTGTTCCATCATAATAAGCCAAGGCATCATCATTGATAATGAAATGTCCTGGTACCCAATCCACGATCACTCCGATATTGTTGAGGTGGCATTCTTCCACGAAGTCTTGAAACTCTTCTGGGCTACCATAAGTCTGCTCGAGTGCAAAATAGCCCATGAGCTGATAGCCCCAACTCAAGCCCAATGGATGGGCCATCACTGGCATAAATTCCACGTGGGTGTAGTTCATCTCCACCAAATATGGAATCAATTCTTCTTTTAGTTGTTTGAAGGTATAGGAACTGTGATCCTCATTACGTTTCCACGATCCTGCGTGAACCTCATAAATATTAACAGGTCGTTCCTTAAAACCAAGTTTTTTGCGGCGTGCTCTCCAGAGACCATCTTTCCAGTTTTTCTCTGGAATGGTCTTAATAATAGATCCTGTATTGGGTCTCTTTTCCATCCATAATGCTAGAGGATCGATTTTTTGCACCTGATGACCATTTTGTCGAGTCACCAAATACTTGTATATATCTCCCTCTTTTGCATCGGAACAGAAGACTTCCCAGACGCCTCCTTCATTACGAACCATTGGAATTTTACGAGCTTCCCAATCAGTGAAATCACCAATCAGATCCACCGCCTGAGCATTGGGAGCCCAAACACGGAAGGTAAAGCCTTCTTGTTCTCCCCTTGTTTCCTTGTGAGCTCCTAAGTACTCTTGAAGATGGAAATTATCCCCTCTTCCAAATGTCCATAAGTCTGTGCTTCTATCCATATACTCACCTCTTTGCTTTTTGAAAGCGTTTTCTATTTGGTATTATTCTACTATAAAATCACTTAATTTTCAAGTTGATTCCTGTAAAATCATGTAAAATTATCAGGAAAAGTTTTTCCATTTTCTTTCCCGAACCTTTTCGATCCTTCCTTGGTCATCCTCCTACTCTTACTTACGATTATACTATATATACGAGGAAAATCAAACAAAAACCGAACATTTAAATCACTGTTTTTATTACTAACTAGTTTATTACGAATAAAATGAACATTTTTATGAACAATGTAAAAAAAGACTAAGACAGATTTGTCTTAGTCTTGTTGAATTCTTAGTCTACGTTCACGTATTCTTTTGAAAGTTCAAGAACTTCTTCCATTGTTGAACATTCAGTAAGAGCACGGTTAGCGTATTCTTGCATTTTAGCTGTGTCGAGTTTCTTCATCAAGCTACGTGTACGAAGGACAGATGTAGCTGACATAGAGAACTCATCCAAGCCCATTCCGACAAGAAGTGGAACAGCAGTTTGGTCACCGGCCATTTCACCACACATACCAGCCCATTTGCCTTCAGCGTGAGCCGCCTTGATCACGTTGTTGATCAAACGAAGGATAGATGGGTTATATGGTTGGTAAAGGTATGAAACTTGTTCGTTCATACGGTCAGCAGCCATTGTGTATTGGATCAAGTCGTTTGTACCAATTGAGAAGAAATCAACTTCCTTAGCAAATTGGTCCGCAAGCATCGCAGCAGCTGGGATTTCAATCATGATCCCTACTTGGATATCATCTGCCACAGCAACACCTTCAGCAAGCAATTTCGCTTTTTCTTCTTCAAGAATACCTTTAGCTGTACGGAACTCAGTCAACAAAGCAACCATTGGGAACATGATCCGCAATTTACCGTGGACAGATGCCCGAAGCAAGGCACGCAATTGTGTACGGAACATTTGATTACCAGTTTCAGAGATAGAAATACGCAAAGCACGGTAACCCAAGAATGGGTTCATTTCTTTAGGAAGATCGAAGTAAGGAAGTTCTTTATCCCCACCAATATCCATTGTACGAACGACAACAGGTTTACCGTTCATACCTTCAAGAACAGCTTTGTAGGCTTCGTATTGGTCATCTTCTGTTGGGAAGTCTTGAGAATCCATGTACAAGAATTCTGTACGATAGAGACCAACTGCCTCTGCACCATTATCGTTTACACCTTCAACGTCTTTAGGGGTACCGATGTTGGCAGCCAACTCGAAGTGTTTTCCATCAGCAGTCACTGTTTGAGCATCTTTAAGGAGAGCCCATTCAGCTTTTTGTTTGGCATAAGCTTCACCAGCTGCTTTGAAGGCTGCGATTTGTTCTTCAGTAGGGTTGATCACCACTTCACCAGTGATCCCTGAAACAGCCAAAACATCACCATCTTTGACAAGTTCTGTAATGTTATTTGTACCCAAAACAGCTGCGATTTCAAGTGTACGCGCCATGATAGCTGAGTGACTGGTACGTCCACCGATATTCGTAACAAAAGCTTTTACGTACTTTTTGTTCAACTGAGCTGTATCAGATGGTGTCAAGTCATGCGCTACCACGATTGCTTCTTCATTGATAGAAGCAGGGTTTGGCAATTTCTTACCAAGCAAGTTGGCAAGGACACGTTTGGTCACGTCACGAATATCTGCTGCACGTTCTTGCATGTAAGGATTGTCTTCCATTCCTTCAAAGATTGCAATGAACATGTCAGTGACTTCTTTCAAGCCAGCCTCTGCATTGATTTTTTTCGTACGAATCGTTTCTTTGATCTGACCAATCATTTCAGGGTCAGCGAGAACCATCATATGCGCATCAAAAACTTGCGCTGCTTCTTCACCAAGGCTTGCTACTGCATTCTCCCGAATAAGAGAAAGCTCGTTTTGTGAAGCTTCAAGAGCTGCATCCAAACGAGCTTCTTCTGCACTTGTATCTTCGACTGAAACAGTCTCAAATGATAAGTCTGGTTGAATGAGCAAATATGCCTTAGCAACGGCAACACCGTCAGATGCTGCAATTCCTTTTAGCATTTTTGTCATATTTTTAAGCCAATCCTTCTTTAGTCATTGTTTCTGAAATAGCTGCGATTGCATCATCAGCGTCAGCACCTTCAGCAGAAATTACAACGTCAGCACCTTGACCAACACCAAGGCTCATAACACCCATGATTGATTTCAAGTTAACTGATTTACCTTTGTATTCAAGAGTGATGTCTGATGCAAATTTGCTAGCAGTTTGAACCAACAAAGTTGCTGGACGTGCGTGGATACCTGTTTCTGCCACGATGTGGAAATCTTTAGAAGCCATAATTGGACTCTCCTTTTAAAAAATAGTTTTTGAGTTACCTTTTGATAACCCTTACAATTTGGTATTATATCATCTTTTGAAATTTTTTTCAAGATTTTTATCACTGACTTACAGAAAAAGACTGCGAAAAATCCCAATTTAGATACATTTTAAGAAGCACCTGAAGAACAGAGAAAATATCTTTTCAATTTTCTACTATATTATAAGTAACATTTTCCTCCGCTTTCAATGAAAAGAAGCTCTTGAACCACAGGATATTGATTCACCAAAAAATTATAACTAATTAAAGATGCTTTAAAGCCTATTCCTATCCCATTTCTTCGATTTTCACACTTTTCACTCACCACAATATATTGTGCTTTGAAAACTCCATTTCATATCTTTGCACAATATTTAGTTTTATTTTGTTGACAAGTTGCTGGATTTTGTTTATACTGTTTACAGATTTATATTTCGATAGGAGAACGGAAAAGAAATGGTAACCATTTATTCAAAAAATAATTGTGTTCAATGCAAAATGACCAAGCGATTCCTCGATAGCAATCATGTGGAATACCGCGAAATTAACTTAGATGAACAGCCAGAATTTGTAGAGCATGTTAAGAACCTTGGCTTCAATGCTGCTCCAGTAATTCAAACACCGGATGAAGTATTTTCTGGTTTTCAACCAGCTAAGTTGAAGAAACTTTCTTAATAAACACAGTATTTTGCTTAAATAGGGTCTAGCGTTAGCAACCTAACACTAGACTTTTTACTTGTAAAGAGAGGACTTCTCCTCTTCATTTTTTTGAACTAGAAAAGGATTATTATGGGATTAAAATCTCTTGAAGATGTGACGTATTTTCGTCTTAACAATGAAATCAACCGTCCAGTAAACGGCCAAATCATGCTTCATAAAGATAAAGAAGCTTTGGATGCGTTCTTTAAAGAAAATGTTGTACCAAATACTAAAGCCTTTGACTCGATTACAGACAAGATTCAGTACCTTCTCGAGCACAATTACATTGAGAGAGCTTTTATCGAGAAATACCGTCCTGAATTTTTAGAGGAATTGGCCCAATTTATCAAAGACCAAAACTTCCAATTCAAGTCCTTCATGGCGGCCTACAAATTCTATAACCAATACGCTTTGAAAACAAATGATGGAGAATACTATCTTGAAAGCATGGAAGACCGTGTCTTCTTCAATGCTCTCTATTTTGCTGATGGAAATGAAGCTATCGCGCGAGACATCGCAAACGAAATTATCCACCAACGCTACCAACCAGCTACTCCTTCTTTCTTAAACGCTGGACGTGCCCGCCGTGGAGAATTGGTTTCATGTTTCTTGATCCAAGTAACCGATGATATGAATGCGATCGGACGTTCCATCAACTCTGCCCTTCAACTTTCACGTATCGGTGGTGGGGTTGGGATTTCCCTCAGCAACCTTCGTGAAGCTGGAGCACCAATCAAAGGGTATGAAGGAGCCGCTTCTGGAGTGGTTCCAGTTATGAAACTCTTCGAAGATAGCTTCTCTTACTCTAACCAATTGGGACAACGCCAAGGGGCTGGGGTGGTTTACCTCAACGTCTTCCACCCAGACATCATCGCCTTTCTTTCAACTAAGAAAGAAAATGCTGATGAAAAAGTTCGGGTGAAGACTCTCTCACTTGGGGTCGTCGTGCCAGACAAGTTCTACGAGTTGGCTCGTAAAAATGAAGAAATGTACCTCTTCAGCCCATACTCTGTGGAACGTGAATACGGAGTACCATTCAACTACATCGACATCACTGAAAAATACGATGAGTTGGTTGCTAATCCAAACATCCGCAAGACAAAAATTAAGGCACGTGATTTGGAAACTGAAATTTCTAAATTGCAACAAGAATCTGGCTATCCATATGTAGTCAACATCGATACTGCTAACCGGGCCAACCCAGTTGATGGAAAAATCATCATGAGTAACTTGTGTTCAGAGATCCTCCAAGTTCAAGAACCAAGCTTGATCAACGATGCCCAAGAATTTGTCCAAATGGGAACAGACGTCTCATGTAACCTTGGTTCAACCAACGTAGTTAACATGATGACTTCACCTGATTTTGGACGTTCGATTCGTGCCATGGTTCGTGCTTTAACCTTCGTTACCGATAGTTCTCATATCGTGGCCGTTCCAACCATTGACCACGGAAATAAACTGGCGCATTCGTTCGGACTTGGAGCAATGGGACTTCACAGCTACCTTGCGCAACAATTGATTGAATACGGATCACCTGAGTCTGTTGAGTTCACAAGTATCTACTTCATGCTCATGAACTACTGGACTCTCGTAGAATCAAATAACATTGCGCGCGAACGTGGTGTTACCTTCCACAATTTTGAAAAATCTGATTATGCCAACGGTAGATACTTTGATAAGTACATGACTGGAGAATTTGTACCAAAATCTGATCGCGTCAAAGAACTCTTTAAAGATATCTTTATCCCAAGTGCAGAGGATTGGGCAGAACTGCGTGCTAAAGTTCAAGCAGATGGTCTTTACCACCAAAACCGCTTGGCTGTCGCACCAAATGGATCTATCAGCTACATCAATGACGTATCTGCTTCTATCCACCCAATCACACAACGGATTGAAGAACGCCAAGAGAAAAAAATCGGTAAGATCTACTACCCTGCAGCAGGATTGTCAACGGAAACGATTCCTTACTACACTTCTGCCTACGACATGGATATGCGAAAAGTCATCGATGTCTATGCTGCCGCAACTGAACACGTAGACCAAGGTCTTTCACTGACTCTCTTTATGCGTAGCGATATTCCAAAGGGTCTTTACGAATGGAAAACTGAAAACAAACAAACCACTCGTGACTTGTCTATCCTTCGGAACTACGCCTTTAACAAGGGGATCAAGTCTATCTACTACGTCCGTACCTTTACAGATGATGGTGGAGAAGTTGGCGCCAACCAATGTGAAAGCTGTGTCATCTAATCCGCTATCCTAGATAGCTATCAAAAGTCGGTTCGCCGACTTTTTGTGCGGTATTCTATCAATTTATGGTAGAATAGTAACGATTGAATGAATAGAAAAAGAAAGTGATGCAAATGGAAACATACTACAAAGCCATTAACTGGAATGCGATCGAAGATGTCATCGATAAATCGACCTGGGAAAAACTGACAGAGCAATTCTGGTTGGATACACGTATCCCTTTGTCAAACGACTTGGATGACTGGAGAAAGTTGTCGAATAAAGAAAAAGACCTAGTTGGTAAAGTCTTTGGGGGATTAACCCTTCTAGATACCATGCAATCTGAAACAGGTGTTCAAGCTCTTCGTGCGGATATTCGTACTCCACACGAAGAAGCTGTCTTTAACAACATCCAATTTATGGAATCTGTCCATGCTAAGTCTTACTCTTCTATCTTTTCTACCTTGAATACCAAGTCAGAAATTGAAGAGATTTTCGAATGGACCAATACCAATCCTTTCCTTCAAAAGAAGGCAGAGATTATCAATGAGATCTACCTCAATGGGACTCCACTTGAAAAGAAAGTCGCTAGCGTCTTCCTTGAAACCTTCCTCTTCTACTCTGGTTTCTTCACACCTCTCTACTATCTTGGAAACAACAAATTGGCCAACGTAGCTGAGATCATCAAGTTGATCATTCGGGACGAATCTGTTCACGGAACCTATATCGGCTACAAGTTCCAACTTGGATTTAACGAATTACCAGAAGAAGAACAAGAAAAACTCAAAGAATGGATGTACGATCTGCTCTACACCCTCTATGAAAATGAAGAAGGCTACACAGAGAGCCTCTATGACGGTGTGGGCTGGACAGAGGAAGTCAAGACCTTCCTTCGCTACAACGCTAATAAAGCCCTCATGAACTTGGGACAAGATCCACTCTTCCCAGACTCAGCAGATGACGTTAACCCAATCGTCATGAACGGAATCTCAACCGGTACCTCTAACCACGACTTCTTCTCTCAAGTCGGAAATGGTTACCTTCTCGGTGAAGTAGAAGCCATGCAGGATGACGATTACAATTACGGTTTATAAGAAGAAAAAACCTTTCCAGACGGAAAGGTTTTTAAATATAGACAACCTATTGTTTTACATAAAACAGATAGATGATTTTCAAAAAATGACTTTTATTTTTTGAAGATTAAAAACTTTCCGCCGTGAGAAAAGTGTTAGAAACAATCATGTTTCTAGCACTCGGGAGTTTTGGAACCTTAGGTCCAAAACTAAGTCATGGAACTTCTTTGAAGTTCGCTGACGTCCGTACTCACCTAAGAAAAGTTTTTTAGAAGACTTTATCTTCAATCTGAAACCTTTCCAGACGGAAAGGTTTTTTTGTTGCAATCTTTTTCTAATTGGATCTGCTTCTTTTTGAAAAAAGAGGTTGGACAAACATCCAACCTCTCCGATTATTACAATTTACCTGCTACAGCATCCAACAATTCTTGAATCTTCGCTTGGTTGCTTCCTCCTGCCATGGCCATGTCTGGTTTACCACCACCACGTCCATCGACGATTGGAGCCAATTCTTTGATCACATTACCTGCATGGACCTCTTTTGTCTTGCTGGCTACAAGGACATTGACCTTGTCACCGATGGCTGCGACAAGAACAAGCACATCAGAGTAGTCTTTTTGTTTCCAGTTATCCGCAAAGGTACGAAGGGCACCTGCATCTGATACAGAAACTTGGCTAGCAATGTAACGGTGTCCATTTGCTTCTTGAACATTCTTGAAGACATCACCTGCTGCCGCTGCTGCTGCTTTTTCCTTCAATTCTGCATTTTCTTTTTGCAATTGACGAAGTTGTTCTTGAAGACCTTCCACCTTATGAGGGACTTCTTTGAGTTGAGGTGCTTTCAAGGTTGCTGCGACTGCTTTCAGAGCATCTTCTTGTTCACGATAAGCTTCGAAGGCTTCCTTACCAGTCACTGCCAAGATACGACGAGTTCCTGATCCGATCCCTTCTTCTTTGACAATCTTGAAGAGACCAATTTCAGAAGTATTGCCTACGTGAGTACCACCACAGAGCTCAACAGAGTAGTCCCCGATAGTGACAACACGAACTTCTTTACCGTATTTTTCACCAAAGAGGGCCATGGCTCCCATTTCTTTAGCAGTATCGATATCTGTTTCAATCGTTTCGACTGCGATCGCTTCCCAAATCTTTTCATTGACTTGTTGTTCAATAGCGCGCAATTCTTCAGGAGTTACGGCTTGGAAGTGGGTAAAGTCAAAGCGAAGGAATTCTACTTCGTTGAGAGATCCTGCTTGGGTTGCATGGTTACCAAGGATATTGTGAAGAGCCGCATGGAGCAAGTGAGTTGCAGTGTGGTTCTTCATAACACGATGACGACGATTGGTATCGATAGCCAAGGTGTATTCTTGGTTCAAGGTAAGAGGTGCGAGAACTTCAACGGTATGGAGTGGTTGTCCGTTTGGTGCTTTTTGAACATCTGTCACTGTCGCTACGACGTTTCCTGCAGCATCCAATATTTGACCATGGTCCGCAACCTGTCCACCCATTTCAGCGTAGAATGGAGTTTCTGCAAAGATCAGTGATGCAGTCCCTTCAGATACAGCTTCTACTTCTGCATTGTCCGCTACGATAGCCACCAACTTAGAAGGCAATTGGCTAGCATTGTAGTTGAAGCTACTTTCAACTGTAATGTTTTGAAGGGTTTCATTTTGCATCCCCATAGATCCACCTTTGACAGCAGATGCACGCGCACGTTCTTGTTGTTCCTTCATGGCTGCTTCAAAACCTTCACGATCGACTGTCATTCCAGCTTCTTCAGCGATTTCTTCTGTCAATTCCACTGGGAATCCGTATGTATCATAAAGTTTAAAGACATCTTGACCAGCAATCACTGTTTGACCTTTGGCTTTCAAGTCTTCAACGATGGTTTGGGCAAAGTGTTGACCAGAATTCAAAGTACGAGCAAATGACTCTTCTTCACTCTTGATAATTTTTTCGATAAAGTCTTGTTTTTCAAGTACTTCTGGGTAGTAACTTTCCATGATCTTCCCAACGGTTGGAACCAATTTATACAAGAAGGTTCCTTCAATCCCCAATTTTTGACCATGCATGGAAGCACGACGGAGGAGACGACGAAGAACGTAACCGCGTCCTTCATTACCTGGAAGAGCCCCATCACCAATCGCAAATGAAAGCGAACGGATGTGGTCAGCAATCACCTTGAAGCTCATGTTATCGCCATCTGGATCATAGGTCTTACCAGACATCTTTTCCACTTCACGGATGATTGGCATGAAGAGGTCTGTTTCAAAGTTGGTCTTCGCTCCTTGGATAACGGCTACCAAACGTTCCAAACCAGCGCCCGTATCAATGTTCTTGTGTGGCAATTCCTTGTATTCGCTACGAGGAACAGCAGGGTCTGCGTTAAATTGTGACAAGACAATGTTCCAGATTTCGATGTAACGGTCGTTTTCGATATCTTCTGCAAGCAGACGAAGACCGATGTTTTCTGGGTCAAATTCTTCTCCACGGTCGAAGAAGATTTCTGTATCTGGTCCAGAAGGCCCTGCACCGATTTCCCAGAAGTTGTCTTCGATTGGGATCAAGTGACTTGGATCCACCCCAACAGCGATCCAACGGTTGTATGAATCCTTGTCATCAGGGTAATAGGTCATGTAAAGTTTGTCTTTAGGGAAATCAAACCATTCCGGACTAGTCAAAAGTTCATAAGCCCAAGTAATGGCTTCATCACGGAAGTAATCTCCGATTGAGAAATTCCCCAACATTTCAAACATAGTATGGTGACGAGCAGTCTTCCCTACGTTTTCGATATCATTGGTACGAATAGCTTTTTGAGCATTGGTAATCCGTGGATTTTCAGGTTTGATGGTTCCATCGAAGTATTTTTTAAGAGTGGCAACCCCTGAGTTGATCCACAAAAGTGTTGGATCGTTTACTGGAACCAAGCTAACTGATGGTTCTACAGAGTGGCCTTTGCTTGCCCAGAAATCAAGCCACATTTGACGGACTTGTGCACTAGATAATTGTTTCATATTTGTCTCCTAATTTTTTTAAGATTAATTTGCGCTAGCTTCTAACATTTCGACATAATCGATGGCGACACAAAGTGAGATGACTAAATCAGCGTATTCATCCTCATACACCGATACTTGGTAGGTAGAGGTTAGATGAAAGAGTTCCTTGCTAATCTCAGCAACGATTTGATCCCGATCATCGAATAATTTGAATTCTAGGTCCCAGATATTTCCTTGTACCCGAAGTCCCAAATCTTCGATATCGTACTTATCCCTGAAGAGCGTCAGCTTTTTATGGATAAAAAAGCGGTCCCCATCCTTCAACTCAACCACAAACTTGGGAAGAAAGCTGATTGTTTTTTTAGTAATGTGGCTCACTTCTTGTCCATTCTTATCATAGATGGTAAAAGTCTTGGGAATCTTAAGAAAAGATCCCTCAACCTGGTATTCAACATTTCCCAACTCATCTTTGATATCGAATCGCTCGCCACCCAATCGAAATTTTTGTTTCACTTGATAGGTTCGCATCTTTTGATCTCCTTTAAAAAGCTCCAGACAACTGCCCATAAACAAAAGACAAGCCACTAAACGAAGGGCGAAAAACCGCGGTACCACCTTCATTCAATGAACTTGTCATTCTTCATTTTATATGCAATTGTCTCAGCCGAGTAGCAAAATCATTTCTCTTCCATGGCTCGCACCCCCGCCACTTCTCTGATTCCGAGTAACAATGATTTATTCTCAACTATTTCATTATACAAGTTCCAAATGGAACCGTCAACTATTTTTTAGATGATGAGCTGCTATCGCTCGTTTGAACACCGATATTTTGCAAATATTGGTTAAATGTTGATTTGAAAGCATCATCTTTGACCTTGATATTGGCATTGGTCATCGCTTTTGCAATAACGCTACGGATGAAATTGGTATCTTGCTTACGACCGTCAACAATGATCTCTTTCAAACGTTTTTCGTATTTCTTCCAGTCAGAACCTTTTTCTGTCTTCTTATTCAATTTGACAATATAGTAGCTAGCAGAATAGTTTTGACCTGCTGAAACTGTGATCACATCTGAAATCCCGTTTTCATCCAATTTAAAGGCAGCTTCTTTGACTTGAGATGGGATACCTGATGTTCCTGAATCGAACTTAACTTCGCCACCTTTATCTTTTGTAGCAGTATCTGTTGAATTGTCTTTGGCGATTTGGGCAAAGTCTGCACCTTCCGCTTTAGCAGCTTCCAACACTTCTTTTGCTTTATCTTCTGAATCTAACTTGATAATTTGTGCTGTTACTTCTGGTGTGTAAGATTCAAAAGCTGCCTTGTAGTCAGACTCTTTGATATCTTTCTTAGCCGCTTGGTTGACTGCATATTCCAACAACATATTGCTACGGATTTGTTTCTTCGCTGTTTCTTCCGTCAAGCCTTGTTGCGCCAAGTATGCATCGAATTGGTTACCTAATTGTTTCTTTTGTTTAGCCAATTCTTTATCGACTTCTTTATCAGAAACTTTTGATCCATATTCTTTTTCAAAGACTTTATTGATGGTCATTTGGAAAAGAACTTGTTGAGCACCTTGGTTGGTTTTGATTTCATTATAGAAATCAGAAACTGTGATCGTGTCCCCTTTCATGGTCACGATATCTTTGTTTGTGCCATTGGCACACGCTGTTAGTGTTACGACTGATAGCAAGGTCACAGCACCCGCTACAAGTTTTTTCTTCATGAAAATTATTCTCCGTTCCTTTTTAAACTTCTTCTATTTTACCACAAATTAGAGAGAATACCTTAAATTTACCTAAAAAGAGCTAGGATCTGGCAAGGTTACCGTCTCTGCATTTTTCCGAATCATTAATATACCATCTCCAAGTGGCACCAAACTAGCGGTCAAATCTGGATGATTGAGAGTCGCATGAAAGAGGTTCTGAAGCCCCCGGTAAATGGTTCGTTGCCCACGACGCACTTCCATGATGTCCTTGGCAACATCTCCTCCTTGGAAAATATCATCCAATACCACGACTCCCCCAACCTCTAAGAGTTCGAGAATTCGTGGCAAAAAGACGATGTACTTAGACTTAGCAGAGTCCATAAAGACAAAGTCATAGGTCTCTGTTAAATCCTGCAATACATCTACTGCATCTCCTTCAAGCAAGGTGATTTGCTTTCTCTGATCGTATTTAGCCAGATTTTCCTTGGCAAAGCCAATCATCTCTTCATTCCGATCAATAGTGGTAATTTGTGCATCGGGAGCATTTTCAGCCATTAAGAGCGCTGAAAATCCAATTGCTGTCCCAATTTCCAGGATTTTCTTTGGTTGTAGGGCTTGCAGGAGTAGTCTAAAGTAAGCTACCGTTTCATGCGGAATAATCGGAATATTTTCCTTGCGGGCGAATGCTTCTAACTCCTCCAAGGCACCTGCTACCGGTTTTTGACGCGTGCGCATAAAGTCAACGATCTCATCTTTAACCACTGGCCGGCGCATATTGTGGTTGGCATTTTTACTATAAGACTCTACCATCTTATGCGAGTCCTAATTTTTCTACTAGGGCTTCAAATTCATTCAACCGACGTTCAAAGACCGCAAAGGCTGCGTCCAAGTAGTCTTCTTTTTCCATGTCCACACCTGCTTTGCGGATGACATTGAGTGGATAGTCAGAATTTCCAGCCTTCAAGTAGTCGATATATTTATCACGATCTTCTTGTGTTCCATGAACAATTTTTTCAGCTAAGGCTGAAGCTGCTGCAAAACCTGTTGAATATTGGAAGACATAGTAGTTATAGTAGAAGTGAGGAATCCGAGCCCATTCATATTGGATCTCAGGGTTGTCTTCTTTTGAAAGACCATAGTATTTTTCATTGAGCTCTGCATAGAGGTTGTTTAAGAACTCACTAGTCAAAACGGTACCTTCTTGGTCTGCTTTATGGATAGCATGCTCAAATTCAGCAAACTGCGTTTGACGGAAGACCGTTCCACGGAAGCCATCCAAGAAGTGATTCAAAATAGCAAAGCGAGTTGCATCGTCTTCTACTTCTTCTAACAGACGTTCGGTCAGGATATTTTCATTGGTTGTAGAGGCGATTTCAGCAAGGAAGATGGAATAGTCCCCATAGACATAAGGCTGGGTTTCACGGGTATAGCTAGAATGCATACTGTGACCAGTTTCATGCACCAAGGTGAAGAGATTATCCAATGTATCTTGCCAGTTCAACAACATGAAGGCATTGGTATCATAAGAACCACCTGAATAAGCACCTGAGCGTTTTCCTTGGTTGACATGCACATCAATCCACCGTTCGCTGAAGGCTCGTTTCACACGAGAAAGGTAGTCCTCACCCAAAACAGCCAAGACTTCTTCTGCTTTGGCCAATGATTCTTCATAGGTAAACTTGTAATCTGTATCGGATAATGGCGTATACATATCGTACATCTTCAAGTCTGAGATTCCTAGAATTTTTGAGCGCAATTGCACATAGCGTTGCAAGAGTGGCAAGTGTTTGTTCACAGCTGCTACCAAGCTATCATAAACACTTTCTGGTACAAAGTTTTCAGAAAGGGCCGCTTCACGGGCAGAAGAGAATTTGCGAACTTTAGCATTAAAGTTATGAACTTTCACATTGGTTTGCAAGGTTTTAGCATAGGTATGTTGGTACTGTTCATAAACCTTGTAGAGGCCTTCGTAAGCTTCTTTACGAACGGCACGATCTTTTGATTCTACCAAAGAAATATAGTTTCCATGGGTTAATTGAACTTCTTCACCCTTGTCATCATGCACAGTTGGGAAAACAATATCTGCATTGTCCAAGATTTCAAAGGTTTCACCACCAGCCGCAAAGATCTCACCAGCTCCTGCAAGTAATTCCTCTTCTTTTTGAGACAAGACATGTTCTTTTTTCTCTAGCAAACGATCAAAATAATGACCATATTGTTCCAAGGCTGGAACTTCACTCACAAAGGCCTTGTACTGCTCATCCGTAATGGCCATAAATTCAGGCTCATAGAAGGCAAAGGTTTCACCTAACAAGCTATAAAGAGACATCCCTTTTGATTGGTACTCTTGGTATTTAGCCACTCGTGTGTCTTGGTCATTTTTCATATGGGCATAGACGTAGACTTTTTCTAAACGACGGCTCAATTCCAAATATGCATTGGTTGTATCCAACAGTGTTTGCGCCGAATCCAACAAATGACCAGCATAGTGGCTTGCTGCTTTAATATCTGCAGCTAAGCTAGCTGCTTCTTCTTCCCAAGCTTGATCTGTCGCAAAAATTGTCGACAAATCCCATTGGTATTTTTCATCAATTTCATTACGTTGTTTTACCATTTCGATTAATCCTCCAATGGTTCTATTTTAGCATATTTGAAAAATGCTTTCTATTAATTTCTATTAATACTTGAAAAGCTTTTAAAATAAGGCTTTCTAATTTTAATAGTTACTTGTTAATTCTCAATAGTTTATAAAAACCATATTCAAAACCGTATTCAATTCTTGCCCGTATAGTTAAAAAAGCGAAATGAAAACAGCTCTTTTTTATTGTCTATTCTAATAGACAAAAATGAACATTTCGGGAGGATTTCTATCTTAGAAAGTTAGCTTTTCTGTTGAGCATAAAAACGTGGGGGATAGAGGATCTGAACGGGTTGGATCCCTTGCGACTGATAATAGGTCATAAATTGCTGGTAGTAATCTTCTACATCCTCTTCAATTTGAAGCAAGTTTTGCGAAAGGATCGGACGACAAAGAGGATAAAAGAAATCTAGCCCCAGTTCCATCAGATGTTGTCCCTGCATATAGAGTTCTTCCTGAAGCTTCAGCCACTTTGGATGACGATAAAAGAGTTGCTGCTGTATATACGTTAAAAATGTCCGATCGAGCTCGACTGCCATTTGCTGCATGGGTTGCGAAAGATAAGGGGTCCGTAAGACTTCCAGTAAAGACCTTTGACCAAAAGGGAAAACTTCTGTTTGATAATGCAATCGCCCTCTCAAATCCTCATGGATGAGGTATTGCAAACGTAACTCTTTCTTTGTCAGATCCAATTCCCAAAGATGGAACCCGCGATTCTGACTAAAATAAAGAAAACCAGCCTGTAGCTTTGTCAGTCTTTCCTTGAGCCACAACTTTTTACCAAGTAACCAATAGACCTGGTAACCATGGGATCGATAAGCATCGCTTCTCTCCTTCAAGCGTTCTAAAGATAGGGAGCTGCACTGCACTTCCAAAGCTAAGTTCTTGTCTACTACCAAAAGATCGGCAATTTGTTGAAAGTCTGCTAAATAACTTTCTACCTCTGTTTTAGACTCCTTAGAGGCCCAGTCATAAAGACTGGCTTTCAATTCCAGATGTTCAAAACTCTCCGCTTCGTGATGATAGGGACAATGCTGTAATTCTACATGAGCAAAATGAGCCCGTAGAACCGAGCCATTTTTTAGACGCACTGGACTATGACAAGCTAAGCAATAGAAGGGACCTTCTGTCACAGCTGGGATCTCTTCCATACAGTTCCACCGCTTTTGATTGTTATCCATGGCAATAAACATCGCCCCACCTCCTCATCTATATCATTCGAAAAAAAATAAGAAAAAGGCTGGAAATTCCAACCTCTTCTTCCTTTTATTCTTCAGAATCTGAATCATCACTGTCGTCATCTGCAACAGGAGATTTACTCAATTCTTTCTGCATATCTTTCATTTCTTTACGAGTACTTTCCAACTCTTCTCGAGCATCTTTCAAGCTTTCGATCAAAGCTTCACGCTTTTCTTTAGGAACGACTGTGCTATCTGAACCGATGCTTTCCAAGCCTTCATTAAAGATATCTTTTTGGTTTTCCAATTCTTGCTTCAAGGCGCTAACAGTTGCATCGTATTGCTCTTTTGCAGAACCTGTCACAGACTTACCTGCTTCTTCGGTAAGTGAAACAGATTGATCCATTAATTTTGCAAACAACTTTTTGAAGTCCCCAACAGTTTTTGCTTTACTGATTTCAGCATCTGTTAAGAGTTTAGAAGATGAAGTCTCTTCTGAATCTGTTGAAGTATCCTTACTTTTTGAAGTGTTGTCAGATTTGCTCGTCACTTTAGTAGTTGATTGACTATTTGAAGTTTCCTTCTTTGTGTCTTGTTTGTTTGAACAAGCAGCTAGGGAAACAATCGTCAAAAGAGCAACTGTCGATAAGATCATTTTTTTCATAAAATGGTCTCCTTTATATTTATTTTACCTCATTCTACCATCGGATACTTTGATTGTCAAATTAATCACTAGTTCTTAATAATAGCAAAAAAGTTGGACAAAACACTGTGAAATCAGTGTTTCTGTCCAACTCCTCGATGATTAGTCATACAATTGTAACAATTTCATTAGTCTGCTTTGCCACCAAAAAGGCCGTGAGCCTTCCCTTGGGGCATTTTTAAGGCAAAACTCAGCAAAAAGACGATCCCTACAACCCCTGCTAAAAAGAAACTCATGACTTGGTAACCACCTCTTTCAATACAGAGGGCTGCGAGAGGTTGTAAAAGAATGGTTCCTAAATAACGAGCTCCTTGGACAATGGCCATGGCAAGAACCAAGTCTTTGCCATTTACCTGTTGGGCAATAAACCGTAAGGAGACCATAATCAACACCATCCCTGTTGTATGCTTAGCTAAGAGTGTCATTATCACTTTTAAGAAGACAGGACTTGGAAGAGCGTAGACAACATATTGAGCAAAAATAATCCCGATTGGAAGAGCGATCAAAACCCGTAAAGGCCAGTGGTCCATGAATCGATCAGAGAAAAAGATCAAGGGAGCTTCCACTACGACTGAGATAGCTACAACCGTAGAGGCAATATGGACTGGTAGACCACTATCCATGAGCAACTCAGGAATATAGGTATGACCAATATTTCCAACCCCTGAAGCCAACCCAATCAACACAATAAAGAAGAGATAAGGTCCATTTTGAAGAAGAGGACGAATAGAGACCGGCTCTTTAACCTTTTCTTCTGTTTTCTCTCTTGTCTTCATCCGAACCGCACTTAGGCAGAAGAGACTCAATACAATGGTGATCAAAACCGTATAATAGACAGCTTGGGGGCTAAACTGATGATAGACCCAGCCGGCTATTTGGACACCGACCGAGTAGCCAATGGTTCCCCAAACGCGAATCTTCCCAAAAGCGTATGGACTTTGTGTTGCAAAAACTTCCATCATGGGAGCTGTCCCATTCAAACAGACTAGAACAATTCCATAAAAAACGGTCAGCCAAAATAGATTGGGGGCCCAAAGAAAACCGAAGACACCACCAATGATCACACTCAGACTGAGGGTCGTCATTTTTACGATTCCAAATCGCTCATTGATATACCCAAAGAAGGGTTGGGCTACCATGGATAAGAAAAAGGCAACCGATACCAAGGTCGACACTTGAGTTGCACTATAGTGCTTTCCTATCAAATAAACGGAAATAAGGGTCGTAAAGAGAGATGTGGACATAAAATAAAAACTATAGAGCAGCATATAAGCCGCATAAGAATTTCGGAATTTTTTCATATGAATCCTTTCTAAAAATATCGGAATGAGACAATGACAAAACCCAACTGACAATCAGTTAGGTTTTATTTTACTCTTTATTATAGCGCTTTTGTGCCTCTTTTTTGCGTCTCTCACGACTTTGTTTTTCAATCGAGAGAATGATGACAAGAATGAGAATTGGAATCAAGATCAGGAAGTGATCCAGCGAAAGCCATTTACTGTGCTTAGCCGTTGTCTTTTTCCCACTTGCTGCTTCTTTGACAAGCTCTGGCTTGGCCCCTTCTTCTACCTTCATATCATCTCGGATACCTTCAGACAAGGTGTAGAGATCATTATCTACTGTCAGATAGCCATCTTTTACCGCAAGGGTCGGTTCTTTAGCACCTCTTTTGACCGTTGCATAGAAGGGTTTTTCAAGTGTATAGGTCTTGCCGTCAATCTTCTGGACACCTGCATCTAGCAATTTTTTATAGCCAAAATCTTTATAGGCTTTTTCGATCAAGGCATTGCCAAACGGGTGACGGTAATATTCCCCATCTTGGTCTGCCCAATCTCCTACGCCCATAATGACAGCAATTAAGCGCTGATTGCCCCGTTTGATGGTCGCGATATAGTTGAAAGCTCCACGAGGGCTTGAACCAGTTTTCAAACCATCCACACCTTTCAAGGCATACTTGGCTCCTGGCAATGAATAATTGTAGGTATCAAAGGTTTCCTCATATGGAGTCCCTTTTTTGACCGTGACTTGTGCTTGATTGGTATAGTTTAAAATATCTGGGTATTGATTGATAAAATGATAAACCAGAATCCCTAAATCACGCGCAGTTGTCTGGTTGGCCGCATCATTTGGATAATTGTTGACCTGATAGTAGCCCTGCAAGGTGGAGATGGCCGCCCCACTCGGGTTATTCCAGACCGTATTGGTCATCCCTAATTCCTTAGCCTTGGCATTCATGCGCTCGATAAAGGCATCTGGATCATTGTTGGACATGAGATTGGCCAACATGAGGGTCGATACATTTGAGGATGGAACCACTGTCATGGTAATCAACTCAGGAATTGTGTAGTCTACCCCAGCAACAATATTATTGTTGGAGATCTCATAGATCTTTCCGATCGCTTGGTCTGAAGCGGTCGCCTTGATCACTGTATCCTTACTGATCTTGCCATTTGCCATATCTTCAAACAAGAGATAGAGCGTCATGAGCTTACTCATGCTGGCAGGATCTCTGACTTCATCGATATTGTCTTTCCAAAGAACATTGCCCGTATTTCCGTCAATAATAAGCGAAGAATGTGGACGGTTAATGGCTTGGACATTGTCATTTGGATACATCTTTTGCGCCATATCCACCAATTCATCCGCACTCGCTAGAATTG
The DNA here is from genome assembly GCF_052588255.1 of Streptococcus sp. KHUD_012. Lineage (NCBI taxonomy): Bacteria > Bacillati > Bacillota > Bacilli > Lactobacillales > Streptococcaceae > Streptococcus > Streptococcus sp. KHUD_012. Next base: position 1,593,972 of record NZ_CP159355.1, read on the forward strand.
GCTGGCATAAGAGACTCATAAGGAGGCAAATATGGATCAAATATTTTTTTATCATAAACTTTTCCTTTATAACAGACTAATCAGCTGGAGGCTAAAATAAGCTTCTAGCCCTCATGCCCTTTCCTCTTGTCTCCCAGTAGATGAAAAGAGCTAATCCCAGCAGATAATTACTTGTATTGTACCATATTTTGAAGCAGAAAAAAACCTATCTGGCCCGAATAAATCGGCGATAGGTCCTGTTTTTTATCGACTTAACAAGCTCAAGGCTTCCTTATCCGCAATAATGGTCACATTTGGATGTCCTTGAAGGGCACTAGCTGGCACTTTTTCTGTCCTTTCACCCTCTACTGTACCTTTGATTGCTTGGGCTTTTGATTCCCCATAAGCAAACAAGACAATTGATTTCGCAGCTAAGATATTGGCAATCCCCATCGAAATGGCTTGGGTTGGTACATCTTCGATCTTATCAAAGAAACGAGAATTGGCCTCAATGGTAGAGTCATCCAACTGAACTAAGTGGGTCTGACTATCAAAGGATGTCCCTGGCTCATTAAAACCGATATGCCCATTGCGTCCGATTCCCAAGATTTGGAGGTCCACTGGATGCTCTTCGAGTATTTTGTTATAACGGATCACTTCTTGATCAGCAGATTCTTCTACACCTGATGGGAGATAGCTTTCTTTGAATGGTTTGGCATCAAAGAGATTTTTCTCCATGAAATACCGATAAGATTGAGGATCATCTCCCGTCAATCCTACGTATTCATCTAAGTTCACACTGATTAGATTAGACAGATCCAGATCACTTTCACGAATTTGTTTATAAAACTCAAGGGGACTGCTTCCAGTCGCAAGACCTAAGGTTTGAGCACCTTCCTTTAAAGTTTCTTTCAATATATCAAAGGCAACTTTTCCACCCTCAATTTGGTCCTTTACTTCAATAATTTTCATTGGATAGACCTCCTATTTCTCTATGCTTTTATTATATGGTATAGACCAATTTTTGTCAAGTGAAACCGCTATCTTTTTCTGGCATTTTTTTCATTTTCAAGTCGATTCGTGATATAATGAAAGGTATGATTGTATCACTATTATTCATCATTTTTTTGATCGGACTCCTTGTCTTTCTCTTATCTTTCTTGATTCATCAAAGAAAGATTCTCAAGGTCCTGATCTTTTTGATGGGAATCAGCCTGATGCTCTTAGCTGTCGGGACTACCATCTATCTACTCACAAATTTATTATAAAAGGAGCGCTAATGAATACCAACGACTTTGACTTTGATTTGCCTGAAGAACTGATTGCTCAAACCCCTCTTGAAAAACGCGATGCCTCTAAACTCTTGATCCTCGATCGAAAAACAGGGCAATTCCAAGACCGTCATTTTGATGCAATTTTGGATGAATTGGAGCCAGGAGATGCTCTTGTCATGAACAATACGCGCGTTCTACCAGCCCGCCTTCATGGAGTCAAACCAGAAACAGGTGGTCACGTCGAATTCCTTCTCCTTAAAAATACGCAAGATGACTGTTGGGAAGTCTTGGCAAAACCTGCAAAACGCTTAAAGGTAGGGGCCACAGTCAGCTTCGGAGATGGTCGGTTGACCGCAACCGTTGAGGAAGAATTAGAGCACGGAGGCCGTATCGTTCGCTTCCACTACCAAGGGATCTTTTTAGAAGTTTTGGAAAGCCTTGGTGAAATGCCACTTCCTCCCTATATCCATGAAAAACTGGCTGACCGCGAGCGTTACCAAACCGTTTACGCCAAAGAAAATGGTTCTGCTGCAGCTCCGACGGCAGGTCTTCATTTCACCCAAGAATTGCTCCAAAAAATTGAAGCAAAAGGGGTTCACCTGGTCTATTTGACCCTTCATGTGGGCCTAGGAACCTTCCGTCCAGTATCTGTGGACAATCTTGAAGACCATGAGATGCACTCTGAATTCTACCAACTTTCTGAAGAAGCTGCTGCGACCCTTCGTCAGGTAAAAGCTGCAGGGAAACGCATCGTAGCCGTCGGAACGACTTCTATCCGAACTCTTGAAACGATTGGAAACAAATTTGATGGTGATATCCAAGCCGATTCAGGCTGGACCAATATTTTTATCAAACCAGGTTATGAATGGAAAGTCGTCGATGCTTTTTCTACCAACTTCCACCTTCCAAAATCAACTCTGGTCATGTTGGTTTCTGCCTTTGCCGGCCGTGAATTAACCCTAGAAGCATACCACCATGCGATTCAAGAACGCTACCGGTTCTTCAGTTTCGGGGATGCTATGTTCATCAAGTAAAGGAGTCTCTCATGAATAAAATTGAAAGCCGCCATCGCTTGATCCGCTCGATCATTTCTGAGCGTAGGATTCATACTCAACAAGAACTCCAGGAAGCCTTAGAAGCCAATGGTGTTCTCGTTACCCAGTCCACCCTTTCACGGGATGTCAAATCCTTGAATTTGGTAAAAATTAACGAGGGGGATAGTTCCTACTATGCCATGAACACCATCGCTCCTTCCCGTTGGGAAAAGCGCCTGCGGATGTATATGGAAGATGCCTTAGTCATGTTGCGGCCCGTTCAAAACCAGGTCGTTGTAAAAACTCTTCCAGGCCTCGCTCAATCTTTTGGAGCGATCTTAGATGCATTGGAACTCCAAGAAATTGTAGCCACCATCTGTGGAGATGATGTCTGTTTGGTTATCTGCGAAGACAACCAAGGAGCTTTGGATTGCTTTGAAAAATTAAAAGAATTCACCCCACCCTTCTTCTTTAGTAAATAAAAAGTTTGGAAACCAAGTTTCCAAACTTTTTATGTTGTAGCTAAGCGTTGAATGGCTTCTCGATAGATTTCCATCGCAGCATAGAGATCGTCAATTTTTGCTCGTTCATTGGCTTGGTGCTCGGTCTGTTCCGCACCTGGGAAAAGAGCCCCAAAAGCGACACAATTTTCCATGGTCCGCGCAAATGTCGCACCACCAGAAGACATAGCTGGCGTCTTATCACCAGTTTCTTCCTGGTAGACGGCCATCAAAGAGCTGACTAAAGGACTATCCAAAGGAACATATAAAGGAGCTAAATAATCAAACTCTTCATATTCCAACTGATAGCTGGCCGCAATTTCTTGCAAACGAGCTACCAAGGCATCCTTGTCTGCTAAGACGGGGATCCGAATATCAATTCCGATTTCCGATTGTTCTTGATCGATCACAAGGGTCGCAAGATTGAAGGAAAGATCCCCACTTGGTTCATCTGAAATAGGGCCAAATAGCGCTTCTCCCGTTGCATCCTCACCAACTGCATCTGCGATAAAGAGCAAAGCTGGATGGGGTTGGATGAGGGATAAACTTTCCGCTAAACCGACAATAGCATTCACTCCTTCAGCTGCATCTTTAGAATGCTTGGAAACACCCAAAACCGTTACAGAATCTTCTGTTTGGCTATACCGAACCCCACTTTGATCCAAAACAGGAAGCAACTCTTCCAAACGATGACCAGCATAGGTCGCCTTGTCTGGAACAACATTGAGGGCCTGACCAGCCTGTAAAGGAAGATCATCCCAACCTGGACCATGCAATTTCACTTGTAATAAGCCTTTTTCAGCATAGGTTAATGGGAAAGAGGAATCCGGTGCAAATCCAAGATCTGCTTGTTCTTCGATTTGGTTGTAGCGGTTCATACAGCGCCACAAGGTTTCTTCATCCGTCCCAAAGATAAAGCGGATTCGTTTGGTAAACTGGATGCCATCATCCAGCAAACTCTTGACTGCATAGAGGGCAGCAAGAGACGGTCCCTTATCATCCTGCACACCACGACCTACTATATAATCACCGACAATAGTCGCTTCAAAAGGTGGCGTTTGCCAATCTTGTAAATCACCGGCTGGAACAACATCCAAGTGACAAAGAACGGCCAGGAGTTCTTCCCCCTGACCGATCTCTGCATATCCATAGTATCCTTCAGGATCTATATATGTTTGAAAACCTAATTCTCGAGCAAGCTCTAAGGTTTTTTCTAGGACATCTTGGATAGCTTGTCCAAACGGTGTTCCATTTTCCCCTTCATTTAATACAGAAGGGTAAGAAATGATGGTTTGAAGCGAGTTTAAAAACTGCTCTTTTACATCGTTCTTTATTCTATTTTTCATGAAACACCTACTTTATTCTATTGCAAGAATGGAACCACAGTTCCTAGTAGAAGAAGGGCAATGGTGATCACAACAATCGCTACGACCAATTTACCCATGAATTTCCACCATGCACTCAAGTCAACACGTCCAAGAGCAAGAGCTCCCATTACGATACCTGAAGTTGGTGCGATCAAGTTCAAGACACCAGATGCAGATTGGTAAGCTGTGACAATCAAGCTACCTGGTACATTGACGAATTTACCAAGAGGTGCCATGATACCCATTGTTGCACTGGCAAGACCAGATGATGATGGGATCAAGAATGACATTGGCAAGTAGAAAATGTAAGTCAAGACAATGAACAATTGAGATGAAAGACCTTTAAGTCCTTCTTCACCCCAGTGAAGAATTGTCGCAGTGATCATACCGTCGTTCATGATGACTTGGATACCACGTGCTACCGCTACGATAAGAGCAACACTCAAGAGGTCAGCTGCACCATTCATGAAAGATGAAATGATTTTATCTTCTTTCAAGCCATAAATGATACCAACGAGGATTCCCATGAAGGCAAAGAGCATAGCTGTTTGTGGGAAGTACCATGTACCAAGAGCATCTGTGTTACCGATCAATTGACCAAGTACTGGAATTTTATGGAGAGATTCGTTAAAGTTGTTAAAGAATGTAATACCCAAATCTTTGAATGGGATAAATCCAGCAACCATGATAACGAATGTTGAGATGAAGACGACCAAGACACGTTTTTGTTTCTTGTTCATTTGTGAAGGAATTTCTTCGCCACTATCAACATTGAAGTGTTTCAAATCTTCTTCACGAGTTGCATAGGTGAGAGATTTGGTTGGGTCTTTTTGAACCTTATCTGCATAACGGTATACATAGTATGTGCTAAGTCCTGTCAATACGATCCAGAAGATCACACGAAGTAAGAGACCTGAAGCACTTGAGATACCTGCAGTATCAGATGCGATAACTGTCGCAAATGGGTTCAATGTTGACGCCAAACATCCGATTTGTGATCCTAAAAGGATAATGGCTACCCCTGTCAAGCTGTCAAAACCAACGGACATCATAACAGGTACAAGAAGTGGATAGAAGGCCATGGTTTCTTCACCCATACCATAAGTTGTACCACCAAGGGCAAACAATGGCATCAAGATCAAAATCAACATTTTTTCGCGGCCTTTGTATTTACGAACGATAGAAGCAATCCCTACATCAAGGGTACCTGTTTCGTTCACAACACCAAGGAAACCACCGACCATTAAGATGAAGAAGGCTACGTCAATCGCTGCACTAGTTGGTGCTTTACCAAGCATGGCATTGATTGGGGCCATCAAGACATCCCAAATCCCTTGAGGATGTGCTTTTACAGATTCATAACTACCTGCAATGATAGCACCTGCATCGTCAACCTTGTATTGACCAGCTGGAATAATCCAAGTTAACACTGCCATAATAGCAATGATAATTAACAATACGGAAAAAGATGAAGGCATCTTAAATCCTTTTTTCGTTTTTTCACTCATTTGTCTTCCTCCTAACGCAACAAAGTGTGAGTGATGTTTTACAAGAGTCTCTTGTAAAACGCTTACCTATAGATTTATTCTATCACAATAAGCTTTAAAATACTAGTTTTTTCCTAATTTTTCATTAGTCTTTTTGGATGATTGTTCCACTTTCAGACTCAATCAATGCTCCAAGATTTTCTAGTGAAGTGATCACTGCTTTTCCTTCTGGGCGACCATTTACAAAGGCGATGGCAGCTTCTACTTTAGGAAGCATGCTTCCTGGCGCAAATTGGTCTTGTTTGATATATTCTTCCAATTGAGCCACATTCACATGTTCCAATTTCGCTTGGTCTGGTTTGTTGTAGTTCACAAAGACATAATCGACACCAGTCAAGACGATGAAGAGGTCTGCTTCTACTAATTCAGCCAAACGTTGAGATGCGAAGTCTTTATCGATAACAGCTTCAACACCAGTCAAGCTACCATCTGCTTCTTTCACAACCGGGATACCACCACCACCGGCAGCTACAACGACTTGTCCGTCGTTCAACAAAGTACGAATGGTATTGATTTCTTTGATATCCACTGGTTTTGGTGAAGCCACAACTTTACGCCAACCACGACCAGCATCTTCTTTAAAGGTTGCACCTGATTTTTCAGCTTCTGCTTTCGCTTCTTCTTCTGAGTAGAATGGACCAATTGGTTTGCTGAGGTTAACAAAAGCTGGGTCGTTCTTATCAACAACGACTTGTGTCACAACAGAAGCCACGTCTTTTTCGATGCCTTCTTCAAGAAGAGCATTTTGAAGAGCATTTTGAAGCCAGTAGCCAATGCTTCCTTCAGTCATTGCAACTAATGAATCCAATGGAAAAGCTGGGTTCTTTTCAGAATTTGCAGCCAAGTGTTGGAGCAAGAGGTTTCCTACTTGAGGACCATTTCCGTGAGTGATGATCAAGTCATCCCCATTTTTGATTAATTTAACTAAATGTTTAGCTGTTTCTACAAGTGCTTCTTGTTGAGCTTTTGCAGAAGGATCAGATGAGAGAATGGCATTTCCTCCCAAAGCAACGACGATTTTTCTTGACATAAAGGTTCCCTTTCTATAAAAAATAGGGGCAGGACTAAAGCTAGCAGTCCAGCCCCTATAGCTGTTGGTATACGGTTATAAAGTCTTAAACTTTTGGAATGTACAAGTTACCAAGAGTAGCTGCCATAACCGCTTTGATAGTGTGCATACGGTTTTCAGCTTGGTCAAAGTGACGAGCATATTTGCTGCGGAACACTTCGTCAGTAACTTCCATTTCTTTTACTCCGAATTTTTCAGCAACATCTTTACCGTAAACAGTGTTTGTATCGTGGAAGGCTGGCAAGCAGTGCAAGAAGATCAAGTCTTCGTTATCAGCTTTCTTAATCAAATCCATGTTTACTTGGTAAGGTTTCAAAAGGGCAACACGTTCTGCAAATTTGTCTTCTTCACCCATTGATACCCAAACGTCAGTGTAAAGTACGTCTGCACCTTTCACAGCTTCGTCAGCATCTTCAGTGATCAAGATATGAGCGCCACTTTCTTTTGCAAATCCTTCTGCCAATTCAACGATTTCTTTTTCTGGGAAGAGTTCTTTTGGTGAGAAGATGTGTACATTCACACCAAGGATAGCACCTGTTACAAGAAGGCTGTTTGCAACGTTGTTACGTCCATCACCACAGTATACAAGTGTCAAACCTTCCAAACGTCCAAAGTTTTCTTGAACTGTCAAGTAGTCTGCAAGCATTTGAGTTGGGTGCCATTCGTCAGTCAAACCATTCCATACTGGAACACCTGAGAATTCAGCCAATTCTTCAACCATACGTTGGCTGAAACCACGGAATTCAATACCATCAAACATACGTCCAAGAACTTTAGCAGTATCTTCTGTAGATTCTTTTTTACCAAGTTGGATGTCGTTTGCACCTAGGTATTCTGGGTGAGCACCAAGGTCGATAGCTGCTGTTGTGAAGGCAGCACGAGTACGAGTTGAAGTTTTTTCAAACAAAAGCGCAATGTTTTTACCAGCAAGGTAGCGGTGGTCGATGTTGCGTTTTTTAAGGTCTTTCAAGTGAGCTGAAAATCCGATAAGGTATTCTAACTCTGCACGTGTAAAGTCTTTTTCTGCCAAGAAGCTACGTCCTTGGAACACTGAATCTGTCATTAATTATCTCCTTTAATTATGCTTGATAGGATCCTGTCATTCAGTTTAGAGGGCTCAGTTTAGACACTGAGCCCGTCTAACCTGTAGAAGGATGATTAGATTTCTTCACGTTCAAATGGCATTGACATACAACGAGGTCCACCACGACCGCGAACCAATTCACTTCCGCGGATCTTGATCAAACGAAGTCCGTATTCTTCTAATTTCTTGTTTGTGACTGTGTTACGATCGTATACGACTACCACACCAGGTGCGATTGTAAGTGTATTTGAACCGTCGTTCCATTGTTCACGAGCAGCTGCAACCACATTGCCATCACCACAAGGGATCAATGTAACTTTTTCAACACCAAGGTTTTCAGCAAGCAATTCTGCCAAATCCCCTTTTTCTTCAACAATCTTCAATGCTTCATTTTCATATGTTACAGAGAAGACACGAAGGTTTCCTTGGATTTCTGGGTGGATTGTAAATTTATCGTAGTCCACCATTGTGAATACTGTATCCAAGTGCATGAATTTACGGTTGTTCGCAAATTCGAAGGCCAATACTTTCTTGAAGCCAACGTTCTTCTTGAAGATGTTTACCAACAATTTTTCAATAGATGCAGCATCAGTACGTTGTGAGATACCAACTGCCAAAACATCTTTAGAAAGAACGAGTTCATCCCCACCTTCGATACGAGTATCTTCTTCACGGTTGTAAACCAATTCTACATTACCACCATATACTGGGTGATATTTGAAGATATATTTACCATACAAAGTTTCACGGTTACGTGTATCAGCATACATGTGGTTCAATGATACTGCATTCCCAATTGTAGCAAATGGGTCACGTGTGAAGTACAAGTTTGGCATTGGATCAATCGCAAATGGATAGTCAGATTCAACAAGGTCTGTCAAGCCTTTGTCAGCTTCAGGAATTTCTGGAAGCTCAGCTTTTTGGAAACCAGCCATTGTTTTTTCAACCAATTCTTGGTTGTCTTCAATACCACGAAGGATTTCGCGAATAGCGTTTTTAGTTTGGCGTCCACGAATGTTTGCTTCATCAAGATATTCTTCGATGAATTGTTCGCGAATTTCTGGAGTAGTCAATGACTCAGCTGCCAATTTTTCAAGATAAAGTACTTCGATTCCTTCGTTACGAAGCGCTTGAGCAAAATTGTCGTGTTCTTTTTGTGCATCTTCCAAGAATGGAATATCATCAAAAAGAAGACGCTCTAGATAGTCAGGCATCAAGTTTTCCAACTCTTTACCTGGACGGTGCAACATTACTTTTTTCAGTTTTCCAATTTCTGAGAAAACATGAATTGGTTTAGTTGACATCTGTCATCCTCCTTTTTTCTTTGAGCTTGTTCACAAGCTTATTACAGTTGTTATTATAGTCTTTAATGATACCGCTTTCACAAAGGATTCTACTTTTTGAATGCAAAGAATTTTGCGTTTTTTTGAATCTTTCCTATTTTTTAGTTAATATGAAGCGTTTTCTTTGCATATTTTGCCTTTTATATTATTTTTATGAATATATATTTTTTTGTAAAAAATAAAAAAAGATCAACAAATTAGTTGATCTCTTCAAAACTTTTTAAAAAGTAGGCTGTATCTAGAAAAGTTAGTTGTTTTCTCTCATACTGGATCTTATGAGAATCGATGAGTTTCTTTAAAACTTGATTGACAGTTTCTCGAGTTGTGGCTGCTAATTTGGCGATTTCCTTCATACTAATTGGAAATGGAAGTTGATTTCCAAGGCTTTCATAGTCCTTGCACAGAATGGCTAAGGATTGAATCACACGCTCACTGGCACTAGCTGTCACGACATTGCGCAAGCGCAACTCTTGAAATTCTAAGATGGAGGAGAGCTTTCTCATAATAAAGAGCAACTGCTCCTTGCTCTCTTGGGCATATAATTCATAGAGATTGACGGGAATCACGAAACAACGCAAATCCGTCACCGCACTAGCTGTATAGTGGTAACGCTCATCCTGGAACATCCCACCATAAGGGAACAGAGCCCCCTTCTTTATATAATCCATATAGGAGAATTGGTCAGACGAATCAAATTGCTCAATACGGGCAAAGCCTTTTGCCAGAAGAAAAATGCGCTCCCGCCTATCTCCTGCATAAAACAAAATTTGTCCTTTAGGGATATCCCTGGCATGAATTTCAACAGCTAATTTATCAAATAGCTCCACTGGTAGCGCAGAAAAGGCTGGATGCGAGCGGAGCAATTGGTAATCTTCCTTTGTAATCATGTCTATACTTCCTCTTATTACTATTATTAGTATAACATACTTTTTATAGAAAAGGGAAAGAAGTCTCTTTGGAACAGAAAAGTAATTCGAAACACCAAGTGAATTTCATCCTACTTTGATAGAATAAAAGGCCTGAGCAACCCTCAGACCTTTTGTCGATTATTCATTCATATTGACACGATGCCATTCATTGATAACATAAGCCAATTGTCCCAATTGATAAAGACCAACGCCACTGATTTCAGAACTTTCTGGAGTCGTACCTCCAAGTCCTGCAGTGTAAATGGCAACCAAATAAGGAGTCGATTCACGGACAATCGCATCCACATTGAGCGCTTCCGCAACATAGCCCGGTTTTTGTTGAATGACCAAATCTGGCAAGAATTTCTTATAGTACTCACCTGGGAAAGACTCCCCAATCAATTCCAACAAATCTGCATATTTTTCTTGATGATTCCAAAGATATTGCAAGACATGGATATAATAATCCGTTGTCGTTTTATTATCTTCGCTAAAGGTTTTGACTTCTGGTGAGCGAGATTGACCATAGCGACTAAATAACTTGCGCGCTTGCTCCATTCCCCCTAAACGATCTGCCAAGGCATAGGCTGGGGTATTTTCAGAGTAAACTAATGAATAGCGTTGCATATCAGGGATAGACATGGCTCCATCAAAGGCAGCAACGTAATTGTCATGTTCCCCTACATATTCATAGTAGGTATTGTTAATGTCAAACCGATCTGTTAAATTGAGTTTCCCCTTTGTGACCTCATCCACCACCAACATGTTCAACGGTAGCTTATAGGTACTTCCTGCCGTCATTGGTTGAAGATCATTCATGGCAAATTGCTCTCCTGTAATGGCATTGCGATACGTGAAGGCAACTTGTGACGGATCAATTCCACTTTCTGCTAGGAAATCCTGGACAACTTCTACCAAACCCTTATTAGCATAATCATAAACAAGGCCATAAGCACTCATCGTTTCCATGTCTGCGTCTACTACTGCTTGCTTAGCTTCAGGAGATTTGACACGTGGTTTTTTCGTCTCAGGCGTAGACTGTTCTATATCTTTTTCTTTTGCTTCTTTTGCTTCTTTTGTTTTCTTTGCTTTTTTTTCAATTGCTGATGCTGTTGGTTGCGTAATATGCAAGTAGCCCAGTGCGCTTGTTCCCACTAAGCACAATAGAATACTGACCGCAATCATGATCGAGCGTAGATTAAAATATTTTTTCATACGAGATTAATTATAAAAGATTCTACTGAAAATAACAAGAATTATCAGAAAGAGAAAACGGTTTCTTTTTAAAAAGTTTTTTTCTTTTCATAAAAGGCTTATTTACGTTTAAAAGAGCCCATAATTAGCTTAGCAATCTCACGCGCAATCGTCCGGAATAAGGAACTCAAGAAGGAATCCTTGGCTTTTTCAAGACTGGATTTTCTTGGGCGACCTGGACTGCGTTTTTGCTCTGCTTTTTCCGCCGCAGCTCGTTCTTTTTCTGCTTCTTTTTGCTCTTCTTCTTTTGCTTCCTTGCTTGCTTTAGCTGCTAATTTTTCATAGGCAGATTCCCGATCAATCGTCGTCGCATACTTTTGATGGAAAGGCGATGTCGTGATTAAGGCCAATTGTTCACTTTCATTTAAGAGGTCAAAACTCGATTGAGGAGAGAGAATATAAGCACGCTCAACAACACTAGGTTGCCCCTTCTCATTCAGGAAAGAAACCAAGGCTTCCCCTGTCCCTAATTCTGTGATCACTGTTTCTGTATCAAAGTCTGGATTCGGACGAAAACTTTGGGCAGCCACCTTGATGGCCTTCATTTCTTTTGGTGTATAAGCTCGAAGCGCATGCTGCACACGATTTCCAAGCTGTGCCAAAACAGATTCTGGTAGATCTTGAGGATTTTGGGTAATAAAGTAAATCCCTACACCCTTAGAACGAATCAGGCGCACGACCTGCTCGACCTTCTCAAGAAAGAGCTTGCTTGCATCCTTAAAGAGGAGATGGGCTTCATCAAAGAAGAAAACCAGTTTTGGCTTTTCGGGATCCCCAACCTCGGGAAGTGTTTCAAAGAGGCGAGACAACATCCAAATTAAAAAGGTTGAATACAATTTTGGTGAATGAAAGAGCTTTGTAGCCGAAAGAATATTGATATACCCACGCCCTGATGCATCGAGTTGCATAAAGTCATTTAAATCAAGTGCAGGCTCTCCGAAAAACTGATCCGCTCCTTCTTCTTCAAGAACCAAGAGGCTTCTTTGGATCGCACCGACAGATTGTTTGGTGATATTACCATATTGGGCAGAATAGTCTGAGCTGTGTTCATAGACTTCCTTTAAAAGGCTTTGCAGGTCCTTCAAATCAATCAAAGGCCAATCTTTCTCTTGAGCCACTTTAAAGACAATTGCAAGAATTCCTGATTGAGTTTCATTCAAATCAAGCAGACGAGAAAGAAGCAATGACCCCATCCCTTCGACGGTCGCCCGAACAGGATGACCAGCTTGGCCAAAGACGTCCCACAATCGAACTGGGAAGGCTTGTGGCTCAAATGGATCTGTGATCCCAAGAAGCTTGTAGCGTTCTTCCAGTTTTGGTGTCCATTGCCCTGCTTTAGCTAAGCCAGATAAATCTCCCTTGATATCGGCTAGAAAGACCGGAATGCCTTCTTTGCTTAATTTTTCTGTTAGGACCTTGAGAGTAACCGTTTTTCCTGTTCCTGTTGCACCTGCAATCAAGCCATGACGATTCAACATCCGCAAATAGATAGGCGTCTCAACGGCTCCTTTAGTAATGGTAATACTAGTCATTTCATTTCTCCCTGAATCTTTCAGTTTTCATTTTAAGGTTTATCTTTCCTTGCCTAGGCCCTTCAAATCAGGCTTCAGACAAGTAAGACACACTCCTACTAGTGTATCATTTTCCTGACCAAACGCAAGAAATTATACTCCGATTTTCCAGATGCAAATAAAAAAATCTATAAGAGCCAATACTTGCTCTTATAGATTCCTTCATTTTATTATTTTGCTGCTGCAAACAATTCATTAACTTTATTCCAGTTGATCACTGAGAAGAAAGCTTTGATGTAGTCAGGACGTACGTTACGGTATTTCACGTAGTAGGCATGTTCCCAAACATCCAAACCAAGGATTGGTGTTTCACCTTCAGAGATTGGTGTATCTTGGTTTGCTGTTGAAGTCACTTCGAGTTTGCCTTCTTTGTTGACAACCAACCATGCCCAGCCAGAACCAAAACGTGTTGTTGCTGCTGCTGTGAAGGCTGCTTTGAAATCTTCAAATGAACCAAATGTAGCATCAATAGCTGCAGCAAGTTCTGCTGAAGGAGCTGTTTGTTCTGGAGTCATCAATTCCCAGAAAAGAGCATGGTTCAAATGACCACCACCATTGTTGATCACTGCTTGGCGAATGTCAGCTGGAATGGATTCAACATCAGCTAACAAGCTTTCAAGGTCTTCTCCAATTTCAGGATGTTTTTCAAGAGCTGCATTCACATTGTTTACATATGTTTGATGGTGTTTATCATGGTGCAAATGCATGGTTTCTTCATCAATATAAGGTTCCAATGCATCATAAGCATATGGTAATTCTGGTAAAATGATAGCCATTTTATGGTCCTCTTTTCTTTATTACTGACTTGATGATAACGCAAACAGCTAAATTATTCAACTAATCTGCTTGCGATTTCATTCATCGTTAGACGCTATTCGCTACTTTCAACAGGGCCAAATCAAATAAGTAGTCTTTTTCATATGTTCCACTTTTAATCGCATAATCCGTCTCGATGAAAGTCATCATAGCCTGCTTCAAAAAGGACAGGGTAAGCCTGCGGCTATCCCGTAAAGCAAACTTCACCTGATAAGGATTGACCTTGCGTCCTGACAACTCCGACAAGCTCGCTACAATTTGGCTTTCGGATTGGCCTTCTTCTGAGAAAATTTTAACTTGAGAAAACATTCGGAATTGCCCCAACAAAATAGCGATCAATTTTATTTCATCTTCTCCTTGTAAGCGAAGATCCTTAACCAAATTCCTGGCTTGATCGATTTGGCGTTTGAGAATCATCTGTGTCAGATCAAAAATATTATCTTGCAAGGACTTTGGAACAACCTCCTCGATATCTTGGAGGGTAATCTGACCATCTTCTTTATAAGCCTGCAATAGAGCGAGATTCTTCTGTAACTCTCCAAAATCATAGCCAGATTTTAAGAGCAACTGGTCCAAGGAATCGCCCACAAAGTGTAAGCCCAATTCTTGCGCCTGACCAGAAAAATAACGCTTTAAATCTTGCTCTTTAGGAGTGGTCGCTTCAATGATTTGGGCATCCCGTTTTAGGAGTTTGACCAAGCGGCGCTTACTATCTAATTTTCCTTCTGCAAATATCACCAAACGGGTCGATTCAGAAGGATTTTCCAGATAATTTTCAAATTGCTTCAGATCTTCATCGGTTAAATTGCGTTTTTTGACAGTGGTCAAATCCAATAAGTGATCCAAAATCACGATTTTTTCATCTGCAAAAAAGGGAAGACTGACCAAATCCAGCTCGACCTCAGCATAGGAGGCTTCCTTCATATCAAAATAAGAATAATTCAAATCTGAGGGATCATAGCCTATTTTTTTTAAAATGTCTTTTTTTAACCATTCAAATTGACCTACATCCTCACCCGTCAAAACAAGAATAGGAGGCAGAGTTTGAACCGTCAGATGTTTAGTGTCAATAATTGCTTGCATGAAACTCTCTTATCTTTATCAGTTTAGTGGATTTCGTGTTCAGCAGCCATTTTTTGTTCCAATGGTGGTTTTTCATCAGACAAATCAGGTGCTGCTACAAAATTAGGAATTTGCTCAAACGAGTTGCCGCCAAAGCTCCCCCCTGTCGCTGTGACCTGTGGTTCAGAAGCCACTCCCATAGGAGTTTCTACTGGTTGTGGGAAGGTGTTTTTCCCTGGAAGCATCATGAGAATCAAGAGAGAAATAACTGTAATTACCCAAAGAAATAGGAAAATATCTAGACCCGTCAACAAATAGAGCAGAACCGGACCAAGGTTCAAAAAGATCCAAGACCAATGGATTCCCGCATCCCGCAAGCGACGCACACAAATGGCTTGACTGGGTACCAAAATGAGGAAGTAAAAGAATGCTAAGAAAGCGAGCGCCCATAAACCTGTCTTAGAATGAACAGTTGAAAAATTGAGCGTTTCTTGAGCATTTTGATGGGATAAAGAGGCCACGATGTAAAAGACCCAAAGAGGCAACGAAATCAGGGAATTCCAGAAAAAAGCTAGCCAAAAATGGGCCCGACTGGTCTTACTTGAAAAATCTGCATACTGTATCCAAAATTGCTTAAATGCGTTCATACGATTCTACCTTTACATTGATTTCACTTTCTATAATAGCAATTTTCAGCATAGAAAGCAAACCTCTCCTCGTCTCTAGCGGACCGTTTCTACCCTCCAATGGTCCCACCCAATCAAGCGAATTGCTCCCCTTTCATCGGTACGAAGATAAGAAATAGAGCGTTCCTCTAGACGATCGAGCAATTCTTTATGGGGATGTTGGTAGCGATTTTTCTTTCCAACAGAGATCAAGGCCAACTGAGGATGTAACTGATCTAAAAACACATCACTAGAGGAACCTTTAGATCCGTGGTGGCCTACTTTCAAGATATCCACTTGTAATTGTGGATCGTTTTTCAATAGTTTTTTCTCTCCGGCTTCTTCTAGATCACCTGTGAACAAAAATCGTTTCTGATAGAACTGTCCATAGAGGACAATCGAATCATCATTTTTACCATCTCCCACTTCATCAGGGGATAAGACTTCTAGATCATGATCAAAAATAGGAAGTCGATCCCCTCTTTGGACTACTTTAATCGGGCTATGAAGTTGTTTCAATTTCTCTCGAAATTGAGAATTAGTTAGACTACCTGGACTGACATACACTTTTTTAACTGGGATTTGTTTGGCAACCTCCACCATATCGCCCATATGGTCCTGGTCTGTATGAGTCAAGACCAGCGCATCGATTTTTCCAACACCTCGACTCTTGAGATAGGGAATCAAGGTTTTATCCGCATTGGCAGATTGACTGCGCTCTTGCCACTTGTCTCCACTTTTAAAAGTGACGCGTCCTCCGACATCAATCAATATGGTTCTTCCTTTCCAATCGCGTAAAAAGATACTGTCTCCTTGACCGATATCCACCATGGTAATCTCATTTTCTAAAGGATGCTTGGTCCAACAAAAGATGAGTAGAATCATACCTATTAACAGGAAACGACGTTTTTTTTGCTTTCGAAGATCATACAAGATCCCTAAAAGAAGGAAGAGAGCAATCAGAGCTGGTCCCGTCGGCTGACCAAATACCAAAGGTAGCGACGTGAGCTTTGCAATCCAACGAATACACTCCTCTATGAGAAGAAAGAAACTGTTAAAAATTGTAAGGGGCTTTAGAATCGATAAGATAAATAGCACCGTTAAACCCGGAAGAAGGACAAGGTCAAATAAGAAAGAAAAGAGGAAGGTTAAAGGGAGTGACCAGGGTTGAAAGACACTAAAGTAATAGGTCAAAAGAGGCAAAATCCCCAGGCTAATCCAGAAACTTTCCACTAGTATCTTTTTAAGTCCTGAATAAGAACTGGTATCTACCAAGGTCAAAATAAAGGCATAGGCACAACTCAAAACTCCTCCAGCTGTCAGGAGAAACTTGGGCATGAGAAACATTAAAAGCAGCAAGGTCATCGCCATATTCTCCATCCCTCGGATCCCTTTTTGAGAGAGGATCTTTTGCAAGAGACTGCGAACCACTGAAACTGAAAAACCTGTCAAGCCAGCATAGACCAAAGAAATTGGAACCATCCAGATATCAACTGTTTCTTGCAAGATTCCTAGACGTAAGAGAGCTTTCCGGATCCCATTGATGAAAAAGCCAACCTGCATCCCAGATAAGGCGAATAAATGGATGATTCCTAAACTCGTGTAAAGCTGGTCCATCTCTTCAAAATCCGTATCTAAATAGCCAAAAAGAAGGCCAGTCATATACTGGTTCATCGGTTGCGGAAAGTGCTCCTTGCTCCAAACAATGGCTTGGCGCCTCCATTGAGATAGCCAGTCAAAAACATTCCAAGTCTGTCTAGGAAGTGCGGATTGGATCGCTTCAATTTTTATTTGATAGTGAATCCCCTGTGTTTGCAAATAAGACCTGTAGTCAAATCCTCTAAAATTTCGCTGCCCTTCTGGTTTTTCTATAACACCTTTATATGTCAACTCCAGCAAGTGGGTTTGACTTTGCCACTGATGTTTTTCTTTTTCTGATTTTAAAGTGTAGAAGACTTGATAGGTTCTTCCCTGATTTTTAGCACGAAAAGACAGGGCATCCCCATTGATCTTGATAGTATCTGGAATCAGGCGTAAGTGGGGTGGCAGCTGACTTTCTACTTGTACTGGATTATCCTGTAGTCGCTGAAAGACAAAGAAGGCCGCAAAACAAAGGGTTGCTAAAGCAAGCCCTAGCAAACTTGAGCGATCCCCTTTATAGTGATGAACTGCTAAAATTCCCACTACTACTAGACCGCTGATTGAAAGCCAAGATGATTGATAGACACTAAAATACAACCAAAGGAGTACAAAGGCGAGATGGATAAGCGAAAAAGGAAGGTCTTTAATCCACCGTAAAAGCATCTCTTAGTTTCTCCAGTGTTTTCTCTCCGATTCCTGAAACATTCTTCAGATCATCCACTGATCGAAAAGGACCATTTGCCTCGCGATAGGCGATAATGTCCTGGGCACGTTTCTGGCCAATGCCTGATACGGTTTGAAGCTCTGATTCGGTTGCTCGATTTAAATGGACCTTGCCTGTTTTTTCTGCTGGCACTGACGAAGTTGCAGGACTTTCTGAACTCCCAAGTGCTGGAACATCCTCTCCTTCTTTAGCAACATAGATCACTGCTTCATCGGAGAGTTTTTGCGCCAAGTTGACCGATTGGCTATTGGCATCTGCTGTCATCCCGCCTGCCTTATAAATAGCATCATGGACTCTGCTATTGTAGCGCAACTCATAGACACCTGGTTGTTTGACGGCTCCTTTGACATCGACCGTAATGATCTCGGGTGAATCAGACACAGAAGTCGCCGTCTTTTCTTCTTGGGAACTAGAGGTCTGCACTTTTTCTTTGCTCGAAGTTGAACTAGAAGCCTGATAAAGATCCGGTATAGTGGATGCACTTGACTGAGGTCGATGAAAAAGAAAATACCCTCCAAGTAAGAGTCCGATAGCAGTAAGGGCTAAAAAGAGCTTATATTCTTTGATTTTTTCAATGATATCCTCCATAAGAAACCTCCTCTCACTTTTATTATTCGTAAAAATAAAAAAAACTGAGAAAAACTCTCAGTTTTTTTACTTGTTTTTCCGATGTTTGTCTGGATCCCATACAAAGCTTGCTAGGTAACTAAAGAGCAAGGTCAAGATGCCCACGACTAATACAAGGGGAATCAAAAGGATTTTTAACAAACGAATCAAGATAAAAGGTTTTGTTGGGGTGTTGATCGCTTGCGCTTCCGCATCCAAGCGGTCAAACTCCTCTTGGATACGGCGGGCAACTTCTGCCACTCCTTCGTCATTCATCTTTTTAATATCCGAAATATCGATGGGATGTCCAAAGTTCATATCAATGCGTTCACCCGTTGCCAACCCTTTCAAGTCTCTTGGACCAGTATAAGTCACTGGCATGATACGGACCTTCGCCATTTTAGCAATGATGGCAACACCGCCTTTGACGTCTTGAGAATGACGGCTTCCACTTGGGAACATAATCAAGGAACGGTTGCTCTTTTTCAGCATATTGACAGGATACTTAATGGCTTCTGCTCCCGGATTTTCACGGTCGATCGGAAATGCCCCACACATGCGAATCCACCAGCCAAAAATACGATTGGTGAAGAGCTCTTTTTTTGCCATAAAGATAAACTGCTTTGGCTTGGTTGCAAAGGCCATATAGACCGGATCCCACCAAGTCCGGTGAGGGGATACCAAGATGTAGTTCTCTTCCCGATCTGGAATATTGTCCTTATGATGGTAATGGGCGTTCCCATTTAAAACCCAAAGAATAAAGGCAACAAGGCCACGTAAATAGGTATAAAACATAGTTGTTCCTCAAATCCATTTCATTCGTCTCTCTACAAGATATTCCATCCTGTAAAAGGTTCTTTCTTATTATACCGTATCCTGATTTTGACCGCAAACCTTTTTTAGATAAAAATTGTCTCAGCGGACCGATTCTAGATAGTCTTTTTCTCAAAAAAATGATATCATATTGTCTATGGAAACTATTGATTTAAAGGGCTTGTCCCTCAGTGAAGTCCGCAAGAAAATGGATCGCGGACAAACCAATGATTTTACAACGAATACCAGTACCAGCACCTGGCAAATCGTCAAGCGCAACGTCTTCACCTTGTTTAATACCTTAAACTTTGTGATTGCTGTGGCCTTGGCTGCTGTACAGGCCTGGAGCAATATGATCTTTTTTGCAGTCATTTGCTTCAATGCCATTACAGGGATCATGACCGAGATGCGCGCCAAGCGGATGATTGATAAGCTCAACCTCATGAGTCGTGAGCTAGTGACTGTCATTCGTGACGGGGAAAAAGATGCGATTCCACCAGAAAAGCTTGTTCTAGGTGATTTAATGCTTCTGTCTTCGGGTGAGCAGATCCCTAGTGATGCTGAAGTCATGTCCGGTATTGCAGAAGCTAATGAGGCTATGCTGACTGGTGAGAGTGACCTGGTCTTAAAAGAAGTTGGTGATGAACTGCTTTCTGGTAGTTATATTGCCAGTGGTCAAGTCTATGCCCGTGTCAAGCGAGTTGGAGCAAACAACTATGCTAACAAACTGATGATGGAAGCTAAAACCCTGAAGCCTATCAATTCGCGTATTCTTTATAACTTAGCGAAAATTTCAAGCTTCACTGGTAAAATTATCATCCCATTTGGCCTTGCCCTCTTCTTTGAAGCATTGTTGATCAAGATGCTGCCAATCAAGGATTCTGTCGTGAATTCTTCCACAGCTCTCTTGGGAATGTTGCCAAAGGGGATCGCTTTACTAACAGTTACGTCTCTTTTGACAGCGGTTATTAAGCTCGGTATGCGCAAGGTTCTTGTCCAAGAAATGTACTCAGTAGAAACCTTGGCGCGTGTGGATACCTTGTGTCTTGATAAGACCGGTACCATCACTCAAGGGAAGATGACAGTCGAAGCTCTCCATAGCTTATCTGATCATTTTTCTGAGGAAACCATCAAAGTTATCCTTTCAGCTTACATGCAAAATAGCGAGGACACCAATCCTACTGCTCAAGCTATTCGCAAGGCTTATGGGGAGTTGGAGCATGCTTATACTGCTGAAAACATTATTCCTTTCTCAAGTGATCGGAAATGGGGAGCCATGCACCTATCCAACCTTGGAACCGTCTTTCTCGGTGCTCCTGAAATGCTCCTTAAAGAAAATCCCGCTGCTGTCGTCGAAGCACAAGCTCGTGGATCGCGCGTGCTCGTCTTGGCCCACAGTTCAGAACTGATCAGCATGCAGGAATTGAAATTGCCTGAAAATCTTGAAGGGATTGCGGTTATTGAGATTACAGACCCCATTCGTGAAGGGGCTTCAGATACTCTTGAGTATTTGCGCTCTCAAGGAGTGGATCTCAAAATCATCTCCGGTGATAACCCTGTGACGGTCTCTTATATCGCTCAACAAGCTGGCTTCAAAAATTATGAGAACTACATCGATTGTTCAAAAATTTCTGATGATCAATTAGTGGATCAAGCAGAAGAAACAGCTATCTTTGGACGCGTGTCCCCTCACCAGAAAAAACTGCTTATCCAAACCTTGAAAGCAGCTGGTCGGACGACTGCTATGACAGGAGATGGGGTCAATGATATCCTTGCTCTTCGCGAAGCAGACTGCTCCATCGTGATGGCAGAGGGAGATCCAGCAACCCGTCAAATTGCCAATATTGTTCTTTTGAACTCTGACTTTAATGACGTTCCAGAAATTCTTTTTGAAGGCCGTCGTGTGGTGAATAACATTGGACGAATCGCTCCAATCTTCTTTATCAAAACGATCTATTCCTTCCTCTTGGCTATCATTTGTATTGCCAGTGCTCTCTTCTTTAACGTCAACTATTTGCTGATTTTCCCTTTCATTCCTATTCAAATCACCCTGATTGACCAATTCGTCGAAGGATTCCCACCATTTGTGTTGACCTTTGAACGCAATATCAAACCGGTTGAAAAGCACTTCTTGAGACGTTCCCTTCTGTTAGCCTTACCAAGCGCCTTGATGGTCGTCTTTAGTGTCTTGTTCATTCGCCTTTGGGGAGCAAGCCATGGTTGGTCTGCAGCCGATATGTCTACTGTATCCTACTACTTACTTGGATCCATCGGTTTCCTATCCGTTATCCGTGCTTGCCTGCCACTAAATATCTGGCGGGCCCTCCTCATCCTCTTCTCTGTAGTAGGATTCTACGCATCTGCGGTCGTGTTGAAAAACTTGATCGAGATTTCCCTCCTTACAGCCACTACTTTCCCAGTTTATCTGGCATTGATGGCCATCTTTACAGGAGTCTTTATCCTCACTACAATTCTCCAAAAATATGAATTTGATTAAAAAAAGAGAGTGGGACAGAAATCGGTAATTCGTTAGAATTCGATTTCGTCGTCCCACCTCCGCACAGTTGAGTAGGGCTGTAAAAGCTGATGAAATCAGCGTAGTAGAGCCCACTCAACCACTGTGTCTTGATCGACAATCCAAAAATAATTGAGAGGCTAGGACTTTTGTTCCAGCCTCTTTTTATGTTTTATCGATCTTTCCCCAAGCCTCTTTTCATGCTATAATAGAGCCATGACAGATATCGAATTAAAAGACGGCGAGCGCGTCAACCAACTCTTTTCAAGTGATGTAAAAATCATACAAAATCGGGAAGTTTTTAGTTACTCCGTGGATAGCGTCCTGCTCTCGCATTTTCCAAAATTGCCCAAGCGAGGATTGATCGTGGATCTCTGCGCTGGAAATGGAGCTGTGGGACTATTTGCAAGTACCCGAACAGAGGCTCAGATCATTGGTGTCGAAATTCAGGAACGTTTAGCAGATATGGCTACCCGCTCGATTTCCCTCAATGGCTTGGACCAGCAAATGTCCATGATCACAGATGACCTCAAGTATCTCTCCCAACATATCAAGGGGAGTAAGGTCGATATTATCCTTTGCAATCCCCCTTATTTCAAGGTTGATGAGCATTCCAATCTCAATGAGAGTGAACACTACCTCTTAGCCCGGCATGAAATTACCACCAATTTAGATGAGATTTGCCATGTGGCCCAGCGGGTTCTCAAATCAAATGGTCGCTTAGCGATGGTCCATCGTCCAGATCGCTTTTTAGATATCATCGAAACCATGAAGCGTTACAATCTTGCACCTAAGCGGATCCAGTTTGTCTATCCAAAAGTGACCAAAGAGGCGAATATGTTATTGATTGAGGCGATCAAGGATGGTTCACTGGATGGTTTAAAAATTCTGCCTCCTCTCTTTATTCACAATGAAGACGGTAGCTATACAGACGAGATTCATGAGATCTACTATGGAAACTAAGGCCTACATGTATGTCCTAGAGTGTGCGGATGGCTCCCTCTACACTGGCTACACCACAGATGTCGAAAAACGCCTAAAGACTCACAATGCTGGAAAAGGCGCCAAATACACACAGGCTCGCCTCCCCGTTAAACTTCTTTACCAAGAACCCTATCCCGATAAACCCTCTGCGATGTCTGCCGAAGCTCTCTTTAAAAAGAAATCGCGCCAAGCAAAGCTAAACTATATCAAAAAAAACCGTCGGACTCCATAGTCCAACGGTTTTTCATTTACAAAATGGTGATACGGTACTGATGACTCCGTGTCTCTTGAGGAGCCAACTGGATCACACCTTTTTTGTCTTCGAAGAAATCGTCCTCTTCTGCAGATGTAGAAATACCCGTCCAAGGCTCTAAGGCAATGAAAGGACCCTGGTTATTGGTAGACCAAAGGACTAGATTCTCAAAATCTGCAAAGTCAAATTCCAAACCTTTACCTGATTTTTTCGAGATAAGTTTCACAGATTTAGAGGCTAACTGATCTAAAATAATGGCATCTTTATCAAAAAGTTCATGTTTCAACTGTAAGCTAGATGTATGATCTAAAAATGGCGTCCGCTGCAGGCGATCGACCAAACCGGTTTCTGTGAACAAGAGAGGGACGCTACAAGTTTCCTCTTTTTCAAAAATCAACTCGTAGTCTTCATAGTCTTCATCTGCTAAAAGAGGACAATTGAAGGCTGGATGCCCTCCAATGAAATAAGGCATGACTTGATCAGACTCTAGATTTTGCACGTGATAGGTGATGGTGATTTCTTTCCCCTGCAATTCATAAACGATTTCCACTCGAAAATGGTAGGGATAATTTTGCAGACTCTCTTCGTTTGAGGTGATTTCAAAGACAAGACGATTGTCTATTTGTTCTTTGAGTTCAAACTCTCTCTTGCGAATGAGACCGTGTCTTGGCAGCTGACCTGTCTTCACTCCATCTTTTAGATGATACTGTACTTGGCCATTACGGACGCTCCCACAAATTGGAAACAGGACAGGTGCTTGTCCTGACCAATACTCTGGATCCCCTTGCCAGAGATATTCTATGCCTTCTTTACTACGAATGGAACTCAATTCCCCTCCAAAAGTCTTAAAGTGCACTTCTAGATTATTATTTTTTAATGCAATCACCATAGACGATACCTCTTTATAATTAATATAGTTACTATATTCATTATAACCTTTTAGCTAAGATTGTCAATTTTTATCTTTTTCGTTAAATATTTTTAAAAAAATAAGAAAAAAAACTTGACAAAGCACAGAAATAATTGTAGACTTAATATGTTAACAGAAATATTCCGTTTTAGGAATTCTTTCTTTCTGTTGTCTGACTTTTTTGGATGCTCCTTATCATGATACATTTTTTCTAAAAGAGTCAGTTATCATTTAGGTCTCCTTATAAATATACAAGGGTTAACAGCTAGTTAACCCTTGTATTTTTGTTTTTCATTAAAAAGACGGCCTATTGCTAGACCGTCTTTAGAATTTATTTATCCCCTTTATTGCGGATGACAAAGCCATTTTTCTTTTCATTGGAAGTGCGATGAGGACGTTTATTACCTTTGCCCTCAAAGTCTCGGCTATTTTTATTTGACTTGCGTTTGAAATCACGGCGTCCACCTTCACGGTCATCTCTGCGATTTCGATCACGGCGTTGGTCTCCACGACGGCCATTTCCACGGCCCCCTTTGCCTTTCCCACCAAAGCCACCACCGGATGGTTTAAATGGTAATGGTTTTTCACGCGCAATTTCGACTTCTGGAAGACTGTCTGGATCTTGAACAGTCAAGCTCAAGATATACATAGCCAGTTCTTCAGGAGTGAATTCAGCAGCCAATTTGCGAGCATCCTTACCAAACTTCTCAAAGTTAATCCGGATTTTTTCATCCTCAAAGTCTCGCTCAATTTTCTTCAGCGCTACTTGTTTTTTCGCTTGGAAGGCTTCTGCTGCTGTTGCAGGTTTCATTCCCTTCATCCGCTTTTTAGTCAAGGTTTCAATGATTTGCAAATAGCCCATTTCATTTGGCGAAACAAAGGTAATAGATTGCCCTGTTTTCCCAGCACGACCTGTCCGTCCGATACGGTGAACATAGCTTTCTGGATCTTGTGGAATATCGTAGTTGTAGACATGGGTCACACCTGAAATGTCCAAACCACGTGCCGCAACGTCCGTTGCCACCAAAACGTCCAAGTTCCCATTTTTAAAGTCACGAAGTACACGAAGACGTTTGTTTTGATCCAAATCTCCGTGAATCCCTTCTGCTCGGAAACCACGGATCTTCAAGCCACGCGTCAATTCATCGACCCGGCGTTTAGTCCGACCAAAGACGATGGCAAGTTCAGGCTGCTCGACATCCATCAATCGAGTCATGGTATCAAACTTTTCGCCTTCTTTGACACGAATATAGTATTGATCGACCAAATCAGTTGTCAATTCTTTGGCCGCAATCTTAACGTGTTCGGGTTCTTTCATAAACTGAACACCAATGCGTTTGATGGCTTCTGGCATCGTTGCTGAAAAGAGAAGAGTTTGACGTGTTTCTGGAACACGGCTAATGATAGCTTCGATATCTTCCAAAAAGCCCATGTTGAGCATTTCATCTGCTTCGTCCAAGATCAAGGTTTCAATATGATTAAGTTTCAAGGCCTTGCGCTTGATCAAATCTAGCAAACGGCCAGGTGTTCCCACAACGATATGAGCGCCTGACTTCAAGGCTTTGATTTGCTTTTCAATGCTTGATCCACCATAGACAGAGCGGACTTTGACACCCTTGCTGCGTCCAAAGCGGAAGAGTTCTTCCTGACTTTGAACCGCCAACTCACGCGTTGGGGCAATAACAAGAGCTTGGATCACAGTATTATCGACATCAATCTTCTCCAAAGTTGGAAGACCAAAAGCAGCCGTTTTACCGGTCCCTGTTTGCGCTTGGCCGATGACATCTTTTCCTTCAAGGGCCAAAGGAATAGTTTGTTCTTGGATGGGGCTTGCTTCTACAAAGCCAGCTTTTTCGATTTCTGCTAATAATTCAGCAGATAAGTTAAATTCATTGAATTTCAATTCTTTCTTCTTTCTAAAAAGTGGTGCGAAGCCACTTTATCAAACTTCTTTCAATGCGAATACGCACTGATTGCATAGGAAATCATCTTCCCGGTTACCTGTCGCAAGACTCATCTAAAGAAAAACTAGTCCGTCTGTTTAAGACTACATTTTCTTTAGAGAAAAATGTTTTGCGTCCTAACGGATGTTGTTGACTAGAATCGTTTTTTCAAACAAATAGGCAACATGATCCTATTTGCGGGAGTCTTCTTTCGAACAGAAGCCTTCCATCTGTTCAGTCTCCCCACCATTTCTCTCATACAAGTTTGCAACTTATCTAGTATAACATAATGAAGAGGCAAATGATAGTCACAGGAGACTAATTTTATTTTTTAGGAAAAAATCTTAGATAGCTTAAGATTATAAAAATGCCCCTAAATCTAGCCAGGACTGGTTTTCTTCTTGCGACCATTTCATATACTTCATCATTGGAGTATAAAAAAATCGGAAAACTTTTATTTTTTGGTAACTCTTATCTTGCGTTTTTACAAATAAATATGTATAATACAGTTAGTATCTAAAATATTTCTGTATAAAGAAATAGGATCATTTTATCTGATTCAACGATTTATTCTAAGTTCTGATTTATTTAGAACCACTCAGTACTATTAAATCTACTCCTACTATTTCCAAGAAGATTTTGTACAGTCGATGAACTATTCACACTGCCCCTTCTTTGGAGAGGAGGGCAGGTGTCTAGATGGTTCCTATTTCTCAGATTATTCTAGATACGAAGAGGCTCGGATTTCTCCAAGCCTCTTTTTTTTTATCTTTTTTTCACAATCCACCGCATGACCTTTGCCAAAATGAGCCATAATATAAAGCTACATAGGGATACATAGATCCAAGCATTGGGATCCTCTGTCATCGGAAGAGGGATATTCATTCCAAAGAAACCGGTGATAACGGCTAAGACCGCCAACAAGGCTTCAAAGATGGTTAGGGTTGTCAAGTTGTCATTCAAGTTGTTGTTTAGGATATTGTTGTATGATCCAGACAACTGCTGTAAGACATTGGAAATCAACTCGGTCATTGAAACCAACTGACGCGCTTCGATCATGGCATCATCAAACTGCTCTTTTTCAACATCATTCATCCTGCGATAAATGACATGTGCTTTGATATGTTCTAGCAACATCCGATTTTGCTTGGCTGCCGCGACCAGATACACCATACCGGTCTCAAGGTCAGACAGGGCATAAAGATTCTTTGTCGTCGTTGTCTTTCGAAGCAAACGATTGAGTTCATCTTTGTGCTTATCTAAGCGATCAATAATCGGATAATAAGCATTACTGATCATTTCAAGACCTGCAAAAAGCAACTTATAGATCGACAGCTCCTCATGGCTTTCCAAATAACGAACCATTTGTTCAATGATATAGGCATTGTCCTGGTTACTGATGGTCACGAGTCGCGTATCTTGAACGATAAAGGTCATGGGGATGGTTTCGTAGTATTCCTTGTCCTTTTCTAAATCCAATACATTGTAGATAAAGGTGATCGTTCCGTTTTCTCGATTGTAATCCATATGGGCACGTTCGTTCTTATCCATCGCGTACTCAATGGTTTCTTTGTCAATATCGTATTTTTTATAAAGATATGAATTTTCAGCAATCAAATCCGAGTCGATATTGATCCATTTCCGATCTTGACCCAATTGTTTATCGATAAACATTCCGTCTCCTTTCTCAACTGTTCTCTATCAACATGATTTTTTATTTAAAGACCGCACTGGCTAATGCTTGCTGGATTTCAATGACACTGTTGTCACTCTTGAATTGTAAAACTTCTGAAGGTTCCACTGCTGAAGAGACCCAGATTTTTAATTCAGCATCCAAATCAAAATGACCGGAAGTTTCTACTGAAAATCGAGAGATGGAGCGATAAGGAAGGGATTTGTAGGAAGTTTTCTTTCCTGTTACTCCTTGCTTATCCACCAAGATCAAACGAAACTCTGTAAAGACGATTAAATCACGAATCAAGCTAAAAGCAAGTGTGACTTGCTCTCCCGGCACCAAGATATCTTCCAGATCTCTTTCTACTTTATCAACATTCTTTTGAGAGGCATTGCCCATCAAACCACTTAGTAATCCCATAGTTTCTCCTTTATAAGCGAAAACGGGTAGATTTTCGTCTTCTTATTCTATTGTTATGGATCGGTTTTGAATCGTTCCTTACCCCATCTTTTCTTCCAGCTCAACGTCTGGATACTTATCCGCAAACCAGCGGAGGGCAAAGTCGTTTTCAAAGAGGAAGACTGGTTGGTCAAAGCGGTCCTTCGCCAAGATGTTTCGGCTTGAAGACATGCGCTCATCTAAGTCTTCTGGTTTGATCCAGCGAACGGTCTTTTTACCCATTGGGCTCATGACCACTTCGGCATTGTATTCATTTTCCATCCGGTGCTTAAAGACTTCAAACTGAAGTTGACCAACGGCACCAAGCATGTATTCACCTGTTTGGTAGTTGGTATAGAGCTGAATAGCTCCTTCTTGCACCAATTGCTCAATCCCTTTGTGGAAGGATTTTTGCTTCATGACGTTCTTAGCAGACACCTTCATGAAGATTTCAGGCGTAAAGGTTGGCAGGGGTTCAAATTCAAACTTGTTTTTGCCCACTGTCAAAGTATCTCCAACCTGATAAGTCCCGGTATCGTAAACCCCGATGATGTCTCCTGCTACAGCATTGCTGACATTTTCACGGCTTTCGGCCATAAATTGAGTCACGTTAGATAACTTAGCGCCCTTACCGGTACGAGGCAGGTTGACGCTCATGCCACGCTCAAATTCACCCGATACGATTCGCACAAAGGCAATCCGGTCACGGTGACGAGGGTCCATGTTGGCTTGGATTTTAAAGACAAAGCCTGAGAAATCCTTGTCGTAAGGATCCACCATTTCTCCATCGGTCTTCTTGTGGCCATGTGGTTCTGGAGCAAACTTGAGGAAAGTCTCCAAGAAAGTCTGTACCCCAAAGTTCGTCAAAGCGGATCCAAAGAAGACTGGTGTTAATTCACCCGCAAGGATGGCTTCTTCTGAGAATTCATTTCCAGCTTCTTGCAAAAGTTCGATATCGTCTTTCACCTGCTCGTAGAATGGATTGTTGGCAAAGAGCTTGTCGCCATCTTCTAGACTGGCAAAGCGTTCGTCTCCTTTGTAGAGTTCCAAGCGTTGATTATAAAGGTCGTAAAGCCCCTCAAAAGCTTTCCCCATCCCGATCGGCCAGTTCATCGGATAGCTAGCAATTCCCAAGACTTCTTCCAATTCTTGCAGGAGGTCCAGTGGCTCACGTCCATCACGGTCCAGCTTGTTCATAAAGGTGAAGACTGGAATGCCACGGTGTTTGACAACTTCAAATAATTTCTTGGTTTGGGCCTCGATACCCTTGGCAGAGTCTACGACCATAACCGCCGCATCCACCGCCATCAAGGTCCGGTAAGTATCTTCTGAGAAGTCCTCGTGCCCTGGGGTATCAAGGATATTAACGCGTTTTCCATCATAGTCAAACTGCATGACAGATGAGGTTACGGAAATCCCACGTTGTTTCTCAATGTCCATCCAGTCGGATTTAGCAAAGTTTCCTGTTTTCTTCCCTTTGACAGTACCGGCTTCCCGAATCTCTCCCCCAAAGTAGAGCAACTGCTCAGTAATCGTCGTTTTACCAGCATCCGGGTGGGAGATGATGGCAAAGGTACGGCGTTTTTTAATTTCTTCTTGTACGTTCATGTTCCTAATTCTTTCTCTTCTTATTTTTTGATAAATTTACAAATTCATCTCTACATCGGATCTCTCCTCAATTTCTCTATCTGTCCTATTATAGCGAAAATAGGCACTTTTTTCAACGATGATTCTTCTTTGAGAGCAAAAAGAAAGACTAAAATCCGTCGATTCTAGTCTTCTTATCATGACTGTTAGAAGGCTCCAAATCCTCCGCCACCGCCACCATCAGAGAAGCCACCGCCGTCAAAGCCGCCACTGCCATCTGAAGAGTTAATAGAGAAGCTTGAAACACTATAGGAATCATCTGCATAGTTCATCAAGGTAGAGCCGTCTAGGAAGGTATTTGGGGAGGTTGTTAGCCAAAGAACAGTGTCCCAGTCTTCATATGGTAAGGGAATCTGATGATTTTGGAGTACCTGGCTCACTTTTTTTGCTTGGCCATACATGGTTGCATAGACTAAGATGCGATTCCATAGGATGACACTCTCAAGTTCTGCTTGGTTGAAATTTGGAATACTTTCGATCATATTTCGAAAGGCCATCCATTGGAATTGTGAATCCAAGTTCTCTAAGGATTGTAGATGATCTTCACGGATTTTCACAAGAATATAAAATGGAATGAATAACAAAACCAAAAGTAAAATAATCCAAAAATAGAATGAAGATAGGTGTGAACCGAATCCAAGAGATAAGAAACACATGCTCACAAATAAGATCAGTAAGAGCCAAAAATGTAAGGCACAGCCTGTTTTAGAAAAAGCTTCTTCTTTCTCAGATAAGTCTCTAAAATAAGAAGGCAATCCTAATTTTGCAATTTCCTTTTCTACCCCTTTTGACAATTGCTGGGCATCCTTTTTTAAAAGCGATTGAACGGCACTTCCGACTTTTCGAATACGGTCTCGTTGTGTGTCTGATTTAGCAGCTCGAAAATCTTTTTTTAAGGCTGCTTTGTCGATTTTATACCTTGAAAATACTTCACTGATATTGATTTCAGATTCTTGATCAAAGATCATTTCAATAAACTTCAATTCAAAATCAGCCAAGCCTTCATAATGGAGACAGGTCAAGGTTTCCCCATTTTCATTCCTAGTCAAACGAAGATTTCCTCGATCAATGAGATCCAATATAGTTGCTTGGATGAGATGATTGAATTTTAATGGTCCTTTCTCTCTAGATATCACCATCCGTTCAAAATCAAGTTGATACAGTGCCTTAGCTAGGACAAGAGGAGGTAAATTCTGTGGTGGTTCGTATAATCGTACTCCTTTTGCAATCCGACGAGTTCTGGTACTGATAAAATACCGGATCCATGGAATGAAAGCGAGGATAAATAAAAGAATCGATACAATTGGTACAACCTTAAGTAGAAGGGTCCGATAGAGGAACGTTTTTTGTTCAATGGATTTCTCTTTTTTGAGAAATTTCTCTTTTCCATTTCCCTTGTTAATCTCATTTGCTTGGTCTCGACGCAGGGCTTCTGTCATTGGCCAATAGGCATGCAGTTCGAGCTTTCCATTTTTTGGAAAATCCTTTGTCCAAATATGATAACCAGTTTCAGTCCGTTCGACTTGGGCTGGTGGATTAAAGTAACCAGTATGGGCATACAGTTTTCCTTGCTTAGCATCCAAGCCATCCACATAAAAATCTAATTTCGCGACTTTCTCATCTCCATCTGAAATAGGAAACCAATTCAGTTCTGCAATATCCTTGTAGAAAGTCAAGAGATGATCAATCTTCCATTTCACTTTGATCTTGACCGTGCCACCGACGATACGGGCATTGTATATTTTTAATTGACGGCCATCTTCCAGATCTGTTTCCTCTACACGAATCTCTCGTTTTTCCCCATCCACATAGGCTTCCACCTCAGGATTACGATGAATCTTAAACCCTTTTGGAAGAGGATCTGCGCTTCCTAGAGTCACATATTGACCATGATAGCCTGTCTGAAACTGATAAGTGATCTCTTGTGTAAATGTTGCCTGGCTATCTTCCTGCAATTGGAGGTGACCCACATAGGATTCAATCGAATAGCGAACTTCTTCATCCGCATGTGCTGTCGTTATTGTACAAAACAAACTCCAAACGAGGGAGATCATTAGCAAGAAACGCTTCATATATTCTCCTTTACTATAAAACAGGGTTGAGACAGAGATGCCCCAACCTTTATACTGGTTATTTTCTCACTTTTACCCGCTCACTTCTACGATTGAAGATCTGATTAAAGAGTAATAAAGCAAGGGCTAAAATACTAGATACAACCAGGTAGTTGAGCCAGACTTTATCCCCTCTCATAATCGGAGGGCGGGCCATCAAACCATAATTACCTCCCGTCAATTGATTGACTCCAACCAGGAATAAATCTAAGGCAAAGGTATAGAGAACAATCTGCCTATTTTTTAAGAGGTTTCGATCATACCATCTCAAGAGATAAATCAAGGAATTGATCAGGAGACAGTAATGTCCGAGGAGGAAAGAAAAGCTCGTAATATGAGGGAAAGTGTAGGGGTCAAAGACTGGATAGCCCAAAGCAAAGATGGCTCCACTCACTCCCATCAAGGCAAAGAACTGTTTGCTTTTCCATCTGTCTGGTAAAAACAAGACCGCAAACATGGCCAAGCGGCAATGATAAAATGGTAAACTGTTGGACCAAGGAATGTGGTAGGCAAAATACCAAAGATACAAGCAAATTAACTGGAAGCCTTGTAAGTATTGAAAGCATTTGCGAAATTGCTCATTCTGATAATAGCGAAGTGACATCATGATCGCTGTCACAATTAACAAGACCATCACACTATACCAAAGTGCTGAGATTGCTGGTGGTGCTGTTGATTCTGTAGTGAAAAAATGATGCATAAAGTCTCCTTATTTAAACAGATTCAGGTATTCTTCTTTTCTTACTGTACTGAACGATAGTATTGATGAGGATCAATGTCCCCGTCATTAGGACTGTCACGATGAAATAGTTGAGCACAAGGCCATGGTCTCCTAGCACAGGTGGTCGACGCAGAAAGCCATAGTTTCCGCCCGTTACAAGGTTGGCTAGAACAATAATGGCATTGACTCCAAACGTCATCTGACAGATCTTCCAAACAGCCCCTTCTTCCACCTGGTAGGATTGAACCAGATAGATTAAGCAGTTGGCCAAGAGGGCCCAGTGACCAAAGACATTGTTGATCGAGGAAACATGAGGAAAAGGGTAGGGATAAAATACAGGATGAACCAAGGCCATAATGGAACCAAAGACTCCCACGAGGGCAAAATATTGCTTGAAGCTTCCCTTGGGGGCCAAAAGGATAATCCACATGGCCATCCGGCTATGATAGAAGGGAAGACTCTCTGAAAAAGGCAAGCGAGCTGCTAGATACCAAGAGTTGATAATGAGCAACTGAATCAATTGCCCCCAATACCAAAAGTTTTGATAGCCTTTAGAGTGAGCAAATCGAACGGACAGAACTCCCACCACTACCAAAGAAGTCGGCAATAAGAAATACCAGACCCCCAATTGAGGAGGAGCCGTTGGTTGACTAGTGAAAAATAAGTCCCAAAGTGCCATGATTTCTTTCCCTTATCTGCTTTTTTATTCTGAACGCGAAACAATACTCTCTTCGACCATCTTGTATTTGTATTTATAGCGTTGATTGACCAAGCAAATACCAGCTACCATCACGATGCTGACCAAGAGGTAGTTCAAAAGAGCACCGTGGTCTCCAATGATTGGTGGACGCTTTAAGAAGCCGTAATCTCCACTGGTCAAAAGGTTGACCAAAAAGATGACTGCATTCATTCCAAAAGTGATCTTAACAATTCGTAGGCTGTCTTGTTTTTCCGACTGATAAAAATCCTGCAGGTAAATCAAACTATTGGCAAACAAGGCCCAGTGACTAAAAATCAGATTGAGTACGGTGATATGGGGGAATGGGAAGGGATCAAAGGCCGGATACACCAAGGCGGCAATGGATCCTAGAACTCCCAATAAGGCAAAATATTGCTTGATATAGGTCCCTCTAGGTGCAAAGAGGATCGCAAGCATGGCCAAGCGACAATGATAAAAAGGCAAATTATCTGTCAAAGGCATGTGGGCGAGAATATACCAAGCATTGATGGTCAAAACTTGGATCAACTGTGCCCAATACCAAAAGCGCTGGTAGCTTTTAGACTGTGCATATTTGATAGAAAAGTAGCCAACCACCAACAAGGAAGCTGGTAGGAAAAAATACCAGAGTCCAAACTCAGGCGGGGCTGATTTTTGGTTCGTAAACAATAAATCCCAAAGTGTCATTTTCACATTCCTTTAATTTATAGATCGTTTTTAATCACAATACAAATCTCGTTTCCCATCATAGACCTCCCAAAGGAAGTTCAATTGTTCTTCTGTATTGCGCTTGGTAGAAAGAGCAGGTATTTTTTCTCTCTCAAAAAATGCAAGATCAGAAATTTCCTGATTCTGTTGAAAACTTCCATCCAGCAATTCACATTCAAATACCAATTTCACATATTGGCGGCTTTGCAATTGGTAGCGATTGGTATCAAATACTGCCAACAAGCGATTGACACGTGCTAAATAGCCCGTTTCTTCTTGGATTTCCTTTAAAATGTTTTCCGTCGGAGAATAGCCAACCTCACCAAAGCCACCCGGCAAGGCCCAGGTCTCTTCTCCCTGACCTTTCACCAGACAAAGTTTGTCATCTTTGACAATCCAGGCCCTTACATCAATCAAGGGGGTGTCATAATAGTTTGTCGGTCGAAACAAATCCGATAATTCTTGTGAATTTAGATCAGTCGTTTCTCTCACAAGATCCTGTAAAATTTCACGAATATCCTGGTAGCGCTCTTGATCAAATGGATCTTTTGAGAACGCTAAGCCTGTATTGGTGATTGAAATCAAGCGCTGAATGTCCTTCAGTACATTATTACTTACCATTCTCCAATTCCTCTACCAATTTGGCTAAATGCATGGAATTGCTTCCCTTGATGAGGATTTGGTCCTGCTCTTTTAAGCTTTCCTTGACTTGTTTGACCATGTCCTCAAACTGGTCTTCCTCAGCGGTCTTTTTGAAATAATAGACATGTCCAAGTGGGAACATCTGACTCGCTAATTGAGCCAAGCCCGCAATGTCTTGCCCATAGAAAATAACGGTATCCAAGACATCCGGCGAGAGGCTGAGAATCATTTGGTTGTGCAGATCTACCGATTGCTCCCCTAGTTCTTTCATATCTGCAAGGACGGCTAATTTTCGGCCATTTGGATTCGCAGGAATAGTCGAGAAGGTTTCTAAAATCAAGCGCATAGCTGTCGGATTAGCATTATAGACATCGGATAAGATATCTGCTCCATTACTGGCCTTTTTCCATTCCGTTCGGTTGCGCGTCAATTGCAAGGTAGCAAAACTATCACGAATCGCCGCTTCGCTCACTCCTTCTTGCAGGGCAACATAAGCTGCAATCATGGCATTGGTTGCATTGTATTTTCCTGTTACTGGTAGATCGATCGCTTCTTCTAAGAAATTAGCTCGGAAAGTTAAGCTATCCTTTCGCTCGATTAACTCGGTAATAAAAATCTCCTCGTCTGGCCCAAAGCGAACGACTGTTTGATTTTCAGGGAGGTAGGCATTGACGATCGGATCAGCTGGAACTACCAGAAGACCGCCTTCTGGCATCCCATCCGCAATCTGGAGTTTTCCTTTTGCGATCTCACTTCGATCTTTGAAGAATTCCAAATGGGCTTCCCCAATCAAGGTGACAATAGCAGCTTTTGGATGCGCCAGTTCTGACAAGAGATGGATATCTCCTAGATGGTCTTGCCCCATTTCAAGGACGAGTTTGTCCGTCCCTTCTGGCATATGCAAAACCGTATAAGGAAGACCAATTTCGTTATTATAGTTTCCTTGTGTTTTATAGGTCAGGTAGGTGGTGGACAAAAGCTGTGCCAACATATCTTTTGTGGTGGTTTTACCATTTGACCCCGTCACTGCAAAAACATCTACTTTTGTCTTTTGAAGATAGGCTGCAGCTAGTGTTTGAAAAGCGCTCAGCACATCTTCCACCAAAATATAAGGGTGGCCTTCTACCACTTTCTCTGAAAAAGTGGCTACGGCTCCATTTTCAAAAGCAGTCTCAATAAAGTCGTGACCATCACGCGCTCCCTTTAAAGGAACAAACAGGTCTCCAGGCCCAATCAAACGGCTGTCAAATTCAGGCTTAACGAGGGCCACATCTTCAAATTGGCTGATATCATTTTTTGCATGTACTAGATGAGCAACTTCATGTAATGTGAGATTCATATCCGACTCCTCAGTTCTCCGTAACGTCCTCAAAGATTTGGACGCTCCTATCAAATTCTTCTCATTATACCATATTCTAGACCACAAAAAAAGTGGCTGGGACAGAAGTCCTAGCCTCTTGATTGTTTTTGGATTGTCGAGCAAGACGCAGTGGTTGAGTGGGCTCTACTACGCTGATTTCATCAGCTTTTACAGCCCTACTCAACTGTGCGGAGGTGGGACGACGAAATCGAATTCTAACGAATTACCGATTTCTGTCCCACTCTCTCTTTTCTTACAACAAATGCGCTTCGTGTTTTTGGAAGACTTCTTTTCCAAGCTCTACTAACTTGGTGATCAAATCTGTATAGTTGAGTCCCATATTGTCCCAAAGCAAGGGATACATAGACCATTGGGTAAATCCTGGCATGGTATTGAGTTCGTTTAAGAAGATCTCTCCTTTATCGGTATAGAAGAAATCACAACGCGCCAAGCCCAGACCACCGATCGCACGAAAGGCTTTTTCTGCGTTGGTCCGCATGATTTTCACAACCTCAGGGTCCAATTGAGCCGGAATCGCCATGGTAATTTTGTTGTCGATGTATTTGGCATCATAATCATAGAAGGCCACATCTTTCACAACTTCACCTGGCAAGGTACTCTTCACATCATAGTTTCCAAGCAGTCCAACTTCAATCTCACGCGCATTAACCCCTTGCTCTACTAAGACACGGCTATCGTACTTGAAGGCCAATTCGAGAGCAGCCCGAAGCTCTGTTTGGTTTTCAGATTTTGAAATCCCTACGCTAGAACCCATATTGGATGGCTTGGTAAAGACGGGATAAGAGAGATTGGCTTCAATTGCAGCAATTTTCTCATCCACGTCATCGCCTTCCACTACAGCTACATAAGGAACTTGCGGAATCTCTGCAGACTCCAAAACCCGTTTGGTCGTGATCTTGTCCATCGCAACACTGGAAGCTAGGATGCCACAGCCAACATAAGGCATCTTCAAGACTTCTAAGAAACCTTGAATGGAACCATCTTCTCCCATCGGTCCATGAAGAACTGGAAAGACCACTGCTCCTTCCTTGTAAATCGCAGATGGAGCCACTTTTTTAGACCAGTCCACTGTACCATTGGTCATCAATTTCTCATCATCTGCTGGTTTCTCTTCAAAAGCTTGCGTCTGGATGAAGTCTCCTGACTGCGTAATAAAGTAGGTTTGAACCGAAAATGCTTGGTAATCAATCGCACGCATCACACTTTCTGCTGAAAGAACAGATACTTCACGTTCTGCACTACGTCCACCATACAACAGGATTAAGTCTTGTTTACTCATAGTTGCTCCCTAATTGTTCCCTTGATTTCTTACTTGATAGTATACCACAATGATAGCCCTTTCGAAAGAACTTCTCTTATAATTCTGTCCGATTTTCAATCGCGCGAAGCAAGGTCACTTCGTCCGCATACTCGATATCGGCTCCAACTGCTAACCCCCGTGCCAAACGTGTCACTTTGATCCCTGCTGGCTTGAGCACACGCGAGATATACATAGATGTCGCTTCACCGTCTGCCGTCGCATTGGTCGCAACAATGACCTCTGTGACTGTTCCATCCATCAAGCGACTAATCAAACTCTTGAGATTGATGTCATCAGGTCCCACGCCATTCATGGGCGAGATCAAGCCATGCAAGACATGATAGCGACCATGGTATTCCTGGATATTCTCCATAGCAGATACATCCCGGCTATCTTCTACAACAAGAATGAGGGATGGATCCCGCGTTTCATCTCGACAAATCTCACAGGTTTCTTCATCGGTTAAATTGCCACAAATACTGCAATACCCTAACTCGCGCTTGGCATTGAGTAAGTTTTTGGCAAATTCATTCACATCATCATCTGACATACCAATGGTGTAAAAAGCCAGACGAGTCGCTGTTTTGATCCCAATTCCTGGCAACTTCGAATAGCTGTCAATTAATTTTGCAATAGGTGCTGGATAAAGCATAGTTTCCTTTCTAATTCATGGGGTGTTTCTGATTGTATAAGTTAATAATGTCACGCGTAATGGAATGACTGACCGTCGCTTGTAGATTGGTATTATGTGGAAAAACCACCGCTACCGCAATCTTTGGATTGTTTGATGGTGCATAAGCCACCACATTGGTATTAATGGCTTGTTTGCCTCCATCGACTGTGGTTTCGGCCGTACCGGTCTTGGCACTAATAGAGACACTAGCACCTTGACCGACGGTTTTCCCTGTCGTCAACCCACTCGTACCATTGGCCACTTGGTAGAACCCTTGCTTGATCAAAGCCATGTCCTCCGCTGAGATATGGACCTGATTGAGCTCCTTGGTTTCGATCGCTTTTTTCAACTGACCAAGGCCCCCTTGATCATTATTGTCATAGATGCCTTCGACGACATGAGGACTCACCCTCTTCCCATCATTTGCAACGGTTGCCGCATACTGGGCCAATTGCATCGGCGTATAGTTGTCAAACTGACCAAAGGCATTGGTCAAATAATTGCCGACTGTGTAGTCTTTTGGAATAAAACCAGTCGATTCATTGGGAAGGTCAATCCCCGTTGATGTTCCAAGACCATACTCTGCAAAAGTAGAGCGCAGTTTTTTCATAGCCGGTTCAACCTGATCCACTTGTAAGGTCATGTTTGGGGTGTAAGGTTGCCCCATCATCTTAAGGGCAATTTGGACCATATAGGTATTAGAAGAGTATTCCAAAGCTTCTACCGCGTTGATGGAACGACTACCGTATTGGGTAAACCAAGAATTGATAGGAGCTGATCCTGCAAAAACAATCGGCTG
Source organism: Streptococcus sp. KHUD_012 (assembly GCF_052588255.1). Lineage (NCBI taxonomy): Bacteria > Bacillati > Bacillota > Bacilli > Lactobacillales > Streptococcaceae > Streptococcus > Streptococcus sp. KHUD_012. Next base: position 1,632,647 of record NZ_CP159355.1, read on the forward strand.
ATCGGTCAGCACCTGATTCCCAGAAATGGCTCCATTTTCCCATCCAGAAGTCAAGGTTGCTCCTTTGACCACAGATCCTGGGACGAAGACGTTGGTGACTGTTCCCAAAGCATCTGCTGATAGATCTTGACTACCAGCCTGGTGTTTAATCCCTGCCATGGCAAGGACCTTCCCTGTATCGGGCTCCAGAGCTACGGCATAGACACCTTCGGAGTAGGTCGCATTTCCAGCTTGCAACTCTGCGCTAAAGGCGGAGCGAAGGATATCTTCCACTCCTTTTTGGAAATCCAAATCAATCGAGAGCTTGAGGTTTTCTCCTTTGGCCCCTTTTGAAACATCGACCACTTTCTCCATGTTGCCATTTTTATCTAGGAGAATTTCTTTTTCACTGCGTTTTCCTTGAAGGACATTCTCGTATTCCTTTTCGAGATAAGAGGTACCAACCCGGTCATTGAGAGCATAGCCTTTTTTGATATAATCCTCAACCTCTTCTGCTGGAAGTCCTGCCTGCTCGGTCGATACATTTCCAATAATAGAAGCTAAAGGAGTATCCAAAACCTTGCGGTCCCAGCTGGTCGTGATGGCAATTCCCGGAAGGTCCTGACTGTCCGCAGCGATGGTCGCAATCTGCTCAGCTCCTAGTGCCTGCGTCGTAATGATCCCAGTCGCAAAATTCTCTACCGCATTCATCTGGCTATAGAGATAAATAATCTTTTTCTCATCATCTGTATAGCCGAGTTTTGAAGGGTCGATACTATCCACTGCCGCTTGATAAATCTTGGCTTCCGGCAGGCGGTTGCCATCGGTATCAAATTTCTTTTTCTCAGGCAGGTGCTCTACGACCTCTTGGTAGACTTTGGTATTGGCCAGATAGTAATCCACTTCTTGCCGTTCGGTCACTTGAGGATTTTCTACATCAACATACTGTAAGAGTTTCCCAGCTGTCTCTCGCATTTCTTGGGCCGTCATTTTACGATCCCGCGTAAAGGTCAAGACTTGCTTTCCCACATTTTCCACCAAGGGCTTACCAGAAGCATCATAGATTTGCCCTCGCACACTCCCTTGTTTGACCGTCTTTTTGGTAGCTTTTGCCAATTTATCCGTATAGTAGGCTTGGTGAGAGATCTGCATATAGCCAAGTCGGGCGATCAGAACCAAAAAAAGAAGGCAAATCAAACTAAACAGCAGGTAGAGTCTGCGTGTGATCGAATGATTCTCAAACTTCCGTATTTTCTTCTTCATGAAATGTTCTATCCTTCTTTTCTAATCAACACTTATCTTCCATTTTACTATTTTTCCAAGAGTATCTCAAGAAAAGGAAGAGACCTTTCCTGGAATTTTATGAAGAAAAAAGATTGGACATGCCCGCCCAATCTTGAAATTAACACAAACTTTTTTACATGTACAACCCTAGGTAAGGTGGTTGAAAAAAATATTGATTTTTAATTTTTAGGCTTATTCAAGCATATGTCGAAACTTTCCGCCGTGAGAAAAGTTCCTGAAACACAATTGTTTCAGGAACTCGGGAGTTTTGAAACTTTAGGTTCAAAACTAAGTCATGGAACTTCGTAGAAGTTCGCTGACGTCCTTACTCACCTAAGGAAAGTTTTTAAGACTATTTTGTATTCAATTTGAGATTGGACAGGCTCGCCCAATCTCTTCTTCTAATAAGTCACAACATTGATTTTTCCTTTGTCATACTCGGCAATGAAAATATCCAAAACATTGTCATAGCCTTCTTTTTCCAATTCAGCCAGCAACCACTCTTCGCTTTTTCCAATTGTTTCCAAAATTTCAAGCTGAACCACTCCATCCGTAATGATCGGATATTTAGGATTTTCTTCCCCCGCACGGACAACGATCATTTGACCGTTTTGTTCAATGACAGCTCGTTTCACTCCCTTTAATTGGAAAATTCCTTGTGAACGCAATTTCAAGGCAACGTCTGAAGCAGAAAGTCCCTTGGATCGACAAGCTTCCGGATCAAGCTTCCCATTTTTGATAATGACAGTTGGTTTGCCATCGATCAAGTGCTTCATAAAACGGACATTGGTATTGAGCCATTTTAAGAGTAAGATCAAAATAGTCCACATCAAGAGAATCACAATGTATTGAAGAATGGTAATGGAGCTATTGTAGATGACCCCACCAATAATTCCCCCAAGAACAAAGTTCTGTATCTGGTCTACTGCAGAACTTGGTGCTAAGTTTCCTTTCCCGGTCACATTGATTACAAATACCAAGGAAATCAAGCCGAGAGCTAATTTAATCAAAATGGCTAAAAAATCTACTGTCATTTGTTCACCTCCACAAGTTCCACGTCTGTTTTATACAGATCCATCCTTTCTAATAGGTAGCTATCTGGGTCAGATCCTGCGATAGCTCGGTAATAAACCTCTCCAACCTTCAGGATCGCCCCATCTGTGGCTGCTGAAGTATTGACATAGACATCTTCTTTTTTGACATCCAACTCCTTTGAGATAACCTCAATAAAACGCAGAGAACGTTGGAATTGGTCATTATTACTTTGGCTATTTTGGAAATTGCTGATGCCGATCAAGACGACTGCAACCAGAGTCAAAATCGAGATAATGGATAATTCACGGAATTTGCTATCGTGCTTATCCCGATAGGCTTTTACCGCAAAAAAACCAGTCAGTAGAATGAGCAAACCAGAGATCCCAATGGTCACCCAATTTTGCTGACTAATCTGACTCAATACATAGTCATAAGAGTAAAATTTCATAATGAACTCCCTTTCTCCAAATGAATTCAAGCTATTATAATGTATTTCAGGAGAGAATTCAAGGCATTCTAATCAGAAAATCATTAAATTTTTGTTATAATAAAATTATCCATCATGTCAAGAAAAGGAAACACAATGAAACTCATTTCATGGAATATCGACTCGCTTAATGCTGCATTAACCAGTGATTCAGCACGCGCTAAACTTTCTCAAGAAGTCCTCCAAACCTTGGTTGCTGAGGATGCGGATATCATTGCCATTCAAGAAACCAAGTTATCCGCCAAAGGACCTACCAAAAAACACCTTGAAATCCTTGAGGAACTCTTCCCTGGCTATGAAAACACCTGGCGCTCTTCTCAAGAACCGGCTCGTAAAGGCTACGCTGGAACCATGTTCCTCTATAAAAAAGAGCTCACACCCGTTGTGACTTTCCCAGAGATCGGAGCCCCTTCGACCATGGACTTGGAAGGTCGGATCATTACCTTGGAATTTGATAAATTTTTCGTTACTCAGGTATACACACCTAACGCTGGTGATGGTCTCAAACGTTTGGAAGAACGTCAAGTTTGGGATGTCAAATATGCTGAATATTTGGCTGAATTAGACAAAGAAAAACCTGTCCTTGCAACCGGTGACTACAACGTTGCTCACAAGGAAATCGACCTTGCTAACCCAGCCAGCAACCGCCGTTCGCCAGGATTCACAGACGAAGAACGCGAAGGATTTACAAATCTTTTGGCCAAAGGATTTACAGATACCTTCCGCCATGTCCATGGTGATGTCCCAGAACGCTACACTTGGTGGGCACAACGTAGCAAGACATCAAAAATCAACAACACAGGCTGGAGAATCGACTACTGGCTCACAAGTAACCGTGTGGCAGACAAAGTTACCAAGTCAGATATGATCGACTCAGGCGCACGCCAAGACCACACACCGATTGTCTTGGAGATTGAACTCTAAGGAGAAAGCTAATGGACTATCAAGCTGTCATCCCCGAATTTGTGGTATCCAACATCGAAAAGTCGCGCTACTTCTACTGCGACTTGCTGGGCTTCTCTGTCGAATACGAACGCCCCGAGGAAAAATTTCTCTTCCTCTCCCTTGAAGACTGCCAACTCATGTTAGAAGAAGGCGACGCAGAAGAATTAGCTCAGCTGACTTATCCTTTCGGGCGTGGTATCAATATTTCCTTTGGCATTGAGGATGTTCCTCAGCTCCACCAAAAGCTACTGGAAGCTGACTATCCCATCCATCGCCCCTTGACCAAAAGAGAATTTCGTGTTGGCGACCATTATATCTATCCTCATGAATTTGCAGTTTTAGACCCAGATGGCTATTTTTTAAGATTTAGTGAATAGAAAAAGGAGGCTGTTAGCCTCTTTTTCAGTAGGTAAATATAAATTGACAGACCTGTAAATCCGGTGACGCCAATGCTAAGGAAATCATGAGAGCTGTCGTTGATTACTGTAAGGACCATTACGAGAATATTCGCGTCGATACGCATGCGGATAATCACGTGATGCAAAAACAGATTCTAAAAAATGAATTTGTGTAGTGCGGTATCATTTTCCGAGAAATCGATGCGCTCGAACATATTGGTATAACGATTGGGCGTGGCAATGTGTAATGATGGCGTTGCTGAGAAATTGGGGTCCTAAAAGAAGGAAAAATTTGGAAATCCGCTACTACCAAGGTCAGTACTCTGACAGTGTGAAATATGGAACATTACGCGAAGAGTGTTCCACAAGAGTATAGGGATAAAGAAAGAGACTGATTAAGAGAATCAGTCTCTTTTAGTAGATTAAAGATTATTTACCAGGAGTATTTGGATCTAAACCCCAAGATTGTTCTAGCATAGGTCTGAAGGTTGAAATATTTTCCTCTGTACCTTCAAGGGAAAATACGTATACAGTCGCACCTTTTTGGAAAAACCATATATAATAAAGATACTTGCCATTTTTTTCTTGTGCTTTAAGCACGTAGGCGTTCTCTCCAGCTACCTTTGTCCATTCGCCGTCTATATTATTGGTCACATGTTCATTACTTTTGAGGGTATTATAAAAAGTAGTAGCAACGTACTTTAACCGGTCCTGTAGAGGTACTTCATTTTCAGTATAAGCATTTAGTGTGCCGGTGGGGAATTTATGTTTTGAAGAGTATTCTAATGCAGATTCCGCACCTGGGCTTTTAGTGATTATCCAATCTTTTGGAACATTAACATACCCAATATCATCACGTCCAATACGTTGGGTGTCCGTATATGAGACTGATTTTTCCTCAGAAGAAGTGTCAGCAGTTGTTGTTACTTCTGTTGTTGCTGCTGTAGTTTTGTTTGTTTTCTTTTCTCCATTTCCGCATGCTGATAGTATAAATGCAGATAGGAGCGTCATAGAACCTAATAAGATTTTGTTTTTCACAATGCTTAACCTCCTTAAGTGGTTGACTTACAAATATTTTATCATTTTTTAGAGTTTATTTAAATAGGAAACGTTTTCGCTAAAAAGCATAGGGTACAACAAAAGAGAATTTCTTGTTGGCGACCATTATATCTATCCTCATGAATTTGCAGTTTTAGATCCAGATGGCTATTTTTTAAGATTTAGTGAATAGAATGATGATCACCCGTCTATAGTTAAGAGGCTGGGCCAAAAGTCCTAGCCTCTTAACTGTTTTTGGATTGCCGAGCAAGATGCAGTGGTTGATCTATCTTTCATCTAAAAGAACGAGATGGACTAACATTCGATACCTAAAAAACCGGAACCCTCACATGAAGGTTCCGACTTTTTTTATCCTCATTGATGGAACAATGATTGATTTATTTTTTCTTTTCGATGTGATCTTTGAGATCTTCTTGAGCTTTTTTATTGGATTCTGCTTTTTTCTTCAACCATTCTTCTTTGGCCTTGTTAAAGTCTTTTGTGGTGACAACATCTTTGGACATTTCAAGGTATTTGTAGAAGGTTCCTGTTCCTTTTGTACCAACCCATGAAGCAGCACGGCTGTATGGTACGGTCCGTTGAAGCATTGGAGCACCACCATTTGAAACAGTTGGAAGCGTAATCGAGCTATCTGTCAACCATGCTTGCGCTGCTGCATATTTTTCATAGCGTTTTGCTTGATCCAACAATTCAGCATCGGCATCTTTCAACATGTTAGCGTATTGATCCAAACCAACTGTTGCAATGGCTGGATTATTTGAACCTGCATCAATACCAAGATAGTAGAAGACAGAACCATTTACTGGGCTGATACTTTCGAGGTAAGTCGATGGGTCTTGGTAGTCAGGAGCCCAACCACCGCCTGAGATATCGTAATCTCTCGCAGCAGCAGTATCGCTGAAGTAGGTGATATTTTGGAAATCATCATCCGAAACCTTTTGAAGGTCTACAACGACATTGTCTGCACCAAGCGCTGACTCTACAGATTGTTTGAAGGAGCTAGCTTGTTGGACCATGCTGTTGTCCACTTGGCTGACAATGTAGTCCAAATGAATTGGGAATTGAACGCCTTGTTTTTGCAATTCAGCTTTGGCTTTCGCAAATGAAGCTTTGGCTTTTTCTGGGTTGTAAAGGCTAGTTTGACCATCGGCCAGGCTCACACCCTTCCATTGATCCCCATAGGTAACCAATTGTTTTTCAACGACCTTACCAAAATCTTCTCCATTGACTTGGACATAAGTTGGTGGCACCAAAGTGCTACGAAGGGTATTTTCAGCCGCATCAGATCCAGATACTTGTGCCGCATATGATTTGCGGTCAAAACCAAAGTTCACCGCTTGACGGAAGTCCTTGTTCAGGATTGCTTTCTTGGTAGAAGCTTTTTGTTCATCCGTAGTTTTGGCAGTGTGGTCATACTTTTGACGGTCCAAGTTGAATCCAAGATAGTAGGATGTTCCCAATTGCAAACCGTAGACAATGTTGTCGCCAAAGTTTTTCTTAACGCTCTTATACGTCGAACTGTTTGGCATAACAGATGCAAAGGAATATTGACCTTTTTCAAAGTTTTTAATGATAGAATCTGGGTTTGATCCATCGTTAAAGGTCAATTTGACATGATCGATATGAACATTTTTCGCATCGTAATAGTCTTTGTTCTTGACCAATTCAATTTCAGATTTTGAAGTCAAAGATTTCAAGTAGAATGGACCATTGTATAAGATACTGCTAGGTTTCAAAGAACCAAAATCTTTTCCTTGAGATTTCAAGAAATCCGCATTGACTGGGAAAAGAACACCTGAGGTTGTTTTGGAGTTCCAGAAGCTTTCTGGACGAACCAAAGTATATTGGATGGTGTGGTCATCTAAAGCTTTCACTCCAACTGTGTTAAAGTCTTTGGTTTCCCCTTTTACGTAAGCATCCAAACCTTTGATCGAATTTTGAATCAAGAAGAGACCTTCTGATTTAGACTCAACCGCGTGTTTGATCCCTGTAACAAAGTCTTGAGCCGTTACAGCACCATATTCTTCTCCTTCACTCGTATACCATTTGGCATCCTTACGAAGTTTGTAAGTATAGGTTAATCCATCTTCAGAGACAGTCCAATCTTCTGCTAGACTTGGCACAAAGTTTCCGTATCGGTCGTTTTCAAGAAGACCATCTACAAGGTTACTTGTGACATCTGAAGTCGTTGTACGAGTTGCAGCGATGTAATCCAAGGTATTTGGATCTGCTGAATAGACGAATGAGTAGGTTGCTTGATTGCTACTACCACCGCCACACGCTGCTAAGAAAAAGGCACCTGCAACAGAAACTCCTGCAAGAGCTAACAGTTTTTTTGCTTTCATCACTATCTCCTTATGTTAGATTTTCTACCATTATACACTATTTCTTAAAAAAAACCAAATTTATTTAAAAAAAGTTCGTTTTTTCTGAATGAATATAATAAGATATAAAGAAAAAGCATCTTGAAATCGACCTCAAAGAAGCCGGATATGGGAGTCTAGGCACCTACCACCAGATCCAACAAAGATATCACCTTTCAATCCTTTTAATAAATATACGTTTCATCACAAAAAAGAACCTCTGCACTTTCGAGCAGAGGAACTGATTCCTAATCAAAATGATAGAGTTGTGGGTACTGGTCACATTCAGGATTTTTAGGATGGCAGATAGCCCGCCCAAAATAAATCATGGCTTGATGGGCAGCTAGCCATTCGCTCTTTGGCAGAACATCCATGACCCGCTTTTCAACTTCCAATGGCGTCGCTGATTTCTTGACGATATCATGGTGCTTACAAATCCGCTCCACATGGGTATCGACAGCAAAAGCTGGAATACCAAAACCTACACTCATGACAACATTTGCTGTCTTGCGCCCTACTCCTGCTAGACTTTCTAACTCTTCACGAGTCTGAGGCACTTGCCCATCAAAGTTGTCTAGCAATTGTTGGGCACATTTTTTGAGAAATTTGGCCTTATTTCGATAGAGGCCTAATTTAGAAATATGCTTGGCAATATCAGCTTCACTGGCTGCTACCATGGCTTGCGGGGTTGGAAAAGCCGCAAACAAACCTGGTGTCGCTTTGTTAACAGCCGCATCAGTCGTCTGAGCCGAGAGCATAACCGCTACTAACAATTCAAAATGATTACGAAAATCCAGACTTGGCTTGGCATCTGGAAAAAGGGCGATAATTTCTTCGATCACATGACGTGCCCGTTTCTTTGATAAAACCATATTCTCTCCTTTACATTACTAGTCTTTATTATAGCATGAAAGTTCCCTATTTCTGAAAGATTCGACTTCAAAAAAGGACTAGTCCTTAGACGAGTCCTTTTCAATTAGTCTATAAAATGAGTATGCTTGGTAATCCATTGTGTGACCTTGATATTTAACCAGAACACATAGATACCAAATGTAATGATGGTAAAGAACCACCATTTGATCCAATTTCCAAATAACTGCATAGCCGTGCCGTCAAAATACTGACGACGACCATCAATCACGGTATGCTTGACCTTCCAGTTATACATAATGCACACGCCCCAAGGAGCACAAATCCCAAATGTAAATACTGTAATGAAGGTTGCTAATAAAACATGGCCAATATATGAAAATAGGCCTCCATCAAAATACGATTCACGATACATGTTCAATTTCCCTATATTTTTTCTACACCAATCTCTTCAAAAAGGTAATCAGGGTTTGAGCAGAGCGTTCACCAGCCTCTACGATAAATTCATCAAAAGAGATATTGGCTGCGTGATCTGCCGTATCACTCATAGCTCGAATGACCATGAAGGGACGTCCAGCTGCATGAGCAGCTTGGGCAACGGCTGCCCCTTCCATCTCTACTGCCAATACTTCTGGGAAATGCTCTCGAATTGCTGCGACTTTTTCTTCACTCGCGATAAAGCTATCTCCTGTTGTAATCAAGCCCACATGTGTGGTTGCAGCTTCTTCTTCCAGAACTTTTTTCATTTCTGATACGAAATAGCGACTAGATTCAAAGTAAAGCGGTTGGCCTGCCATTTGACCATACTTATAGCCAAAGGCTGTCACATCCACATCATGATAGGCCAATTTGTCCGCAAGGACGATATCTCCAACAGCCATCCCTGGGGCAACGGCACCTGCAGAACCCGTGTTGATAATGGCTTCCACTTTGAAATCATTGGCCAAGACTGCTACACTCATAGCAGACATGACTTTTCCGATACCACTTTCCACCAAAACGACCTCATGACGTCCAATTGATCCTGTATAGTAGACTTTTCCAAGACGCAGATGCTTTTCCCCATTTTCAAGGGCTTCAACCAAGATCTTCAACTCCTGGGGCATGGCTGCGATAATTCCAATTTTCATGTCATTTCTCTCCTTGTAACGACCTTATAGACGCCAAATAGCAATAATTAAAACAATGAGGAGCACAATGATCCAGAACAAAATCTTATTGAGTTTGGATTGGACCACACTTTGTTTGCGTTCTTCAATGCGACGACTCTTGGTCACTGTGGGCTCCACTTGGATCTGCACCGTATCCTGAGAATAACGCTCTTGTGGACGCTCCATACGACTCTCTCTCATAGGACGTTCATAGCCAAATCCCCTGTGGTCTGTTCGAATAATTTTCGTCTCTTCAGCATCGACCATATTAGGACCGGTGATGTCCTCACCTCGCCTTGCTCGTTCAATCATTTCATCGGTTAATAAAGGTTTTCCCATCGGATCCTCCTCTATTTATTGATTAAGTCCCAATATTGGATCGCCATGATGGTCTTGGCATCACAGATTTCGCCAGTTTGGATTAAATCTTTGGCTTCCTTCAAGGTCACTTCTAATAACTCTAAGGTCTCATCCGCATCTTGTGGACGTGGATTTTCCACCTTTTTCAAGTTGGTCGCACCATAAAGTTTGATCCGCTCATTACAAAATCCAATGGCTGAATAAAAATCATACAACAACTCTAGATCCGCTGTGTAGCCAATTTCTTCTTCCAATTCGCGCAGAGCAGCCGCTTTAGGGTCTGCATTTTCTCCCTTTTCTAACTTCCCTGCTGGAATCTCCACCGAAGTCCTTTCAATCGCCTTGCGGTACTGCTTGACCAAGATCGTTTTCCCATCTTCTGTGATCGGCAAAACCGCTACTGCTCCGTTATGGAAGATTAAATCACGCTGCGCTTGGCCTTTTCCAGCGGGTAGTTCTACTTGATCAGTGACCACTTGGAAAATCGGTCCCTGATAAATCTCCTTGCGCTCAATGGTTTTTTCTTCAAATTGCATGAAAATCTCCTATTTATTTTTAGGATGGTGTGGCAAGCGAAGGGCATACTCTTCTTTATTCACTTGACGGCCACGACCAATCGCAATCGCATCAGCTGGTACATCCTTGGTAATGGTTGATCCAGCACCGACTAAGGAATTGTCGCCTAATTCAACTGGCGCAATAATCGTCGAATTGGATCCGACAAAGACATTGTTTCCAATCGTCGTTTTAAACTTGTGTTGGCCATCATAATTCACTGTGATGGTTCCTGCACCAAAATTAACGTTGCTGCCGACTTCACAGTTGCCGATGTATGTCAAATGACCTGCTTTGGTATTTTCGCCAATAGACGAACCTTTGACTTCGACAAAGTTTCCAATATGGACATCTTTGGCGAGGCTAGAACCTGGGCGAATATGAGCATATGGTCCTACCGTTACGCCATCAGCTACCGTGCTCTCTTCAATCATGGAGTTGGTAATAACGGCACCTGCCCCAATTTCACTATCCACAATATAGGTTCCATTAGTTAAAACTGTCTCAGCCCCAATTTTTGTGTGGCCTTTTAGGGTAACATTGGCTTCGATTTGCACTTCTGGTGCGATCTCAACATCGACATCGATATAGGCCGCATCTGGATCGACAAAGCTCACCCCATTGACCATGTGGGCTTGGTTAATGCGACGACGCATGATGCCTTCTGCTGTCGCAAGGGCCACGCGGTCGTTAACCCCGAGACTTTCATCAAAGTCTTTGAGCGTATAGGCTCCAACTTTCTCTCCTGCTTCTCGGAAAATCCCAATCACATCTGTGATGTAGTATTCACCTTGGGCATTGTTGGTATTGATATTCTTCAAAGCTTCAAAGAGGCGCGCATTGTCAAAGACATAAGTCCCTGTATTGATTTCTTTGATTTGTTTTTCAAAATCTGTCGCATCTTTTTGCTCGACAATGCGAAGCACTTCCGCATTGTCATTACGAACAATCCGGCCATAGCCAAATGGATTGGCTGCTTCGGCTGTCAAAATCGTTGCCACATTCTTGTGGTTGATATGGAAGTCGATCAAGTGTTTGAGACTGTCACCCGTAATCAAAGGAGTGTCTCCTGCAATGACGAGGGTATGCCCTTCAAGGCCTTTCAAGACTGGCTCTGCCATCATTACCGCATGACCAGTTCCCAATTGTTCGGTTTGTTTGACAAACTCTGTTTGTCCCGCTAAGACTTGCTCTACCAATTCCGCCTTGTGGCCCACAACTGTTACAGTCTTTTCAGGTGAGATGGCTCCAACACTACGGAAGACATGCTCCAACATAGAGATCCCTGCAACCTTGTGAAGAACCTTGGGCAGATCTGATTTCATACGGGTACCTTTCCCCGCTGCTAAAATAATGGCATAATTTGGCATAACATTTCTCTTTTCTGTACAATATCGTACTTATTATACCATTTTTCACCCCTTTTGGAAAATAAGACCAGATCAAAAAACTCTCCGAAAAGGAGAGCGTGTTCTATAATGGATAAACTCTGCGAAATTCTTCTAAAACCACCTTGCTGTCAGGTGTAAAAACCAGACCTGCTTCTCCAAAGCAGTCTTTGAAAAAGTCCTCATGAACCTGACGCCAATAGGCTAAAGATTTGTCTCCCTCACCTTCCTTAAAGGCATGGTCGGCTGACACTTGATGGAAGGGCTGAACAGAAACCTTGGTAATTTCGACAATGCAGATAGCTTGGTTTTGACTGTCTAAGATAACATCAAAGGTTCCTTCTTGGGGAAGGGGTTCGTCCTCTAGTGCATAGAGGTCATAAGCTGAAGCTGTTGCTGTTTTTTCGCCTGTAAACACCAGTTCCGCTAAAAGGTCTGGATCCACTCCAAACGCCCAGGCATCTATCTCATCTCCAATCGAGGGGTTGATTTGTTTGTATGAATTCCACATTTCTTGAGGTGTCATGAGTTCTCCTTTGTAATTTTTTACTTTCTTCTTTTATATGTTTAAGATGGTCTGGATGGTCAATTTCTAAATCAAAAATCTCTGGAATAGAGCTGTAATGGAGAATACATTCGATACCCATCTGATTCATTTTTTGTATGAAAGAAGTATTAAGATAGCCTGCTACAGCAAAATCAATCTTGTTCTTCTTTGCTTTATCCTGCATCTGTCTCAACATATCTAACATAATTGGACTTTCCATATCATGCCATTGACTGTTTCTCACAGTCGCAAAAATAAAAGAAGTTAAATCATTCATTCCAACTACAATCTTTGAAATGCCCGTTTCCAGTATCCTGTCCAAGTCGAAATAAGCTGATGGTAATTCAATCATCGTGCCGACTTTCCCGGTAAAACCATACTGACGCAATACTGTAATAGCTTGTTTTAATTGTTCGGCATCATTGACAAAAGGAAAAATAACAGACAGATTGGGATTGGTTTGAAAAACTTCCGTAACAACATTAGTCTCAGCCTGAAATTCATCTGGACACGCCAACAAACGCCTGATACCTCTGTATCCAAATAAGGGGTGGCGTTCGTCAAAATACTCTTTAGTCCCGTCTAGACTATTTGCTTCTGCATTTGTTAACTCTGAAAAGCGATACCAGACTTCTTCATCTGAGTACAAATGACAAATAGTGTCTAGATAATCTTTCACAAATTGCTGACAATTTGGTAATAGTATGTTTTGGTTTAGTTCTCTCAACAAGTATTCCCCACGAATCAAGCCGACGTGGTGCAATAAATGGGGATAAACTTTCTCAACAATTTTTTCGCCACTAAGAGCTAGTTGATTTTGCATGTTCATTCACCTCGTCTTAAAAGATACAATATCAGATATCATTATATGACACTTTCCTCTAGTTCAAAAGCTTCATAAGGTTCAACTAACTCATATCCTAAAAATTCTGCTACTTTTTTGGAAGCCTCGTTATGAGCATCCCAAAGTGGAAACATATCTCTATTTAAACTCTCTAGAATCATTGCAGCACCAAGCTTTTTGGCAAATCCATTTCCTTGTTCGTTTGGTCTAGTTGCAACTTCCACTTCAACTGCTTCACGGTAAACTAACCCTGAGGAAATCCCAGCAATCACTTCATTATTTTTAAGAATCACAAAGCCAAATCCACCTTTTAAAGCAAAATCCTGGTAGGACTCAAAATCCCCCTGTAAATCTTGTGACCATTCTTCCTCAGAAAGGCAGTTATAAATACGATTATCAATAGGTACAATATTGTAACCTTTCTCTAACTGACTAACTAGATCATTTAGAAATTCAACTTGAAAATTTGCCTTATCTTTAAAAGAATAGCGAGCAAAAGAAATTAGCTCCAGTTTCTGATGCAGAAAATCTTGCCACTTAGTGTCTTCTGAAATAATAATCTTATAATCTAAACCATATTGCCTAACAAAATCTTCCCAAAATCTAGAATTTAGCTCCCCTGCTAAGTATAGAAAATTCCCAATATCATAAAAACTTGTTGTCCCATCACTGTTTCGGTATACAGTTCCAATTTGAGATTTAAGACCATAGAGAACCATATTTTTCTTCCATGTTTTAAATAGTTCCATTATCCCTCTATTTTACCTTCCAATTCCTATAACTTATCCGTTCTAATTCTGGAAATCCTCGTAACTCTGCCTTCACTTTTAATACTAAAGGCGAGGCATTTTCTTCGGTAATTTCTTCCAAATTCAGCCAAATAACATTTGCTGAATCATTACTTCCATCAAGAACTTCATGAGGAAGGGATTTTTGAGAGCTCTCGAAATCGAGCACTACATCATAAAAGGCCATGGTATGATGTACAGCGAAGTCTTGCCCCTCTTCTTGAACCAGCACGTCATAAATCCTAGGATTTAAGTAACGGCTAAGCGTATAACCCGTCTCTTCCAGAACTTCTCTCTTAAGGGTTTCTGTCAACCCCTCACCGAGTTCCTGACTACCACCCGGTAGATCAAAACGATGTTGATAGGGGCCTCTTGTTTTTTCAATACAGAGAAGTTTCCCATTCTCATAGCAAATGCCGTAGACACCAAAGTGTTTTTTGATTTCCATCAATTCCTCTACTTTCATTCAAAGCTCAGTCGATAGTGAAACCAGTATAGCTATTCTTTTTGCAACACCATCTCTTATTGACCCTAATCATTTCTTCTCTATTGATTTAATACCTTTTCAATATCAATTTTAATAATTTTTCTAGATACCAATAATCCTGCAAAAACTGAAGTGAGTATCCCTATTAATACCGGGAACAACAATCTGGTAAGTTCAATATCTAGTGGTAATCCACTCAAAAAGATGATCAAATAAGAAATAGCAATTCCTATCACCAATCCCGCGCTTGTACCTCGTACTCCCATCATAAAGCTTTCAAATAAATATATTCTTTTTATCTGTCGATCAGATGCACCGATGATTTTAAAAGTTGCGATCTGTTTATGATTCTCCTGAATGGTAATAGCTAGAATATTGATGATATTAATAATCGCTACAATAGAGATAAGAACTATGATTAAGAGGATAAAAAGGTCGATGTAGGAAAACCATCTGGATAGCATATTGATAACATCCTGTTGTGTTGCTACAACAACATCTAATCCTGTTCCTGATAAAGATTGTTTTAAATTTTCATTTTTTAAAACAGTCTTTTCTATCTTGTTTGCTACTTCATTTAAATCGGTTCCATTTTTTACAGTAGCATTCAGATAGTAATACTTATTTGATGAAACGCTACTACTTTTTACATTGATTGCCATCATTTGATTTATTTCTGTTGGCAAGGTAGAAAATAACTGCGCTTCTTGCTTGTCTATAATGCCAGAAATTACAAACTTTTCATAATGATTATCAATCTTAATAGTCACCGTATCTCCGACATTCATTGATGTAGCCTTGTGTACGGAATCTCCGATTAATATTTCATTGTCCTTCTCTGGAAATTTCCCTTCAGCAATTCTAATATTCAGGTTTTTTAAATACTTTTCTTCTAAACAATGGATGGTATTGGAAACCGATGTTTTGCCATTTTGGAATTTGATATCATCCGTAAATAGTAGTTTCACACCTGTAATATTTTTTACTTCATCAATTTTTTTAACTCGATCAATATCATCACTAGAAAATAAAGGTAAAGCTTTATAATTCAGAGAATTTTCTTTATTACCAAAGGCAACAGTAACAACATTTTTATTTGCTACAGTCATTTCTTTAATCATTTTATTATAGAAAGAATTAGAAATGAGCATCACTAAAACAATTAGCAAAACAGAGATCGCTATTGACAGTCGAACTAATCTATATCTTCGTTTGTTAACTTCTAAATCTCTTTTAGCAATGAATAATATGGAATGATTCATTTTATCATCTCCTTACGTACTCAATTTTGCCATCAACAACTGTGCAAATAGACTGCATACTATTCGCCACCTTATCACTATGAGTTACTATTATAATCGTGATACCTAACTCCTCATTGATCCGCTTCAACAATTCTATTATATTTTGTTCGTTAGCAGCGTCTAAATTACCAGTAGGTTCATCTGCTATCAATATTTCTGGATTATTAATAAGAGCTCTTGCCAAGGCAACTCTTTGTTTTTCACCTCCACTAATCTTATCAATACTCTTGCTTAACATTTCCTTTGAAAGACCTAGAGTGTTACAAATTTCGTTAATGTTATTCTCTCCATTTTCAAAAAAATATCTTGGAAGTAGAATATTCTCTTTCACCGTGAAACCTGAAATCAAATTAAAGTTTTGGAAGACACAGCCAATATTCCTACGCCTTACCTTACTCAAATTTTTCATATCTAAAATGGAACTACCACAGACTAAGATATCCCCCTCATTTAAACTGGTAATCCCTAATATTAATTTAACAAGAGTAGTTTTTCCTAATCCAGAACGGCCAACTATTGCAGTCGTGCTACCTTTTTTAAATTCAAAATTACAATTTTTGAAAATATATCTGACATTCGATCCATCACTAAAACATTTAGTAACATTCACTAATTTAATCATGACTTCACCTTCATTCCACAATAACTTAGCAAATCAGTTATACTATTCGTTTCTTCTAAAACAATCTCTTAAGGTTTCAGGTAGAGCCCATTCAAAAAGTTCTTCTGAACTTACCCTCAGTTATCTTCATAATTGTTATTATCCCTGTCTTTTTTTGGTGAAAAAGGCTAGATCTCCATCGTGACCAATCATAAAGAAATCTGATTCATCCTGATCACTCTGGTAGGTTTAATTTCGTTCAGTAAGATCTTCTTTAGCATAGAGGTAAATACCTGTCTCACCACTGTCCTAACTTAATTGTTCACCTAGGTTTGATCCTCTTTCAGTAAGGAAAAAACAATTACATTTCTTAGCAAGATTTCAACTCTTGCTTTTTCATCCTCCTACTTCAAACTCCAACCACCATCAATGGTAAGGATTTGTCCTTGCATGGCAGATGCCTTCCCGCTAGCCAAAAAGAGGCTGACTTCTGCTACTTCTTCTGGATTAATCCAGCGCTTGATCGGCGTCTCACTGGCTACCCAGTCAGCCAATCCACCTGGTTCAAAATCCGCTGCGGTCATGCCTGTTTTGACAGCCCCAGGAGCAATCCCAAAGACCTGAATACCAGCTTCTGCATAATCCAGGGCCAACTGTTTGGTAAATCCTGCTAAGGCATGCTTGGACGAGGTATAAGCGTGACCGCCGCCTCCTGCCAGGCTAGAAGCAATGGAGCACATATTGATGATGATACCTTGCTTCTTCTCCAACATTTGAGTCAGATAATGCCGCGTCAGCTCCACCGGGGTCACATAGTTGATCTCAAAGATCTCCTGAATCTCCTGAGCGCTTTGCTCCAGAAGCGGTTTGTAATCATCCAAAACTCCGGCTGTATTGCACAAGACTTCTACCTCAGGACACCAATCAAAAATCGGCGTCAAATCAAGAGTTAAGTCCCTCTGTAAGAAGTGAAAATCACCTGCTAACTGAGGATCCGCTCCCTGGTCCACCCCATATACCTGGTAGCCCTTCTCTAGAAAGAGGCGAGCTTGAGCCAGACCAATCCCGGAACTCACGCCTGTAATCAAGACCCGTTTAGTCATGGACTTCCACCCAATCTGTCGCTAAAACATCACAAGGAGTTGGACTCCACATGGAGAAACCTTCACCCTCGCCAGAGACATTGATGAGGAAATAAGGTGTCACTTCCAGAGCCACCCCATTTTGCTCAATGGTATCAAACAATTGGACATAGTTTTCTGCTCCGCCCCAACCGGTTCGCACATATTTTTTCTTAGCCTTTAAGCCTGGTAAAATCTCTTCAAATGTCATGTTTTTCTCCTTTGTTATCTAGTTAACTTTCTCCCTTTATTATATCAAAAAAAGAGCTTTCCCTATACAAAAAGCCAGAGTTCTTCTACTCTAGCTTTCATCTTTTATTGATTTTCTTCTGAATGGCGATACCCATAACCGAAATAAATTCCGATCCCAATCAGGAGAGCAACTCCGAAGGCCAGCCAGGTCGATAGGGAATACTGGGTCATAAAGGACAGGCAGACCACAATTGATAGAATTGGCAAGACTGGAACCAAGGGTGTTTTAAATTCACCAGGTCCAGGAGCCCCGTGTTCCTTGCGCAATTTCAAGAGGGCAAAGGCCAACATAACCAGGTAAGCCAAGGTACAAATATTTAAGAAGGAAGCGATACTGGCTAGTGGAAAGACTCCACCAGCAATAGCAGCCATTGATCCAGCTACTAGTGTTGCATTTTTGGGAATTCTAGTTTTTGGATCGAGTTGTTTCATAGCTTTTGGCAGGAGACCATCCCGCGCCAAACTGTAAATCATCCGTGAGAGGGCAAAGGTCATGGAAATGCAGACGGTAATCAAGGTCAAAATAGCCACTAAGGATACATAATTTCCAGCCCAACCAGCTCCGACCTGACGAAGGGCAAAGGCAACCGCGTCTTCTACATTTAAGTTCTTAAAAGGAACCATACCGGTCAAAACCAGGGTGACCAAGATATAAAGAACGGTTGTGATCAAGAGACTGAGGACAATACCGCGAGGGACGTTCTTTTGTGGTTCCTTGATTTCGTCGACCGCCATGGAAATGGACTCAAAACCAAGAAAGGCAAAGAACATGAGCGAAGCACCAGCCATAATCCCTGTCTGACCACCATAGATTTCGCCAAATCCATACGGAGCAAAGTTTGCCCAGTTGTCAGGATTTAGGTGAAAAATCCCGACAAGAATAAACAAAGCAAGAGCAGAAAACTTGAGTAAGACCAGCAAGGAATTAAAGCGTAAAACCGCTTTTGCATTCATAAGGACTAAGGCTGTGACGAGGACCATAACCAAAATAGGCAAGAGATCCACATAAGTTCCCTTAACTGGATCAAAAGTCCCGTTTAAAGCCGTCGGCAGGCTCCAGCCAAGATTGGCCAACAAGCCCTTGAAATAAGCAGCCCAACCTGAAGCCACCCCTGATACGGCTGTCATAAATTCCATCACGGTCAACCAACCGGCTATCCAGGCTGGAAACTCTCCAAAGATGGCATAGAGATAACTATAGGCTCCACCGGTTGAAGGGATGCGAGACGCAAACTCAGCAAAGAAGAGGGCAGATAAGCCGACGCAAAAAGCCGCAATCACAATCGAAATGATCAAGGCTGGACCAGCTAAATTCGCTGCTGCGGTTCCCGTAATCGTGAAGATCCCCGTCCCCACCATGGCACCAATTCCTAAAATAATCAAATCCCATAAACGTAAATGGCGGTTTAACCCTGGGTGAACCTGTCCCAAAGACTTTTTTCGAAATAAATTCATATCTATTCTCCCATCTAATGAGTTTATTCTATCATACTTGGACAAGAAAGAGAGTGGGACAGAAATCGGTAATTCCTTAGAATTCGATTTCGTCGTCCCACCTCCGCACAGTTGAGTAGGGCATCTTTGGAACTTGAAAAGCGAACAACTACTTAGGAAACTTGCTTAGCAAGTCCTATCTACCACCTCAAAGCAGTGCTTTGAGCACTCAACCACTGCGTCTTGCTCGACAATCCAAAAACAATTGAGAGGCTAGGACTTTAGTCCCAGCCCCCCTTTTCTTTCTATTTATCACTTTCCGTCCTATTCTTTTTCAAAGCACGAATCGTAAACCAATAATAAATAACCAGCCCAAAGACGATGATCACTGTGGGCAGAAGAACTGTCATACCAAGATTCTGAACTCCTTGTGCCAAGGTCCAGCGATGTAAGAATCCAACCCCTAAAAAGGCGACGATAGGAAAGATGAAAGCTCGTCCAAACTCTTCTTTCCATTGCCAAAGAATGAGAGCCCCGCTAGCCCCTGTCATGAGAAGAGTATCCCAAGGACTAGGGACTACAAACCAAGCAAGAGCTGGCAAGAAGCGGACTCCCACTATTTCACCGACAAAATAGAATCCTAGAACTAGAACAAATGCTACATAAATTGCTTTTTTCGTTTTTTCCTCCGCAAAAATGAGACGACGAAGGAGATAGAAGATGATCCCAACAGCTAGGAGTCCCAAAATGATGTCTGTCAAATAGACTAGTGGCTTGAGCACAAGGACTGCTTGAGAAGCAAAATCACTTAAGAGGCGATAAAATATCACAATACCTGAAAAGATAGCCCCATATTTCAAAACAGACCGCGTCGATTCTTTGGGCATATTTTCGATGATTTGGTCTGCCATTCCCTTTGGATCGAGACCAAAATAGTCCTTGGCCGTTAAGCCATCCGCTCCTGCTTGCGAAAAATCTAGCGCTAGATTATAGACCTGCTCTCTTAAGGCTTTCTCCTCATATAAGAAACCTGCAAAATTGAAATAATCCCAGAGATCTTGGAAATAGGCTTGGTCCTCCTGGCTAAAGGTTTGCATCAAGGCCTGCGTTTCTTCAAAATACATTGCTGATTTCATGCTTCTTCCTTCTTTCTTTGGAGACAAAATACAATAAGGGTCAGGACTAGTCCCATGAGAGGAAGGAGCCAGCCTATTAAATGAGCAGTTTCCTGATTCACAAGACGAATCCAGCATCCTGTAACTAGGAAAGTCAGGCCCATGACTAGTAGACTCGACATCAGACGATTCCTGCTTCTAAAAGCCATGACCGTAAACCCAAGTAAGACTAGGACAGCGAGAACAATCGCCCAACCATCTGATAAGAAGAGGCTCCCAATGTGGCCAAAATAGATCGAAAATTGTCGTACGATGTTCAGAAATACCATCAGGCTGATCACACTGATAAACATAGCCCAAGACCACTTCATTTCACCATAGCTCTGTTTAGACCAAAGCCACGTGATGAACTGGCTGAACACCAAGAAATTGAGGAGAATGACAACATAGGTCAAGGGTTCGATTTTTAGTGGCGTCATCCAGGTAAAATCCATTAAATAACGCATGCCAACCAAGATCACTCCAAGTAGGAAAACGAGTCCCACATAAGATCCTAAAGAGCGTTTAGGCAAGTCTGAAAGAACTTGATCCACCATCGCCCGTGGATCCTTTCCAAAATAATCCACCGCCCGAATGCCTTCTTTTTCAGCAACTTTCAGGTCGCAAACCATATTGTAGAGTTGTTCACCGAGTGCTTCATCATCATAAAAATAGGATTTGGCCCCAATATAGGCCACCATTTTTTTCACATAGACTTGATCCTCTTTGTTTAGATGAATCAATTCATCTGACATTTTTCCGGTATAACTTTCTACCATTCTTCTCCCTCCTTCTTGATACGTTCTACTTTTGTGACTAGCTCCTGCCACTGGTCCCAAAATTCCTCTAAGCGCTCTCTTCCAGCATCACTGAGTGAAAAATACTTGCGATCGGGACCATCTGGAGACGGCCTCATTTCCCCATGAATAACCCCTTGTTTTTCTAATTTTTGAAGTAGGGGATAAATGGTCCCAGCGACAATCTTATCAAATCCCATCTCTTTGAGACTTTGAATCAATTCGTAGCCATAAATGGCCTTTTTGGAAATAATCTCCAGCACACAGCCCTCCAAGACTCCCTTTATTAATTGGGACTCTTTCATCCTTCTCACCTCTTTCTTCACATATTCACTAGTTTGTTTTACATACTAGTTTATTCACTATCAGTATACTCTTTCTCAACTAGTATGTAAAGCAAAATAGTAACTTTTTAAAAAAAATTTTATTCCTTAAAAATCCTTTAAAATCAAGGCTTTCACTGTATACTGGTGTGTAAATATACAAAAAAAGTTCAAAAAACACTTTATTTTATAGATTGATTGGAGTATAATAATTAAAATTATTCAAAAGGAGACACGAATATGAAAAAATCGAAGCTTGCTCTTTTAGCAGGTGTTGCCGCTGCTTCAACGCTTTTCCTTGCTGCATGTGGCTCATCTTCTAATGGGTCAAAGGGAACAACCTACAACTACGTGTATGGTACAGACCCTGATTCCTTGAACTATTTGACTTCAAATCGTTCAACTACAAGCGACATTACTACCAACTTGGTCGATGGTTTGTTTGAAAACGACCAATACGGTAACCTAGTGCCTGCTCTTGCTGAGGACTGGTCTGTTTCAAAAGACGGTCTGACTTATACCTACAAGCTTCGAAAAGACGCGAAGTGGTATGATTCAGAAGGAAATGAATACGCTGACGTCACTGCAAAAGATTTCGTGACATCTCTGAAATATGTAGCCGATAAAAAATCTGATGCACTTTACTTGGTTCAAAACTCAGTCAAAGGTTTGGATGACTATGTAAATGGGAAAACCAAAGACTTCTCAACCGTTGGGGTAAAAGCTGTTGATGATCACACTCTTCAATATACTTTGAACCAACCAGAATCTTTCTGGAATTCTAAATTGACGACTGCTACCATGATGCCAGTTAATGAAAAATTCTTGGAATCAGCTGGGAAAGACTTTGGTAGCGTGAAACCAAATGGGATCCTCTACAACGGGGCCTACATTTTGAAGTCCTTCACTTCAAAATCACAAATCGAGTTGGAAAAGAACCCTGAATACTACGACAAGAAAAATATTCACATCGATACCGTTAAATTAACTTACTTCGATGGATCCGACCAAGACTACCTTGCTCGTAACTTCTCAGATGGGAACCTATCTACTGCTCGTCTCTTCCCAACAAGCTCAACTTACAGTACGATTGAGAAGAAATTCAAGGATAACATCGTTTATACACCTCAAGATTCTACTGTTTACTACGCTTACTTCAACGTTAACCGTCAAAACTACGGTCATACGAAGAAGACGTCTGATGAGCAAAAGAACAGTACTAAGACAGCTCTTCAAAACAAGAACTTCCGTCAAGCCTTGAACTTTGCTTTAGACAGAACTTCCTACAGCGCTCAAGTTAACGGGAAAGACGGAGCATCAAAAACTCTTCGTACCCTTCTAGTTCCACCAACATTTGTGCAAGCCAACGGAAAAGACTTCGGTACGCTCGTTGAAGAAAAACTTGCCGCAACAGGAGATGAGTGGAAAGGTGTGAGCTTTGCTGATGCTCAAGATAGCTTGCATAATGCGGATAAAGCCAAAGCGGAACTTGCAAAAGCAAAATCTGAATTGCAATCACAAGGTGTTCAATTCCCAATCCATATCGACTATGTCGTAGACCAATCTTCTAATGCTCTTGTCCAACAAGCAGACTCTATGAAGAGTTCTATTGAAACAGCTCTTGGTAAAGACAATGTCGTGATCGATGTACAAAAATTGTCTACAGACGATGCAGACAACGCTACTTACTTCGCCCAATCACCAGATCAAAAAGACTTTGACATGGATATCACTGGTTGGGGACCTGACTTCCAAGACCCATCTACTTACTTGGATATCTTGAACCCAACAGATGGTTCAACCTTGACTGGTATGGGACTTGATCCTAAGAAAGACCAAGCTCTCATCGAAAAAATTGGTTTGAACCAATACAAAGAATTGTTGGATGCTGCCAATGCTGAAAAATTGGATACCAATGCACGTTATGAAAAATACGCTGCTGCCCAAGCTTGGTTGACAGAAAACGCCATTGTTCTTCCAATCTACTCTAAGGGTGGAGTTCCATCTATCACGAAGGTGACGCCATTCTCAGCAGCAAATTCTGCAATTGGTATTAAAGGTGAAACAAGCTTCTTCAAATACCAGAAAGTGCAAGACAAGACAGTCACAACGGCTGACTACGAAAAAGCTTATAAGAATTGGTTGAAAGAAAAAGAAGAATCAAACAAAAAAGCGCAAGAAGAACTTGCAAAACACGTGAAATAATCACGATAAAAACACCGAGGTTGAACCTCGGTGTTTTTGATTAAGGAAAAACCTATCCTTGAAACTTTCCTTAGGTGAGTACGGACGTTAGCGAACTTCTCCGAAGTTTCAAAACTTAGTTTTGAACCTAAAGTTTCAAAACTCCCGAGAGGCTGGGACAAAAGTCCTAGCCTCTCAATTATTTTTGGATTGTCGAGCAAGACGCAGTGGTTGAGTGGGCTCTACTACGCTGATTTCATCAGCTTTTACAGCCCTACTCAACTGTGCGGAGGTGGGACGACGAAATCGAATTCTAACGAATTACCGATTTCTGTCCCACTCTCTTTCTCACGGAGGAAAGTTTCAGTATTTGTTTAAATAAGCTTTAAAACATACATTATTATAATTCTTTCCGCAACACTTAGCTTGTTCTATGAAAAAAACAGTTTGTCTACTTATCGGCTTTTTCATTTCCCAATCTTTTATAGACTCGAACGCTATCTCACGACAATCTTTCGATAACTTCTAGAAGTCAGAAGAAAGACGAGGATATAAGAGATGAAAAAGACAGCGCAGATGGCTAAGGTTGTTTGAAGGACCAAGCCCGCATTGTTCGCTCCTAAGAGAGCAACGATTTTTGCAATCATCTTATAGGCCACTCCTAGGTAGAGGAAGGAGAAGAATAATGGAAGGAAAAAGACGGTGAGAATCTGTTTGCGTATGGTGGTGCCGGTTTGCTTTTGGTCCAATCCTACTTGTTGCAAGATCACAAAATTTTCCCGGTCCTCATAGCCTTCTGAAATCTGTTTGTAGTAAATCACGAGAACCGTAGCCAATAGAAAGATCACAGATAGGAAAACACCAATAAAGAGGATTGTCCCTGCTGATTCACGCCACTCCTTCTCCATGCTGTATCGATCAACCCCACCAAACAAAGTCCCACCATATTGACTCATTTTGTCTGTCGAATAAAGCTCTTTGGCCATTCCAGCTATAAAATCTTGGTTTTCTTTATTTTTAGCACTAATAGAGAATTCCAAATTTTTATCAATTTTTAATCCCAGTTGGTTCAAGTCAGGGAGGACAAGATACAAGCCCATTTGGTGTTGAAACAGGTCGGCTTGAGGGAGTTTCCCTTGGATAAAATTGGAGTCTAGTTTTTGCTTAATCGCGAAGCTCTTTCCATTGATTTCTAATTGCGAGTCTAGTCTTCCAGGATACTGATACCCATAGGCTAGGATTTCATTTTCCCCAAGCTCAACTTTTTGACCCGTCAGTTGCTCATAAGTTGCCTGATCAAAAAAGTAGACTACTCCTTCTGTCTTCAATTCCTGACCAGTTTCTTGATCGGACTGGTCATAAACCTCTAAGACCTTTCCATCAATCTTTCGAATTTCAGCCGACCAGTATGTTGTCTGATTCACTTGATAATCTGATAGATGTGTCGCATCGGCCACTTTCTTAATTTGTGCTTGAACCTCCTCAATAACCGGTTCTGTTTCAGCTTCTGAAGTCATATGCCCCACACTAATATTGTAGTCCGAAGGGTACATAGTATCTAGGTAATTCTGCCCTCCAATAAAGAGATTCAGCGACCCTGTTAAGGTGACCAAGACCATGGTGGAAAGAATACTAATGGTCGCAAGGCCCGCTGCATTTTTTCGCATCCGTGCTATTAAGTTGGAGACGGATATAAAATTCTCTGGCTTGTAATAGTAGGATTTCCGACCTTTGAGAAATCTTAAAAAGGTAATGGTGCCTGCGTTGAATAAGAGATAAGTCGCAAGAATGACCAAGATAACGGCAATAAAGAATCTTTGGACAGCCGCAACTGGACGCTCTGCGGTTAGCGCTAAATAGAAAGCAATTCCTAAGAGTCCTAGTCCTAAAAGAGTTTGGACCAGCAAGAAGCGTCCTTTCTTCTCTCCTGCCTTTTTCTGTTGCATGAGGTGGAGGGAACTGTAGCGCAAGAGACGGAAAGAATTTAACAAGAGAATGAGGGCAAAAGCTAAGGCTAGCCCAAATAAAGTGTTAAGAACAGCCCCTATCTGGAAGGTCGATTGAATGACGACTGGAAGCCCCATACATTTTAAGAGGAGGGCAAAAATCAAGGGATCAAACAAGAGCCCCAAGCCCAGTCCTACTCCAACTGTGAGGATATAGAAGATAAGCAATTCCCATAAAGTCATGACGAGGAGATGCTTCTTCTCCATCCCCAAAACACTGTATAATCCCAATTCTTTGGAACGATTTTTCATAACATAGCCATTGGCATAAGCCACTAAAATGACGACGACCAGCTGGACGACGAAACAACCAAAACCAAGGACAGCTCTTGCCGTTCGTCCTCCGTAAGAAGCTTCTAAATGAGGGGTCGTTGCCAGGGCGATAAAGCTATAGAGGATCATAGTCGTTAAAATGATAGCTATAGCAAAAGGGTAATAGAGCTTACGATTTTGTTTGAGGTTGGAAAGAGCTAATTTACTTGTTAATTTAAACATCACGATCCTCCTTACTCGCCATGACCGTCAAGGTATCCGAGATTTCTTGGAACATCTGACGTTCTGTTTTTTCCCCGCGGAAGATCTGGTTGTAGAGAATTCCGTCTTTGATAAAGAGCACGCGCTTGGCCCGAGCAGCCGCTGCAGTTGAGTGGGTCACCATGAGGATGGTTTGCCCCATTGTATTAATATCTTCAAAGACATCCAGCAAAGCAGCCGAAGACTTGGAATCCAGCGCCCCTGTTGGCTCATCCGCCAGGAGGATTTCTGGCGAGGTGATGATGGCCCGTGCTACGGCCACCCGTTGCTTTTGCCCACCAGAGATTTCGTAAGGGTATTTTTCTAAGAGCTGGTGAATGCCCAACTCCCGACTGACGCTATCGACCTTGCTCATCATTTCCTTGACCGGTCTGCGAGAGAGGACGAGAGGCAGGAGGATATTGTCCTTGACAGACAAGGTATCGAGCAGGTTGAAATCTTGAAAGACGAAGCCTAGTTTTTCGCGACGGAAGCTCGACGCGTCCTTGTTCTTGATGGTCGAGGTGTCTATGCTATTTAGGCAAACCCGCCCTTCAGTCGGCTGATCCAGCATGGCTAGGATATTGAGGAGGGTGGATTTCCCAGATCCTGATTCCCCCATGATAGCGACGTACTCACCTTTTTCCACGGTAAAATGGATATCCTTTAAGGCTTCGACCTGCGTTCCTTGAAAGCGGGTTTTGTAAATTTTTTTGATATGTTGAACGTCTAGTAGGGTCATGGTCTGTTCCTTTCTAGCTCGAAAAAGCTTCAATTGTTTTTTACAAATCAATTGTACTAAAATAAGAACGCTTTCACCATAACATAACCTTACATTTTACCCTTTATTTCTTACATTTTTGTAAGAAAACAAAAATAGGCTAGGACAAAAGTCCTAGCCTATTAATTGTTTTTGGATTGTCGAGCAAGACGCAGTGGTTGAGTGGTCTCTACTACGCTGATTTCATCAGCTTTTACAGCCCTACTCAACTGTGCGGAGGTGGGACGACGAAATCGAATTCTAACGAATTACCTATTTCTGTCCTACTCTCATTTTCATTTATGAATTATTCAGCTGATGAAGAGAGCAATGGTGCAATTGATTGATAAGCACCTTCAAGAGCTTTTTGGGCAATATCGCGAGCACTCTTTATTTGTTGTGCAAATTGAGCACGAGGTTGCTCAGGCACAACTGTATCATCAGAACCAAGGGATGAAAGTGACTCGTTAAAAGCTTTTCTTGCAGTTTCCATAGATTGGATACCTGCATCTACTTGCTTATTATAGGCCTCTTTACCAGAAGCTGGAATCTTATCACCAATTTCTTTGAGATATTTTGTGTAGTTATCGATCATTTTTCCATAAATGGTTTTCATATCACCAAGTGTTTTGGCGTTATCGATTTCATCATCAGTCAACAAGACAATTTCTGGAATATCAACAGAAGAGGTTGCTGATTTAGATGAACTGCTTGATTTGCTTTCTGAAGTAGATGATTTTTCTACTTTGCTAGAAGAAGCTTTTGAATCCTTGCTTGATGATTCTGAAGCAGTTTTACCAGAACAAGCTGCTAACGTTGCAACCGACAAGAGAGCCACACCGGCTGTAAGAAGTTTTTTCATATTTTTTCTCCTATAAATAAAGAATGAATATATTTTAAATGATTTTCCTTTAATTGTCAAACATTTTCTGTTTTCAAATACTTATGCACCGCTAATTATCACTAGTTCTTAACATATTTTATATCCTAAAAATTATTTCTTTTATTGTATTTTTATTCATTCTTTGGATAAACAAAACCAGAAAAACAGTCCTTTTCTGGTTTATTCTTCTTTTTATTGATGAAGCAACTGTGTAAATTCTTCTTGAAGTTCCTTGTTGTCCGTTGGTTTTAGATACATCTTTCCACCATTAGTCGTTGGAGAATGAAAGACAATGCCTTCTCCTGTATCTGTAATGGCAAAGAAATAACTATGCACATCTGGATACTTGTCCCAATTGCTATAGCGTTCCACGATGCGGTATTTTGCATTTCCCTGACCAGTATCTGTATAAATGGCATCCATCTTGCTATTTTCCCCTAGAGTATAGAGGTTGTCTGGTCCTACATCACCGCCAGCGATGCCTTTTTGATAGTTGGGTTGGCCCATCTTTTCTCCCCAGGTCTTCATAAATTCTGCTAATTTTGCTGATTTTTCAGCGTTCCAAGGCGTTTTTTCCTGGCTTTGGCTATTTCCCGCTGATGGTGCGCTGTCAAAAGTTTGCCAGTCAAAAGCCTTGAGATCCAGTTTATTCTCATCCGATTTTCCAAAGAGGCTATTCAGATCTGAACCAGGTACTTGGACTTCTTCTTCCTGGACTTTGGTCGCAGCTTGAGGCGTCTTTTCTATCCGTGAGAGCACAGCTACCCCACGGCCAGTTCCTGACATCCAGCTGACTTCTAAGACTTCTCCTCCCTGATAGAGGGTCGTCGCATTGCGCGCTCCACCGTGTCCAGCGACGAAACCTTCAGCTAGCAGGGTCGGTTTTTGGTTCTTGAGGTAATAAACTCCTGTCACAAAGTAGCTTCCATAGGTCTGCTGATTGGCGATGATCATCTCATCTACCCCATCGTTATTTAAGTCCTTAAAGGCATAGCGAACGGCATCTGGCTGATTGATCACGGTCTCGATCACCCAGCTATTGATCATCCGATCTTCTTTGGCTAATGCATCATTCAATTTGGAAATAGCATCTAAATCTTTTGAAGTGGCAAAAATCTTTTGGTAGTCTGAAAAAACAGACTGGTATAATTGTTTGTTATCTGCTTTTTTCGCTTGTTTCTTTGCTGAGGTCTGGCTTGTTGCAGCCTCTTTTTTGGGACTGGACTGGCGTTGGTATCTTTGGTAACATCCTGTTAACATGACCATACTCGAAGCCACTATTCCTAACTGCACCCATTGTTTTCTTTTCATCTTATTTCCTATAGTCTCCCTTATTTTCATACTAAACTTTATTATACTAAAAAAAAGGTGAGGAAGGAATCCCTTCTTCACACTTAGTTTATTTTATTCGGTTTGGCACGACTATCCGTTTGACTTTCAATATGCTCTTTCACCAAGGCAACTACCTCATCATTGGTCGGAAGATCCGAGTGCTGGGCATCTTCCCCCGTCACCGTAATCTCCGTATAGCTAGCTGCTTGGTTTTGGTAGATATATTTCCCAGCAGAAACACTGGCATCTGGGACCAACTCATCTGAATCATAGGTGATGGTCCCTGCTACTGAATACATATGAAGGGTTGTGGGGATAGCTTCTTTTCCCTTGATAAAGTCAGCCAACATCTCAGATTTATTTTTGATATTGGTCTCCGTGAAATTGTAGGGAGTTCCGATGGTCATGAGGGTCTTGAGATCCACATCATAATCCCCCAGGTAATTTTCAATAAAGGCTGTATAAATCAAGCCACCGTTGGAATGACCCAAGCCCTTAAAATTATTAAAATTGTATTTGGCTTGAAGGGCTTCAAAGGCTTGATTGAATAGTTTAGCCTGCTTTTTAATGTTGCTATAGCCATCTTTGTTGTTTTCAAAACCAACCACAATTACCGGCTCATTGTCCTTGGCATCAATACTACCACTATAGGTGATATGCCCATCATTCCAAACCTTAAGCTTAAGTAGACTGTGTTTGGTTCCTTGGCGGCCTTGGTTGAGCTTGGTTACCAAGCTATCGAAGCGGTTCTCTGTTGCTGAGCTTCCCGGGATCATGATGATGGGAGACAATTTTGAATTATAAAATTTCTCGATTTTTGAAACATTGGTCCGAGTCCAGCTATAAGAAGGAATGGCTAAAGCGATTAAGAAAAGACTAACCAAAGTGAGGACGATCGCTGTTTTTTTAGATTGTTTCATCGCTTTCTCCTTTCACTTTTAGATCTTTTCGGATACGATTTCCCATGCGGACAAATGGTAGATAAAGGAGCACATCGACGGCAAAACAAAGTATACTGACAGCTAAGGCTCTCAGACTTCCTCCGGTTCCAATAAAAGCATAAAGAAGGCTAGGTGTCCCATCTGGCACGGGATAGACGGCTGCTGGCATCAGTTTGAAGCACAAAGCTAGAGCTGCTATCGCCATATTCACCAAAGGGATCAATAAAAAGGGAATCACATATAGGAGGTTGAGAAGGACCGGTATCCCTACCATGAAAGAAGCCCCATTGTTAAAGAGACTTGGAAACAGACTGAGAAGACTGACTTTCTTGTCCTTTTGACTTCGTGAAACCAATAAGATTGCAACCAAAAGCGCTAGGACAGCGCCGACACCAGCCACCAGACCAAAACTGCGGTACAAATTGGTCAAGGTATAGAGATGAGGAATGCCTGTCGTTGAATGATGGGTCACAGCGTAGGTCAGATTTTCCAAGGCAAAGCTATCATCCGCAATTGAGTTCAAGGCAAAGACTTGACTATTACCAAACCAAGCAGATATGCTACTGAAAAGACCCATGACAAAGGTGGACAGGAGATGATGACTGCTTACCGTTAGAGAAGCCAAGAACTGTCGGATAGTTTGAAAAATATTAAATTGATTTCCAAGAACCAAAAGAAGATTGAGGCTGACCCCTAGAACTAAGGACAAGAAAATGGGACGCACCGTCTTGGGTTGATAGATGAAATCCTTGTCCACAATCTGGTCGTCACTGGCCTTGGATAGACGAAAGATCTGCCCAATTAGATAGCCTAAAAAAATCGCTAAGACGATATTGGTCGTCGCGGGTAAGTTGATACGCGTCAGTTGCCCGTCATGGAGCGGTCCCACCAACAATTCCTGAGACCCTACAATCAAGCTGACCAAAAGAGCGGTGACACCTGCTGTCCCTGTACTTCTACCATAGTGCCCAGCTGTATATTTTCCAGCGAAATAAGTCGCTAAAGGTCCTGCTAGACCTCCTAAAAAATTGGAAAAATTAATGAGGACTTGACTAATGGCCTGATCCCACGGCAACCAGCTATCCATCGAAAAGAGCTGATGGATATAGCCTCGATCGGAGAAGACCGATAGAGCGATCACCCGAATGATTCCTGAAAATAGAAAAAAAGGAAATAAGGAAACAAGGGTTTTCTGGGAAATTTGAATCAAACTTTTTTCTCGTAACCAGAAAAACTTCTGGACTAAATACTTGGTCATGGGGCCTCCTGTTCGAGTTGATTGACTTCTTTACGTTTACTGTTTTCTTCTTATTATACCATACTGGCGAGCCTTTCCTTTCGTTTGGAGAAGCATCGTCTTTTGAGAATGCTGTTAATATTTTCAAAACTTTTCAAAAACTCTTTGACAGGGGTCTTCATTTCCTCTATACTATTTGTTAGCTAACAAAACGATGGATCAGGTTACCGTTGGTCGTGCTATGCTCCTAGCGATTGGAGCTGACGGAAAATCAGATCGTAACCATGATTTTTATACCATAGTCCATATCTTTAGGAAGATTTAGGAGGAATCAGACACCGATGTCACAAGAAAAAATTTCAGCCAAGGTCTTATTTGCAATCTTTGCAACAGGGATCCTTTCCTTTTGCGGGGTGGCTGGAGAAACTGCCATGAATATCACCTTCCCAATATTGATGAAGGAATTTGAGATCAATACCGCAACCGTCCAGTGGGTCACCACCATCTATCTTCTAGTCGTTGCCTGTGTAGTCCCCTTATCTGCCTACCTTAAGCGCTCTTTTAAAATGAAGTCCATCTTTTTAGTTGGAAATCTCCTATCTGTTTTAGGTGTTCTCATTGACTTCCTAGCTCCAAGTTTTGGCTTTGTGGTCTTGGGTCGATTGGTCCAAGGAATGGGGGTTGGTTTTGCCCTTCCTCTGATGTTTAATATCATTTTAGAGCAGGTCCCAAAACGCAAGATCGGTCTCATGATGGGAGTGGGGACCCTGATTACAGCTATCGCTCCCGCCATTGGTCCTACTGTCGGTGGTCTCTTGACAGCTAACTTCGGCTGGCGCTCCATCTTTTTGGTTCAATTCCCGATCCTTCTAGCTTCGCTAGTTGCAGGACTTCGCTCCATTGAGCAAATCAGTAAAGTCAAACGAGAAACCCTTGATATCATGAGCCTTCTCGCCATTATTGCATCATTTTTAGGCTTGATTCTAGGCATTCACGGTCTCTCTGACCATGCTTTCTTTAGTTTTTCTGTCCTTGGTTGGCTGGTGATTGGGTTCTTGGGACTCGTTCTCTTAGTCTGGCGGTCCAATCAGTTGGAGAATCCCATTATCAACCTTGCCATCTTAAAGAACCATCTCCTCACTGGCCATGTTCTTGCCTTTTTCACTTTCCAATTAGGTTCTCTGGCCATGAGTTTCCTCTTGCCCAATTATATCCAGTTGGTCAACCACTCTAACACCACACTTGCAGCTTTGATGCTGCTTCCAGGAGCCATCATCGGAGCTGGCTTTGCTCCTTTCTCCGGTCTCATTCTAGATAAACTAGGCGCCCGCAGACCAATTCTCCTTGGAGCTGTTTTGATCCTTCTGGCTCATTTCTTCTTCACACTCTTTGGCTTGAAGTTATCAAATGTCTTGATTCTTGTCTTTTACATGATCTTCATGACCGGTATGGGGCTTGCCTTTGGCAATATCATGACCAACGGACAAAAACAACTCTCTCTGGAAGAGCAACCTGATGCGAACGCGATTTTTAACACCTTGCAACAATTTGCAGGCGCTGTCGGAACAACCCTAGCTTCGCTGATCGTTGCCATGAGCCAAGCTAATCAAAAGATGGACTTCACCCAAGCCACTGCTAAAGGAAGCCGCAACGGTTTTATGGTCTTATTTGCCTTAGGCATCTTCCAACTGCTTCTCTTATTTTGGGTTGTGGGGAAAGAACAAGATACGAATTAATTTTTCTCATCAGAAAACAGCAATTTGCTGTTTTTTTGTTATCCTTTCCGCACTCGCGTTAGAATACCATCAGGATCCTCAAAGGTAAAATCACTTCTGCTAAATAAATCTTGCTAGAATAGGCGTATGACCTATTCTTTCTTTTTGCTTGCAATGCCAAAGATTATAACTTAAATTTCATTAAATTGTCGAACTTTTATCATTTGAGTTAAAATCCTTGCTTTCTTATTGTATTTTATTTATAATCATTCTAAATAAGATAAAGGAGACATTGTATGACTGAAATGAAACATGGAGTAGATGAATCATTTAACGACCGCTTGAATATCTTGAGAGCCGCTGTTCTCGGGGCCAATGATGGGATTATTTCTATTGCTGGGGTGGTGATTGGGGTAGCCAGTGCTACACCAAACATCTGGATCATTTTCCTATCTGGCTTATCGGCGATTCTGGCAGGTGCCTTTTCGATGGCGGGCGGTGAGTATGTCTCTGTTTCCACACAAAAAGACACGGAAGAAGCTGCTGTGAACCGCGAACAAGCCTTGTTGGATCGTGATCCAAAGTTAGCAAGAGACTCTCTCTACAATGCTTATCTTCAAAATGGAGAATGCGAAACTTCCGCAAAGATTTTGACAGAGCGGGCCTTTCTGAAACATCCCCTCAAAGCCCTGGTCGAAGAGAAATATGGTATCGAATACGAGGAGTTTACCAATCCTTGGCATGCTGCTGCATCTAGCTTCCTTGCTTTTTCTGTTGGTTCCCTTCCTCCAATGCTCTCGATCATTCTCTTTCCAACTGCTTATCGTATTCCGGTGACGGTCTTCGTTGTTGGACTATCCTTGATCTTCACTGGCTATACCAGTGCAAAACTGGGAAAAGCTCCAACCAAGCAAGCCATGCTTCGCAACCTCATCATTGGCCTTCTCACCATGGGTGTGACATACTTCTTCGGACAACTCTTTAGTATCTAAAAAGCTGAGACTTCTGTCTCAGCTTTTCTTATGCTTCTAATAAGGCTTGTGCTTGTTTTTCCAGCCCTGCGACCGCTTCATCTGTCAAGACCAATTCACCTGTTTCCCAAGCTTCTGGGTTAACGGTTGTTCCAGTAAACTCTCCAACCACTTGAGTCCGAACGAAAGGCAAGAGCGCTTGGTAAGCCGCAAACATTGGTTCGTGTCCGGCATTGGCTACTGAAGAAACCGTTACGATCTTGTCTTGGAGGGCAGATGGGCCACGAGTTTCTGATAGGTCAAGGGCACGGCTCAGCCAATCGATCAAGTTTTTCACTACGCCTGGAATGGCAAAGTTGTAGACTGGTGAGAAAATCCAGATGGCATCTACAGCAAGAACTGCATCACGCGCTTCCTGCACAGCTGGCAGGGTTTGTGTTTCCAAATCTTGGTTCATCATTGGAATGTCCTTGTAGTCCAAGTAAGTCACCGTTGCTTTTCCTTCCAGAAGGCTTTCTGCTTTCTTAGCCATTTGGTGGTTAAAAGATCCTTGACGAAGAGATCCGACGATAAATAAAATGTTTTTCATAGATGTTCCTCTTTCTGTTGTAAGACTTTTTGTTACAATAGCTATTATACAGGATCATAATGTAATGTCAAGGATTACAACTCGGATATTTTAAACTTTTATTCCATTTCACTAAGGATGGGCCAAGAGGAATGAGAAAAAAGGTTGGACAAAAGTCTCCAACCTTCAATAAATCATAACTGTACAAATCTGTAGAGGATCAAGATCCAAAAATAACGAACTCCTGACGATCTTTACAATCCATTTTAGAACTACTTTTTTCTCAGCAAGGTAATTCTCGAAGTTTCATTGTTCCCAAAATTCTGTTCACGCTACTACTCCTCGTCAGACGAATCCGTAGCCAACATTTTTTTGATGGATTCGCTGGATAAATCCGTCATTTCAGCAATCATCTCGATACTCATCCCCTTCAAAGCCAGTTTCTGAATCAGAGACTGCTGACCAGCTTGAACTCCTAACTCCATGCCTTCTTGTCTGCCTTGTTCCAATCCCTGTTCAAGACCACGCTCGAGACCTTGTTCTAAACCTTGTTCAAGACCTTGTTCAAGACCTTGTTCGAGTCCCTGTTCGAGTCCCTGTTCAAGACCTTTTTTCAACCCTTTCTGAAAACCGGCTTCCAGTTGTTCTTTCCGAAAGGTATCCATGCTCATTTCCCAATTTTCTCTGATACGAATCCGTTCATCAATCATTTCTTTTTCCTCCCTTGTCCAATTTGATGGGATCAGGAGTGATTCTGCCTGCTCGATCACTTGATCTGGTTGATGACTGAATGGGCGATTGCCAAAAAATTCAAGCCATTGTCTCCAGTGAGCATTCAACTCCGTATCTCTACTTTCATTATACTTATCCAACTCTAAAAAGGCAACCTTTAACATATTGTGCGCTACTCCATCCTTTCGAGAGCTATAAAGAGGTGTCCCATCTACTGTATGGCGCATTTCATAGACATTGACAGGTGAATCTAAATGAGGAAAAATACTTCGCTCAAGGATAGCGATCCCATAGACCGGCTCCAGCTCCCGGTACATAGAATGGGTCGCCCCTTTCTTTCGCTTGCGTTGGACATTTTCTACTAGCTGATTGGCTAAATAATAGTGGAAACGATTCAGGAAATATTCTTGCTTCAAAACTTGAATCTCAATGATCACTTCAAGCCCACTATCTAGTCTTGCTCTCACATCAACGGATGTTTCAAACGGAAGATCTCCTAAAAACCCTTGCTCATGGATTTGGTCTCCTTCTAAAATCTCAACGGACTCTACTGGCAGATCCAATACTTCGCGGATAAACTTTGCTGTCACCTCCGGCAGGCTAAAAATCTTTTTTACCATTAAATCCAAGGTGGGCGATACATACTCGTGTCGTTTCTTCATAGCAACCTCCAATGATTTCGTGTAGGGAATCCCCTCACTTATACCATTCGAAAAAATTGCAGAAAAAAGGGAGTGGGAAAGAACTCTGACTAGTTAAAAAGAGTTCGTTTTCCCACCCCCGCACAAGTTGATTAGGTTATCTTTGGAGCTTAAAAAGCGAACAAAGATACCAATCAACCACTGCGTCATACTTTTATGCATATTATACATCGAAGGGTGAACAAATTGTGCCCAGCCCTCACTTTTATGCATGCTCCAAACCTTTTCGTGTATTTTCTTTGATGGTTTCGGCTGAATGGAGTAATTTTTCTTTTTCTTCTTCTGTCAAATGCAAATCCAATCGTTCAAGAATTCCTTTTCGACCTACGATCGCTGGATAGCCAAGATAGGTTCCATATTCTGGACGATAGTTAGACACTGGCATTTCCTCGTGGCTATCATTGATCACAGCTTCTGCTAAGCGTTGAGCTGCTGCAGCAATCCCAAAATTGGTATAGAATTTTCCAAAGAAGACTGTGTGGCCGCCGCGCAAGGACTCGTAGTTGATGGCGTCAAGCTCTTCTTGAGAGAAGAGATCGGTAATGGCGTGTCCTTTGACACGGACCTGACTCCAAGCGACAAATTGAGAATTTCCGTGCTCACCGAGGTTGTAACCTGATACACTAGCAGGAGAAACCTGCAAACGATCAGCGACTGCACGCTTCATCCGAGCTGTATCCAATAAAGTCCCTGTCCCAATCACCTGCTCTTTTGGAAGGCCAGTATATTGTTGATAGAGTTGAGTAACGGCATCGACCGGATTGGTCACTACCAATAAGACCCCGCTAAAACCAGAAGCCTTCAGATCACGCGCTACTTGCACCACTTGCTTACTGGTAAAGGGAAGCTCCGCAAAACGGTCATCAGTGTTATTAGCCTGCAACTCAATATTTCCAAGAGTCGACACCACGACATCCGCATCTTTTAAAGCCGCGTAGTCATTGACCGTGATATGAACCGGATACCCTGTATTGGCAACTGTATCACAGAAATCCAAGGCATCTGCCTTGACCTTTTTCTCATTGGTATCAATCAAGACCAAATGATCACAGGTGTGTTTCAAAATCATGCTGTGGGCCAAGGTCGCACCCACATGCCCCAAACCAATAATACCAATTTTTCTTGTCATCAGAATCCTCTTTTCTAGTATCGATCACACTGTTGGTGAGGATAGCTCTTTGTTGACTCTATTCTACCACAATTCTAGAAAGGCGGATTGAAAAAATGGGGAAATTTTCAAGTTTTTTCAAAAAGAAAAGAGGCAGTGCCTCTTTTAACGACTCAGGAAAGAAGAGTCTCAATTTCTTCAAGCGACAAATCCGTCATATCTGAGATAAGCTCAGGCGTCATTCCTCGTGAGACCATCTCACGAATCAATTGTAAACGAGCTTCATTTCGGCCTTGTTCCAATCCTTCTTCACGCGCTTCGTCCATAGCCGTCTCCAGGGTCATATCATAATTTTCTTGAATACGAATCCGCTCGTCTATCATGGTCCTCTCCTCCTTGGTCCAGCTAGATTTTATACTAACATAGAATTGATCTCTTCAAGCGATAAACCCGTCATATCTGAGATAAGCTCAGGTGTCATTCCTCGTGAGACCATTTTGCGGATTAACTGCAGACGTTCTTCATTACGACCTTGTTCCAGACCTTGTTCCAGACCTTCTTCTCGCGCTTCGTCAATAGCCGTCTCCAGGGTCATATCATAATTTTCTTGAATGCGAATACGCTCGTCTATCATGGTCTTCTCCTCCTTGGTCCAGCTAGATGAATCTAATAATGAATCTGCGTGAGCAACTGCCTGACTGGGAGCTTTTGTAAAGGGAAGATTCCCAAAAAACTCCAGCCACTGTCTGCCTGCATCTGTCAGATTCTCATCTTTATTATACTTGTCTAGCTCTAAAAAGGCAACCTGCAGAAGATTTTGGTTCTTGCCATTTTTATAATAGGCCTTGAGTTGCTTGCCAGAGTGGCTATTGGTCAGCCAGTATTTGTTGATGGCGGCCTCTTCGTCTAGTAAGAGCGACTTCTCCAAAATCGCAATTCCATAGACGGGCTCCATCTGCTCGTACATCTTATGTGTCTGTCCTTGCTGGCGCAGTTTTTGCACATTCTCCACCAGCTGATTAGCCAAATAGTAATGGAACCGATTTAAGAAATACTGCTGCTTGCGAATCTGGATCTCGATGATTACCTCGGTTCCATCATGGAGCTTGGCTCTCACATCCACCGCAGTGGAGAACAAGTCGTCCTCCTCATAGGCCATGCTATGGGGCTGGCTTCCCTCCACAATCTGAGCGTCTGCCACATCCAGCTCTAAAATGTCTCGAATAAACGCTGTCGTCACCTCCGGCAAACTAAAAATCTTCTTGGCCATGATGTCCAAGGTTGGTGATACATGCGCGTGTCTCTTTTGCATCCCTGCTCCTTTCCGAAAAAAATAGAGGGAAGGTCCCTCTACTTCTATAATTCGAAAAAAATTGGGAATAGTTAAACTTCTACTGTTTTTCTATCCGCTTATCAATAAGATCCTTAATTATTAAACCCTAACTTTGTTAATGTTGAATCGATCTTTCAATTAGGTTATTTTTCATATATTTACGATCAAATACCTGAATATACTTCTACTAATGTTTGTATCTTTTGTAAAACTTCTTGTTTCTTACGTTCACGAGCTCCTTGTCTACGAGTTGTCGGTGGAATAATCGAATCCAAGTCAGCTCCACTATTCTCAGCATAACCACGTTGGATAGAACGATCAATGAATAATTGATAATCTTTTACAAGATTTTCAGACTCTGCCAATTCACGAATAGCGATTGCTTTACGTTCTTTACCATAAGCATAGAATGCATTGATAATTTCATCATGGTCTTTCAGACTCGCTAAATCAGTATCATTGATAAAGCCAATCACCAACTCTTCCTTAGCACGAATATCAATACTTGAGCGGATGACACGGCTAACTTCAGCTTTCATTGCTTCTTTAGACTCAGAGTTCTTCGATTTTTCGACAATCAAAGCAAGTATATAGTCTAGATTAATCTCATCCGTTTTTAAGAGTTCAATCTCAAATTCAATATCTGAAAGGTCAACACCTAAATCTTTTGTTCTTTCATAGTTTTTAAGGTTTAAGAATTCATCTCGAATTTCCACGTAAGAACTTCTTAAATCTTGGAGATATCCTTCCGAGATAGGCTTATCGATTTCCTGAAACTCATCATAATTTCGGAGCACGTTATCAAGTTTCAGAAACTCACCAAATAACTTAACAAACTCTTTTTTATCATGTTCTGTTTCTATTTCTTGTGGATTAGGGAATCTTTCGAGAATTTCCTGACAGACTTCTGTATAACCTTTAACCTTGATACCCGTTATCTGATCCACGAAACCATCCATGTATTCGCTAAAACTTTTTTCTAAGATAATATCAAGTTTATTAGTATCCCCAAAGGTTTTAATAGCTTCTTGAGTAGCTTTTTCTAAATCACGGAAACATACGATATTTCCAAAAGGTTTAACCTTGTTAAAAATTCGATTGGTTCTAGAAAAAGCCTGAATCAAACCATGATAACGTAGGTTTTTATCGACAAAGAGAGTATTCATGGTCGGCGCATCAAAACCTGTCAAGAACATACCCACTACAATCAGCAAATCCACTTCCTTGGACTTAACTCGTTTAGAAAGGTCACGATAGTAATTTTGAAACTCTTTCCCATCAGTCGAAAAGTTGGTCTTGAACATTTGATTATAGTCATAGATTGCTTTAGAAAGAAACTCTTTAGATGAAAGAGGCATAGCTGTATCTTGAGGTTCTAGCTCTTCATCTTGAATTTCTCCATAAGCTGACTGTTCTTCGTTAGGCGCAAAGCTAAAGATAGTTGCGACCTTCAAACGCTTAGCTTCTGGTAATGCTGCTTGTTGTCGCTGAAGTTCTTCATAGTATAATTTCGCAGCTTCAATGCTTTGTACTGCCAGCATGGCATTAAATCCAGACAGTTGTTTTTGTTTATGAGTATAGTGTTGATTTCGGTGCGTCTTATCATTATAAACTCTCAACAGATACTCTGTGATGGTTGCAATCCGTTCTGGATGTAAAAGGAGTTCCTTCTCCATCTTTTTGAGTTTCTTTTCATCAAGCTCTCGGCCGACTGCCTTTTCCGCTTCTCTATACTTATTGATTTCAGGCTTGATATAGTTATAGTCAACCTTGAACTTCAGCACTTTTTTATCTCGAATAGCATCTGTGATAACGTAGTTATGAAGTTGCTCTCCAAAAACCTCTTGTGTTGTTTCTCCAGTCAAGCTATTTTCTGGAAAAATTGGGGTCCCTGTAAATCCAAATAAAGCATACTGCTTAAAGGCTTTTTTGATACGTTTTTGAGCCTTTCCAAACTGGGAACGGTGGCATTCATCAAAGATTAGAACACATTTTTTACTATAGATTTCATGGTTTGGATTTGCTGTTATAAATTTATTTAACTTTTGAATCGTTGTGACAACAATTCGATCATCATTTTCTTCAATACTACGTTGGAGTTCTTTTGTATTGTTGCTACCATTGACTGAATTCGGTTGGAATTTTTGATATTCCTTCATGGTTTGATAGTCTAGGTCTTTTCTATCAACCACAAAAATCACTTTGTCAATATAGTCCAACTCTGTTGCTAAACGAGCAGTCTTAAAACTAGTTAAAGTTTTCCCAGAACCAGTAGTGTGCCAGATATAGCCACAGGCATTGATCGTACCGAAATTCTTCATTTCATTTGTGGAATGAATCTTTCGTAAAATACTCTCTGTTGCTGCTATCTGATACGGGCGCATGATAAGTAATGTATTATCAGCATCAAAGACACAATACTTGGTTAAAACTTCTAAAAGAACTCGTTTGCTCAAAAAGGTAATGGTAAAGTCCTCCAGGTCGTGAATCGTTTTATTTTTTCGGTCTGCCCATTCACAGGTGAACTCATAATGATTTTTATTTTGAGCTGTCGTATTTGCAAAGTAGCGTGTATAAGTTCCATTAGAAATAACAAAGATCTGAATGTATTTGTATAAAGAATTTTCACTATTGAAACTTTCCTTACTATATCTATGGATCTGTTCAAAAGCTTGTTTAAGACTAACCCCTCGTCTCTTTAATTCAATCTGAACTAACGGCAGACCATTGACTAAAATCGTGACATCATAACGGTTAGTATGGCTACCCACTTGGGTCACTTGGTTAATGACCTGCATACTGTTGTTATGAATATTTTTCTTATCAAGGATGGAAATATTTTTAATACGTCCATCATCAAAGACAAAATCATAGATATAATTCTCTTGGATTTTTCGAGTTTTTTCAACTAACCCTTCATTGGGACAATCCAGATACTCTACTACAAAGCGATCCCACTCAGCAATCGTAAACGTTATCTTATTGAGTTTTTCTATTTGCACCTTGGCATTTGCTAAGAGTTCTTCAGGTGTATGAATATTTAAGCGTTCATAGTTGAGATGATTTACCAAATCAGAAATCAACTGATTTTCTAAATCAGCCTCTGACTGATACTCTCTATCCGTGCGATACTCTGGTTGATACTCAGCCAAGAGAATCCCTTCATTTGTTTCCGCAATTACTTCATGTATTTTTGAATAATCAACCATAGCATGCTTCCTTTTTTGTTTTAATTGAGATACTTTCTCAAAATGATTAAAGAGTTTATCTAGTAAAATTTAATAATTGTTCTCTCCAGTATTCATACTGTTTCTGTCTTAGTTCAATTTCCTTTGGAAGACCTTCAGAAAGAGAGTTGGTTAAAGCGTTGAAATTATCGAGAATGGAGACGATTTTTTCTTGTTCGATAAGGGATGGAATTACAATTTGAAATTTTTCCATATCCTTCGAATTTATACGAACAACTTTTGTCCCAGTCACTTTTCTTTCCTTTTGAGATTGAAACGAAATCGATCTTAACCAATAATTCAAGTACCGCGAATTTTGATTCGTACGAATGATATAACTATCTCCAGAAATTCCAATCTCTTCTTTTCCTTCCCAAACAATTGCTTTTCCAACATCTTCAACATTTTCAGATGTTGTTGCCATTATCAAATCATTTGGATAGGCTTTTTTTAACTTTTTAAACACCATTTCACTAGTTTTGGAGAAAGTGTGAACTACTGTAAAATCATATTTAGTGTAAATTTGTCCATAGTGGATAACAGATCTTCCAACTTGGGTAAAATCTTTCTTCTGAAGACCATTTCCTCTTACAAATTCACAAATACTACCCAACTCCACTCGAATTGGACCAAATACCCAGTTCAAGAGTCTAATGATGTCTTGTCTGTACTGTACTGTACTGTACTGTACTGTCAGTGTACACGCCTTCGGCGGTGAATGTCAAGAGTTTATCTCGAAAATATTCGTACTGTTTTTGACGTAGTTCAATCTCCTTGGGCAGTCCGATATTCAAGTCATTACAAACCGTATCAAAGTTGTCTAGAACTTGAACAATACGAGATTGGATTTCGAGGGATGGGACTGGGATTCTAAAATCTCTAATCAATTTTAAATTTAACCCTCCTCTAGTTCCTTCACCAGAAGAAATATCTCGAAACTTTTGATATTGTCCTTTTAAGTAATAATATAAATAATGACTATTTATATCATCATTTGAAACTATTGAACATAATGATTGATTAGTACACAATTCAACTTTTGTAATAGCCACTGTTCCTCTTGTTTTACCCTGCCCTGCTAAGGCAATAACAACTGTGTCTCTTGGTACCACTTTTGTACTACAACTATCATAACCTTCTTGAGTAATTTTTTTCTCTGTATCATAAACAAAACCTTTGTTTACTTCTCCAGAACTCATCCACGGAATAGTTCCATTTTCCCAATACGAAGAATTAGAAGTCCTGGGAGTAGCTCCCGCTAAACATTCCGCCACTTCCCCAAGTGTCTTCCACTCAACATGATAAGCCTCGTCTTCAAAAGATAACAGTTTATCTCGATAAAAAGAATATTGCTTTTTACGTGAGGTCAATTCTGAGGTCAATTCTGAGGTCAATTCTGTAACATATTCAGTCATCTTGTCAAGTATTTGCACGATTTTTTCTTGAATTTCTAGAGGAGGAATTGGGATTTTTATTTTTTTCATCTCAGTCATTGAAACACTTTTGACTGTCCCTCCTGCTTTTCTTCCTTCTATATCTTTTCTAACTCTTTCAGACTCAAAAATATACATCAAAAATTTAGAACATATTATCTCTTTTTTAGGTTTAATGGAGTATACTCCTTCTTTTATATTCCAATTTGTTGGAGCTTCTTCGATGATGGCAACATTTCCGATTGTACCAGTACCTGTAAAAAGAACATCACCACTTTCAAGATTAGATCTATTTTGACAAAGCATCAAACCTTCATTGTTTATTAAATCTGTTTTTTCAGATGGAACAATTTTATGTCCCCTTATCTCTCTTACAGTGATATAATAATTCGTAGCATCCGTAGGATTCAATTGAAAAAATTTCCGAGGATTCAAACCTGTTTTAATGGAATGTACAACTTCCCCCAACTCTTTCCACTCAACGGGACAGTTTTGGATTTCTTCAAGAATATTCATTTTTCTCCTCTCTTTTATATAAAAATAGCCCTAGCAGTCACTATAAGGCTACTGAGCTAATAAATCTGAAAATTCTTCTTTCTGCGACCAAGGCAATAACTGTATATCGCTAACTTTCGAGGCTTGTATCGCCTTAGATGCAACTTTATTTTCCAAATCATTATAAATAAGAATTTTTTTCGAAACTTGTTGAATATCTCGATTGCTAGCTATATCTTGATAAATATAGTTAACTCTTGCCAAACTATTATAATCAAACCGATTGACAATTTGGACCCAAATTTCAGGACGATTTTTTCTAGCTCCTAAAACATAATCAACCTGATAATCAATTCCTGAAAATCCTGTCAATCGAACGTTTGGCATACCACCGAAATCTTTTTCATAAAAATAATCTTGTACTTCCTCGGTAAAGAGACTTGTAACGTTAGAACGATGAGTATTCAGCAAATCATAAAGACGTATAATTGTTTCAATCATTTTATGTTTCGCTTTTGGAAAATTCTTTGCTTCACATTCGATATATACAATATCTTCATCCAACTTTGATCCAAATTGCCTCAATACATTGGTTATAATACGTTGTCTTGTTTCTTTCGTAATATCGAGACCTGCCATGGTCAATTCATTAAAAGTTTCACCATCATCTGAAATTCTTAGTAAATCATTAGGTTTTTCTTCTAGATACAGCCTCACTCGATCATTTAAATGATTTACATAAGGGGTTACAATTTCAGAGTACCCATCAAAATCCTTTACAAGTAGTTTTTCA
This sequence comes from Streptococcus sp. KHUD_012, assembly GCF_052588255.1. Lineage (NCBI taxonomy): Bacteria > Bacillati > Bacillota > Bacilli > Lactobacillales > Streptococcaceae > Streptococcus > Streptococcus sp. KHUD_012. The sequence continues at coordinate 1,677,105 of NZ_CP159355.1, forward strand.
CGATACCACTTCACATAGTCATCAATCAGTTTCAAACTATCCATAGTAACCTCCTTTTAAGCTATAGTAATGGGATTGCTACATTATCATAGTTCACATTTGTATAGTCCAAGAAATAAATCAAACTATCCAAAAGTTCATTTGCTAAGTCCACTTCTAAATCTCTCAACCCAATAGCAATTCGTCCATAATCATGTTCTTCATCAAATATATGAACATGCGGTGTATCTACATCATCATGAGGAGCCCCATTGCAATCTAGGCGAACCAAAACACCTTTGAGAGTATGCGACATCAATTGATAAGTAAGGTTCTGCTGATTCAAATGACCTTTTCTATTGATAATCAATTCAAATTTTTCATTTTTATCTGAAATACAATAAAGTCGATATTTCCGCTGTTTTCCCACATCAGGAAATTGTATAGTTTTCTGTTCTAACAATTTAATACAATTCAACAATTCTTGAAAACAATTTGATTCCATTAGTTCTACTTCAATGAAAAAAGCTTATAGCAGAATTCTATAAGCCCACTCCTTATACCTATTCGCCTTATCACATCCAAGAGAGGTGGGCGGCCCTATTTATTCCATTATACCTTTTTTAGCAGATAATTCAAGGTTTTTTACTTTTTAAAAATTATTTTCAATGTAGCGCACACGATAACCAATTGCGAAATCATGTCGAGATTATAGTAGACAACATTTCGCTGAACACTTCTACTGCCCTCATTTTGAACTGTCAACTTATAGTTGACAGTTGCCTCCTCCGATTATTCACCATCTTCAAAGATTACCTTGATATGCTTACTAATGTTTTGCTTGGAAGTTTGAAAGAGCTCAGCTAGTTCCTGTTGGGTCAGCTAGAAAGTTCCATTATCCAAAAGTAGCTCAATAGCTGACTCACCATCATCTGTTCTATAGAGAATTACATCATTTGTCATTGCTTAGCTCCTCTACAATTTTATATATCTCTGCCCGTAAGTAGTCAATCTTAGCAACAGTCTCAGCGATTTCTTTATTGAGCTCATCAATATCAATCTTCTCACGTGTATCTTCTTGTTCGACATAGGTTGAGACAGAAAGATTGTAATCCTGCTCTAAACCAATCACTTGATTATCAACGAGAGTTGCTTTATAGTCTACACTTTGATAATTAGTGAATAATTCAACGATATGGTCGATATTATCATCCGTCAAGACATTGTTATTGGTCTCTTTTTTGAACTCCTTACTCGCATCGATAAAGAGTGTTTTATTTTCTAGTTTATTCTTCGCCAACACTAAAATCGTGGTTGCGATAGAGGTTCCAAAGAAGAGATTATCAGGCAGAGCAATCACTGCTTCAACAAAGTTATTATCTACTAGATACTGACGAATGGTCTTCTCAGCACCACCACGATAGAAAATACCTGGGAAACAAACAATGGCTGCTCGACCTTTGTTAGACAAGTGGTTGAGACTATGCATGATAAAGGCAAAGTCAGCTTTTGACTTAGGAGCCAGTTTACCAGCTGGCGCAAAACGGTCATCGTTTATGAGAGTTGGGTCTCCATCTCCCACCCATTTGACTGAGTATGGAGGGTTAGAAACTATAGCATCAAAAGGTTTTTCATCCAAATGCTGCGGATTTAAAAGGGTATCTCCTCGCTTAATATCAAAGTTGTTGTAGTTGATATTATGTAAGAACATATTCATACGAGCCAAGTTATAGTTGGTCATATTGATTTCTTGACCAAAGAAACCATCCTCCAAGATATGGTCTTCGTATTGTTTTTTCATCTGAAGCAAGAGCGAACCCGAACCACATGTTGGGTCGTAGACTTTGTTAATCTTGTCCTTACCAACCATTACCAAACGAGCTAGTAATTTAGAAACTGTCTGAGGTGTGAAAAATTCACCTCCGCTTTTTCCTGCATTGCTCGCATAGTTGGAAATTAAGAACTCATAGGCATCCCCAAAAGCATCAATATCATTTTCCTCAAAGTTGCCAAAGTTAATGCTATTGATACCATTGAGGATATCAGAAAGGCGTTTATTTTTTTCTGGAACAGTGCCACCAAGGATGTTGCTTCGTGTGTCCAAGTTATCAAATAAGCCTTTGATATCATCCTCTGACTTGAAGCCAATCGCCGATTTTTCAATGTCTTGGAAAATATTGGCTAAATCTTCGTTTAAATTTTTATTTTGTGACGCGTTCTTGACGACATTTTCAAATAATTGACTTGGAAGAATAAAGAAACCTTTATCCTCAACTGTCCCTGGTTTGAAATCTTGCTCAGCTTCTTGGTCACTCAAATCAGCATAACGGAATTCTAAATCCCCAGCCTCATGCTCAGCACGGTCAAAATAGTCAGCCATATGCTCAGAAATAAAGCGATAAAATAGTATTCCCAGTATGTACTGCTTGAAATCCCAACCGTCTACAGCCCCACGAACGTCATCGGCAATCGCCCAAATTTTACGGTGAAGTTCCTTGCGCTCTGCACTTTCTTTATTTGCCATTTTTACTTTCCTTAATTAATCTATTATCCTTTCTATTTTATCATATTTATCAAATTATAATAAAAACCATTCGCATTAATTGGATTACGAATGGTTTAGCTTACATTTTTACTTAATCTTAGATGGGACGCCTAAACCAATGATTAATCTAATTGAATCCCTTTTTCTGCTAAATTCTCCAGGCATTCTTGGAGGTAGGTGTCCTGATGCTCGGGATAGATAGGGGTGCTCAAGGCTTCTTCTTCCAGCTCTGGGTAGGCTGGGCAGGTTTTGCCTCGGTAGGTCGGCTCCCACCACTCTGGGCTGACCTTGTAGCCACGAGCCGTCATCTCCTCCATGATCAGGCAGTGATAGGCATAGAGGCGATAAGGCGAGTATTCAAAGACATAGTTGACCGTCGCGTGCTTCTTGCCCCAGTCATTGCCTCGAAGGGCGCAGCATTCCCGGTGTTGACCCAGGAGCTGAGGACGAGGGAGTTTGGGAATCAAGTCTTGGTGCCAGAGTCTCATCTATTGACCTCCTAGTAGCGTCGAGTCTTGTAAGTAGCGATTCGGGTAGTGCTCCAATAGCGTCTGGATTCCCTTGATGAGATCCTCTTGGCTAGCTTGGCCATGCTGGTACTTCTCAAGTAGCAACATAAAGTCCGCCTTTTCCTCTGCAGTCGCCTGCTTTTTGAAATAGCCCCAAATATGCTGAAAGGCATTGGAGACTTGGCCACGATTTTCCGGCAGGGCTAGCGCTTGCTGGATTAGGTCCTCGACGTGGCTGACCTCCACCTGGTCTCGCTTGAGGTATTCCCGGATTTCCTTGTAGATATTACTCGAACGACTGAGCACCAGGTATTTATTTTTCGCCCATAGGACTTGGCAGTGATGTTTTTGATCCACTCGTGTCTCCTTTTGATCTTCTCGGTTAATAGTCCTCCCATTATACCATGGAAATGAGTGAAGTTATAAAAAAGAGGCTGGGACAAAAGTCCTGGCCTCTCAATTGTCTTTAGATTGTCGAGCAAGACGCAGTGGTTGAGTGGGCTCTACTACGCTGATTTCATCAGCTTTTAAAGCCCTACTCAACTGTGCGGAGGTGGGACAACGAAATCGAATTCTAACGAATTACCAATTTCTGTCCCACTCTCTCTTTCATTGATTACAAGGCTGTGATGGCTGTGATCAAACCAAAGATGATCCCTGGTGCATTGGCTGCAGCAAGTGGAATATCGCGTTCTTTTTTGAAGAGTCCGTAGTAAACCCAAAGGCTACAGTTGATGGCTGCAACAAGGGGTTGAATAAAGTTCCCTTTGTGACCAGCGAGGTTATCCATGATTTGTGGGAAGTAAGACACATACATCATAACAGACATAAAGGTCGCAACCCAACCAAGAATTTTCATTTGTTTTTCATTCATTTTGAAACTACCATTTCCTTTTCTTTTTTTAAGTATGCACTATTCTACCTTTTGTCCTTTACAAATTCAAGTCTTTTTTTCAAATGTTACCGAACTGTAAAGTGTCACAATCTTGTGATTTTGCAGGAAGATGGATTTCTTTTCGAGAGAGTCTTCTCTCTAGTTTCCATTTTTGACACATTGTCTAATTTTGTGCGAATGTAATCACTTTCATCTTGCATAGCATGCAAATTAATTGCATTTTCTTCCTACTTATGCTATTTTAATACACAGAGGTAAAATTTTATGAATAAACAAAAAATCAACCAAATCGTTGGCTCGATCGGTGCCTTTATTGGGATTATCGTTTTCATTGCCTACATCCCACAAATTATTGCTAATTTACAGGGAAATAAGGCCCAACCTTTCCAACCCTTGTCAGCTGCTATTTCTTGCTTGATCTGGGTCATTTATGGTTGGACAAAGGAACCTAAAAAAGACTGGATTTTGATCATTCCAAATTCAGCAGGTGTCATCCTAGGGGGATTGACTTTCCTTACATCACTTTAATAGAAATCGATCAAAGACTGAACTCGACTGGTTCAGTCTTTTTTGTGTATCCCTTTGAACACCAATTGACAATAGCGATCGGACTTTACAATAAAAAGCCCGCTATAAGCGGGCTTCTCTTTTCCTAAATCTGCACAATCTTACGATAGCTCCGAGAGGTGATCCAAAAGACGATTAGGTAGGTGATGAGAAAGACGGCACAGACACTGAGGGTCACGATGAGGACTTGGCCACTATTGATGACACCGAGCACTTTGAGAATGAGGCGGATCATATGGTAGGCAAAAGCCAGGTGGATAAAGGCAAAGATGAGAGGGAGGAAGAAGACGGTCCGCACTTGACGGTTGATGGTCCGTTTGACCTCGTGTTCATCAAGCCCCACCTGTTGGAGAATGACAAAGCGGTCACGGTCTTCATAGCCTTCTGAGATTTGCTTGTAGTAGATGACAATGACCGTTCCGACCATAAAGATCAATGACAAGAAAATACCGATAAAGAAGATGCCACCAAAGAGGCTATTCAACTCTGCCACATCATTGGCACGGTTCCCCCATAGACAAATGTTCCTTGAGCCTGTTGGCTGCTCAATTCATCAATCATCTTGTCATAGCTGGCTGCCAGCTTGAGTTGCTGGTCTTCGTCAACATTGACATTGAAGCCACCGTAAATATTGGTATTGATGGCAAGATCCGGAAACTGAGCGACAAAGGCTGAAAGGTCTGGCACGACTAGGTAATTGAAATCCTCCGTCAGCATATTAAACTGATTTGGAACATGATCGGTGATAAAATCCTTGCTCACTTCTTCCTTGACTTGGAAGTCTTGCCCATTGATGGTGAACTGCTTTTGCCCTATCAGAGCCTTGTTATGAGCAAAGAGGATGACTTGGTTGCCGGTCAGATCAACGTGTTCTCCTGTCATTTGTTCATAACTAGCTGCATCAAAGACCATAAAGACGGTTTTAGGAGTGACGCTGCGTTCATCAGCCGGATAGACGGTGAAATCCGTGCCCTTTTGTGATTTGACCCCAAAGTTGGCGTAGGTCATCAGATCGCGATTCTTGATCTCAAGCTGGTGCTCAGAAGCAAATTCATCAAATTTCTGATTAATCTGCTCCAGGTCTACCCCTTTTCCTTGGACTGAGAAATCATGAGGAGCCATGATTTTCTTGACCATTTCGCTACCGACATAGATGTTGGTGGCAGCAGAGATCGTCACCAATACCATGGTCGAGAGGATGGCAATAGTCGCAAGGCCCACTGCATTTTTCTTCATGCGATAGATGAGGTTAGAGACCGAGATCATATTGTTAGGTTGGTAATAATAGTTCTTCTTTTTCTTAAGAAGATGCAAGAAGACGGTGATCCCAGCATTAAAGAGCAGATAGGTCCCAATCATGACCAAGATAACGGCTAGAAAGAAGGTCACAAGCGCAATAATGGGGTCTTTGACAGACACAGCTAGGTAGTAGCCAAGACCGAGAGAGACTAGGCCCAGGATGGTTTGGGGCCACAAAAAGCGAGCTTTCTTTTCGCCACTAGCCTTCTCACGCGTCAACTGCAGGGCATTCAAACGGAGAATGCGCCAAGCATTGAGAAAAACTAAGAGGCCAAAGATGAGACCAAAGGTGACAAAGACCAAGACCACAATCCCAGGTTGGAAGGTGGATACTAGCTGAACCTTCATCTTCATGAGTTTCAAGAGAAAGGCAAAGATCAGTTTGTCAAAGAGAGCCCCGATCAAGACACCGGCTGAGACAGTTACAAAGCCAAAAATCAATAGTTCCTTGAAGATCATGCTGATGAGATGCTGTTTCTCAAGGCCAAGCATGCTGTAGATTCCCAGCTCTTTGGAGCGGTTTTTCATGACAAAGCTATTGGCATAGAGCACGATGATAGCTCCTGCGGCATTGACCACGAAGAACCCCAAGCTGAGAGTGAACACTATGGAAGAGCCCCCTCGAAGCTCGGAAATACGGGGATTAAAGGTCAGGGAGTCAAAGAGGTAAGCGATGGTCACTGCGAGAATGACCGCAATCGCAAAGGGATAATAGAGCTTGCGGTTCTTAATCAGATTGGAGCAAGCTAATTTAGTGGTTAATCGAAACATCTACTCCACCTCACTTGCCATGATCGTCAGAGTATCCGAGATTTCTTGGAACATCTGACGCTCCGTTTTTTCCCCGCGGAAGATCTGGTTGTAAAGAATCCCGTCCTTGATGAAGAGCACGCGCTTGGCACGCGCTGCCGCTGCGGTTGAGTGGGTCACCATGAGAATGGTTTGGCCCATGGTATTGATATCTTCAAAGACATCCAGCAAAGCAGCTGAAGACTTGGAATCCAGCGCCCCTGTTGGCTCATCGGCAAGAAGGATTTCTGGCGAGGTGATGATAGCCCGTGCTACGGCTACCCGTTGTTTTTGCCCACCAGAGATTTCGTAAGGGTATTTTTCAAGAAGTTGGTGAATGCCCAACTCCCGACTCACGCTCTCGACCTTGCTCATCATTTCCTTGACCGGTCTGCGAGAAAGGACCAGTGGCAAGAGGATATTATCCTTGACAGACAAGGTATCGAGCAGGTTGAAGTCTTGAAAGACAAAGCCTAGTTTTTCCCGACGGAAGCTCGACGCATCCTTGTTCTTGATGGTGGAGGTATCGGTGCCATTGAGGTAGACCCGTCCTTCGGTCGGCTGGTCCAGCATGGCTAGGATATTGAGAAGGGTCGATTTCCCGGATCCTGATTCCCCCATGATAGCCACGTACTCACCCTTTTCCACGGTGAAGTGGATATCCTTTAAGGCTTCAACCTGCGTTCCTTGAAAGCGGGTTTTGTAGATCTTTTTGATATGTTGAACATCTAGTAATGACATGCTTTTCTCCTTTTACTAGTAGATCAAGAAAAATTCTTGGGTTTGTTGCAGGACTTGGAGACCAAATTCCGTCTTTTCCAGATCGGTTTGGTTATTTGGTTTCTCAGTCTTTTTGGGTTGTTTCATCCATTTCAAGAGTTTCATTTTCTTGACCTCCTTCATTTGATGAGACTATTGTATAAAAAATAAAAGGCGGCTACCATAACCTAACCTTTCATTTTGACCTTTATTTCTTACATTTTTGTAAGATGGGGAAAATTAATCCATGACCAACTTCTTCTCTTCAAAGCGAATGGCAACGGTCGTGCCTTGGCCGACCTCTGAATGGAGGGTGATCCTGTGGCCCAATTGCTCTGCGATTTTCTTAGATAGATAGAGCCCCAGCCCTGAAGATTGCTGGGTCAGGTGGCCATTGTAGCCGGAGAAGCCCCGCTCAAAGACGCGAAGGACATCGCTATTTTTGATCCCAATCCCGCTATCTTTTATATAGAGAGTCTGGTCTTTAAAATAGATTTCAATCCCACCTGTGCTGGTGTACTTGAGGCTATTGGACAAGAGCTGCTCGATGATGACAAGGAGCCACTTGCGATCGGTGATGACCTCCTCTTCCAAATCATGTAGGTCCACTGCCAAGTTCTTTTGGATAAAAAAGAGGGCATACTTGCGGACCACTTCCTTGACCAAATCTTCAACCGACACGCGCTTTAAGACCAGATCATCATGAAAACTCTCCAGTCGCAGGTACTGCAAAACCAGATTGGCATAGGAATCAATCTTAAAGAGCTCCTGCTCCATCTGCTGCTTGACAATGGGTGTCTCGACATCTTGCACCAAGAGCTGGCTGGCCGCAATAGGCGTCTTAATCTGGTGAACCCAGAGGGTATAGTAGTCCATCAGGTCGTTGAACTTGGCCTGGGCTGTCTTCCCTTCCTCCAAGCGCGCCTGCTGTTCTTCCGTGTATTTTTCATAAAGGAGGTGTTCCAGAGGTGAGGCAACCTCAACTTCCTCATAAAGTGCGGCTTTGCGGTAGTCTTGAAAGGTCATAGCGAAATCCCAGATCAAGACACAGAGGGCAAAAAAGCCTAGCACTAGGGTCGCATAGAGGAAAACTGTCCCTGTCTCTGGAAAGAGATAGGCAAAAACCAAATCGACGATTAAAAAAATGACCACTAGATAGAGCAAGCGCCTGCGGGATACCACATACTGCCAAAAGATGTTTCCAAATTTATTCATGGACCAACCCGTAACCGATGCCTTTCTTGGTTTCGATGAAGTTTGACAAGCCAGCCTCTTCTAGTTTCTTACGAAGGCGGGCCACATTGACAGACAAGGTATTGTCATCAATAAAGAAGTCGCTATTCCAGAGCTCCTTCATCATGTCATCACGCGCCACGATACTGCCTGCATGCTCAAAGAGGACACGCAGGATCTGAAATTCATTCTTGGTCAGCTTGATGACTTCCCCTTCATACACCAAGTCCGTAGACTTGAGATTTAGGATGGCTCCCCGGTGCTCCAGCAGATTTTGATCTGTCCCAAATTCGTAGGAACGGCGCAAGAGTCCTTGAACCTTGGCAAGGAGGACATTTTGGTCAAAAGGCTTGGTGACAAAGTCGTCTCCACCCATATTGATGGCCATGACAATATCCATGGCTTGATCCCGTGAAGAAAGAAACATGATCGGAACCTTTGAAACCTTGCGAATCTCTTGGCACCAGTGGTAACCATTGTAGAGAGGTAGGCCAATATCCATGAGAATCAAGTGGGGGTCACTTTCGACAAAGATCCCGAGGACATCCATAAAGTCCTCTACTGCGACCACTTCATAGCCCCATTGTTCCAATAATTGTTTGACTTGTTGGCGGATAATTTCATCGTCTTCTACTAAGAGAATTTTATGCATGGCTTTCTTTCCTTCTTTTTTTCTTCTTCCTATTATAACAGATTAAACAGCAGAGAAAAAGGCTGTTTCAGAGGGAAAGAAGAACTGGCTCCTCCTTTCTTAATGGGAGGCGCTTTTTCTCCATCCATTTTTGTGCTATACTGAAAGAAATAAGACACGGGAGGCACAGATGTCGACGATTTTTGATTACCTAAAAGAAGTGACGGACGATTCCATTTATGACCGCCCCTTCAAGGAGCTGGATGTCCTCGCTTTGACAGAGCTGACCTATCTGCCTTTTGGACACATTGTGCCTCAAGGAGATACAACAGGGATCCAAGTGCGCCTGTCTGATGCGATGGAACTGATCGACCGGACAACCGATTTCATCGTGAGTAACCAGCACCTCCAATTAGTCGATGAATTAGCTAGTTCAAAGCGCTTTAAGAACATCAAACTCCTTAACTACGTCGATGAGTACGATCTCGATGTGCAAAAACAGTTTGCGGCCATGACCTATCGGCTCACCATGGATGTCTATTTGGTCGTTTTCAGAGGGACGGATGACACCTTGATCGGCTGGAAGGAAGACTTCCACATGACCTATATGGACCATGTCCCAGCCCAGAAGCGCGCTGCCAGCTACCTGCAAAACGTCATGAAGGAATTTCCGAAAGGACGTTTCTTAGTAGCCGGTCACTCCAAAGGGGGAAATCTTGCAACCTATGCCTGCTCGTATCTACCTGATTCCTTATTTGAACGGGTCGACACGATCTACAGCTACGATGCTCCTGGCCTCAACAAGGCCATTATCGAAACCGAAGGCTACCAGCGCACGTCCCCATACATTCGTCGCTTTGTCCCTCAGGGATCCATCGTTGGCATGATGTTGGAAGTGCCAGAACCGACGACCATTGTCAAAAGTCACGCCTTGGGTGGCTTTGCCCAGCACGATGCCTTTACTTGGGAAATCAAGGACGACAGCTTTGTGACCGTTTCTGAAACCAGTCCAGATAGCCAGCAGACCGATCTGACCTTGAAGCAATGGGTTCGCGAGACCTCGGCAGACGAGCGCAAGAAGTTTTTTGACACCTTTTTTGGCATTTTTCTGGATGCCGGCATCACTTCCATCAATGATCTAACTGATCTCAAACAGCTAGCTAAGGCCAAGGAAATCCTCCAAAATGCCCAGGATTTGGATCCAACCGAGCGGGAAATGCTGGAACGCTTGGCCAAGCAGCTCATCGACACCCGCTTTCAAGCCTGGAAAAAATGGCAGACGGTCCCCCGCATCCTGGTTCAAATGGCCGCATTTTTCAAGCGAAAACAAGCAGTCGAGCTTGCCTCGCCACTGCTCTTAGAGCACAAGGAGTGAGGCTCAACTACTGAAAAAAGAGACCTCCTCTTCTATTCACTAGAACGCAAAATGAGGCTGGGACAAAAGTCCTAGCCTCTTAATTATCTTTGGATTGTCGAGCAAGACGCAGTGGTTGAGTGGGCTCTACTACGCTGATTTCATCAGCTTTTACAGCCCTACTCAACTGTGCGGAGGTGGGACGACGAAATCGAATTCTAACGAATTACCGATTTCTGTCCCACTCTCTTTTCTATTTTCTATTGTTTCTGAGGAGATGGAGTATCTGGCGTGCTTGCTTCTGTTACAGCTGCGCTTGCAGGCTCTGTTCCTGTCTCAGTTGTGGCAGGCTTGCTTCCTTCTGAAGCTGCTGCTTCTTTTTCCACCGGAGTTTCTGTAGCGACAGGCGTTTCAGCTGTGGAAGCTGGTTTGCCCGCTTCGCTTGCAGATGGGGCTGCAGCTAATTCTGCCTGGAAGGCTTGGATGGCCTGTAGTAAGGCTGCTTTATCACTCTTTGGATTAGCCAATTGGTCAAAGAGAGCTTCTAAGCGATCAAATACCGCATCACTAGCCCCCTTGTCCTGCAATTGTTGGTGTAGGGCCATCAATTGATTATAGAGCTGTTGATAAAGAGCGACATCCCCAATTTGAGGCTCTTCGGTTTGCTTCTGTTTTTGCTTTTCAATACTATCACTGATTTCGCGTAGAAGTGCTTCCCCACTTGGAATAGCCTTGTCTGGATCAGATTCTTTTCCAAGTTGAGCCAAGCCTGCTTCAAAAGCAGTTCGTTTGCCTTGGTCTTCGACTTGTGGCAAGAGCGACTGGATTTGCTCTAAGAGAGCTGTCAAAATCTTGTTCTGTTGACGGGCTTCTGTTGCCTTATCCAACTCTCCATACAAGCCTTTGAGGAAATCATAAACCGCTACGTTGTAGGATGGAGTTTGACTTCCTTTTTGATCCAAAACTGTTTTTTCAATAGGATAGGTTTGGCCTTTATCTTGGGAGAAGAGCTGGTCAATAGCTTGCTTAGTTTGGTAGAGCTCCATAAAGTGAGACTTGGAATCCCAAGCTTCTTCAAAGGCTTGAGCTCGGTAGAGCTTCAAGGCTAGATCTGCTGCCTTAGTGCGGAGTTCTGGTGTCAAGCGCGCATCGCTCAAGCTTTGGTAGAAATACTTGAGGTAATCGACCGATGTCACACCCGTCCGATCTTGCATCTCCTGAACAGCTTCTAATAGCTTCCCTTCCTGCTCTAGACGCTTACTGTCCTTGGCAGCATAGGCTTCCTGCAGTTGAGAGACCAACTCTTCCTTCTTCAATTGGAAGGCTTCTGTGTCTAGCAAGCGCACTTGTTCCAGCAATTCTTGGTAACGACGGTCCAAGGCTGTCTCTTCTTTTGGCTTGACCGCTTGAGTCGCATGAATGTACTGCGCATCAACCTGTTTGAGACTTGCCAGATAGCCCTCTGTTGAGTTACTTGGGAAACTCTTGACATTTTCCAAGAAGTGGCCCAAGATGAGCTCAATCCGTCTTTGTTGCAATGGATCAGAAGCATAGAGGCTGCGGCTTTCTGCTAAGAGCTGGTTGACCTTGTCCTCTACGACTTTCTTGTCCAAGTCTCCTTTTTTGTAAGGAGATTGGATGGTTGGAAGACGGTGGGCTAAGTAGTCTGCTAGTCCTGCTGAGCGCACCTTGATATAGTGGTTGTGATCGCCATGCGGGATGACAAACTGACCATTTTCAATCTGGAGACTATAAGGAGAAATCCCCGAACGAAGCGCTGTTGCATAGAGTTCATTGATAAAGTCTAATTCAGGATTGCCAGTTTCAAGTGGGATGCGGACATGTTCCTTCCGAACGGCATAAGGATGGATGTGGGTCGGATCGTATTCTTGGTCTGGATTGTTAAAGACAAAGAAACCATTGGAAATCTTAATGGCCTCACGAGGAACACCATAGGTCTTACTGATGTACTGGATCTTTTCCTCATCTGATGCATCACGAGAATAGGTCGCAACATCATCTGTCAGGGGCTGCCCCTTGTCCTCTTCTTTCTTACCAGCTAGAGTTGCCTCCGCTGCTGCAATCTCTTGAGGAGAGAGGTCCTTTTTATAGAAATAATGGGCATGGTTGCCATGAGCGACCATATAGCCTTCCTCGTCCTTGCTGATGACCTTGTCTGCGTGGAAGCCATGATCGTGCTCCTCTTCGTGCTCGTGACTGTCGCCATGCTCATGATCATGCTCATGTTCAACTGGTCTTGTGCTTGGATTTGAAGGCAAGCTTGGACTTCCTTCGGTTGGACTACTAGTTCCTTGAGCACGAAGCAATTGGAATTGCCGCGCCAACTCACGCTCTAAAGGCGATAGGGAGCTGTATGGGATAAAGTGGAAATGATCCCCATGAGGGTAGACAATCCCTTGATCTGTCCACTTGGTAATCTTACTTGGATCAAAAACAGAACCATCAGACTCCACATGACGAGAAGTCAGAGGTGTTTTCTGCAATTCTTCGATCAAGTTGGTCAGGGTTGGATTCGGTTTAGAAGTAGCCGGTTTAGAAGTCGTTGGGGTTGTCTGTGTATTGGTTGGACCGGCTGATGGCTGGTTGCTAGCTTGCTTCCCAAGGCTTGGAGAGGCTTGATCTGAAGTTCCATGCCCTGCTTCTGTGCTTGCTCCAGCTAGGTGTGAGCTTCCTGGCTGATGGCCGGCTTGACCACCTAAGACAGAGAGGGCTGCTGCTAACTCGCCAGCAGATAAGGCACTCTTTGGAATATAATGGAAATGGCCGCCATGGGGCACAATAAAGCCGTCCCCTGTATCTGAAATGACATCTCCAGGGCTAAAGACATAACCATCGTCCGTACGATAACCACCAGCTGTATGGTTCTTAGCCGTCAGTATCTCTAGAGTCTTTCCTTCTTTCAGCGCTTGACTCGGTTGACGGAAGTCACGGGTCTTGCCTGCCTTGTGCGAGGAGCTCGCTTGCACCGATCCTGTCTCTCCTTCTTCTTTGGTGCCTCCCTTTTGCTGTTGGGCGATCTCTTCGATCGAGCGCACATTGACTGTATGTTGGGCATCCTTTAAGTAGAGATAGTATTTCCCAGCGCGTTTGATAATATAGCCATCCTTGACCTTGCTCACGATATCCGCTTCTTGCAGCTGGTAAGTTGGATCCCGCAAAATCAACTCTTCACTAAAGATGGCATCAAATGGAACCTTGCCGCTGTAGTAATGAAAATGATCCCCATGAGAAGTGACAAAGCCTTCATCTGTAATCTTGATGACAATCTGCTCTGCCTGGGTCTTTTCCTTGGCATTGACCGCTTCGATGCTGTCTTCCTTTTTGCTGGTGGCAGACGATGACGATTTCTTGTCCGCTTGCAAATACTGAATCTGATTCTTTTTCTCTTCCTTGACTTGTGGTTGCTGACTGAGCGCATAGGCACAGAGTCCTAACCCCAAGGTCGCTACAATTCCAATCGTTCCCTTTTTCTTCATTCTTGATTTACTCCTCTAATTCCTTGGCTAAAGTCGCCATATTTTCTTCTAAATTTTCTAATAGATCCTTATCGTTTTGCGGATCAGCTTCCAGTGGATCCAAGACCTTGACACGCGCCCCTGTTGCCTTGGCGATACTATCTGCCACTTTTGACGACGTGTGCTTTTCCACAAAGATCGTTTTCACCTTGTAGTCTTTGACAAACTGCTGGATCTCGGCCAATTGCCGAGCGGTTGGTTCTTGCTCTGGGGAAATCCCTGCAATCCCTAACTGCTTGAGACCAAAGCGTTTGGCCAGATAAGAAAAGGCTGTATGTTGGGTCACAAAAGTCTTTTGCTTGGCCTTGTCAAAGAGAGGCTGGTAGTGGGCTACCAGGTCCTCACAGCGCTTTTCAAGCTTTTGAGCATTGGTCTGATAGCGCTCCTTGTTCTTTGGATCGATCTCTCCCAAGCGCTGGGCGATAATCTTTCCTTCCTCTGCAATTTTTACAGGATCCAACCAAGTATGCGGATCATACAAGTGCTTGGCTTCTTTTACCTGACCAGCATCGACATCCTCTAATCCAGCCACCTTATCAAGGGTCATTCCTTGGCTACCTTCGATCACTCGCAACTTGGAACCTTGAAGATTGGGATCTAAGTGACCGGCCCAAGATTCCAGGGTCTGAGAATGATAGACAAATACATCTGCATCATAGATCTGGGCCACTTCCTTGGTTGAGGGTTCATAATCATGGATCCCTGCACCTGACTGAACCATCCAGATGTCATTTTGATCGCCAGAGATTTCCTTGACCAGGGCATAGATGGGATAAAAACTCGTGACAATTTTAAGACCTTTTTTAGAAGGGGGCTTGCCCGCATTTCCTTGACTTCCACAAGCTGTCAGCAGAAAGAAAGCGAGAAACAAGAGTCCCAGAACCTTTATTCTTCTCCTATTCATCCTTCACCTCTTTTTCATTTTCGTTAACTAGTTTATTAATCAGTTAATTAACTAGTTAATCATACTGCTAATCATTTGCTTTGTCAAGCTTTTTTTACATTTTTTTCCTTTTAATGCTAGAGACTAGCAATTTCCTAGGCCCCACGAGCCTTCCTTGCAGTAAAAAAGAGAGTGGGACAGAAATCGGTAATTCGTTAGAATTCGATTTCGTCGTCCCACCTCCGCACAGTTGAGTAGGGCTGTAAAAGCTGATGAAATCAGCGTAGTAGAGCCCACTCAACCACTGCGTCTTGCTCGACAATCCAAAAACAATTGAGAGGCTAGGACTTTTGTCCCAGCCTCTTTTCCTTTCGTTATTCTTCTTCTGGGTAAACCAAGCCCCAGTCTTTGCGGAGTTGAGTCATGAGGTCCATGACATCGCGGCTGTAGTTTAGGTAGAGATGATTTTCCCTTCCTGCGACTGCTGCTTCCATATCGAGGACTTCATACTGGAGGGCTTTAGCGGTTTCTCCTGCTTCGATCACTTCTTGTGAACCATCTTCCGTATAGGTGATGACCGCTTTTTGGCCACGCGGGTATTCGTAGAGTTCGATATAGCCCTTATCATAAGCGATGGTACCGCGTTTTGGTTGTTTGGCGTGAAGACTCAGCGTCACCGTCGCCATTTCCCCTTCTGCATTTGTAAGAAGGATCCCCGCTTGCTCATCAACACCAGTCGGTGCCAGCTTGACCTGTGAAACCATCTCTGTCGGCTGTGACGTCATAAACCAACGCACGAAAGACAAAGCGTAGACACCGATGTCCAGTAGCGCACCACCTGCCAGATTGCGATTGAAAAAGCGGTTGCTCATATCGTATTCCTTATAGGAACCGAAGTTCATCTGGATGACTTTGAGCGGGCCCAACTTCCCACTTGCCACAATTTCAGAGAGTTTCCGATAAATAGGCATATGGAAAATGGTCATGGCTTCAGCCAGTTTGACATGGTTTTCTTCAGCAAGCTTTATCGCTTCTGCCAATTCCTCACTGTTGAGAGTGATGGACTTTTCGCAGAGCACGTGTTTACCAGCTGCGAGGGCCTTACGAAGATACTGGATATGCGTATTGTGAGGTGTTGAGATATAGATGATATCCACTTCAGGATCCTCAAAGACTTCATCAATTTCATGATACACCTTTTCGATCCCGTATTTCTCAGCGAAGGCGACACCCTTGTCATAGGTACGATTGGCAACGGAATAGAGTTTCCCACCAAGCGCTTCAAGGGCTTGCGCCAATTCATTGGCAATGACGCCTGTTCCAAGACTAGCCCACTTATAGTTGATGTGATGGCCCATTGTTTAATCTCCTTTTTTATTGACGGTAGAAATATTGATCAGCCGGATAGTTGCCTGCAGATTGAGTGACCACTAGACGTGGCTTGCTGGTATCAGACTGGTCTCCATCTGGATTTTGGAAACCGATTTTCAGAAGTCCAATCGCAGCACCAGTCTCACCCATCTTCATCTCAACATAAGGGATCTTGCTCTTCTTATCCGAGTCTGCAACAGCCTTGAGGCTTCCTTGGCCCTTGACTTTTCCATCTGCTTGGATGACGATTTCAGCCCCTTTGCCATTGCGCCAGGTTCCAGCTAAGCTTGAGAAGTCGCCTCCGTTAATGGCCGCAATATCCAAGTCTTTCTCTTTTTTCGGTTGTGGGTAAGCTTTCCACCACTCTAGATGGTAATCACGGTAGGCCGCATCCCCAAAGAGAATCCGACGTTCTTGGGAAGCTACTCCATCAGGACCTGTCACACCCGCTGGGATCAAGTACAAGGTTTGCTCTTGCCCTTGGATCGCAGTCCCATTTGCCCCTGTGAAATAAACTTCATAATAGCCTTTTCGCTTCTTGGGCTCTTTTTCTTTATTGAACAAGTAACTTGCCCGAGTGCCTCCACTCCAGAAAGTCCAGCCGGTCTCCCCATTTACAATACTTGGAAAGGCGTTGGTCTTGTTTTGGTAATACTCTTCTGGAGTATAGCCATAAAGTTTAAAACCGGAATCTGCGATTTCCTTTTCATAGGTATCATTGGAATAAGCACCTTCAAACGGTGAGAGATTGCCATCAAGGACGACATCATTGGGATCTGTCGATTTGAAAAAATCCTCCCGATTGGCAAAGACCATCTCGTGGTCAGGATTTTTATCAGACATGGTGACCGTGATCAAAGGCTTCTTGTCTGTCTTGTATTTAAAGACACGAACAGTGACTGTAAAGTCTGTATTGCCATCGGACTTTTTCATCTTACCTGTCGAAACTTTATTAGACCCTTCGACCTTCCAATCCGTGCTAAATTCAGCAGATACCTTGCCATCAGACGTTTGGTAATCGATCTTCCAGGCCTTGCCTTTTTTCTCGATTTTGGCTTCATCCCGTTCATTAGAGACGTAGTCACCACTCAAGTCAATAGTTTTTTCCTTTGGCTTAGTGGCCTTCTTACTGGTCTGGTTAAATTCCTTTTGATGGTCTGGTTGGATGTTGGAGCTAGAGTAGAGATAGACTCCACCGATCAGAACAACTGCTCCGACCAGCCCCAGAATCGGCCCCAGGTATTTTTTCTTCCACTTAAGATTCATTTTACTACCTCCATGGAATAAGATCTTTACACTAGTATACCCTAAATCGAAAGTATAGTAAAATTCCCCTCTATGTAGTGGTTTTCCAGGTTTAAACTGACTAGTCTTAGCAGAGAATACCTGTTTCTCAAAAATAATATTTTGTTTATCGTTATTTTTTTATCGTTTTTCGATACTTTTTTATTGACTATTTTTTTATAAAGAGTATACTATAAGTGAAAAATAAATAAACTTCAAGGAGGCTTGCGATGAAAAACTCAAAAACCTTAAAAAATGTCATTGAAGTCTTGACGGCTTTCATTTACTTCTGTGGCTTTATGACTGTGGCTGCACTGGTCGTCCACCTGCTTTCACGGATGGGAGTGTTTAAAGATCTCATTCAAACTGGACGCTTGTCCTTTGATGTGAATGGCATCCAACTCTTCCCCAAACATCCGCAACCTCTCTGGCAGCTGCTCTTCCCACTAGCCTCAAGCGCTATCTATATTTACCTTCTCATCACCATTCGCAGCTTCCTCCAAAATCTCTACCAAGAAAAGATCTTTTCTCACTCTAACATTGATCTTTGCAACCGAGCTTGGAAGATTCTCTTGGTCTTGTCCTTTATGTCTGGCACACTTGAAACCAGTGGAAATGCTTATCTCCTTCCCTTCACTTTCCAATTTACCTTTAACACAGGGCTTCTCCTTGCCGTTCCAATTGTCTGGGTCCTTGGCAAGATTTTAGAGAGAGGGATTGAGATTGCTGAAGAAAATGAGCTAACCATTTAAGGAGGGTGCCATGATTATCGTCAATCTAGATGTCATGCTGGCCAAGCGAAAGATGAAATCCAATGAGCTGGCTGACAAAATCGGCATCACCACTGCTAATCTCTCCATCCTCAAAACCGGCAAGGCCAAAGCCATCCGCTTCACCACCCTTGAAGCCATCTGCAAAGAACTCGACTGCCAGCCAGGAGATATCTTGGAATACCGGCCAGATGAATAGGACAAGTATTTAAATATATAATTGGAGACTTACCTTGGGTGAGGACGGACGGTAGCGAATCCCTTTGGGATTCCATACCTAAGATTTGAGCCCACTGTCTCAAATCTTCCGAGAGTCTGAAACGAAAATGTTTCAGACTCTTTTCTCACTGCGGAAGTCTCCATTAATATTCATTACAAATAGGACTCATCTTCTATCCTTGTAAAATTCAATGATGGGAACTATATCAATACAACAAAAGCACTCCCGCGGGTGTGCTTTTTTATATATGTTTAACCAATAATGCTTCCATTTGGAACAGATGGATCAACCGTTAAGACTGTTAATTGATCTCCATGTTCAGCTGAAAGAATCATGCCTTGGCTGACGTATTTTTTCATCATCTTACGTGGTTTGAGGTTGGCCACGATTTGAAGTTTCTTGCCGACCAATTCTTGTTCATTTGGATAGAATTTCGCGATACCAGAGAGGATTTGACGGTCTTCGCCATCTCCTGCATCTAGGCGGAAGCGAAGCAATTTGTCTGATCCTTCAACGCGTTCCACTTCTTTGACTTCTGCTACACGGATTTCAACCTTGTCAAAGTCTTCAAATTTGATCTCGTCTTTTTCAGACTTGAGTTCCACTTCTTCTGGAATCCATTCTTTTTCTTGTGGTTTTCCAGCAGTCATTTGAGATTGGATGTAGGCAATTTCTTCTTCCATGTCGAGACGTGGGAAGATTGGAGTTCCTTTGGCAACCACTGTGACATTTTCAGGGAAACCTGCTAGGGTCAAGTTTTCAAGATCGAAGTCCAAGCCCAAGCCAAGTTGTTCCATGATGGCATTTGAGGTGTTCATCATGAATGGTTGGATCAAATGAGCCACGACACGAAGGCTAGCTGCCAAGTGAGCCATCACTGCTGCCAATTGATCCTTGTCACCGTCTTCTTTAGCGAGGACCCAAGGCGCTGTCTCATCGATGTACTTATTGGTCCGAGAGATGATGTTCCATACGGCTTCCAAAGCGCGTGGGTAATCAACCGCATTCATTTGCTTGTGGTATTCAGCGATGTTTTCTTCAACTACCTTAGCCAAATCAACATCAAATGCAGTGACATTTTCGACATAAGCTGGAACTTGGCCACCAAAGTATTTATTGATCATGGCTACCGTCCGGTTAAGGAGGTTTCCAAGGTCATTGGCCAATTCATAGTTGATGCGGGCTACGTAGTCTTCTGGTGTGAAGGTCCCATCTGAACCAACTGGCAAACTGCGCATGAGGTAGTAACGAAGTGGATCCAAACCGAAGCGTTCCACCAACATTTCGGGGTAGATGACATTCCCTTTAGACTTCGACATCTTGCCGTCTTTCATGACAAACCAACCATGGGCAATCAAACGTTCTGGCAATTTGATATCCAACATCATGAGAAGGATTGGCCAGTAGATCGAGTGGAAACGAAGAATGTCTTTTCCAACCATGTGGAAGACGGTTCCATTCCAGAATTTATCAAAGTTTTCATGATCTTCTTGACCGTAACCAAGAGCCGTCACATAGTTGAGAAGGGCATCAATCCACACATAGACCACGTGTTTTGGATTAGATGGAACTGGAACTCCCCAAGTAAAGGTAGTCCGAGATACTGCCAAATCTTCCAAACCGGGCTCGATGAAGTTTTTCAACATTTCATTGAGACGGCCATCTGGCGTGATAAAGTCCGGTTGGGATTTGAAAAATTCGACCAAGCGGTCTTGGTATTTACTGAGGCGAAGGAAATAAGATTCTTCAGAAACCCATTCTACTTCGTGGCCTGATGGGGCTACCCCACCGATGACCTTGCCATTCTCATCACGGAAGACCTCAGCCAATTGGCTTTCTGTAAAGAACTCTTCATCAGAGACTGAATACCAGCCAGAGTACTCACCAAGGTAGATGTCGTCTTGCGCAAGCAAGCGTTCAAAGACTTGGGCCACCACTTCTTCATGGTAGTCGTCTGTCGTACGGATGAATTTATCGTATGAGATATCGAGTAATTGCCAGAGTTCTTTCACTCCAACGGCCATCCCATCTACATAAGCTTGTGGCGTAATCCCAGCTTCTTCTGCTTTTTGCTGGATCTTTTGACCATGCTCATCGAGACCAGTCAGGTAGAAAACATCGTAGTTCATCATACGTTTGTAACGCGCCAAAACGTCACAGGCGATCGTTGTATAAGCTGAACCAATA
Source organism: Streptococcus sp. KHUD_012 (assembly GCF_052588255.1). Taxonomy (NCBI): domain Bacteria; kingdom Bacillati; phylum Bacillota; class Bacilli; order Lactobacillales; family Streptococcaceae; genus Streptococcus; species Streptococcus sp. KHUD_012. The sequence goes on from NZ_CP159355.1 coordinate 1,697,916, forward strand.
TGCAATTTACCAGATGGGTAATAGATAGGGGTTGTGATGTAGAATGATTTTGTCATTTTCTTTTCCTTTCAGGGCTAATGGAACCCAATTTAGTAACACTCTATTATAACATTTTTAGGAGACCCTGAAAACCCAAAACCAGCTAGGATGTAAGGAAGACAAGCAAAAAAGCTGACCGAAGTCAGCTTTTTTATGGATAACAAATTATGTTATCTTACTTACCAAGATAGTATTCTTTTACAACGTTCAATTTTTCGTCAAATTCGAATACCAATGGTGGGAAGTTAGGGATTTCCACATCCATGATTTCGTCGTCTGACAATTGTTTGATGTGTTTTACAAGGGCACGGATTGAGTTACCGTGTGCTCCTACGAATACGTTTTTACCATCTTTAAGTGCTGGAGCGATTTTATCTTCCCAGAATGGAAGGGCACGTTCCAAAGTCACTTTCAAGTTTTCAGCATCTGGAATCACTGAATCGTCAAGTGAAGCGTAACGACGGTCAGTGTGTGCTGAGTGTTCATCATCACGGTCCATTGCAGGAGGCAATACATCGTATGAACGACGCCAGATGTGAACTTGTTCATCACCAAATTGTTCAGCAGCTTCTGCTTTGTTTTTACCAGTCAAACCACCGTAGTGACGTTCGTTCAAGCGCCATGATTTTTCAACTGGAACCCACAATTGGTCAGAAGCTTCAAGAGCCAAGTTAGTAGTTTTGATCGCACGTTTCAATACTGAAGTGTAAGCTTGGTCAAATTCGATACCAGCTTCTTTGATCAATTTACCAGCGTCGATCGCTTGTTGTGTACCTTTTTCAGACAAATCAACATCAGCCCAACCAGTGAAAAGGTTAGCTTTGTTCCATTCAGACTCACCGTGGCGAGCAAAAACCAATTTTACCATTAGATGGATCTCCTTTTTATTCTCCGAGGTTTCCCCCGTTTATCTATTTTATTCTACTAGATTTTCAGTAAAAAATCTAGTGGCGACCATAGAAAAGTGCAATTTCTCACAAAAAAGAGCCTGACGGCTCTGGTTTCTCTCACATTAATTTTTCTGACAGTCGGGGCAAATGCCATAGACGGTCATCTGAGTCTTGGTGATCTGGTAGCCACTTTGACTGGCTGCTTCTTCGCGAAGATCTGGGACTTCAATGTCCACATCTGCGATACGGCCACATTTTTCACACACCACATTCAAATGGTCATGCCCCATGAAATCAAAATAGGTCGTGGTATCATTGCGAACCTTGATCTCAGAGACAACCCCCTCATCAATTAATACCTTGATATTGTTGTAGACAGTTGCTAGACTCATGCTTGGAAACTGAGGCAATAAATCACGATAGATCTTCTCAGCGCTTGGATGTTCATGACTCGCCACTAAATAGGAAAGAACTGCTCTGCGGGTATCGGTAATCCGAATGCCCTTAGCACGTAAATTTTGCAAGACTTCTTCCACGCGCTCTTCTTCATGACGATGCAATGCGTTCACTATGATCCCCCCTTTCCAATATGATTTAATCGATTCGTTACCCTTATTATATCATGTTTCAAAATAAATCACTATTTAGAATGCTTTTAATTAAAAAAAATGTCCAGTGGACATTTTTTTCACGAGCCTAAAAATGGAAAAGCGAGGTTATGTCCAGGGGACATTGATTCACGAGCCTGAAATAGATTCATCTACTCTCAACCGATCCAACTGGTCATCCAGCGTACAGTTCCTAAGATCATTTTGACCACGAGGATCATAAAGCAAAATTCCAGTACAAACCACAGCCCTTTCAATAGATACAAAATAGGTCGGATTAACAACAAGGCAAATAGTCCTAAAATGACTCGCATGGTCTTTTCTCTCTTTCTTTTTCCTATTATACCCTTATCCTATAGAGCTGTCCAACAAAAAAACCACCCTAGAAATCTAGGATGGATTTTCAAAATGCAATTATTTAACTGCTTCTTTAAGAGCTTTACCAGCTTTGAATGCTGGAACTTTAGAAGCTGCGATTTTGATTTCTTTACCAGTTTGTGGGTTGCGACCTTTACGAGCTGCACGTTCACGAACTTCGAAGTTACCGAAACCGATCAATTGAACTTTTTCACCTTTTGAAAGGTATTCTGAAACTGCTGCGAATACAGCATCAACAGCTGCTGCTGAATCTTTTTTAGTCAATTCTGTAGCTTCTGCCACTTTTGCGATCAAATCTTGTTTGTTAGCCATTTAACAAATCCTCCAAATTTTTTTAGGCTTTACGCCTTAACAGTACTATAATATCTAAAAAAAGCCTTTAGGTCAAGTACTAAACCTGTTTTTTCAAACATTTATTCAGCTTATTCGTAGCGCACCAAAACTGCAAATGCATTCTCACCTGTATGGGTTTGGATAATCGATCCAGTTTCGAGAACTGGGATCGCATTTTCAACGAGCGATTGCAACTGAGCCTTCATTTCATTTGCCCATTCTGGCGTCCCTGCGTAGGAAATCCCGATCTCAGCCACCTTGCTGTGGGATAGTTTCTCTACCAATTCATCCAACCACTTCTTAAAGGTCTTGTTTCCACGTCCCTTGACGATTGGTTCTAATTGATGGTCCTTCATTTCCATCACCACACGGATGTTAAGAAGCGAGCTCAAAAGTCCGGTAACACGGCCAATCCGACCACCTTTAACTAGATTTTCCAAGGTAGATACGCCGATATACAACTCTGTCTTTTCTTTGACTTCTTCGATACGAGCTAAAACGGTGTCTAGATCTGCTCCTTCTTTAGCCAACTTAGCTGCTTCAACCACTTGGAACTTCATCGCCTGGTCTGTAAAGCCACTATCAATCACAGTAACATCTGCTCCTGACAAGGTTGCCCCTTGACGAGCCGCCTCTACGGTTCCTGACAAGGCATGAGACATATGAATTGAAACGATATGAGCTCCGTCTGCTGCTAACTTTTCATACACCTCCGCAAAGACTCCAACGGGTGGTTGGCTGGTCTTTGGAAGATTTTTACTAGACTGCATTAAGCGCAAGAAGTCCCCTTCACCCAACTCACTGTCGGAATAAAGGACTCCATCCACCATAACAGAAAGTGGCACAATGGTAATGCCATATTCTTCAACCACTTCAGGCTCAATTGTAATAGATGAGTCTGTAACTATTTTAATATTTGCCATATATTTCTATACTCTTCCTAAGAATGTTCTGCTTTCATTATATCAAAAAACACGGGGTTTTGCAGTGAAAGATATCCATTCCTGCTTTCTCAGTCGTCTGCGGCAGAAAAACCTGTATTATGAAGGACATGGTCATGGACAATGCCTTGATCATCCAAGAGCAATCCATGGAGGACTCCACCAAAGACAGCGCCCCCATCGACGCCCATCTTCTGATCTGAAATCCAAAGATTTTCGGTGCCGACTGGCTCATTGAGCAGTCCATAAACTGGTGTATGTCCAAAGACGATCCATTTGCCTGTATGATTCTCCGCTTCATGGAATGGTTTTCGGATCCAGACCTTTTGGTAATCACTGGTTTCCCGCCAATTATCCAGGGTTAGATCCACACCAGCATGGACAAAGTAATAGGTTTCTGTCTCGTAGTCAAAGGGCAGACTGCGGATAAAGGCTACCAAGTCAGGAACGGCATTTTCTACTGCTTGCGCATCCGCAATGCCATCTACAGGAGTATCGAGTGGCCGGCCTAACAGAGAGTTGATGGTCGTATCGCCACCATTTCTTCGGTAGTGATCATAACGCTCTTCTGGATTGTCCAACCAGGCTAAAAACATGTACTCGTGATTCCCGGAAAGGCAAACAGCTCCGTGATGGTCTACGTAGTCCTTTACGATTTCAATTGATCGTTTGCTGTTTTCGCCTCGATCTATCAAATCCCCTAAAAAGACCAATTGGGCTTTTCCATCCCACTCTGTCATGAGCTCTTCTAGCATTTGTACTTTTCCGTGAATATCTCCAACTACAAAGTATGTTGACATTGTTTCAAACCTTCTTTCTCTTAACGCTTGAGAAGTTGCTCTGCTTGTTGACGGGCAGCTTCCGTTAGATCCTCTCCTGCCAGCATCTTGGCAATTTCTTCGATTCGTTCTTCTCTATTGAGCAAACGCACAGTAGAGACAGTTGAGTGTTCATCACTGATTTTCTCAATATAGAATTGATAATCTGCTGCAGCGATGACTTGAGGCAGGTGAGAAATGGCAAGCACTTGGCCATTTTGACCAATCTTATGAATTTTCGCTGCGATGGCTTGAGCCACGCGACCAGAGACCCCTGTATCCACCTCGTCAAAGACGATACTAGTTTTTCCTTCTTTTCGAGAAAAAGCCGACTTAATAGCCAACATCAAGCGTGACAATTCTCCGCCGGATGCTACCTTGACAAGGGGTTTAAAGTCCTCACCTGGGTTGGTCGAAATGTAAAATTCGACAGCTTCATTTCCCTCACGATTAAACTTAGCCTTGCTAAAACGTACTTGAAAACGCGCCTTGTCCATGTAGAGATCTGCCAATTCTTGCTGGATTTCATTTTCCAAAGCTTGGGCCAGAGTATGCCGCTGATCACTCAAATCTTGAGCCAAGGTGACCAAACTCTTTTCTAGACGTTTGAGTTCTTTTTCCAAGTCCTCAGACGAGAGGTCACTTCCAGTGAGGAGGCTATATTCTTTGGTGATTTGCGCCAGGTATTCCAAGACGTCCTTGACTTGACCACCATACTTGCGCGTGATGGAGTGGATCAAATCTAAACGTGATTCCACCTGCATGAGGCGATTGCCATCAAACTCCAGACCATCGACCACATCTTCTAAGCGCTTGGTAATATCCTCAAGGGCATAAAAGGTTTCTGATAACTGGCTTGAGAGCTCTTTGTAGCTGGGATCATATTCTTCGATGCTTTCCAGATCATTCATGGCTGAGCGCACATTGGAGAGGCTCGAAAACTCTTCTGCATCCAGCATGGTATAGGCATTGGTTAGGGTATCAGCAATCATCTTGTGATTAAGCAGGCGTTGGCGTTCTTGCTCCAGACGCAGGTCCTCATCCACTTCCAAGGCAGCTGCCTCAATCTCTGCGATTTGAAACTCCAACATCTCGATACGAGCCTTGTTTTCCTGCTGGTTGCGCTGGAGTTCCACCACTTGTTTGCGCAGGCGTTTGTAGTCTTCGAAGGTCTGACGATAAGCATCTTTAGTTTGGAAAAAGGCTGCATCCCCAAATTCATCCAGCATAGCGATATGCAATTGGGGCCGCATGAGTTCTTCCTGATCATGCTGGCCATGGATATCCACCAAGTGTTGGCCGACTGCCTTTAAGACAGATAAATTCACCATTTGACCATTGATCCGGCTGACACTTCGTCCATTTTGCAAGATCTCTCGGCGAATGATCAATTCATCGGTCCACTCTAGTCCTTGCTCTTCAAAAAGAGCTGTCAGGTGTCGATTGCTCTCAACGGTAAAGAGACCTTCGATTTCCGCTTTTGGGGCTCCATGTCGAATGACGTCCGTCGTTGCGCGGCTTCCCAGCATCATGTTCATGGCATCGATAATGATGGATTTCCCTGCACCTGTTTCCCCTGTCAGTACCGTCATTCCCTTTTCAAAATTTAAGGAAATCTCTTCGATAATGGCAAAGTTCTTAATCGAAATTTCTAATAGCATAGGCTCTTACCACCCAAAGATTGATTTGAGGATATTCTCTGCTTCTGGTGCGGAATAAGCAATCAACAAGATCGTATCATCATCTGCAACAATACTAAAGATATGCTCCTTATAAATCTCCCGCAAGCGACGTTTGACTAAAGGCGCTGTCCCTGGAACCATGGTGAAATTGACATATTCTCCCATGCGACGATGAGACAAAATATTGCTTTCGATCATCCCGATCCCTTGGTGGTGCTTACGTGGCAATTCATAGACATAGGTCATGTCTTTGAGAGGGCGTTTTACGATGCCCAATTCTTTGATATCCCGTGACACCGTCGCTTGGGTTGCTGAGATGCCTTCTTCTTTCAAATGTTCGACGATCTCTTCTTGCGTCCCCACTTCATGATCGCGAATGAAACGACGAATTTTTTCTAATCTGATATTCTTACTCTTCATGTTTAAATTCCTTGTGTGCCAGCTCCACAACAGCCTCCAGCTGCTCTGTCGTTGGCTTTGTTTTCTCTTCTTTTTTTTCTAGATACATCAAAAATTCGATGTTGCCATGGCCTCCTTGGATAGGGGAATAAGCCACTTCCATTACCGCAAAGCCATGTGTCCCTGCAAACGCAGCGACCTTTTCCAGAACGGCTAAATGAATCTTAGGATCCTTAATGATCCCATTTTTCCCGATCTGTTCGCGTCCTGCCTCAAACTGAGGTTTGACCAAGGCCACGACTTGTCCATTTTCTGCCAAAATCCGGTGAAGGGCTGGCAGAATCAAGTCCAAGGAAATAAAGCTGACATCGATACTCGCAAAGCTCGGTGTCGCTTCAAAATCATCTGGCTCGGCATAGCGGAAATTGAACTGCTCCATCGAGACCACCCGAGGATCATTACGCAATTTCCAGGCCAACTGATTGGTCCCGACATCCACCGAAAAGACCTGGCTGGCTCCATTTTGCAGCATGACATCTGTAAAGCCACCTGTAGAAGCTCCAATATCAATCGCAATTTTACCCTCTACAGATAAACCGAATTGGTTCAGGGCTTTTTCTAATTTAAGACCGCCCCGGCTGACATATTTGAGCTTTTCGCCCTTTAATTTCAACTCGGTTGCTTCATCAATTTTTTCACCCGGTTTATCGAAGCGCTCACCATTGATAACAGCAACGACAAGACCTGCCATCACCCCTCTTTTGGCTTGTTCACGGGTATCAAATAGGCCTTGTTTATAGGCTAATACATCTACTCTTTCCTTAGCCATCTATTCGTAATCCTTCTATTAATTTCTTGATCGCTCGCGGATCAAAGTTGCAAGTAGCTGTAATCTGATCCAACAAGTCCTCGCAAGCGTCTAATTCGCTTGTCAGCAAAGCTTTTGATTCTTCCAATCCCAACAGGGCTGGATAGGTCGATTTTTCAGCTACTAAGTCCTTTTGAGGAGTCTTACCCAAAGCTTCAAAATCAGCGACCAAATCCAAAATATCATCCCGCACTTGAAAAGCCAGGCCTAATTTTTTCCCGATTTTTTCTAAGAGCTGAGCAATGTCTGCTTGCAACTCTAAAATCAAACCTGCTGCGATGAAAGGATAGGCAAGGAGGCGTCCTGTCTTATTGGCATGGATGGTCTTCAACTCTGCTAGTGTGAGCTGTTTGTGCTCCCCTTCCATATCAAGGACTTGGCCAGCTACCATTCCACGACTACCGGAAGCATCTGACAATTCAAGAATCAAAGAGACCTTGACCGCATCGGGAAGGGCACTCGCAGCAATCATCCCAAAGGGATCGAGAAAAAGCGCATCCCCTGCTAAAATCGCCAGGTCTTCTCCGAATTTCTTATGATTGGTCAATTGCCCCCGACGGTAATCATCATTGTCCATGGCAGGCAGATCATCGTGAATAAGGCTTCCTGTATGGATCATCTCTAAAGCCCCTGCCACTTGAAAGTGAGCCTCCGTTAATTCCAGTCCAAAGGCCTCTAACAATTCTAGAAGGAGCAAGGGGCGCAGGCGTTTTCCACCTGCCTGGATGGAATAAAGGACCGACTCCACTAAATGGGGGGCAACGGCTTTCTCCTCATAAAAAGAGCGAACCGCTTGCTCTACTCTATTTCGTTTTTCTTCTTGTCTCATGCTAGATCCGCTTCAGTACCATCTGCTTGCATGACCTTGACCAAGGTTTTCTCTGCTTGATCCAAGGTATCTTGCAATTCTTTTGACAACTTCATTCCTTTTTGGAATTCTGTAATGGCTTCTTCTAAAGCCACATCACCACTTTCCAATTTTTGGACGATAGCTTCCAAATCTGCTAAGTTTTCTTCAAATTTCTTTTCTTTCGACATGTTTTACCTCTACTTCTAACTGGCCATCTCTCATGATGAGGGATAGCGGGTCCCCTTCTGTTACTTTCGCAACCGAATCTAGGACCTGATCTCCTTCCTTAACCATAGCATAGCCACGCGCAATAATCCGACTGGTATCGAGCATCAAGAGGGCTTCTGATAAGCCTTGCACCTTGATCTTTTGCTCTTTTAGGACTTGTTCCATTCGGTTGGTTAAGATTCTCTTATCTTGGAGCAGGCGGTCCTGGTAGCGCTCGATGCGATGCAAAGGAGACATAGCTTCTAGGCGATGACGCAGACCTTGCAGCTGATTGGCTCCTTGTCCATAAGCATCACGCATTCCTTGTTTCAAGCGCAATTGCAACTGGTCAATCTTTTGCATGTAGCCATCATAGAGTCTTTCAGGCTGTCTAAAAATAACCGATTGACTTAATTTGGCCAAGCGTTCACGATTATAGGCCAAGCGATTGGACATGGCTGTTGCCATGCGATTTTCCTGCTTTTGCAAATGGGACAAGAGATCCAACTTCGTTACTGGAGTGGCCAATTCAGCAGCGGCTGTCGGAGTAGCGGCTCGTCGGTCTGCTACAAAATCGGCCAGAGTCGTATCTGTCTCATGTCCAACACTGGAGATAATCGGAATCCGCGATTCAAAGATGGCTCGCACCACTGTTTCTTCATTAAAGGCCCAGAGATCTTCAATCGAACCACCCCCACGACCGATAATCAAAACATCCAAATCATCCCGTTGGTTGGCCCTTTGAATATTAGCAACCACCTCACTAGATGCGCCTTCACCCTGAACCTTGGTCGGGTAGAGCACAATCTCTACACTAGGAAAGCGTCGGCTCACCGTTGTGATAATATCGCGAATCACGGCCCCACTTTGACTGGTGATGACCCCGATCTTTCTTGGAAATTGTGGCAGAGCTTGCTTCCACCGGTCCTGAAAGAGCCCTTCTTCAGTCAACTTTTTCTTGAGTTGCTCAAATTGGATGGCCAAGGCCCCTACCCCATCTGGCTCAGCCTTTTCAATGACAATGGAATAACTCCCACTTGGCTCATAGAGCTGAATGCGACCGATGACATTGATCTTCATGCCTTCTTCTAGCTCAAAACCAAAGCTTCGATAAACTCCAGCCCAGACCGTTGCCTGAATGACCGCTTTTTCATCTTTTAATGAAAAATACTGGTGGTTGGGACGTTTTCGGAAATTGGAGACCTGCCCTGTCAGATAAACCCTTTCCAAATAGGGATCCTTATCAAATTTTAATTTCAAATATTTGGTCAAACTTGATACGGATAAATAGTTGGACATAGGAACTCCTTTCTGCAGAATATGATCAAGTTTAATTATACCAAAAAACACCAAAAAAGGCTGGCAGACAAAGCGAAATCATGAATTTCCTTTCTCTACAAGCCTCATTTTATTCAAGACACTTTCTATTTGTCTGTTTGACACCAGCTTCCTTATTTTTCACACTTCTCTAACCGTTCAATAAAAGAGCTTAGAAGCGCTTGGGGTTCCCCTTCATTTGAATAGGCATAACTAATATAGAAGACTGTTTTTTCCTCTTCAACCAGCGGAATTTTGACAAGATTTGGATATTCTGGAAAGAGAGTCAGATCCGTCATGAGACCAATTCCCAAATTTTCTTCGATGAACACAAATCCTATTTAGGATACAACAAAAAGACAAGTCACAAGACTTGTCTTTTTCTTCTTTAGGAGGCTATTGATTTCCTATTTTTGATAGGTTTTTACGACCCAATTGACCCCTTCATCTGCCGTGAGGGTATAGACGGGATTCTGACTCGTTTCATAAAAGGTCATGGATAGAGTTTTACCATCCACAAATACTTCGATGGAGTTGGTATCGCGAATGATCGAAAAATGATGATCCTTTTCAGCATCCAACTGAATCCATCTCGATTGAAATGCTGGGCTTTCTTTTCCAGAAATGAGGTGCCCAAATTGGTCTCGACTGAAGCTAAAGCGTTTTTGAGAGGCGTCGTAAACCAATTGCAAGACACTATCAGGATCAGTTTCATCGCCATAACCAAGGATAAAGGAGCGACCCGGTTTGGTATCTAGCTCAAACAAGGTTTGTTTCCCTCTAGCTGGGATAATGATTTGATTGCCCTTAACAATGGTTTCTGACGCATGCTCTACAAGAAAGTGTTCTTTCACTGACTCAGGTAACTCCTGAACTAATCGTCCGTCTTTCAGAGACAATTTTCTTGGAAGACTCATACTACCTGCCCACCCATGAGCTAAATCATGACTGGGGATAGACCGGTGCCACATTTGCATCCAAGCAACCATGTATCGTTCGCCCTTTGGTCCTTGACAAGTTTGAGGAGCATAGAAATCCAAACCGCCATCCATTTCATCATAGGAATCGACACGAAAGTGCCCCGTTTCCCAATTCATGTCACCGATAAAGGCAACCGTCGAATTTAAGTTCCAGTATTTTTCTTGCTGCCTTTCCATTTCAATGGGAGACAAGATCAAGACCCATTTGCCATCTAAAGGGAAGAAATCAGGACACTCCCACATAATCCCTTGCCCTTTTTCACCTTCTAAAAGAACTGATGTAAAGGCCCAATCTACTAGATTACTTGATGCAAATAGGAGAATTTGACCTCTATCATCTGGCGTCTTAGAAGCAACGACAGCGTAATAGCTTCCTTGGTATTCAAATACTTTAGGATCACGAAAATCTGCAATATCTGCGATCCCCTCAATATGTTGAGCATGGATCACTGGATTAGTAGGCAACTTTTCAAAGGTAATGCCATCTGTCGAAACCGCAAGACATTGAGTCTCTTCTCGCTTTTCCTCATCGTCTACATGACCCGTATACAGCAAATAAAGCTTGTCATCTTTCACAATAGCACTACCCGAGAAACAACCATCCTTATCATAGCTTTCACTTGGTGCTAAAGCTACTGGCAGTTCTTCCCAATGGAGAAGATCTTTTGATTTGGCATGCCCCCAATGCATAGGACCCCAAATACTATCATAGGGATAGAATTGGTAAAATAAATGGTATTCCCCACGGAAATAAACAAAGCCATTTGGATCGTTCATCCAGCCGATTGGAGGTAGCAAATGAAATGCCCCTCTATATTGCTGGTCAACCTTCTCCCTGTTTTCATCGATATACTGATTTGCCTTCCGAATGCTTTCCTTCATACTGATCACCTACTTAATACCTGTACCAGATCCACCTAGACCTTGAATAATATATTTTTGTGCTACGATATATACTAGAATAAGTGGAATTGTAGAAATTGTCAAAACAGCCATTACTTGATTGATATAAACTGGTTGAGTTGTATTAATGGTTGTAATTGCCACCTGCATTGAAAATTTTGACGAATCGGTTAAAACCATCAACGGCCAGATATAATCATTCCAACTAGAAATAAAGGAAAGAACACCTACTGTTGCAACCGCTGGTTTCGACATCGGCAACATAATCTTGAAAAAGATCCGTAAGATACTTGCACCATCTATTTTTGCAGATTCGATAATTTCTTCTGGAATGGCAATAAAGAAGTTTCGGAAAAGATAAATATTAAAGACACTAGCTAATCCAGGGATAATAACCGCTAAACGATTATTAACTAAGCCAAGTGAATTAATAATTGTAAATTGTGGAATCAACACTGTTTCCATCGGAATGATTAACAATGCCAATAAAAAGCCAAACAGAATTTTTTTACCTGTAAAATTAATTTTTGCAAATGCAAATCCCGCTAAGGCGTTTACAATAATAGACCCAAGTGCAAATGTTCCTGCATAAAAAATACTGTTCCCTAGATATGTTAGAATACTAAAACGGGCAAGAACCTCTTGGTAGGGTTTAAACCAATCAGCTGGATTAAAACTAGGTAAGAATGCTTTCCAACTTGTTAAATTCTTATACACATCTGCTTCTGGCTTCATTGCTGAAACCACCATCCAGATCATAGGAAATAGAAAGAGGCCTGCTAATAGAATTAATAAAACATATTCTAAAATAGTAGTCGGTTTTAAACGTTTCATCCTAATCATCCTCCTTCAAAACTCGCCGTTGTACAAGACTAATCATACCAATCAATGTTGTAAATACTAAGGCAATTGAACTTGAGTAACCAACAAGACGGTCAGTGAAACCTTGTTGATAAATGTAATATACCATAGTGATTGTTGAGTTCAATGGACCACCTTGAGTCATGACCATTGGTTGCACAATCAATTTAAATGCTGAAATCAATGTCGTCAAGAGTACAAATAAGGCAGTTGGTTTCAATAAAGGCATCGTGATATATCTAAATTGAGCCCATTTTGAAAATCCATCCAACTCTGCCGCCTCATAAATATCTTGTGGAATATTTTGCATTCCTCCAAGGAATAACAACATTTGATAACCTGCACCTTGCCATGCAGAAACAAATACAATGGCATACATGGCTTGTTTTGGACTTGTCAAGAATGGTTGTGAAGAAATACCAATTTTATTCAGTAGAGCATTGAGCAAACCATTATTTGGATTTAACAAGTATAACCATAGGATAGAGATAACGACAAGAGACATCACAACAGGAGCAAAGAATGCTACCTTAAAGAACATGTTTCCTTTACGTTTCTTATTTACGATTAAGGCCATACCAAGGGCTGCCCCAAGTTGTACTGGAATGATCCAAATAACAAATTTCAATGTATTCAAGAAGCTTTTTATAAAGATCGGATCTTGTGCTAAACGCATGAAATTTTGTAGCCCTACAAATTTTCTGTCCTCTGGTGTCAATAGGTAATAATCTGTAAAGGCATAATAGATGACCATACCAACAGGTATCACCAAAAAGATAAAAAGTAATACTAATGCTGGAGCTAAAAAGCTATAGCCCATAATATTTTCTTTAAGACGTTCTTTCTTTTTTGTTTCGACTTTCTTTGTTTCGCTCATTGTTCGTCTCCTAAGATGAAATCATTAAATAAAATAAGGTGGAAGGTACATTTTATTACTTACCTTCCACCTTTTAAATGCCAACTATTTATTTAAAGATTGGTCAATTGCCGTTTGCATTTCTTTCGCACGAGCATCTAATACTTTTTGTACATCTGGATTATCTTTATAATAGCTGATATCTTGCATTGCTTGTTGGAAAGCGCGTGAAACTTGTGGATAAGCTACTACAACTGGACGAGCATGAGCCGTTTTGGCATTTTGTTCCATCAAGAAACGCATTGGCTCAGATACTTTGTCCTTAATATTTTTAATTGTTGATTTTCTGATTGGAAGAACACTGTTACCTAAGCTTAGAATTTCACTAGATTCAGTATTTGTAGCAAACTTAACAAATTCAGCGGCTGCTTCTTTTTTATCAGATTTTGTTGTAACGGCTAATTGCCAACTACCTGAAGGTGAAACCAATTTCTTCGTTTTATCTGAAACTGGATAAGGAAGAATACCAAAATCAATATCTTTGTAATTTGTTTGTAGGTCTGCAATCGTCCAAGAACCGCTCAGAAGCATAGGATATTCACCGGTTTCAAAACCTTTTTCAACAGGACTAACTGTCGTATATCCATCCTTCACAAGATCTTGAATAAATTGAACAGCTTCAACACTTTCCTTGCTATTGAAGTAGCCTTCCGCTTTTGTTCCTTTAGAATTCACAACAGATCCACCATTTGACCAAATAAGAGGCATGTAAGCATATGGCAACATCTCATCGTTTGAATTCAAACGGAAATCAATTGCTGGTTTGTTAAAATGATCTTTTAATTTCTTAGAAATGGCATTAAACTCAGACCATGTCCATGGTTTTTCTAGGGTTGGTAAACTAGCTTCATCAATCCCTGCTTCCTTAAACATTTTCTTATTGTAGTAAACACCTACACTTGATTCAGAATAACCAAATGCATAAAATTTACCATCATAAGTTCCCTGTTGTTTAATACTGTCCAGTACATCATCCATATTATCGTCTTTTAGATAATCATCCAAAGGAGCAATCACCTTTGATTTTGCATAGGCTGCAGTATTAGGACCATCTAGTGTAATGACATCTGGTAAACTATTTGTCGTAACAGCGGCGTTAACCTTATCTTCATATCCACCACCACTACCGCTACGTGGAATAAATTCTGTCACAACCTTATATTTCGTTTTCTTTGATTTGTTGAAATTATCAACAACTTGTTGCCAAGCTTTTCCCTCAGCTGTTTCATCTGAGAACTGAACCCAGACTTTAATCTCATTTGAAGAACTTGCAGTTTTGGATTTTGATCCCCCACCACATCCTGCAAGCAATCCTAATGATAGTGCTGCAACTACAGATAACTTAATACCTTTACGCATAGCGTCCTCCTTTTTGAAACGTTTCATTTTTTGGTTATATTTTCAACTCAAGCTAAAATAGTTGAGTTTTTTGAAACGTTTCATTTTATAGCTAAATTATAACAGCGCTTTCATAATTTGTCAAGCACTTTTTATAATTTTTTTGTAGTGTTCCCTTCAAAGAAATGTACGGGTAAACTAATCACATTCTTTTCTATTTTTTCTTTACGAATCAATTTAAGTAATAATTCTACTGCCGCTTGGGCCATCTGAGCTATTTCTTGAACAATGGTCGAAAGTAAGTACGGTTGATCAAAAGCAGGTCTTAACCCATCAAAACCAATAATTTGATAGTCCTCTAGAGGAGTTTTTCCCATCTCCGTCAAAACTTTTATAACACGTAGAGCCATAAAATCATTTACTGTAAAAATCCCATCAATCTGAGGATGAGCTTCAAAAAAGGACTTAATTTGTCTTTCTGCTTGATCTAACGGTTCTGGCATTTCAAGACTACAGAGTTTTGTATTTTGCTGCTTAGCTTCATCTTTAAACCCCCTTCCCCGTTCCGTTGTTTCATTCAAATGTTTGTTCACACCACTAATGTAAGCTAAATTTTGGCAACCTCGTTTGACTAACTCTCGGCAAGCTAGTTGACCACCATGATAATTTTCAGAGGTTACGTAATAGACATTTTCAGAAAAATGACGGTCAATACTAACAAAAGGTAAATTAGAGGAGATATACTTATCGATATCTGAATAGGTGATCCCAATGATCCCATCTACCTTATTTTTTTCAAGTAATTTTATGTACTCTATCTCGTTTTGAGCATCTTTATCTGCATTACAAATCAATAATTTACATTGATTTTTCAACAATTCCTTTTCTACATGATATGCAAACTCAGAAAAGAATGGATGCCAAATGGTTGGAATAAGTAAAGCGATAATATTACTACGATTCGTTTTTAATCCTCTCGCATATTCATCTGGCACATAAGACAATTTTTCAATCGCTTGTTGAACTTTTTTTAATGTCACCTCTTTAATGCCTTTTTCGTTATTGATAACACGAGAGACTGTCCCAACACTAACCCCAGCTTCTGCTGCAACATCTTTCATCGTAATCGATTTTTTTTGCTCATTCATTTTCTCACCTCCTTTCATCCATACTATCATGAAAACGTTTCATTTTCAACATTTTCGTTTGAATTGTCACTCCACTTCTTCATCCATTTGGGGATTTCTTGGCTAATGGTCGTCGGTAGAACCACATAAGCCTCCTTACTCAAGTCTTCTGCAATGGCTGAATGGAGATAGGTCGCAACCACCACGCGCTCATAGAGACTGACCTGTGGAAATTGACCCGCAAATCCTGCGATCATCCCTGCCAAGGTATCTCCCATACCCCCTGTTGCCTGATAGGGACCACCAACATCTAGCTGATAGCCCTCATCTTGCCCACTTGTCCAAATGCGGGTGTGTGGCCCTTTTTCTACAATGACAGTCCCTTTAGGAAAACTTTGAACCGCTTCTCGACTTCTATCTTCAGTCTGGCTTGTTAGATCAAGCCCTGACAGTTTTTCCCATTCCTTTTGATGAGGGGTAAAGACCAACTGAGCCTCTGGCAGGTCAAACTGAGAAGCTGCAAAAAGACTAATAGCTCCGCCATCTAATATCAAGACCTGCTGGCTAGAGACATGCTCAAAAATCATGTGTAAGATCGCTTGGCTTTCTCTTGCTTCCTTTAAGCCCGGTCCTACGAGAATCACACCGGCTTTTTGGAGCTGCTCACAAAGGAGTTCGTGATCGGCTAGATCAAAGCCCATGGCTTCAGGAAGATGGCTATGAAGGGCTGTCAGATTATCAGGATCTGTTGCGACAGTAACCAGCCCCGCACCACTATGAACCGCAGCAAGGGCTGCCATAATAATAGCTCCTCCATAGGGGTAAGTTCCCCCAATCAAGAGCAGGCGACCAAAATCGCCCTTATAAGAATTCTCCTCTCGCTTCACAATAACACGCTGGATCTCTTCTTTCTGAACTGTTCTCATACCTTCCTCATTTCTAGTGAAAAAGGAGAAGCCACGACTCCCCCTCCATCTTTTATTTTCCTCTGAATTCTGCAAAGACTTGCAAGATCTTAGCAGCCACAGCTTGTGGTTGATTTTGTTTGGCTACCAATTGATCATCCGCATAAGGCTGAAGGGCTGGAAAATCACCAATCTGAACTGCATAAAGAGCTTTTTCAAAGAGCTCGATATCATTTTGATCATTGCCAAAAGCCACGAAATTCTCTCCACAGAGTTCTTCTACGGTTGTCGCTTTATGCGTGTCTGCTGGATTGAGATAGATGCATTTTTCATGCGCATGATAGCGGATATGGGCCTTATCTGTCTTTTCGATCCGCTCGATGATCTCATCCACGAGCTCCTCATGGCCACCCATATAGATCACGACCTTAATCGGATCTGTCAGCTCCTCTAATGAACGATATTGGGCTTTCTTGAGGGGATCTACATTAGCAACAAAAGGAATCTTTTCCAAAATCTGTCCGCTATAATCAAAGGTATCATCCACAAAAAATGGTAGATTGTAATGGCGGCAAAAGCCAAGGACTTCCCGATACACATCCTTGTCCAATTGGTCCTCATATACCAATTGCCCCTGACGATAGGCCAATCCACCATTTAAACCAATCACGAGTTGCTGACTCAATGGGTCCCCTAAAAGGCCCAAGCAGTCCCGGTAAGAACGTGCAGAAGCAAAGGCGACTTCATGGCCAAATTCTTCTGCTCTCAATAAGACCTGTTTGATTTCATCATCGATTGTGACACCATCGAATGACAGGGTTCCATCTAAATCAAATACAAACTTCATCTTGTTCACACTTTCATTTTTTTAAGGCACGAACAGCTGCTTCGTAGGTCTGCTCCATCAGCATGGTGACGGTCATAGGCCCAACCCCTCCTGGTACCGGAGTAATATGACTGGCCAAAGGTGCAACGGATTCAAAATCGACATCCCCACACAATTTGCCATTCTCATCGCGATTCATTCCGACGTCAATAACAACGGCGCCTTCTTTCACGAAGTCTGCTGTTACAAATTTCGCACGACCGATCGCAACAACCAAGATATCTGCTCTTCTAGCAATTTTAGGCAGATGATGGGTCCGAGAATGGGTCAAGGTTACCGTCGCATTTTTGGCGAGGAGCAACTGCGCCATTGGTTTTCCAACGATATTGGAACGACCAATCACGACTGCTCGCTTCCCTTCTAGATCAATCCCGTACTCTTTGAACATCTCCATGATCCCAGCGGGAGTTGAAGGCACCATGAGGGGATTTCCAGCCCACAAGCGCCCCATATTCAATGGATGAAAGCCATCCACATCTTTTGTCGGATCAATGGCTAAAAGGACTGCATCCGCATCGATATGCTTAGGCAGTGGCAACTGTACCAAAATCCCATGCCAAAGGGGATCTTGATTGTAGTGTTCGATCACTTCTAATAATTCAGCTTGGCTAATGCTTTCAGGAAGTCGTCTCACTTCACTCCGAAAGCCTGCCGCAATAGCAGAACGCTCTTTATTTCTTACATAGATTTTGCTAGCTGGATTATCTCCTACCACGATGACAACGAGGCCAGGCACAACTCCTGTCTCTTCTTTTAATCGTGCTGTTTTCTCTGCAATCTCACCCTGTAATTTTGTAGCGAGCGCCTTTCCATCAATGAGTGTCGTCATATCAATTCTCTTTCTAGTCAAGTAATGAAAATAGTCCTCTCTATTATAGCAGATTTCAACTCTCAAACCTAACTGTTCCTAATTAGAATTTCCTATAGACGAAAACTATAGCCAGATGGACAAAAAATGAGCTTGAGACCACCCCAAACTCATCCACACAGCTGCTTAGTAAAGCAATTCATAAATTTCCATTGCAATTAAATCAATGCTATCAAATGTATAGGTTTCACGCGCTTCAACATCACGAAGTGTAAAGGTTGAACCTTCTTCTTCATTGTGGTTGTATGCTACTTCAGCGACAACAACACCGTCACGTTCAAAATTACGTTTCAAGTTTCCACCGTCTTTTGTCATCGTCTCCAAACGGTTGATAATCCGTACTAAATGTGATTCCATTTTATTTCTCCTCTTTACTTTCTACTCTCCTATTTTATCATAAAAGAGAAAGCTCTTCCAATAAAAATTCACATTTTTCCATTGATTTGCTCTCTTCTTCAATCCTGAGCGACATTCCGTAGCAAATTCTTGCAAACTTCTAGAATACTGATATAATGAAACTATAAATCTTTGACTATTTTTGACCTTTTGAAAATAGGCTCGTCTCTTGATGGAAAACCATCAAAAACCTACTGTGAGGTATGTATATGCTTTGTCAAAATTGTAAAATAAATGAATCAACCATCCATTTATATACAAATGTAAATGGACGTCAGCAGCAAGTAGACCTCTGTCAAAATTGCTATAAAATTATGAAAACAGACCCAAATAACAGCTTCTTGAAAGGCATGACCCAACGGAGCCAACTCACTGGAGATCCTTTTGAAGATTTCTTCAATAACCTTGGAAACTTCCAAAGTCCGCAAGAACCTCAAACCCCTCCAACTCAATCCGGAGGCAGTTATGGAGGTGGCGGCTACGGCCAAAACAATAACCGTGGTGGTGGTCAAGACCCTCGTCAAGCACGCCCTCAAAAGCCAAAAGGGCTGTTAGAAGAGTTCGGCATCAATGTCACAGAGATTGCCCGCAAAGGGGATATTGACCCTGTCATTGGCCGTGATGAGGAGATTATCCGTATCATCGAAATTCTCAACCGTCGAACCAAGAACAACCCGGTTCTGATCGGGGAACCTGGGGTCGGAAAGACTGCCGTTGTGGAAGGCCTGGCTCAAAAAATCGTCGATGGCGACGTTCCACATAAATTGCAAGGAAAAGAAGTCATCCGCCTAGACGTCGTCAGCCTCGTTCAGGGCACAGGCATCCGTGGTCAATTCGAAGAACGCATGCAAAAATTAATGGATGAAATTCGTCAACGCGAAGATGTTATTCTGTTCATCGACGAAATCCATGAAATTGTTGGTGCAGGATCAGCTGGTGAGGGCAATATGGACGCTGGAAATATCCTTAAACCAGCCTTGGCGCGCGGAGAACTCCAATTAGTTGGGGCTACTACCCTCAATGAATACCGTATCATTGAAAAAGATGCGGCCTTGGAACGTCGGATGCAGCCCGTTAAGGTCGATGAACCAACGGTTGAAGAAACCATCACCATCCTCAAGGGCATCCAGAAAAAATACGAAGACTACCACCACGTCCACTATACAGACGGGGCTATCGAAGCGGCAGCTATTCTGTCAAACCGCTATATCCAAGATCGCTTCCTGCCAGACAAGGCCATTGATTTGTTGGATGAAGCGGGGTCTAAGATGAACCTGACCCTAAACTTTGTGGATCCAAAAGTGATCGACCAGCGCTTGATTGAAGCGGAAAACCTCAAAGCCCAAGCGACGCGCGAAGAAGATTTTGAAAAAGCAGCCTACTTCCGCGACCAAATCGCGAAATACAAGGAAATGCAAGGTCAACATGTCACCGATCAAGAGACCCCTGTCATCAGTGAAAAAACGATTGAACACATCGTTGAACAAAAGACCAATATTCCTGTTGGTGATTTGAAAGAAAAAGAACAGTCTCAATTGATCAATCTGGCTTCTGATTTGAAAGCTCATGTGATCGGTCAAGATGATGCTGTAGATAAAATTGCGAAAGCCATTCGACGCAATCGTGTCGGCCTAGGATCGCCTAACCGTCCGATCGGAAGCTTCCTCTTTGTCGGACCTACCGGTGTCGGGAAGACCGAATTGTCTAAACAATTAGCGATCGAGCTCTTTGGCTCTGCAGATAATATGATCCGCTTTGATATGAGCGAATACATGGAAAAACATAGCGTAGCAAAACTAGTCGGAGCTCCTCCGGGCTATGTTGGCTACGATGAAGCTGGACAACTAACTGAAAAGGTTCGTCGCAATCCTTACTCCCTCGTGTTATTGGATGAAGTGGAAAAAGCCCATCCAGATGTCATGCACATGTTCTTGCAAGTCTTGGATGATGGCCGTTTGACAGATGGTCAAGGTCGTACCGTCAGCTTTAAAGATACTATTATCATCATGACCTCTAATGCTGGAACCGGCAAAGCTGAGGCCAATGTTGGTTTTGGAGCTGCTCGCGAAGGTCGAACCAACTCTGTACTTGGAGAACTCGGTAACTTCTTTAGCCCTGAATTCATGAACCGTTTTGATGGCATCATTGAATTCCAACCTCTATCAAAAGAAAACCTTCTTCAAATCGTTACCCTCATGCTCGATGAGGTCAATCAACGTCTCGCACAAAATGATATTCATCTGGATGTGACAGAGAAGGTCAAAGAAAAATTGGTCGATCTGGGTTACGATCCAAAAATGGGGGCCCGCCCACTCCGTCGTACCATCCAAGACCATATCGAAGATGCTATTACCGATTATTACCTGGAACATCCAAGTGAGAAACAACTCAAAGCAGTCATGACCAGCAATGGGAATATTAGTATCAAAGCTGTTCACAAGACGGCTGAAAAGAAGTCAGAAGCATAATCAGTAAATGTACATTCAGAGAGTGGGACAGAAATCGGTAATTCGTTAGAATTCGATTTCGTCGTCCCACCTCCGCACAGTTGGGTAGGGCTGTAAAAGCTGATGAAATCATCGTAGTAGAGCCCACTCAACCACTGCGTCTTGCTCGACAATCCAAAAATAATTGAGAGGCTAGGACTTTTGTCCCAGCCTCTTTCTTTTTTCTCTCCAGATTTTTGCTAAAAAATATGATATAATGATGAAAAAATAAGAAAAGAGAAAACCATGACCATTCCAAGTTTTGGTGAAAAGAAACAAGATGTGACCTACGTCAATCGCTATGGTGTCTACGCTGTTATTCCCAATAAGGACAAGGATCAGATCATCCTCGTTCAAGCTCCTAATGGAGCTTGGTTCTTACCTGGAGGGGAAATTGAGGCAGGTGAAGATCACGTGCAAGCTCTGAAACGGGAACTGATCGAAGAATTAGGCTTTACCGCTATTTTAGGGCAATACTATGGCCAAGCAGATGAGTATTTCTATTCCAGTCATCGCGACACCTACTACTACAATCCTGCCTATATTTATGAAGTGGTAGACTATACAGAGACTCAAAAACCACTGGAAGATTTTAACAATCTTGCTTGGTTTCCTGTAGATGAAGCGATTGAAAAACTCAAACGTGGTAGTCACAAATGGGGCATTGAACAGTGGAAAAATACCCACAAAAAATAAAGGAATTCTTTCACAAAAAATAAAAAAGTGCTATAATAAATGAAGATAGAGGTTAGGAGGAACTCATATGAAGCTCATTAATACCACAAATAGTCATGCTGCACTGGTCAAAAGCCAACTTGCCAGCACTGACGCCTTGCTTGTCGAGGTTTATTCCGCGGGCAATACCGATGTTGTTTTTACACAGGCCCCAACACACTATGAATTATTGATCAGTAACAAACACCGAGCTATTCGTGAAACTGAAGTAGAAAAAATTCGTGAGTTCTTTTTAAAACGTAAGATTGATCTTCAAATCATTGACCAATCCGCTATTAAAACCCTCTACTCCGATAAACTAATTGAAATTTCCTTTCCAATTACTAAGTAAGGCCAATTTGCCTTACTTTTTTCTTTGGTATCTTTTTCCAAAAAAAATCCTTTCACCTCGATTATGAGATGAAAGGATTCTTTATTTCTGATAGATCATTTTTACGTGAGGGGTAGAAGCCAAGATAAAGGGCTCGCTCACCGTTTGAAAACCTAATTTTTCATACAAGCCTACCACCTGTTCTTGAGCCTCAATTTCAATGGTCCGTTCAGGAAATCTTTGTTCACAAAGGTCCAAAATTTGCTCTACCATAGCCTTTCCTAGTCCTTGACCACGACTGCCTTCGGCAACAGCCACTCGGCCAAAATGAATTGTCAGCCCTGTTTCGAATATGCGAGCATAGGCATCCACACGTCCTTCCCTATTTTGATGAAAAAGATGGATAGATCGATAATCAACATCATCGAGATCATTGTAGATCCTAGTTTGTTCCACGACAAAAGTCTCTAATCGTAGCTGAACGATCTCGTAAAACTCTTTCAGTTCTAGTTCCTTAAATTCTTTCTGGTACCACATAACTTCCTCTTTATTGAAAAGTCGCAAGGAGACTCTCTCCCTGCGATTTTTCACATCTTATTATTTAGCTTCAAATCCTTCTGCGACTGCGTCCGCAAAGTTCTCTTCGACGATGCTTGCACAGTGATCACAGATGGTTGCGTGGTAGTGGCGTTCAGCCGTTGTTGGATCGATGCGACGGCAACGGTCACAAACTTCACCAGCTGCACGTTCAACTGTGAAGGCTACATCTTCAAAGGTCACTGCACCTTCTGGAGCTGGCCCTTCTGCGATGGTCAACTCAGAAACAATCAAGAGTTGAGCAACATTGCTATCAACAGCTCCAAGAAGAGTTTTCACAACTTCATTTGGATAAACAGTTAAGTGAGCTTCAAGAGATTTACCGATCACTTTTTCATTCCGCGCTTCTTCCAAGGCTTTTTGAGCTTGACCACGGAAGTCCATGAAGGCTGACCAGGTATCCAAGATTTCTTCTTGGTTGGCAAACGTTTCTGCTTCTGGCAATTCTGACAATTGAACGAAGTCTTCTTCTTCAAACTCAAGATAGGACCAGATTTCTTCAGCAGTGTGAGGAAGAATTGGCGTCAAGAGTTTCGTGATTTTCACAAGGATATCATAGAAAACTGTTTGCATTTGACGGCGTTCAAGGGATTTAGCTCCTTCGATGTAAACAACATCCTTGGCAAAATCTAGGTAGAAGGCAGACAGGTCAACGTTGATAAAGTTGACTAGCGCTTTGTAGATCGTCAAGAACTCAAAGTTTTCATAAGCGTCACGGATGATCTTGACAAGCTGGTTAAAGCGAATGGTCATGTACTTGTCAACAGAACGAAGTTCTTCGTAAGCTACTGCATCCTCAGCTGGGTTAAAGTCAGAAGTATTGGCAATCAAGAAACGAAGAGTATTCCGAATCTTACGGTAAGTTTCAGACACTTGGCTCAAGATATCCATTGAGATACGCACGTCATTGCTTGAGTCTACACTGGTTACCCAGAGACGCAAGATTTCTGCACCAAATTGCTTTTCAACATCGCTTGGAGCAATGGTATTTCCAAGAGATTTAGACATCTTCTCACCTTTACCATCCAAAGCAAAACCTTGAGACAAGATTTGTTTGTATGGTGCGACACCATGGTTCGCCACAGATGTGATAAGAGATGAGTTGAACCAACCACGGTATTGGTCTGAACCTTCTAGGTAAAGATCAGCTGGGTATTTGAGTTCTGGACGGTTAACCACAACCCCATTCCATGATGAACCTGAGTCAAACCAGACGTCCATGATATCTGTTTCTTTTGTAAATTCGCCATTCGGTGAACCAGGATGCGTAAACCCTTCTGGCAAGAGGTCTTTCGCTTCACACTGCCACCAGATGATCGAACCATGCTCTTCAAAGAGTTGAGCCACATGTTCGATGGTTTCAGCTGTCATGATTGGTGTCCCGTCTTCTGCATAGAAGATTGGAAGAGGCACACCCCAGGCACGTTGACGAGAGATGACCCAGTCACCACGGTCACGAATCATGTTGTAAAGACGGACTTTCCCCCATTCTGAGTGGAATTTCACTTTTTCAATTTCGTCCAAGATATCTTGACGGAATTTTGATACAGAAGCGAACCACTGTGGCACGGCACGCCAGATGATTGGTTTTTTCGTCCGCCAGTCAAATGGGTAGGAGTGAGAGATTTCTTCTTGAGCAAGGAGCAAATCGCCAAGTTTTTCGATAACCGTTGGAACAACCTTGTCGTAGAATTGACCTGCAAAATCAGGACCAGCATTCTCCATCATAATACCGCGTTCGTTAACAGTAACAGCAACTTCGAGGCCATTGGCAATCCCTACATTGTAGTCATCCTCACCAAAACCAGGAGCGGTATGGACGATACCAGTACCTGAATCAAGGGTTACATGCTCACCAAGGATCACCAATTCATCCACTTCAGGATCCCATGGATGTTCTGTAACGATATGGTTCAATTCTTTTCCTTGGTAAGTTGCAAGGACTTCAGCATTTTCCCAACCGAATTTTTCAGAAAGGCTTGGCAAGAGCTCAGATGCTACGACGTACTTGCGGTCAGATCCAGCAGGTTTCACTACGACATAATCAAACTCTGCACCCACCGTCAATCCACGAGAAGCTGTAACCGTAAATGGAGTTGTTGTCCAGACAACGATGTAGGTATCTGTATCTAGGACACCCTTACCATCTTTAACTTTGTTCGCATAGTAAAGAGACGTTGAAACCAAATCATGGTATTCAATCTCTGCTTCAGCAAGGGCTGATTCAGAAGACCAAGACCAGTAAACTGGCTTAGCCCCACGGTAGATATAGCCTTTATTGGCCATTTCACCAAAGACACGGATTTGTGCTGCTTCATAGTCAGGCGTCAAGGTTACATAAGGGTGATCCCAATCACCTGAAACACCCAAACGTTTGAAGTCTTCGCGTTGTTTATCTACTTGAGAAAGAGCGTATTCACGGCAGAGTTTCAAGTACTCAACCAAGTCCATTTCTTTACGTTTGACACCTTGTTTAGCCAAGACTTGCTCAATTGGTAGACCATGGGTATCCCAACCTGGAATATAAGGGGCGTAAAAGCCTGACATAGACTTAGAACGAACAATGATATCTTTTGAGATCTTGTTCATGGCATGCCCTACGTGAATATTTCCGTTGGCATAGGGAGGGCCATCATGAAGGGTAAAATGCGGTTTTCCTTCATTCAACTCTTGACGGCGTTGATACAATTTTGCATCTTCCCATTCTTTTTGCCAAACTGGTTCCTTCGTTGGAAGCCCAGCCCGCATTGGAAAAGCTGTTTTCCCAAGATTCAATGTTTCTTTGAGTTTCATTATGTCTCCTTATTGATTTAAAAGCTATAAAAAAAACACGAGCATCCTAAAAAGGACGATTGCTCGTGGTACCACCTTTGTTCGAGAAGTCGCAAGCGACCTTCTCCTCTCATCCCGTAACGAGGGAAACGTCCGTTCTTACTCAAGGGTTCAGAACGAATACTGTAAAAGGATCATCCATTAAGAGGGAGTGCAGATCTTCCACCATCATCTGCTCGCTAGACCTATCATTAATGGACCTGTTTTTACAAAATTATAAAATATTGACAGATTCACGATTTGCATCATCTTCTGGTTGAACAGTTTCTTCAACCTCAACGACTTCCTCATTTTCATGACGAGCGTGCTCTGCTTCTTCTAAAGCGGATTGAACTTTTTCATTCAAACCTTCAAACGCTTGTGTTGCACCCAATTCTAAATTAGCAGCTTCGATGCGTTTTTGCAATTCTTCGATTTCAGCTGGAGAGAATTGACGAGTCAAATCAATGTTATCATCTTCTGCATGATGATGGTGAACTGATTCACCCAAAGCTTTCTCCACAATTTCACGGAAAGCTTCATCACTTGTTTGAATGTACATAGCTGTTGGACGAAGAATTTCATCCCATTCAGGTGTATCGATAATGCTCAATTGGCTTTCGATGGTTGATTTCAAACGTTGATGGAAGACGCGTGTCTTGTTCTTCAATTCCTCTGTTTCAACGGCAACCTTCTTGGCATTATCCGTTGCATGACGAAGGATTTCATTTGCTTTTTGTTTTGCTTCATCTACTAAGTGCTGTGCATCTTGTTCAGCTTGACGAACAATATTTTCAGAACGTTCGTTAGCGGCTTGTTTGACACGTTCCGCAGTATCTTGTGCAATCAAAACAGATTGACTCAATGAATCTTTCATTTCATCAAAATAGTTTAAGCGTTCTTCAAGAGCTTGAATTTTTGCTTCTTGATCATGATTTAAACGAACAAGATCTTCATAATCGCGAACAACGATATCTAGAAATTCTTCTACTTCGTTCGCATCATACCCTCTAAATTTAACGCCAAAAGTTTTATCTTTAATTTCTAAAGCAGTAAGAGCCATAACTCCTCCTCATTTTTTACTTAAGAGTACTTCAACAGTTATTTTATATTTTCCACTCTTTGAAATACCATTTTCAGAAACAATTTTAAGACGCCCAAAGCGTCGGACACTGACTAAATCATTCAGACCTACAGCATAGCTAACATTGGAAGTAGTCGCATAGTTAACTTTCACTAAACCAGAACTAATCAACTGACTAGCTTGTGAGCGTGAAAGCTTGAAGGTCCCAGCAATCACCTTATCTAACCGATAACTCGACACGAGAATATCTCGCTGCTGGCTTTCTTCCTCTACGATCATTTGTTCAGAGAGAGGAACTTCCCTCAGCTTAACAGGTACCCGAGAAATTTTCTGGATGTGATCCATAAAATAGTGAACAAAACGCCGTTCAACAAATACTTGGATCTTTCCATCACTCGTCAGAATATCTCCAAAGGACTTGCGCTCCACACCTAATTGGTGAACAATGGTCCCCAGTACCTGGGAATGGGTCAAGTGATGAAATTTTGAAGCATAGACCATTTCCAATAAGGCCAGATCAAAGTCACTTGGATCTAATTGGTAATAATCCGGAGCAACAATAACCTTGGCATACTCCATTTTCTGCTCATCACTGGAAGCAAAGACCTGTAATTGGTAGCTTGCCGCGACATTTCGTAAAATAGTGACCTGATGAGGGTTTAAAAAACCCGTCACCTCAACAGAATAGCGTTCCACCACTCTTTCAGACAATTCAATACAGCGATCAATGAATTCGTGATCTTCGCGATTGAAATGTTGGTAAATCTCTGTCTGTCCCATCGTATTCTATCCAATCAAAAATAGGAACAAGCGGGCTAATAACTGATTCATCAAGTTCAAGACCAAAAGTGCTACTAGAACTGTAAAATCCAAGCCCCCAAACTGTAATGGTAACTTTCTAAAAAGGCTCAAAAATGGTTCAACTAGGCGGTGAACCATTTGTCCAAGAGTACTTTGAGGTGCCCCAGGGAACCAAGATAGTAAGGCATAGATGACAAGAATGATGGAATAGATTTGAATGATATTTGATAAGTATTGAAAGATAACCATCTTAACGATTACGTTTCATATCATAGTCAAATTCTGTCACTTCCACATCATTTGGAAGGCGGATATCTTCAATGTTAACGACTACATTAATTGGAGTCAACAAGTACATGGTACTTGCAACACGACGAAGATTTCCTGCTAAAACATAACGTGCCCCATCCAAATAATCTAAACAACGACGTGCTTGTACTTCAGTCATATATTGGAAGTCAATCAAGATACTCTCATTAGATAGTAATAGATCAACAATTTCAGTCGCTTCCTCGTATTTGCGGGGATAGCGTACATCAATGGTAATCTTTTCATCTGTATTCGCACGATTAGCAGCCAATTCACGTTGACGTTCATGCAAGCGAGTAATATTTTCAGATGTATTTTTCGTTGTTGAAACAGGTTCCTTCACTGCCGCTGTAGACACTGGAGTCGTAACAGGTGCGACAGGAGTCGGTTTTTGTCTTACCGGTTCTTTTTGACTAATCTGTGGACGTGGAGAAGTCACTTGAGGAGTCGGCTGTGGCTGTGGAACTGGTTGAGTTTCCGCCCCAGCTGCTTTTGCCTCGCGAACTTCTACTTCTTCACCGTCTTCTGTGAAGTAGTCAATAAAGTTGTTAAATTTATCTTTTAATGACATAGTTCTTTCCTATTTAAAAAATGATGTCCCAATTCTTACATAAGTCGCTCCGTTCGCAATGGCTACTTCAAAGTCACGACTCATACCCATACTTAGTTCTGAAAAAGGCATATTTTTTAATTGTTTCTTTTCTAGTTGTTTCTGAAGTTGGTGAGTTTTTGAAAAAATATCCTGCAACTCTTCTTGACTAGCCTCAAAAGGAGCCATCGTCATTAAACCAACAATTTCAATTTTGTCCAGCTGTGCGATTTCCGCTAAAACATCATCCAGTTCATCGGGTGCAAATCCATGCTTACTTTCTTCACCAGAAATGTTCACTTGGAGGAAACACTTGATCGGGTGTTCTGCTCGCTTTTGAATTTCTTGAGCCAGCTTCACCGAATCCAAGGCATGAAAGTAATCGACGAGATTGATCACGTCTTTTACTTTCCGCCGTTGGAGGCTCCCAATCAAGTGCCAAGTGAGGTCATACTCTTTGAGAGCTTGATACTTTTCTAGGAATTTATCGACACGATTTTCACCGATATGTTGGATACCTGTTTTCACCAGTGCTTCTGTTGTGGCAACATCCACATACTTGGTGACAGCTATCACATTAACTTGATCTTGACGGTTAGCTTTGTTTCTTGCTGTTTCTACTTGTTGCCGAACAAGATCAGCATTCTCTACCAGATTCATGATTAACGATTCCGGAAGAATGGTGGTGTTTCCAATTCATCATCATCTGAAGATGAATCTACATAACGATCAACTTGATGTGTTGATGTTGGTTCAGTTTGGCGAACGATATTCTCACGACGAATATCCCAATCACCAAAGGCTGAGCCACGGTTTGGTTCTACCGCTGGACGACTTGGAGTTGTTGGCAATTCAACATCTTGTTTCAAATCAAATTCACGGTCAAATGGTGCAGCTTGTGGGCGTTGTTCACGTGGTCCTGTTTTATAAGGACGTTGTGAGGAAGCAATGCCACTAACGCGTTCTACCTTGTCTTGACGGACACCAGTTGCAACAACCGTCACGCGGATTTCATCTTTAAGAGATTCATCAATAGATGTACCCAACCAGATGTTCACTCCGTGACCTGCAGCTTGGTTCACAATTTCTGAAGCTTCTTCTGCTTCGATCAATGTCATATCCAAACCACCTGTTACGTTGACGATCACGTCTTCTGCACCATCAATTGTAGTTTCAAGAAGTGGAGAGTAAATAGCTTTACGAGCCGCTTCGATAACGCGTTCTTCACCGCTACCAACACCAATACCCATGAGGGCATTTCCTTTGTTTTCCATAACAGTCTTCACGTCTGCAAAGTCAAGGTTGATCAATCCAGGACTTGTGATCAAGTCAGTGATCCCTTGAACACCTTGACGAAGAACGTTATCTGCTTCACTCAAAGCTTCAAGAAGCGGTGTCTTCTTGTCTACAATTTCAAGCAAGTTGTTATTAGAAATAATCAACAATGTATCTACATGTTCGCGAAGTTCGTTGATCCCTTCAATAGCGAAGTTGCCACGTTTTGAACCTTCAAACCCGAATGGACGAGTGACAACGGCTACTGTCAAAGCACCTACAGCTTTGGCAATACGAGCGATGACTGGTGCAGCACCTGTACCAGATCCTCCACCCATCCCTGCAGTGATGAAGACCATGTCTGCACCTTGCAAAGCTTCTGTTAACACTTCTTCGCTTTCTTCAGCTGCCTTACGACCAACTTCAGGTTGACCTCCAGCACCCAATCCACGAGTCAATTTTGGACCCAATTGGATAACTGTTTCAGCCTTAGCACTTGAAAGTGCTTGAACATCTGTATTAGCTGCGATGAATTCTACTCCGGCAACGCCTTCGTCAATCATACGATTGATGGCGTTACCGCCACCGCCACCGACACCGATTACTTTAATTACTGCACCTTGTGCCGCTGCTGTGTCAAATGAAAATGTCATAAATACTTACACTCCTTAATCAAACATATTACCGATCAAATTTTTCATTCGGTCTGTGAATGTAGTTTTTGGTTCTTGTTTGCTATCATTGCTTGCTGCTGGAATTTCTTGAGCATCCACTGGAGATTCAATCTTCTCAGCATTGTATGCAGGTACTACCGGTTGTGCTGGAGCAGCAGGTTGTGGTTGTACTTGTGGTTGCACTGGACGATCAAATTGAATCGGTTGTTGACGCAAGACTTCGTCTCCATGAACTGCAGCTTGAGCAATAATATCCACATCTGTCAAATTGCCTGCATATTCAGACAAGCTAATTACATGGGCAAAAGCTGGATTGCGAATTCCAATTTGATTTGGAACAAACAATTTCACATTTACACCAAAGACTTCTTGAGCCAATTCTTCAACACCAGGAAGGATCGCACCTCCACCGATAATCACAATACCACCAGGAAGATCCAACAAATGTCTTCTCTCAAGGTCTTGTTTGATTTGCTCAAAGATGTGTTTGATACGTGCTGAAATGATTTCAGCTAAATACTTCTCAGTCACTTCAACTGGCTCTACTTCACCGATGACTTCTACATGGAAGACTTCGTTTCCAGCAGATGGCACATAGGCTTCACCATAATTGAACTTCAAGCCTTCTGCCAATTTTTGAGAAGTTTTCAATACTTTAGAAATATCTTTGGTAACATAATCGCCACCTTCTTGATAGATATTTGTAAATTGAAGTTCTTGGCTACGAACAGATGCCACCGTTGTTTGGCCACCACCCATATCGATCACCGTTGCTCCGAATTCACGTTCGCCTTCATTCAAGACTGTTTTGATCATCGCAAGCGGTGAAATGATGATGTTTTCAACTTGTAAGCCTGCACGTTCAACGGTTTTACGCAAATTGTGCAAGATTGTACGAGGTCCTGTATAAAGAAGACCACGCATTTCAAGTCGGATCCCCATCATTCCGCGTGGATCGCGAATTCCTTGGAAACCATCAACTGTGAATTCCTCAGGAATGAAGGTGATTACTTCACGATCCGGTGTCATACTTTTTGTGAGTGCAGATTTGACAACATTTTCAACATCTGCATCTGTGATTTCTTTCGAATCACTTGTGACTGGAATCATTCCTTGAGTTGCTTCGATTTGTAGTAAGTTTGCAGGCAACCCAACATTGACTAGATTGATTGAAATCCCTGCTTTTTCTTCAGCTTGGCTGATTGCATTTTTAATTGCATTTGAAGCAGCTTCGATATCTACGATAATTCCATCTTTGACGCCAGCACTTTTTGCATTGCTGACTCCAATTACATTCATTTCTCCATTGACATGTTCTGCCACCAATACTTTTATTGAACTAGTACCGATATCTAAACCTGTAAAAAAGCCGTCTCTAGCCATTACACCAGTCCTCTCTCTTTATTTGTTTTCACTTTACATCTATTTATAGCCCTTTTAGTTGGAACTATCCAAACTTCATTATATCACAAAGAAGCCTAAAATGGACATTTTTTCTTCAATTATTTGAGATAATTTATGGGCTTTACTCATTCCCAGAAGAATTTTCTCCTTCTGCATTCTGTTCTTGATTCTGTTCTTGGCTTGCTTCCTCAGAATGTTCTTCTTGCTTTTCTGTACTTTCAGCCTTTTCTTTTTCAGCTTGCTCTTTGGCATCTGCGATAGATTGTTCACTATAGCTGAAGACTCCAGCCTCCATATCAATGGTGGAATTATCGTCTAATTGCTTACTAATGGCTTTATAATAAGGAAGCTTGCGGGTAATTTGGGAAACAGGCACCAAGATTTTATTATCGTTTTTCATGGTGATGGTCACCAGATCCTTGGTGACCTTGCTCGGAGTCAGATCTACCGAAACAATTTTATCCGTAATGGAAGAAGATATAGACTTCATTTCTTGGACAAATTGTCTAACCAATTCTCGATCTGAGAATTTTAAGCTAATATAGGAGAACGGCAATTCCGAAGCTGGAGTTACTGTCTCAACTACTTCTCCATTTTCCAATACTGGATAGTGGTCTTCTCCGGTCACATAATAGGCAACCACTTTGTGTTCCACGATATTGACTTTAAAAGTCACCGGGAATTGATAATGCATGTGAACCTCTTTGATCCATGGACTAGCCGTTTTCATATTTTGTTCATAGACCGATTTATGAAGGAAAGTCGTCAGAGTATAATCTTCTTCTTTGATGCGACTTTTTTCATACAAGAGTTGCTGGTCAACCGCCTTGTTCCCTGAAAATTCAATCACTTTCTGTGTGGATAAGGGGCTTAAAAAGTAGATCGAGAGAAGGGCGACAATCGAGCTGATTCCGATAACCGGAAGGGCACGATAGATGTGGCGTTTTGCCACTGTCGGTTCCTTCTTTGGTTTTTTCGTCTTCAAGCCTTTAAAAAATGAAGGCTTTTTCTCTTGTTTCTCTGAAGGATCTAGCTCCTCTTTAGCCGGATCAACTTCTTCTCCTTCTGAACTTTCTCCATCCGCATCTGGATCCTCTTCGGCCTCAGATTCATCTTCCTCTTCAGACTCTTCTATTTCTTCAGATTCTTCCTCTGAGACGGAAGCTGTCTCTTTTTCTGAAAGGTCTTCGTCTTCTTTTGCTTCTTCGCTTTCAGTTTCCTCTGTTTCAGCTTCTTCCGCTTTTTCAAGCGCTTTTTTTTCTAAATATTCTTTGTTTCTTTTTTGCCAGGCTGACAATTCTGTAATTTTGTCATCCGTTGGCGTTTTTTTATTGTCGTCCGTCATCTTTTCCCTTACTGATATCTTTTTGAAGCAGGCCATAAAAATCGTCTAGTGAAAGGAGTTCTGTCGATTTTTCCATTGCTTGGTGGTAGACTTGGCTTTGCTTCAACATTTCTTGAATGGTTTCATTAAAGGTTTCGAGCGTCAATTGATCTTCCTGCAATTGCTCTGCATAACCTTTATCCACAAAATATTGGGCATTTTCAATCTGATCGCCACGGCTGGCTTCTTTTCCTAGCGGTACAATCAAATGGAGTTTGTTCATGGCCAAGAGTTCAAATAAGGTATTGGCTCCACCTCTAGTCACCACTAAATCAGCCTTCTGGAGCATGGGCAAATACTGATCGGTTACATAATCCACTCGATACAAGCCACCCTCAGCCTGATTCAATGTTGAATCACCCGTCAAATTGATGATATTGTAGTGCTGCAAGAGCTCTGCTTTGTGCTCTGTCACAAATTCATTAAAGACACGCGCACCAGCAGATCCTCCGACAAAGAGAAGTGTCGGCAAGTCTTTTCGGAAACCTTTTGTTTTTTCTTCTAATTCTTCAGAAGTTGTCGGAACATGATCTGTGACCTTGGTTACCGCACCGATATGCGCACTCTTTGTTAAACCATGAGCTTGCTCAAAAGTCGTGTACATCTTGGTAGCGAATTTATAAGCAATTTTATTGGCCAATCCCATCGAGAGATCCGACTCATGGATATAGACAGGGACACGCGTGAGTCTAGCTGCGATCACTGGTGGCACCGAGACAAATCCCCCTTTTGAGAAGAGAACTTGTGGACGCACACGAAGCAGGATTGCAATGGACTGGAGCGTTCCCCAAGCCACCTTGAACACATCCATCATATTTTGGAAAGAGAAATAGCGGCGCAATTTCCCCGTTGCAATTGAATGGAATCGCACGTCTAAGCCAGACTTTTTGATCTCTTGGTATTCGATTCCTTTTTTGTCTCCAATATAATGGACTTCCCATCCATCTTCGATAAATTTTGGAATCAAGAGGAGATTAAGGGTCACATGTCCCACGGTTCCCCCACCAGTAAACATTATTTTTTTCATCTTATTTCAACCCTTTTACTGTAGCAAGGAATTCATCCCCACGCACTTCAAAATTCGGATACATATCCCAGCTGGCATTGGCAGGACTTAGTAGTACAACATCGCCAGGGCTAGCCAAGTCGAAGGCTTTCTTTGTAGCATCTGCTACATTTGCTGCATCGACATAAGGGACGCCTGCTTTATCGGCTGCGCGTTTCACTCGAGGAGCTGATTCCCCTAGAATCACCATTTCCTTTAAACCAGTAATGTGAGGCACCAATTCATCAAATTCATTGCCACGATCGAGCCCCCCTGCAATCAAGATCACCTTGCTGTTATCAAAACCAGAAAGAGCTTTTTGTGTTGCTAGAATATTAGTCGATTTGCTATCATTGTAGAATTTGACACCTTGAATCTCATCCACATATTGAAGACGGTGTTTCACTCCTCCAAAGGCCGACAAGATTTCTTTAATGACCTCATTCTCCACACCTCGGACTTTTGCAACAGCAATCGTTGCCAAGGCATTTTCTACATTGTGGCTTCCTGGAACACCCAGTTCATCCGCACGCATGACAGCTTCTCCCTTAAACTTGAGAAGTCCATCTTCCAAATAAGCACCGTCCACTTTTTCGATTGTAGAAAATGGAAGGACCCTTGCCTTGGTTTTTGTAGCCAGTTCCTTAGCCAGGTCTTGGTTGAAGTTTAACACAATGACATCTTTTTCTGTCATATTCTTTTGAAGATTCCATTTGGCAGCTACATAATTTTCAAAAGAACCATGGTAGTCGATATGGGTTGGCATGAGGTTGGTAATCACTGCAATCTCTGGATGGAAGGCTTCAATGCCCATCAATTGGAAAGAAGACAATTCCATGACCAGAACTTCTTTTTCTGTCGCTGTTTGTGCGACTTGGCTGGCTGGAAAGCCGATATTCCCAGACAATAGACCACCTTGGCCAGCAGCCGTCAAGACTTCCCCGATCATGGTTGTCGTCGTCGTTTTTCCGTTTGATCCTGTAATCCCAATAATTGGCGCATCCGAAATCAGATAGGCCAATTCCACTTCAGTGAGGACTGGAATGCCCTTTTCAAGCGCTTTTTCGACCATCGGATTCGTATAAGGGATTCCTGGATTTTTGACCATGACTGCAAAGTCTTCATCCAACAACTCCAGAGGGTGACCTCCTGTCACAACTTTAATCCCTTCTTCCAGTAAACTTTGTGCTGCTGGATTTTCTTCAAAAGGTTTGCCATCATTGACGGTCACAATCGCTCCTAAGCGATCCAACAAACGGGCAGCTGACTCGCCTGACTTAGCCAAACCTAATACAAGAACCTTTTTATTTTCAAATTGTTTCACAAATTTCATGATTTCTTCGCTCCATTTTTATCACTCTCTATTTTACCTTTTTTTAGCAAAATTAAAAAGCCCAAAGGGCTTTAAAAATCACGTCACCGTTTATTTTTTCTGTTTGGTCGTCATTTTGGAAATATCTACCAAAGCCAGGTAGCCAACAAAGGCTAGAAAGGCACCGACAAAAAACTCGGACGGTAGTTGGAATATCTGAAAAATGGCTAGACAAGCAAGAACGATAAAAGAGACGATCAAGACCACCATTGTGACACTGTTTAAGGTACCACGAATACTCTTTGGGGTCATAAAAAGGTAAAAAAGGAGAATCAAAATCCCTAAGATAAAATAGACCATTTTGTTTCTCCTTTCTTTTCGTATTATTCAGCAGCTGCTGATTTTTTCTTTTTATTTGCTTTTTCGCGTTCTGCTTTATTCAAGATCTGTTTACGCAAACGGATAGATTCAGGTGTTACTTCCATGTACTCATCGTCGTTCAAGAACTCAAGAGATTCTTCCAAGGTCAAGATACGAGGAGTCTTGATAACCGCTGTTTGGTCCTTGGTAGCTGAACGGACGTTGGTCATTTGTTTTGCTTTCGTAATGTTGACAGTCAAGTCGTTCTCACGAGAGTTTTCCCCAATGATCATTCCTTCGTAAACTTCTGTACCTGGATTGACAAAGATCGTACCACGTTCTTCAATAGACATGATCGAGTATGTCGTTGCTTTTCCGTTATCGATGGAAACAAGAGCACCACGGTGACGTCCACCAATTTCTCCTGGAATCACTGGCAAGTATTGGTCAAAGGTGTGGTTCATGATTCCGTAACCACGTGTCATTGACAAGAACTCTGTTGAGTATCCAATCAACCCACGCGCTGGAACAAGGAAGACCAAACGAGTTTGACCGTTACCAGTTGCGACCATATCCAACATTTCACCTTTACGTTCAGAAAGGCTTTGGATAACAGATCCTTGGTATTCTTCTGGTGTGTCGATTTGTACGCGCTCAAATGGTTCACATTTGACACCATCAATTTCCTTGATGATAACTTCTGGACGAGATACTTGCAATTCGTATCCTTCACGACGCATGGTTTCAATCAAGATAGACAAGTGCAATTCCCCACGTCCTGAAACTGTCCATTTATCAGGTGAGTCCGTCGGGTCAACACGAAGAGAGACGTCTGTTTGCAATTCTGCTTGCAAGCGTTCTTCGACCTTACGAGAGGTCACCCATTTCCCTTCCCGACCTGCAAATGGTGAGTTGTTGACCAAGAAGGTCATTTGAAGGGTTGGCTCATCGATGTGAAGGATTGGAAGTGCTTCTACTGCGTCAGTTGGTGTGATGGTTTCTCCAACGAAGATATCTTCCATACCAGAAATAGCGATCAAGTCACCAGCTTTAGCTTCTTGAATCTCGCGACGTTCCAAACCAAAGAAACCAAAGAGTTTGGTCACACGGAAGTTTTTAGTTGTACCATCCAGTTTAGAAAGGGTAACTTGGTCCCCAACCTTAACTGTACCACGGAAGACACGTCCGATACCGATACGACCAACGAAGTCATTGTAGTCAAGAAGAGACACTTGGAATTGAAGGGGCTCATCTGAGTTATCAACTGGAGCTGGGATGTGATCAATAATGGTATCAAAGATCGGTGCCATAGTTTTTTCTTGATCTGCTGGATCATCTGACAAGGATGATGTTCCGTTGATCGCTGATGCATAAACAACTGGGAAGTCAAGCTGGTCATCATCCGCACCTAGCTCGATGAAGAGTTCCAAGACTTCGTCTACTACTTCTGCTGGACGAGCAGATGGCTTATCGATTTTATTAACTACAACGATCGGCACAAGGTCTTGTTCCAAGGCTTTTTTCAATACGAAACGAGTCTGAGGCATAGTTCCTTCGTAGGCATCTACGACCAATACAACCCCGTCAACCATTTTCATGATCCGTTCCACTTCTCCACCGAAGTCCGCGTGTCCTGGTGTGTCCATGATATTGATCCGAGTTCCGTTATAAGCAACGGCTGTATTTTTAGCAAGAATGGTAATCCCACGTTCTTTTTCAAGATCGTTTGAGTCCATTGCACGTTCTTGCAATTCTTTACGTTCATCCAAGGTGTGCGATTGTTTCAACAATTCGTCTACCAAGGTTGTTTTACCATGGTCAACGTGGGCAATGATCGCAACGTTACGAATATCTTCTCTTAATTTTGTCATGATTTCCTCTATATAATTTTAAATAATATTTCTAACTGAACAATTATACCACAGTCCCGTTTAAAAAACACAGTTCAGCTAGTTGTAAATGTTTTCATCCTCATTTCTTTTCTCCGACTCGATTTCCTTTTCATTTCATGATACACTGATGATAAGAATTTCAGAAAAAGAGGCTCCCATGAGATTAGATCAATTGATGGCAGACCATCATTACGCTCGCAAAGACATCAAACAACTTCTGGCCCGAAGGCAAATCTTGGTCGATCACCTACCAGCTAAAAAACTGTCACAAAACATCGACCCTGGACTCCAAGAGATTCAAATAGGGGAACGGCTCATTCAGGAACCGCGTCACCACTACTACATGCTCCATAAACCAATTGGAGCCGTGACTGCCAAAAGAGATGCCCAGCATCCAACAGTAATCGATCTGGTAGATCCCCAACAAGAATATCCAGATCTTTATCCGCTTGGTCGCCTCGATCGCGATACCAGTGGTCTGCTCCTCATCACAGATAATGGGCCCCTTGGTTTTCAACTTCTACATCCTCAATATCATGTGGATAAAACTTATCAAGTTGAAGTCAATGGACCGCTCTATGCAGCCCACATCGAGCAATTTCAGAATGGGATTTCATTCAAAGATGGCCCCATCTGTAAGCCTGCTTCCTTAACCATTCTAGAAAGTAGCCCTAGCTACAGCAAGGCCCAGGTCCGAATCTCAGAAGGAAAATACCACCAAGTGAAAAAGATGTTCTTAGCCATTGGCGTCAAAGTAATGACCTTAAAACGCTTGTCTTTTGGTCCCTTCACCTTGGATCCTCAGTTAGCCCCTGGCGAAAGCCGGCCTTTGAATGAAGTGGAGCTCACCTGGGTCAAAGATTCCCTTGAAAAAACGAGATAAAAAGAGGCTGGGACAAAAGTCCTAGCCTCTTAATTGTTTTTGGATTGTCGTGCATTGAGTGGGCCCTACTACGCTGATTTCATCAGTTTTTACAACCCTACTCAACTGTGCGGAGGTGGGACGACGAAATCGAATTCTAACGAATGACCGATTTCTGTCCCACTCTCTTTTATTAAGCGTCTTTTTTCACTTTCCCATTCCAAGAATCAAGACCATAAGACAAGACATAAATGTCTGTATAGCCCTGTTTCTTGAGATAGAGAGCCGCATTGGTGACACGCGAACTACGGCTATTCTCATAGAGCAAAATCGGTTTGTCTTTGCGCAAGGCCGCAAGGCTCAACTTCAACTGAGTAGAAGGAATGTTGCGCGCTCCTAAAATATGCTTTGCATGAAACTCAACTGGCTCTCGCAAGTCAATCAACTGCCCTTTACGAATCAACTCTTCAAAAGCAGCATTGTCCACAAATTTAGCAGCTTTACGGATGCGGAAATAATTAAACACCATCCATCCAACTATTCCTAAAACAACCAACCAAAAAATGATATTTCCCATCACTCTACCTCACTCTTTTTCAAAAATTCTAATTCTTGCTTGTGCTCTCTTCTTAAAACGGTATCGGCTTCTAAATAATCGAGCCGCTCCATCAAGCCTGCATCATAAAGACGTTGAAGCTCAATTTTCATCAATTCGATGTCATAGAGGCGCTTCCCCACATAAATGATGATTCCAAAACGTTTTAAAAATTGTTGAACATCATACAGGTTTTTCATGTTCATTATTGTATCAAATTTAGAAAGGCTTTACAAGATTTTCAAGTAAATGATGACATTTTTCGATTTGTTTACGAATAAATAAGTATGATCAACTTTTATTTTTTTACCATCGGTACTTGTTTCGCCTCTTTTTTGGGACTAGTGGTCGATCGCTTCCCAAACCAATCCATTCTCACTCCTCGCAGTCATTGCGATCACTGCCAGCACGTCCTTGGAGTTTGGGATCTCATCCCCATTATCTCGCAACTACTGCATCGTTTTCGCTGTCGCTATTGTCATCAGACCTACCCATTTTGGTACTGCCTTTTTGAGATCTGGAGTGGCCTGATCTTCTTAGCCTGTGCCAATGGTTTTCTTTCTCTGCCTCAACTTCTGACGTTACTCGGATCTGCTGTTTTAGCCATCTATGACCTACGCTTTATGGAATACCCCTTGGCCATCTGGTGTTGTC
Organism: Streptococcus sp. KHUD_012; assembly: GCF_052588255.1. Lineage (NCBI taxonomy): Bacteria > Bacillati > Bacillota > Bacilli > Lactobacillales > Streptococcaceae > Streptococcus > Streptococcus sp. KHUD_012. Next base: position 1,737,605 of record NZ_CP159355.1, read on the forward strand.
TCCATGCCTTAGTCCTCTTTTTATCCGCTAGTAATCTCCTCATGCTGGTCTTTTTACTCCTTGCGATCGGTGCCCACTTTTTCTTTATTGGAATGGGGGCGGGAGATTTTCTCTTACTCGCCACCTTCTCACTCAGCTTTTCTTCTACCAAGATCCTCATTCTCATCCAGATCGCATCCATCTTAGGCATTCTCTTCTTTGCCCTCAAAAAAGAAAGAGACCGGATTCCTTTTGTTCCCTGTCTTTTTCTGAGTTATCATGCTTTACTGTTTTTTACATTTTTAAGCAGATAAGATTTCTTATTTTGTAGCTTTCGCTTCTAGATAATCTGCAATGGCAGCCACGTCCTTATCCCCACGTCCAGAGACATTGATAATAATAATCTTGTCCTTGTCCAATTGTGGAGCACGTTTGACAGCTTCTGCAATCGCATGTGAACTTTCAATAGCTGGGAGGATCCCTTCTGTCTTACTGAGGAGAAGAAGAGCTTGAACCGCTTCATCATCTGTCGCTGCCACATATTCAACACGACCAGAATCTTTAAAGAAGGCATGTTCTGGACCTACACCTGGGTAGTCCAAACCAGCAGAGATCGAGTACACTGGCGCTACTTTTCCATCTTCGCCAAAGACAGCGTAGGTCTTCATCCCATCGACAACTCCAACAGTCCCCTTGGTCATGGTTGCTGCGTGCTGGTCTGTGTCCAAGCCATGACCAGCTGCTTCAACACCGACCAATTTGACCTCTTCATCACCTACATATTGGGAGAAGGCACCAATGGCATTAGATCCACCACCGACACAGGCAATCACATAGTCTGGCAAACGACCTTCTTTTTCCAAAATTTGACGTTTAGACTCTTCACTGATCACTTTTTGGAATTCATGCACAATGGTTGGGTAAGGGTGAGGTCCAACAGCAGAACCCAAGACATAAAAAGCATCGAGGTCTGCCATCCATGCTCCAAAAGCAGCATCAACGGCGTCTTTCAAGGTCTTTGTTCCTGTTTCAACCGCATGAACGGTTGCCCCCATCATTTCCATGCGGAAGACATTGAGACGTTGACGTTCGACGTCTTCTGCTCCCATGTAGACATCACAGGCCATACCAAACTTAGCTGCCGCAGCTGCTGTAGCCACACCATGTTGACCAGCTCCTGTTTCAGCAATCACGCGTGTTTTGCCCATGCGTTTAGCCAAGAGAATTTGCCCCAAGACGTTATTCAATTTATGAGAACCTAGGTGGTTCAAGTCTTCGCGCTTCAAATAAATTTTCGCCCCACCTAAATGATCTGTCAAACTTTCCGCAAAGTAGAGCGGTGTTTCCCGTCCAGAATAGTCTTTCAAATAATGTTTGTATTCTGCAATAAATTCTGGGTCATTTTTATACTGTTCAAAAGTTGCCTCTAATTGATCGAGCAAGTTTTGAATGGGTTCTGGTACGAAAGATCCACCAAATTGTCCGAAATAGCCTTTTGTTTCTGTCATGATTGTATCCTCTTTTCTATATTTTCAATCCTATTTATGATCTTTTTTCTCTCTCGTTGGTCCTTTGAGCTGCAGTCTCACAGGGTCCTTTTGAGATACAAAAAAACTCACACAGAAAAATCTGTGTGAGGACGATTCGATACCGCGGTGCCACCTCAATTGTAGGAAGCTATTTTTCTCCTACATCTCTGACCTGTCTAACAACAGGGTGCACGATAAGGTGTGCTCACCGAATTTTTATTGTTTCAAATTCATCATCATAAACGCATCAGCCCATTTCAAGATTCACCACTGCTTGTTCGCAATCACCACAAGCTCCCTGGAAGTGAGAAAAATCTCTACTTTTCTGATGTCTTGAAGCTATTATAGCTCCCGCTTCTGACTTTGTCAACAAAAATTTCAAAAAGTGACTGAAATGTTCGGATTTTACATTTCCCCATTTTTGGCTAGCAATCGCGCTTGGAGATACTGAAAGCCTAGATAGGCCAGGTAAGCCCCTAAGGTATTGGTCCACAAATCATCTAGCTCAAAGACACGATTGGCATCAAACAAAAGATCTAAGAGCACTTGGCTAGATTCAATCCATAGACTTAGACCAAAGCCAAAGAGTAAGACCCGTTTGTGACTCCGCAACCAGGGCCATAGCCAGAGAAGTTGAAAGACCAGCGGGCTTAACAAAAAGACATTGGCTACGTTTTGGAGAATCACCTTGATGAGTTGGATGACACTGGTGATCTGGCCAAAATTCATCAACGAATTAAGTGGAACCAGTAGGACGACGATGCGACCAAAATGTTGAATTCCCGGTGTTTCCATACCTGGCTCTGGCTGTTGAGGCAAAAAGCACATCAGGCACAAGAGGATAAAATAGAAGAAGCTGCCACTCTGTAACAGCCTTCTTCCTCTCTTTGTTAGTTCTGTTTGATCCATCAGCCCTTGTTTAAGGTTGCGCATGTTCAACAATCGCTTTCTCCCGATCCCGTTTCATCGTATTGGAACGCAATTGGCCACAGGCAGCATCAATATCTGTACCGTGCTCTTGACGCACCACACAGTTGACACCTTGTTTTTTCAAGGTATCATAGAAGGCCATAACCCGTTCTTTTGGACTCCGGCTATATTGGTCATGCTCACTGACAGGATTATAAGGAATCAAGTTAACATAAGACAATTTCTTAATATTCTTGAGCAATTCTGCCAACTCTAAGGCTTGCTCAACCCCATCATTGACTTCATTCAACATGATGTACTCAAAGGTCACCCGACGGTTCGTGGTTTCGATATAGTATTCAATCGCTGCAAACAATTTTTCAATTGGGAAAGCCCGGTTGATCTTCATGATGCTAGAGCGCAAGTCGTTGTTTGGAGCATGTAGAGACACCGCCAAATTGACCTGCACCCCTTCATTTGCAAAGTCGCGAATTTTATGGGCCAAACCAGAAGTTGATACGGTAATATGACGAGCCCCAATCGCTAGACCTTTATCATCGTTGACGGTCCGGATAAATTTCAAGACGTTGTTATAGTTGTCAAATGGTTCTCCGATCCCCATGACAACGATATGGCTGACCCGTTCATCTTGACCCCGTTCGTCAAAGTATTTTTGGACCAACATGATTTGAGACACGATTTCCCCATTGTTCAAATCGCGTTGTTTTTTGATCAAACCTGAAGCACAGAAGGTACAACCGATATTGCATCCTACCTGAGTCGTTACACAAACAGATAAACCATAGTGCTGACGCATCAAGACGGTTTCAATCAACATGCCATCTGGCAATTCAAAAAGATACTTGACCGTTCCATCTGCTGACTCTTGCACGATCCGTTGCTTGAGTGGGTTGACAACGAATTGATCGTTTAACTTCGCAATTAAGTCCTTAGAAAGGTTGGTCATTTCTTCGAAAGACTGGACACGTTTACGATAGAGCCATTCCCAGATTTGTGCTGCACGGAATTTCTTTTCGCCATTTTCTTCCGCCCAATCAATCATCTCTTGGCGTGTTAAACTATAAATCGATGGTTTCATTCTTTCTTACTCCTCTTTTTGACGAATCACAAAATGACGTTTGTTGTTCGTCTTTGTTGTTTTTTTAGTTTCAGCAGACGGTCTTGTTTTTTTCGAGTTATTCGTTGACTGTCCCTTGTCGCGTTCTCGTTTTTGGAAACGATCTTTTTGTTTGCGATTGCGCGAACGCTTCTTAGGCTCTCTTTCTTCTGATTGAGCTTTTTTGACCGGTGATTTCTTATCAAAGGAAGCACGATGAGGCTCCTTATTTTCAAGGACAAAATAAGCACAACCATAGCTACAATATTCTAACAAATAATCGTCTAAGCGACTTAGTTTATCCATCGTTGCAACATCGCGTTCTTCCTTATAGAAGCCACGCAAGCGCAACTGCTCATTGCTCCAATCACCAACAATGTAATCAAATTTGGTTAAAATCTCAGAAAATCGTTGACCAAAAACGGTCGCATCAAATGCTTCCTTTTCATTTTTTAACAACTCAAAGGAGAGGTTTTCTGAAAGGATCTGGTCTCCTACCTGACGAAACACAGGTCCAGGAAATTTATTGTAATTATATAATTCAGGGTCAATCTCTTTTCGCATAGTGTTCCTTCATCAAAATCTATTTACTGTAACACTTTATTCTATCATAAATTTGATAACTTGCGTCAGATTTGACTAGAAAAGAGTTGAAATTCCTTTGACAGCAAAAAGAGAGTGGGACAGAAATCGGTAATTCGTTAGAATTCGATTTCGTCGTCCCACCTCCGCACAGTTGAGTAGGGCTGTAAAAGCTGATGCAATCAGCGTAGTAGAGCCCACTCAACCACTGCGTCTTGCTCGACAATCCAAAAATAATTGAGAGGCTAGGACTTTTGTCCCAGTCTCTATGAAGATTCATCGCCAGATGAAAGGGGCAAATAAAGTGTGATTTTCGTATAGCTATTAGCTTTAGAATCAATCTCCATATGATAGGCTTCGCCAAATTGAAGATGCAATCGTTGGTCCACATTTTTCAAGCCAACACCTCCTAAACGAAGAAGGGTTTGGTCTGTTGATCCGGATAAATCAAACCCTTGTCCATTGTCAAAAATCGATACGCAGGCGGAGTCTCCACTGACTTCAGTTGTCACTCGAATGAGACCTGGCCGATCGATCTCTTTAATGCCATGGTAAATCGCATTTTCCACTAAGGGTTGAAGCACTAATTTGGGTAGCTGATAATCGCCCAACCGTTCATCTTCTAGAATTTCATAATTGAGCTTTTCACCATAACGTTGTTTTTGAATGAAAAGATACTGGCGAACATGGTCAATTTCATCTCTCAGTAGGATTTGTTCCTGGCCTTGGTTGAGAGCCAGTCGAAAATATTGAGCCAGAGACTTAGTGATGTCGACCACGCGCCGACTATCATTAAACTCCGCCATCCAGACAATCGTATCCAAGGTATTGTAGAGAAAATGCGGATTAATCTGAGCCGAAAGTGCCCGCAGCTCGTAACGCCGTGCGTTCTGCTCCTCCTCCTTTACCTGTTGCATGAGATGATCGATTTGATCCAACATGGCATTAAAAGCTTGAGCGAGGTCGACCAATTCTGGAGATCCTTTGGCTGCAGCCCTCACGTGAGCATCTCCTGATCCAATCCTCAAAATGATGGTCTGAAGGTCTCGTAAGGGTTTGATCCACAAACGCAGAACAAAGCCAAGCCCTATTAAACACATGATCAAGGCCAGTAATCCTAGACCAATGAAAGAGTATAGGAGTTGCGACTGAAGCATCTGAAGTCCTTCAAGTGAAGCTACTCCAATCAAGGTCCAATCACTATTTGGAATCGGAACTTGATAGATAAAATTCTGCCCTCCTTTTGCATAGCCATCTGTCACAGCAATATAGGGCTGCATGGCCTGCATCTCTTGGCTGGAGGAATAGACCGTTTTTTTAGGATGGTAGACAAACTCATGCTTTTGATTAATGATAAAACTAAAGCCTTGTTTCCCTAGTTGCAGGTGATCCAAGTAAGCCTGAAGGCTATCGTAGCCAATATCCAAGCGTACTACTCCAAGATTTTGACCAGTCTGATCAACCACTTCTTGGGTAATAGAAACCACCCATTTTTCTTTTTCCGAAGTCAAGAATTCCTTTCGAGCTGGCGTCAAAACTGGCATGGCTCTTTCCTTAATCGCCTCTTGATACCAGCTTTCATTCATCATGTCTGAGGAAGTCTGCATGCTGATTTTGGAATCTGTCGCTACCAGACGTCCATCCTTGGTCACCAAGACCGCAGAGACCAAGTCCGGATCCGTTTCAATCATCGTTCGCATCAAGTGCTGAACCGTTTCTTGATCCGCACTCTTATCTTGGGCAAATTGTTGAACAGCCTGTTCCTTGCTAAGCACCGTTGTGGTCTGCTTTAATTTTTTTAGATAAGACGTAATAAACTGACTACTTTGGTCGATACTATTTCTTGTCGTCCGCTCCGTTAGCTGGCGGATCGTCCCTGAACTCGTTTGATAGTAAAGGCTACCGATGAGACCAAAAAGTAAGAGAATGAAGAGAAAAAAGTAGAGGACCAGCTGAATCAGCAAGGGATATCGTTTCATTCATGCTCTCCTTTTTTGTACTGCCTTGGCGTCACCCCAACAACCTGCTTAAAGCGTTGAGAAAAATAGTTCATATCTTCAAAACCAACCTGATCGGCGATCTCATAAATCTTTAAATCTGTCGTGAGAAGCAAGAGTTGAGCCTTCTTCATTCGCTCTTGGATGAGGTATTCTTGGAAAGGAAGTCCCAATTTTTTCTTGATCAATACACTTAGATAAGAGGAACTGAAGCCAAGTTGATAGGCCAAATCCTTCAGGGTTAACTGCGAATCTGCTAAACGAGCATGAATGGCTTCTTCCAACTCTGTCGAATAACCATGGCTGACCAAATCTTCGACTTGCGCTTTCTTTCGCTCTTTGTCTAGCTTTCCTTTCACCTTGGCTAACATCTCTTCAATATCATCTTTTGAAAAAGGCTTCAGCAAATAATCATCCGCACCTAACTTGATGGCTTTTCTCGCAAACTCAAAGTCATCATAACCTGTCAAAAAAATGATATGACAAGACGGAGATTTCTCTTTAACGAGATGGGCTAGATCCAAGCCATTCATTTGTGGCATGTTGATATCGGTTAGAAGGATATCGGCTGGTTGCTCTTGAAACTTCTCCCAAGCCTCACGCCCATTTTCTGCCTGATTGATGACAGTCATTCCAAACTGTTCATAGTTGACTAAGGAAGTCAGACCCTGCCGAATCAACTCTTCATCTTCCACAATCATAATCGCGTACATGTCTTTCACCTACTTGTTTTTGCTATACTTATTATAGCAAATTATAGACTGAATTGTCTCAGACATAGTCTAATAAATAACCGTAGCCCTTTTCTTTCATTTCTGCTTTAGGTATGAAGGTAATAGACAAACTATTGATGCAATAGCGAAGGCCTCCTTTTTCCTTGGGTCCATCTGTAAAAACATGACCCAGATGGGAATTTCCCACACGGCTCCGAACTTCTGTCCGAGTCATATTGAAACTCTTATCCTCCTTATAAATCGCCACATCAGGACTAATGGGACGGCTAAAACTTGGCCAACCACATCCAGAATCAAATTTATCCTTAGAGGAAAAGAGCGGCTCACCGGTCACGACATCTACATAAATACCGGCATCAAACTGATCCCAGTAACGATTGGAGAAGGCCCGTTCGGTATCATTTTTTTGTGTTACCGCATATTCTTCTGGGCTCAATTTCTTTTTGATCTCCTCATCACTCGGTTTAGAGTAGCGACTAGCATCAATCACCGGATAAGAAGCTTGATTGACATCAATATGGCAGTACCCATTCGGATGTTTCTTTAGATAATCCTGGTGGTAATCTTCCGCCTGGATGAAATTGATCAGTGGCTCTTTTTCTACTGCTAACGGTTTGTCGTATTTCTTTGCTACTTCATCAAAGACTTGGTTAATGGTTGGAAGGTCTTCTTGAGAGACATAATAGACACCTGTTCGGTATTGAGTACCTTGATCGTTTCCTTGACGATTCTTCGACGTTGGGTCGATAATCCGGAAATAGTGCAGGAGCAATTCTTTCAGAGATACCTGCTTGACATTGTAAGTGATGTGAACTGTTTCAGCATGGCCTGTTTGAGGGACCAATTCATACTTGGTTGTATCTCCCTTCCCATTGGCGTAACCTGATACAGCATCGATCACACCTGGAACACGGGAGAAATATTCCTCTACGCCCCAGAAGCAACCACCAGCTAGATAGATTTCTCGTTGGTCTTCTGGGTTGACTTTTTCTTCCTTCTTTTTGTTTGCTACTGGTGTCTGACTCATGGACGCTTTTTTGATCTGCTCAGTCGTCGCATCTGATGTATCCAAGGCCATGGATCCTTTGATAAGGAAAAAGATTCCAAAACAAAATAGCCCCACTAAAAGAATGGAAATGAGTTTCCATTTTGTTTCCATTTTATGTCCTCCTTACTTCATTTCTTTTAGAGTCTGGACGATGTCTTCCTTGCTCATATAACCGATATGGGTCTTAGCGAGAGTTCCATCGCTCGCAATAAAGAGAGCAGATGGATAAGAGCGAATCCCATACTCTTTGAGCAAGTCGCCCTTACTGTCCATCAAGACTGGGAAATCCTTGTAATCCAAAGACTGGTACCAGTTTTTGAAATCTGCTTCCGATTTTTCACCATTAAAGGTTGGAGCTACAACGGATAAGACCACATAATCCTTACCCTCCTCTGCCTTTGCTAAATCATTTGTGTCGCCTAATGTTGAAAGACAGATTGAGCACCAGGAAGCCCAAAATTTGAGGTAAACTTTCTTCCCTTTGTAATCGGATAATCGGTAGGTCTTACCGTCTACTCCTTGCAGGTTAAACTCCTTCACTTTCTTGCCAGATGGTTGCCTAGCCCCAGCTTTGGCTGTTTGTTGGCTCATGTCCTTATTGGAAGTAGCCATTCCTTGACTCGAGCAAGCCCCCAAAAGTCCAGTACACAAGAATCCTGCAGCTACTAAAGCTAATTTCTTCATCATTATTACCTCTTTAAACAAGGAGAAAGTCATCCTCAGATGACCTCTCCCTTCTTTCATTCCTTGTCTGATTTCATATCAGATGATCCACTCTTTTCATCTTTCATTTCTGAATCGCTGGATTTCATCTCATCTTTTTTCATATCATCCTTCATTTCAGAACTGCTGTCAGACATCATAGATGAATCTTTCATGTCTTCTTTTTTCATTTTATCATCGGACATGGACGAATCCTTCATGTCATCCTTCTTCATATCGTCCTTCTTCATCATACTACTATCGTCCGTTTTTTTCATATCTGAATCCGATTTTTGTCCAGAACAAGCTGCTAAAGTGACAAGGCTAAGCGTAGCAATGGTAAGTGTAAGAATTTTTTTCATGATTTTTCTCCTTTAATCATTCAAGATTAGTGAAACAGGGATGCTAGACTGTTGAGATTGCCCAGCATGAGCAAGATGCCCATCAAGACGATGAGAGCACCACCGATTTTTTTCAAGGTCCCCATATGGGGCTTGAGTTTGGCAAAGCGTTGCAAGACCCAGCCTGAAGCCAGGGCCAAGAGTAGGAAGGGAAGAGCTAAGCCCAAGGTGTAAACCAGCATTAAGAGCGCTCCTTGTAGAGCACCATTTCCTCCAGAGGCCGCAATTGCTAAAACGGAGCTCAATACAGGTCCGACACAAGGAGTCCACCCAAAACTAAAGGTCACTCCAATTAGAAAGGCATTGAAGAATTCGTTGCGTTTTTCATCCTTCTTCAGTTGGATACTCTTTTGTTTTTGGAGTTGCTGAAGATTGATGAGACCCATCTGATGGATTCCCAATAAGATGACAATCCCTCCTAGTAGGTAACGGAACCAGGGAGCATAGAGTACCTGACCCAGGGCACCCGCACCATAACCTAGGATGAGAAATACGGTTGATAGACCAGCAATAAAACAGAGGGTCTTGACCAAACCATACCAAGAAATATCTCTTCCAAAAATACGCACCGTTTTTTCATGCTCAGAATCCAATAAAATCCCTACATAGACTGGCATCAACGGTAAAATACACGGAGAGAAAAAAGATAGAATCCCCGCTAAGAACACTGAAATGGAAAATAAACTATTTTCAATCATTCCAACTACCTCCCTTACTTTCTGACACTAGTATAAAGAAAAAATCTCTCTAAAAATAGAGAGATTGATATGCAAAAACTTGAATTTGATTAGGAGGTGAATTTTCCCTTTTGCTAACGCCACTTCGCATATTCACGTCCCAAACTTTGTTTGGCATACTACTTTACTTCTTCTTCAAATAATCAATAGCATCTTGAAGGGTTTTGACAGGCACAATTTTCATCTTCGAATGGATTTGTTTCGCTGCTTCTTTAGCGGTTTCATAGTTCGATTTAGCCTTGGGATTGGCTTTCTTTTCTTCTTTAGAAACAGGGTTATTGGGGGCAAAGAAAATTTCTGCTCCTTCTTTATCTGCTGCGACGACTTTCTTGTCAATCCCACCGATATCACCAACCGTCCCATCTTGGTTAATGGTTCCTGTCCCTGCAATATGGCGTCCCTGACGAAGATCTGGATCAGCCACTTGAGTGTAGATGGCTAGGCTAAACATCATGCCGGCACTTGGTCCACCAATTCCTTGGGTCGCAAACTGGACAGGAACATCGCCTTTGGCTTCCGTCCGGTCGATCAGGCTAATCCCAATTCCGTTTTTCCCGTTGGTTAATTTGATGATCTTCCCATCTGCGGTCTTGGTTTGTCCATCCTCAATATAGGTCACCGAAACGGGATCGCCAATTTTTTGAGAACCGACATAGTCAATCAATTCTTTGGAACTCTTAAAGGTCTTGCCATTCACACCAGTTACGGTATCCGCTATGTTCAAGACTCCTTTAAAGGTCGAGTCATCTGCCACCTGCATGACATAGACTCCTAGAAAGTCCATCTGGGTTTCTTTTCCAGCTGTCTTTAGCCCCTGGTAGATGGCCATATTTTGTGAGGTTTCCATATAGAATTGGTTGATTCGCGTAAATTCTTGGCTGGAGCTACCACCTGTCATATCCTTAGCAGAGTAGATATCTGTAAAAGGTGTCGCCCAAGCATAGATCAAATCAGCCGGAGTTGCTTCTTTCACTGCGACAGTTACAAAATCATAGGATCCCGACTTGGTATCCATTTTTCCATCTACTGTCATGACGGATCGAATATCTTCAGCCGTTCCCGGCATCTCAATGTAATAGGGAAGGCGAATCACAAAAGCAGCTAGCAAGAGGAGCAAGAAAAGAACGCCTGCAATTGGCCATCGGTATTCTTTCAACCGTCCTTTTTTCTTTTTAGGGGTCAAGCTTGGTTTATTCGCTTGGGTCATCTTTGATTTCCTCCATTACACTCTCTGGTACATAAGGTGAGATATCCTGCTGAAAAGCCAGCAACTCTCGAATACGGGTGGAACTAATAGCCTGATAAGGAGGCTGAGCATAGAGATAAATGGTCTCCACTTCAGGCGCTAATTGGTGGTTGAAATAATCCATATTGGCTTCATAAACTAGATCCTGCGCATTACGCAAGCCCCGGATCAAGGTCACTACGCCAAGATTGCGCGCCACGGACACAGCCAACTCTTGAGTCGACGTCACAATTTCAACATTCTCCAAATGAGCCAAGGCCCCTTCTACCATACGCACGCGCTGCTCAATAGAAAAGAGACCAACCTTTTCCGCATTATAAAAAATTCCGACATAGACACGATCGAACAAGCGACTCGCCCGCTCGATCAATTGCACATGCCCAATGGTAATCGGATCAAACGATCCGGTAAACAATCCAGTTCTATCTGACATATACTGTTACCTTACTAATTCCATAGATTTTTTCTTTCCAGATCCCCACCTGTCCGATTTCCTCAGGGAGTTCCACGTGTTTATCGGTCTCACACACAATCATGATGTCTTCTGATAAGAGGTGGCGCTCACACAAGATTTCGATATCTCGGACAATCTCTTCCTTGGCATAAGGCGGGTCTAAGAAAACCAGATCAAAGGTGCCCGTTAGAAACCCCAAGGCTTGCTTAGCCTCCATTTTTAACAGTTGAAACCGTTCCTTTTCCTTGGTCATGGCAATATTAGCTGCCACGATTTCCTGCGCTCGACGATCTCTTTCCACTAGAACCGCCTCTGACATGCCTCGAGAGACTGCCTCGATAGAGAGGCCACCGCTTCCTGCATAGAGATCCAGCACTCTTCCTCCATCAAAGTAAGGACCGATCATATTAAACATGGCCCCTCTGACCTTATCAGAAGTCGGTCTGGTTGTTTTTCCTTCAAGTGTTTTTAGGGGACGTCCCCCATAGGTTCCGGATACTATTTTCATAGGGACCATTATACCAAAAAAAATCAGAAAATTGCGATTTGATATGGTCAAGCGACAACTAAAAGAGGCTGGGACAAAAGTCCTAGCCTCTCAATTATTTTTGGATTGTCGAGCAAGACGCAGTAGTTGAGTGGGCTCTACTACGCTGATTTCATCAGCTTTTACAGCCCTACTCAACTGTGCGGAGGTAGGACGACGAAATCGAATTCTAACGAATTACCGATTTCTGTCCCACTCTCTTTCTTCCTTATAGGATATTTTCATATTCATCGCGGACAGATTGAGGCCAGACACTGGTTTGGACTTCACCGATATGTTTCTTACGAAGTAAGAACATAGCCAAACGAGATTGTCCGATCCCTCCACCAATCGTGAGTGGGAAGAGACCATTTAACAAAGCCTTGTGCCACTCTAATTGGAGACGATCCTCGTCCCCTGTAATCGCAACTTGACGGCGAAGCGTATCTTCATCGACACGGATCCCCATTGAAGACAACTCAAAGGCTGAACCTAGAACGTCATTCCAGACTAGGATATCACCATTCAAGCCCTTGTAGCCATTTTCAGACTCTGTTGTCCAGTCATCGTAGTCAGGTGCACGGCCATCGTGTGGTTTGCCATCTGCAAGCTCTCCACCAATCCCGATCAAGAAAACGGCTCCGAATTCTTTGGCAATGGCATTTTCACGCTCTTTTGGAGTTAAATCTGGATAGCGTTCCACCAACTCTTCTGTGTGAACGAAGGTAATTTGTTTTGGAAGAACTGACTCAATGTCATAGCGCGCTTCTACTGCTAGTTCTGTTAAACGAATCGCCTTGTAGATTTTTTCAACCGTTTCTTTGAGGTAGGCGATATTGCGTTGACCATTTGGGATGACTTTTTCCCAGTCCCATTGGTCTACATAAACAGAGTGGATAGCGTCTAGCGAATCTTCATCTGGACGAAGAGCCTTCATATGGACAAAGAGACCTTCTCCTTCGCCAAAACCAAAACGTGCCAAGGTATGGCGTTTCCATTTTGCGAGTGAATGCACGACTTCATAAGTCTCATCAGGAATTTGAAGGACCTTTACAGATACCGGATGTTCAATCCCAGAAAGGTTATCCTGCATCCCGTCTCCGACCTTGCTCAAAATTGGCCCTTGGACTTCAATGATGTCCAATTTATCTTTTAAATATTGTGTGAAAGTCGTTTTAACAAACGAAATTTCTTTTTGTTGGTGGATAAAACTTTTTTTCATATAGTTCCTCATTTATAGACATTTTAGAAATGATTATACTCTTTTTTCAATCAAAATCAAGTCTTTTCATTCGTTTTCAACTGAATTTTTCTCTTGCAAAAAGGATTCATTTTTGATAAACTGTATGTAACTTTTAAAACGTTACATAGGAGAAGCGACATGTTTGATGCAAAAAAACTAAAAGAAAGACGCCTAGAAAAAGGCTTGACCCAAGCTGATGTCTACGAGGATCTCAAGATTTCTCGCAAGACTTACTCCAGTTGGGAGAATGGCTTAGCAGAGCCACACGAAAAAAATCTCAGGAGGTTGGCCAAGCGCCTCTCCGTTAAAGAGGACTACTTTATTAACAAAGACTCCGCACTCTACACCTACCCTTTATTAACCCCACCTCATCAAAAGAAAGTCGACCAGTTGGCCAGCCAGTTATTCGAACAGCAGCAAAAAGTTGTTTCCTTGACTGCTTATAAGGTTCTTTCGATTGAACTAGCAGCCGGTTTGGGACATACCTTTTATGACAACGAAACAGACTATGAAACTGTCTATTTTGACCAAGAGATCCAGCACGATTTCGCTTCTTGGGTATCAGGTGATTCGATGGAACCTCTCTACCCCAACGGCTCTGTTGCCCTCATGAAGCAGACTGGCTTTGACTATGATGGGGCTGTCTACGCCCTCATCTGGAATGGAAAGACCTATATCAAGAAAGTCTATCGGGAGGCTGAAGGCTTGCGCTTAGAATCCATCAACCCTGACTACGATGATTTATTTGCTCCCTATGAAGACGAGCCCAAAATCGTCGGCATTGTGGTCGGGCATTTTCTCCCACTCGAGGTTTAAATATGCTATTTGATTATTCACGTGAGCCTCATTCTGATATTGCTTTTGTGGATATGAAAAGTTTTTATGCCAGTTGTGAATGTGTCCGTCTGGGGCTCAATCCCTTGACGACTTCTCTTTGCGTCATGAGTCGAAGCGACAATTCTGCTGGCCTGATTTTAGCGAGTTCTCCCGTTTTCAAACAAGTCTTTGGCAAGAAGAATGTCAGCCGTAGCTACGACCTACCTTTTGACCTCAAAACCAGAAAATTTAATGGCTACGTCGCCAAAAAGCAAGGATTGCCAACGGATCCAACCTTTGTTTCCTACATTGAATCCTGGGCCAAGAGGACCCTGATTGTGCCGCCACGCATGAATGCCTACATTCAGGTCAATATGGAGATTCAGAAGGTTTTTCAGGAATTTGCGGCACCCGATGACATATTTCCTTACTCGATCGACGAAGGCTTTATCGATCTGACTTCTTCCTTAAATTATTTTATTCCAGATTCCTCCCTCTCGCGAAAGGAAAAACTGGACCTTCTTTCTGCCAGGATTCAAAAAAGAATCTGGCAGGAAACTGGAATCTATTCTACCATTGGCCTCAGCAACGCCAATCCCCTTCTTGCCAAGCTAGCCTTGGACAACGAAGCCAAGCATTGCCGAAATATGCGCTCCAACTGGTCTTACGAAGACGTAGAAAGCAAGGTCTGGAAACTGCCCCAGCTCACTGATTTTTGGGGCATTGGACGTCGCACTGAAAAACGATTGCAAGGGATCGGGATCACGTCGATTAAAGAACTGGCTCAGGCTCATCCCGATCTCTTAAAGAAAGAATTCGGAGTCATGGGGCTTCAACTTTGGTTCCATGCTCATGGCATTGATGAAAGCAATGTCCACAAACCTTATCGTCCGAAGTCACGAGGCATTGGCAATTCTCAAATCTTGCCCTATGACTACCACCTACAAACAGACATTGAACTGGTGTTTCGTGAGATGGCTGAACAGGTGGCTATCCGCTTGCGACGGAAAAAAAAGAAGACTCAGCTAGTCTCCATTCATGCCTCCTACTCCAAAATTGAGGGGCTTCCGTCCATTCATTGTCAGCAAAAGATTGAACCCACGCAATCCACCAAGGTTTTATCCGATACTGTTCTGCGGCTCTTTCGCTCCAAGTACGAAGGCGGAGCCATTCGGCAGATTGGTGTTTTTTATGGCGAACTTGTCGAGGAATCTCTCCAACTTTTTTCTCTCTTTGATGATCCAATAGCCCTAGAAAAAGAGGAAAATCTCCAGCAGACCATCGACCGCATTCGGGACCAATTTGGCTTTACCTCTCTTCAGAAAGGCTCCTCACTACTAGAAAACTCACGCGCCATTGCACGCAGTAAACTAACTGGCGGACATTCCGCAGGAGGCTTAGATGGATTAACATGATCGACCGTTCTTATCTCCCTTATCAATCCGCACGCGAATTTCAAGACCGTGGCATGGCCAAATGGGCCGGCTTCTTTTTATCTGAGCACACAACTGCCCTTCACACAAAAGAAATTGACCGCAGTCAGCTCACGATTCTTCCACTTGCTGAACAGATCCAGCTCCTGGAGCAGGCCTTCCAACAACAAACGACGATCTCGATCACGACTCTAGAGGGGAATCAATTTGCAACCTACACAGGTTCGATTCACACCTTATCTGCTTCTGAGCTTCTTCTCAAAAGCAATGGTCACTACCACCGGCTCCTTCTGACCTCTATCATTTTTATTGAAGCTGAGGAAACACCGTATGAAACCAATTCAGACTAAACACGAATTACAATTTGATTATTTTTCAGAGAATTACCACCAATTTGAGATGGACTTTTACAAGTGGGCCGCTACTTCTACGCCGCTCGTCTTTTTAGAAGACGATATTCTCCACTCTATGGCAGCAGGCCAGCGAAACTACTTTCGTCTTCACCATACTAAAAGTCGGGATCATCGAGACCATTATTTCTATTTCAAGGTTTCCACACTCTCCCAATCACCCCTGACCCGTATTTACGCTTATACAGGACATCACTTACAAAAGATAGATCCTCATCAGACAGAGAAAAAGGATAGCTTGATCTGAGAAGCTATCCTTTTTCTTGATTTATGGGATTCACTACAATCCTTATGAGTGATTAGAATCCATCTACGTTGGTGTAGATTTTTTGTACGTCCTCGTCATCTTCAAGAACGCTGTAAAGTTTTTCAAATGTTTCCAAATCTTCACCTGATAACTCAACTTCTGATTGAGGAATCATTTCCAATTCTGTTACTTGGAATTCTTCGACACCTGATTCACGCAAAGCAACGATCGCTTTGTGAAGATCAGTTGGAGCAGTGTAGACTGTGATCGTTCCTTCTTCTGCTTCGACATCATCTACATCAACATCTGCTTCAAGCAAAAGTTCAAAGATCGCATCGGCATCATCACCAGCAAATACGATGACACCTTTGTTGTCAAAGAGGTAAGATACAGAACCGGAAGCTCCCATGTTCCCACCGTTTTTACCAAAAGCAGCACGGACATTAGCAGCTGTACGGTTGACGTTTGACGTCAAGGTATCAACGATCAACATCGAACCATTTGGTCCAAATCCTTCGTAACGTCCTTCTGTAAAGGTTTCGTCAGTGTTTCCTTTTGCCTTATCGATCGCTTTATCAATCACGTGCTTTGGCACTTGCGCTTGTTTCGCACGGTCAATAACGAATCTCAAAGCAGTATTTAGTTCTGGATCTGGTTCACCCTTTTTAGCAGCTACATAGATCTCCACACCAAATTTAGCATACACTTTTGAGTTGGCACCATCTTTGGCAGTTTTCTTGGCAACAATATTGGCCCATTTACGTCCCATGAGGATTCTCCTTAAATTTTTTCAAATTATTTTCAATCTTTTATATTATATCATAAATCACAAGACTTGGAAGAGTTTTTTGTGTATCCTTCCAATTGGAGTTGCTCGACTATTCACCTCTTATTGATCTTCCACTCTCACTGGCACCCGCCCCCAGATCTGCTCTGGCAATTGGGGATGGCCTAGTTGATACACCTGATCGGCTTGCTGGGTCAAACTGTCCCAAGGTTCCTTACCGATTCGGGTCACGATTTCTACTGATTTTTTCAAGCCTTTGAGATGAGCTTGTCCCTTTGCGGAAAATCCTAAGACATGAATGGCATAGGGAAGAGCTTGATCCATCGCCCCTACCAAGATGTAGGTCAAGATGCGGCGCACACGTGCTTTGGTATAGCGCTTGGTTGCGACTTTCTCCACCAGGTCTTCCACAGAACTAGCACTTCGAACCGCATCTTTTATCCGATTGGCCAGTTCTTCATTGACTTGAAAAATCTGTGTCAAATCCGGATGGGTTAGGATTTGATAACGGAGCAGTTGGTCATAATACTCCCAAGATACCTGTGGAGCCGACTGAAAGAGTTGGCTATTGGGCATGAATTTAGCGACAAAGTCTTGATCTTCCTTGTGTAGGCGTAGACTAGTCGCAGAAGCATAGGCCACCTCTTTTTCTTCTGAATGGTAGCCTGCACCTTGACGTTGGATAGCCTTGAGCGCAATTCCCTTCCCAGCACAAGCCTTGGCATAGGCCAAACCCAGGATATGATTGGGAGTAGCTCCTGTGAACTCCACTCCAGCAAAGGTTTCCCACATTTTTTGAGTCTTTTGTGGATAGGATAAATCTTCTGGAAGACTTCGCAGGAAAGCTTCCATTTCCACTTCTTTCTCCGAATAAACAGTCGCAATCGCTTGGTAATCTAAGACCTCTTCTGTCCCAAAAGTCAATTGGTCGATTCCTAGACGGGACAAGATTTCTACTGCTCCCTTGGCAAAATGATCAGCCGACTGAACAGCCACGAGAAAGGGGAGCTCGACCACCAGATCTGCTCCATTTTCCAAAGCCATCTGAGCACGTGTCCACTTGTCTACAATGGCAGGTTCGCCACGCTGGACAAAATTCCCAGACATGAGCACAATCTTCAGCCCTTCTGCCTGTTCCAGCAGGTACTTGTGTCCATTATGAAAGGGATTAAATTCTGCAATAATACCTGTAACTGTCATGCTATCCTACTTCTGTGCTACAAAAAACCAACGTTTGCTGGTCTTTGTTGGCGCTTTGTCCTCAAAGTCTGCATACAATTTGAAAGATTTAAAGCCAGCCTGCTCCAATAAGATGTCATAGGTTAAAACTTCATAAGTGCGTTCCTCATGAACTTCATCGTGGCGACTAAAGGAGCCATCCTCTTCTTGGACAAAGAAGGTCAGCTCATGGACGATCGAGTGAGGGGCTGCATCCTCATAGGTATCCCAGAGCATGGCAAAGTCTTCCGCATTCTCGTGGTAAGAATATCCTGGGAATACCTCATCTGTCTGGTAGGTCGAATGTACATCAAAGATAAAAACACCATCTTCATTAAGGGCATTATACACTTCTTTGAAGACATCCCCTACTTCTACCTCGTCTTGCATGTAGCAGATAGAATCGGAATAGCAGGTCACGAAATCATAAGTGCCTGCTTGCGACAGGTCCAGCATATTGCCCTTGATAAAATCAATCTTCTGCTTGGCTGAAGCCGCTCTTTTTTCAGCAATTTTCAGCATATCCGCACTCAGGTCTAATCCTGTCACATCAAAACCAGCTTTGGAAAAGCGAACAGACTGAATCCCTGTCCCACAAGCCAATTCCAGTAATTTTTTCCGGTCCTTACTTTTAGGAAGATGACGGAGGGAAAAATCCGTCCATAAGTCATACAGACTATCATCCATGACCGCATCGTAGACCGCCGCAAACGTTTCATAAGTCGCCATATTCATGATACCAAGTCCATCCGTAATCCGATAGAAAATTAGGAGCACGACGATGGAGCTAAACTCCAAGGAGTGCTATCTATTTTCCGAGGAGTACAGGACGGGTTCAAATCCTTTCTAAGATACAAGGAGCGTTAAAAGCATAGAGAAAATAGGGAACTTTCTGCCGTATCATCAGATACAAAGGAAGTTACTCTTTTTCTCACAGCTTTTAGCTCGTGTTCAATTATCAAATTAACCAAACACGAGGCCCCATCCTTTCTTTCCATAGAATTTCAATTTAACCAACAAAACTCAGTTGCTACCAACTGAGTTTACCTGCTTATGCTAGGGCTGCTGAAAGATCGACAGCACTTGCTTCGTGCCATAGCTTTTCTAGGTTATAGTGGGCACGCATTTCTTCTGAGAAGACATGAACCACTACACCACCTAAGTCAAGAAGGACCCAACCTCCAGCTGAATCACCTTCGACGTGGCTGGCATTGCCACCAGCTTCAACGACCTTCTCGCGAATATTTTCAGCGATAGCCTCCAATTGACGGCTATTCATAGAGCTTGCGATGACAAAGTAGTCTGTCACGCTGGTTAAGCTTTGAACATCCAAAGCCACAATGTCTTCTGCACGCTTTTCATCGGCTGCTTTGACAACTAGTTCAAGTAGTTCTTTTTCTTTCATGTAATCCTCTTTCCTTAAAAAATTGATTTGTAATCTAAGACATCCGCAAAACGTTCTGCCCAAATATTTTCATAAAATTCATTAAGCGTTTCTGCCGGAATATCCTCTCCATCAAAGGTTGTGACAGCTCCTTCTGGAATAACCAACTTATAACCGTATTCAAACCCCACTTTGACGGATGTATCGACACAATATTCTGTCTGCATACCACACAGGACCAGTTGTTCAATCCCTTGTTGATCCAAGTATTCTTTTAATCCTGTCTCTTTAAATATGCTATTGTATCGCTTCTGAAATACCTTCTCATCTGCCTGCCTCTTCAACAGGGGCGATAATTGCCAATCTTCCGAAGTTAAAGCCTCTGGCGTTTCAATATGCTGTATATAGATGATTTCAATCTGCTCTTTTCTAGCCTGATCTTGCAAATAAGCGATCTTCTCTAAGAGCTTTCCTGTCTCAAAACCTGTTTCCACTAAGATATTTTGTACATCAATAATGATAAAAGCTGTCTTCACTCACTGCTCCTCTTTCAAATACTTCACAAAGGCGTTATAGGTTTCAAGGGTTTGGGGATAAATGGGCAATCCTTGGTGGGCCAGGTGTTCGACTGTGCGAGCCGTCTCATAGGCCACGGCACGATCCAAGGAGACTTGGGCAATGTCGCGCGCCTGATCTACCCCTGGAAAGGCCCGGTTGTGCTCAATGTAATCTGCCACATAGACAATCTTGTCTAAGGTCGACATCTGTCCACTCCCCACGGTGTGAATCTCAATACTGCGAAGAATGGCTGGATCTGTCAGTCCGAGGTCTTCTTGGATCTTGTAAATCCCGACCATCCCATGCCAGACATTGTTGCCCCAGTTTTTTAATGCTGGATCCAGCTCATAGCGATCGATCAAGTCCAGAAATTTCTGATCTGATAATTTCTTGGCATAGTCATGTAAGAGACCTGCTAGGCCAGCCTGCTCTTCATCAGCCCCATAGCGTTTGGCCAAGTCACGCGCAGCCTTCTCAACCCCTAAACAGTGAGTAAGCCGCTTTTCTGGCAGGATTTGACGCATTTTTTCAAGCAAGACCTCACGAGAAAAGCCTAGATAGTTTTCATAGGTCATTGATACAAACCTTCTTTCTTGATGTAGTCCAAGACTGGTTTTGGCAACATAAAATTCGGCGTCCGACCCTTGGCTACAAAATCACGCACCATACTAGAGGAGATGTCCATTAGAGGAACGTCCACCCAGATCACCGGATAAGAAGTCCCTGCCTTATAGCGTGGTCGCTGGACCCCGACAAATTGCACAATCTCCACCAATTCATCGATGCGGTGCCATTTGGGTAAATAATCCACCATATCTGCACCAATAATGAAGTAATAATCTGTGTCTGGATCCCGTTCATTGAGCAAGAGCATGGTGTCGTAGGTATAGGAAATCCCTTTCCGCTCGAGTTCAATCGTCTCGATCTCCAGACCTTCAATGCCTTCAATGGCTAATTCCAGCATCTTAAGGCGATGGTGCTCTGCAATCGTCCCCTTGGCATCGACATGCGGCGGCTCATACTCAGGCATCAAGAGCACCTTATCTAACCCTAATTGTTGGCGCACTTGATCCGCAACGACCAAATGGGCATTGTGGACCGGATTGAAATTTCCACCCAAAATACCAACTTGTTTGCGTTTCTTGTCTTTGATCTCTGGCTCTAACTCTACCTTGGTAAAGGGAGTCAATAGTTCAATTGCCATAGGTTTGCTCTCCTCGATGTCTTAAATTTCTTTTACCTTCGCTGAAATTTTACGATTTTCTTTTTTGCTCGATTGTTTAAACAAGATGAGAATCCGACCAATCTTTTGGACCGTTTCCACACCGATTTCTTCTTCCAAGATTTCTGCGACTTCATGGATATTCTCATCCGTATTTTGAAGAAGAGTCACCTTGATCAATTCGCGCGCATCAAGCGCTTGGCGCACACTGGTTTTAATTTGGTCATTGAGCCCATTCTTCCCGATTTGGATAATGGGTTTGAGGCTGTGGGCTTGGCTATTGAGGAAAGCCCGTTGTTTAGATGTTAATGTCATATTTTTACTTCCTTTTTTGATTGTTATTTTAAGTGGTGGGGACGGCCGGAACTAATTTTTCAAAGATCTCATCTTTGAAAAATGGATTTCCTCACCTCAAAATGGAGCCTTGGTCTCCATTTTGCCCTTGCCAATCTCACGATTGGCAACTACACCACGGCAATAACGATCTCTTTATGAGCTCACTTTGTTCGCTCTTCAGATATATTTTTTCCTGTTTTTTTAAATAATAGCTTTGCGGGTAACGACGGCAACGCCTTTTGGTGCCCAGACAGCTACTTTAGCTTCTCCATTGACGCGGAGCCAGCCGAGTCCTGAGATGACCAGGTCTGTCTTGTCCTTAATGGTAAACTCATGAGAAACCAAGGGTGGGAACTCTTCTTTTTCTTTGCTATTAGGTGGAGTTAGCAAGCCACCAACATGCTTGTCATAAAAGGCGGTCGCGCCCTCTAGCTTGGTTCTGTGAAGCTTGAGTTCGTTGTCAAAGAAGGCGGTGAAACCTTGTTTTTCCCCCTTAATAAAGTCAAAACGTCCCAAGCCACCCAAAAAGAGGGTTTGCTCTGGATTGAGCTGATAAGTCTTAGGCTTGATTTCCTTTTTAGGGCTGACATATTTGAGATTTTTTGCTGTCAAGTAATGAGCCATCTGGTGGCGATGGATAATCCCTGGTGTATCGTAGATGTAGGATCCATCGTCCAGTGGGATTTCAATCTTGTCCAGTGTCGTCCCTGGGAAGCGAGAAGTCGTAATGATATCCTTGTCTCCAGTGATTTCTTGGATGATTGCATTGATGAGGGTCGATTTCCCAACGTTGGTCACACCCACCACATAGACATCACGTCCCTTGCGGTACTGTTCAATCTTTTCCATTAAGTCCTTGATCGCACTCTTGTTTTGAGCAGAGGTGAGGACCACATCGACAGGACGCATGCCTTCTTCGTGGGCCCGCTCCATCAACCAATGGGTCACCTTGCTATCCTTGACAGACTTGGGCAAGATGTCTTTTTTGTTTCCGACCAAGAGAACATCATTTCCTGCTACAAAGCGTGGTAAGCCTGGGATAACAGATCCATTAAAATCAAAAATATCCACTACATTGACCACGAGAGCATCACTATCTCCTACCTCGTGAAGGAGTTTTAGGAAATCATCATCCGTCAGATGCACATCTGTTATTTCATTGTAGTGACGCAGACGGAAACAGCGTTGGCAATAAACTTCGCCTGTTTCCAAACCCTTTTCAAGAGCTGATTGGGGAGTATAGCCTAGCCCCTCTTTGTTTTCTGTCTGAATGGGGGCTCCACAGCCAATACAGAATAATTCTTCCATTCTTAAATTCCTTTTTTATATACAATTGGACCATATTTTTCGGCCATTTGCTTCATGACACGGCGTTCACGCGCCCGGTTGATCTGCGTCTTGATGGAGTCATGCTCAACCAAAGGCTTGACCAAAATCGAACGAATGCCTGCACGATGGGCAGCCCGGATATCGGTCATCAGTTGATCTCCGACCATGACCACTTCATTTTTCTCATAGTGGAAACGTTTGAGGGCACGATCAATCCCAAAAGTAAAGGGCTTGAGCGACCAGGCTTCATAGTCAATATCAAATTTCTCAACAGCGCGCTTGACCCGTTTGGGGCTATTATTAGACACCACGATAACCCGAATCCCTCCATCACGAAGGTCATGCAACCACTGGCGCATTTCAGGAGTCCCATCCGGATTATTCCAAGCAATCAAGGTATTATCCAAATCCACAAGGACCGCCTTGATACCCTGTTTTTTCAAGTCTGCAACGGTGAGATCATAGGCTGCTTCCACCGCAAAATCTGGTTTGTAATTTTCGATTGACACGTTTTTCTCCAAACATTCGTATTCTCCCCATTATAGCATAAAATAGGCTTTTTAGCACGGATGACTTGATCTCAGAGGAGAGATCTACTCATAAACAAATGGAGAAGGTCTTCCTTACTTTTTTAGACAAAAAAACTTTCCAAAAAGGAAAGTTCTAATGTTAGAGTGGAGAGCCGTTTTATTCACAATTTGGACTTTTTTCCATTCTTTTCTTCCTGCGAATTCTTATAATATATGAATTGAAGGTCGCTAACAATACTAGTAGCACCTACTTTTTCTTCTCTTTCGATATGAAGCACTTTAGAAAATTTCTGAAAATCACTTTCTTCAACACTTGGTGCAATACGAATATCTACAGATTGCCAACTATCATCTTTCACTTCATATCCAACCAAAACAATCACAAAGTCATTTCCAACCTGCTGTCGACCTGATAGCAACATGGATGCTTTTCCAAACAACGCATCATAATATGTTGGATTAGATACCGCAAATAGGATAATATCTTGTCTTTTTAATTTTCCATCAACACTGGCTATGGGAATTTTATCAATATTCTCAATCATAGGTAAAACGGTGTCACGTTTTAACCCTTCAAAACTCCATTCATTGTTATAATCTGATTTGGGATTCATGATTTTATCATAACTGTATAGATACTCCGCACCCATACTAAGAAAGAATAAGACAAAAGGAATACAAGTAACAATCAGGACACGTTTTTTATTCCCAGCTAATAGATCAAACATGACATAACTGAAATAAATTAATAACCCCCAGGAAAGTGTATTTTGATTGACGAAAGTATCTCGTACATTCGTAAAAGCTATTTCCCATAATTTCTGATGGTATAAATTTATATATTCTTCCACTACATCCTCCTCTAATATCTATGATGCTAATTCGAGCCTCAATTACATCATTATACCATCTTTTAAGGCTTTCATCACCTCCATCACCAGAGCTTACAAATAGACAAAAAAATGGTATAGTAGAAGAAAAAACTACGCGGAAGAGTTATGATAACAAAAGAAAAAAAATTGAGGGAGGTATCCCCTCTTCTCCAGCACATCATTAATTGGTCGTCCATCATTGGGGCTCTTGGGACCTTGGCCTTTTGTATCTGGGCCTACTTTTCTGGCATCCTTCAATCCAAAGAAACCTTGTCAGCTTTTATTTTGCAAGCCGGAATCTTCGGGCCACCGCTCTTTATCTTTCTTCAGATCCTTCAAACAGTGGTCCCTATTATTCCTGGCGCCCTGACATCTGTAGCAGGTGTCTTCATCTACGGCCATATTATCGGGACCATCTACAATTACATCGGGATCGTGATTGGCTGTGCCATTATCTTCCACCTAGCCAGAATGTATGGACCTAAGTTCGTCCAATCCATGGTCAGTCAGAAAACCTACGACAAGTACATTGGCTGGCTCAATGAAGGCAAGCGGTTCGATCGCTTCTTTATCTTCATGATGATCTGGCCGGTTAGTCCCGCCGACTTCATCTGTATGCTGGCAGGTCTGACCAATATGACCTTCAAACGCTACATGACCATCATCATCCTCTGTAAACCCATCACCCTCGTCATCTACACCTACGGCCTGACCTATATCATCGATTATTTCTGGAAAATGGTCTAAAAATAGGTTACTTAAACTTTTTCTCTTACAGAATCATACAAAAAACACGGCATCCCGCCGTGTTTCTGTGTTTATTTAACCAACTTCTTCATCTCATCAATACGTGCAACGGTCGCATCATATTTAGCTTGGTAGTCGGCTTGTTTGTCGCGTTCTTTTTGGACGACTTCTGGTTTGGCATTGGCTACGAAGCGTTCGTTAGAGAGCTTCTTACCGACCATATCCAGTTCTTTTTGCCATTTGGCTAATTCTTTTTCAAGACGAGCCAATTCTTCTTCAACATTGAGAAGGTCAGCAAGTGGCAAGTAGATTTCTGCGCCTGTGATGATGCTTGACATAACCAAGTCAGGCACTTCGACATCTGCTGCAATTTCCAAGTGTTCTGGGTTTGTGAAGCGTTTGATGTAGTTGACATTGTCATTGAAGAAGGCATCAAGCTTGCTGTCGCTTGTCTTGATCAAGATAGTGATTGGTTTGCTTGGTGCTACGTTCACTTCTGCACGTGAGTTACGAACGGAGCGAATCACGTCTTTAAGTGCTTCAACACCAGCTGCCGCTTCTTCGTTTTCAAACTCTGGACGAACCACTGGGTATTCCGCCGTCACGATTGTTCCTTCAGAGATTTGTCCAAAGATTTCCTCTGTCACGAATGGCATGATTGGATGAAGGAGACGAAGGATCTTGTCCAAAGTATAAAGGAGAACAGAACGTGTGATGACTTTCTCTTCTTCGTTATCGCTATAAAGGACTTCCTTGGTCAACTCAACGTACCAGTCCGCAAACTCATCCCAGATGAAGTTGTAGAGGATGTGTCCAGCTACACCAAATTCAAACTTATCAAAGTTTTCAGTGACTTTTCCGATAGTTTCATTGAGGTTGTGGAGAATCCAGCGGTCTGTGACATTTCCAGCTTCCTTGTTGACCACTTTTTCGACATTGGCAGTTGCTTGCTCGAGGGTCAAGCCTTCATTATTCATGAGGATGTAGCGAGAGATGTTCCAGATCTTGTTAATGAAGTTCCATGAAGCATCCATTTTCTCGTAAGAGAAGCGCACGTCTTGACCTGGTGCAGAACCATTTGAAAGGAACCAACGAAGGCTATCTGTTCCGTACTTATCAATAACATCCATTGGATCAATCCCGTTACCGAGAGATTTCGACATCTTGCGTCCTTGCTCATCACGAATGAGACCATGAATCAACGCATTTTTGAATGGCGGCTTGCCAGTAAATTCCAAACCTTGGAAAATCATTCGAGACACCCAGAACGGAATAATATCATAACCAGTCACCAAAGTTGATGTTGGATAATAACGTTTAAAGTCTTCTGAGTCGACATCCGGCCAGCCCATGGTAGAGAATGGCCAAAGAGCCGAACTGAACCACGTATCCAAGACGTCTTCGTCCTGAGTCCAACCGTCACCTTCTGGAGCTTCTTCGCCGACATATATTTCACCCTCAGCATTGTACCAAGCAGGGATTTGGTGACCCCACCAGAGCTGACGAGAGATGACCCAGTCATGGACATTTTCCATCCATTGGAGGAAGGTATCGTTGAAACGAGGTGGGTAGAATTCTACCTTATCATCTGTATCTTGGTTGGCAATGGCATTCTTAGCCAGTTGATCCATCTTGACGAACCACTGAGTAGACAAACGTGGTTCAACCACAACCCCTGTACGCTCTGAGTGACCAACACTGTGGACACGTTTTTCGATTTTAACAAGGGCACCGATTTCTTCCAACTTAGCAACGACTGCCTTACGAGCTTCAAAACGATCCATACCTGCAAATTCGAAGGCTAGATCGTTCATAGTTCCATCTTCGTTCATAACGTTAACTTGTGACAAGTTATGGCGTTGACCAACCAAGAAGTCATTTGGATCGTGGGCAGGCGTGATTTTCACGACACCAGTACCAAACTCAGGGTCTGCGTGCTCATCTCCAACGATTGGGATCAGTTTATTAGCGATTGGAAGAACGACATGTTTACCAATCAAATCCTTGTAGCGTGGGTCTTCTGGATTGACTGCAACCGCAACGTCCCCAAACATGGTCTCAGGACGAGTCGTCGCAACTTCAAGGGCGCGTGAACCATCTTCCAGCATGTAGTTCATGTGGTAGAAGGCACCTTCGACATCCTTGTGAATCACTTCGATATCAGAAAGGGCTGTGCGAGCTGCTGGGTCCCAGTTGATGATAAACTCACCACGGTAGATCCATCCTTTCTTGTAAAGGTCCACGAAGACCTTGCGAACGGCTTTTGACAAACCTTCATCAAGAGTGAAACGCTCACGAGAGTAGTCCACAGAGAGACCCATCTTGCCCCATTGTTCCTTGATGGTAGTGGCATATTCGTCTTTCCATTCCCAGACTTTTTCGAGGAATTTCTCACGACCCAGGTCGTAACGCGTAATACCCTCACCACGCAAGCGCTCCTCAACCTTAGCCTGAGTTGCAATCCCCGCGTGGTCCATACCAGGAAGCCAAAGGGTATCAAAACCTTGCATGCGTTTTTGACGGATGATGATATCCTGCAAAGTCGTATCCCAAGCATGACCAAGGTGGAGTTTCCCAGTTACGTTTGGTGGTGGAATCACGATGGAATAAGGCTTAGCCTTTTGATCGCCTGAAGGCTTGAAAACATCTGCGTCAAGCCATTTTTGGTAACGACCAGCCTCAACCTCGGCTGGATTGTATTTAGGTGAAAGTTCTTTAGACATGTGTTTGTCCTTTCTCTATTATTTTTATTTTATTTTGAATCTGCTTAGCAACTTCTTCTGCAGACAAATTCGTATTATTTATTTTAAAGTAGTGGTGCAACTCATTTGGTTGAAATTGAGAATTTAATTGAAGTGTTTCAGTGGTCTCTAAAATCTCTCTTTCAGATACCTCAATATGTCGTTTTAAGGGTTTGTGCTTTAATCGATTCTCCGTTCGATTTCGACGTAAGCGCTCTTCAAGACTTGTTTCCAACTCAACAAAAAGAATCTCTTGATGATAATCATCCAACAAATTCTGAATTTCCTTTAAATACATCAGATTGTACTGATTTGAAAAGTCAATTACGCCTGTTAAGATCACCGACCGATGATTCCTGGCGCTTGTTCCAAGAAAAGAAAAGTTAATTCCACGAACAAATTCCCACATTTCTTCCGTAAAATCCTGATAGATTTCGAGTGCGAAATCAATTGGTTGATGGTTGAAAAAGAGAGTCGCACCGGTTAGTTTTGAAAGTTCCTGACCAATGGTCATTTTCCCTGAGGCTGGAGCTCCAATGATAAAAACATGCATCAATCCACCTCCCACTCACTCTTCAGCAAGCCATACCTCAAATCATCACAACGATTGCCTTGAGCATCTTTGCGGTCTCGGATACGAGCTTCAAGAGTGAAACCAAGCTTCTCAGCAACTCGTTGACTTTGGACATTGTAGCCAAAGCAAGACAATTCTATCTTGTGTAGGTTTAGTTCTTTAAAAGCTAAGTCAATCAAGGCACTCGCTGCTTCTGGAACATATCCTCGACCCCAATAGTCTGGGTGCAAGGTATAGCCAATCTCCAGCACATCGTCTGCGTGGCGATGGTTGAAATCAACAGAGCCGATGAGCTTATCCGTCCCTTTGACCACAATTCCGTAACCCGCTGGGAGATTGTCCTTTTCATTGCGCTCGGGAAGGATATGCTCTAGGTAATAAATCTCATCTTCCAAGGTCTTGACGGGTGGAAAACCTGCTGGGTAGGAGACTTCTGGCAAACTGGCGTAAGCATATATGTCCTCTGCATCAGCCACTGTTCGGACTCGTAAGACTAGACGCTCCGTTTCGATTCGTTCTGGTAACTCTGCTCTTGTCATCTTCCCCCCTCGCTTTCTACAAAAAAATCGTCCCTGTCATGAATCTGACAGGGACGAATGTATTAATCCGCGGTACCACCCAATTTCGGGCAACGCCCGCATCTCTCGTCTTTTAAACAAAAAGACATTTTTATTTCAATTTTTCATCCATTAGCAACTAGTTTTGACACATTTGTGGACTTCTCAGCACCGCCACTTTCTGTAAAATGTGGGACTCAAAACACCTCTAACAGGTTCATTTTATCAAGATCTCCTGGAAATAGCAAGAAATCACAAAAGCGATTATTTAAATTTAACGCCTAGTTCTTTCAATTTCTTGATTGTAGCTGGGCCAATTCCTTTAAGGGCCAACAACTCTTTCTCCGTCCAGTTTGCGAAGTCCGCAACAGAGCGAATACCTTCATCATAGAATGTTTGCGCACGATCAAGTGCCACACCTTCCAAACTTGAAGCAAACTCTTCCACTGAAGAAGCCGCTTGTTTCACTTCTTTCGCTACTGCTTTTGTAGCTTTCTCAACTTTTTTAGGTGCTTCTTTAACAGCTGCAGTTACAGTTGCGACAGCTTTTTTCAAAAGATGTCTATTTTGATGTTTGTATTGTTTCGCACGGTTTACGTTCTTCTTTGCCATTTTTCCTCCTAAATTCAGTGATCAATTCCTAAGGCAACAAGGTTTCATCACCATCATTCCATTCAATAATCCGTTGATGTCATTTCAACTTTTTTATTGTATCACAATCCCTTAAAAAATCAAGTCATTGCTCAATTTTCAGGTAAATCTAGCCAGTAAAACGCCTTCAATAAGACCATTTTAATATTTTCTTTTACCAAAGAGGCCATCTGGTAAATCATGAAATCCTTTTCCAGCATGGAAATTTTCAAACTTCCCTTGCAAGAACTGATAAGCATCCAAACGGCTTTCATAGCGAATCATCGCGATTTTAGCTCGTTCATCCTGGTCTTCATCAAAAACCTTCTTACTTTCTTCTAGAGCCATTTCATTGATCATGACCTGGGTCTTGATCCACTCCTCAAACTCCTTCATAAACTCTGTTTCGTAACTCATCTTTACTCCATTCCTCTATAAAAATCCGTATCGATCTCCCGATAAGGTTGAATGTCCTGAACATATTCCAAGACACCTTGAAAGTCTCCAGCTTCATCACGCACTGCTGCATAGGTGACATGGACAAATTTCCCACGTGAGTCGGATTTGAACCACATTTCGTACTTGTCTTTTTTCCCTTCTCGAAGCCCCTGCATGATCGCTTTGACCTTTTCCAAGTATTTTGGCGGGTGACACAGCTCAACATTGCGTCCTACCTGCGACGGCGTTCTCTTAAAAATCATTTCCTCAAAAGGCGCAGCATCGTTGTAATATTGGAAAATATCATCCTTATTGACAAAGGTGATCTCCATCGGTAACTGGTTCAAGATCAAATTCGCTTGCTCCACAGATAGAAAGCCATTCCCAAAAGCTTGTGGCTGCTGGCGATCGAAACTCTCTTCTTTTTTCTTAGGCGTGAAGGTAATGGTCAACTGCCCATCAGGAGTCTCAATGACCTGACGGTGCTCATCGCCTTTTGAAGAAGGAAGTGGTTCAGTTGAACCTTCTGACTCTTTCGACGCTTCCTCCTTGAAGTCCACGCGTTTCGGCACCCATTTCTCACTTGGGAGAATAATGGCATAACCATAAGCATCACTTTCTTCTGCAATGGAGAGCCAGTCATCCTGGGTAAAGGCCTCCAACAAAATCATCAAGAGGATCGATTCTTCCTTGAAGATCATGCCCTCAAACTCTTGCGCAAAGGCTTCAAAGCGTTCCTTGACTTCAGAAATACTAGAATCCGGTAATATCTTGGCCGCATCCAAAATTTGCGCAAAGAGTTCCCGAATCTGGTCATCCACTCCCCACATCACTTTTGGTGGGGAATCATGCCCATATTTTTCCATAATCGGAAACATCAACTCTTCCTTACGACGGTAATGCCGATCAAATTGACCCACCAAGCCCAGCTGACGTAACAAGCCCTTCTGAATCTCCTGAATCATCTCAGGATCCTCAGTCGTCTCATAATTGTCTAGCAAGCGACGTACCCGCATCATAGCCGCACGAAGGGCTAAGTTCTCCTGTTTAAAGATTTGAACCGGATGACCTGGATGGTCGGTATCTGCAACTTCGACCCCTTGAACCGCATTTTTAAAGAGATTGGCATGGACATCACAAAGCTCCATCACATCTTCAAAAGTAACACCTGCATCGGAGTTCATCAGTTCATGCTCCATAAGAGAGATCTCAATCGCAGAAACCCCTGCAAAGGTCGCATCAAACCGTTCCTGAACCGACTCAGGGGAAGCTCCATGATGAAGCTCTAATAAGATATCTCTTAAGACGTGAATTCGTTCATCACTCATTAGTCTAGCCCCACTACTTCATAGCCATTAGTCTCTAGTGTTCTCACAATCTTCTCCATAGGAGTACCTTCTAATTTTGATCCTTGTTTTAAGGAAACCTTGCGCCCAACTGTATTGCGCATGATCGGATTGGCTAAGGGTTTAAAGCCCAACTCCACCAACAAATCCAATACCTCCGGATGTTGATCAATAACTTGAGCAACTGGAATCGATACATCAATAACATTGTCCATTTATTTATTTCCTCTACTTCTTCCCTTTATTCTCTCTCTGACGAGCCCGTTCTTCGCCCCACCAAAGAGGCATCAATTCACCTAAAGTAATGGTCTTGCGACTCTCATAATCCACCATAAATTCTAGATGACGATTCTCTGCATTTAGCTCAAGGAGAAATTCACGACAGGCCCCACAAGGCATCCCAGAACCTTCTCCATAAGGAGGCTTGTCTCGAAAAGCAATAATGCGCTTGACCTTGGTCTGTCCTGATTGTTGATACATGTTGAAAAGGGCCGCTCGTTCGGCACATAAATGAAAGACACCGCAGGTTCCTTCCATACAAAAGCCCGTAAAAATCTGACCATCTGCAGCCTCAACAGCAGCAACCACATGTCGAGCATAGACAAAATCTGAAACCTCTTGAGGCGCATAGAGAGCTTTCGCCTCAAGATAAAGTTTTTCCCAAATATCCATTCTTCTACTTTCACTTCTTCACTAACTTCACAACTGCTTCCGTCCTTGCAGTATGGGGAAACATGTCCACTGATTGAATATATTCAACCTGATAAACCTTCGTCAAAGCTACTAGATCCCGTGCCAAAGTAGAGACATTACAAGAGACATAGACCATCTTTTCAGGTGCATAGTGCAACAAGGTCTCGATTAATTTTGTCCCCAAGCCCGTACGAGGTGGATCCACGATCACAGCATTAGCCCGATAGCCTTCCTGGTACCAGCGAGGAATGATCTCTTCTGCTGTCCCAGCCTCATAGTGGGTATTCTCAAATCCCATCCGTTTGGCATTATATTTAGCATCTTCAATCGCTTCAGGAATGATATCCATCCCCCGCACACTTTTTACTCTATTCGCAAAAGCAAACCCAATCGTTCCAACCCCACAATAGGCATCAATCAGGTGATCCTCTGGAGAAACATCTAGAGCCTTGACAGCCTCACTATACAATACTTCAGTTTGTTCCGGATTCAACTGGTAAAAGGCTCGAGGAGATAGGGAGAATTCATAATCCAAAACACCTTCCAAAATGGCCTCTTCTCCCCAAATAATCTGCGTTTGTTCCCCATAGATCTCACTGGAACGAGACGTATTTTTATTAACAGCAACTGTGACAATCTCAGGGTGTTTCGTGACCAAGTCTTCCACCAAATTCTTTACGTTAATCTGACGACTGGTGACCACAATGATCTGAACCTGCCCAGACTTCCGAGCCCGTCGAACCATCATGGTTCTGACACCCAGTTCTTTACGCTCATCAGCAATTGGAATCTGATAATAGGTCAATAAATCCGCTAGATCGTTGGCGATAGCTTGAATAACCGGATCTTGAACCAAACAATCTTTTAATTCCACCAAATAATGTGAATTTTGAGCATAGAGTCCCGCCTTCACCTGGCCCTTGAATTTCCTTGTTTGAAATTGCAATTTTGCCCGATAGTAAAGAGGCTCCTGCATTCCAATTGTCGGCCGAATATCATACTGTTCAAAGCCTTCAGGTGAGAACTTCTTCAAGGCCTGTTGCAATAAATCTGTCTTAAACTCCAGCTGCTTGTCATACTTCAAATGCATGATTTGGC
The DNA here is from genome assembly GCF_052588255.1 of Streptococcus sp. KHUD_012. Taxonomy (NCBI): domain Bacteria; kingdom Bacillati; phylum Bacillota; class Bacilli; order Lactobacillales; family Streptococcaceae; genus Streptococcus; species Streptococcus sp. KHUD_012. The sequence goes on from NZ_CP159355.1 coordinate 1,770,775, forward strand.
AACCACCACAGGTCTCATAGATATCACACATGGGCGTCACACGAAACTTAGACGCCTTATTCACAGATAGGAGTTTGGCTTCCGCAAAATTTTTCTTGACACTTGTAATTTGGCAGAAGATATCTTCTCCCTTCAAAGCACCTGGTACAAAGACAAGTGTTTTTTTATAAAAGCCAATCCCTTCTCCATTAATTCCCATTCGTTTAATTTTCAAAGGAATTTTTTGTTTTACTTTAACGTTCATATCCCTATCTTAACACATTTTTCGGTATAATAAAAACATGAAAATTACAAAACTAGAAAAGAAAAAAAGACTCTACCTCCTAGAATTAGACAGTGATCAAAAACTTTATATTACAGAAGACACCATCGTCAAATATTTCCTTTCCAAAGAGAAAGAAATCAGTGAAGAGGAACTAAAAGAAATCCAAGAGTTTGCTCAATACTCCTATGGTAAAAACCTGGCCCTTTACCATCTTTCTTTTAAAGCTCGGACAACAAAAGAAGTCAGAGACTACCTGACAAAGTATGAGATTGAAAGTGGCATTATTGATAAAGTGGTCCAACACCTAAAAGAAGACAAGTGGTTAGATGATCGTCAATATGCAAGAAACCTGATAGAAGCCAACCTTCTCAGTGGCGATAAGGGTCCTATCTTATTACAACAAAAAATTCAACAAAAAGGGATCCCAAAATCTATCCTTCAAGAAATTCTTGCAGACTATGATTTTTCAGAAGTGATCGACCGTACCGCAATAAAACTCCTAAAAAAATACCAAGGAAAATACCCGTTAAAAGCCATTGAAACGAAAATCATCCAAGCCCTCATTTCAAAAGGCTTTGCTTACAACCAAGCAAAGATAGCATTCCAAAATCTCGAGCTCGAAACAGATGAAGAAACAACCAATGAGCTCATTCTAAAAGAGTTAGAAAAACAATACCGTAAATACAGTAAAAAATATGAAGGCTATGACCTCAAACAACGCTTGACTCAGGCACTAGCCAGAAAAGGCTACGATTATAGTGATATAACGTCAACCATTAGAGAATACTTAGATTCATAAACCAAATTGAAAATTAAATAGAAAAATAAGAAAAAATTTGAAAAAATATGATACAATATAGAGGATATACTTAGATTGTAGAAAGTTGGTAAGTTATGAAACTACCTAAAGAAGGCGACTTTATTACAATTCAAAGTTATAAACATGATGGCAGTTTACACCGTACATGGCGTGACACCATGGTATTAAAGATAACCGAAAATGCAATTATTGGAGTAAATGATCATACACTTGTTACTGAAAGTGATGGTAGACGTTGGATTACACGTGAACCAGCGATCGTATATTTCCATAAAAAATATTGGTTTAACATCATCGCCATGATCCGTGACAATGGTGTGTCTTACTACTGTAACCTAGCAAGTCCTTTTCACATTGACCAAGAAGCCTTAAAATATATCGACTATGATCTCGATGTCAAAGTCTTTACCAATGGTGAAAAAAAATTGTTAGATGTTGAAGAATACGAGCAGCATAAAGAAAAAATGCACTATTCAGATGACATCGACTTTATTTTAAAGGAAAATGTTAAGGTTCTAGTAGATTGGATAAACCAAAACAAAGGTCCTTTTTCTGAGGAATATATCAAAATTTGGTATAACCGTTATGTTGAACTGCGAAATAAATAAAGTTGAAAAGAGCGCAAGCTCTTTTTTCTTGAAAATTAATAAAAAAATAACTACAAAAAAAGTCTAATGTCAACCATTAGACTTTTTCGATACACTATCGGGAAGACAGGATTCGAACCTGCGACACCTTGGTCCCAAACCAAGTACTCTACCAAGCTGAGCTACTTCCCGATCTAAAGCTACCGCTTTATGCACCCTAGAGGAGTCGAACCTCTAACCGCCTGATTCGTAGTCAGGTACTCTATCCAGTTGAGCTAAGGGTGCTCGTTCCTATTCAATTATTACATAGCCTTGCGACCATGCACCCTAGAGGAGTCGAACCTCTAACCGCCTGATTCGTAGTCAGGTACTCTATCCAGTTGAGCTAAGGGTGCTTCTTTCAACCTTTGTCTATGCCGAGGACCGGAATCGAACCGGTACGATCGTTACCAATCGCAGGATTTTAAGTCCTGTGCGTCTGCCAGTTCCGCCACCCCGGCCTCCTCAAGCGAACGACGGGATTCGAACCCGCGACCCCCACCTTGGCAAGGTGGTGTTCTACCACTGAACTACGTTCGCATTGCTTTCTTTATATAAAAAAATGCCGGCTACATGACTTGAACACGCGACCCTCTGATTACAAATCAGATGCTCTACCAACTGAGCTAAGCCGGCTCATTATTATTCTCTTATGCGGGTTAAGGGACTTGAACCCCCACGCCGTAAAGCGCCAGATCCTAAATCTGGTGCGTCTGCCAATTCCGCCAAACCCGCAAAATATGACCCGTACTGGGCTCGAACCAGTGACCCATTGATTAAAAGTCAATTGCTCTACCAACTGAGCTAACGAGTCTTAAAATAATTTTCATTATCTTAACGGTCCCGACGGGAATCGAACCCGCGATCTTCGCCGTGACAGGGCGACGTGATAACCGCTACACTACGGGACCTATGGGAGTTAACGGGATCGAACCGCTGACCCTCTGCTTGTAAGGCAGATGCTCTCCCAGCTGAGCTAAACTCCCAAATGAGCCTAGTATCTACTAGGCTCAATCTCTTGCTAAGCGACTACCTTATCTCACAGGGGGCAACCCCCAACTACTTCCGGCGTTCTAGGGCTTAACTGCTGTGTTCGGCATGGGTACAGGTGTATCTCCTAGGCTATCGTCACTTAACTCTGAATGATTAAACATTCAAAATTGAACATCTATATTCTAACAAGTTAACCTTTCGTTGTCAATATCTTCTGACTCTTTGGATAAGTCCTCGAGCTATTAGTATTAGTCCGCTCCATTGCTCACACAACTTCCACTCCTAACCTATCTACCTGATCTTCTCTCAGGGCTCTTACTGATATAAAATCATGGGAAATCTCATCTTGAGGTGGGTTTCACACTTAGATGCTTTCAGCGTTTATCCCTTCCCTACATAGCTACCCAGCGATGCCTCTGGCGAGACAACTGGTACACCAGCGGTAAGTCCACTCTGGTCCTCTCGTACTAGGAGCAGATCCTCTCAAATTTCCTACGCCCGCGACGGATAGGGACCGAACTGTCTCACGACGTTCTGAACCCAGCTCGCGTGCCGCTTTAATGGGCGAACAGCCCAACCCTTGGGACCGACTACAGCCCCAGGATGCGACGAGCCGACATCGAGGTGCCAAACCTCCCCGTCGATGTGAACTCTTGGGGGAGATAAGCCTGTTATCCCCAGGGTAGCTTTTATCCGTTGAGCGATGGCCCTTCCATACGGAACCACCGGATCACTAAGCCCGACTTTCGTCCCTGCTCGAGTTGTAGCTCTCGCAGTCAAGCTCCCTTATACCTTTACACTCTGCGAATGATTTCCAACCATTCTGAGGGAACCTTTGGGCGCCTCCGTTACCTTTTAGGAGGCGACCGCCCCAGTCAAACTGCCCGTCAGACACTGTCTCCGTAGATGATGAACCTACCGGGTTAGAGTGGCCATAACACAAGGGTAGTATCCCAACAACGCCTCCATCGAAACTGGCGTCCCGATCTCTATGGCTCCTACCTATCCTGTACATGTGGCACAGACACTCAATATCAAACTGCAGTAAAGCTCCATGGGGTCTTTCCGTCCTGTCGCGGGTAACCTGCATCTTCACAGGTACTAAAATTTCACCGAGTCTCTCGTTGAGACAGTGCCCAAATCATTACGCCTTTCGTGCGGGTCGGAACTTACCCGACAAGGAATTTCGCTACCTTAGGACCGTTATAGTTACGGCCGCCGTTTACTGGGGCTTCAATTCATACCTTCGCTTACGCTAAGCACTCCTCTTAACCTTCCAGCACCGGGCAGGCGTCACCCCCTATACATCATCTTACGATTTAGCAGAGAGCTGTGTTTTTGATAAACAGTTGCTTGGGCCTATTCACTGCGGCTGACTTAAAGCCAGCACCCCTTCTCCCGAAGTTACGGGGTCATTTTGCCGAGTTCCTTAACGAGAGTTCTCTCGCTCACCTGAGGCTACTCGCCTCGACTACCTGTGTCGGTTTGCGGTACGGGTAGAGTATGTTTAAACGCTAGAAGCTTTTCTTGGCAGTGTGACGTCACTAACTTCGCTACTAAACTTCGCTCCCCATCACAGCTCAATGTTATAGAATTAAGCATTTAACTCAATTCACACCTCACTGCTTAGACGTGCACTTCCAGTCGCACGCTTTAGTTAGCCTACTGCGTCCCTCCTTCACTACATACTCTAGTACAGGAATATCAACCTGTTGTCCATCGGATACACCTTTCGGTCTCTCCTTAGGTCCCGACTAACCCAGGGCGGACGAGCCTTCCCCTGGAAACCTTAGTCTTACGGTGGACAGGATTCTCACCTGTCTTTCGCTACTCATACCGGCATTCTCACTTCTATGCGTTCCAGCGCTCCTCACGGTACACCTTCTCCACACATAGAACGCTCTCCTACCATACCTATAAAGGTATCCACAGCTTCGGTAAATTGTTTTAGCCCCGGTACATTTTCGGCGCAGGGTCACTCGACTAGTGAGCTATTACGCACTCTTTGAATGAATAGCTGCTTCTAAGCTAACATCCTAGTTGTCTGTGCAACCCCACATCCTTTTCCACTTAACAATTATTTTGGGACCTTAGCTGGTGGTCTGGGCTGTTTCCCTTTCGACTACGGATCTTAGCACTCGCAGTCTGACTGCCGACCATAATTCATTGGCATTCGGAGTTTATCTGAGATTGGTAATCCGGGATGGACCCCTCACCCAAACAGTGCTCTACCTCCAAGAATCTTAATGTCGACGCTAGCCCTAAAGCTATTTCGGAGAGAACCAGCTATCTCCAAGTTCGTTTGGAATTTCTCCGCTACCCACAAGTCATCCAAGCACTTTTCAACGTGCCCTGGTTCGGTCCTCCAGTGAGTTTTACCTCACCTTCAACCTGCTCATGGGTAGGTCACATGGTTTCGGGTCTACGACATAATACTAATGCGCCCTATTCAGACTCGGTTTCCCTGCGGCTCCGTCTCTTCAACTTAACCTCGCATCATATCGTAACTCGCCGGTTCATTCTACAAAAGGCACGCTCTCACCCATTAACGGGCTCGAACTTGTTGTAGGCACACGGTTTCAGGTTCTATTTCACTCCCCTCCCGGGGTGCTTTTCACCTTTCCCTCACGGTACTGGTTCACTATCGGTCACTAGAGAGTATTTAGGGTTGGGAGATGGTCCTCCCAGATTCCGACGGGATTTCTCGTGTCCCGCCGTACTCAGGATACTGCTAGGTATAAAGACTATTTCGAATACGAGGCTCTTACTCTCTTTGGCTGACCTTCCCATGTCATTCTTCTATAATCTTTAAGTCCACATTGCAGTCCTACAACCCCGAAGAGTAAACTCTTCGGTTTGCCCTCCTGCCGTTTCGCTCGCCGCTACTCAGGCAATCGCTTTTGCTTTCTCTTCCTGCAGCTACTTAGATGTTTCAGTTCACTGCGTCTTCCTCTACCTATCCTTAACAGATAGGAGTACTAGCCATCAGCTAGTGGGTTCCCCCATTCGGACATCTCTGGATCGTCGCTTACTTACAGCTCCCCAAAGCATTTCGTCGTTTGTCACGTCCTTCTTCGGCTTCTAGTGCCAAGGCATCCACCGTGCGCCCTTATTAACTTAACCTTATTTTTGGTCTTACGACCTAAACTCTTTAAATATTTACAGCGTTTCGGTTTATTTTCTTGTTACTATTTGATATAGATATTCAATTTTCAATGTTCAATCTTAACACCCTTACAGTGTTAATGGAGCCTAGCGGGATCGAACCGCTGACCTCCTGCGTGCAAAGCAGGCGCTCTCCCAGCTGAGCTAAGGCCCCACAAGACCTCTCAAAACTAAACAAGACCAACGTACAGGTTTCCATTTCCTTAGAAAGGAGGTGATCCAGCCGCACCTTCCGATACGGCTACCTTGTTACGACTTCACCCCAATCATCTATCCCACCTTAGGCGGCTGGCTCCAAATGGTTACCTCACCGACTTCGGGTGTTACAAACTCTCGTGGTGTGACGGGCGGTGTGTACAAGGCCCGGGAACGTATTCACCGCGGCGTGCTGATCCGCGATTACTAGCGATTCCGACTTCATGTAGGCGAGTTGCAGCCTACAATCCGAACTGAGACTGGCTTTAAGAGATTAGCTTGCCGTCACCGACTCGCGACTCGTTGTACCAGCCATTGTAGCACGTGTGTAGCCCAGGTCATAAGGGGCATGATGATTTGACGTCATCCCCACCTTCCTCCGGTTTATTACCGGCAGTCTCGCTAGAGTGCCCAACTGAATGATGGCAACTAACAATAGGGGTTGCGCTCGTTGCGGGACTTAACCCAACATCTCACGACACGAGCTGACGACAACCATGCACCACCTGTCACCTCTGTCCCGAAGGAAAACTCTATCTCTAGAGCGGTCAGAGGGATGTCAAGACCTGGTAAGGTTCTTCGCGTTGCTTCGAATTAAACCACATGCTCCACCGCTTGTGCGGGCCCCCGTCAATTCCTTTGAGTTTCAACCTTGCGGTCGTACTCCCCAGGCGGAGTGCTTAATGCGTTAGCTGCGGCACTGAGTCCCGGAAAGGACCCAACACCTAGCACTCATCGTTTACGGCGTGGACTACCAGGGTATCTAATCCTGTTTGCTCCCCACGCTTTCGAGCCTCAGCGTCAGTTACAGACCAGAGAGCCGCTTTCGCCACCGGTGTTCCTCCATATATCTACGCATTTCACCGCTACACATGGAATTCCACTCTCCCCTTCTGCACTCAAGTTAAACAGTTTCCAAAGCGTACTATGGTTAAGCCACAGCCTTTAACTTCAGACTTATCTAACCGCCTGCGCTCGCTTTACGCCCAATAAATCCGGATAACGCTCGGGACCTACGTATTACCGCGGCTGCTGGCACGTAGTTAGCCGTCCCTTTCTGGTAAGTTACCGTCACAGTGTGAACTTTCCACTCTCACACTCGTTCTTCTCTTACAACAGAGCTTTACGATCCGAAAACCTTCTTCACTCACGCGGCGTTGCTCGGTCAGGGTTGCCCCCATTGCCGAAGATTCCCTACTGCTGCCTCCCGTAGGAGTCTGGGCCGTGTCTCAGTCCCAGTGTGGCCGATCACCCTCTCAGGTCGGCTATGTATCGTCGCCTTGGTGAGCCGTTACCTCACCAACTAGCTAATACAACGCAGGTCCATCTCTTAGTGATGCAATTGCACCTTTCAAATCAATATCATGCGATATCGACTTTTATGCGGTATTAGCTATCGTTTCCAATAGTTATCCCCCGCTAAGAGGCAGGTTACCTACGCGTTACTCACCCGTTCGCAACTCATCCGCTCGGTGCAAGCACCAAGCTTCAGCGTTCTACTTGCATGTATTAGGCACGCCGCCAGCGTTCATCCTGAGCCAGGATCAAACTCTCATTAAAATAATTGTTTGTCTTAAACTCATTCTGTCACTGACAGATTTATTGTTTTTTATTGTTCAGTTACTATAACCTTAGTTATAGCGCCCTGCACATTGGTTCGTCTTGTTCAGTTTTCAAAGGTCTTTGTCGCTCTCGCGCGGCAACTATATTAGTATATCATGACCTACCCTTACTGTCAATACTTTTTTCCAAAAAAATTTATTTTTTTGAAAGTTTTTTTACTTTTTTGGTTTATATAAAAATATCAGGAGCATAAATGCTCCTGATTCCTCTATAATTTAATTGATGTTTTCAATCTCTTTTTGATCTCTATTCTTTTACTTCCAATAGACCGATGTCTCCATCTTCTCTACGGTAGATCACATTTGTTGTGTTGTCTTCTGCATCACGATAAATGAAGAAGTCGTGTGCTAATAGATCCATTTGAAGGATCGCTTCATCTAAATCCATTGGCTCTAGATCAATTGTTTTTGAGCGAACAACTTTTTCTGTGGTTGCTGCTTCTTCTACAACTGCATCGGTAAACAATTTACCTGCACCAGATTTAACACGATTTTTCTTTTCGATTTTTGTTTTATTCTTACGGATTTGACGTTCAATTTTATCTACAACTAGATCAATTGAACCGTACATATCTTGAGAGACATCTTCTGCACGAAGTGTGATAGATCCAAGCGGAATGGTTACTTCTACTTTTGCGGTCTTTTCACGGTAAACTTTTAAGTTTACTCGAGCGTCTAGCTCTTGATCTGCCTGAAAATATTTTTCAATCTTTTCGAGTTTAGAAACGACATAGTCGCGAATGGCTTCTGTTACTTCTAGGTTTTCACCACGGATACTATATTTAATCATATTAGTACCTACTTTCTAAACATTATGTTTTTATTTATATGTATATTATAACGCTTTCATAAACTTTTTGCAAATCTTTTTTTACCTTGCGATTGAAAATGTCTTTATTTCTTTCACACCTTTTTCAATTAGTAGGCGCTTCATTAATTCGATTGTTTTGCCAGTTGTGTAGATATCATCGAAGATAAGATATTTCTGCTTTTTTGAAACTTCTCCTTTTAATTGAAAGTGTTGAGAGGTTTTTAATCGTTCTTCTCTTGTTTTTTTTGATTGGGCTAAAGTGTCTTCTTTTTGGAATAGATTGTTGTACTTTATCTCTGCAAAATCTAGTATAGTCGAGACTTGATTGAATCCTCTCTCCTGGTTTTTTTCATGGCTGATTGGAGTCGGTATTATCGTATAGCTTTTATACTTTTTCAAGGCTTTTTTGATGTCACATGCAAATACCATTCCTAATAAACGATCGCCTTCAAATTTATATCGCTTGAAATAGTCCTTCATTGCTGTATTATATCTATATAATGCTTCATGTTCGACCATATTCCCCTTTTGTATCCAGTATTCGCAATCTTTACATACTTTCTCCTCCTTATCTTTAAAACATCTAGGACAATGGATTTCGCCAATTTGTTCGAAGTCTTCTTTGCATTCTTTACAAATCCATTCTTCTTGTTGTTTCATAAAAATAAGGTCTGTAAAATGTTCACCAGTTTTCAACTCTTTAGTACAAAGCAGACATTCTTTCAAAATCCAGCCTCCTGATTCATTTCCTTTATTTCTTTGATCGCTTTCTTCATTTCTCGTGTTATACCATCTGATAGAAAAAGTAGTTTACCTGTTGGTCTTTCTTTACTTCGACCGACCCTTCCTGAAATTTGTACGAGGGCACTTTTAGTAAATAATTTGTGATTACTTTCTAAAACAAAGACATCTACAAATGGAAAAGTCACTCCTCTTTCTAAAATTGTTGTCGAGACTAGCATGGTTATGGCTCTGTTTCTAAACTCTTCTACCATTCGTAGGCGGTCTGTTGTCTGTGAGGATACAAAACCTACTGTTTCTTTTGGAAAGTATTTTTTTAAGTTCTCAGTAAATTGTTGTCCTAATTCTATCTCAGATACAAAGATTAACAATGGGTAGTGAGTCTGTCTTTGTTTCTTGATCAGTTGCAATAGTTCGTAAGGAATTCTTCCTTTTTCTATTTTTTCTCTAATTTTCGGCACCCATTTTATTTCAGGGACCACTAGTGGGTTCCCATGAAATCTTCTTGGAAGACTATAACGAATGATTTCTTTTTTCTTGACCTTTTTATCTAACTCATCTGTAGAGGTTGCTGTTAAATATAGGGTATTTCCCTCTTTTTTTATTGCATTCTGAGCTGCTTTATATAAGATTGGATTGTCCACATAGGGAAACGCATCTACTTCATCTATAATAAGGAGATCAAAGGCCTGATAAAACTTTAGCAATTGATGGGTTGTAGCGATCACCAAGGGTGTTCTAAAATAGGGTTCCGATTCTCCATGAAGTAAAGAGATGGGGCAGGAAAAATCTTCCTTCATCCTTCCGTACAGTTCGATACAGACATCGATTCTCGGGGTAGCAATACAGACTCCTTTTCCTGCCTTGATCGCTGTTGCTACAACCTGATACATCATTTCCGTTTTTCCAGCTCCTGTCACAGCATGTACCAAGGCATGTTTTCCTGCCTTAACTGCTTGGATAAGACCTTCGGATACCTCTTGTTGATAGGAAGTCAAGGTTCCCTTCCAGTTTAACACCTCCTGTCCTTCAAAGTCTTGCTGTGCAATAGTATAAAGTTTTTGATCACTCCGGATCCTCCCCAATTGGATACAGGCTCTACAATACAGTACCTCTTCACTCAACTTCCACAGTTTTTGATCAATCAAACTGCCACATCGAAAGCATTGGTACCTTCCATTCTGTTTTTCTATAGCGGGAAGTTCTTGGGCAATTTCTTTTAAATCATTTGTCATTTGACTCTCCGTTAAGAGTCTTCCATAAGATTCTTCTATCTTCATACTTATTAATTCGCAAAAGTTGGAGAAAATCATTCTTTTTTTGTAAAATAAGAATATGGAATATGTTACATTTAAAGAGAACGGCACTGTTCAAGAAGAAATCAAAAAATCAAAATTCATTTGTCATATAAAGCGAGTCTCCTCTGAAGAGGAAGCTAGAGATTTTATCAATGCCATCAAAAAGGAACACTATAAGGCTACACATAACTGCTCTGCTTTCATCATTGGGGAACAAAGTGACATCAAACGGACCAGTGACGATGGAGAGCCTAGTGGAACCGCTGGGGTACCGATGTTAGGAGTTTTGGAGAATCATCGCATCACTAATAGTTGTGTCGTGGTTACCCGCTATTTCGGAGGTATTAAATTAGGCGCTGGCGGTCTGATTCGTGCTTATGCTGGAAGTGTTGCACAAGCAGTTCGAGAAATTGGACTGGTAGAAATCAAAGAGCAAGTGATTCTTGGGATCACACTTTCTTACTCCCAATACCAAGAATTTGCTAATTTCTTAAAAGAACATCAATTGGCGGAACAAGATCCGATGTTTACAGATCAGGTGATGACAACTATTTTTGTAGATAAAGAAAACACAAGTTCTATCACAGCAGCTTTAGTCGAATTTTACAATGGCAAAGTCATTATTGAGGACCAAGGAATTCGTGAGGTTGAAGTACCCCTACTTTCTGTAGAAAAATAATTAAAATACTATCGGCAACGATAGTTTTTTTTTATCACACCCATAAAATTTCTATATTTTACATTCTTCTCGCAAGAGACTATACTTGTTAGTATCAAGAAAACCTAGAACTGAGGTATATTATGGCTATTTATGAAAATATTACAGAATTGATTGGGAACACTCCTATTGTCAAATTGAACCGTCTTGTTCCTGAAGGAGCTGCAGATGTCTATGTCAAACTCGAAGCCTTCAATCCTGGATCATCTGTCAAAGACCGGATTGCTTTGAGCATGATTGAAAAAGCTGAAGCGGATGGCTTGATCAAACCAGGTGATACCATTGTCGAAGCAACTAGTGGGAACACAGGGATTGGCTTGTCATGGGTTGGCGCAGCTAAAGGCTACAAAGTTGTGATTGTCATGCCTGAAACCATGAGTGTGGAACGTCGTAAAATCATCCAAGCCTATGGAGCTGAACTCGTTTTGACTCCTGGAAGTGAAGGAATGAAAGGCGCTATCGCTAAAGCTGAAGCAATCGCTGCAGAAAGAAATGGCTTCCTTCCTCTTCAATTTGAAAACCCTGCTAACCCAGAGGTACATGAAAGAACAACAGGACAAGAAATCGTTGATGCCTTTGGAAAAGATGGTTTAGATGCTTTTGTCGCAGGTGTTGGTACTGGTGGTACTGTTTCTGGTATTTCTCATACTTTGAAAAAGAATAATCCTGCTGTCAAAGTCTATGCCGTTGAGGCCAATGAATCTGCAGTCCTTTCTGGCGAAAAACCTGGACCACATAAAATCCAAGGGATTTCAGCTGGTTTTATCCCAAATACTTTAGACACTAATGCATATGATGGTGTTCGTCGCGTATCTTCAGAAGAAGCTTTCGAACTTGCACGCGCTATCGGTGGAGCTGAAGGATTCTTAGTCGGTATCTCAAGCGCAGCTGCTATCTATGCTGCTATTGAAGTCGCAAAAGAATTGGGTAGCGGTAAAAAAGTTCTTGCTCTTGCACCAGATAATGGGGAACGTTACCTTTCTACTACCCTTTACGAATTTGAATAATTCTCTACATCAAAAAAACTTCGATAGGTTTCCTCAACCTATCGAAGTTTTTATTTTTTTTCTTGTTTGCTAAAGAATACCTTTCCTTCTTTGACCCAGGTCGGCATCTGTTGAGCTAAGGGCGCAAAACCACTCTTGTGGCGGTCAATTGAAAAACGATGGTGTCGAATGCTTCGTTGTGGTGTTTCTTCTAGTGTTCTCAGAGAGAGGCTGGCTTTCTTAGAATATTCATCAACATCGATGACTTGGACAAAAACTTTTTCTCCAATCGAAAGAATATCATGAATATTACTTACATAACCACTTCGAATCTCTGAGATATGAATCAAGCCCGTCACACCCGACTCTAGTTCGACAAAGGCGCCGTAAGGTTGAATTCCTGTGATGGTTCCTTCTAACTTATCTCCAATTTTCATATTAGTCCTCAATTTCGATGGTTTCAATCACGACATCTTCTACTGGCTTATCCATCATCCCTGTCTCAACAGCCGCGATCTCATCCAACACAGCAAAAGAAGCTTCATCCATCAATTGACCAAATACTGTATGACGTTGATCTAGGTGAGGAGTTCCCCCTTCTGTCGTATAGATTTCTGCGATTTTTTCAGGCCAGCCACCGCGGACCAATTCCTTTTTCGAATATGGAAGATGTTGATTTTGTACAATAAAGAATTGGCTGCCATTTGTGTTTGGTCCAGCATTTGCCATCGAAAGGGCTCCGCGAATATTGTACAATTCTTTTGAAAACTCGTCTTCGAAGCTCTCCCCATAGATGGATTCACCACCCATACCTGTGCCTGTTGGATCTCCCCCTTGGATCATAAAATCTTTAATAATCCGATGGAAAATGACACCATCATAATAGCCAGACTTAGCAAGAGCTACAAAGTTTGCAACTGTTTTTGGCGCTTGATCTGGGAACAATTGAATGTTCATCTCACCGTGATTGGTTTTGATCACAGCGACAGGACCGTCAACCGTAGCAAGTTCTAACTGTGGTAATGTCAATTCTTTTTCAACCATATTTAACTCCTCTAAGGCATAGAATATGCCATCTTCTTCTAAATTCTTAGTGATATAATCAGCTTTTTCTTGTAACTCTGGAGCAGATTTTCCCATTGCGATACTAATTCCAGCGTAATCAAACAGTTCTAGATCATTTAATCCATCCCCAAATACTAAAACATTCTCTGGCTTCAAGCCCAAATGATTTACAAGATGAGAAACTCCTGAAGCTTTTGAAGCTTCAAAGCGAACAACATCTGATGAATGGGGATGCCACGAAACTAGGCGCAAGTTCTCTTGCAAAGAAGGGGGCAACTCTAGCTCACTATCCTGTTCATCAAAGGTCCACATTTGGAAAATAGGTTCTTTCAAATGCAGATCTGGATCTACGGGTAAGTTAGGATAAATGATGTCAATAGCATCACTGATCAAGGGTGTCCGATTAGACAGGGCAGCTTGATGGCTAGCCACTAACCCATAATCAATCTCGGATTCTTTGGCCCAATCCACAAAAGAAGAAACGATTGCTTCATTGATTGGTGATTGGTAGATCACAGTTCCTTTTGTATCTTCTATATAGGCACCGTTTAAGGTTACTAGAAAATCAGGCTTTAAGTCCATGATTTCAGGAACAACCCCAAAAATCCCTCTACCCGTTGCAATCCCTGTTCGGATTCCTTTTTCTTTCAACTGATGAAAGACTTCTTTGACAGATTCTGGGATCAATCCAGTTTCTTTTGCACGTAATGTATCATCAATATCAAAAAAGACGATTTTAACTTTTTTAGCTTTATAACGTAATTTTGCGTCCACTTATCTCCCCCTTATGATCATGCTCTATTATAGCATGTTTCCCTTTAAAAATCTTCTTGATTCACCAGATGGTGTCGGAAGGCATAAACGACTGCTTGCGTCCGATCACTGACTTCTAATTTCGATAAGATGTTGGAAACATGGGTTTTCACCGTTTTTAAAGAAATGAAGAGTTCATCTGCTATTCGTTGATTTTCATATCCTTTCGTCAATAAAGCCAGAATATCTCGTTCTCTAGCTGTCAAATCATCATGCAATTCAGCATGGTTCTTTCGTGACTCAACTTTTTGACTAACTTCTGTCTCAATCGCAAATTCTCCCTTTGCAACCTTTCGGACAGCCTGTAAGATCTCAGTCGCTGACGAGGTCTTTAAAATATACCCTTTTGCACCGGCATCTAAGACAGGGTAAATCTTTTCGTTATCTAAATAAGACGTCAAAATGACAATTTTAGCTTCCGGCCACTCTTTTAGGATGGCTAGAGTCGCATCGATTCCATTTAGCTCTGGCATCACAATATCCATGATGATGACGTCTGGTCTTTCTTTCAGCGCCAACTCCACCCCTTCTTGCCCATTTTTCGCCTCTAAGACTTGCTCAATATCGGTTTGCATGGACAAAAAGCTTTTCAATCCCAATCGGACCATTTCATGGTCGTCTACTAATAATACTTTCATACAGTTTCCTTTTCATTTTTATCTTTTACAAGGAGGGGAACGCGAATATCCACAGCCACTCCCTTTTGGGGACTCGTTCTTATTTTAATGGTTCCCGCCATGTCCTCTACACGTTCTTGAATATTTTTCAACCCATAACTCAATCGTTCCAATTTTTCCTGCTCAAAGCCGATTCCATCATCTACCATCCGTAAATGAAGTTGTTTTCCTTCCTGATGCAAAAAGACATCCATTTGTTGAGCTCTAGCGTGTTTCAAGGTATTGCTGACAATTTCTTGGACGATCCGAAATAGATGTTCTTCCATTTCTTTTGGAATGCTCACGTCATTATGATGGAAGACAACTGTTAGGTTACTCTTTTCCTTCAATTCTCTAAAAATCATCTCCATACCTTCTACCAGGCTTTTTCCTTCCAATTCTGTAGGACGAAGATGTAGGAGCAAGACGCGTAAATCATTTTGGGCTGTACCTAGAATATCTGACACACCATTTAGTTGCTGCTGGATCTGACTTTTCTCTAACTCAAGGGCCTGTGCTGCCACTCCAGATAAAATCATATTGGCTGCAAACAATTCTTGACTAACCGTGTCATGTAGATCACGCGCAATTCTCTTACGCTCGATTTCCACAATTTCTTCCTCATTTCGCATCACACGATTTTCACTTTTTTGTAAATTTTCTTCTAGTCGAAGCAATTTGCTGTCCAATAAATCTAACTGTTGATTCAATTCTTTGGGGGCAATTTCTTTTCGCTGTGAAGCAGTCAGGATAGATTCTACCTTTTGTTGTACTGCATGAACCGTTACAAATTGCGTGATTTTAATAATTAAGACAACCAAAGCCGTCAATGCAAGCGTCAGACTAAAAACCAAAAATAGGAATGACTGAAGCAAGGAAAGATCTGAAAGAAGTTTGCCCCACTGAAAACCAACAAAATGGAAAATGGTATGACAAATGACCGCAACCACCATTAGGGAATAGAAATACAATAGGAGATAGTCTAATTTCTTCATGCGCGAATCACCTCAACATCCCCAACAATACCAACTAACACAATTTTTATAGAACGGTGCGATCTCCGATAATGTGCCGTTTCAATGTCTATGGTTTCATTCCTCATTTTACGGACAGGAAGATCCAAGAACTTCAGATCTCCATACAGGGTGTTAATTTGTAAATGCAATTCCAAATCAATCGGTAAGATAATTTTTGTATTTCCAAACCCTTTCCGAATGATCACTACATTGTCCCAATTGCAAATGGCTACCTCCTCTAAATGGAGGGTGTCATTCCCAAAAACTCGGATCACATTCAGATCTCGATACCCCCGACTTTGCTTTGAAAAATGTTGTAAATCACCAATCCATCGAGTTTTTTCCTGACGAATTTTCGTATCCTCTTCAACATCAAACACAACGGCTTCATTTTCCTTATACATATAAGGGTAGGCAATCAATAAACCATAAACCACCGCAAATAAAATGGCTGCAATCACAAAAGGATTCAGCATCACGATAAAAAACAAGAGGACACTCAGCGCGATTAATAGAAAATTCGCTTTTTGTTTGCCAAAATAGTAATATAAAAGGAGCAAAAAGAGAACCATCAAGACAACAAATCTGGAAAAATCGATTGATAAAATGGTGATCGCTGCTAATGTTAACAAAACGGCTTCAACGAAAATAAAAATTTGTATTTTCCACATAGTCTACCTCATCTTTTCCTATTTTATCAAATTTTTCCTCATTTGACTTCCGTCTGTGGTTGGATAATAGCAGACAATCAAAAAGACTCAGAAATCCATCTGAGTCTTAGACTGATTTATGAATCTCCACCAGTTGCACTACTGCTAGAACTTTCTGTATCTGATCGTTCAGCAGAGGATGAACTAGATGCATCTGAACTTGATGAGGCTTTCGTACTTGAAGAAGCCGTCACTTTAGGCTCATATACAGTCAAAACAATTCGTGTTCGGTTAATATCCACCGTACTCGAAACTTCTGGAGTTTGACTGACAATTTGACCGGCAGAAACAACTACCCCATCAGGGAGATGTTCCGTTTTTCTTAATTCGATATTGGCTTCTTTAATACCATAGATCTCAATCAAATTACTTCTAGCAAAATCATAAGTTGATCCAACATAGTTTGGCATTTCAATTGAAGTCGTTTCTTTCGCTACTTTCAAAACAATCTTGGTTTTTGAATTCAGAGAATATTGCTCTCCTGGAGCTGGGGTTTGTTCAAGAACTGTCCCTGCAGCATAATCGAAGGTCTCAACTTCTTCAATCGTGATCATTTTGCTTGATACTTTATAAGTATTTTTCAGATCTTCCTCTGCTTTAGCTCGTGTTTCTCCTACATAGTTTGGCATTTCAAAACTATTTGGACCTTTTGAAACAATCAAATCAATGCGACTTTGTTCTTTCTTTTGAGCACCTGCATTTGGATTGGTCCGAATCACATAGCCTTCTGCAACCGAATCACTGTACTCTTCTTTCTCTTCACCGACTTGAAGGTCTTGTCCCTCAATAACCGCTCTAGCTTCGGCAATGGTTTTGCCGGAAACATCTGGAACTGTTTTATTGGCTGGGCTCATATACAACAAAAAAGTAAAGGCTGCAAGAACTAGTGCAATGGCAACAAACAAGACCTTGTAGCGCGCCCGCAAGCGTCTTCTTGGCTTTTTACTTGGTGCCATTGTCTGCTGGTCAGATAATGGTCGATTAGGATCTACCGAACTGATTTCACTGCGTACCTCAGAGATTGGAACAGGAGCCGTCTTTGGAGTTGGACTCACTTTTGGAAGAGTCTTTGTATCAGCTTTCGATTGATCTTCAAAAATCAGTTTTTTCTCATTTCTTCTCTCATAGGACAAGCAACTTGAAAGGTCCACATACATCTCTGCCACTGATTTATAGCGATCCGTCAGTTTTTTAGCTGTCGCTTTGATTACCACATTTTCTAAAGCTTGTGGAACATTCTTATTCTCTTCCCGAATAGATGGGAGTGGCTTTTGAAAATGCTGCAAAGCGATTGTAACTGCACTATCTCCATCATAAGGAATGTGTCCTGTCAACATCTCATAGAAAATGATCCCCATCGCGTAGATGTCACTTTGCACCGTAGCTTTTGAACCGCGCGCCTGCTCAGGGGACAAATAATGAACCGACCCCAACATCGAGTTGGTCTGAGTCAAACTAGTCTCTGCGAAGGCCACTGCAATCCCAAAGTCTGAAACTTTTGCTGTTCCATCTGGTGTCAAGAGAACATTCTGTGGTTTTAAATCTCTATGGATAATGCCACGCGTATGGGCAAGACGCATAGCTAGAAGGATCTGCCCCATCAAACGAACAGCTTCTTCATTTGATAAAGGAGCATTTTCTTTGATATAGCGTTTCAAGTCTAAACCTGCAACATATTCCATTGCAAGGTATTGTTGTCCTTCTTCTTCGCCAATGTCTGTAATCCGAACGATATTTGGATGGTCCAGCTCTGCCATCGCCTTTGCTTCACGCTGAAAACGCGCAACTGCAATGGGATCCGTCTGGTAATTCGTACGCAGTACCTTGACTGCAACTTCTTCCCCATCCAAAATCAAATCACGCGCAAGATAAACATCTGCCATCCCGCCGCGTCCAATTTGTTGGATGATTTTATATCGCCCGGCAAAAATTTTGCCGATTTGAATCATGCTGCGTCCTCCTCAGTAAAGTGGAGCAGTACAACGGTGATATTATCCAAGCCTCCAGCATTATTGGCAAAACGAATCAAGGTTTGAGCTTTTTCTTCCAGTGAAACATCACTCAAGACAATGTCTCTGATTTCATCTGGGCCAATCATATTGGTTAAACCGTCACTATTGATCAAAATATAATCATCTGCTTCAACCGTCACCAAACCATAATCCGGCTCTAACTCATCTTTTTGACCAATGGACTGAGTGATGATGTTACGTTGAGGATGATGGGCAGCTTCTTCCTCTGTGATTTGACCTGCTCGCAAAAGAGCATTTACAAGAGAATGATCACTGGTCAACTGCTGATATTCGCCCTGACGAATGAGGCCAATCCGCGAATCTCCAACATGGGCATAAATCACTTGCCCTTCTACAAAAGCCAAGGCTTCCAATGTCGTTCCCATTCCTTTGTGCTCATCATCTTGCCCAGCTAAATGGATCCGACGGTTCACAGCTTCTAAATGTTCTGCAAACCATTCCCGTACTTGATTAACCGTCTCGATCTCAGAAGAAACCCAAGCCGCACCTAGGTCTGTGACTGCCATTTCACTAGCAATATTTCCGGCACGGTGTCCTCCCATACCATCAGCAAGTAAAACCATAGATTTTCCTGCCTTGTTTTTATATTGATTTGCATAGTCTTGGTTATTTGTCCGTCTTTGACCTACATCGGTTAAGATCGTAATATCCATACTGTCAGTTTCCTCCTGATATTATGAGATTCTCTTAAAACGACTGATAAAGAAGCCGTCGCTTCCATATAATTCGGGTGTAATAAGGATACAATCATTTTTAAGAATATCTTTTCTTTCGTGATCCAATGGGACTTGTTCGAAATTTGGATGGTTTTTCAAAAATTGGTCCACCACTTCAAAATTCTCTTTACCCATAATTGTACACGTACTGTACACTATTATACCACCTTTACGCACACTTTGACAAACACTATCCAGAATGGCCAATTGAATAGCTTGTAAAGATACAAAATCTGCACTCTCTTTATTGTACTTGATATCAGGCTTTCTCCGGATCAAACCAATCCCTGAACAAGGCGCATCCACCAAAATTTTATCGAAAGCATCAGGTCCAAATGTTTCAAAGACTTTTGTCGCATCTAACTTCTTTGTCAAAATTTTGTCCGCAACATGGAGCCGATTAGCATTTTCTTGAATCAATTTGAGCTTATGGTCATAGAGATCCAAGGCTGTGACTTTCCCAGTTGTGAGATAAGAAGCCAGGTGAGTCGTCTTTCCACCTGGCGCCGCACAGGCATCTAAAACCCACTCATCTCCTTGCAAATCCAAAGCCGGTGCCACCAATTGACTGGACTCGTCTTGAATAGTAATGTGCCCTTCTTTGAACAAGGAATGCGCTGCAAAATGTCCCTGTTCTTTCACGAGAGCAGAGGGAGCAAGTAGAGAGGAGGTTGCTTCGAGTAGCTGCGCTAACTCTTCTTTTTCGTCTAGATTAATCACACGAATACTGGATTTATTACGTTGATAGAGACTCTTAAAAATAGCGCCAGCACGTTCTTCACCGTATTCTTCGATCAATGCTTTGACCAACCATACGGGTAGGGAATACTCTACCGAATAACGTTTGTTCTTTCGCTTGATCGTATCAATAGCTGGTAGTCCCTCGCGGAGGAGCTTTCTAAGAATAGCATTGACAAACTTCTCACTGCCTTCTTTACGACGTTTTGCTATCCGGACAGCTTCATTGACGATGGCATGATCGGGAATTCGGTCTAAATAGACAAGTTGATACAAACTCATCATCAAAAGATAATAGAGCCAAGGATCTAATTTCGTCCGGTCTTCAATTACGTGGGCGAGATACCACTCGAGCGTTATCTTCCGTGCTACAGTACCGTATACAACTTCCGTAACAAAGCTTCTATCTTTATCTGAAAGTTGAGAGTGTTCTAGCGCTTGATTTAGGGCAATATTAGAATAAGCTCCCTGCTCAAAAACCTCTTCTAGCACTCGAACGATCTGTTCACGCGCATTCATTTGTTTAACTTCCAAAGTGATCTCCTACTTTCAATTGACGGCCAGCGCCATTCAAAAAGTCTGTGATGGACATTTTTGGTTTTCCTGCTGGCTGCACAACTTTAAGGGACAATGCGCCTTCTCCTGCAGCGACCAGCAACTCTTTTTTGGTCAAAGCAATCACTTCTCCTGGATTTCCATTTCCTTCGCATAGTTCTGCTTCATAGACTTTGAAGCGTTGACCATTTAATAACGTATGAGCGACCGGCCAAGGATTCATTCCCCGAATCTGGTTAAAGACTTGGCGATTGGTTTTGGTCCAGTCCAAAACCTCTTCTTCCGGTAAAATATTCGGTGAAAATGTGACCAAACTTGGATCTTGTGGACATGGCTTGATCTCCCCTGCCAGGTAAGCTGGCAAAGTATCTAGGAGTAAGTCACGTCCAAGGACTGCCAATTTTTCAAACAAAGTTCCCACATTGTCCTCATCTAAAATTGGGAGAGAACGAGCTGCAATCATGTCTCCGGCATCCATTTCCTTGACCATTTCCATAATTGTAACCCCAGCTTCTTCGTCACCATTGATCAGGGCATAGTGAATGGGAGCTCCACCTCTATATTTAGGTAATAAAGACGCGTGGACATTCACCGCAAACTGAAAGTTCTCCAACAATTTTGTCGGTAAAAATTGTCCAAAAGCAGCGGTCACAATTCCATCTGCATCTAGGGTTAAGAGAGTTTCCATTTCTGGACTACCCGATAATTTCTCCGGCTGAAGAACTGGTAGTTGATGTTCTAAAGCTACCTGCTTCACCGGGGTCATTCGAATCTCTTTTTTGCGACCTACTTTGCGGTCTGGTTGAGTCACAACTGCCAAAATTTCATAGCGCGAATCTGCTAACAATCCCTTTAAAACCGTCGCTGAAAAATCAGGCGTTCCCATAAAAATTAATTTTGTCATTTCTTTCTTCCTTACATAAAACTTTGAGGTTCATTATCAATACTGACACGTAGATCTTGGTTGCCTCTTTCTTGTGTAAATTCTAAGATTTGATTCAAGACCTGAGTCATGCCTTCTTCGAAACGATATTTCACAATGATTTGATAATGATACAAATTATGTGTGCGTGCAATTGGTTTAGGTGTTGGTCCAAAGATTTGGACCTGATCAGATAAGCCAGATCGGAGAATTTCCATGACCTGATGTGACTTCTCCATCACCATTTCCTCACTCTTATGAGATAGGGTTAGTCCAACTGTGAAGTAATAAGGCGTATAGCCTAACTGCCGGCGAATCTGCATTTCATAGGCAAAAAAACCTTCATAATCTTGGTTTTTGGCAAATCGAATCGCATAATGATTGGGGTTGTAGCTTTGAATGATAACCTCTCCTTCTTTCTCTGCTCGTCCGGCCCTTCCTGCCACCTGAGTCAAGAGTTGAAAGGTTCTCTCAGAGGATCGATAATCCGGTAAATTTAAAGAAGTATCCGCATTCAAGACACCCACTAACGTCACATTTGGAAAATCCAATCCCTTCGCAATCATTTGCGTCCCTAACAAAATATCCACTTCTCCATTCCCGAAAGCATCTAATATCGCTGCGTGGCTCCCCTTTTTTCGAGTGGTATCCACATCCATGCGCAGAATTTTAGCTTCAGGAAAGATCTCTTGTAATTCATCATAAGCTTTTTGTGTTCCTGTCCCGTAATAACGAATGGAAGGACTTTGGCAATTTGGACAGTGTCGAGGAATCGCTTTACTATAGCCACAATAATGACAGTTCATGGTTTTAGTATCCATGTGGAGGGTCAAAGAGATGTCACAATTGGGACAAGTATCTACAGTTCCACACTCGCGACACATGACAAAACTGGAATAACCACGGCGGTTCAACATCAAGACAACCTGCTCTTTTTTCTGCAAGCGATCAGCAATAGCTTCCACTAGAACCGGAGTGAAGTTACCAGCTTCATTTTGGCCAATATAATCACGGAAATCAACGACTTTAACTTCTGGAATTTTGGCTGCCGGATTGGCCCGCTGGGTTAGACGAATTAATTCATAAACCCCTTTTGTTGCACGAGCCCTCGATTCTAAACTTGGTGTAGCAGATCCAAGAAGCAAAACTGCTTGATTGTACTGAGCCCTTAGGACTGCGACTTCCCTTGCGTGGTAGCGTGGATTACTATCTTGTTTGTAGGAAGCCTCGTGCTCCTCATCAATGATGATCGCTCCGATGTTTTTTAAAGGGGCAAAGATGGCTGAGCGCGCTCCAACGACTACCTTAGCCTCCCCACGTTCAACTTTCCGCCATTGATCATACTTCTCACCGTTTGATAAACCCGAGTGTAGAATGGCTACTTCCTGACCAAAACGCGAGATAAAACGGTCTGTCATCTGTGGTGTCAGGGAAATTTCAGGGACCAACATGATAGCTGTTTTTCTCTTATTTAGAACTTCCTGAATAATCTGCAGATAAACTTCTGTTTTCCCACTTCCAGTCACACCTTCTAATAAAAAAGGCTTTGATGTTTTCCCAATTTGAGAAACTACTGTTTCGACAGCTTTTGCTTGCTCTGAATTTAAAAGCAGAGCCTGGGTCTGCTCTTTGCCTTCATAATATGCAGCCGCCCGATTCACTTCTCGTTCTGTAATTTCTAAAACACCCTGATCAATAAAATAAGCCACTACTTCTCGTGAAAAATCCTGATACAATCCTGCTAAAGGTTGCTCCCCTTGCTCTAGTAACAGGCGTTCTTTCAATGCTAGCCTTTTTTTAGCTCTCACTGATAGTTGAAGTTCTTTTAATCCTTCCTGGTTAACGCGATACCATTTTTCTGTTTTAATTTGTTTCTTATCCTTGGCCTTGTATTCAAGTACCAAATCTCCTTTTCTGACCAACCGCATCACTTGGGCTTGATCGGCCGCATCTAGAGAAGAAAAAGAAACTTCATTTTTTTCACCAAAAAGTTTCACTTTGAGAGTGGGATCTAAAGAAGGTTGAGGATACAAAATCTTATCATAACTCGAATTGAGGAGAGAAGGAAGCATGGTTTTTAAAATCGTGATCTTATAAGAAAAAACACTTTTTCGTAATTGATCTGCCAACCAGAACTGCTCTTGATTTAAGACCGGAGTGTAATCCAAGACCTCCACAATCGCTTTTAATTCCTCGCTTGTGTCTGCCTCTTCTAAAACATCTACCACAATCCCTTGAATGAGGCGATTCCCTTTACCAAACGGGACATGAACTCGCATACCTGCCTCCACCATATCCTCAAATTCTAATGGAATCTGATAAGAATAGGGTTTATCTGTCTGCATCAATGGGACATCTACGATGACTTTTGCTATCACTTTTTCACCTCCAGCCTCTATCATATGAGCTTTACTTTATCACGGAACCCTTTAAATAGCAAAAAATAAGATTGAGAAGCCCCAACCTTAAATTTTTTCACCATCTTCTTTTTCTTTGGCAATTTGTTCCTTAATTTTGCGCTCTTCTTCTTCTTTGCGAATCCGCTCTGCTTCAATCCGACGACGAAGCGCTTCACGTTTTGCTTCTGGATCCGGGTGAACAACTACGTTCCCAGACTCGATTTCTTCAAGCGCTTGTAATGTTGATTTAACTGATTGGAATTCTTGAGTTGGTACTGCACCACTTTCCAATTCATGGGCCCGTTTTGCCTCAAGAATGACCAATGAATATTTTGATGGTACTTTGTCAAGCAATGTATCAATAGAAGGTTTTAACATCATATTCCTATACCTAATTTCTAATTATTTATCTCTTCACAATAGTTTGTGTTTTTGGTAACATATCCAGATAATGGCCAATGACACGGTCTACACGGAAATGCTCTGCTTCGATCACACGTTTGACACGCTCAGCAGCAAGAGGAACCTCGTCGTTCACAATGGCGTAGTCATATTCACGCATCATTGCGATTTCTTCTTTTGCTTTTTCAATCCGTTGCGCAATAACTTCTGCACTATCTGTCCCGCGACCTACTAATCGATCCTGCAATTCATCCAAATCAGGCGGAGTTAAGAAAATAAAAACTGCATCTGGAACTTTCTTCTTTACTTGAAGTGCACCCTGAACTTCAATTTCAAGGAATACATCGATTCCTTTGTCCAAGGTTTCATTCACATAGGTTAAAGGAGTCCCATAGTAATTTCCAACGTACTCAGCATACTCCAACATTTGCCCTTGACGGATCAAATCTTCAAATTCTTCACGTGTACGGAAAAAATAGTCGACACCATCCACTTCACCTGGACGTTGTGCACGCGTCGTCATCGATACAGAATACTGAAACTGATTGTCCGAGTTTTCAAAAATTTCTCGTCTGACCGTTCCTTTTCCAACCCCCGAAGGGCCAGAAAATACGATTAATAAGCCACGATCCGCCATGATTTCTCCTTCAATGTCTTTCTATCTAGTGTAACAAAAATCGGCCTAATTTTCAACTGATTTTTTCATTCAAAAAGCTTGAGATGCTAGATCTCAAGCTTTTTGTTTATTTTGCGTAATCGACTGCACGCAATTCTCGAATAACGGTAACCTTAATGTTTCCAGGATATTCAAGATTGGACTCGATCTTCTCACGAATATCATGAGCTAAGATCGTCACTTTATCATCCTTGATTGCCTCAGGGCTAACCATAATACGGATTTCACGACCCGCTTGAAGGGCGAAACTTGTCTTAACTCCTTCAAAACTATTTGCAATTTCTTCAAGATCTTGCAAGCGTTTGATGTAGCTTTCAAGTGACTCACTTCGTGCTCCAGGTCGAGCTGCACTCAAGGCATCCGCCGCAGCGACAATGACTGCAATGACACTTTCTGGTTCCACGTCCCCATGGTGACTGGCAATGGTATTGACCACCACTGGGTGTTCCTTGTACTTCCGTGCCAATTCAGTTCCAATCTCGACGTGACTTCCTTCCACTTCACGGTCAATCGCTTTACCGATATCATGTAAGAATCCTGCACGTCGTGCCAAGGTAGCATTTTCACCCAACTCGCTAGCAATAATACCAGAAAGTTTGGCAACTTCAATGGAGTGACGCAAAACGTTTTGACCATAAGAAGTACGGAATTGCAACCGTCCCATGATTTTCATCAAATCTGGATGGAGGTTTGGCGCACCGATTTCATAGGCAGCCGCCTCACCGTATTCACGAATCCGGTTGTCAATTTCCTGGCGGTTCTTCTCAACCAGCTCTTCGATGCGGGCTGGATGGATCCGACCATCTTTGAGAAGGCTCTCCATTGTCATGCGGGCGATTTCACGACGAATCGGATCAAACCCTGACAAGGTCACCACTTCAGGCGTATCATCAATAATCACATCGACACCTGTCAAACTCTCAAAGGTACGAATATTGCGACCTTCACGACCGATAATCCGACCCTTCATACTATCGTCCGGCAAATGAACGGTTGAGTTTGTTTGCTCAGCAACAAAATCACCCGCCATTCGCTGCATAGCTTGCACGAGAATGTCTTTTGCGATTTTATCAGAACGTTCTTTCACTTCCAATTCAGCATCACGAATCCGTGAGGCAATTTCTTTTGAAAGTTGCTCTTCCGTCTGACTCAAAATAATGTCACGCGCTTCTCCTTGACTTAGAGCAGCGACACGTTCCAGTTCTTCTACTTTCTTGTGTTCAAGCTCTTCCAGCTGTTGTTCACGCGCATCAATGTGTTTAGTTCTATCTGTAAGACTTTGCTCTTTGTGTTCAAGAGACTGTTCTTTGCTTGTTAAAATGTCGTCTTTGCGATCAAGATTGCTAGCACGTTCTGCCAAACGGCTTTCTAATTGCTTCAATTCTTGTCGTTCTGACTTAAACTCAGCATCGACCTCTTCACGATATTTTCTGGCTTCTTCCTTTGCCTCCAAAAGTGCTTCTTTTTTAAGTGAACTTGACTCATGCTTCGCCTCTTTTAAAATCAAATCGGCTTCGCGTTCAGTCTGTCCACGTAAATTCGTTGCTTCTTGTTCAGCATTCAAAAGGGTGAGTTCCGCAGCTTCTTTTGAAGCTTTCATTTTAAGAGCAGTTCCCACATATCCAATGACTAAACCAATGACCGCGGCAAAAACACCTGTAATAACAAAATTCATGCTTTTACCCCAAATCTATTTAATTAGTTGAATTAAAAATTCTTTTACATTTTACCATAAATTACTAAAATTAACAATCTAAAAAAACAGGAAAAACCTTTTATATTTTTGCTTAACGCTTGTTCTTTTATCGACTTTTCTTTCATGGAACATCTGTGAGACATTCATTTATTTCCACTTTGTTGAATCTGCTTTTTTATGCTATAATCAAGAAAAACAAAGAAGGATTTGAGTATGACAAAAGAAGTAATTGTTGAAAGTTTTGAATTGGACCACACAGCTGTGAAGGCTCCCTATGTACGCTTGATTGGGGAAGAAACTGGACCCAAAGGAGACATCATCTCTAACTTCGATATTCGTCTGGTGCAACCCAATGAAAATGCGATTCCAACGGCAGGACTCCACACGATCGAGCACCTTCTTGCAATGCTTATTCGCAAACGCATCGATGGAATGATTGATTGTTCCCCATTTGGATGTCGCACCGGTTTTCATATGATCATGTGGGGACAGCATTCAAGTACGGAAATTGCTAAAGTGATTAAAGATTCTCTAGAAGAAATTGCTTCTATCAGCACTTGGGAGGATGTCCCAGGCACAACCATTGAGTCTTGCGGAAATTACAAGGATCACAGCCTCTTCTCAGCCAAAGAATGGTGTCGCTTGATTCTAGATCAAGGAATCTCAGATGATCCATTTGAACGTCATCTTGTTTAATACGAAAAAGAGGCTGGGACAAAAGTCCTAGCCTCTCAATTATTTTTGGATTGTCGAGCAAGACGCAGTGGTTGAGTGGGCTCTACTACGCTGATTTCATCAGCTTTTACAGCCCTACTCAACTGTGCGGAGGTGGGACGACGAAATCGAATTCTAACGAATTACCGATTTCTGTCCCACTCTCTTTTTTATTGTCATTTTTCCCAAAAAGGGGATGTCTGATCAAGCATTAATAATCCAGAGCATCTGAATGACCTTTTCCGTTTCCTACGAAATAACCAGTTTTGGCATTGATACTAAAGAGATAGGTTCCATCTGGTTTGAAGAGGTTGTAATAGCCATTACCATTAATGATATTGACACGCTCTAAAATGTATTGATTGCCAGTGATATGTCCGCGTTTACGAGCAATGTTCAATACTTTTTCAAGGATCCCATCACCAAACACCCAAGCTGGGTTATTGACATCATTGATAGCTGCTTGGTTATACGGCACACGACTCAAGTTCCGCTGAAGTGGGACACCATCGCTTGGAAGACCGTACCCTGAATAGCCTGGGTTTGCCGTTCCTGTACTACCTGTAGCAGCATTGACAGTTGGGGCCGTAGGCGTTGCTGCTTGAGCTGGGGCTGGAGTTGCATTAGAAGTATCTGTACCACCTGTTCCTGTCACTGGTGCCGGTGTCGCAACTTGTTGTGAACGTCCTTGCGCAACCGCATCATTCAATAAGCTATCTAATTTTTCATTGCCTGTCTTTGTTTCTGCAAAGGTCGCATCACTTTTCGCTTTGGCAGTTGTATCAAGAACTCCATCTTTGATGACTGGAGAACTAAATTGAGAATTCACTTTTTGAATAGCAGAAACTTGCTTCACAAGGTCTTCATATTTTGTTTTAGCCGCATTATAATCACTGCTTCCTTCTAATTTGTCCAGCAGTTTCTTAAGATTTTCCAAGTCTCCAAATTTATCATTTTTAAGAGCACTTTTTGATTCATCTACAAAAAAGGCATCGTAGGCTTTGGTAAACTCTTCTAGTTTTTGAGCTTGTGTTTCACTGCTACTTGATTTAGAAGTAGAAGATGACTTGCTAGATGAAGACGATACAACAGTTGTACCACCAGATTTTCCACGACTGTGCATCCAGTTATAGGTCACAAAAATGGCCGAACCGACAATCGCAAGACCTAATGCAGAGTATAGAACCGCTTTGATTCGTTTACCCGCATTGCTTGGTGTTTCCTCAGGAAGTTCCTCAGCTTCTACAATTGGTTCAGTTGGTGTGGGACCAAATTTAATCTTAGCAGGTAATTCAGTTGAGATAGCATCCATTTCAGGCCTTTGTTCCAAGACCGTTTCCGTCACTTCCGGCGCCTCCACTGCTTCAGCTACTTCAGCAACTGTTTCTGTAGCTGCCAACTCTTCAGCTTTAGCCAATTCTTCTTTGGCCAAAATTTTTGTATCGTATTTTTCAGCTTCAATTTCTGCTCGGTGTTGTTTGATGTATTTGTCTAAGACATTATCACCTTCAGTAACACCTGCTTCGATTTCTTCTGCTTTTCGATTGGCCTGCCCAATCGTCATCTCTTTAGCATCTTCAAACTCTAAAATTGATTCTGTTTCTTGCTCTAATGGCTTTTTATCCTTCTCTGTCATAAAAATCCTTTCTATGCCTTAATCTGCCGTTTTACTCGTTCCCCAAAATATTGGTAGAGATCAACTTTTAGGGTTCCGTTATAAAGTTTTCGTTTTTTATCTGCTTTACTACCGAATTTAGATTCAAAACCTTCATCACTGGTTAAGATGAATTTACTCCAGGTTCTGAGAGGTGCAAATACGTGCCCCATTTCAGTATACAATTTCGTCACACCCTCATCATCGGATAAGCGTTCTCCATATGGAGGGTTGGAGATAATCACCCCGTTGATCTTATCCGAGTGAAGATCTTGGACTCGCATTTGTTTAAAAGTAATGTCACTGCTAACGCCCGCTTTCTGGGCATTTTCTTTGGCAATCTCAACCATCCGTGCATCGATATCGGTTCCCATAATATCCAATTCGACCTCACGATTGATTTTTCTGCTTGCTTCTTGACGGACTTCATGAATCAAGCGATCATCCATCCAGTTCCATTCTTCAAAAGAAAAGGTCCGACGTAAACCAGGTGCCATATTTCTCGCAATCATCGCCGCCTCAATACAAAACGTTCCAGAACCACATGTCGGGTCAATCAAGGGCTTATCTGGATACCAGTTTGACAGCAGAAGAATTGCTGCTGCCATATTTTCCTTAATAGGGGCTCCCCCTTTTTCATTCCGATAACCACGTTTGAAGAGGCTACTACCAGTGGTGTCAATCAAGACAGTGGCTTGGTCTTTAAGGATCGATACTTCGATCTTGAACTCTGCCCCATTTTCCATGAGAGGAACACCTTCTGGTCGGGCATAGTGTTTTTGTAACTTTTTAACCACTGCTTTTTTCGAAATGGCCTGAACGCTAGGTTCATTATGGAGTTTTGATTTGACACATTTAGCCTTAGAAATAGGAAAACGTGCTCCTAAAGGCAAATAATTTTCCCAATCCAAAGCAAAGACACCTTGAAAGAGTTCTTCGAAGGTTTTGGCTGGAAAAATCCCAACCACAATTTTTACTCGATCAGCCGCGCGCAACCAGAGATTGGTCTCTATGATTGCTCGACGGTCTCCTTGAAATCGAATCCGTCCATTTTCGACCTGGCAATCGTAGCCAAGATCGCGTAGTTCTCGACCAACAACAGCCTCTAAGCCAGCAGCGGCCGTTGCAATCAATTCAAATTGTTTTTTCATCTTATTCCTATCACTTTAAAAAAGGAGGTTGAGATCTCTCTCCACCTCATCAACCTATATGCAATTTTCTATAAGCCATGTTTTGTTCCAGAAATGACTAGGTACCATTTCCTTCGATAATCATCTGTCTACTGTTTCCAGTCAGAATGCTATGTTCGTTTCCACGCATTCCATGCCCCGACCAAAGTTTGGGTTGCTAGCTTGAGGGGTTTACCGCGTTCCACTTTTTAGGTTTCCCTAAAAACTACGTCACTGTGGCACTTTCAGAGTTACTAGAGCTTATCCTTAGACTTAGCTCCTTCACTCGCCGTAACTTGAATACCAAGTCCCTAGGCTTATGGATTCACCTAGCACAAACACTACAGGCATCACAGCCTGTGCTAGCATGGACTTTCCTCATGAGAGGATTCTCTCACGCGATTATCCAAAAATTGCACAAACTATGGGATTAATAATCGCGATCTACGATCTGTTTCCCAAAAACTTCTTTTTCCAAACGATTGAGACGTTTGAGTATATCAAAGTTCGTCGCTGTTGTCACTTGCGGGAATTCTTGCGTAGCGGTGCTAGCAATCGGAGATGTTTGTGGTGTTTCCTGTGCTTTTTGGGCAAGTTCTTCACGAAGACGAGCGTTTTCTTCACGCAATTCCTTCACCAAAGCAGCATAGGTTTCATAGTCTTTTATGACATCATCCAAAAATTCATTTACTTCATCTTTATTATAACCACGAACTTCTCGTTTGAAATCTTGATCAAAAATATCTTTCGCAGTAAAAATAATACTCGCCATTACTCTCTCCAATCTAGTTCATCATCTCAATTATATAAAAAAATGGTAAGAAAAATCAAGGTATAACACTTAGTTTTCGTAAAAATTTTCAGCAAGTTCATTTAAGTCATCAAAACTTAATTGTTTGACATAAAATGGTTCTTTTTCTACCATCATTTTGTAAAGATATTTTAAATTGGTTTCATTTTCTGGATCATAAAAAAGGTAAGCTCCATCCGCGTTATCTATCAAAAACTGATTGTATTCTTTTAGTTGACCCGGATTGCTATAGTGGGGATAGGCATATTTCACGAAATCCACCTGTTTGAAGCGTGCTAATAATTCCTGATTGCTTTCATTCCAATTTTCGCCAACATTCTCAAATAGGAAGATCGTCGCCATTTGAAAATCGTAATCTTTTTTTAATGCAAAGGCGACCTCTAGTACCCAAGCCTCAAATCCCAAATTACCAGAAAAGACCAGCCATTTCACTCCTTCTTCAAATAGACGACGAAGATCTCTTTCAATGGCTTTTTTGATAATGGCCAGTCGAGGGTCTTTATTGGAAAAGACGCCCACATCAAAACTCTTATAACCTGCAACAAGTATGGTATTCATTTTTTCCTCATTATTCTAATTTATGATATAATAGAGTGATGTAATTGTACCAATAAGGAGAACTATGGTCAACTATCCACATAAAGTAGCCAAAAAAACCTTGGTCTCTACACAAAGGAAACATCCAGTCGACTTTGCGAATCGTGGGATGACATTTGAAAAAATGATCAATGAAAGCAATCAATACTATCTTTCTCGAGGTCTAGCTGTCATCCATAAAAAACCAACACCGATTCAAATCGTGAAAGTGGATTATCCACGTCGCAGTCGGGCAAAGATTGTTGAAGCCTATTTCAGGCAAGCCTCAACGACGGACTATTCTGGAGTATACAAGGGACGCTATATCGATTTTGAAGCTAAGGAAACACAGCAAAAACAGTCCATGCCGATGAAAAATTTTCATCAACATCAGATCGATCATATGGAAGCGGTTGTCCAGCAAGGTGGTATCTGTTTCGTTCTCTTGCATTTTGCAAAATTAAATGAAACATACTTACTTCCGGCTCCTGCACTCGTAGGCTATTACAACATCGATCATGGCAGTAAATCTATGCCTCTCTCGTATATCCAAGAGCATGGATTTCTTCTAGATAGGGATCGCCTTCCAAGCGTACCTTATCTCGATATTATCGAACAGAAACTTCTAGGCGGTATTTAAATGAACAAACAAACAGTCATTCAATGGTTAAAATATCTTGCTATTGCAGCCATTTCATTTTTCTTACTTTTATTTGTCCTTGGTGGATTGATCTTCGGTTATTATGCCATGAAGGCGCCAACCTTGTCTGAAAAAGATTTGGTTGCAACAACATCTAGTAAGATCTATGACAACCAAAATAACTTGATCGCGGATTTGGGAGCTGAGAAACGAATCAATGTCACAGCCAATGAAATCCCTACTGATTTGGTCAATGCTATCGTTGCGATTGAAGACCACCGTTTCTTCAATCACCGTGGGGTCGACATCATTCGGATCGGCGGTTCCTTCCTTCACAACTTGCGAGGAGGAAGTCAAGGTGGGTCAACCTTGACGCAACAATTGATCAAGTTAACCTATTTCTCCACTTCAGCCTCTGACCGTACCCTCTCTCGTAAGATCCAAGAAGCTTGGTTAGCAACCCAACTAGAAAAGAAAGCAACCAAACAAGAAATCTTGACCTATTACGTCAATAAAGTATTTATGGCGAATGGGAACTACGGAATGCAGACAGCTGCGAAAAGTTATTACGGAAAAGATCTAAAAGATCTTTCGCTCCCTCAATTGGCACTCCTTGCGGGGATGCCCCAAGCACCAAACCAATACGATCCATACTCCCATCCTGAAGCAGCGCAACAGCGCCGAAACTTAGTATTAAAAGAAATGCTCGATATGAAGACCATTTCTAACAAACAATACGAAGCAGCGGTCAATACACCTGTTACAGATGGTCTGCAAAGTCTCAGTTCTTCAAGCAGTTACCCAGCCTATATGGATAATTACCTAAAAGAAGTGATCGAGCAAGTCGAAGAAGAAACGGGCTACAATTTGTTGACAACCGGAATGGTTGTCTATACAAACGTGGATACAGAAGCTCAAAAGAAACTATGGGATATCTACAATACAGATGAATATGTCAATTACCCGGATGATGAAATGCAAGTAGCTTCTACCGTTATTGATGTCAATACTGGTAAAGTCATTGCTCAGCTGGGTTCTCGTCACCAATCCAGCAATGTTTCCTTTGGTACAAACCAAGCGGTTGAAACGAACCGTGACTGGGGTTCAACAATGAAACCAATCACAGATTACGCACCAGCTCTTGAACATGAGGAATATACCTCTACAGCAGCTACTACAACAGATGCGCCATACAACTTCCCTCATTCATCAACGCCTGTCTACAACTGGGACCGTTCATACTATGGTAGCATGTCCATTACCTACGCAATTCAACAATCTCGTAACGTGCCTGCGGTGAAGGCCCTGGAAAAAGTTGGTCTTAAACAAGCTAAGAAATTCCTCAATGGATTAGGGATCGATTACCCAGAAATGGTTTACGCCAACGCTATCTCGAGTAACACTAGCGATTCTAGCAACAAATACGGAGCCAGCAGTGAGAAAATGGCAGCTGCCTATGCTGCTTTTGCCAATGGCGGTACCTATTACAAACCATCCTATGTTAGTCGGGTTGTCTTTAGTGATGGTACAACCAAGGAATTTGAGTCCGAAGGAACTCGTGCAATGAAAGCAACAACTGCCTACATGATGACAGATATGATGAAGACAGTTCTCTTGTCTGGTACCGGTACAAATGCTGCCATTTCGGGAATCTACCAAGCTGGTAAGACAGGTACATCAAACTATGCTGATAACGAAATCGGTAAATTGACAAAAAATGCTTATTCAAATATTGTAACACCGGATGAATTGTTTGTAGGCTACACTCCTGAATATGCCATGGCAGTATGGACAGGTTATTCCAATCGCTTTACACCAGTATTGGATAATGGAATACAGGTCGCAACGGATGTCTACCGTCAAATGATGCTCTATCTTGCTAATAATAATAACTCTGGTCATACGGATTGGACGCAACCAAGTGGACTGTATCGAAGTGGTTCTTATCTCTACTTAAACAATGGTAAGAACAACTACAATAACTACTACTATGAGCCAAGTTATTCCACTGATCAGTATTCGTATGAAGAACCATCGTCTAGCTCTTCGAACGAAGAAAATCCATCTAAACCATCTGAGCCTTCTTCGCAAGACTCTAACAATCATAACGAATAATATAACAGAGAAGTCGGGCTTTTGCCCGGCTTTTTTTAAAACAATGGTTAAAAAACCAGAACGAATAAAATCTGATTTATTTAGTTAGACTTCCCAGCTTTTTTATTTTTGAGTATATAAAAAAAAGAGCCTTTCGGCTCTTTTCTGTATCATTATTTTGCCAAAGCTCCCATTGGATCCCACGGTGCTAGGACAATTGGTTCTGCTTCATAGGCTGCTAATTCGTCTGCTGTTAGGAATTCTTTACGAACCACGATTTGGTAGGTATATTCATCCATCCAAGCATCAGAAGCCACAAAGTAACCATCTGTACCGACCTTGTCTCCCCATGAATTTTCAACCTTCCATTTACGAGACTGACCTGCTTCGTCTAAATCAACCCCTGTCAAGACCATAGCATGTGTCATGAGACTTTCTGCATAGTCCAAGCGACCCGCCTTGTCTTGTGTCAAATGAATGTCCATGCCTGCTTCAAAATCGTAGACATCTGTTGCCAGGATTCCGGCTTTACGGTTGCTGACTTGGCCTACATCTGAACCAAACCAGACAGTTTCCCCTGCTTTCATTTGAGCAATGGCTAATTCTTTCAATCGATCCATTGGAACATTTAGGTAGCGGACTGGACGGCTACCAACAACATTGCCCAGCATATCTACGGTGTAAGAATTTCCATATGGCTTGTCTGTAGTTGGGGCATTGATAATAGAGACGTAATCGTCTAATTGAAGGTCTACATATTTTTTGTAGAAGCTTTGTGGAGTTAAACCACTTTCACTATGGAATTGGTTGTCCTTATCACGGTATGAAAAGTCAAATTCACGTGGAGGCAATCCTAAAGACATAGCCAAGAAGTTAAAAATTTCTTGCAACAGCGCTTGTTTCTTGCTCGCAACTGCCTCACTATCTGCGCCTGAGTGAATCAAATCACGCAAGATTTGCGCATCTTGACGCAAGAGTTTATTGAGGTAGGTGTTCAATTCCCGGCTATTGCTTGAAGAAATCGATTCTGGATAAACTGATTTTGGAACCACTCCGTATTTCTCAAAGAGAGATACCACCATATCCCATTGACCGCCATCTTGTTGTGGGGTTTGTAGGAGAAAAGCCACCTTACGGCTGGTCAATTCTTGGTCTGCTGTAGCAATCACTTGCTCCAAAAACCAGTTTGATTTTTCATACTTATCCCAAAAGAAAGTATGTGCTTGAGACAATTCAAAATCCTCCAATTGGAAGCTTGAAATCATCTTGTGACGGAAGGTATTTAAAGCAGCAAACATCCAACAACGTCCAGATGCTTTTTGGTTTGTCACCTTATCCTTGGTCAAATCAAGTGAAAAAACTGGTGTATTTTCTACTGCACTCTTGCGCGTTTCAAGCGATGCATGGATCCCATTGTGGGTAACAGCATTTTCAAGAGCCGCATATTTCACATTTGCTTCATAATTAGCATAGAGCTGGTCTGTAAATTCTTTCGTTAATTCTGACATAGCAATCTCCTTTTTTCGTTATTTACTATTATAATCCTTTGAGCAGAATCTTCAAGTAAAAATCACCCTATAGAGAGGGATTCTGTATAGAATAGATGATTTTATCCCCACAATATCCTTTGCGTTGAATGGCATGAGGGATGGTTTCTACATACTGCATTCCTGTCTTTTCCATGACTTTCCCTGAAGCAGGATTTAAACTGACATAAGTGGCTTTGATTTCTTTAAATCCGACTTCGTTCAATAAGAAAGCCAAAACAGCTATGACGGCTTCTGTCATGAATCCCTGCCCCCAGAATTTCTTGCCAAGGATATAACCTAGCTCGCATGATTGACTTTCCGGGTCCTGAGAAACCACACTAATATCTCCAATTACCTGATCCGGTGATGTTTTCAAACAAATCGCCCATTTATAAGTATCTGATTTACGATACTGTTCGATCCATCTTTTGATCGATTCTCTAGTTCTCTCAGAAGATGCATGGGCATCCCAGGTGACATATTTCAGGGTTTCAGGATCAGAAGCCCAATTTTCAAACATCGCTGATGCATCCTCCAAAACGAAAGGCCTCATGTATAAACGCTCCGTCTCTATGACAAGACTTCCAAGATGCTTCATAGATTGTCTCCCTTCATTTTTTCATGCAACTTGAACTTTGCAAGTTGGTTACTTTAATCTAGAAGAAAAGGACGGATGAAACCGCCCTTCTTTTTAATGCTTTTCACAATATTGTATGGTGAGACTACGAAATAGAACTCTACGAGTTACCGATTTCTACCTCGTTCTCCTATTTTAAGACTCGGGCTAAAAAGGTCCACTGGACCTTTTTACTCCCAAAAATGATCAAATACTGTGATTGGCAAGTGGCGTTTGTGTTGGCCTTTGTACCACCATTTTTCAATAGTGGCTTGAGCTTCTGGACTCACTTGTTTGCCTTCTAGGTAATCATCAATTTCATTATAGGTGACACCCAGTGCTACTTCATCTGCTATTCCTGGTTTTTCTTCTTCCAAATCTGCTGTTGGGATTTTCTCATAAAGAGCAGGATCGGCTCCTAAGGCCTTAAGCAATTGTTTTCCTTGGCGTTTATTCAAACGGAAAAGGGGTAAAATATCTGCACCACCATCTCCAAATTTTGTGAAGAAACCAGTAATATTTTCTGCAGCATGATCCGTTCCAATCACCGCTCCGCTGCGTGCTCCAGCTAGAGCATACTGAGCAATCATGCGACTGCGAGCCTTAATATTGCCTTTGTTAAAATCAGAAACCTCTGTTCCAGTCGCTTCTACTGCTCGTACCATTTCGTCAGCAGACTCCTTGATATTCACAACCAGGCTAACATCCGGCTGGATAAAGGCCAATGCTTTTTGTGCATCTGCTTCATCTGCTTGTACCCCATAAGGAAGACGAACGGCAATAAATTGATAGGAGGCATCTCCTGTTTCTGCACGCATTTCTTCCATGGCTAATTGAGCTAATCGTCCAGCAAGAGTTGAATCTTGTCCTCCTGAGATCCCTAATACAAATGTTTTCAAGAAGGGATGTTTTTTTAGATATCTTTTTAAGAAATCAACCGAGCGGCGAATCTCTTCCTGAGGATCAATGCTAGGCTTGACACCCAATTGTTGGATAATCTCTTCTTGCAAACTCATTTTGCTTCTCCTTCTCCATTGGCCTTGTTACGCATTTCCTCGATCAGATCCATCTTATCCTGCCAAATATCTTTGGCCAAGTCAACTGGGTAATGCTGTGGATTGAGAACGCGCTTGTATTCATCCCATAATTGATCGTAATTTTTACGAGCATATTCTTGAATTTCTGATAATGTTGGCAGTTGATAAACCAATTGACCCTCTTTAAAAATATCCACTAAAAGAGGAACCGCCTCAAAGTTTCGGACTGTTTTATTAATGTAGGTATAAGTTGGATGGAACATTTTAAGTTCTGTCAGTTGTGAAACATCTACTCCATCGTAAGTGATGTAGTCCCCTTCTGACTTACCTTTTTCACGGCTGGTAATCCGCCAGACTTGCTTTTTACCTGGTGTAGAAACTTTCTCTGCATTATTGGAAAGCTTGATGGTATTGATCATCTCTCCTGCTTCGTTTTCAACAGAGACAATTTTGTATACCGCTCCAAGCGCTGGTTGATCGTAAGCTGTAATTAACTTGGTTCCTACACCCCAAACATCAATTTTTGCTTTTTGCATTTTTAAGTTGAGGATGGTATTTTCATCCAAGTCATTAGAAGCGTAGATTTTAGCATTTGTAAACCCAGCCTCATCTAATTGCTGGCGAACCTTTTTAGAAATATAAGCAATATCTCCTGAGTCAATCCGGACGCCTAGGAAATTGATCTTATCTCCCATTTCACGCGCTACCTGAATAGCTGCTGGTACCCCAATACGAAGCGTATCATAGGTATCGACGAGGAAGACACAATCTTTATGGGTTTCCGCATAAGCTTTAAAGGCTTGATAGTCATTCCCATATACTTGTACAAGAGAATGGGCATGGGTTCCTAAAACTGGGATTCCAAAGAGTTTTCCTGCACGAACATTACTAGTTCCATTGGCCCCTCCGATGACTGCTGCACGAGTTCCCCAAATGGCCGCATCCATTTCTTGCGCACGACGTGTTCCAAATTCCATCAAAGGCTCATCTTCAATGACCGAACGAATACGAGCAGCTTTTGTTGCAATCAAGGTTTGAAAGTTGACGATATTCAAAAGGGCTGTTTCCACCAATTGACACTGAGCTAAAGGGCCCTCTACCTGAACAATTGGTTCATTCGCAAAGACTAAGTCTCCTTCTTGAGCCGATCGTACCGTCAATTCCAACTTGAGATCACGAAGATATTCCAAGAAGGCCCCATGATAACCAAGTGACTCTAAATAGGCAATATCGCTCTCAGAAAAACTCAAGTTTTCCAAGTATTTCACAATTCTCTCTAAGCCAGCAAATACAGCGTAACCGTTTTTAAAAGGCTGTTGACGAAAATACACTTCAAATACAGCATGTTTATTGTGGATACCTTGATCAAAATAGACTTGCATCATGTTGATTTGGTATAAATCAGTATGCAACGTTAAACTGTCATCTGGATACATATGTATACCTCTTTTTTATTGATTTGTTCTATGAATTCCTACCATAAAATTAGTACCATTATAGCACATTTCAGCTCTATTGAATACTGAAAGGAAAGCATGAAAAAAATCTGAGACAGGAAGCTCAGATTTTTTGGATTAAAAGTTTTCTGTGATATATTTATAAACTTCTTGGCCAGCAATCGCACCGTCTCCGACGGCTGTCGTCACTTGACGTAGGTCTTTTTGACGAACATCGCCAACTGCAAAAACACCTGGGACTGTGGTTCTCATATGATCATCCGTGATCACCCAGCCATTTTCATCTAAAATACCAAGTTCTGTCGCAAAATCACTGACAGGATCTAAACCGACATAGATAAAGACACCACCGAAGGCTTGCTCTCTAACCTCTCCTGTCTTCACATCTTTTAAAAGGACAGACGTTACTTTTTGTTCACCTTTAATTTCTTCAACAACCGTATTCCAAGCAAAATGAATTTTATCATTGGCAAAGGCACGATCTTGAAGAACCTTTTGAGCACGCAATTGATCACGACGATGGGCAATGGTCACTGTTTTTGCAAACTGAGTCAAAAAGACAGCTTCTTCTACCGCAGAATCGCCACCACCAACGACCAAGAGATCCTCGTCTCTAAAGAAAGCTCCATCACAAACAGCACAGTAGGAAATCCCTCTACTATTCAGCTCTTCTTCACCAGGGACATTCAATGAACGGTGGTTAGACCCTGTGGCAATCACCACGGTTTTAGCTTCAAATTCCCCATCATCTGTGACAATCTTTTTGGTTGCTCCGTGGTCTTCGATGCGCTCTACCTGACCAAACAAATGTTCCACACCAAGATTTTCCAAAGGCTCGAACATTTTTTCAGCCAAGTCTGGGCCACTAATATTCGCATAGCCAGGATAGTTTTCAATGTCAGACGTATTGTTCATTTGACCGCCTGGAATCCCTCTCTCAATTAATGCGACTTTTAAATTGCTTCGTGCTGCATAAAGGGCAGCAGTCATCCCTGCAGGACCTGCTCCAATAATCACTGTATCAAACATACACAACCTCTTTCTGTTTTGTTGTAACCATTATAATTCTAACACGGTCTTTTTGCAATTATCGTGCTTGAAAGATAAACAAAATCCCTATGACCGCAAAGGTTAAAATAGGAATCGTCATGATATCAATTAAGAGGATATCATACAAATGGGCTTGTCGTTGCTTGGCTGTTTTATCTTTCTTCTTAAGGGCACGGTAGCCAATCCAAATACAAGAAGCGATCCCAACTAAAATCGTTGTCGTCACTAAACTTTGTAAATATAAGGACAATAATTTATTTAACATCACGACTCCAAATATTTTTACATTTTCAGAAAACAAACCCAGCTAGCATCGCCAGCTGAGTCTTACCTCTCCTCTATTATATCAAACATAGGTCCGTTTGTAACTAGCAAAGAATTCTTTTGTCCGTTCTTCTTTTGGATGTTGCATGATTTCCTCTGGTGTTCCAGATTCAATAATCCGTCCTTTATCCAAAAATAATACCTTATCTGCTACTTGCGCTACAAAAGACATATCATGGCTGACCAGTACCATGGTTTGTCCTGATTTTGCCGCATTGGCAATGGATTTTTCAACTTCTCCAACCAATTCTGGATCCAAGGCTGAAGTCGGTTCATCCAACAAAAGAACCTCTGGTTTCATGGCCAAGGCACGGGCCAAAGCCACCCGTTGTTTTTGTCCACCTGAGAGGTGACGAGGATAGTGATTTTCACGATCCGATAAACCGACTTTTGCCAGTTCTTCTCGAGCAATTTTCGTTGCTTCTTGATCGGATAACCCCTTCACAACAATGAGCCCTTCTTTCACATTTTCAAGGGCTGTTTTTCTACCAAACAAATTAAACTGTTGGAACACCATGGCCAATTTTCTTCTTAAGGTTAAGATTTGATCTTGAGTAATGTGCTCAAAATCAACTTCGAAATCATCAATCTTAATTCTACCACTATCTGGTGCTTCCAAATAGTTTAAACTGCGTAAGAAGGTTGATTTACCAGCTCCCGAAGACCCGATTAGGGCCACGACTTCCCCTTTTTGAATTTCCAAACTTAGTTTATTTAAAACCTTTTGACCTGAAAATGTCTTTGATAATTCTGAAATATAAATCATTAGATCCGGACCTCCTGATCTGGTAAATCAATTGCTACGGGAGTCTCAATATCCAGTCGACGTTCAATGTGACGGCCTAGTATTTCAATGAGAATGTTCACAATCCAGTAAACAATCGATACCGTGATAAAGCGTTCAAAGTACTTCAAATCGCTCCCCCCAATAATCCGTGCTTGGGCAAAAATTTCAACTACACTGGCACTAAAGGCTAGCGAGGTCCCCTTGGTCAAGCCAATGAGAGAGTTGATTAAAGTAGGAGTTGCAACGACTGCTGCATTGGGAATAATAATCCGGCGATAAACTTGACGGTTGGTCATTCCAAGACTACGCGCTGCCTCAATTTCACCAGGATCCACTGATAAAATGGCTGCCCGGATGGTCTCACTCGCATAAGCCGCCTCATTAAAGGCAAGAGCCACAATTGCAAATAACTCAGCTGGAATGGCATTAATATTAAAAGCTGTTCCATAAGACTGATTGATCGCTTTTAAAATAAGAGGAATCCCATAATAGGTCAACATCAACTGAACCAACAAAGGAGTCCCCCGCAAAAAACTGACAAAAACAGCTTGAATCGGGTAAAGAATTCGTACACGATTAATTTTGACCAGAGCAAAAATCATGGCAAAAATAATCCCAAAAAATGCGCCTCCTAGGGCTAATAAAATCGTCACAGGCAATTTCCCAATGACTGCCGGAAATGCATCCAATACGGCTCTCAAACTAAACAGCTTGCTATCTGGAACGTGTTTTAAAAAGTCAGCATACCAGTTGGCAGCTAAAAGATTAGTTGTAAACATTTTTGTTACTTCCTTTCTCAAACATAAACATTCTATCACATTCACTATCGGAATTCCAAAAATTGCTACAGAAATAGAAAAATGATAGACTACTCAAATTTAGTCTATCATAATTTTAGACAAGTTCCTAATAGATTTTCTTTATGGAGTTCATAAAGAAAATCTATGTTTTCTTCTGAACATGTGAAAGAAGGGGTTAGAAAGTTTGACGTTTGTCCTTTCGTTCCGCCCGACCACGCGCACGGTTTTCAGCTCGCTTAGCTTTTCTCCTCTTTTCATCAACTGCCCATTTGATTTTTTTCTTGTAGCCTGGTTTGATTTTTTTCTTTTTCTTCTTCACCAGACCAATCATTTCGATATCGAGTTTCTCTTGCTTTTTCTCACGATTGGCCCGTCTATCCCGATCATAAGTATCTTCAATAACCCCATTTTTCAAGACTTTAGGTACGAAACGAATTCCCATTTTTTCTAGTTCACGGATATCTGAATCATCACTCGGTTGATAAAGAGTAATAGCGACACCTGGTAGACCATTGCGCCCTGTCCGACCGACACGGTGGACAAAGAAAGAAAGATCTTGTGGAATAGCATCGTTGATGACATGACTCACCCCTTCGATATCAATTCCACGAGCCGCTAAATCTGTGGCCACAATATACTCAAAATCAAGATTTTTAACCTGATTCATGATCCGTTTCCGTTCACGTGGTGGGATATCTCCGTGAATCTTTGCCACTTTCAATCCCTGAGCCACCAAATAGGCATGGAGATCATCTGCTCTCGTTTTGGTATTAACGAAAATCATGGCCAAATAAGGTTGCAAGGTCTTGGTCAATTGGTAAATTTGCTCATTTTTATCCCGACCCTTGGTGGAAACCAGCCAATTATCGATGGTATCTGAAATCACCGTCTTAGTCTTAATTTGCTCCATGACTGGGTTTGAGAGATATTTTTTCAAGAAAGGCTGCAATTTTTGCGGAATGGTGGCTGAAAAAACTAAAAATTGCAGTTGTTGCGGAAGACTTGAAGCAATCTTATCCACAGTAGACAAGAATCCCATGTCCAGTGTCATATCTGCCTCATCCACCACAAAAGTATGGGCCTTATGAATAGCCAGATCACCCGATGCAACCAGATCATAAATCCGGCCTGGAGTTCCAATCACGATATGTGGTTGTTTGACCTGCAGTTTTTCAATCTGACGGCTTTTATCCGTTCCTCCAACATAATTTACAATCCGAATCTCTTTTTCAGAATGACTAGCGATTTGACGAGCAGCTTGGTAAATTTGCGTCGCCAACTCCCGACTAGGAGCCGTGATGACCGCTTCTACTTGTTGGCTGTCTTCATTTAAGGTTTGAAAAATCGGCAAGAGGAAAGTATGGGTTTTCCCAGAACCTGTCTTTGACTCTCCTACCAAATCATTTCCAGCTAGGACAATCGGAATTAGTTTTTCCTGTACTTCGGTTGCTTCTCTAAAATTGATTTCTTTCAGTGCCTCTTGAATATAGGGCTTAAAATTAAACTCTGTAAATTTCATTTTCTCAGTTCCTTTCATGATCTCTATTATTATATCAGAAAAGCTGTCTTCTTGCCTCT
Source organism: Streptococcus sp. KHUD_012 (assembly GCF_052588255.1). Classification (NCBI taxonomy): domain Bacteria; kingdom Bacillati; phylum Bacillota; class Bacilli; order Lactobacillales; family Streptococcaceae; genus Streptococcus; species Streptococcus sp. KHUD_012. The sequence goes on from NZ_CP159355.1 coordinate 1,814,248, forward strand.
CTTATGGGTCATTTTTCCTAACCAGCGAAGTCTCTCTGAGTCAGCAAAAAAACGATGGGCAAGCCCACCGTCGTTTTATAGGTAGAGAAGGACTAGAGTCACGACACTTGTCACCAAGGCAATGCTCCACATAAAGGCATCCACTTTCCATTCTGACCAGTTTTGCCCATTGCCAGAAAGGCCACCCAGTTCTAAATGATGGTGGAAAGGAGTCATTCGGAAAATCCGACGTCCTTCCCCGTAACGTTTCTTGGTCCATTTGAAATAGGTCACTTGTAGCATCACTGAACCTGTTTCAATGACATAGACCAGACCAATCAAGAGCAGCGTCCACTCGACATGCAAAGCCATTGACAAGGCTGCAAGCATCCCTCCAAGAGCTAGACTACCGACATCGCCCATAAAGATTTTAGCCGGCTTGTGGTTGAAGACAAAGAATCCAAGCAAGGCCCCAATCATACTCAAAGTCACAAAGAGAATGTCCCATTTTCCTTGCATATAGGCAATAAAGGAATAGGCACTCAGGCTAATAGCAACGGAGATGCTGGCTAATCCATCAATCCCATCTGTCAAATTGACCGCGTTTGAAAATCCAACCAACCAAAACAAAGCAAAGAGAATGTAGAAATGACCCAAGTAAAGATCGTAACCAAAGACATTCAAAAGGCTTCCTGCACCGTGGCGTTCAGAAAAAATATAGAAGATGATTCCACCAACAAGTTGAAGGGCTAATTTTTGTTTTGGGTTGAGACCTTCATTAATCTTACGAAAGACTTTTAAAAAGTCATCCAAAAATCCAACAATTCCATATAGAATCAAGATAAATAGAATAAGTTGAACAGGGCGCGTGAAATTTCCAGTCAATACGGTAACGACAAAACTAACTAGAACGGCTGTAATGAGAAATACAACTCCACCCATTGTCGGAGTGCCAGCTTTCGCTTTGTGTTGTTTCACATCTTCGTGCATTTGTTGCCCGGAAATATGAGCACGATGGTAAAATCGAATAAAGGCTGGAATAGCAGCCACTGTTAATAAAAACGATACAAGGATCGTAGCAATATACATCTTAGTCTCCTAATGTTAACGTAATCTTTTTAGTTTTATTGAGTGAGGTGTTCATTTTGACACTTTGTTTGGTTACTTTCTTTCCACTACCTTTATAGGTAATCTCAATTCCAGTCCATTCTCCAAAGATATCTGCATTTTTCTTGGTCCAACCATACATATCCGGAACCGCATCAAAGTCTTCTGTCAATAACAATACTTGCTGATTGGCTTTGACTTTAGAGCCTACATCCACAGACATCTTGCGGATATTTTTCCCGGTTCCTAGGACAATTGGTTGCACCAAATTGCGACGCAATTCCTCTGAATAAGCACCTGGGCTCAGATTTTGTTTCAGATTCAACTCCTTAGAGAGAGTTTCTACTGAAGGGATTTTGTAGGTCGTTTCTTTGGTCACATCATCCAAAGTTGGTGCCTCTGATGTTAGATGCAATTCGTCTTTTAAAGCAACTGCATCTTCCAAAATAGGATTGACCAGCTCTTCCCAGCTGGTGAATGAGAATTTCACTTCTGGTTGTTGGACCGTCACATACATGATGAATTCAGGATCTTCTGCAGGTGTCATGGCTACAACCGAGTAGATATAATCATTTTCTCCTTGCAAGTATCCTTGATCTGTCGCCATTTGGGCAGTCCCTGATTTCACCGCAACGTTTTGACCGGGTACCTGAATGATGGGTCCATCACTGTACAAGGTTCCATACTCTGGATCTGTTCCGACGGTGATCATATAGTTCCGTGTCTGTTGTGCAGCTGATCCTGAAACTGGTTTTCCAACAACTTCTTTTTTTGATTTGCGGGCTGTGTCTGATTTTTTATCGTAAATAGCACTAATAAACTTCGGCTCCAACATTTGTCCATCATTAGCGATGGCACTAAAGGCCCGTAACATTTGGGTTTGACTGACGGAAATCCCTTGACCGAAGGAAGACATGGCCTGACTGACATAGTTATCCCCTGGAAGACCCCCGTAAGCTTCATTTCCCATTCCAAAACGGGTCGGAAGACCGAATTTAAAGCGGGTTAGGTAGTCCATCCAGACAGCATTTCCCATCTTTTGCTCCAAGCGGGTCATCCCCACGTTACTTGAGTAAGCAAAGCCTTGTGCGATATTCATATAGCGACCTTCAGACAGTCCCATATTGACATCCCAGTCACGGATCGTCGCATCTTTTACTTGTAGTTCGTTACTGTAGTATACTTCATTATAGGCTGGGAAGGTTCCATGATCAATCGCCGAAGCTAATAACATGACCTTCATCGTTGAACCCGGTTCATATTGATCTTGATAAAGGATGGTATTCCAGGTTTTCAAGTTTTTCAGATCCAACCCTTGTTTGGTATCCGCATTATAGGATGGACGTTGCGTTGTCGCCAGGATTTCTCCAGTTTTTGCACTCACAAGAGTCGCACTAACATACTTTCCTTTTACTTTTTCTTGGAAAACATCCATTCGCGTCTCAAGGTAGGTTTGTAATTCTGCTGAAATGGTCGTATAGACATCTTTTCCATCTTCTGTTTTGACAGAAACCTTATCTGAACCAGGAACGATATTCCCGTTTCGGTCTTTGTCATAGGTGATAACCCCATTTTGACCAGCGAGAATACGATCGAGGGATTTCTCCATCCCTGATTGCCCCTTCAGGGTTTTATTCCCCTCTTTATCTTCTTGAAGAGAGGCCTGACCTATAAATTGAGAGGCAAAAACCCCATTTTTATAGCTCCGATTTGGACTAGTTGTAAAGGCAACCCCTTCAATCTTCGCCGCTTCCATGGCCTCACGGATGGCCGTCATATTGCTATAAGTTATGCCGTTTCCGTTCGAGCCAAAAGAAACTTGTTTCAATTTCTTTTGCGACAACTGTTGAATGACGTAATCCTCATCCATCCCTAAGTACTGCTTAAAGATTTCTGCTACTTTTTTAAATTGGCTCTCTTCTACATAGAGGATTTTCCCAGTTGCTGATTTGTACTTTTTATCAATAATAGCATAAACGTTATAGGTCGTCGCATCTTCAGCAATTACTGCTCCATTTCGGTCGTAGATCGTTCCACGTTTTGCAGGAACAATGACCGTCTGCTCATGGACTTTTTTGGCTTGATCCGATAAGGTTACACCAAATTTTTTGTCAGTCCCAATGATCATTGCAAAATTAATCAGAAAGAGAAAAAAGAGGAAAATCGCCAGTACACTGAGATTTTTCCCAACTTGTTTTCGATTCTGATCCGGCAAGCGACGTTTCTTTATCGAATACCCGATCAAAAATTTTTTGAATTTATTCATCACTACTTGCACTCACTGTTTTTCGATTTTCTTTTTGCAGCTTCATTCCTTGGGAGCTAGCCAACTGTGATAAGCGGTCATAACGTGTTAATTCATTGACCTCTTGACGAACATCTGCTAATTCCGTCTTTTTGGCTTCTAGTTCCGTATTCAAATCAGTCAATTCACTCTGAACTTGTAAAATCCGTGTCTGCATAAAGACGATACTAATGGCTAAAATAACAGCTGTTAGGACAATCGACCCATAAAAAGCCTTTTCTACTCTAGAGAAACGGCGAAAGCGGTCTTGCAGTAGCTGTGTTCTTGTTCTCTCATCTCTTGCTGCCATATCAATTCCTCTTACTTGTGTATTTTTCGAGCAACCCGTAATTTTGCTGAATGGGATCGATTATTTTCCTCAAGCTCTTCTTCACTTGGCAAAATAGGTTTCCGGTTGACTAACTCCATCTTTGGTTTCAAATCATCTGGAATAAAGGGAAGCCCCTTTGGAACCTCAACCGTCGAAGCTTCTTTAAACAATTGTTTGGTCAATCGATCCTCTAACGAATGAAAGGTAATCACAGAAATACGACCATCGAGGGCCAACAAATCCATGGCTTGCTGAATCGATTCATCCGCCGCTCCCAGTTCATCATTGACTTCGATACGAATGGCTTGGAAGATCTGTTTAGCAGGATGACCCTTTTTCTTGAGCTCCTTAGCTGGTTTAGCAGATTTAATAATCTCTGCTAATTCAGTCGTCGTTTCAATCGGTTTAATTGCTCGCGCTTGCTCAATTTTCCGCGCAATTTGCTTGGAAAATTTGTCCTCTCCATATTTGAAAAAAATGCGAACTAGATCATGGTAATCGTAGCTATTAACCACTTCATAGGCTGTTAAGGAAGCTTCTTGATTCATCCGCATGTCCAGTGGCGCATCTTTCTTGTAAGAAAATCCGCGTTCCCGTTCATCTAACTGAGGACTAGAGACACCTAGGTCATAACAGATTCCATCAATTTCAGTCACACCCAATTCGTTTAGACGTTCCTTCAAATGACGAAAGTTATCCTTAATGAAGGTCACCATGCCTTTCTCAATGAAAGGTGCCAAACGAATCTTAGCATTCTCAATTGCATGCTGATCTTGGTCAAAGGCATAAAGATGGCCCGATTCATTTAATTTTGTTAACAAATATTCGCTGTGGCCTGCCCCACCCAATGTGGCGTCTACATAGATACCATCTGGCTTAACATCCAGCATATCAATCGTTTCATGAAGCAAAACCGTTACATGATGAAATTCTTTACTCATATCTTTACTATTTTACCACAAATGGGACCAAGATGCACTCCTGAAAGAAAATTCACTAACTAATCCTATCGGACCTTTTCGGATCCTTCAAAATACCTAGAAAGGCTTGATTTTATTTGTTTCCTCTAGGATTTATGATACAATATTCTTATGAAAATAAGAAAACAGATTCTCATCCCACTTTTATTGGTCGATGCTATCGCTCTCTACTTTTTTCTAACCACTATTGAGGCTTGGATTTTTTGGCTTGCTGCCCTGATCCTAGTTGGCTCACTTTGGTGGCTCAAAAAAGCCATTCAAGGACAAAAAACAGAGATGGAAGAAAAATAATTTCTTCCATCTCTGTTTTTCTTTTGTTCCCTCCAAGTAATTTCTTAAATGAAGTAAACGAGCTCTGAAATAATAAAGAGGCTGGGACAAAAGTCCTAGCCTCTCAATTATTTTTGGATTGTCGAGCAAGACGCAGTGGTTGAGTGGGCTCTACTACGCTGATTTCATCAGCTTTTACAGCCCTACTCAACTGTGCGGAGGTGGGACGACGAAATCGAATTCTAACGAATTACCGATTTCTGTCCCACTCTCTTGCGGTTTATTTACTATGTTTCCAATTGCTGTAAATCCCAAAAAGAATGATCCAGATGGTTGCTCCAATCGCTCCAATGTATGTTGATTCTTGCAAGAAGAGACAAACGAATACGAAGAGGAAGAAAACAATGGTCAATGGATTCAACACTTTATAGGCTGGCATGACAAAACCATCTGGCATAAATTCTTTCGATTTACGGTACTTAAGATGGGCAAGCATCGTCAAAATGTAAATAGCAATGTAGACACCAGAAGAAGATGCCGTAATCAAGGCAAAGGCATCTGAGACACCTGGCAACACATTGATAAAGGCTGAAACAGCAACCACAATCGCAGAAAAAATAATCGCGCGACTTGGAATCCCCATACGAGATAAGCTATTCAGTTTCAAACGATTCATCACTTTGCTGTTTGGTGTTTCTTTTGCAATCTGGTACAAGTGACGCCCTGTTGAATAGAGGGTGGAATTCAAGGAAGATGCAGCAGCTGTCAGTACGACAAAATTAATCAATCCAGCTGCCCACTTGATTCCTACCATCTGAAAGACCGTTACAAACGGTGACTTATTGACAGGAAGCTGTTGCCAAGGGAAAATAGCCATAATCGCCAACAAAGCTCCTACATAAAAGATTACAATCCGGATTGGAATTTCTTTAATAGCTTTTGGCAATACTTGTCGGGGATTAGCTGTTTCAGAAGTAGTAATTCCAACAAATTCGATTGCTTGGTAAGCAAAGAAGACCATTTGGAAGGCCATGACGAACTTGACCCAACCATTTGGAAACATTTGAAAACCATTGGTAATGTTACTTAAGCTAGCGTGTCCAGCTGGTGTTTCAAAATTCGTCGTCACCATAAAGATTCCTGTTGCGATCAAGGCTAAAATCGTGACAATCTTGATCATTCCAAACCAGAATTCAACCTCTCCAAAAACCTTCACAGCGATCAAGTTTATACAACTTAAGAGCGCTAAAAAGATAATTTGAATCTGCCAGGCTGGCCAATTTGGAAACCAAAGCTGGACATAGTTGGAAACAGCGGTGATCTCTGCCATTCCCAAAAATACCAAGGAGACCCAATAGGACCATCCTGAAAAATAACCCCAACCTTTTCCTATATACTTGGTGATAAAGTTGATAAAGGTGTGTTGATCAGGGTCCATATAGAGCATTTCTCCGATTGCCCGCATCATCAAGTACATGAAGGCGCCAGTCAGCATATAGACTAAAATAATAGAAGGACCTGTCAAAGAAAGGGAACGACCGGCTCCAAGAAAGAGTCCTGTCCCGATGGTTCCTGCAATAGCGATCAGCTGAACATGCCGATTTTGCAGACCACGAACCATCCCATTTCCGGTTTCTTCACCAGGATGATGTTTTTTTGACATATGATTACTCCAATTCTTTTTCTGTACATTTTCAGAAAAGTATACTTCAAATTTTCACACAATCTACTATACCATGTTTTTAAAAATTGGTCAATCTAGTCCAGAATATTCTGAATTTTAAAGATACAAAAGAGTGCTGGAGTCTCTTCCAGCACTCTTTTGCTTATGAATTAGGGTCATCGAGGCTACGGCCATGCAAACCTTTTTCACGTTGCACTTGGCGTAGTTTCTCAGGTGTTACATCATTTCCTTCTTCATCCACAATTTTAATACCTTCAATGTGGTGACGAACCGAACGACGATAACCTTCAATGTATTCTTCACGAAGTTTTGCTTGTTCCACTGTTTCTTCTGGTGTCAAACCTTCTGTTTTTTTCTTTTTAGCAAGCTCATTGATACGAGCGATTTTTTCAGGTGTCATAATAAAACCTACTTTCTACCTGTCATCAGGTACTTATTTTGTGTTCAATTGGTTGAAGGCTGCAACAGCGTTAGCTTTAGCTACAAGGCCCGCAAGAAGGGCCAAACGGTTGTTTTTAACCGCCTCATCTTCTGCCATTACCATAGTATTGTCAAAGAAAGCATCAATGACTGGGCTAAGAGCAAAGAGTTGAGCCAATTTGTCACTAGCTGAACCAGTCAATTCAAGATCTTCAATTGCTTTAGCAAGGGCTTTTTCTTGATCGTTTTCAAAGAGACTGGCATCGACTGCTACTGAAGCATCTGCTTTTTCTGCCAAGTTAAAGGCACGAGAGAGGGACTCAACAGCCGCCTTATAACCATCGGTCTTCGCAGCTTCTGAAAGAGCTTCAGCTACTTCCAGCATATCAGCCACGACAAAGTTTGAACCAGCAAGAACAGCGTCTTTGATATCTTTTGGTGTGCGTCCCATCATCTTGTCCACACGCGCCTTGATGAAGTTGAGCACTTCTGCTTGATTGTCATAAGAAAGACTATCAAACGACAGACCGTAAAGGCTGTCAATCAACTCATCCATAGGGATATGCCAACCAAAGGCATCCAAGATACGAACAATCCCTTGTGTTGCACGACGAAGTGCATAAGGGTCATTGGAACCTGATGGAATCAAGCCAACTGAGAAGAAGGAAAGAAGGGTATCCAATTTATCTGCAAGGGCAAGAATGGCACCAACCTTAGTCTCTGGAAGGGCTCCGTCTGCTGAATCAGGAAGGTAGTGCTCACGGATAGCTGTCGCAACCGCAGCATCTTCACCAGCAAGGAGGGCGTATTTTTCACCCATGATTCCTTGCAATTCATCGAACTCTCCGACCATACCCGTCAAGAGGTCAAATTTGTAGATTTCAGCTGCACGAGCGACGGCTGCCGTTTCTTCAGCAGTCAAACCAGCTTGCTCAGCTAGTGACGCTGCAATGACACCAGCACGCGCCATGTGTTCTGAAAGAGAACCAATTTTTTCATGGAAGGTCACGTTCGCCAATTTAGCAACGAGGTCTTCAATCTTCAATTTTTGGTCTTCACGCCAGAAGAATTCACCATCTTCAAGACGTGCCACCAAGACTTTTTCATTTCCTCGGATGACATTTTCCAAGTGCTCAGCGTTCCCATTACGGACGGAGATGAAGTTTGGTTTGAGCTTACCATCAAGGTCACGTACAACAAAATACCGTTGGTGCGTTTCCATTGAGGTCACCAAAACTTCTTCTGGAACGTCCAAATATTTGGTGTCAAAACTTCCCATAAAGGCAGTTGGGTATTCGACCAAGTTCAAAACTTCATTCAAAAGTCCTTCTTCGATTTGAACCTGAACACCTTGATCTGCCTCGATAGCCTTGATTTGCTCACGAATCATGTTTTCACGTTCTTTGCTATCCGCAATCACATAAACGGTACGAAGGTCTTCTTCATAAGAATCCGCATTGGTAATTTCCACTTCGTGCCCGAGGAAACGGTGCCCACGGCTCACACGACCTGAGTGGATATCCAAGAAATCAAGGTCGAGCGCTTCATCACCCAAAAGAACGATCAAGGTATGAACTGGGCGAATGTATTCAAAGGTGTTGTTAGCCCAGTGCATGCTAACAGGGAAGGTCAATGAAGCAAGCACCTCTGGAACGCCAGCCAAGACTTCTTTAGCTGGTTTTCCAGCTTCGTGCTTCGTAACATAAACGTACTCTTCCCCTTTGACTTCACGGAATTCGATATCATCAACCGTCAAGCCTTTTCCACGGACGAATCCTTGAGCCGCTTTTGAGAAGTTTCCATCTGCATCCAAGGCGATTTTCTTAGAAGGTCCTTTAAAATCTTCAGTCAAATCCGATTGTTGGTCAGCTAAACCAATAACACGGACTGCCAAACGACGTGGTGTTGAGAAGGTTTGAATGCTTTCGTATGAAAGACGGTTGTCATCCAAGAAGGCTACCATTTTCTCACCCAGTTGTTTTTCACTTGGTGTGACAACGTAGGCTGGCAACTCTTCAAGTCCAAGTTCTACTAATAAGTTTTTTGTCATGTTTTTTCTCCGAAAAATATCTTTTTTTCCAGTTTGCCTTATGTGATTGGCACGCAAGCAACCGACTTCGTCGTTTCATTGCTAAAATTGGAGCCTAAGGTCTCCAATTTTGCCTGGTATCGTTAGTTTCTCTAACGATACCTTTATCACTGCGGCAACTGGTTCTGTAGGATTGCTCTATCATCCAATCCCATCTAATACGCTCTCTTTACTCTTCCTCTTCTGCTAGGAGTTTGGCGCGTGTTGCTTCGTCAAGAAGTGGGTAACCAAGTTTCTTGCGTTCTGCGACGAAGGTTTTGGCTACGACACGGGCCAAGTTACGGATGCGGGCAATGTAGCCGGCACGTTCTGTAACGGATACTGCTCCACGCGCGTCAAGCAAGTTGAAGGTGTGTGAACATTTCAAAACGTAGTCATAGGCTGGGTGAACAAGGCCTAATTCCAAAGCACGCCCTGCTTCTTTTTCAAATTTTTCGAAGTTTTCAAGAAGCATATCTTGGTCAGAAACTTCAAAGCTGTATTTTGAGTGCTCGTATTCTGGTTGAAGGAAGATTTCTCCGTATTTAACGCCTGGAGCCCACTCGATGTCGTAAACAGAATCTACTTCTTGGATGTAAGAAGCCAAACGTTCCAATCCGTAAGTGACCTCAGAAGTTACCGGACCAGTTGCCAACCCACCCACTTGTTGGAAGTAGGTGAACTGAGTGATTTCCATACCGTCCAACCAAACTTCCCAACCAAGACCAGCTGAACCAGTTGATGGGTTTTCCCAGTTGTCTTCAACAAAGCGGATATCGTGTTCCAATGGATTGATCCCCAATTTTTCCAATGACTCAAGGTAGAGTTCTTGGATGTTTGATGGTGATGGTTTCATCACCACTTGGAATTGGTGGTGTTGGTATAGACGGTTTGGGTTTTCCCCGTAACGACCATCCGCTGGACGACGTGATGGTTCTACATAAGCCGCATTCCATGGCTCAGGACCAATGGCACGAAGGAAGGTATATGGACTCATTGTCCCCGCACCCTTCTCGTTATCATAAGCCTGCATGAGCATACAACCCTGGTCATTCCAGTATTGTTGCAAAGTAAGGATGATTTCCTGGAAAGTCAATTTTTTAGACATGTTTTACTCCTTATTCATAAAGTTTCTTGTGACTTAGGATACAAAAAGAACCGTGTCTCTGCTCCTAAGTCTATGACCTAGGGGCGTCAGAAACGCGGTTCCACCCTAATTTATTACTTCATTTTATTTTACTTTACTCAGCTTTTTACTGAGAGAAAGCGCCACTTGCTTACTTTGCTCTACTTGGCTCTCACTATCCCAAGCTCGCTAGAAAAACGCCGTAAGCCCTTCTTTCTTGACTAGTATTATAGCAGATTTTTAGTGACTTGTAAATTAAAATCCGCATGAAACAATCGTTTCATACGGATTTTAGGCTAACAAACAAGGTTGTTTTTCTTATGGACGTCTCGCAGCTTTTGGTTTTTTACCATGAAGTTTTTTCTTGGCATTCTTCAAGGCTGTCAAAGCATCTTTCACATCTTGTTGGCTTGCTCCTGGATTTGAAAGGATGGTTTGTGCATCCTTGAAGGCTGCTAGGTAAGCTTCTTTTTCTTCATTTCCAGCATAGATGAATTTCGCATTCTTTTCTTGGAACTTCAATTCTTCCTTGATGTATTTTTCAAGGCTTGAAAAATCAGTTGCTTTCCCGTTTAATTTTCCTTCCGCACGGCTAAGCTCAGCAAGTGCTTGATTGATTTGTTCTTGTTTCACAGTTGGATCAACTGCAAGCAAGGCAACTGTTTGGAAAGCACGATCGTAGTCGCGACGTACTTTTTCTTTGGCATTGGCATAACGACCAGTTTTAGTTGTAGCATCGTAAGCCTGCATGGCTTCTTTCAAGGCCGCAACGTTTGAATCTTTCCCATCCAAAGCTTGGCTGGCAGCTTCAAGACTAGCTAGAGCTTGGTTGACTTGCTCTTGACTAACCTTGTTGGTCAAAGCTGCTTGGGCAGCTTGCAAGGCTTGATCATAGGCTTCCTTCTTATCCGCACTGGCATTGAAGTATTGCGCTGTCTTTGTAACATCTGCTTGGTTGTTCAAAGTAGCCAAGAGATCCACTTTTGAGATCACTCCAATACGATAATTGTTGTTGCGTCCTGCGACAACTGAGATCACTGGTGCCTCCTCAGCTAGTTCATAGCCTGTAGGAAGAGTTGCAACCAAGGTATATTGACCAGTTGCTACAGATTTACCAAAGCCATTTTTACCATATTTTTCAGCAGGCAAGACAAAGTTTTCACCATCTGCCCCTTTTAATACGATCGTAGCTGCTTTTGAAACCGGTTGATCAAAGCTGATGCTAACTGGTGCATATTCTAAAGTATTGGCAAGGAAAGCAATCGTTTGGAAACTATTATCCTCTGTCAAATCAAATTCTTGTGTCAAGCTGCTGACAAATTTCACTTCTGTACGATCATACGTAAAGATTTCTGCAGTATAATGACCAAAGTTCAAGAAGTTAATATCTTTTGTCTTATCAACTGACACATATTGACCATTACTATCTTTGATTCGGTAAACATACATAGTATCCAAATCTTTGTTCGTTTTAGCGTTACGAACTGCGATTTGAACCCGACCACTATTTTGATCCCGAACTAAATCAGCTAGTGAAACATAGTCTACATTCCCCGCAAAGTCTTCTACATAGTAGTAGATATTCTTCTTATCGATGTTTTCAGGAAGATCGAAGCTACCATCTGCATTGGCCTTGATCACATGGTAATTTTCAAGCGCACGTGTACTATTCTTATCTTCACTGGTTTGGACCATTGTCCCCTGATCATCAAATGGAGTCACATAGACGAGTTTTTCAGTTAAGATACCACCATCGCCAACATCTTTGGCTTTACGTGCTACAAACTGTTGAGCCCCATCTTTGAAACGGATATATCCAGATGTGATCACTGGTTTTTGAGTATCAACCCGAACCTTGAAGGTCGTTGATTGCTCCTCAGCTCCAGGAACCATTGGGGTGTAACGGATGACATAATCATATAGACCATCTGCTACCGCATTTCCATTCGCATCAATACCATTCCAAGCAGTATTATCTAATGTGTAGCTGCGTGGGTTCTTTTGGTCACCGTTGAAGAAGTTCTTACGATGGTCAGATGGAGTTCCTTCCCACAATGGATTTTTATGTTCCGTATCACTTGCTGCGTAGACACTTGCACGAAGGTTTTCAATGTTTCTAAGGGCAACTGTCTTGTATTCGACGAAATCTTTATTTCCATCTTCATTTGGTGAAATGGCAATGCGAACATTTCCGTTTTCATCTAGTTGAAGGGTGTGAGTTCCTTCTGCATTTTCGTCAATACCAAGGACTGTAATCCGACGACCATCTCGTTTTCCTTGAGTGAGAAGGAAGTCATTTTGCTGAGTGACGAGCGCAGAAACATTCGCACTAGAAGAGATATTCAAATCTTTTGGAATATGGTAGTAGAATCCATCTTTTCCTTCGCGAACCAAATCATAGACTGGCTTTTCAACAGCGGGAAGGTTTTGGAATTCTCCCTTGAAGCCCATAAATGGCAAGCTGACCACATCTCCATCATCAGCCGGATCAACAAAGCGAACAAATCCTTCAAGGAAATAGCCGTTTGGCATTTCTTTGCTCAATTCTTCTGTAAATTTACTTGTGTCAACTTTCACCGTAACTGTTTCAGAACTATGTGCTTTCACAGTCACTTCTGGCCAAGCTGTTTCAGTCAATTTACGTGGGCGAAGAGTAAATTTACCATCTTTCACTTCATCTGTGTCAGTATTCACCAACATTTTCAAGGTACGATCGGTATCTGAAATATTGTGAACCGTCACATCAAAGGTAAAGCTATCTCCAACGTTACCAAGAGTAACGCTTGGATAGTTGTTTTCACCGGTCACATACAAGTCTGTTGAAACGGCAGCTGCTGTGTCAACAACCCCTGCTCCTTGTTGACGAGGAGAAGTATAAGCACCCGTTTCTTTGTTAACGTGTGGTTTAGCCGTAGACATGATCAAGGCTTTCACTGTTTCAGAAACTTGTTCTGGAGTCAATTCTGGATGGTTCTTCACAAGGTATTCTTTAACCAAGGCTGCAACACCTGCTACGTGAGGTGAGGCCATACTAGTACCACTCATATCCCCATAAGTATTGTCATTTAAAGAAGAGAAGATATTCCCACCAGGTGCAGTGACATCTGGTTTCAACTGACCATCTGTTGTTACACCCCAGCTTGAAAAATCAGACAATTGGTCTGCTTCTGGAGATGGACGGTTGGCCATGGTATTGTTAAAGACAACTTTGTAAGATCCAGCTTTAAGAGCTTCCCCATAGCGTTTTGAAATGAAGACTGATGGAATTTTCTTAGCATCCCCATCAATTGACATCCCAAGGTTTGATCCTTCCACATTATTGTAGACCAAAGCCCCTACTGCACCATGATGGAGAGCATTAGCAATTTTTTCTGTGAATGGAATTTCTCCACGTTGAATAAGCGCTAATTTACCAGTAAGATCTAGATCTTTGAAATCATCTTCTTTCCCAAGACCAACAGATACATACTCATATTCTTTGCCTTTTTCAAAGTCTGTATCTGTTGCAGATTTACTGTAGTCAAATTTCCCGTTATCTAATTCTGCATTTCCTTCAAGGCCTTTGACTTCAAAAACTTCTGTGGTAATGATTTTATTGTTGATAGAAGCAACAGAGATGGAGTCCTCTACTGTTGAAGGATTTCCGACCAAGCCGTAATCTGGATTTTCTGCAGCTGGTCTTGAATAACCATTCCCAAAAGTATTGCTATTTCCTGCAGAGATTAAGACAGATACGCCTTTAGCGCGCGCTCGTTTAATGGCATCCACAATATCTGAATCCGCATTGACCGTAGAACCAGTCGTAGAGCCAAGACTCATGTTGATAGTATCTGCACCAAGAGCTACAGCATCATCAATTGCTTTTACATAAAGAGCAGATCCCGTTGTTTTTTGACGATCTGAGAAGACACGCATAAACATAACTTGAGCTTCTGGTGCTACACCATAGATCTTTTCTCCGTTTCCTGCTTCTTTATCAGGATTCCCTGTCGCAATCCCTGTAACGTGCATCCCGTGAGAATCTCTTTCGGCCTCTTTAATATTGTCAGTACCATCAAAATAGTCATAAGCATAGACAACTTTGTCGTTGTACCATTTACCATAATCAATTCCTGCTGCTTTCTTAGCAGCTTCGATTTCTTCTTGGTTTTTAAACTTAGCTTTAGAAGGATCGGTAATCCGAAGAACCTCGTGGTTCACATCCAAGCCAGAATCAATGACGGCGACAACCATCCCTTCCCCTTTGTAGCCTTGCTTCCAGGTTTGTGGAACAGTAATAATCTCGTCACTTTCGATGCTTTGAGGTTTTTCAGCTGCCTCATGGCGATTCGTTGTTTCCGAACTTGTCGCAGTAGCCACTTCTGTCGCTTTTTCTACAGATTTTTCTACAGGTTTTTCCGCTACTTCCAGTTTTGTTTCTGGAACAGCAGCTGCCTCTTTCGGAGCTTCTGTTTTTTCAACTACAGCTGCTTCTGTTGTATGACTTGTCTTTTCAGCAACTGTTGCTTCATTTGCAACTGCTACTTTCTCACTAGCAACTGCTGTACTTGCTTCTGTTGCTTGTGAATGCTCTTCTTCAGCAGGTGCCTGTTGACTGTTTGCTACAAGCTGTGTCCCAGCGCTCGTTTGACCCGCTGTTTGTTCTTCTGCACTCGCTTGTGCAGATCCAAATACCAAAACAGCCCCTAATAAAACTGAGGCTACACCAAATTTGTATTTCCTTAATGAAAAACGCTCTTGTCTATTCATAGAAACTCCCCTTTTATTTTAATAGTAACTATTATAACGCAAAATTATCTGAAAATTCATTCAAAAATGAATTGTAACACAATTGTAATATTTACGTATATTACTAATTATTAACTTATTTTCGTTCGGAAATTTTTGAAGTTGACCGGGAAAATATTATAGAACATCTGTTTTTGTTGGATTCTTAAAATTATTTCATATTTGAAAGGTTTTTAAAAACCGAGAACGAAACTGTCCTCGGTTTTCATTAATGAATAGAAATTCTCTTTTAAAAATCTTTGGTGTCCGGATCTGGTGCACCTGCTTCAACCGGAAGATGGCGCAGGAGTTCCACATCATCTGTCGCCAATTCAAAATCAAAGCAATTTAGATTACTCGCAATCCGCTCAGGCGTAACCGATTTTGGCAATGGAAGGAAGCCTTCTTGTAAACTCCAAGCTAAGGCTAGTTGAGCAACGGTCTTTCCATATTTGGCAGCCATTTCTTTTACTTGTTCATTTTGGAACAACTCCCCTTGGCCAAAAGGTCCCCAAGCCTCTAGTAAGATACCATGCTTGCGACTTACAGCAATGGCTTCGCTTTGGTAAACCCCAGGTGCTAGACGAATTTGGTTCACAGCTGGGATGACCCGAGCTGTTTCAAGGAGCGCTTCCAAATGATGAGGAAGAAAATTGCTAATGCCAATAGCCCGAACCTTACCAGCAGCTAACATATCTTCCATGGCTCGCCAAACCTCAGCGTTTCGCACTTTCCAAGCATCATTTTCTCGAAGGGGGTTTGGATTTGGCCAATGAATCAAATAAAGATCGACATAGTCCAAACCCAGTTTCTCAAGAGACTCGTCCAAAGCAGCTTGAGCATCTTCATAGGTGTGATGAGTATTCCAAAGTTTTGTGGTAATAAACAAGTCTTCGCGTTTAAGACCACTATCCTTGATCGCCCGACCAACGCTCTCTTCATTTTGATAAATCGCAGCTGTATCGATATGCCGGTAACCTGCTTTTAAAGCAGCTAAAACAGCCTGATAGGCTTCTTCACCATCCGCTGCTTTCCAAGTTCCAAATCCCAATACAGGAATCTCCACCCCATTATTTAAACGATAATGATTCATTTTCTCTTTCCTTTCTTCGATTTCGGTTTCTTAGGCCCTCGAAGCTTGAGCTCTGGCTTAAAAATATTTTTCTTGGTTGGCTCCATCTTCTTGCTATAAAAACTATAAACTAAGAATGCCCCACCAACGATCACAATAAAAATATTTTTTCTTACAATACCATAGAGCAAGAAAAAAATTCCCATCAATAAAAAACGTATATCAATTGCCTTCATAAACTACCTCACATTTCAATTCCCATTATAGCATGAAAAGGCAGCATTCACAAAATTGCACTACCATGGGTAAACAAAAAAAGATGCTACATACTGATCCCCCTATGAATACATCACAAAAACCTCTCTAGGTATGACCTAGAGAGGTTTGTTCTATCTTCGATTCTTGAATCTAGTTCATAGCTTGGTAACGTTTGACCCCATCGAGATAGGTCGCCACCAGATCCAAATTTTGATCAAGCACAATGAAGTCCGCATCATAACCTTCTCGAATTTGACCACAAACATCATCAATATGGACTGATTTTGCCGGATTGAGACTAGCCATCATCACTGCTTCGTAAGGGTTGGCAATCCCCCACTCTACAACATTTTTTAATCCATCTTTCAATTTCAAGATTGAGCCAGCCAGATTACCAGTTGATTTCAAGCGAGCAGTCCCTTCAGCGACCACGACTGGAAACTCCCCAAGCATGTAGTCCCCGTCTTCTAAGCCCCCAGCTGTCATACAGTCCGTAATCAAGGCAACATTTTCTTTTCCTTTTTGTTTCATCAGGATATCACAAGCTAGCGGATCAACGTGATGACCATCACAGATCAACTCTGCTGTAGTATGAGGCAACTCATACATAGCTCCAACCATACCGAGTTCACGGTGAGTCAAACCACGCATACCATTATAGGCATGCACCCAGACACTCGCACCTGCATCAACCGCCTTTTTAGCTTCTTCAAAAGTAGCATTGGAGTGTCCCAGGGCGACTGTCACTCCTTCTCCTGTAATGGTTCGAACAAAGTCTTCTACCCCTTCACGCTCAGGAGCAAGGGCAATCTTATTCAACAGACCATTAGCCGCTTTTTGCCAAGCACGGAATTCTTCCATACTTGGATCTTTCATATAAGCTGGATTTTGAGCTCCCTTGTATTTTTCTGTAAAATAAGGTCCTTCAAAATAAATACCGCGAATCTTAGCGCCTGTTGCTTCTTTGTATCGTGCACCAATATTTTCAGTTACCGCCAAAAGTTGTTCGTAAGAGGAAGTCAAAGTCGTAGGCAAAAAGCTTGTGACCCCGGTACTCAAGAGACCTTCACTCATGGTATGGAGAGTGCCTTCGATATTATTATCCATCACATCTACCCCACCAAATCCGTGAATATGGGTATCTACGAGGCCAGGCGCAATGCTGTAACCAGAATAATCCAGCACATCCGCACCTTCTGGTAAGCTTTCCACATGTTTTCCAAACTTGCCATCAACAAGCTCCAAATAGCCTCCGCGGCGAACCCCATGTGGGTAATAAAATTGATCTGCTTTAATATATGTAGACATAAAATCGTCCTTTCCATTGTAGGAACTGTGTTCCATTTATATTCATACATATTATAACGCTTTCACTTCTATTTGTAAATGGTCTAGACCTATTTTTGAATAGAATCCAACAAAAAAACAGAGTAAGCTTCCTACTTACTCTGTTTGACGTTCCTTAAATTTGATCGATTTGTACTTTTTCAGCCAGATTCATGGCATGGTCTGCAACTCGTGTATAGTGAGAAATAATATCAATAAAGTTCACTCCGGCTTGAGGTGTACATTCACCTTGGTTCAAACGACGAATATGGGTTTTCCGAAGTCTTTTCTCCAACTTTTCAATTGCCTCGTGACGTGCTACCAATTGGTTTGCAAGACTCACATCATTGTTCTCAACAGCTTTTAAGGCATCCTCTACAAATTGATGGGTTTGGTTGTAAATATCTTCCAATTCAGCCAAGGCCGCTTCTGAAAAGACCACTTTCTTACGAATTAAATAATCGGTCAGATTGATCAAGGCTTCCGCGTGATCTCCAATCCGCTCCAAATCCCGTGAAGAATCCAAGATATTGGTGAGAACTTCACTTTCTCTCGGACTCAAGGCTTCACTTGACAAACGAATCAGGTAGCGAGTCAAATCATCATCAATGGTATTGATGGCTTCTTCTGTCTTATGACCCTTTTCAGCTGTTTTCTCATTTTGATGAACAATATAATCATAAGAAAGATTAAAAGCTTTGTCTGCATATCCACCTAAATGAAGCAACTCTTTTTTCGCATTTCCAAGAGCAATCGAAGGCGCTTGGGTGATCAAGTTTTCATCCAAGTAGAGCGGTTCATATTTGACAACCTCATCCTCACCAGGAATCAGCTTGGTCACAAAGTATGCCAAAGCTCCAATGAATGGGAACTGGATGATGGTATTGGTTATATTAAAGGTTCCGTGAGCAAAGGCTATGGTCATTTCTGGGGATAAATGAAGAGTCGTTTCAAACCATTGAATCAAAGAGGTAAACGGAACAAGGAAGACAAGACAGATAATGGTTCCGATAACATTAAAGGCTACATGGGCACCTGCCACACGTTTGGCCGCAATATTAGCTCCCAAGGAAGCAATGATAGCTGTAATGGTCGTTCCGATATTATCACCAAAGAGAACTGGGAGGGCTCCTTTCAGGTCAATCAAATGACTAGCATAGAGATTTTGCAAGATACCAATGGTTGCAGAAGAGGCCTGAATCAAAAGTGTTAAGCCTGATCCAACAAAGACACCCAAGATAGGACTTTTACTTAACTGCACCATATAGTCACGAAAGACTTGCAAATCTTTAAGAGGTTCCATAGCCCCACTCATCAAGTTGAGGGCAAAGAAGATACCACCGACACCAAAAACGATTCGTCCAACATTATTAACCAAACGATTTTTGGTAAAGAAGAGACAAACCGCTCCGATAAAGAGCATGGGAAGAGCGTAGTCTCCTAATTTAAAACCAATGATAAAGGAGGTAATAGTCGTTCCAATATTGGCCCCCATAACAATACCAATAGCTTGACGGAGGGTTAGAAGTCCTGCACTCACCAGACCGACCGTAATCACTGTAACCCCTGAACTCGACTGAATCAAGGCAGTCATCCCAATCCCTACTAGAACCCCTAGAAAGGGATTACTCGTATATTTATCAATATAGTATCGAAGTCGATCTCCTGCAGCCTGTTGCAAGCCTTCTCCCATGGTTTTAATACTATAGAGAAAGAGCCCCAGGCCTCCCAAAAAGTTAAATACAATTTCCTGCCAGTTAATCGACATGTTCATTCCTCCAAATTTGAGATCAGAAATAAAACTCCTCTCCTATTGTAAAGGATAATTTCCAATCACACAAGAGATTTCTGTAAATTTCTATTATTTTTTGAAACCGTTTTTTCCTTCTGTTTTATTTTCCTCGTTTTAAGAGCCAAAAAAAGAGGTTGGAAATTTCCAACCCGAGACTGTAGACAAACTATTCTTTTTTATAAATCTAATAAATTCTATAAAAAGAAATGTTACTCGTTAGAGTGATTCAATCATCTACTGAAACTTTTCGTCGTGAGAAAAGTACCTGAAACTTAATAGTTTCAGGTACTCGGAATTATTGAGACCTTAGGCTCAATAATTAGTCATGGAACTTCGAAGAAGTTCGCTGACGTCCGTACTCACCTAAGGAAAGTTTCTAAGAAGACTTTGTCTTTCAATCTGGGCGTGGAAAATTTCCAACCTCTCTAGTCTTTGTTCAAATTGCGCAACATCTCATCGATCTTATTCCCGTATTCGATGGATTCGTCTTTCACAAAAGTAAGATCTGGAATCTTGTACAATTTCAGATTCCGACCTAATTCACGCTTGATGGTTCCTGTTGCTTTTTCAAGGCCTGTCTGAGCCTTTTGATTGTCTGAAGCCAAATCACTCATAATTGAATAATACACTTTGGCCATAGACAAATCACCTAGCATTTGAACATCCGTAATGGTGACACCTTGAACACGCGGGTCACGGACTTTCTTTTGTAAAATCTCGTTGACTTCACGCTTGATTTCCATCCCTACTCGGTCTGTCCGAAAATGACTTGCCATAGGAACTCCTTTCTGCTCTGTGTTTAAAAACTAGGAAATCAGAGGCCCCCCCTCTTTTTTCCTAGTCAGCTTGCTTATTTTTTAATTTCTTCCATGATATAGGCTTCGATAGTATCATCTGTCTTGATATCATTGTAGCCTTCAATCATCAATCCACCTTCACGACCATTTGTGATCTCTTTGACATCATCTTTGAAGTGTTTCAAGCTTGCAAGAGCTCCGTCGTAGATCACGACACCGTCACGAATGACACGTACTTTGGAATCACGTGTAACCTTACCACTGAGGACCATAAATCCACCGATGGTACCCACTTTAGAGACCTTAAAGGTTTCACGAATAACTGCTTCCCCGATGACTTTCTCTTCGAACTCAGGATCCAACATACCCTTCATGGCATCTTCCATTTCTTCAATCACTTTGTAGATAATTGAGTGAAGACGGATTTCCACCTCGTCAGCTTCAGCTTGTTGACGTGCTTGTGGAGTAGGACGGACGTTAAATCCGATGATGAAGGCATTTGAAGCTTCTGCAAGGGTCACGTCTGATTCGTTGATCGCACCAACTGCTGAGTGAACGATGGTCACTTTCACACCTTCTACTTCAATCTTTTGAAGGGAAGCAGCAAGGGCTTCAACCGAACCTTGTACATCGGCTTTAATGATGACATTAACAGATTTCACTTCCCCAGCCTTCAAGGTATCAAAGAGATTTTCAAGGCTGACGCGGTTGGTTGCTTGACGTTGTTTCATCAGAGCACGTTTGGCACGTTCTTCACCCGCTGCACGCGCTGATTTTTCATCTTCATAAACCGCGAAGTGGTCACCTGCCATTGGCGCTTCGTTCAAACCAGTGATAGAAACCGGAGTAGATGGTCCTGCCACCTTCACACGACGTCCAAGGTCATTGGTCATGGCACGGACACGTCCAAAGGTATTTCCGACAACGATTGGGTCTTGAACATTCAAGGTACCTTGTTGAACAAGGAGAGTTGCCACCGCACCTTTTCCTTTATCCAAGCGCGCTTCGATAACAGTACCGATGGCACGAACAGTTGGATCTGCCTTGAGTTCTTGGATTTCAGCCACAAGAAGGACCGTTTCCAAGAGCTCATCGATATTTTGGTTGAACTTGGCTGAGATTTCTACAAACTCAGAATCTCCACCCCAAGCAGTTGACATAACACCGTGTTCAGCCAATTCACCGATGACACGCTCTGGATTAGCTCCTGGTTTATCGATCTTGTTGATGGCCACAATGATTGGAACATTGGCAGCTTTTGAGTGGTTGATGGCTTCGATGGTCTGTGGCATCACCCCGTCATCTGCTGCTACAACCAAGATGGTAATATCGGTAACAGATGCACCACGAGCCCGCATAGAAGTAAAGGCCGCGTGTCCAGGTGTATCCAAGAAGGTAATCTTCTTACCATTTTCCACGATTTGGTAGGCACCGATGTGCTGAGTGATTCCTCCCGCTTCACCAGTTGCTACACGTGAATTACGAAGGGTATCCAAAAGGGTAGTTTTACCGTGGTCAACGTGTCCCATGATGGTGACAACTGGTGGACGCTCTACCAACTCATCTGGATTCAAATAACCATCTTCAACGAAGAAGCGTTCGATATCGGCATTGTCCACTTCAACCTTTTTCTTAGCTTCAATTCCATAATCCACCATCAAGAGTTCAATCGTATCTCCATCCAGCGATTGGTTTTGAGTCGCCATGACTCCCATCATAAAGAGTTTCTTGACGATTTCAGCCGGTTCACGCTTGATGCGTTTTGCGATTTCTGCAACCGTCATTCCATCCGTATACTCAAATTCACTTGGTAATTCATGGAATTTACGCTCTGTTACTGGTTTTGGAGCATCATTGCGGTTGTTCTTTCCTTTTTTATTTTTCTTATTGTTATTCCAGTTACTATTTTTCTGATTTCTCACTTGATTTTGACTATTTCGATTCCTTTGTTGTTTTCTTGGACCATCTTCTTCACGATCAAAATCATCGCGTTTCTTATCTGGTCGCGCTTGTTTCTTCCGACGTGTATCGACTTGAGCTGGAGCAGCAGCAACAGCTGGTTTTGTACGGTTCTCAACAGCTGGCTCCTGTACCGGTGCTTTCACTTCTGGTGCTTCTACCCGTTTCCGGCGCTGTTGACGTTCTTGTTCTGCTTTTGCAGCTTGTTGTTTGTAGCGATCTTCACTTCCACGTGCGTACTCAGCATTTTGTTCAGCTTTCAGTGCCGCTGCACGCGCTTTGAAATCAACTTTTGGTGCCACTTGGGGTTGTTCACCACGTCTTTGATCTGGTCGGTTATTGCGACGATCAGAACCTTGATTTCGTTGTTCATTTCGCTCTTGTGGTCGTTGTTTTCGGTTGTCACCATGACGCTGATTGTCTTTGCGATCACGTTTTGGACGATTGTCTTGTTGTTTCCTACGTTCAGCCTGTTCTTTTGCACGCGCTTCTCGTTCCGCTTTAAAGTTACGACTCTTTGGTTTAGCAGCTGGCGTTACTGATTTTGTCTCAGTTCCTCCTTCTTTTTTGACGGGCGCTGCTTCTTTTTTCTCTGCGACAGCCGTTGCCTTGGCAGCCACTTCTGCTACTTTCTTTTCGACTGTTTCTTTTTTCGCTGCAAAGCTCTTGATCAACTTTTCAGCAACATCAGTATCGACACTAGATGCATGACTCTTGACGTCAAAACCTAATTCTTTCGCACGAGTGACGACTTCTTTACTTTCCTTGCCCAATTCTTTGGCAATTTCGTATAATCTTTTCTTAGACAATTGCTGTCCTCCTCTTCTATTCCATAAGAGACCTCATTTTCTTTGAAAATCCAGCATCTACAACAGCGACGACCTTACGGGCACGTCCAATTGCAGTGCTTAATTCTAGTGTTGAAAACACGGTAGATACTTGAACCTCATAATAGTGACCCTTATCTGTCACCTTTTTTGTCAGGTTACTAGCTGCATCATTCGCCAGAAAAACTAATTTTGCTTTTTCTTCCTGGATGGCTTTGATCACGAGTTCTTCTCCAGAAATGAGTTTTCCTGCTCTTTGCGCCAAGCCCAACAAATTACTTATCTTTTGCTTATTCAAGGCCTAACTCTCTTCTCTTCACCTTATGATCTACATAAGCGATCAATTCATCATAGAAAGCTTCTTCCACTTCCATATTAAAGCTACGATTAAAAACTTTCTTTTTCTTAGCAAGTGCCGCTTCTTCATTGTCTAATTTGATATAAGCACCTCGACCATTGGCTTTGCCAGTTGGATCGATAAAGACTTGTCCTTCTTTATTTTTGACAATGCGGAGCAAATCACGCTTATCAATAATTTCATTTGAAACGACAGATTTTCTTAAAGGGATTTTTCTTATTTTTACCATTTTCCCTCCCTCTCTTAATCGACTTGCTCTTCGCCACTTTCTACTTGGTCTTCAAAAGTTTCTTGAGCTGCTTCCATTTCTTCGAACTCACTAGCAGATTTGATATCAATGCGGTAACCAGTCAAATGAGCCGCCAAACGAACGTTTTGACCACGACGACCGATGGCAAGAGATAGTTTATTATCTGGAACCACAACGAGAGCATGTTTGCTATCTTCATCATCAAAAATAACTTGGTCCACTTCTGCAGGAGCGATCGCATTGTAGATAAATTCAGCTGGATCTGGAACCCACTCGATGACATCGATGTTTTCTTCTGTCGGAACCATACGGTCTAATTTTTGATCGTATCGAGCTGGGTGGAACTTGCTGGTAATCTTTTTAATGTTCGATCCACCACGACCAACGATAGTCCCAATCGCATCTACGTTTAGATTATGGCTACGAACCGCAACTTTTGTACGATCTCCAGCTTCACGCGCTACACTCATAATCTCAACAGTTCCATCATAAACTTCAGGAATTTCTTGTTCCATCAAACGTTTGATCATTTCAGGATGGCTTCGGCTAACAAAGACATTGACACCACGTGGATTATCTTCTACCTTGTAGACAAAGACTTCAATCCGGTCATGAGATTGGAACACTTCTCCTGGAATTTGGTCTTGCTTAGACAATTGAGCTTCGATTGAGCCAAGATTGACATAGATAAAACGATTGTCAAAGCGCTCCACCGTTCCACTCATGATTTCATTTTCATGCTCTTTATAAGTGTTATAGGTGATGGTTCGCGTTTGCTTACGCATTTTTTCCATGATCGTTTGTTTAGCAGATTGAGCTGCTACACGACCAAATTCAGCTGGTGCTTCTTCAAACTTGATCTTATCCCCCAACTCATAAGCAGAGCTAATGGCCAAGGCATCCTTCAAGCTGATTTCTAAACGGCTATCAAAGACTTCATCCACCACTTCACGAACCGTATAAACACGGAAATCTCCAGTTTTTTCATTGAATTCAATCGCTGCACTTTCTGATTGTCCATAACGACGGCGATAAGCTGAACGCAATGATTCTGTGACGGCTTCGATGATATCTTCTTTTTTGATCCCTTTGTCTTCTTCCAAAATGCGGAAGGCTTCTAGCATTTCTTTACTCATGTTTTTCTTGCCTCTACTATAAAGGCATCCTTTCTTTCATTCTGTTACAATTTTACAGCCAACCTTGCTTTGGACACAAGGTTATAAGGAATATCCACTGTTTTCTTTCGTGTTTTATCCATATACTCAATGGTCAAAACATCCTCTTCAAAACCTACCAGGTTCCCCTCAAAGACCTTTTGCTTTTCAACAGCCTTGTACAAGCTGATATTGACGTACTTACCAACAGCTCCCTCGAGTGCTTCCTTGGTTTTCAAAGGTCTCTCCAAGCCAGGACTGGTGACTTCTAAAAAGTACTGTTCTGGAAATGGGTCTGGTTTGATTTGATCCAATAGCGGACTGATGATTTCTGTCAAATCCGCTGTATCATTCAGTGTGATTCCTTCTGGTTTGTCTACGAAAATGCTTAAGACGTAGTCACCACCCATTTTGCCATATTCAACATCAACCAATTCAAATGGTTCCTTTATAGCTGGCTGAATCACTTCTGTTACTAAGTCAACAATCGTTGCGATGGTTGCCACCTCCTCATAGATAAGAGGCGAAGATATTTCCCCGCCTCTCCTTTTCTATTCATTTAATGTATTATAGCACGATTTCCCAATGATTGCAAGGAATATGCTAAAACTGTGCTTCTACACGGTAAATGACCTGGCCTTTACTTGAGAACTTCTTCTCATATTCCGTCATGACATTGCCCTCAAAGTCACTAGCATGAAGGTCTAACCAGACTCCCTTCAAAGTCATTCCATATTGCGAAAAACTCACCAAACTGTATTCAAACAAACCTCGGTTGTCTGTTTTAAAGTGAATCTCCCCATGTTCTGGAAGAATTTGCTTGAAGGTATCCAAGAAGGTCTTGTATGTTAAACGACGCTTCTCATGACGTTTCTTAGGCCAAGGATCTGAAAAATTCAGATAGAGTTGATCGATTTCTCCATCTTCAAAATAGTTGGTCAAGCTATCCCCGTCTACCCAAAGCAATTTAATATTAGGAACATCAGCTTCTAAGACCTTATCTAAAGCATAACTCAAGACTGATTTTTGAATATCAATTCCGATGTAGTTGATCTCTGGATTGGCCTTGGCCATCCCAGTAATAAAGGCCCCTTTTCCGCTACCCACTTCGATATGAATAGGATGGTCATTCCCGAAAATTTCATGCCATTTTCCCTTGGCATCTTCTGGATTTAGGACCACATATTGCGGGTTCGCTTCTAATAATTCAGTCGCTCCCTTGCGATTTCTAACTCTCATATTTCCTTTCCATATTTCAACCGGAAATTGCGCAGAGCATAGATCTCGCGATTGACATTTTCTAAATCATTATTTTCATAGTATTTAGCAATTTGGCACAAGAAAGAGTATTGACCAAACCAATAGAGTTTATCAAATACTTTTTGATTGTACTTGTAGCCATAATAGCCTAACCAATCGCGCCAATTAGAATCTGGGATATAGTGACTCAAGATATGCGCCACATCCAACATCCGGTCTGTCAAACGAACAGAGTCCCAATCGACTAGATAAATCAAGCCGCTCTCTGTTTCAATCCAGTTACTATGACGAACATCCCCGTGGACGATCGTCGCATAATCCTCCCGAAAGGCAGGCACTGTCTTACGTAAATTCTTTACGACTGATTGGATATAGTGGTTCTGACGTAGGGCAATTGGCAACCGATTGCTCCAAGAATTGAGCAATTCTAATGGAGATTCCACAGGATAGCCAAGTTTTTTCAATTGGGTCATCAAAGGTCTAGAACGGTGCAATCTCGTTAAAATATTGACGACTTGTTTTTTCGACATCCCATTTGGCGTGAGAATTTCCCCATTCAACCATTCTTGGGCACTCATCACATTTCCATCTGGCAATCGTCGACTCCATAATAATTGAGGAGCAATCTGTTCTTTTGCTAGACCCGCAAGGATTGGGGTCGTATTCATTTTTACAAAAACGCGCCCACCATCTGGGTAGGTCCCCATGTAGGCCTTCCCACTCTTCCCAGGAATTGGGGTGAGGCTTAGCTCTTTTTCATTCGAGTCCATCTTTTCCTCCGTAAAAAGTTTCCAATCTATTTTACTAATTTTAACGACTTTCGTCAACCAAGCGCGCCATCTTAAATGGAAGATAGAGTAGGATTAAAGCAACTGTGTAAGCCAGTAAGCCTAACAACAGGACTTTATCTGAAATAAAGACCAGACCAATCCCCCCTTCTATCACCGTTATCATCCCCATGACCAGCTGAATCGTTTTGTTCAACCCTGCCTTTTTACTGCCCTTTTTCATCGGGAAAAGGAGGGTCAAGGGTTGGTAATCAAAAGCACTGTAAAGCCCCAGTAATTGAAAAATAACCAAGTAATTGAGCAAGGCTACAAGGGCAATCACTACGAGAGGCTGGGGAATAAAGATGATAGCGAGAATGGAAAGAGCCAAGAGTCGGAGAGTCATAGAGAAAAGATCTCCATTCCGTAGGAAGGAGCGCATATATAAGTGAAGCCACGTATTGCCATGTGTTTTGGGAAGAAGCCCTAAGAAACCATCCAAGTAAGCTCTTCTTTTAACACTGTTAGTGATCCCTTTCACCGTTGTAAACAAGGCAAAAAAGCGAAGAATCAATTGTTTCCTTGCATTCTCACGAGCAATGGCCAAGTTCCAATTCAAATTTCCATCCTGGTAGAAGCGCGCTTCCTTCCAGCTAAAAACAGCCCATTTAGCCACTCCTAAGACAAGGATATAAGCTACAATAGCAAGGTTATCCAGCCCCGTTGCCAGAAGAAGAGGCACAAATAATAGAAGGACAAAACTTTGAATCAAAAACCAAAACACAAAAGACTTCTTGGCCTGCCCTTTGATATGGTTTTTTACTTCCTCTTCCTTTACTAAAAGGAATAAAGCATCGGGTTTCTCTAAGTAGGTCGCAATGGAGCCAATCGGAACCAAGAGGAGCAAACCAATCATGAGACTCCAGCGGATCAGGCTTGTATCTTTGGGTAACTCTTGTAAGAATTGGCTGTATTGAACCGCCAAAAATCCTATGAAAATCAACATAAAGAGGACGAAATGATCATTGAGAACATAGCGGCTATATTTTACACATTGAGTTCGAAACGTTTGTTGCCGTTTTTTCATCAACTCTTTCATGCTGTTTCCTCTTCTGTCAAGGTCATGTAGATATCATTTAGACTTGCTTTCTCATCCCCAAAAGTTGAACGCAGCTCGTCCAAGGTCCCTTTTGCTCGGATCTGACCCTTATGGAGGATCACAAAACCATCACACATCTTTTCAGCCGAATCCAGAACGTGGGTACTCATCAAAATCGATTTTCCTTTTGCTTTCTCATCGGCCAATAACTGAATCAAATCTGCAATCGCAACAGGATCCAATCCCAAAAAGGGTTCATCGACAATAAAAAGACTTGGATCCACTGCATAGGCGCAAATAATCATGACCTTTTGCTTCATCCCTTTTGAAAACTGGGTCGGGAACCAATCTAATTTTTCAGCCAAACGGAATCGTTCCAATAAAGGCTGGACGCGCACCATGACCTGATCCATGTCTAAATCATAGGCCATAGCAACAGTCTCGATATGCTCTCTCAAGGTTAATTCTTCATATAGACTAGGGGTTTCTGGAATATAACCAATTTTCTTGCGGTATTCCGTTGGAGCTTCTGGCAGGCTCAGGCCGTCAATCCGTACTTCCCCAGCATAAGGATGCAGGAGACCAATAATTTCATTAATCGTGGTTGACTTCCCGGCTCCATTTAGTCCAATCAAACCAATCAGTTGGCCATCCGGAACTGAAAAACTCACCTCTTTCAGGACAGGGATGTTGACATAGCCCCCTGTCAACTTGTTGATTTCTAACATATTTTCTCCGATTTCTGGTATAATGTTCTTATATTATAACAAAATTTAGTCTAAATGAGGTGTATTTATGGTTGATGATTGTATTTTTTGTAAGATTATAGCTGGCGACATTCCTTCCTCCAAAGTCTATGAGGACGAGGAAGTCCTCGCATTTTTGGACATCTCTCAGGTTACACCAGGTCATACGTTAGTGGTTCCAAAAAAACACGCTCGCAATCTCTTAGAGATGGACGAAACCGCCACAGCTCAACTATTTGCACGTGTCTCTAAAGTTGCTAAAAAAGTAGAAGCTGCTACCCAAGCTAAGGGAATGAATATCATCAGCAACATGGAAGAAGTTTCTGGACAAACCGTTTTTCACACACATGTCCACATTATCCCTCGCTATTCCGATCAAGATGAGCTTGCCATTTCTTTTACTGAACACGAGCCTAATTTTGAACAACTAGCAGTTCTCGCAGAAACCATCAAAAACAGTTAAAAAGGAGGCCATATGAAACTCAAAAATCTCTTTTGGTTTGCAACAGGAGCTAGCATTAGCTACCACCTAGTAAAAAACCGCAAAGAAATTAAAACAGAGGTGACTGAATCTAGCCAATTGGTCAAGGGAATTCAAGATAACCTAGCAAAAATCCAACGTAATCTGGATATTATCCAAGACCAAAAGACCAATCTTCAAGAATTGGTAACGGATTTCCAATACAAGACCAAACTCTTTAGCCAGCAAGCAACTGCCTCTCTAAAAGAAATTCAAGACATCTGGCAACCAAGTAAAAACGATTGAGAAAACTCAATCGTTTTTTTCTTATTCTGAAGGCACCGTAGGTGTCACACTGCTCGACTCTGTAGCTGCAGGAGCAACTGGTGTCACTGGTGCAACAGAACTTTGAGGCGTCACCACTCCCGTATCCTGGGTCGATGGTACAACTGGTAATTGATTAAACTCTTGGTAAACAGGTGCTTCCTCAGATGATGCCGCTGGCGTATCATTTTGAGAAGAAGCATTCTTCAATTCTTCATCTCCATCCAATAGATAAGCATTGGTTTTCAATGTTTTGATTTCTTTCTTGCCTAAAGCTTTGCGGATGATATTTTGAATTTTTAAGATATGTTTTGAAGTGACAATCTGGTAGCTACCACCGTCTGCTAAGGTTGCATCTTCTCCTTTCAACTGGTACTGATGAATCGTTGAAAGGGCGTCTTTATAGCCGAGCAATTGAAGAAGGCTGTTGCTGTCAAGTGAAATGTTGGTTTGCATATTGTCACTAACAGACTCAATGATTCCTTTATAATGACTCAAACTATTGAGGCTTAATACTTTCTCAACAATCTTTTTGATCACTTCACGTTGGCGTTTTTGGCGTCCATAGTCTCCTTCTGGGTCCTGATAACGCATTCGTGAATAAACGAGGGCTTGATCCCCATTGATCTCCTGACGTCCTGGTGCAATCTTAGCCGTATATTCTGGCTCATTTTCCTCGATCGAGATATCAAAGTCAAATGGATTGTTGACCGTAATGCCACCAACCTTATCCACTAATTGAACCAATCCCTTCATATTGATCATGACATAACGGTCAATATGGATATTCAAGAGATCCTGAATGGTTTTAATGGCTAACTTGGCACCACCTTGAGCATAGGCCGAATTCAATTTTGCTTGGACTGTTTCGCCATCTGAAGTAATATTGGTTAAAATATCTCTTTCCAAGCTAGTCATGGTTGTTTCTTTGGTTTGAGGATTAACAGTCACCAAAATCATGGTATCACTATTTCCGGCCCAAGGATCTTCCCGAGAACCACTACCTGTATCAACCCCCATCAAAAGAATGGTCATCGGCTTGTTTTCTGCGATGACATTGGTCTCATTTCCAAAACCCTTATAGGTCTTACTGAGGGTCCCTGTTGTTTGATTAAGGATGGTGAGACCATAGGCCCCGATCCCAATCACTGTTACCGTCAATAAGCTCAAAAACATCAAAATAATTTTTTTAACCATGTAGACTCTCTCTCTAATCTATCAGTTTCCCCATAAGGTAAACATCTAAGAATTCTCCTTCAGCTGAACAAGCTCCACGAGCTTGGCAACCTTCAATCTCAAAACCTAACTTTTTATACAGGTGAACCGCTCGTTCATTGCGCACTTGGACATTCAAGATTAGTTTCCTAAGAACACCGGTCGAGTACGCCCACTCGATTCCTTCTTCCAACAAGATCTGTCCAAGTCCTTGATTCCAATAAGCTTTGCGAACCACAATAAAGACATCTCCAATATGCTGAACAGACCGTTGAGAAGCCGCAGTGATATTTAACAAAGCTGCCAGTTCCTGATCTAGAAATAACAAGAGGCAAATCCGGTTATCCGTCATCTCTTGCACCATTAGAAAATGCTCCATGTCTGCTGGAGACATGCCTATCCCAGCTTCATCTAGCGTCATGTAATCTGACTCTTTCCCAACTTGATTTAAGAAATCAACGACAAGAGCAGCGTCTGCACTTTCAGCTTGCCGAATTTCTAATGTCACTTCCTTTTCCTTAGTCATCGGTTTTTTCCACCTGCTCAAAGGATGCTAGTAAAGCTTCTGCACGCGCTCCATGAGCCTCAAAATCCAACTCTCGCCCATCTTCCAATTTTCGGATAAAAATTTTAAGATAAGCATCCGAGAGACTCGGCTCAATCAACTCTCCCCATTCAATAATGGTAGCACCATCTCCAAATAGAAAATCATCTAAATCAATCGAATCTGGATCATTCCCAATCCGGTAAACATCCAAGTGGTACAAAGGCAAGCGGCCTTCGTATTCACGAACAATGGTATAGGTCGGACTTTTAATCATCTGATCAATCCCTAAACCCTTTGCAATTCCCTTGGTAAAGGTCGTTTTTCCTGCCCCTAGATCACCCGATAAGATGATCACATCTTGCTTTTCTAAGAGTTTTCCTAGCT
Source organism: Streptococcus sp. KHUD_012 (assembly GCF_052588255.1). NCBI lineage: Bacteria > Bacillati > Bacillota > Bacilli > Lactobacillales > Streptococcaceae > Streptococcus > Streptococcus sp. KHUD_012. Next base: position 1,845,859 of record NZ_CP159355.1, read on the forward strand.
GTTTCCCTAGAGCGATCAGCTCCGTTTCATTGTGACTAATCATTTCTCTATTATACCAAACTTTTTAAAAATCTGCTCTTTCTTTTAGAAATTGTTCCACTCAGGTTTGCTTTTTAGATAGATAGTCAAACTATTTTAAAGTAAAATAAGTTAAGTGATTCTGCAAAAAAATAAATTTGAGTTCCAATTTTTAAATCGATTTAAGAAAATACTGAAACTTTCCGCTGTGAGAAAAGTGCCTGAAACAATAACGTTTCAGGCACTCGGAATTATTGAGACCTTAGGCTCAATAATTAGTCATGGAACTTCAAAGAAGTTCGCTGACGTCCGTACTCACCTAAGGAATGTTTTTGGTATAACTTTGTCTTCAATCTGAAAGGAATGGGAAACCACTCCCATTCCTTTTTAAATATTTCCCTGATAACTAATTCAAGGCCATGCTAACGTAGTTTAAAATAAAGAGAACATCTAGGATCCAAATCATGCTGTGCACTTCTTTGGCTTCTCCTTTAACCACTTTCACTAAGCTATAGGTGATAAATCCAGCAGCGATCCCTTGTGTAATCGAGTAGCTGAAGCCCATAAAGATAGAGGTGAAGAAAGCAGGAACTGCTTCTGACATATCTTCCCAATGGATATTTTTCAAGCCACTCAACATCATGATCCCAACAACAATCAAAATTGGGGCTGTGGCAGCGGTCGGTACAATCGCCAACAACGGACTAAAGAGACTTGAAATAGCAAAACAGATCGCTACAACCAAGGCTGTCAGACCAGTGCGTCCACCAGCTCCAATACCAGCTGCAGATTCAACATACGTCGTTACGTTTGAAGTTCCTGCAATAGCTCCGACTGAAGTCGCTACAAGGTCTGAATAGAGGGCCTTATCTAATTTCGCTGATTGATGGTTTTCCCCATTTGTCGCAACAATCCCAACTTTTTCACCCGTACCGATTAAAGTTCCAATTGTATCAAAAATATCCGTCAAGGAGAAGGCTAAGATTGCCATTAAGGTCTCAGGCAAACGAGACGTATTGGAAATCAAAGAACCCAATCCTTTTGATCCCAAAGCTTGACCAAAGATCTTGCCTAAATCATTAAAGGCAGCTCCTAGATGATTACTTGCAAAGTCGATTTTAGTGATATCAACCACATGGATGAGAATTCCAAGCACAGTCGTTGCTAAGATAGAAAGGATAATTCCTCCCTTAATCCCTTTGACAACAAAGAAAATAGTAATCGCAAGACCAACAAGAGCCAAGAGGACAGCCGGATTGTTAAAATCAACCAATCCAGGAACAGCAGATGCATTGGCTGAGATCGTTGCATTCGCCTTATCTGCTCCTTCTCCAACCACTGTATAGGTATGAGGGTCAATCGTGAATTTCAAAAATCCCGCATTCTTAATTCCAACATAGGCCAAGAAAATCCCGATCCCAGCTGAAATAGCAGAGCGAAGAGCGGTCGGAATCGATTCGATGATCATCTTCCGAACATTTGTCAATGTGATAATCAATGAGATCACACCACAAATGAAGACCATTCCCAAAGCTTCCTGCCATGAGTAGCCCATACCAAATACAACGGTAAAGGTAAAGAAGGCATTCAAGCCCATCCCAGGTGCTTGTGCATAAGGTAAATTGGCATAAAAAGCCATCATCAAGGTTCCGACAACGGATCCAATAATCGTTGCAAGGAAGACCCCTTGAGCTGGCATACCTGTTTGTGACAACATTTGAGGGTTTACGAAGAGGATATAACTCATCGCAAAAAAGGTTGTCAAACCAGCAAGAACCTCTGTTCGAACAGTGGTTCCATGTTCTGAAAGTTTAAAAAACTTATCCATTTCAGAATAAACTCCTTTTTCATCATTCTCGCTCCCAATCAATTTGCGAACGTTATTTCTATTTTACCAAAAGATCTTTCGCCTTTCAAGAAATCCTACTTCTCTTCTCGATTTTTGAGCGCTTTTCCGATTTTTCTGATATAATGGTCTCATTCTTCTCGAAAGGAACTGAAATATGCATAAAAAGATGATCGCTCTAGATCTAGACGGCACTCTCTTAAATTCCGAAAGCAAATTGAGCGACTTTACCATTGATACGATAAAAAAAATTAGTGCTCTTGGCCATAAAGTCATTATTACAACAGGCCGCCCTTACCGTATGGCACATACCTATTACAAACAACTAGAGCTAGATACTCCGATGATCAATTTTAACGGCTCCCTTACGCATCTACCTGAGAAAAAATGGGCAGATGAACAATGTTTGACTTTAGATAAAAAATACCTGTTAGATATGGTCGCTAACCGAGACACTATCCAAGCGGACTTTATAGCAGGCGAATACCGCAATAAATTCTTTATTACCGATCCAAATGAGCATGTTGCAGATCCTAAATTATTCGGGATTGAATCTTTCCAACCAGAAAATCAATTCAATCCCGAGCGGGTAACGAGCGACCCAAACTGTATTCTCTTTCAAACGAAAGCGGAAGACAAATATGCTCTGGCAGATGAAATGAATCGTCATTATGACTACAATCTGTCTATCAATACTTGGGGTGGTCCCTTAAATATTCTGGAATGCAATCCAAAAAATGTGACCAAAGCTTCTGCTCTGACCTACCTTCTGGATAAACTCAATATGGATCAGAAGGATTTGATTGCCTTTGGAGACGAGCACAACGATACTGACATGCTAGCTCTCGCTGGTCATGGATACGCTATGAAAAATGCTAGCTCCGTCCTTCTCCCTTATGCAGACTCCGTCACAGATTTCACAAATAACGAAGATGGTGTCGCGCGCCAACTCATTCAATTATTCTTATAAAACTAACAGACATGAGTTATCCCCTCATGTCTTTTTCTGCGCCAAATCCTTAATCGGTTAATCAATACCGCCCCTTTTTTCCATTTTTTTCATTGCCTCGTCATCTGGTTTGTGATATTATTAACATAGTTATTAAAGAAGCGCTTTCAAAAATTTTAAACCGCTTCTCGTTCACTTAAGGAGGAACAAAATGAAAGCTGTTGTTGTAAATCCAGAAGGTACTGGTGTTGAAATCGTTGCAAACAAAGACATGCGTCCACTTGAAACAGGGGAAGCACTTGTTCAAATCGAATACTGTGGTGTCTGCCACACTGACTTGCACGTTGCTCACGGGGACTTCGGTAAAGTTCCAGGCCGTGTTCTTGGACACGAAGGAATCGGTATTGTTAAAGAAGTTGCTCCAGATGTCAAGAGCCTAAAAGTTGGGGATCGTGTCAGTGTCGCATGGTTCTTCGAGGGATGTGGAACTTGTGAATACTGTACAACTGGTCGTGAAACTCTTTGCCGTACTGTAAAAAATGCTGGTTACTCTGTTGATGGAGGGATGGCTGAACAATGTATCGTTACTGCAGATTACGCAGTGAAAGTACCTGAAGGATTAGATCCAGCCCAAGCATCTTCTATTACGTGTGCAGGTGTTACCACTTATAAAGCCATCAAAGAAGCCAAAGCTGAACCAGGACAATGGATTGTTATCTATGGAGCTGGTGGACTAGGAAACTTGGCTGTTCAATATGCTAAGAAAGTCTTCAACGCACATGTCATCGCTGTCGATATCAACAATGATAAACTAGAATTGGCGAAAGAAGTTGGTGCAGACTTTGTCATCAACGGTCGCGAAGTTGAAGATGTCCCAGGATTGATCAAAGAAAAAACAAATGGTGGAGCTCACTCTGCTGTCGTAACAGCTGTTTCTAAAGTAGCTTTCAACCAAGCAGTAGATTCTGTTCGTGCAGGCGGCCGCGTGGTTGCAGTTGGTCTTCCTTCTGAAATGATGGACCTCAGCATTGTGAAAACTGTATTAGATGGTATCCAAGTCATTGGTTCTCTTGTAGGAACTCGTAAAGACTTGGAAGAAGCCTTCCAATTTGGTGCAGAAGGCTTGGTAGTCCCTGTCGTTCAAAAACGTCCAGTAGAAGATGCAGTCAAAGTCTTTGACGAAATGGAAGCTGGAACCATTCAAGGACGTATGGTACTTGACTTTACAAACTAAACAACTGAACCTACAGGACTAGCCCAACTGGGCTAGTCTTTTTGAGTGCTCTCAATCATTCTATTTTACAATTTATTATATATTTATTTTTTATTTTTGCGGATATAGATCGATTGTTGGAATATTTTTATTGAAATTCAAATCCTATGAAACCTACATATCATTGCTTTCTTCTGCCATCATCAACTAATAAACAAGAGCCATTCAAGAGCATTCAATTTTTATTCAACGATAATTTAATATAATAAATTAATGCTTTTATATCGAGTTTTTGATAGAAAAATTGACTTAAGTGTGAAAACGATTTATAATAAAGTAGCTTAAAGTTTTCTTAAACTGAAAGTCAAACAAATTTTATAAGGAGGAATGTCAATAATGAGTATTGGTATCATTATTGCTAGCCACGGTGAATTTGCAGCTGGAATCCACCAATCCGGCTCGATGATCTTTGGGGATCAAGAGAAAGTTCAAGTGGTTACGTTCATGCCAAGTGAAGGCCCGGATGATCTCTATGCTAAATTCAATGCGGCTGTTGCTGCATTTGATGCAGAAGATGAGGTCTTGGTTTTGGCTGACCTTTGGAGTGGTTCTCCATTTAACCAGGCGAGTCGCGTCATGGGAGAAAATCCAGATCGTAAATTTGCGATCATCACAGGATTGAACCTTCCGATGTTGATTCAAGCTTATACAGAGCGTTTGATGGATGCAAATGCCGGCGTTGATCAAGTCGCTGCAAACATCATCAAGGAAGCAAAAGACGGTGTCAAAGCCCTTCCAGAAGAATTGAATCCTGTTGAAGAAGCTAGCACAGCCGCTGCTGCTCCTGTAGCCCAGGCTGCTATTCCAGAAGGAACAGTTATCGGAGATGGAAAACTCAAGATTAACCTTGCCCGCTTAGATACACGTCTTCTTCATGGACAAGTCGCAACTGCTTGGACACCTGATTCAAAAGCCGATCGGATCATTGTTGCTTCAGATTCTGTTGCCAAAGATGAACTCCGTAAGGAATTGATCAAACAAGCGGCACCAAATGGTGTGAAAGCAAACGTTGTCCCAATTCAAAAATTGATCGACGTTGCAAAAGATCCACGTTTTGGAAATACCCATGCTTTGATCTTATTTGAAACACCTCAAGATGCTCTTCGCGCCATCGAAGGTGGTGTTCCGATTAAAACCTTGAACGTTGGTTCAATGGCTCACTCAACTGGTAAAACCATGGTTAACAATGTGTTGTCAATGGATAAAGAGGATGTGGCTACATTTGAAAAAATGCGTGATCTTGGAGTAGAATTTGACGTCCGTAAAGTGCCAAATGACTCTAAGAAAGATTTGTTTGACTTAATTAACAAAGCTAACGTTCAATAATCGATTACTTACGAAAGGATTTTAAACATGTCTATTATTTCTATGGTATTAGTGGTCGTTGTTGCCTTCTTAGCAGGTCTTGAAGGTATCCTTGACCAATTCCAATTCCACCAACCCCTTGTTGCTTGTACCTTAATCGGTTTGGTAACAGGTAACTTGACTGCTGGCATTATGCTTGGTGGTTCACTTCAATTTATTGCACTTGGCTGGGCAAACATTGGTGCCGCAGTTGCACCCGATGCTGCCCTTGCATCTGTCGCTGCTGCCATCATCATGGTACTTGGGGGAGACTTCAGTACAAAAGGAATCGCTGTCGCTCAAAGTGTCGCTATTCCACTTGCAGTTGCTGGTCTTTTCTTGACCATGATCGTCCGTACCCTTTCCGTTGGTTTGGTTCACACTGCCGACGCTGCTGCTAGAAAAGGGGATATCAAAGGTGTAGAACGCGCTCACTTTGTGGCCCTTCTTCTTCAAGGTCTTCGTATCGCCATTCCTGCAGCCCTCTTGTTGATGATTCCTGCTGAAACTGTCAAAACTGCTCTTGAACAAATGCCAAAATGGCTCTCTGATGGAATGCAAATCGGTGGTGGTATGGTTGTAGCCGTTGGTTATGCCATGGTTATCAACATGATGGCAAGCCGTGAAGTTTGGCCATTCTTTGCCATTGGTTTTGCTCTTGCAGCCGTTAGCCAATTAACTTTGATCGCTCTTGGAGCAATTGGTGTTGCCCTTGCCTTGATCTACCTTACTCTTTCTAAGAAAGGTGGCAATGGAGGTGGCGGAGCCGCTACTTCTAACGATCCAATCGGCGACATTCTCGAAGACTATTAAGAAAGGTGTGACACTATCATGACTGAAAAATTACAATTATCTAAATCAGATCGTCAAAAAGTTTGGTGGCGTTCAACCTTCTTGCAAGGTTCTTGGAACTATGAACGGATGCAAAACTTGGGTTGGGCCTACTCATTGATCCCAGCTATCAAAAAACTCTACACGAAGAAAGAAGACCAAGCGGCTGCTCTTGAACGTCACATGGAATTCTTTAACACTCACCCATACGTTGCTGCTCCTATCATCGGGGTAACACTTGCTCTTGAAGAAGAAAGAGCAAACGGTGCTGCGATTGACGATGCTGCCATCCAAGGGGTTAAAATTGGTATGATGGGTCCTTTGGCGGGTATCGGAGATCCAGTCTTCTGGTTTACAGCACGTCCAATTCTTGGGGCTCTTGGTGCATCACTTGCTGCGTCTGGTAACATCCTTGGCCCACTCATCTTCTTTATCGCATGGAATGCGATTCGTATGGCCTTCTTGTGGTACACGCAAGAACTTGGTTACAAAGCAGGTTCTGAAATTACCAAAGATATGTCTGGTGGGATCTTGCAAGACATCACTAAAGGGGCTTCTATCCTTGGGATGTTCATCCTCGCTGTCTTGGTAGAACGTTGGGTATCTATTAAATTCATCTTTAATGTTTCTTCTGTCAAATTAGACGACAAAGCTTATATCCACTGGGATAAACTTCCTGAAGGATACAAGGGTATCCAAGAAGCCTTCGCTCAAGTTGGCTCAGGTCTATCTCAAACACCTGAAAAAGTTACAACTTTCCAACAAAACTTGGATTCATTGATTCCTGGTTTGATGGGATTACTTCTTACTTTTGCTTGTATGTGGTTGTTGAAGAAAAAAGTATCTCCAATCACCATCATCATCGCTCTCTTTGTAATCGGTGTATTAGCACACGTTGCGGGCTTGATGTAAGCAAAGATCAACTAAAAAGAAGGTTTCAGCCTTCTTTTTATTATGATATAATGGAGTGAACAGCAATACAGGAGGATCTCATGGCTCAATCATTGAATAAAACCGTTGAATTCCATACTACAGGGGTTTCTTACCTTGGAGTGGGGGGAAAGGTTGGAAAAATCCTAGTCGGGAATGCCGCTTTTGAATTTTATGCGGATGCAAATGTAGAAGACTACATCCAAATTCCCTGGCAAGAAATCGAGCGAATCGGAGCCAATGTATCCGGACGTAAAATTAGCCGCCATTTTGAAATCTATACCAGAGAATCAAAATTTCTCTTTGCTTCAAAAGACTCTGGAAAAATTTTAAAGATTGCTCGGGAACATCTAGGAAATGATAAAATTGTCAAACTTCCTACGTTGATCCAAATCATCACGGCTAAAATTAAAAATCTATTTGCAAAATAGGATCTTTTCTTGTATAATAGACGCAAACGGATAAGTAAGTTAAGAGGTTCTTTCAGAAAGTCTGCGGTTGCTGCGAGCAGATAGAAATCTTAATTGAAATTCTACCGTTTCTTTAAAATACAATATCGAATCAAGTGCACACCTGTGAAGTTGGATGGAACCGTGGCTCTGCCACTCCAACACTCTAACAGGTGTGTTTTTTGTTAAAGGAGAAGCTATGTTAGATATTAAACGAATTCGTACAGACTTTGATGCTGTTGCTAAAAAATTGGCAACACGTGGCGTAGATGCAGCTATTTTGAATGAAATGAAAGAAATCGATGCTAAACGTCGAGATATCTTAGTCAAAGTAGAAAATCTCAAAGCAGAGCGTAACACTGTATCTGCTGAAATCGCACAAGCTAAACGCAACAAGGAAAATGCAGATGATAAGATTGCTGCCATGCAAACCCTCTCTGCAGAAGTCAAAGCATTGGATACAGAATTGGCTGAAATCGATGCCAAATTAACTGAATTCACTACTACCCTTCCAAACATCCCTGCTGACAGTGTCCCTGTTGGAGCGGATGAGGATGACAACGTTGAGGTTCGCCGTTGGGGAACACCGCGCGAATTTGGCTTCGAACCAAAAGCTCACTGGGATTTAGGAGAAGACCTTGATATCCTTGACTGGGAACGCGGGGCTAAAGTCACTGGTGCTCGTTTCCTCTTCTACAAAGGACTTGGAGCTCGCTTAGAACGCGCTATCTACAACTTCATGTTGGACGAACATGGCAAGGAAGGCTACACTGAAGTCATCCCTCCTTACATGGTCAACCATGATTCTATGTTTGGTACTGGTCAGTATCCAAAATTCAAGGAAGATACTTTTGAACTTAGCGATACCAATTATGTCCTCATTCCAACAGCTGAAGTTCCTTTGACAAACTACTATCGCGATGAAATTCTTGATGGGAAAGATCTTCCAATCTACTTCACCGCTATGAGTCCATCTTTCCGTTCAGAAGCTGGTTCAGCCGGTCGTGATACCCGTGGCTTGATCCGTTTGCACCAATTCCATAAGGTTGAAATGGTGAAATTTGCCAAACCAGAAGATTCATATGATGAATTGGAAAAAATGGTTGTCAATGCTGAAAATATCCTTCAAAAACTGAACCTTCCATACCGTGTAGTAGCTCTCTCAACGGGAGACATGGGCTTCTCAGCTGCCAAGACTTATGACTTGGAAGTATGGATTCCAGCGCAAAACACCTACCGTGAAATCTCAAGCTGTTCTAATACAGAAGATTTCCAAGCTCGCCGTGCGCAAATCCGCTACCGTGATGAAGCAGATGGCAAGGTAAAACTCCTTCACACTTTGAACGGTTCAGGGTTGGCTGTCGGACGTACCGTCGCTGCTATTCTTGAAAACTACCAAAACGAAGACGGTTCTGTGACCATTCCAGAAGTCCTTCGCCCATACATGGGTGGCGCAGAAGTCATCGCACCAAAATAAAGTTTAAAAAAACTGAGTCTTGCAAATTGCAAGCTCAGTTTTTTAATATTTACGAAAACGTTGGTAGCGTTGCTCCAGAAGCTCTTCGAGAGGTAAAGCTTGTAAAACCTTTAACTCTTCCTGTAATTCCTTCTTCACTTGAGCCAGTAGTTCTCCATTTGAAAATCCATGCTCGGGAATCACCTTATCGACAATTTCCATATTTAACAATTCGTGAGAAGTAATCTTCATCAACTCTGCTGCTTCCATGGCACGACTTCCATCTTTCCAAAGAATAGAGGCAAAACCTTCTGGACTCAAGACCGCATAGATGGAGTTCTCAAGCATCCAGACCTTATCTGCCACAGCAAGAGCCAAGGCACCACCAGAGCCACCTTCTCCGATGATAATCGCGATAATTGGAACTTTTAGATCACTCATTTCCATGAGGTTACGGGCAATGGCTTCACCTTGTCCTCGTTCTTCAGCACCAACACCAGGATAAGCACCCGCTGTATTGATAAAGGTCACAACTGGACGACCAAATTTCTCCGCTTGCTTCATGAGGCGCAAAGCTTTTCGATAGCCTTCTGGATGGGGTTGCCCAAAATTACGTTTTAGATTATCTTGAAGATTTTTTCCTTTTTGGATTCCAACGACTGTAACCGTTTGATCGCCTAAGCGTCCAATCCCACCAATCACCGCACCATCATCACGGAAGTTTCGATCTCCATGTAATTCGATAAAATCATCAAAAATTCCTTGAGCAAAATCAAGCGCAGTCAATCTTCCTTGGTCACGTGCCTCTTTAATAATCTGTGTTATTTTACTCATGTTTACCTCCATGAAGGGCCAATAATTGTCCAATCGTTGCTCGGATTTGGCTTCTCTCCACGATCAAGTCTACAAATCCATGTTCTTGCAGAAATTCTGCTTTTTGGAAATCATCTGGCAATTTCTCACGCACAGTTGATTCGATCACGCGCCGACCGGCAAAACCAACCAAGGCCTGACTCTCTGCCATGATAATATCACCTTCCATAGCAAATGAAGCCGTTACCCCACCGGTTGTCGGATCTGTCAATACCGTCAAATAGAATAATTTTTCTTTAGAATGACGTTGAACAGCCGCAGAAATTTTTGCCATTTGCATCAAACTCACGATTCCTTCTTGCATCCGAGCGCCACCAGAAGCGGTAAAGAGAACAACTGGCAATTTTTCTTTTGTCGCAAATTCAAATAAACGAGTAATTTTTTCGCCTACTACAGAACCCATTGAAGCCATGATAAAGTTGGAATCCATGATCCCAAGCGCAACTTTTTGCCCTTTAATCAAGGCAGTTCCAGTCAGGACAGCTTCATCCAGTCCCGTCATTTCCCGCACTGCTGCTAGTTTCTTCTTATAATTAGGAAAATTCAAAGGATCTGTCGTTTCGATTCCTGTAAACATTTCTTCAAAGCTAGCTGGATCCACTGTCAGCGCCAGGCGTTCTTTAGCAGAAATACGGAAGGTATAGCCACAATTCGGGCAGACCCGTTCACTACCTAAATCCTTTTGGTAAATGGTATGTTTACAACCTGGGCATTGTGAAAATAGTTCATCAGGAACTTCAGGTTTTGGCTGAGGCTCCTTCCAGGCTGACCTATTCGGATTGATCCGAATATATTTATCTTTTTTAGAAAATAATGCCATTACTTACTCCTTATAATATGCTACAGTATCTGCAGCATTACTATAAAAGCCTGAAACTGTGAAGATGATGTTCATACTTCCCTCACAAGTCCAGGCTTTTTCATCATTCCTTATTATAATTTGGAAGGAATTGTTCCATCAAAAATGCAGTGTCATAATCACCAGCGATCACATGTGAATCTGAAATCAAATCCAACTGGAAACTGCTATTGGTTGTGACACCATCGATTTCCAACTCATAAAGAGCACGCTGCATTTTCATCAGTGCATCAAAGCGATTTTCACCATGGACAATGATCTTGGCAATCATACTATCATAGTATGGTGGAATCGTATAACCAGGATACACAGCAGAATCCACACGCAAGCCAACCCCACCACTTGGAAGATAGAGATTAGTGATCTTACCTGGGCTTGGTGCAAAGTTAAAGGAAGGATTTTCCGCATTGATCCGGCATTCAATCGCATGGCCTTTAATGACAATATCCTCTTGAGTAACGGATAATTCTTGGCCAGCTGCGATTTTAATCTGTTCCTTAACGATATCAACTCCTGTTACAAATTCCGTGACAGGATGCTCTACTTGCACACGGGTATTCATTTCCATAAAGTAGAACTCACCCTTGCCTTCATCATACAAGAATTCAATCGTTCCAGCATTCTCATACCCAACTGATTCAGCAGCCCGAACAGCAGCAGAACCAATTTGATTACGAAGAGTTTTTCCGATAGCAATTGAAGGGGATTCTTCTAAAACTTTTTGGTTATTTCGTTGAAGAGAGCAATCGCGTTCACCTAAGTGAATGACATGTCCATGCTGATCAGCTAAAATCTGTACTTCAATGTGGCGTGCCGGATAAATCACCCGCTCCATATACATGGCACCATTCCCAAAAGCAGCTTGAGCTTCTGAGGAAGCAGATTCAAAAGCAGCAACCAAATCTTCTGGTTTTTCAACCTTTCGAATTCCCTTACCACCGCCTCCTGCAGATGCTTTCAACATCACAGGGTAACCAATACGTTCTGCAATCTCGAGGGCTTCTTCAGCAGTATACACTTCACCATCTGATCCAGGAATAACAGGCACTCCTGCTTTGATCATCTGTTTACGAGCATTAATCTTATCCCCCATCAAATCCATGACTTTAGCAGAAGGACCAATAAACTTAATGCCCACTTCCTCACACATGGTTGCAAATTTTGAGTTTTCACTTAAAAATCCAAAACCAGGGTGGATAGCTTCTGCACCAGTTAGAACAGCTGCAGACAAGACAGCACTCATATTCAAATAAGACTCTGTTGATTTAGCAGGTCCAATACAGACTGCTTCATCCGCTAGTAAGGTATGCAAGGCTTCTTTATCAGCAGTAGAATACACTGCAACCGTCTCGATGCCAAGTTCACGAGCCGCACGAATAATGCGTACTGCAATCTCACCACGATTGGCGATTAAGATCTTACGAAACATAGATAGGCCTTTCTTAATTTCCAATTGCAAACGTAAGCGTTCCTGAAGCTGCAAGCTTACCGTCTACCTCTGCTTTCGCTTCAACAACAGCAATGGTTCCACGACGTTTGACAAAAGTAGCTGTCATCACCAGTTGATCTCCTGGAACGACTTGTTTTTTAAACTTCACCTTGTCCATCCCTGCATAAAAGACTAATTTCCCTTTATTTTCAGGTTTTGACAACTCTAGTACACCTGCTGTTTGTGCCAAAGCTTCCATGATGAGAACACCTGGCATAACAGGATATTGTGGAAAATGTCCATTAAAAAATGGTTCATTAATTGTCACGTTTTTAATGGCAACAATCGTATCTTCGCTTGTTTCTATAACGCGATCCACCAAAAGCATTGGGTAACGATGCGGCAAAGCCTCACGAATAGCATTAATATCAATTGTCATTTGATTCGAACCAATCCTTTTCCAAATTCAACCATTTCTTCATTCGTTACCAAAATTTCAGTGACTACCCCATCTTTTGGTGCTGGGACTTCATTCATCACTTTCATGGCTTCGATAATCAAGAGTGTTTGACCCTTAGTAACTTTGTCTCCTACAGATACAAAGGCTGGTTTATCCGGTGCTGGCGACAAGTAAGCCACCCCAACCAATGGACTTTCAACCACATCACCTTCTGCAGCCTGAGCTGGAGCAGCAACTGGTTCAGCCGCTACAGCTGGAGTTGCTGATGCTTCAACAACAGGGGCTACTACAGGAGTTTGAGGAGCTGCTACCACTTCAACTGCAGGAGCAACCGGTGTAGCCGCAACTGAACTCGTTTGGTTTTTACTCAAATTCAATTCTTCGCCATTATTTTTATATGAGAATTCACGCAAAGTTGACGCATCAAATTGAGCCAACAAATCTTTGATTTCAGAAATATTCATGAATTAACCCTCCCAACGTTTAAAGGCCAGAACAGCATTGTGTCCTCCAAAACCAAAGGTATTTGAGATAGCGTACTGAATATCCGCTTCTTGACCTTCACCATAAACAACGTTTGCTTCGATATAGTCAGACAATTCTTTAGTACCAGCAGTTTTTGGTACAAAGCTGTGACGAATCGCTTCGATGGTAGCAATCGCTTCAACCGCACCAGCAGCACCTAACAAGTGTCCTGTAAATGATTTAGTAGATGATACAGGAACTTCTTTACCAAGGACAGAAACAATAGCTCCGCTTTCACCTTTCTCATTAGCAGGTGTAGATGTACCATGCGCATTGACATAATCGACATCTTCAGGCTTGATACCCGCTTCATTGATCGCTAATTTAATCGCTTTAGCAGCACCTGAACCATCTGGTGTCGGTGTTGTCATATGGTAGGCATCACAGTTCGAACCGTAACCAACAATTTCAGCTAAAATATTAGCACCACGTTTTTGGGCATGTTCCAAGCTTTCGATGACAAGAACCCCTGCACCTTCACCCATCACAAAACCATTACGGTCTTTGTCAAATGGGATAGATGAACGTTCTGGATCTTCCGTTGTTGAAAGGGCCGTAAGGGCATTAAAACCACCGATACCAATCTTGGTAATTGAAGCTTCAGCACCACCTGCCAAAACAACATCATGCATACCAAATTTAATTTCACGGAAAGCTTCACCAATGGCATCATTAGCAGAAGCACAAGCTGTTGTTACGGATTTACATACCCCTTGAGCCCCAATCTTAAGTGCGATGTTTCCAGCACCCATGTTTGAAAGAGCTTTTGGAATAAACATTGGTTGGATTCTCTTCATCCCACGTTCATGCATCCGGATAATTTGATCTTCCAATTCTTGCAAACCACCGATACCAGATGATACAATCACGCCTACTCGATCACGGTCTTCTTCTTCCATATTCAAGCCTGAATTTTCAATAGCTTCCATCGCAGCATAGATTGCATACAATGAGTAAGTATCCATACGATTTTGATCTTTTTTCACAAAATATTTATCGAATGGGAAATCTTGAATTTCACCAGCATTAAAGACTGGAATTTCAGAAGCATCAAATTTCGTAATGGGCTTGATTCCAATTTTTCCTTCATGAAGGCTATTCCAGAACTCCTCTGGTGTATTTCCGATTGGTGAGGTTACACCGTAACCTGTAACAACAACACGATTTGTAGACATATATATTCTCCTTTTGTCGGATGGATATTTAAGTAAGTGATTTTCGATCAGTAAGCATTCATTATTGCATAGTCATGCCGCCATCAATGGCAATTGTTTGACCAGTTAAATATTCTTGACCTGCCAAGAAAGCCGCAACTTCTGCCACTTCTTCAGCTTGACCAATTCGTTTCATTGGCACTTGAGCTAGCATGGCATCTTTCATTTTCTCTGGAATAGCGTCTGTCATATCTGATTCAATGAAACCAGGTGCAATGGCATTCACACGAACGCCACGAGCCGCAACTTCACGCGCAACGGATTTGGTAAAACCAATCAATCCAGCTTTTGAAGCTGCATAGTTCGCTTGACCAATATTCCCCATTAGACCAACAACAGAGGACATGTTGATAATGGCACCTTGACGAGCCTTAGACATAGGTTTTAAGACAGCTTGAGTCATATTAAAGGCACCGGTCAAGTTGATTTTCAAGACCCGTTCAAAATCTTCTTCAGTCATTTTCAACATCAACTTGTCGTTTGTAATGCCAGCGTTATTGACCAAAACATCAACACTTCCAAGCTTTTCAATTGCTTCAGCCACCATACGTTGCGCATCTTCGCCATTAGAAATATCTCCAGAAATACCAACAACAGTCACACCATAGTCAGCAAACTGTGCAAGCAAGTCCTCAGAAATTTCAGAACGTCCATTTAGGACAACATTGGCACCGAGACTCGCAAATTTATGAGCCACAGCCAATCCAATTCCGCGTGTTGAACCTGTTACAAAAACATTTTTATTTTTAAGTTCCATCTTTACCTCGTTTTAAGCATTCAGAAGTGCATCTAGACTAGCCTGATCTTCGACGTTATGAGTTGGAAGAGTTTTATCAATTTTCTTCAAGAATCCTGACAAGACTTTTCCAGGTCCGATCTCGATGACCTCATCTACACCAAAGTCTTGAATCGTAGCAATTGAATCATAGAAACGAACCGGTTCTTTTACTTGACGGGCCAAAAGTGCTTTCACATCTTCTGACTTCATGATAGTAGCTTCTGTATTCCCAACTAAAGGAAGATCAAAATCATTAAATGATACTTTTTCTAGTTCAGCCGCCAATTTTTGACTAGCAGATTCCAGTAAGGCTGTGTGGAATGGACCTGACACATTCAAAGGGATCAAGCGTTTGGCACCTGCTTCCTTCAATAGTTCCACAGCATAATCCACAGCCGTAACCTCACCACCAATCACAATTTGTGCGGGTGTATTGTAGTTAGCCGGTGTCACTACACCCTTTTCAGATGCTTGTTGACAAATCTCTTCGATCAAACTTGGATCTGTATTCATAACAGCAACCATTTTCCCACTTCCAGCAGGAGCTGCCGTTTCCATGAATTCACCACGTTTCGCAACCAAAGCTACTGCATCTTCAAACGACAGAGCTCCAGCCGCAACTAAGGCAGAATATTCCCCCAAAGAGAGGCCGGCAACAATATCAGGAGTGATACCATTTTCTGCTAAGAGACGATAAATGGCTACTGACGTTGTCAAAATAGCTGGTTGAGTATAGCGTGTCTGATTCAGTTTTTCTTCGTTAGAATCAATCAATTCACGCAAATCATAACCTAGAATACGACTAGCCGTATCAAATGTCTCTTTAACAACGGGATAAGCCGCATACAAATCGCTCGCCATGCCCAATTTCTGAGCCCCTTGACCAGCAAATAAGAACGCACGTTTTGTCACTATCCTAATCCTTTCGACGTTTTTAGACGTTTACATCTGCCCAACGAGCAGCCTCTTTTTGAATTACCTTGGCTGCACCATAATAGATATCTTCTAGAATTTCAGCACAGGTTTCTTCCTTGCTCACAAGACCAGCAATTTGACCTGCCATTACAGATCCATTGTCAACATCTCCATCAACAACGGCATTGCGAAGGGCACCTGCTCCTAATTCTTCAATTTCTTCTTGAGTCTTCTTACCTGCCAAGAAATCTTTTTCAGCTTGGTTATAGGCAGAAGCCAATTTATTCTTGATCGCACGAACAGGGTGTCCAACAACTGATGCTGAAACTACCGTATCAATATCTTTCGCTTTCAAGATTTTATTCTTAAAGTTTTGGTGAGCATTAGATTCTTTAGCAACCACGAAACGAGTTCCCACCTGAACAGCTTCGGCACCTAACATAAAGACAGCTGCAGCACCGGCACCATCAGCGACACCTCCAGCACCAATTACTGGAATAGAAACAGCTTCAACCACTTGACGAACCAAGGTCATGGTCGTCAATTTACCAATGTGACCTCCAGCTTCCATCCCTTCTGCAATCACCGCATCGGCACCCAATTTTTCCATCCGTTTTGCAAGGGCAACAGATGGAACAACAGGAATGACAGTGATCCCTGCTTCATGGAAACGATCCATGTATTTCCCAGGATTTCCAGCACCAGTTGTAACAACCTTTACACCTTCTTCAATCACCAGGTCAACAATGTCATCCGCGAATGGGGACAAAAGCATGATATTTATACCAAAAGGTTTATCTGTAATAGACTTCACTTTATCAATGTTAGCCTTTACAACTTCTTTTGGAGCGTTCCCGCCACCAATGATTCCAAGACCACCGGCGTTTGATACTGCTCCAGCCAAGTCACCATCAGCGACCCATGCCATCCCACCTTGGAAGATTGGATATTTAATATTCAATAGTTCAGTAATTCGTGTTTGCATTATACCTACCTCTTTTTTCGCTTAAGTAATAGTTTGAGTTTAAAAGATTGTTTCTTTGAGCCTCAAACTATTACCTAAACAAGAGAGAATATCTTTCGATACTCTCATCTATCATTATTTTGTTTTTTCTTCTACGTAAGCGACAAGGTCACCAACTGTAGACAATCCTTCTTCAGTTTCGATTTGGATGTCAAAAGCATCTTCAATTTCAGAGATAACTTGGAACAAATCCAATGAATCTGCTTCTAAATCTTCGAATGTAGACTCAAGAGTTACTTCTGATGGTTCTTTACCAAGTTCTTCAACGATAATTTCTTGTACTTTTTCAAATACTGCCATGATAGGCCTCCTTAAAAAATAATATATAAATTTTTAAAATGTGTTTCCACATGTTTAACTAGATTGTAACAAGAAGTGTGCCCCATGTCAAACCTCCACCGAATCCTGTTAGAAGAATTTTTTGACTTCCATCCATCTTGATTCGATGATTCTCGACACACTCCGATAATAGAATGGGGATACTAGCAGCACTAGTGTTCCCATATTCCATCATATTTGCTGGGATTTTCTCTCTAGAGACACCCAGCTTCTTTGACATCTTATCTAACATTCGGTCATTCGCCTGGTGTAACAGAAAATAGTCAATCTCTTCTGCTTCCATAGAGGCGTCTGCTATAATTTTTTGAATACTTTTCGTGACATCACGAATGGCAAAATCAAAAACTGCCCGTCCATCCATCGTCAGATATCTTCGATCGGAAACTTCCTCTGAATATGGGGAAGAGAGACCCAAATAGCAAGACTCAAGACTAGTACCTCGGCTACCATCCGTAAAAAGATTTTCAGCCAAAAACGATTTTTGGTCACTTGCTTCAAGCAAGACACCACCAGCTCCATCTCCAAAAAGGACTGAAGTGGAACGGTCTGACCAGTCTAATACTTTTGAAAGCGTCTCACTACCGATCACAATTCCTCGCCGGTACATACCTGAAGAAATGTATTTTTCAGCAGTGGCTAATGCAAATACAAATCCGCTACATGCTGCAGTCAGATCAAAGGCAAAAGCTCGAGAAGCTCCAATATTAGCTTGTACCCGGGCTGCAGTTGATGGCATTAAGCTATCTGGTGTAATCGTAGCGACAACGATAAAATCAATTTCCTCAGCGTCTAAGTTTGCTTTTGCTAATAATCTTTGTGCAACAATTGTTGCAAGATCACTGGTCGTCTCATCTCTTGAAATGTGACGACGAAGAATACCTGTCCGACTACTGATCCATTCATCACTTGTATCCATAATCTCAGCTAAATCATCATTCGATACGACTTGGTCAGGTGCATAATGAGCAACTTGACTAATTTTAGCAAAGACCATTATTTAATTTCCTCCAAGAAACGATACAGATTTTGCAATCCTTTTTGCATCACTTTCTTCTCTTCAGGACTCATATCTCCAATAATCTGGTTGACCATCCGTTTATGGAATTGCTGATGAAGACGATAAAGTAGACGACCGTTCTTCGTTAAACTCAAGTGTACAACCCGGCGATCAACTTCCGATCTTCTTCTTTCGATATACCCTTTGCGCTCAAGATTATTCAAACTTGTCGTGACAGTCCCCAAAGTCACCATCAACTCCCGTGAAATATCACTCGGGGTTGCATTCGGTGTCGAACCAATCACATCGATCGTATGCATTTCTTTAATAGAAACATCTTTGAATCGACTTGCTCTTAGGCTCGACTCCTCAATAACCAAAACATTATTAAAGATGGATGTTAAATAGTCGTTAACTAATTGGTAATTCAAAACTCCACCTCCTAATTTTACTTTGATAGTCAAATTTTATCAAAAATGAAAATAATTTGCAAGCATTTTTTCACAAAACATAGAAAAATTACAAATTTATTTTCCTTTAAATTGTGGCCGACGTTTCTCAGAGTAGGCAATAACCCCTTCCTTGAAATCTTCTGTAAATGCTAGTTTCTTTTGCAAATCCAATTCAAGACCCGCATATTTGTCCCATTCTTTCAAGAATGCTTCCCAAACCATTTCTTTCATGGCAGCATAAGAATTTGAAGATCCTCTTCTTAATTTTTTAAGCAATTGCTCAACGGTTTTATCGAGTTTTTCAGATTCACAAACACGATAAGCTAGGCCATAATCAAATGCTTTTTCAGCAGTCAAGGATTCACCCGTCATTACTAAATGAGTAGCCCGAGACATGCCAATGGCTTTTCCTAACAAGAATAACCCACCCGCATCTGGTGCTAAACCAACCCCAACAAAGGCTTGGATAAATTTAGTACGATCACTAATAATACAAAAATCAACAGCTACTGCAATGTTAGCAGCTGCTCCAGCAACCGCTCCATCTGCCACCATAATAACCGGTTTTGGCAATTGCTTGATTTTCTTTGAAATCGTATTAACTAATTCGGCAATTAAAACAAGAGACTCGATGTCATCCGCATCGACTGCGCGTTTCATTTCGCTCAAATCTCCACCAACTGAAAAGATTTTCCCTTCTGCTGATAGAATAATGAATTTTACTTCCTCATTTTTTTCTGCATCTTCCAGGGCAGCTAAAATTTCCTGACACATTGGAATGTTAAAACCATTGGATACTTCAGGACGATTTAAAGAGATTGTCGCGAGGTCGTTTTCGACAGAATACAAAATTGTTTCAAACATCACAGACTCCTTTTGTTTAAAGATAAAATATTTTGATATTAAAACTTTTGAATTATAACATATCTTACCACAAAAAACAAAAATAGTAAAATATATCTATAAGATGTAACAAAATTGTAAAATTTGAATAATTACAATTTCTCTCTTCTACAGAATCAATTATTTTATGCCCTATCTGTAAATACATTGTATCAATAACTGAACTTTGGTATAATGTATTAATGAAACTATTAAGGAGAAAATATGAAAGTAACTAAATTCGGTGGAAGTTCTCTAGCATCAGCTTCTCAATTAAAAAAAGTACTTAATATCATTAAAGATGATCCAGAAAGAAGGTTTGTAGTTGTATCAGCTCCAGGCAAACGCAACGCTGAAGATACAAAAGTAACAGATGCACTGATCCGCTATTATAAAGAATTTACTTCAGATAAGGATGTCACACAAACACAACAGTGGATTATTGAACGTTATCGGGCCATTACAGAAGAATTGGGTCTCAAAGATTCCATTATTCAAGAAATTGCTGAAGATATCTATGATTTAACAAATTTACCTAAAAAAGGGAATCCATTCACATACGATGCATTCTTAGCAGCAGGCGAAAATAACAATGCTAAACTCATTGCTGCTTATTTCAATCAAAATGGATTAGAAGCAAGATATATCCATCCAAAAGAAGCGGGAATTACGGTCACTGCTGAACCTTCCAACGCTCGTATTTTACCATCTAGTTACGATAAAATTGAAGAACTAAAAGATTCAAGTGAAGTGATTGTCATTCCAGGTTTCTTTGGTGTTACTCAAGATGGTGACATTTGTACATTTTCTCGTGGTGGATCTGACATTACAGGATCGATCATTGCAGCAGGTGTAAAAGCAGACTTATACGAAAACTTTACAGACGTAAATGGTATTTTTGCAGCACATCCAGGTATCATTAAACACCCACATTCTATTCCTGAATTGACCTACAAAGAAATGCGTGAATTAGCCTATGCAGGTTTTTCAGTCTTACATGATGAAGCACTCGTTCCTGCATACAGAGGTAAAATCCCATTAGTCATTAAAAATACTAATAATCCAGACCACCCTGGAACCCGCATTGTTTTGGAACATTCAAATGATCATGTAACTGTTGTAGGGATTGCAGGTGATTCAGGATTCGTTAGCATTAACACTACAAAATACCTTATGAACCGTGAAGTCGGTTTTGGTCGAAAAGTCCTTCAAATTTTAGAAGATCTCAATATCAGTTGGGAACATATGCCAACAGGAATTGATGACTTGTCTATCATTTTGCGTTCACGTGAACTGACTCCGATCAAAGAACAAGAAATTCTGAAACAATTAACACAAAAGCTCGAAGTTGACACAGCCGAAATTGAACATGATCTTTCCATCATTATGATTGTTGGTGAGAAAATGAAGAGTCAGGTAGGGGTTACCGCCACTGCAGCCAAAGCACTATCAGAAAATGAAGTAAATATTCAAATGATCTCACAAGGTTCTAGTGAAGTTTCCATTATGTTCGTTGTGAGTAAAGATCAAGAAGAAAAAGCAATTAAAGCCTTATATCAAGCATTTTTCCCAAATAACTAAATAGAGAAAAGCTCCGTTAACTAAACGGAGCTTTAATTAACTTTAAAATGAAAAGTAAAAAAGAGATCAATTACTTGATCTCTTTTATTCTATACTCCGCCAGTAGGACTCGAACCTACGACATCATGATTAACAGTCATGCGCTACTACCAACTGAGCTATGGCGGAATCAAGCTAAGCGACTACCTTATCTCACAGGGGGCAACCCCCAACTACTTCCGGCGTTCTAGGGCTTAACTGCTGTGTTCGGCATGGGTACAGGTGTATCTCCTAGGCTATCGTCACTTAACTCTGAATGATTAAACATTCAAAATTGAACATCTATATTCTAACAAGTTAACCTTTCGTTGTCAATATCTTTTGACTCTTTGGATAAGTCCTCGAGCTATTAGTATTAGTCCGCTCCATTGCTCACACAACTTCCACTCCTAACCTATCTACCTGATCTTCTCTCAGGGCTCTTACTGATATATAATCATGGGAAATCTCATCTTGAGGTGGGTTTCACACTTAGATGCTTTCAGCGTTTATCCCTTCCCTACATAGCTACCCAGCGATGCCTCTGGCGAGACAACTGGTACACCAGCGGTAAGTCCACTCTGGTCCTCTCGTACTAGGAGCAGATCCTCTCAAATTTCCTACGCCCGCGACGGATAGGGACCGAACTGTCTCACGACGTTCTGAACCCAGCTCGCGTGCCGCTTTAATGGGCGAACAGCCCAACCCTTGGGACCGACTACAGCCCCAGGATGCGACGAGCCGACATCGAGGTGCCAAACCTCCCCGTCGATGTGAACTCTTGGGGGAGATAAGCCTGTTATCCCCAGGGTAGCTTTTATCCGTTGAGCGATGGCCCTTCCATACGGAACCACCGGATCACTAAGCCCGACTTTCGTCCCTGCTCGAGTTGTAGCTCTCGCAGTCAAGCTCCCTTATACCTTTACACTCTGCGAATGATTTCCAACCATTCTGAGGGAACCTTTGGGCGCCTCCGTTACCTTTTAGGAGGCGACCGCCCCAGTCAAACTGCCCGTCAGACACTGTCTCCGTAGATGATGAACCTACCGGGTTAGAGTGGCCATAACACAAGGGTAGTATCCCAACAACGCCTCCATCGAAACTGGCGTCCCGATCTCAATGGCTCCTACCTATCCTGTACATGTGGCACAGACACTCAATATCAAACTGCAGTAAAGCTCCATGGGGTCTTTCCGTCCTGTCGCGGGTAACCTGCATCTTCACAGGTACTAAAATTTCACCGAGTCTCTCGTTGAGACAGTGCCCAAATCATTACGCCTTTCGTGCGGGTCGGAACTTACCCGACAAGGAATTTCGCTACCTTAGGACCGTTATAGTTACGGCCGCCGTTTACTGGGGCTTCAATTCATACCTTCGCTTACGCTAAGCACTCCTCTTAACCTTCCAGCACCGGGCAGGCGTCACCCCCTATACATCATCTTACGATTTAGCAGAGAGCTGTGTTTTTGATAAACAGTTGCTTGGGCCTATTCACTGCGGCTGACTTAAAGCCAGCACCCCTTCTCCCGAAGTTACGGGGTCATTTTGCCGAGTTCCTTAACGAGAGTTCTCTCGCTCACCTGAGGCTACTCGCCTCGACTACCTGTGTCGGTTTGCGGTACGGGTAGAGTATGATTAACGCTAGAAGCTTTTCTTGGCAGTGTGACGTCACTAACTTCGCTACTAAACTTCGCTCCCCATCACAGCTCAATGTTATAGAATTAAGCATTTAACTCAATTCACACCTCACTGCTTAGACGTGCACTTCCAGTCGCACGCTTTAGTTAGCCTACTGCGTCCCTCCTTCACTACATACTCTAGTACAGGAATATCAACCTGTTGTCCATCGGATACACCTTTCGGTCTCTCCTTAGGTCCCGACTAACCCAGGGCGGACGAGCCTTCCCCTGGAAACCTTAGTCTTACGGTGGACAGGATTCTCACCTGTCTTTCGCTACTCATACCGGCATTCTCACTTCTATGCGTTCCAGCGCTCCTCACGGTACACCTTCTCCACACATAGAACGCTCTCCTACCATACCTATAAAGGTATCCACAGCTTCGGTAAATTGTTTTAGCCCCGGTACATTTTCGGCGCAGGGTCACTCGACTAGTGAGCTATTACGCACTCTTTGAATGAATAGCTGCTTCTAAGCTAACATCCTAGTTGTCTGTGCAACCCCACATCCTTTTCCACTTAACAATTATTTTGGGACCTTAGCTGGTGGTCTGGGCTGTTTCCCTTTCGACTACGGATCTTAGCACTCGCAGTCTGACTGCCGACCATAATTCATTGGCATTCGGAGTTTATCTGAGATTGGTAATCCGGGATGGACCCCTCACCCAAACAGTGCTCTACCTCCAAGAATCTTAATGTCGACGCTAGCCCTAAAGCTATTTCGGAGAGAACCAGCTATCTCCAAGTTCGTTTGGAATTTCTCCGCTACCCACAAGTCATCCAAGCACTTTTCAACGTGCCCTGGTTCGGTCCTCCAGTGAGTTTTACCTCACCTTCAACCTGCTCATGGGTAGGTCACATGGTTTCGGGTCTACGACATAATACTAATGCGCCCTATTCAGACTCGGTTTCCCTGCGGCTCCGTCTCTTCAACTTAACCTCGCATCATATCGTAACTCGCCGGTTCATTCTACAAAAGGCACGCTCTCACCCATTAACGGGCTCGAACTTGTTGTAGGCACACGGTTTCAGGTTCTATTTCACTCCCCTCCCGGGGTGCTTTTCACCTTTCCCTCACGGTACTGGTTCACTATCGGTCACTAGAGAGTATTTAGGGTTGGGAGATGGTCCTCCCAGATTCCGACGGGATTTCTCGTGTCCCGCCGTACTCAGGATACTGCTAGGTATAAAGACTATTTCGAATACGAGGCTCTTACTCTCTTTGGCTGACCTTCCCATGTCATTCTTCTATAATCTTTAAGTCCACATTGCAGTCCTACAACCCCGAAGAGTAAACTCTTCGGTTTGCCCTCCTGCCGTTTCGCTCGCCGCTACTCAGGCAATCGCTTTTGCTTTCTCTTCCTGCAGCTACTTAGATGTTTCAGTTCACTGCGTCTTCCTCTACCTATCCTTAACAGATAGGAGTACTAGCCATCAGCTAGTGGGTTCCCCCATTCGGACATCTCTGGATCGTCGCTTACTTACAGCTCCCCAAAGCATTTCGTCGTTTGTCACGTCCTTCTTCGGCTTCTAGTGCCAAGGCATCCACCGTGCGCCCTTATTAACTTAACCTTATTTTTGGTCTTACGACCTAAACTCTTTAAATATTTACAGCGTTTCGGTTTATTTTCTTGTTACTATTTGATATAGATATTCAATTTTCAATGTTCAATCTTAACACCCTTACAGTGTTAATGGAGCCTAGCGGGATCGAACCGCTGACCTCCTGCGTGCAAAGCAGGCGCTCTCCCAGCTGAGCTAAGGCCCCACAAGACCTCTCAAAACTAAACAAGACCAACGTACAGGTTTCCATTTCCTTAGAAAGGAGGTGATCCAGCCGCACCTTCCGATACGGCTACCTTGTTACGACTTCACCCCAATCATCTATCCCACCTTAGGCGGCTGGCTCCAAATGGTTACCTCACCGACTTCGGGTGTTACAAACTCTCGTGGTGTGACGGGCGGTGTGTACAAGGCCCGGGAACGTATTCACCGCGGCGTGCTGATCCGCGATTACTAGCGATTCCGACTTCATGTAGGCGAGTTGCAGCCTACAATCCGAACTGAGACTGGCTTTAAGAGATTAGCTTGCCGTCACCGACTCGCGACTCGTTGTACCAGCCATTGTAGCACGTGTGTAGCCCAGGTCATAAGGGGCATGATGATTTGACGTCATCCCCACCTTCCTCCGGTTTATTACCGGCAGTCTCGCTAGAGTGCCCAACTGAATGATGGCAACTAACAATAGGGGTTGCGCTCGTTGCGGGACTTAACCCAACATCTCACGACACGAGCTGACGACAACCATGCACCACCTGTCACCTCTGTCCCGAAGGAAAACTCTATCTCTAGAGCGGTCAGAGGGATGTCAAGACCTGGTAAGGTTCTTCGCGTTGCTTCGAATTAAACCACATGCTCCACCGCTTGTGCGGGCCCCCGTCAATTCCTTTGAGTTTCAACCTTGCGGTCGTACTCCCCAGGCGGAGTGCTTAATGCGTTAGCTGCGGCACTGAGTCCCGGAAAGGACCCAACACCTAGCACTCATCGTTTACGGCGTGGACTACCAGGGTATCTAATCCTGTTTGCTC
Organism: Streptococcus sp. KHUD_012; assembly: GCF_052588255.1. NCBI lineage: Bacteria > Bacillati > Bacillota > Bacilli > Lactobacillales > Streptococcaceae > Streptococcus > Streptococcus sp. KHUD_012. Next base: position 1,871,567 of record NZ_CP159355.1, read on the forward strand.
CCCACGCTTTCGAGCCTCAGCGTCAGTTACAGACCAGAGAGCCGCTTTCGCCACCGGTGTTCCTCCATATATCTACGCATTTCACCGCTACACATGGAATTCCACTCTCCCCTTCTGCACTCAAGTTAAACAGTTTCCAAAGCGTACTATGGTTAAGCCACAGCCTTTAACTTCAGACTTATCTAACCGCCTGCGCTCGCTTTACGCCCAATAAATCCGGATAACGCTCGGGACCTACGTATTACCGCGGCTGCTGGCACGTAGTTAGCCGTCCCTTTCTGGTAAGTTACCGTCACAGTGTGAACTTTCCACTCTCACACTCGTTCTTCTCTTACAACAGAGCTTTACGATCCGAAAACCTTCTTCACTCACGCGGCGTTGCTCGGTCAGACTTTCGTCCATTGCCGAAGATTCCCTACTGCTGCCTCCCGTAGGAGTCTGGGCCGTGTCTCAGTCCCAGTGTGGCCGATCACCCTCTCAGGTCGGCTATGTATCGTCGCCTTGGTGAGCCGTTACCTCACCAACTAGCTAATACAACGCAGGTCCATCTCTTAGTGATGCAATTGCACCTTTCAAATCAATATCATGCGATATCGACTTTTATGCGGTATTAGCTATCGTTTCCAATAGTTATCCCCCGCTAAGAGGCAGGTTACCTACGCGTTACTCACCCGTTCGCAACTCATCCGCTCGGTGCAAGCACCAAGCTTCAGCGTTCTACTTGCATGTATTAGGCACGCCGCCAGCGTTCATCCTGAGCCAGGATCAAACTCTCATTAAAATAATTGTTTGTCTTAAACTCATTCTGTCACTGACAGATTTATTGTTTTTTATTGTTCAGTTACTACAACTTTTGTTGTAGCGCCCTGCACATTGGTTCGTCTTGTTCAGTTTTCAAAGGTCTTTGTCGCTCTCGCGCGACAACTATATTAGTATATCATGACCTCTCCTTACTGTCAATACTTTTTTCCAAAAAAATTTATTTTTTTGAAAGTTTTTTTGAAAAAAAGAAAATAGAGAGGGAATCCTCTCTATTTATATTCTTGTCTGTATTTGTTTTCTTCAGCTTTGTTAGCCCATACATAATGACCTGGTTTAATTTCAACCATTTGTGGTTTATCTTCAGAGTAATCATGTTGTTCTGGATCATAGATTTTTAGAACTTTTTTACGTTCTAGAATTGGATCTGGAATTGGGACAGCTGAAAGTAGGGATTGTGTGTATGGATGAATTGGGTGGTTAAATAGCTCTTCAGTTTCTGCTACTTCTACAATAACCCCTTTATAGATAACTGCAATACGGTCAGAAATGAAGCGCACAACTGACAAGTCATGGGCGATAAAGAGGTAGGTCAAGCCTAATTCTCTTTGGAATTTTTTCAAAAGGTTCAAGACCTGTGCACGTACTGAAACGTCAAGAGCTGAGATTGGTTCATCCGCAATGACAAATTCTGGTTCCATGACAAGTGCACGGGCAATACCGATCCGTTGACGTTGACCACCTGAGAATTCGTGAGGGTAACGTGTCAAATGTTCTGCAAGAAGTCCAACTTCATGCATAATATTTTTCACTTTTTCCTGACGTTCTTCTTCACTGTTAAACAAATGGTGGTTGATCAAACCTTCAGAGATAATATAATCAACTGTTGCACGTTCATTCAAACTTGCTGCTGGGTCTTGGAAGATCATTTGAATTTTACGGATCAACTCTGATTTTTCACTATGAGAGTTTTTTCCGTTGATCTTGCGACCGTCATAAATAATTTCTCCAGCACTTGTATCATTCAGACCGATGATCGCACGTCCAATTGTTGTCTTCCCACTTCCAGATTCACCAACAAGCGAGAAAGTTTCTCCCTTATTAATGAAGAAGTTGGCGTTCTTTACAGCAACGAATTTTTTACTTCCTTCACCGAAGGAAATTTCTAAATCTTTAATTTCAACTAATTTTTCAGTCATTTCCTTCCTCCTATTCTGTAATGTGAGTGAAGCCCATTTTTGAGCCAATCTTTTCGTGAAGGTTTTCGATTACTTCTGGTTTATGAACTGTTGGTGCATCTGGATGGAGCAACCAAGTCTTAGCCCAGTGAGTATCGGTCACTTTGAAAGCAGGTGCCTCTTCTTCAAAATCAATCTGCATTGCATAGTCTGAACGAAGTGCAAAGGCATCTCCTTTGATTGGAGCATACAATGATGGCGGAGTCCCTGGAATAGAGTAAAGATCACCATCTGAGGTTGACAATTGAGGCAAGCTTGAAAGCAAGCTCCATGTGTATGGATGTTTTGGATCATAGAAAATTTCTTCTACTTTACCAAACTCAACAATTTCTCCAGCATACATAACGGCTACTTTATCTGCAATACTTGCAACCACACCTAAGTCGTGGGTGATAAAGATAACTGTAAATTGGTATTCTTTTTGAAGGGATTTCAACAAATCAATGATTTGCGCTTGAATGGTTACATCAAGGGCTGTTGTTGGTTCGTCACAGATTAAGATATCTGGACGGCAGGCTAAGGCGATGGCAATAACGATCCGTTGACGCATCCCACCTGAATATTGGAATGGATACTCATCAAAACGACGTTCAGCATCTGGAATTCCAACTTTCTCCATATAGTCCAAAGCCATTTCTTTGGCTTCTTTAGCTGTTTTCCCTTGGTGTTTGATAATGACTTCTGTAATTTGTGATCCAATTGTGTTGATTGGGTCCAAACTTGTCATTGGGTCTTGGAAAATTGTAGCGATCTTAGATCCACGAATATTTTCCCAATCTTTATTCGATTTTAAATCTGTCAATTCTTGACCACGGTATTTAATCGAACCTTTGGCAATACGGCCGTTATCTTCTAACATTCCAGTGAACGTTTTTGTCAAAACTGATTTCCCTGAACCTGACTCACCAACTAAGGCAAGAACTTCACCTTCTACTAGCTCAAGCGATACGCCACGAATAGCTGTCAGCACGCGATCGCGCACGTCAAATTCCACTACGATATCTTGAGCAGATAAAATAATATTGTTATTTGATGTCATATCTACTCCTCCTATCTATGTGTACGTGGGTCGCTGGCATCGGCCAAGTTTTGTCCGACGATAAAGAATGACAAGGATACTAAAATCAAAACAGTAAGCGGAATCCAGAATAGGTAGGCATTTGTAGTTACGTTTTGAGAATAGTCAGAAATCAAGCGTCCCAAACTTGGAACTGTGATTGGAAGACCAAGTCCGAAGAAGGAAAGGAAAGCTTCGTAAGAAATAAAGCTTGGAAGCAACTGTGATGTTTGCGTCACGATAACAGATACCAATTGAGGCAAAATATTTTTCGTAACAATTTTCAACGTTGGTGTTCCTAATGTTCGGCTGGCAAGGTTGTACTCCAAATCACGGTAACGCATAATTTGGACACGAATGGTATAAGCAATTCCGATCCATCCTGTTAAGGACATGGCAAGAATCAAGTTCCAGAAACCAGATCCCATTGAGTAAGTCAAGACGATAACGATCAACATAAATGGAATGTTTGAAATAACGTTATAAACTTCCATCATGATACGGTCGATAGATTTTGAGATCCCCCAAATTCCACCAACGATGACTCCGACAACCACGTTAATAACAGTGGCGATGAAAGAAATGATAATTGAATTCCGAGCACCAAACCAAACTCCATCAAAGAGGGATTTACCGTTATTATCTGTACCAAAGAAAGCTTTGGCACTTGGTGGATTCAAACGAGCAGTAAAGTCATTGACCTTACTTACGTCGTTATAATCAAAATTTGAAAACATAGGATAGACAAAACTCATCAAGAGAATCCCAATCAAAATAGCAAGCATAATGATAGTGGTTCTTTTTTTCAAGAATTGTCTGAATACAGATTTCCAGTATGAATACGCTGGAGCATCGATTACTTCAGAGGCAAAGTCATCGCGTTTTACAAACTGAAATTTATTTTTATCGATTGTAGCCATTATTTGCCTCCTTTCGTATTCGTTAATTTAATCCGTGGATCAAGCACTGTCATCAAGATATCACCTAACATGGCAGCAAAGATACCAAGTGATGTGAAGATGAAGACAAGTCCGATGACCATGGTGTTGTTTGATGCTTTAATAGAGTCAATCAACATTTTACCCATACCTGGGAAAGCGAAGACTGTTTCAGTAAGTGTCGCACCTGAGATAACTCCAATGATAGAACCTGGAATACCAGATACCAATGGAACCATCGCATTTTTGAAGATGTGTTTTCTTGAGATCTCACGTTCTGACAATCCTTTTGAACGAGCAAAACGGACGAAATCTTGCGAATGGATATCGATCATGTAACGACGAATCCAAACTGCGATAAATGGCGCACTCAACAAACCAAGAATCAGAGACGGCAATACATATGAACGCCAGTCCTGTGCTCCAAGTACTGGGAATGAGTCTGGAAGTCCAACAAATGAACCTGCTAGACGCACAATGTAAACAAGGGCAATAGTTGGAAGAGACATCATAAATGTCAAGGTTGCTGTTGAGATGCTATCAAACCATGAGTTCTTGAACAGAGCCATGTAAGACCCTAATGGGATCGCAATCAAGTAAGCAATCGCAATACCAATCAAACCAATGATTGAAGAAGATGCAATCATGGATGGATTCTCATAGTTGCTCAACGTTGCTGTATAAGCGTCCCCTTTACCAAATCGACTGATGTCTTGTGAGTCTGCCTTACTTGGTGATTTGTAGGTACGTGAGTAGATATCAATTGAAGATGTCTTTTTACCTGTCGGGAAGTTCACTTCACTCTTCTTAGTCGTTCCTTGTCCTTGTGTAATAACTTGAAGAACTGGGGTATTAGAATAAGTTGGATATGAATTTCCAAGGTTTAAGGTCACAAAGTTTTGGTGTACATATGGGAATTGACCATTAAAGTACAAGAGGTATTTGTGTTTCGTACCAGAACCTACAACTGACCAACCAATAGATGGATCATTTTCAATACGGATATAGCGTTTGAGGTTTGGATTTGAGGCATCTTTCACCCAACCTGGATGATCAAACTGAATCAAATTTGCATAGAAGCTGATGACACGTTCAAAAACCGGAATTTCACGCACCGCATAAAAAGACTTACTTTCTGGGAAACGTTTCAACTGCCAACCATGACCTAATTTGTTAATGTATTCTTTATAGATCTTTTCATTAGCAGTAGTCGCATCAACTGTTACAGAAGAATCTTCTTTACTTGCTTTTTGTTGCAAGCTCTTTGAATCCATGTATTCCAAATAACCCATGCGATCGTAGACAGTATTTTCGTAGTTGATCTTCGAATCCTTTGTCTTCGCTACTTTATTGTAGTTAGGGTCATTTTTAAAGATGAGATTTCTCGGTGTTAGCGTATAGATAATCATGTAGGTTAATGTCGTGACGAGAAAGATCGACACTAACGAACGCAAAATACGCATAAAAACATATTTTTTCATATTTCATTCCTTTAATGTCCAAAAGAACTTTCTCCCCTAGAAGAGAAAGTTCTAATGAAAAGCAATAATTTAATTATTTAACGTGTTTTTCAAGATCTTGTTGAGCTTTTTTGTTTGACTCAGCTTTTTCTTTTTGCCATTTTTCACGTGCTTGTTCGTATTGTTTCTTAGTAACAGGTTCATCCTGAACTTCAACATATTTGAAGTATGCTGATCCTTTGTTACCTGTTTGAGATGATGGGCCAGAGAATGGTACCACTTTGGAAACAACAGTTGCTGCACCTGTACTTGACATTGTAGGAATTACCAAGGCACTATCACTCAACCAAGCTTGAGCAGCTGCGTATTTTTCATAACGTTTAGCTACATCAAGTGATTCGCTATTAGCGTCTGCAAGAAGTTTTGCATACTCATCCAAGCCAACTGCTTTGGCTGAAGCATTATCTACACCACCTGCAAAACCAAGGTAGACTTTTGTTTGGTCTTCTGATGATGGTTGAAGAGTATCAAGGTAAGTTGATGGATCATCATAGTCTGGGTTCCATCCAACCAATCCTTGAAGATCCCAATCTGCATCTGCAGCTGATGGAACATTCAATGTGATGTTCAACACTTCGTCTGAGTCCATCATTTGAAGGTCAAGAACGACATTGTCTTTACCAAGAGTATCTTCCACTGTTTGTTTCAATGATTGCATCCGTGAAACAAAGTTTGTAGAGTTTTGTGCTACTGGTACGTCAATATGAATTGGGAATTGAACGCCATCTTTTTGAAGTTCAGCTTTTGCTTTTTCAAGTTGTGCTTTTGCTTTGTCTTTGTTATAAAGACCATCTTGACCATCTGCTAGGTTGACACCTTTCCATTGATCACCATATGTGCTCAATTTATCTGCAACCACATCTCCAAAGTCTTTTCCATTTACTTGCACAAAGGCTGGAGCTGTGTAGGTATTACGGATAGCTGGTTTAGCAAATGCTTTACTATTTACTTGCGCTGAGTAGTTTTCACGGTTCAAGGCAAAAGTGATAGCTTGACGGAAATCTTTGTTCAAGATTGCTTTCTTAGTCGCAGTCTTTTCAGCATCTGATTTCTTAGCAGTGTGTTTGTATGATTGACGGTCAATGTTGAAACCAAGAACCGCTACCCCTGAACCAGCCGGTGTATTATAGATGTTGTCTTTGTATTTTTTAGATACAGTTGCAAAGTTTGAACTTGCCGGGAAAAGACGAGCAGCTGTATAAGCACCATCAGAGAAACCACGCGCCAATGAATCTTGGTCTGATCCATCATAATAAGTGAGTTTCACTTCTTTAAGGTGAACATTTTTCTTATCCCAGTAGTTGTCATTCTTTTCAAATACAACAGATGATTTTGAAGTGATTGATTTAAGAAGGAAAGGTCCGTTTGCAAGGATTGATTTCACATCGTTTGGTTGACCAAAATCATCTCCCTTACTCTTCAAGAACTCTGTGCTAATTGGGAACAAGATTCCGTTTGTTGTTTTAGAGTTCCAGAAGGTTTCAGGTTTATTCAATGTATATTGAAGTGTGTAATCGTCAACAGCTTTGACACCAACTTGGCTAAAGTCTGTAGTTTTTCCTTGTACATAATCATCCAAGCCTTTGACAGAACCTTGAACAAGTGAAAGGGTTTCAGATTTTTTATCAGCAGCGTGTTTCAAACCAGTTACGAAGTCTTTGGCAGTCACTTCACCATGTTCTTCACCATCTGCATCGTACCATTTAACACCCTTACGAATCTTGTAGGTATAAGTCAAACCATCTTTTGAAACAGACCAATCTTCTGCAAGTGATGGCACAAGATTTCCATACTTGTCATTTGCCATCAAACCATCTACGACATTTGTAGTGATATCATGTGTAGCAGCTTTAGAAGATACAGTGTAGTCCAAAGTTTGAGGATCATCTGTGTAGACATAACCATAGTTTTTGTCTTCACCTGAGCTTGCTTTACTAGTATTTGAACCAGAACATGCAGCCAACAATCCAGCTGCAAGGAGTGTTACTCCGGCAACTGCGAATACTTTACCTTTTTTCATAGGAATTCTCCAATAGTTTTTTTAGATTTGTTTAAGATTATATCACAAGTAGAAAAAAAAGTAAACTAAATTTTCTGAATATTTGCTTCAACCCCATCCAAAAACCTTGTTATGATTGACTTTTTAGCCTAATTGATGATTTTACGATTTTCCATTGATCATTTGTATGATACAATAGAGAGGACTAAGCAACGAGGAAACAACTGTGAAAAAATTCTTTCTTTCTTTTTTAACCTTCATGCTGCTGTTATGCAGTTTACCTTATCAAGTCGTTCTAGCAGATGATCTGGATCTTCCTGCTCAAAGCGCTATTGCTGTTGAAGCTGATACAGGTAAAATCTTATATGAAAAGGATTCAGAGAAAAAGCGAGATGTGGGGGGACTATCTACACTCTTGACCACTTATCTGATTTTCGAAGCCATTCATGAAAAAAAACTTTCTCTAAAAGATCCTATCAAATTGTCTGAGAAAGCTCTGGCCTTAAATGATATCGAAGGTGCTGGTACTCTTCCTATGGAAGCGAACCAATATACAGTTGAACAGTTATTGACTGCTCTTTTAGTTGGAAATTCTAGCACTGCTGCCTTGGCCTTAGCTGAGAAAGTGGGGGGCTCCGAAAAAAGCTTCGTTGAAAAAATGAAGCAAAAACTTGCTGAATGGGGCATTCAATCTCCTCATTTAATTAATGCTACCGGATTAAATACTCAAACCATCAGCGGAGATCCTGACGGGAAAGGAGACGAAAATCAATTGAGTGCTTATGATATTGCTGTCATTGCCAAGCACTTACTCCAGGATTTTCCTGAAGTGACCAAATATACTTCAAAACCCACTGCTCTTTTTTCAAACACGCAGATTGAAAACCCCAACCTGATGCTAGAAGGCATGCCGAATTATCGTTCTGGAGTTGATGGCCTACGGGTCAGCAACTCTACCAAAGGTGGCATCACCTTTGCTGCATCGACGACGCAAAATGGCATCCATATGATCACGGTTGTCCTAGGAGTGGAGGCAGTTGACGGTGATCCATATGCACGCTTTGTGGCTACTTCTTCTCTGATGAACTACGTGGTACGGACCTTTGTTTCTTCCATTGTCGTCAAAGAAGGAGATCCCTACGGAAAAAGTAAGGCAACTATCATGGATGGGAAGTCAGAGACTGTTTTAGCTGTTGCAAAAAAAGACTTCTATATCGTTGAAAAGCAAGGCAGTCAAGCAGAACCAAAAATTCAATTCAAGAGTGACCAAGAATCATTCCGAGCACCTGTCAAATCAGGCACAAATCTTGGAAAATTACACTACACTGATCCAGATAAAATCGGACGTGGCTACTTAGAAGATCAAGAACCAACAGTCGATATGGTAGCAGGAAGAACCATTGAGAAAAGCTTTTTCTTAAAGGTTTGGTGGAATGAATTTGTTCGTTATGTCAACGAAAAATTATAAGTAAAAAAATCACAATGGAGTCAAATCCATTGTGATTTTTGATTGATGAAAATGAATTATCCTACAGATCCTTCCATTTCGTAGCTAATGAGTCGGTTTAACTCAACGGCGTATTCCATTGGAAGTTCTTTTGTAAAGGGCTCTACAAATCCCATGACAATCATTTCTGTCGCTTCTGATTCAGACAAACCACGACTCATCAAATAATACAGTTGTTCTTCTGAAATTTTTGAAACCTTGGCCTCGTGCTCCAAAGCAACTTGTGAGTTGTGGATTTCATTAAATGGAATCGTGTCTGATGCAGATAAATCATCCATGATAATAGTGTCACACTCAATGTGAGAAACTGATTTCTTAGAGTTCTTGTTGAAAGTCACTTGTCCACGGTAGTCTACCTTTCCGCCACCCTTCGCGATGGATTTGGATACGATAGACGAGCTAGTGTGAGGGGCATTGTGGATCATCTTGGCACCTGTATCTTGGTGTTGACCTGCATTCGCAAAGGCAATGGACAACATGGTCCCACGCGCTCCTTCTCCATCTAGATAAACAGATGGGTACTTCATGGTTGTCTTGGCTCCTAAGTTCCCGTCGATCCACTCAACTGTAGCATCTTTTTGAGCTTTGGCCCGCTTGGTGACCAAGTTGTAGACATTGTCAGACCAGTTTTGGATGGTCGTGTAGCGCATATAAGCACCATCCAAGGCAAAGATCTCAACAATCGCTGCATGGAGGCTATTGCTTGAATAGGTCGGTGCTGTACAGCCTTCTACATAGTGAACACTTGCTCCCTCATCCACGATAATCAACGTGCGCTCAAACTGACCTGTATTTTCATTGTTGATACGGAAGTAAGTTTGAAGGGGAACGTCTACTTTTACGCCTTTTGGCACATAAATGAAGGTTCCACCAGACCAGACTGCTGAGTTTAGGGCAGCCAATTTGTTATCCGTTGGTGGCACTAACTTCGCAAAATACTGTTTGAATAGGTCTGGATATTCTTTTAGGGCAGAATCTGTATCGGTAAAGATAATCCCCAACTTTTCAAACTCTTCTTTCATATTGTGGTAAACCACTTCTGATTCATACTGAGCAGAAGCTCCCGCTAGGTAAGCACGTTCCGCTTCAGGAATCCCGATACGCTCAAAGGTTTCCTTGATTTTCTCTGGGACTTCGTCCCATGAACGGGCAGGTTTATCCGAAGGTTTTTGATAATAGATCAAATCATCAAAGTCAATTTCTGATAGATCGGCTCCCCAGGTTTGCATGGGCATCTTTTTGAAGGTTTCAAAAGATTTCAAACGGAATTCGAGCATCCATTCTGGTTCATTTTTTGCTGCAGACAATTCACGAATAACCGCTTCATTCAATCCCTTCCCGGTAGAGAGAATGGGTTGAACGTCATCGTGAAATCCAAATTTATATTCACCGAGATCAATTGGTTTCGGTTCGACTCTTTCTTCAGCCATAATTTCCTTTCTTTCTCTGTTTCTTCTTTTAATTATTTGCTACGTTCGATCGCTTTTTTGAGAGCATTCCAGGAGAGGGTTGCACATTTAATCCGTTGTGGGAATTTTGAGACTCCAGATAAGAAGGCTGCATCTCCCAACTCCTCTTGGCGAGGATCTGATTGGCCTTGGACCATTTCTGAAAAGACCTGTGCCAATTCTTCGACTTCCTCTTTTGTTTTTCCCATTACAGCATCCGTCATCATACTAGCTGAAGCCGTTGAGATCGTACAACCTGAATTCACAAAGGCAATATCTTCCACCCTGTCATTCTCATCAAATTTCACACTCAACTGGATCACATCTCCACAAGTTGGATTGTTGAGTTGGATCTGATCAACATCTTCAATCTGCCCTTGGTGATGGGGGTGTTTTGAATGGTCGGCTACGACCGCCATGTACAGCGAATCTAATTTAGAAAGTGCCATTGAAAAACTCCTTTGCTTTGATCAATGCCTCAATTAATTTATCACAGTCCGCTTTGGTGTTGTAGATATAAAAACTTGCTCTCGTTGTCGCTGGGACTTGTAGGTATTGAAGAAGCGGTTGTGCACAGTGGTGACCTGCACGAACGGCAATCCCTTCATAATCTAGTGCTGTTGCTAAGTCATGCGGATGGAGATCTCCTAGATTAAAGGAAATGACGCCAGAACGTTGGGCTAAGTCTTGGGAACCATAGATGGTCAAGCCTTCGATAGCCTGTAATTTTGGAAACACATAGGCAATCAGTTCTTGCTCATGCGCTTCTACCTGGTCCATACCCAGCTCTTCTAAGTAATCGATTGCTGCACCAAGACCAATTGCTCCCGCCATATTAGGTGTTCCAGCTTCAAATTTCCAAGGCAATTCCTTCCAAGAGGCAGATTGTTCGTAAACAAAGTCAATCATCTCGCCCCCATACTCGATTGGAGACATTTGCTCTAAGATTTCTTCCTTCCCATAGAGGACACCAATCCCTGTTGGTGCAGCCATCTTATGGCCAGAAAAAGCAAAGAAATCCGCATCTAAGTCTTGTACATCAATGGCCATATGAGGGGTTGATTGAGCCCCATCTACGACCATGATCGCTCCAACTTCATGGGCTAATCGAGCAATTTCCTTGATCGGATTGACCACCCCTAAGACATTCGAAGCATGGGTGATGGAGACAAATTTTGTCTTCTCACTAAGCTTGCTCTTTAAGTCCTGCATATCCAGTAAGCCATCTTTTAGATAGACATAGACCAGTTTTGCTCCTGTCTTCTTGCAGGCTTGCTGCCAAGGAATGATGTTGGAATGATGTTCCATGATGGAAATCAAGACTTCGTCCCCTTCATTTAGGACTTCTTCTGCATAGCGAGCTACCCAGTTGAGTCCAGTCGTTGTCCCTCTTGTAAAGAGCACCTCCTTGGTTGATGAAGCGTTGATAAATTTTCTGACTTTCTCACGCGCCGCCTCATAAGCAGCTGTCGCTCGTTCAGCCAAAGTATGAACTCCACGATGAACATTGGCGTTATCTTGCAAATAATAGTGATTAACTGCTTCAAGAACAGGTTTAGGTTTTTGCGTCGTTGCTGCATTATCTAGATAAACCAAAGGCTCATCGTGAACTAGTTGATCGAGAATGGGAAAATCTTGAGCAATCGTATTTTTATCTAGCATTGTTTCTCCTTAGCGTTGAGATAACTTTTCTTCGATGGTGGCAATCATTTCATCACGTACTTCTTTAACTGGAATTTCAACAATAACAGATCCCAAGAAACCACGCACCACTAAGCGTTCTGCTGTGTGTTGATCCAGACCACGACTCATGAGGTAATACATATCTTCTGGGTCCACTTGACCGATCGATGCAGCATGGCCTGCTGTGACGTCATTTTCATCAATCAAGAGGATTGGGTTCGCATCTGAACGTGCTTGATCCGATAACATCAAAACACGGCTTTCTTGCTGAGCATCAGCTCCTTTAGCCCCCTTGATAATATGACCAATTCCGTTGAAGGTCAAGGTTCCTTTTTCAAGAATAACCCCGTGTTGCAAGATATTTCCGATCGAGTTGCAACCAAAGTTGGTCACGCGGGTGTCAATTCCTTGCACCTGACGACCGCTTGATAAGGCAACGACTTTCAAATCTGCATGACTTCCGTTTCCAACCAAGTCACTATCAAAGTCCGCAACCACATTTCCTTCATTCATAACACCGATAGCCCAATCAATGCTGGCATCCTGTCCTAGTTTCCCACGTCGACTGATGTAGGCTGTGACATTTTCACCCAGGCGGTCAATCGCCGCAAATTTCACTTGGGCACCTGAGCGGGCAATCACCTCAACCGTCACATTCGCAGTTGCTGTTGCTGAGCCATCACCTTTTGATTCCAAGCGTTCCAAATAGCTGAACTTGCTGTTTTTGCCTGCAATAATCAAAATGTGTTTATTGAAAGGTACATCACTGTCGCTATCCTGGTAGAAAATGCCTTCGATTGGTTCTGAAATTTCGACGTTATCTGGAATATAGAGAACAGCCCCACTATTAAAATAAGCTGTGTGGTAAGCTGCTAGTTTATCATCGTCGTATTTAACTGAAGACATAAAGTAGTCTTCCACCACCTGCGGAATTTCTTCTAGAGCAGTATGGAAATCTGTGAAAAGGACTCCTTGGTCTGCCAAGGCCTGTGGCACCTGTTCAAATACAGTTTGGGTTCCAACTTGGACCAATTTTAAGTTTGAATCGAGGGCTGTAAAATCGGGAACATTAGCAGAAGCCTCGCTTTCTGTGATCGTCCCATCTCCAAGATTCCAGCGGTGGAATTTGACACGTTCAATGGCTGGCAATTCCAACTGATCGATCTTGTCAAAAGCTTTTTTTCGTAAATCTTGCAGCCAGCTTGGCTCAGCATGCAGTTCCGAAAAGAGGGTAATATTTTCAATACTCATTTTTTTCTCCTAATAAAGATACTATCTGTTTGATTTTATGACAACATTAGATCACTTGTCATCAGGTTATAGTTCTTCTTTATAGTCGTAACCGAGTTCTTCTGCGAGTTGGGCATATCCTTCACGTTCCAAGCGTGCAGCCAATTCTGGTCCACCTGAAAGCACGACACGACCTTCCATCATCACATGAACGACGTCAGGAGTAATATAGTTCAACAAACGTTGGTAGTGGGTGATGATCATCGCTCCAAAACCTTCACCCCGCATTGCATTAACCCCTTTAGATACGACCTTAAGTGCATCGATATCCAAACCAGAGTCAATTTCGTCCAAAAGGGCAAATGTTGGCTCCAACATCAACAATTGAAGGATTTCATTGCGTTTTTTCTCACCACCTGAGAAGCCTTCGTTCAAATAGCGTTCTGCCATTTCTTCTTTCATGTTGAGCAGTTCCATCTTTTCATCCAATTTTTTGATGAAATCACGAATAGAGATCTTCTCGTCCTCTTCTTTACCAGCATTCATGGCTGCACGTAAAAATTCTGCATTGGTAATCCCTGGGATTTCTGAAGGGTATTGCATAGCAAGGAACAAGCCCATCCGTGCACGTTCGTCTACTTCCAATTCCAAGATGTTGACACCATCAAAGAGAATCTCCCCTTTGGTTACTTCATAATTTGGGTTTCCCATAATGGCAGCTGACAGAGTAGATTTCCCTGTTCCGTTTGGTCCCATGATGGCTGCGATCTCACCAGTTTTTAGGGTCAGGTTTACACCTTTTAAAATTTCTTTGCCTTCAATTTCAACGTGAAGGTCTTTAATTTCTAATGTCGACATTGCATTCCCTTTCTTTTTACTTTGAAGTCTAGAAGGTTCTCAAAGCATCGATTCCTTCATCACAAAGTATTTTTTTACCTTTCAAGTATATCAAAAAAAAGCCTAAATGGCTTTTCTTTTGATTAGAACTATTCTTATTTAGTTTTTTCTTTTCGTTTTTGACGAACTTCCTCCCGGTAGGAAGAATTCCCTATATAGCGCAGAAGATTTAACAAAGGACTGTGATGTGGCCCCAGAACCCCGATCAATTCTGCTAACAGCTCTACTCCAAACAAGAGCCCGATCACAAGTAGGACACCCCCAATGCGACTCGAGATGTTGAGCAAGAGAGAAATCAAGGAGAAGATCATCGAAATTCCATAGATCACAAGTACAGTTCCCCGATGTGTCAAGCCCAGAGAAAGAAGTCGGTGGTGCAAGTGATTGCGATCCGGTTTATAAAATTTTTGACCAGAAAGAGTCCGACGGATAATGGCTAAAAAGGTATCTGTAATCGGCACTCCGAGGATAATCATTGGGGTAACTACTGCAACAGCTGTCGCATTTTTCAAACCTTGCAAGGATAAGACAGAAATCATGAATCCGATAAACAAGGCACCAGTGTCTCCCAGATAGAGAATGGCCGGATGGTAGTTAAAGGGAAAGAAACCTGCGATGGACGCAACCAAGACAAAGATCGTCATGGTCAGAAAGAGATTGGGTACTGGAAGAAAGAAATAGGACACAATCCCCATTGTCACTAGGGAAATAATAGAGACCCCACTCACCAATCCATCTAATCCATCAATCAGATTGACCGCATTGGTAATAGAAACAATCCAAATCACCGTCAAAAGATACGATAGCCATGGTTCAAAATGAAGTAAGGGACCACCGAATGGAATCTTAAAATCATTCAGCCGAAAATCTGTCAAAAACCAGACCAGACTCGCCGCCAGCAGGATGCCGATCATCTTTTTCTTGGCAGACAATTCTTTTACATCATCAATCAAGCCTGTGAGCGCGATAATCCATCCCGCTCCTACGACCGGCAAGGTATAGGACAAGTAACTTTTGATTGGTGCGGTGGTGGATGTCAGCATAGGAATAAACACAAGAGTCGCAATTGAAAAAGCAATCACGATAGACAGTCCACCCGCGCTTGGCATGGGCTTGGTATTGATCCGACGCGCATTCGGATAATCCACGGCATCAATCTTAAAGGAGAATAGGCGAACCAAGGGCGTCAATACCAAGGCAATCATAAAAGTCCCAATCAGCACCAGAACAAATTGCAAGGAAAAGGACATCATAAGCTAGCAACTTTCTTCAAATTCTCAATCGCACCAGACACCATCAGTAAGTGGCCATGTTCCTGCAGAACGGCTCGTGTCACTTCTGAATCATCTGCATACTCCCGAATGATGGCCAGTAACCAGGTCGGATATTGAGTTGGTTGATCCTCTGTATCGATCAAGACGGTTAAATAATAATCGGATCCCATTTTGTATAATTCAGAGGTATCCACTGGAAAACTGACCATTTTTGAAAAGGCAACTGCTTGCTGGATATTTGAAAAACGCAAAATGTAATAAATATACTGACTTACTGGTGCTTCAGATGTAGGATCTTGTTCTTGATTGTCACGTAACTCTTCTTGTTCCAAATGGTGAATAGCTTCTGCATCCCCTTTTGTCTTATCAGAGATCGTTTTTTCCAAGGTTTTGATAAATTCATCTGGCGTCATGCGCGACAACTCTTCCATATCAGGAAGATCTGACAAATCCTCAAAATCCAATTGTTGATCAATTTTTGATTTGGTAACAAAAACATCCAATTTATCCGGTTTTGGTGTCACACGAAAGCTCAGCATCCCGCTATCCAGAAAGCTTTCTGGCATTTCGAGTTCATCCAAAATGGCATAGAAAAATTCTTCTGTTTTTTCTTGTGGGACAAGGAAATCAGCAATTTCCATTCCTCGTTCTTCTAAGTCTTCTAGTTGGATCGTGATCTTAATGGTTGAATCACTAATTTGCTTCATCTTCATAGTATAACCTCATACTTCTAGTCTTACTATTATACTAAAAAAATGGATAGAATTCAAAAAAAGGAT
The DNA here is from genome assembly GCF_052588255.1 of Streptococcus sp. KHUD_012. Taxonomy (NCBI): domain Bacteria; kingdom Bacillati; phylum Bacillota; class Bacilli; order Lactobacillales; family Streptococcaceae; genus Streptococcus; species Streptococcus sp. KHUD_012. The sequence goes on from NZ_CP159355.1 coordinate 1,887,896, forward strand.
GCATAGAAAAGAGGTCGGGACAAAAGTCTCCAACCTCAGAAAATAATTTGATCAAGTTCAAGCCTTCTCTTAGAAAATAACACGGAAGAGGCCATACAATAACAAGATGGAACCAAGAATAATACGGTATTTACCAAAGACGGTGAAATCATGATTTTTCACATAATCTGTCAAGAAGCGGATGGCGTACATGCTGACTACGAAGGCCACTCCCATCGCTACCAGTAGAATAAAGAGTTGCCCCAATGCTAGTGAATGCCCGCCAAGAGCGAATTTTCCAACCTTTAAGAGGCTAGCCCCAAACATGGCTGGGATCCCCAAATAAAAGGTAAATTCTGTCACCACTGGGCGGCTAACACCATTGATCAAACCACCTACAATCGTAGCACCTGAACGGCTTGTTCCTGGAAATAGCGATAAAACTTGGAAGAGTCCGATATAAAGAGCGGTTCGATAAGGAAGCTTATGCAATTCCGTTACTGCTGGCTCAACTTGTTCTCGTCTTTCCAGATAGATAAAGGCAATCCCGTAGGTGATCAACATAATCGCAACGGAAATCGAATTGTGGAAATGCGCCTCAAACCAATCGTCTAATTTAAAAACAAAGACAAGAGGGAGCGTTGCAACCGCAACTTTTGCCCATAATTGCCAAGTTCGACGTACTTCTAGTGGAGATTTACCAGGTTTGAAGGGATATAATTTATCGAAATAAATCACCACAACCGCTAGGATCGCTCCCAATTGGATCACGACATTGAACATCTCCATAAAGGCCGGATCTTGATTTTTAAACTGCACAAAATCCTGTAACAGAATCAAGTGACCTGTACTTGAGATCGGTAACCATTCTGTAATCCCCTCGACAATCCCAAAAAGAACCGCCTTGATTAATTCGATCAGAAACATCTTTTTCTCCTAAACTTACATTTGCTCTATTATATCATAAATCTATGGACTGGACCAGGCCTTCTAAACTAGAAGGGAAAGAGCGACCAAGACCATTCTCAGTGCTACTTAGAAGGCACCAAAGCCTCCTCCGCCTCCTCCGCCAGAGAAACCTCCTCCACTACCAGAGGAAACTGTGAAATGACTAGCTGTAGATGCTGTCGATCCATAAGTAGACATGGCATGACTTGAGTGGGTCACATCATGATAGAACGGAGTATAAACGAAGGCGTTTAAGGCTTGATTTTCTAAATGAATATTCCGAAGTTTCATGACCTTTGTGACCTGATCAGCTACACCATACAAGGCCGCATAGACCAATAAGCGATTCCATAGGACCAGAGACTGCAACTCTGCATCGTTGAGGTGGGCAATCTCTTTCAACATCCGACCAAAACTATCCCAGTAATAGCGTTGCTCAGCACCCGCAAGATTGACAACACCATCTCGTAGGCAGGCTTTAAAGACACCATTGAAGCGCACTGGCATAAACCAAAGTGTGAGGATCCCTATCAAACAAGGAACAGAGAACCAACCCATCCCAAAGATGGCAAAGATTTCTGCTCCAAGAGCGATAAACCAAGCAGCCCAACCAAAGAAGAGACTTCGTCTAGCTTGCGCTTCTTCTTTTGCTTCTAAAGGGCGATAGTAGCTTGGCAAATGGAGATCTTCCACCTTGCGATGAACATCTCGGGCCACTTGGTTGACAGCCGTATCAAAACGAGCCTGAGCCTTACTTCCTAGTGAACGAATCGCATCTTGATCTGCTTTTTTGGCATGTTTGTATACATCATCACTGAATTCATAATTCTCAAAGAGACGGTTAACAGGACAGGAAACTTGATCCCCAAAAGCCATATTCATAAAGGAGCGTTCAAAATCATCCACATGTCCATGAGACTTTCTGGTCAAAACGACTTCATTTCCTTGTTGCTCGTAGACAATCACTCCACGATCCATCAGATCCAGCAAAGTAGCTTGAAGCATTTTTTCAAATGTAAATACCGGCGGAGTTGCCTTCTCTTTATTGGTCGGGGAGGCCTCGTCTAATTCAGCTGAATAAACAACCGAACTCATAATCAGAGGTGCAATGTCCTGTGGAATTTCATAAAGACGAGTATCGGTCGGATAGGTCACACCAGGCCAAATCATTTTTTTGAACCGATTGCGGCCCAAGAGAGAAAGAAGCCAGAGTACAATAATGAAGGCTGGCAAGATCCAGTTCCAAAACATGCGTGTCCAGTATTTTTCCTGTTCAATTTTAGCTTGGTTCTTGTGAAATTCATCCAATTTGGTCAATCCCGTATTTCGACCAGAATCATACAAGGTAGTTAGATCTGACTTCAACCAGTAACCATACAACTCCACAGCCTTTCCTTTGCCTAGGTTATAGAAAGTAGCAGAATAGATTCCATCTTCTTTCTTTACAGTCACATCCGGTCCCATAAAGGCTGTATGGATATACAGTTCCGATTGGGCATTAGCTGGTGCAAACTTAGGGATGACACGAAACTGAACTTCGTCCACCTTCTGATCGCCATCAGTAATTGGTTTCCAATTCAACTGCAAGATATCCTTGTGTGAATAAAGAAGATTTTTTAATTTCCATGTGACTTTTATTTTGACTGTATCTTGCGCTACACCACTGTTATAAATTTTCACTCGGTAGCCATCACCTAGATTCGTAATCTCAGGTTCTCTTTGAAGCTCACGACCTTCCACCTCAACCTTTGGCGGTATCTCAATCGCAAAGCCTTGTGGCATGTTCCCTGCCGTTCCTAGGCTAACATACTGCCCTCTATAAGAATCTTTGAAATAATAAACCAGTTCTTCCTCATAGGTGGCGTCGTCCCAGGTGTCCAAGGTCAAGGTTCCACCATAGTAAAGTACATCATAAGATGGGCTAGATGCAAGGACGTTCTGACTAACAAAAAGGCAGGCCAGAAAGGCGAAAATAACATACAAATACTTTTTCATTTGATCACGCTCCTTTGTATTATTATAGCATTTTTTAAATAAAAAGAGGACCATGTTTGAAATGCAGCCTATTTTACTGTACAATAGGAGAAGTTAAAATAAGGAAGAGGAGAAAAAATGAAAAAAACATTATTCGCGCTCTTAACAGGGCTTTTCATTTGCCTGGGGATCACACAGGTTGTTCATGCAGATGACTATTTACGAATCGGAATGGAAGCGGCCTACGCTCCTTTCAACTGGACCCAAGAAGATGATGCAAATGGAGCTGTTAAAATTGACGGTACCAATCAATATGCCAATGGGTACGATGTCCAAATCGCCAAAAAAGTTGCTGAGGAGTTAGGTAAAAAACCTCTGATCGTAAAAACATCTTGGAACGGTTTAATTCCAGCCCTCACTTCTGGTAAAATCGATATGATTATCGCTGGGATGAGTCCAACCGCTGAACGTAAAAAAGAGGTCGCCTTCTCCAAGAGCTACTATACCAGTGAACCGGTCATGCTCGTTCGTAAAGATGGAAACTATGCAAACGCCACTAGTCTAGATGACTTTAAGGATGCAAAGGTCACCTCTCAACAAGGGGTCTACCTCTATTCTCTCATTTCCCAACTCAAGGGTGCGAAACAAGAAACTGCAATGGGTGATTTTGCCCAGATGCGTCAAGCTTTAGAATCGGGTGTTATTGATGCCTATGTTTCTGAACGTCCCGAAGCCCTAACCGCCGAGTCCGCTAATTCTAAATTTAAGATGATTCAATTCAAAAAAGGATTTGAAGTTGGGGAAGAAGATGCGACTATCGCTATCGGGATGAAGAAGGGTGACACTAGAATTGACCAAGTCAATGCCGCACTAGCTAAGATTTCGTCTGAAGACCAAGTCAAACTCATGGATGACATGATTAAGAAGCAACCAGCTTCCAGTGATGCTAGTGATGATAAGCAGACATTCTTTAGCCAAATGATGAAGATTTTAAAGGATAATGGCCCACAGTTCTTACGGGGAACTGGAATGACCCTCTTAATCTCTATGACTGGAACTATCGCTGGGTTGATTATCGGTTTGTTAATCGGTGTCTTCCGGACAGCTCCGATGGCTAAAAATAAATTCCTTGCTGGATGCCAAACTGCCTTTGGTTGGTTCCTCAATGTCTACATTGAAATCTTCCGTGGAACTCCGATGATCGTTCAATCCATGGTCATTTTCTACGGTTCCGCCCAAGCCTTCAACATTTCCTTGGATCGTACCTGGGCCGCTATCTTTATCGTATCAATCAATACCGGAGCTTATATGAGTGAGATTGTTCGTGGTGGGATCTTAGCAGTGGATCCAGGTCAGTTTGAAGCAGCGACTGCTCTAGGAATGACCCATGGACAAACCATGCGTAAGGTCGTCCTTCCACAGGTTGTTCGCAATATCTTGCCAGCAACAGGGAATGAATTTGTTATTAACATCAAGGATACATCTGTTTTGAATGTTATCTCTGTAGTTGAACTGTACTTTACAGGAAATACGGTCGCAACTCAAAACTATCAATACTTCCCAACCTTTACTATCATCGCTGTGATTTACTTCGTTCTCACCTTTACTATCACACGAATCCTTCGCTACATCGAACGTCGCTTAGATTCTGATACTTATACTACAGGTGCCAATCAAATGCAAGTCAATGAGGTGAAATAATGGCAGAAAAAATTCTTGAAATTCAACATTTAAAAAAATCTTATGGTCAAAATGAAGTCTTGAAAGATATTTCGCTCACCGTTGAAAAAGGAGAGGTGATCTCCATCATCGGGAGCTCTGGTAGCGGAAAATCAACCTTCCTTCGCTCCATCAATCTTCTAGAGACTCCTACAGCTGGAGAGATTCTCTATCGTGGTCAAAATGTTCTTGATCCTGAGTATGATCTTACCCACTACCGCGAGAAATTAGGGATGGTTTTCCAAAGCTTTAATCTCTTCGAAAATTTAAACGTCTTGGAAAATACCATCGTTGCACAAACAACCGTCCTCAAGCGCGATCGTGAGACTGCAGAGAAAGTTGCCAAAGAAAACCTTGAAAAAGTCGGTATGGGATCTCAATATTGGGCTGCCCGTCCGAAACAACTTTCAGGTGGTCAAAAGCAACGGGTCGCTATCGCACGCGCCCTCTCAATGGATCCTGATGCCATTCTCTTCGATGAACCAACTTCTGCCCTAGACCCAGAAATGGTTGGGGAAGTCTTGAAAATCATGCAGGACCTGGCAAAAGAAGGACTCACCATGATTGTCGTCACCCACGAAATGGAATTTGCCCGCGATGTCTCTAGCCGGGTCATCTTCATGGACAAGGGTGTCATCGCTGAGCAAGGAGATCCAAAAGAAATCTTTAGCAATCCAAAAGAAGAACGGACCAAGGAATTCCTTCAACGCTTCTTACATTAATCTCTTGAAACAGTTTGCTTACCAGTATGGAAGCAAGCTGTTTTTTGTATCGCTTCTGCTTTTGAGGCATCGAAAAAAACCAGAGAGCAAACTCTCTGGTTTTCAATTGGAACAACAAATTAATCTTCGAATTTTTGATGATTTTTATCGTAAAAATCAATCAATCCAAGTGCCGTTTCGAACGAGATGTTCTTCACTTTTGCACGTCCTTGAGCCAAGGCAATGATAGACATTTCACGGGCATTTGTTTCCTTACTGATACGATACCCTGTGATTTTCTTATCACGTACCCATCCAACAACTGATTCTACTTTTTCAAAGTTCGATTTAGCCATGATCTTTCTCCTATATTATTATTTCCAATACTAATATAAATTTTTTTGCACATTTTGTCAACTAAAATCGCTGAAAATACGAACCTTTTTTAAAAAATGAAAAAAAGTTTACTTTGCTTTCAAGGCTGATAATATTTGTGTACGAATGTTTTCGACGCCATCTGGGTTTGCTGGTAGGAAAATCGTATTATTCCCTTCTTTATCTGCAAAATTATTTAAGGTATCCAAGTATTGGTTGGTTAAGAGAATAGACATGATTTGTTCTTCGGTCAAATCTACATTCGCACCTTTTAACTCTTTAATAGAGTCTGCCAATCCATCGACAATGGCCTTCCGTTGCTCGGCAATACCAACCCCGTGCAAACGGTCTTTTTCCGCCTCTGCTTCGGCAGCAGTAACGATCTTGATCTTGTCTGCTTCTGCCAATTCCTGAGCTGCCACGCGTTTTCTTTGCGCCGCATTGATCTCGTTCATGGATTGTTTCACTTCGGCATCTGGCTCAACTTTGGTGATCAAGGTTTTAACAATAATATATCCATAAGTTGACATTTCTTCTGCTACTTGTTTTTGAACTTCAAGGGCGATTTCATCTTTTTTCTCAAATAATTCATCCAAGGTCAACTTAGGCACAGAAGAACGAAGAGCATCTTCAATGTATGATTTAATCTGTGATTCTGGACGCATGAGTTTGTAGTAGGCATCCTTTACGTTGCTTTCGTTCACTCGGTATTGCGTCGCCACATTCATGGTAACGAACACGTTATCCTGAGTTTTTGTTTCAACCACGATCTCACTCTGCAAGACGCGCAATTGAACACGTGCTGCAATTTTATCGATGCCAAAAGGCGCTCGCATATGAATACCACTGTCGCTAATTTTTTGATAACGTCCGAATCGCTCGATGATGGCAACGGACTGTTGTTTCACCACATATAGTGAGCTGATCACAATGACTCCTGCAACTAGGAGCAAGAATAAAACAAAGATAATAAATCCAGGCATAAAAAGTTCCTCCTTTTAATTTACGCATATCATATCACAAGTCTTCATAAAAAAGCAATATATTCCATAAAAATATATTGCTTAAATAGTCGATTATTTCTGCATGATACTCAGACCAGCATATTATAGAGAGTTTCATTGCCGTTCAAGTTAATGAAAGACGGATCAAAACGCTCGATACGGTTGACCAAGCCTGCATAGTCATGTTTATTTGCCAAAGTAACCCCAATCAAGACAGGGCCTGTTCCCTTACTAGCACGCTTGATGTATTCAAAACGCGTGATATCATCATTTGGTCCTAGGATATCATTTACAAATTCGCGAAGAGCTCCCGGACGTTGTGGGAAATTGACGATAAAGTAGTGTTTGACCCCATCGTAGATCAAGGCACGTTCTTCCATCTCAGGCATACGGTTGATATCATTATTCCCACCTGAGATAATACAACAAATGGTTTTCCCCTTGATGTATTCGCGCAAGATTTCAAGGGATGCCACACTGGCCGCTCCTGCTGGTTCAGCTACGATCCCTTGTTTGGAATAAAGATCAATCAAAGTCTCTGAAATCAAGCCTTCATCGACCCCAACCAAAGTTTCCACATGTTGACGGGTCACTTCATAAGTCAATTGTCCCACTTTTTGCACAGCAATCCCGTCTGCAAACTTATCGATTTCTGGCAATTTGACGGGACCACCTGCTTCAAAAGCAGCCTTCATGGAGCGCGCTCCTTCGGCCTCTACCCCAATGACTTCAATCCGAGGATCCGTTTCTTTGATATAGGTAGAAACACCTGAAATGAGGCCTCCTCCACCGACAGGGACAAGGACAGCATCAAAGGCAATCGATTCTTTTCGAGCTTCCTCAAGAATTTCATAGCCCACTGTTCCTTGGCCAGCCTGTACGTGTGGATCATCAAACGGGTCAATAAAGGTCCGCTTTTCTGCAAGAGTAAATTCTTGGGCCGCCTTCGCTGAAGCGTCAAAAGTATCTCCGACCAACTTGATTGTTACATAATCCCCACCAAAGAAGCGGACTTGGCCGATCTTTTGTTGTGGTGTTGTAATCGGCATGAAGATGGTTGCTGGAATCTTCATTTCATTACAAGTATAAGCCACTCCTTGCGCGTGGTTTCCCGCAGATGCACACACTACCCCACGCTCACGCTCTTCTTTTGAGAGTTGAGAAATTGCAAAATACGCTCCACGAATCTTGAACGAACGAACACGTTGGGCGTTTTCTTTTTTCAAATAAATCTTTGCCCCATATTTTTCAGATAAATAGTGGTCGTATTCAAGGGGCGTATTGACAACGACTCCACTTAATATTTTATGGGCCTTGGCCACATCTTTTGCTGTTATCATTTCATACCTCTTGTGTATTGATCAAAAAAGCAAGCCAGGGTGTCCCAACTTGCTTAGTCTTCTACAGACAATTAGTTGTAGATTTTGAAGGCGTCATCGTCGTTTTGACCAACGAACGGCATCGCTTTACGCAATTCAGCACCAACTTTTTCAATTTCAAGGTTAGCGGCTTGTTTGCGGAAGGCTTTCAAACGTGGGAAACCAGCATCGTGGTCTTCAACGAATTCACGTGCAAATTTACCTGATTGGATATCAGCAAGGGCAGCTTTCATGTTTTCTTTTACTTCTGGACCGATAACACGAGGACCAGTTACAAAATCACCAAATTCTGCAGTATTTGAACATGATTGACGCATTTTCTTGAAGCCACCTTCGTAGATCAAGTCAACGATCAATTTCATTTCATGAAGGACTTCGAAGTAAGCCAATTCAGGTGCATAACCAGCTTCTGTCAAAACTTCAAATCCAGCTTCGATCAAGCTTGTCAAACCACCCATAAGAACAGCTTGTTCACCAAACAAATCTTCTTCTGTTTCTTCTTTGAAGGTTGTTGAAAGAAGACCAACACGTGCTGAACCAACACCTTTTGCCCAATCCATTGCGATGTCTTTCGCGTTACCAGTAGCATCTTGGTAGACAGCGTAAAGTGCTGGTACACCAAATCCTTCAGTGTAAGTACGACGTACCAAGTGACCTGGTCCTTTTGGTGCCACCATGAAGACATCTACGTCTTCAGGAGCTTTGATGTAACCAAAGTGGATATTGAAACCATGGGCAAAACCAAGAGCTTTACCAGCGCTCAAGTTTGGAGCGATTTCATCTTTGTAGATATCTTTTTGGATTTCGTCTGGTGCCAAGATCATGATGATATCAGCCAATTTAGTTGCTTCTGCAACTGGGTAAGCTTCAAATCCATCTTCTTTTGCTTTATCGAATGATTTACCAGGACGTACACCGATGATGACATCGTGACCTGAATCACGCAAGTTTTGTGCGTGAGCATGACCTTGTGAACCATAACCGATTACGGCGATTTTTTTACCATCAAGTGCTGGTACTTTAACGTCTTTTTCGTATTCCATTTGAACTGCCATAAGTAAAATCTCTTTTCTATTTTATTATTTGCCTTTTTAAGGCGGGGTTAACAATGTTAAAGTGAGAATTAATCTCGAGTAAATCCGGTTGCACCGGTGCGGGCAATGTTTTTAATCCCATAAGGTCGAATAACACGAATGAGGGCTTCGCTCTTTTCTGCATTTCCCGTCATTTGAACGGTGATAGAGCTTGGGGCTACATCGACCACGGTCGCACGGAAAGGTTGAATAATGGCCAAGATTTCCGCCCGCTTCTCAGCAGGTGCAGAAACTTTCACCAGGATCACTTCGCGCTCCAAGTGTGGTTTATCAGTGATATCCCGAACACGGATCACATCCACTTGGCGGTTGAGCTGTTTGATGATTTGCTCTACTTCATCATGCGAAGCAACATCAATGATAATGGTAATCCGCGATACATTAGGGTTTTCTGTTGCGCCAACAGAGATACTTTCGATATTGACTTGACGTCTCGACAAGACTCCAGTAAAGCGGTTCAGAACACCTGATCGGTTTTGAAGTTTGGCTGTTAACATTCTACGCATTAAACTTCACCCCCAACATCTCATGATTACTCTTACCAGCTGGTACCATCGGCAAGACATGCTCTTTCCGAGAAATGTCTACTTCGATGAACATTGGTACATCTTCTGTGATGACTTCCAAATCCTTCTCCAGAGTTTCAGGATTATCAAATTTATAATTCTTGATCCCGTAAGCTTGCGCCATCAATTGGAAATCCGGAAGGCTATCAAAGACTGACTCTGATGTCCGACCATCATAGAAGGCTTCTTGCCATTGGCGGACCATCCCAAGCGAGTGGTTGTTGAGCATAACGACCTTGATCGGAACCTTGTAAATATTTAAGATCGCCAATTCTTGGTTGGTCATTTGGAAACCACCATCTCCGACAAAGAGAACAACTTCTTTATCTGGATTGGCAATTTTCGCTCCGATAGCTGCAGGAACACCGAATCCCATCGTTCCTAGACCACCAGATGTTACCAATTGGCGCTCATTTTGGTAAGGATAGTATTGAGCCGCCCACATTTGGTGTTGTCCAACGTCTGTGACGACAATAGCGTCCCCCTTGGTCAACTCTCCGATGCGTTCAATCACAGCTTGTGGCTGCACAACCCGTTCTTTCTTGTCGTATGAACGAACCCGGTTCTTATCTTGGGTCACCTTTTCGATCCATTTTTCTGTGTTGTTATGAACCGTTGGCTCTGCTAGCAACTGCTGCAAGGCTTTCTTTGCATCGCCAACCACAGGAATGTCAACAGCAATGATCTTCCCAATCTCTGCAGGATCGATGTCGATATGGGCAACCTTTGCATTTTTAGCGAAAGTCTTTGGATTCCCTGTCAAACGGTCATCAAATCGACAACCAACACTGATCATGAAATCCGTCTCTGTCATAGCGATATTGGCCGCAAAGGATCCGTGCATCCCTCCCATCCCTAGGAAAAGAGGATGACTGGTCGCAATCGTTCCTTGACCTAACAGACTGGTCACTACTGGAATCTGATAGCGCTCTGCTAGAGCAATTAACTCTTTTGCAGCTCCAGCGTAACTCACCCCACCACCAGCAAGAAGAACTGGTTTTTTAGCCCTACTCAATTGCTTCAAAATCTTTTTGATCTGCAATTCATTGGGTTCAATGGTAGGCTGGTAGCTTGGAAGCTTCACACTCGGTTCATAGATAAAATCTGTCTCTAAAGCAGACACATCCTTTGGAAGGTCAATCACCACCGGACCAGGACGGCCGGTCGTCGCAATATGGACAGCTTCGGTGATAATTCGCGGAATATCTGCCGTCTCACGTACTTGATAGTTGTACTTGGTGATGGGCATGGTAATTCCCACAATATCCGCTTCTTGGAAGGCGTCTTTCCCGATCCCAGCACGATTGACTTGACCAGTGAAGACTAATAGGGGAACGCTATCGCTCATGGCATCTGCAATCCCTGTAATGGCATTGGTCGCCCCCGGTCCACTCGTGACGACTGCGACACCCAACTTTCCAGTTGATTTAGCGTAGCCTTCAGCCTCATGCAAGCATCCTTGTTCATGACGACCCAAGATATGCTGGATACCCTCAAAGCTATAGATGGCATCGTATAAAGGCAAAACTGCTCCACCAGGATATCCAAAAATCGTATCAATGCCCAAATCACGCAGGGTTTCAAGAACGAGCTCTGAACCGGTTTTCGCAGTTTCTAAGGTAATTTTCTCCATGTCTCTCCTTTCCAGTACTTTGTAGTTCAAATTAGCATGCTACTATCATACCATTTTTAGAAAATATTTCAAGGAAAAATAGTAAATTTTCTGAATTTTCTATCCAAATCCGAAGAATGAGAGTTTTTCTAAAAATGCTAGGTCTATCAGAAAAAAGTCTCTAGGAAATCCTAGAAACTTTTCTTCCTTATAACCAACCCTTTTCTTGTGCGATCTTTGCCGCCTCGGTCCGGTTTTCCGCATCCAACTTGGTCAAAATAGCTGACATATAATTGCGGATGGTTCCGTTTGAGAGAAATAAGCGATCAGCAATTTCTTGGTTAGAAGCCCCTTTTGCGACTTCTTTTAAAACTGCCTTTTCTTGAGGGCTTAGAGGATTGGGATGGGTCAAGATCCCTTCCATTAATTCAGGCGAATATTCTTTTTGCCCTGCTAATACTGTATGAAGAGTCGCCATCAAATCCGTGATGCGGCGTTCTTTTAAGACATAGGCATCGACTCCAGCCTTGAGGGCCCGCTCGAAATAGCCCGGCCGCTTAAAGGTGGTAACGATGACGACCTTGATCTGGGGTTGTTGACTTTTAGCCCATTCCAACACTTCTAACCCTGTTTTGATGGGCATTTCGATATCTAAAATCGCAATATCGACTGGATGTGTTTCGAGTAAACGAATGGCCTCTTGTCCATCGCCAGCCTGCAAGACATCTTCCACATCCTCTTGCAGGAGCAAGAGCTGGCAGAGCGCATCGCGCAACATACTTTGGTCTTCAGCAACTAATAAGCGCATCTTATTTCCTTTCTTGATAGGGGATCCGTATTTCTATCCGGGTCGGCTTGTGTTGATGACTGATCTCCAGCTCTCCTCCCAACAAGGCAATCCGTTCGCGAATCGAGTGCAGGTCTTTGTCAGAGACCTTGTCAAAGCCGATGCCATTATCTTCTGCGACCATTTCTACACCTGTTTCGGTGGAGCGATAAGAGAGAAGGGCCTGCGTCGCTTTAGCGTGTTTGATCATATTGGTAGCTAATTCCAGAGATACCATGGCCAGAGCAGATTCTAGAATCGGCGAGATGCTAGCAGTATCAAGCTCGTTTTGAATCTCCACTTTGATTTGAGCTACTTCCAGCATTTGCTTGACGGTTTCTAGCTCTCTTGCCAGGGTTCGCTGCTTCAGGTTCTCGACAATCTCTCGGACTTGGTGCATGGACTCTTGACTGATGGCTTGAATCTCTTGCACCTGTTCCTGGGCCTTCTCAACCTGACCCAATGCCAAGAATTGATCAGCTAGGTCCGCCTTGACACTGAGCATGGCAAAGGTGTGTCCTAGACTGTCATGCAGATCACGGCCAATCCGATGGCGCTCGTTTTCTGCCAGTAAGAGATTGATCTGGGCATTTTGCTTGGCATGGTCAGCTTTCAACTCTTCCATCATCTCCATCCGGACCATACTAAAGGTCATGATCGCGATAAACAAAGAGACGATCAGGACAAAAAGCCAATCATTTTCTCTCATCTCTCTATTAAATAACAAGGCTCCCAAAAGGATCAGTTGTGATAAAAAGGCCGTCCAAAGAAAGGGAGATCGAAAATTGTGGACTCTAAAACGATAAACTAAAATATTGCTTAGATAATAGTAAAACCAACAAAAGCCTGTCCCAACATATAAGGTATTTCCACCTATGTAAGCCAATAGATAAATCCAAAAAATCCAGGTCAGTGTCCTATTTTCAACAATGAGGATTCCTAGATAGCTCATCATAAAGAAGATGGCTAAAAAGAAATGCCACCAGGGAATCTGCCCTAAGAAAATAGAAGCAAAGGGAAAGACCATAAAGATTAGGCCTACGTAAAACATATGGTGAATATGTTTGAGTTTTTCAATCATGAACGAACCTCAGAATGACGACGATAGACGATAACAAGGGCAAACAAGACCAGGGTAAACAAAGTTAAATAGACACTCGCAAAGACATTGACCTGCCCCTTGTTTAAAAAGGTCTTGATCAGTTCCATCAATTGATAGGTTGGTAAGCATTTGCCGATAGCTTGCATCCATTCTGGAAAGAGGCTAATGGGCATCCAAAGACCACCCATGACAGCCAGCCCCATGTAAAGGAGATTGCCCACAACAGACATCAATTGACTAGAAGGAAGCAGGGTCAAGACCAGACCGAGAGCCACAAAAGCTAGACTTCCTAGGATGAGAATAAAGGCTGCTAAGACCCAATCCTGTAGGGGCATATTCACATGCCGCACCACATGGCCCACGGTAAAGACAACTACAATCGAAAGGAGAAAATCGACAAAGAGACCTACAACCTTTATTAGATAATATTCTACCATAGATACGGGGGTATGGCGCAAGACTTTTTGCCAATTATTGAGTCGATCGGTTTCAAGAACGGTTGGAAAAGAAAAGATAGCCGTAGACATCATAGAAAATGCCGTCATAGAAAGGAGATAATCCCTCATAAAGTGAGCGGGTGCCCCTGGTGTGTCCTGGTACATCCCTGAAAAGAAGAGATAAAAGGCCGTGGGCATCCCAATTGATAACAAGTAATAAATGGCTTGGCGTTTAGTTAAATGCCACTCAACCACGCCAAGAGCTTTCATGCGTTTCATCTTCTCTACCTACTTCCTTTGTATTTTCAAAAATAGAATCCAATAAACTTCTATTGGTCACTTCAATCTCTTGGATTGAACAGCTTTCTTCTTGCAATCGCCTCCACAAACGATTGGCGTCCCGTGTCACAACCTGAAGGGCATCGGGTTTAATGACCACTTGACCAATGTCTTCCATCTCTGCCACTAGAGCTTGGTAGCGCAAAGGCAAGGTAAAATGTTTTTCTACCTCTTCGCTTCTCATAGCGAGAGGTGTCGTATCCCGAAGCAAATGGCCCTGGTGCAAGACCAAAATTCGATCAGCCGTGTGCTCTACTTCCTCGATGTAATGCGAAGAATAGACAATGGTCACACCCTCTTCCTTTAAATGCCCGACAATCTCCCAGAAGCGTTGGCGAGTGGACGTATCCATTCCCGCAGTTGGCTCATCTAAGAAAAGTAAGCTGGGACAACCAATCAAGGTTAGAACAAAGGATAAGAGGCGCTTTTGACCACCAGACAACTTACTAGCCAATTGTTTCTTTTGTTCTGAGCTAAAACGTAATAAATCATCAATTTCTTCCCCTGTTAAGGGTTGGGGATAAATAGAGCGAAAGAAGTTAATCAGTTCCTGCACGGTTAACTTTTGAACGATGGCATTCTCTTGAGGGAGATAGGACACACTAGCCTTTAACTGAGGATGACCAGGTGCCTTCCCCTCTACTTCAATAATCCCAGAAGTCACCTTCCTATCTCCCAGAAGACAGTTCATTAAGGTTGTTTTCCCAGCTCCGTTTGGCCCGATCAAGGCCAGACAATCCCCCCGTTCAACCGCAAAAGAAAGATCTTCTAAAATGACTTTTCCTTTGATACTTTTTTTCAAGTTCTCTACTCTAATGATGCTCATGATACTCTCCTTTCAAGCAGGCTTGGCTGGCTGGAATGATGACAAAGACGACCAAGGTCGCTCCCGTTTTTTTCATTTCTCCATTTCCTTTTTTACCGCCTTGACCATTTTCAATCCTTCTTGAACCGCCCAGCTCATGATGCCAAGCCCAGCAAATAATTCCCAAGGAAAATGGTAATAGAGACTATCATCCTTTGAAAAGATCAAATAGACGACCATCCCCACCACTGTTAACGTAAACACTTTATAAAACCATTGTTTCATTTTTCCTTACCTCTTACTTTCTGACTATATTATAGCGAAAGAAAATAACAGCCACTAGATAATTTTGTCACTCGCTCACATGACAAAAGTCACTAAAAAAAGCCAAGTGACTTCACTCGACTTTTTCTATTCTTCTTACTGGCCTTCTTCTTTCATGCCATGCAATTTCAAGGCCTTGACCAAGGCATCTGCCTTCATGTTTTTCAAATCATTGAGACCAGCATCTTTGAAGTAAGAAATTTCTTCTAGAGACTTGGCGTCAATTTGGTTGATGTCAATCACACTGGTTGAGAGCAATTTCTTTTCTGGTGTGACTGTGTATTCCAAGCTAAAACCAGGAACGGTTTTTAGCTTCTTATAGTCTTCATTTTGCTCCAGCAAAGCTTGAATGGCTGCTGTGAGCTCTTCAGGTGACTTTTCTGCTGCGATGGTCCCAAGTTGTTGGGGCAGATCGGCCGTCACTTCGATACGAAGGTTTTCAACCTTATCTCCCTTAGATTTGATGATATCCCGGTGTTTTGTTCCATTGATATCTCCTACTAAGGTTGTGGTTTTTTCTTCATTTTTTACTTCTTTTTTAACAGAGGAACTGCTAGATGAGCTAGCGGTTGTAGTTTTCTTTGTTTGGGATTGCGAACAACCAGTCAATACCAAAATGGCTAGCCCAAGGGTTACAAAAAATTTCTTCATTTTTATAACTCTCCTTTCACATACTGATACCAGTATAACATATCGCATCTTTCTTGTCTAAAAACTCCACTGCTCAAACCATTTCCCCCTCTTTTCAAGCTCTTCAATTTGAATAAAAATCTGATGAATATGAGACTTTTTGCAGAAACCTCTTTTTCTCACGAATAAAGCTTCCGTGTAGGGGTCACTTCAATCTCAATTCCTCTGAATCACGCTGATTTCATAGGGAATCTCCTCGTTTTTCTATATACAAAAAAAGGTTCCGAAAGGAACCTTCTGTTCAATTATTCTACACTAAACAAGTATGGGTAGACAGGTTGGCCACCTTGGTGGATTTCTACTTCTACATCTTCATACTTCTCAGCAAGGGCTTGGGCCAATTCATTTGCCAACTCCTCACTGCCGTCTTCACCGACATAGATGGTCACAATTTCACTGTCTTCATCCAACATATGAGCGAATGTTTCTTCCAAGGTTTCCATCATATCTGGATTTGAAACAACGATTTTGCCATCGACCATTCCAAGATTATCATTTTCATGGATTTCAAGCCCATCAATAGTGGTATCGCGAACTGCTGTCGTTACACTACCAGACACAACATCACTCAATGAAGCGCTCATGCGTTCGTAGTTTTCTTCGATCGATTTGCTTTCATCAAAGGCAAGAAGACTAGTCAATCCTTGAGGGATAGTCTTGGTCTCAACAACTGCTGCAGGTTGATCAATCACTTCTGCTGCAGATTGAGCCGCCATCAAGATATTTTTGTTGTTTGGCAAGATAATGATGTTGCGCGCATTCAACTCTTCAACCGCTTTGACAAAGTCTTCTGTTGATGGGTTCATGGTTTGACCACCAGAGATGATGTAATCAACTCCTTGCGCTTTAAAGATATCAGCCAATCCGTCACCAGCAACTACTGCGATGATGGCATATTCTTTTTCTTCAACTGGTTTGGCTTGGCGCTCTTCTTTTTCAACTTGCGCTTCGTGTTGGTTGCGCATGTTGTCGACTTTGACCTTGACCAAGCTTCCGTACTTAAGACCTTCTTGCATGACAAGACCTGGATCTTCTGTATGGACGTGAACTTTGACAATCTCATCGTCATTCACCACCAATAGGGAATCCCCAAGGTTGTTCAAATAGTTACGGAATTCATCGTAATCGAAGTCTTTGACATAGGTTGGACCTTGTTTCAAAGCGACCATGATTTCTGTACAGTAACCAAACTTGATGTCTTCAGTTGCGACATGGCCAGCAACTGACTTGTGGTGTTCTGCATTGATCATTTCTGACATGGTTGCAGGTGTTGCTTGGAACTCTTCAGAAGCGATGAATTCACCTGTCAAGGCTGACAAGAATCCTTCATAGATGAAGACCAACCCTTGACCACCAGAGTCTACCACGCCAACTTCTTTCAAGACTGGCAACATATCTGGAGTCTTCGCAAGAGCTGTTTTAGCTCCTTCAAGAGCGGCACGCATGACTTCTACTGCATCATTGGTAGATTCTGCTTTTTTCTTGGCCCCGATAGCTGCTCCACGAGAAACCGTCAAAATGGTCCCTTCAACAGGCTTCATAACGGCTTTATAAGCAACTTCTACACCAGACTGGAAGGCTGCTGCAAGCGCTGCTCCATCCAATTCTTCTTTGTCTTTGACACTTTGAGAAAATCCGCGGAACAATTGAGAAGTGATGACTCCTGAGTTCCCACGCGCACCCATCAAGAGACCTTTAGCGAAGATCCCTGCTGCTTCTCCAACAGTTGAAGCAGAACGGTCAGATACTTCTTTGGCCCCATTTTCGATGGTCATTCCCATATTGGTTCCTGTATCTCCATCTGGCACAGGAAAGACGTTCAAAGAGTTTACATATTCCGCTTGTTTATTTAAGCGCGTAGCCCCCGCTTGAACCATTTCTTGAAATAAACTTGTAGTAATATTAGCCACGATTATTCTCCCACAATCTTGATATTTTGAATATAGACATTCACAGTATCCGTAGTGATTCCAAGTTGATTTTCCAAACTAAATTTCACACGTTCTTGAATATTTTTTGAGACTTCGCTAATTTTTGTTCCATAGCTCAAAACAGTGTAAACATCAACTGCGATAGTTCCTGCTTCCGTTGTTTTGACAACAACACCTTTAGAGAAGTTTTCTTTCCCTAGGAGGGCTTGGAAATTATCTTTGATCGCATTTTTGCTGGCCATTCCAACCACACCGAAGATCTCAGTAGCGGCACCGCCTACAACAGTTGCGATAACCTCATCAGTCAATTCAATTTGACCGTCCTTTGTATTGATTTTTACTGTCATAATTTCTACCTCAAAAGTATTTTATATTCTATTTTACCATAAAAGAGATCAGCTGTAAAAGGGTAGGGATTATTCTTCTCCCGCTGTGACAGCTGTCTCTAGAGAAAAAGAAAAGAACCTCTATGAGGTTCTATATTCTTTATTAAACGCGTTCTACTTTACCAGATTTCAATGCACGAGCTGAAGCCCAAACTTTTTTAGGTTTACCATCGATAAGGACAGTTACTTTTTGAAGGTTTGGTTTTACGGCACGTTTTGTTTGATTCATAGCGTGTGAACGGTTGTTACCTGATACAGTCTTACGACCTGTGAAATAACATACTTTAGCCATTTCTGTGTTTCCTCCTATTAGATCTAATATAACGGATGTGCTAGCACCACATACCGTACTATATTACCAAAAAAAATCTCTCTTGGCAAGCTTTTGGCCAAAGTTTTTCATTTCCGACTTAAGAAAACGAATTCGCTCCGACATAGATAATTTCCAGATTTCCTAAGGAAACATCGCCCGTAATGTAGAAATCCTTGCTTGTCAGAGCACTTGGATTTTCCTGATGTTGGATCGCTGAGAGGGAATTATCCACATGAACATGGACACGCCAATCACTTGGTACATAGAGACTCAAACTTCCAAGGGAAACATCGACAACAAACTGAGCAGATGGACCCTCGATGCGGCAATTGTCAAAATAAACCGATGCTTCTCCCATACTCACATCTGCACTTCCGCGGGTAAAGTGTTGGTCATTGAGATATTTTGTCACTGTTGAAAAAGTGACATCAATGTCATTGCCATCCGACTTACTCATGGACCCAGCAGAATAGGAAGCTAGGCGGGCTTTTGTTTTCTTAGAGGGTTTAAACAAAATGTTGAGCCCAATCACAGCGAGAATTGAGGAAAGGATGACAACTGAATTTGAAACTGGGAGGAAATGGTATTGCCCATTGAGACAAAAGAGGGCTAAAAGTCCATAGATGAAGCCCCAACCAAAATGGCGTTTTAAGAAACTAGAGAGGGACAGGACGGCAAGCAAGGTAACCCAAGCTAAGGTCCAGATGCTAATGTCCCATTTTACAAAATAGCCTTGTAAGAGGATTAAGGCTGCTAAAAGGATTAAGAATACTCCAATTAATTTTTTTCTCATGATATTACCTCATTTCATTTAGTCGTTCTTTTAAGAGTTGATAGTAGCGTCTAGATACGTGAACCTGCTTATGAGTCTGGTAGAAATTGACCGTGCTGGTCCCTGAAAAAGACTTTTCCAGAGAGTAGATCTGCTTTGCGTTGACAATGGTGGATTTGGATATCCGACAAAAGGCGATGGGAAGCAGCTCCTCCAACTCATAGAGCTTCTGCTTAACCTCATAGGCCTCGTCCTTGGTGTGCCCAAAAATCTTCTCCCCGTCCGTCTCAAAAAAGAGGATCGATGCCACATCCAGAAAATACTCACTTCGATCCTTGTAAAAGGCCAAAGGAGCAACCTTTTGTTCGAGGATTCTCTCTTGCAGCTGGGTCAACTCCGGGGTCAAGCGCGGAGCTCGAATCAAGATCTCAGGCTCGTCCATAGATGGATCCAATTCGATTCTAACTTTCATAAAACTCCTTTCCCAACGTTTTGATAGTACCATTATAACAGCTGTTGAAAACAAAACAAGGGCTTTTCAGTAAGCGGAACGTTTTCCCCATCAAGAGGTAGTTTTTGAGAAGTAAAAAAGCTGATCAAGTGACCAGCCTTTCTTTATTTATTGCTTTCCTTGTTCGGTAAAAGAAAACTAAGACCTACACAAGCGAGCACACCTGCTGTAATAACCAGGCCATTTGAGACCGACAAGAGATCGTAAATCGCATTTGCGATCATAAATGCGATCAAGGCGCAGATAACACTTGCCTTGTAATCTTTTTTTCAAGAGATTTTCAAGTGTAAAGAATGCAAATAAGAGAGCAGGAAATAGGGGCCAGATGTTCACATCGAGCTTTGGAAAACCAACCATTCCCATTGTGACAACCGCAAGAGCAGCCAAAATAAATCCAAGTCCAAGTAGTTTTTTCATCATATACCTCATTTTGATTATTCGGAAGTACTTCTTCCTTTGATGATTCTATGATAGCAGAGAGCCCCAACGGCGACAAGGACTTTTGACTAAGTGGTCAAAAAAGGTGCCTATGCGGTCAAAAAAAAGAGCGAGACCGAACGAATATGTGATCACCATCATTCGTCGTCTCGCTCCTTCAAAGCAGATTTTTTCTATGCCGATTGCAGGGATCGAACCTGTGACCTACGCGTTACGAGTGCGTTGCTCTACCAACTGAGCTAAATCGGCGATTACCTTCTTAGTATAGCACTCTGATAGCGGATGTCAAGCACTTTTAGTTGATCTTTTTAATCAGAATCTGACATGGATTCTGTGGATCCCATAGTTGCGGAAAAATCTCTAATTTTTTAAAACCAAGACTGCGATAAAAGACATTTGTTCGGTCATAATCTTTATTTGAACCTTCTGCGACTGTTTTGACCTGTAGGTAGTCCACTTGTTTGACTGCTTCTCTTTCTATAGTCGTAATTAATTCCCTTCCAATTCCTTGACCTTGGAATGATTTTTTCACGCCTAGACAGTCAATTTCAGCACAATCTTCACTCGAATATGATAAACCTATAAACCCTACTACATCACTTTCTTGATAAGCAGCCCAAACTCGTAAATCCTTAGCTCCTTCAATGTAGGCTTGCGTGCTTTCTGGTATTCCAAACCATTCTGGCAAATCCCTTAAAATCTCAGCGACAACTGCCATTTTTTGATCTTCACCCTTGACTTCTTTAATTACAAACATCATAAGTTCCTTTCTTGATTTTAGTCTTACTTTACCTCTTACGAACCAGCACTTTCGTAGGCATCCAATCCCCGGTCCCAAAGTTTGAGGGAAATAACAAAGAAAACAAGGGAAATCAGAATCAAACCACCAATTTTAAAGAGTCCATCCTTGTCCTGCAAGAAATAGCTGGCAGGATAGTAGGCCGTAAAGGCGAAAGGTACAATAAAGCTAATTAACCAACGAAGGAGCGAATTGTAAATAGAAATAGGATACTTGGCAAAATCATTAAACATATAGAAAATGTAAATCATGGCACCTGACTGCTTGGTCCAAAAAGCGATGCTGGCTGTAGCAATTTTCAAGGAAGTATAAATCAAGGTCGCAAAAGGAATACAAACTAGAAAAATCAGGAATTTTGGAAGAGTCCAAGCAATGCTAGTCGCCGTTGTCGCTAGTAAAATTCCACCGACCAAAAGTTCACCCAAGGCATCAATCTGAAAGGTCTCAACAAGGATGTGAAAGAGAGGATTGATAGGACGAGTCAGATACTTGTCAAACTCCCCTTTTCGAACTAGTCGTTGACCTAAAGCCCAGAGATTGTCAAAAAAGAGATGATCTAGTCCCTTTGGAATTAAGGAAAATCCATAGATAAAGGCAATTTCTTGAAAAGTCCAACTTTCTAGGGAGGGAATGTGTTGAAAGATGACATTGAGAAACAAGAGGTTTAGGCCTTGAGTCAGAAAGACTCCCAACACACCAACCACAAAATCAACTTTGTATTCCATGATTTGCTTGATGTATTGTCTAATAAAAATCAGATGCATGCGTTGATATTTTTTCATACTAACCTCCCTGAATGGTGATAAATGACTGGACTCGTTTCCAAATCAACTGAGACAAGCCCACCATCACTATAAGCCAGAAAAGCTGAAGCAAAAGTGCTTGAAGAATCTGACTGGCATCGTATTTCCCAACAATAATCATAACTGGAGTGTAAATCAAGGATGAAAATGGCAATAAGGAGAGAATATCTGAAACCACCTTTGGAAAAAACGTCAAGGGAATCAAACTGCCAGACATAAAGGCCACTATTGAAGTCTTGAGTAGATTGGAGCCCCATAAATTTTTAAATACAAAGGCTGAAAATCCAAAGCAGATATTAAAGAAAAAGTTAATCAGATAAGCCAGAGTTAAGCTAAAGAGATAAAGGACAGTTAATCCCAGCACTTCTACAATACCTTGCCCAGATAAGATTTTCATCAAAACAATGACACTTAAAAATGGCAGTCCAACAGAGATAAAAATCAACCACTTGGAGCCAAGTTCAGTGAAAAGGTAAGAGGCCGCAAAATGCACTGGTCTCAATAAGCGCATGATAATAGAGCCATCTTTTACCTCATCACCAATCATAAAGGAGCTATCAGACCTGGTCAAAAGATTGGTCACAAAACTCATGATGATGTAGAGGGTGATATCCGCCATACTGAAGCCCTGAATCAAAGGCTCCTGGGAGGAGTCAAAGACAGCCTTCCAGAGATAGAAAGCGACAAAAGCCCCCATGACATCACCAATCCGATAGAGAATAAAGTTAACTCGATAGCTAATCAACTCCTGAATCCCTGCATTGATAAAGGGTTTATAACGTCTCCACAATTTGACCATCTTAGAGCTCCTTTCGATAGAAGCGACGGATAATATCTTCAATATCTGTATCTACCATCTTCAAATCACGAACTTCAAAATCAGATAAGGTTTGCTTGATAATATCGGCCGACTGGTAGAGGGAACTATCGAATTCAATATTGAGAGTATTTCCTTGTCTATCAATGGACATATCAGGCAAGCCCTCATAATGAGAGACTAGATGATTTTGACCTGGCGTCAGGTCAAAGGAGAGAGTCTTCATCTTGCCAAAGGTTTCCTTGAGCTGGCTAACCGTCCCATCAAAAATCTCTTGCCCCTTGTCAATCATAAAAATCCGATCACAGAGTTGCTCAATATCACTCAAATCATGAGTAGTCAAGAGAATAGTTGTCTTTTCCTCTTGATTGATCTGAGTAATGGCCCGACGAATGTTATCCTTGACCGAAACGTCTAAACCAATGGTCGGCTCATCTAAAAAGAGAACTTTGGGATTGTGAAGCAAGGAAGCTGCAATATCCGCCCGCATCCGTTGCCCAAGTGAAAGAGTTCGCACGGGGTCCTTGATAAAATCCTTCAAATCCAAAACTTCATTCAAAAAGTCCATGCGCTTATGGAAAAGCGAGTCCGGTACATCGTAAATTTCCTTCAAGACCGTGTAGGTCTCTTGCAGTGCCAAATCCCACCATAGCTGGGTGCGTTGTCCGAAAACGACTCCAATATCCTTGACATAATCTTGTCGATTATCTTGTGGAATCTTGCCGTTAATCCGACAAAAACCAGATGTCGGTTTTAAAATCCCTGTCAGCATTTTGATGGTGGTCGACTTCCCAGCACCATTTGCCCCGATAAATCCTAGAATCTGCCCCTTTGGAACTTCAAAAGTTAAATCCTTGACCGCTTCAAAGGTCTGCTTTTCAGGATGAATAAAGGAGCGCAAGGCCCCCTTTAACCCCGGCTCCTTAACTGTCTTCACAAAATTTTTCTGAAGATGTTGCACTTCTATCATTGCCATATCTATCTCCCTATCGTAAGAAGCAACATTGTATTTTTGACTACAAATATTCTAAATCCTTACTTTCTACACTTTTTCAATATTATTACAGAGGGCTTTATACCAACCTATTATAATCTAATAAAAAAAGGAATGCAAGCGTTTGCTTATAGATTATGAAATTAGAAATTTCTCTCTTGAAATAATGCTTTTGAGTCAGAAATTCTGGTTTAATAGTTTCCTTAAAACACCAAAAAACCTGCCCTTAGGGGCAGGCTTATTGTTAAGAAAAAGAATTTTTTTAATCGAGAAAATTAACGATTCTACTGTTAATCCTTCAGCATTTAATTATTATCATCAGTCTCAATGGATTTTTAAGCCCTCAATTATTCTCTAAAAATTTTTTAATACGAGAAACAATAGCATCGCTTTGATAATGATAGAGGTCGTGAGGTGCATCCATATAGTCGACTTGAACATTAGACTGGTCGCTTGCAAATCTCTCTGCATAACGTTGCCACTCTGATTGGCTAAAGGTCGTGCCTTCACCGTTAGAAACCAGGAGTAAGGCTGGAATTTTCGGATTAATGCTAGATGGAACTTTCTTGGCATTTTCCTTTGCCAAACGGGATTCATGAAGCATGGCTTGTGACATCAACTGCTTATATGCTAGTAATTTATATTGTTGTCGTTCAGTTTCAGTCAGAGTTGGATTTTTTATATAAAAGGACTCAGGGAAATAGCGTAATAAGCCAATCTTACTGCTCCAATAAGCCACAGTAAGCAAGGCCTGATTATCCTTTAAATCTTCATAACTCGCTGGCAAGGCCCAATCCAGACCAATCAAAGCCTTCACTTCATTTGGATATTTCTCTTGCCAAGCAAGACTCTCTAAACTAGCCATAGAATGCGAAATAATCACATAAGGACCTGAAACATGAGCTTGCGCCAAAGCTTGACGGGTCTCAGAAAGGACCTCCATCACATCTCTTGAACGATCACTATCTTCACTAAAACCATATCCTGCTCGCTCCACGACAACAACTTTGTATTTTTTGGATAGGGAATCTGATAGATTCTTAAAGTCTAAAATAGGAGAGGCGATACCTGCACCGGAAAGAAAAACGATTGTTTCAGATCCTTCTCCTTTAACAGAGACATTCATTCGATGTCCATTGACTGTAACTTGTTTACCAATGGGTGTTAGAAGCTTACTTTCATTTCGTAAACTAAATTGATGAAAAACAAATGTAGCACCTAAAAAGAGCAGGAGAAAGCTACAAACGATCCAGCTAAACTGTTTAAATTTTTTCATAGGCATATTGTACAAAAATTAAATCCCGGAAGCAACTTTTCCCATACAAAAAAACAAGATCCACATGGGACCTTGCTTTCCTGTTTTTAATTAAGCTTTGCCTTCTGAACCGAATACGTCGATACGTTCTTCAACAGCTGCTGTAATTGCTTCGAAACCTGGTTTCAAGAATTTACGTGGGTCGAAGAGTTTCTTCTTGTCGTATTCTGCTTCGTTTGCATCGTATTCACGTACGAATTGACGAGTAGCGTTTGCAAATGCGATTTGGCATTCAGTGTTCACGTTAACTTTTGCAACACCAAGTTTGATAGCTGCTTGGATTTGATCATCAGGGATACCTGATCCACCGTGCAATACGATTGGGAATCCTGGAACAGCTTCAGTCAATTTTTGCAAGTGGTCAAGGTGAAGACCTTTCCAGTTTGCTGGGTAAGGACCGTGGATGTTACCGATACCTGCAGCCAAGAAGTCGATTCCTGTAGCAACCATTGCTTTAGCGTCTTCGATTGGTGCCAATTCACCGTCACCGATGATACCGTCTTCTTCACCACCGATAGTACCAACTTCAGCTTCTACTGAGATACCTTTAGCATGAGCTTTTTCAACGACATCTTTCGCCAATTTAAGGTTTTCTTCAACTGGAAGGTGTGAACCGTCAAACATGATTGAAGTGTAACCAGCTTCGATACATTCAAGAGCATCGTCGTAGTGACCATGGTCAAGGTGAATAGCAACTGGTACAGTGATACCCATTGATTCTACAAGGTTTTCAATAAGGGCTTTACATACTTTGTAACCACCCATGTATTTAGCAGCACCCATAGAAGTTTGGATAAGTACTGGAGCTTTCTTAGCTTCTGCTGCACGCAAGATAGCTTGAGTCCACTCAAGGTTGTTTGTGTTAAATCCACCAACTGCATAACCATTGTCACGAGCTGCTTGGACAAATTTTTCTGCTGAAACGATTGCCATTAGTCATAGGCCTCCTATATATTTTTGTGGGGTTAATCCCACTTACATTGTTTATTTTATCACTTTTTAGATGAAATTGCTAGTTTTTCCTGTGCCTTTAAGCGATTTCTTACGATAAATGAGGAGGAACCCTCTCTCTCCTAAGACTTTCATCCTAGCAAATAAGTAAAAGAAGCTGGGACAAAAGTCCTAGCCTCTCAATTATTTTTGGATTGTCGAGCAAGACGCAGTGGTTGAGTGGGCTCTAATACGCTGATTTCTTCAGCTTTTACAGCCCTACTCAACTGTGCGGAGGTGGGACGACGAAATCGAATTCTAACGAATTACCGATTTCTGTCCCACTCTCAATTCTCTTCTTTAAAATTTTTTAGTGAAAGGAGAAAGGAAATCCCGCAAATCATAAGGGATACCGCTGCAACCCATTGAGAATAGAAATAAGCAGCAAATAACTGACTGTCGGTAAACATTTTCCCAAGAAGTCCGTTTACCAATCCCTCAAGAAAGGGAATATTCTCACACACAGCAAGGATTGAGGCAAGAAAGAGAATACTGCCCGCTATCAGAAAAAGATAAAGAATCCATTTTTTGATTCTTTTTTCATCTCTGAGCAGATACTTAGAAGCAATCGCCACTAAAAAAATGAAAACATTCCATATGTTTAAGGCGATAAAATATCTAAAAGTATCCTTGTATGCACCTATCCCCATCGCTAAAATCAGGATAGGACCGAAAAAATTAATGGCACTTCCCAATAGTGCAAAAAGGCCATCGGCCAATACCAGATCCTTTTTCTTCATGTTCTCACCTCATCTCACACCTATTCTACCACAAAGAAATTTGAAAACAAAAAAAGATAGCCGAAGCTATCTTGATCCGATGCGGAGAGAGGGACTTGAACCCTCACGACCTAAAGCGGTCACAGGATCCTTAGTCCTGCGCGTCTGCCAATTCCGCCATCCCCGCGATTGAGTACCTTACTAGTATATCAATCTTCTACTTTCTTGTCAAGATTTTTTTCAAACTTTTTTCAGAGTTTGTCATTTTTTCACAAAAAGGGAGCAGGTCCTTCGACCTGCTCCCTTGATTTTTATTTGCTATCGTGGTTTTCAACTGCCGCTGTGATAAAGGCTGTGTAAAGTCCTTCTGGGCGGTTTGGACGGCTTGACAATTCTGGGTGGTATTGGCAAGCAACAAAGAATTTGTTTTCTGGGATTTCAACGATTTCGACCAAACGGTTGTCTGGTGAAACGCCTGAGAAGACAAATCCTGCTTCTTCGAACTGTTCACGGAAAGCATTGTTAAACTCATAACGGTGACGGTGGCGACGTTGTACCACTTCTTGATTGTCATAGGCAGCTGCTGCTTTTGATCCTCGTTTGAGTTTAGAAGGGTAAAGACCGAGACGGAGCGTTCCACCCATGTCTTCCACATCGATTTGGTCCCGCATGATATCGATAATTGGATACTTGGTTTCTGGATCCAATTCGGATGAATTAGCCCCTTCCAAACCTAAAACGTGACGGGCAAATTCGATACAGGTTAACTGCATACCCAAGCAGACACCCAACATTGGGACGTCTTGTTCACGCGCATACTTGATGGCTTGAATTTTGCCTTCTGTTCCCCGTTGACCAAAACCACCTGGGACGATGATCCCATCCGCATCTCCAAGGAGTTCTGCCACATTCTCAGCTGTCACATCATTGGCATTGACCCAATTAATCTTGACTTCTGCATCATTGGCGTACCCTGAGTGCTTCAAGGCCTCAACGACAGAAATGTAGGCATCTTGCAATTCTACGTATTTCCCAACCAAGGAAATCTTGACCTGCTTCTTGAGGTTCATGACCTTGTCGACCATCGCAGACCATTCTGTCATATCTGCTGCAGGAACATCCAATTTCAAATGGTCACAAACGATTTGGTCCATATTTTGTGCTTGCAAGTTCAATGGGATTTGGTACAAATGTTCCACATCCAGTGACTCGATGACAGCTTCTGGTGCGACATCACAGAATTGAGCCAACTTGTTCTTAATTCCTTGACCCGCTGGTTTTTCTGTACGGATGACCAACATATTTGGTTGAATCCCAAGACCACGCAATTCTTTCACAGAGTGTTGCGTCGGCTTGGTTTTCATTTCTCCCGCAGCCTTCAAGTAAGGAAGAAGGGTGGTGTGGATGTACATAACGTTTTCAGCACCAACATCTGCCTTCATTTGACGAAGAGCTTCAAGGAACGGAAGGGATTCAATGTCTCCAACTGTTCCCCCGACTTCTGTGATGATGACATCTGAATCCGTCGTCGTCGCTGCTCGTTTGATCTTTTCTTTCAAGGCATCTGTAATATGAGGAATCACCTGTACAGTCGCGCCCAAGTATTCTCCGCGACGTTCCTTACGAAGGACTTCGCTATAAATTTTCCCTGTCGTCACATTTGAGTACTTATTCAGATTGATATCAATGAAGCGTTCATAGTGACCAAGGTCCAAGTCTGTCTCTGCGCCATCATCTGTGACAAATACTTCCCCGTGTTGGTAAGGGCTCATCGTCCCTGGGTCAATATTGATATAAGGGTCAAATTTTTGGATGGTCACTTTCAATCCACGATTTTTGAGCAAGCGACCAAGACTTGCTGCGACAATCCCTTTCCCGATGGATGATACGACACCACCCGTGACAAAAATATATTTTGTTGACATGTGCTTTCCTCTTCTTCTAATGTTGTAGAGGCCATTCCTCTTTGCAGAAAAAACAAAAATAGCTCCCTAATCCTTAGGGAGCTCCGACCTCAAAATGAGGTGCCCGAACAATATCTTACCGCAAATGGTCTACTTTGTCAAATTGAAAATTTCATGAAAATTATTTTCTCTGTTTACACGACCTTTTCCACTCCATTTTGTGTGACGAGAAATTTCTCAAATTGAAGCTGAGGCATGCAAAGAGCAAGGTCCTTGTGGATTCTTTCTAGCGCTTCTAAACGCATCTCGACTGACGTCTCGGTATTTCCTTGGATGACAAAGAGGGCGTTTTGCGTAGTCTCCTCAAATTTGTAATGGTCACTATCGCGTACATCCAACCAAGCCAGAACTCCTTTTTGATCCCGGTAGACAGGATCTGTCGGTGCGACATGTTTTTCACTAGAAAGGATAGGGAGAAAGAGATCGTCTCTTTGACTCAGTGTAAATTCAATCGGTCCCTCAATCTTATCTAGGTCATGTCCTCCGATCGCGAGAAAAGACTTCAGCGATTCGACATTATAGATATCGATGATGCTATTGATCTGAGGAAGAGCTCCTCGATGCTGGATGTTTCGGATAAGAGCTAGGACTGTTGGTGGATTTTTCTTGATGCTACGCCCTACTTTTTGCAAAAGGTCTGTATACCCTTTAATGACAGGAGATGCCACTACTTCTTCTGTCTGACACTGGAGCGCCCATTGTTCAAGCTCTTTCTTCTTTTCAAGAAAAGAAGGGAGCAAAACTGCTTGAGGATCCACATTTCTAGCAATTCCGACCACAACTGTATCAATACCAAGAGCTACTAAACTTTGATCTAAACGAAAGTCCATCTGGAACACCTCCTATTGGGAAACCTTACACGTTTATCATACGACATTTCATCACTTTTTTCAATGCAAACAAAAAGAGAGTGGGACAGAAATCGGTAATTCGTTAGAATTTGATTTCGTCGTCCCACCTCCGCACAGTTGAGTAGGGCTGTAAAAGCTGATAGAATCAGCGTAGTAGAGCCCACTCAACCACTGCGTCTTGCTCGACAATCCAAAAATAATTGAGAGGCTAGGACTTTTGTCCCAGCCTCTTCTTATGTTTTATTCTTCTTCCTCGTCTTCAGAATCCTCTTCTTCGTCGTCTTCTTCGCTTAATTCAACTTCCTCACCCAAATCATCCGGTACGATTTCATTTATTTCAGCATCGTAAGCTTCGACTTCACTCTTTTCATCGTCTGGATTTTCTTCATCATATGAAAGAGCTGGATCTGCTTCGTAAACTTCTTCGTCTTCTGGATCGTCGTCGTTGTAGTCGATCGCATCTTCGTCTCCATCCATGAAGGCATTGACACGTTTTTTCTTCCGTTTCTTAGGAGTTTCATCTTCGTCTGTTTCTTCAAGAGCGATGATTTCTTCGTCAACTTCATCGATGGCATACCATGAACGAAGACCCCATTTGTTATCTCCAAGTGGGATAAAGCTTCCATCTACATTCAATTCTGTGTAGAACAATGGAAGAGCTTCACGGATCTCGCTGTTTGATTTTTCAAGGTAATTTTGAATTTCATTTACAAGATCGCTAAAGTACATTTCATGGTCACGTCCGCGTAATTCTAAAATCGCACGCGCCACTTCAATCATAGAAAGTTCACTTTTTTCTTGTCCAGCAAATACTTCTAATTCCAAGGGTAAATCTCCTTATGTTTCATTTCCTAAATGGAGAAGGATCCGGTCTTAAACCTCATCCTATCCTCAATGATAGATTGAAAACTTCTCGTCACTAAATCTATCACGCATTTTATCGTTACACTCTATTGTACGATAAATTTCCCCTTTCGTCAAAGGAAAATTCCAGGATTCTCCATGAAATCATAAAAAAGAAGAGCCTCACGGCTCTTCTTTTTTATCTCAATTATTTTACTTTTGCTGTGCTTGTGATCACGTTCACTGCTTTCTTCACTGTGATGTCATGTTTCAACATTTCTGGTGAAAGAAGGTTGCGAACTTGTTCAACTGGCATGTTGTAATCTGCTGCCAATTGTTCGATTTCAGCGTTGATTTCTTCTTCAGTTGCTTCGAAGCCTTCTGCTTTCGCTACTGCTTCAACCACAAGGTTTGTCTTCGTACGGCTTTCAGCTTCTGCTTCATATTGTTTGTGAAGATCTTCTTGAGTTGTTCCAGTGATTTGGAAGTACATTTCAGGTGAGATACCTTGACGTTGCATGTTTCCAAGGAACTCGTTGATTGAACGGTGTACTTCTTCGTGGATCATTTCTTCTGGAAGGTCAACGATTTCAGCATTTTCAACTGCAAGATCGATTGCTGCTGCTTCTACTGCATCATTGTATGCTTCTTCTTTAGCTGCTGCCAATTCTTTGCGGTATTTTTCTTTCAATTCGTCAAGAGTTTCAACTTCTTCGTCGATGTCTTTTGCCAATTCATCGTCAAGAGCTGGTACTTCTTTTGCTTTTACTTCGTGGATAGTTGTCACGAATTTCGCTTCTTTACCTGCAAGGTCAGCTGCTTGGTAGTCTTCTGGGAAGGTTACGATCACATCAACTGTTTCACCAGCAGAGTGTCCAACCAATTGGTCTTCGAAACCTGGGATGAATTGTCCTGAACCAAGTCCAAGTGAGAAGTTGTCACCTTTACCACCGTCGAATTCAACACCGTCGATAGAACCTACGAAGTCGATCACAACTGTGTCACCTTCTGCTGCAGCACCTTCTTTAACAACCAATTCAGCCAAGTTGTTGCGTTCGCGTTCGATACGAGCATCCACATCAGCGTCTGTTACTTCTTTAGAAACTTCTACTGATACTTCAAGGTCTTTGTAAGCACCCAATTTAACTTCAGGTTTTGTGACAACAGCTGCTGTCAATGTCCAGTCTTGACCTTTTTCCATAGATACAACATCGAAAGTTGGTTGTGCTACAACTTCGATTCCAGCTTCTTTAACAGCTGCTTCATATGCTGCTGGAAGAAGATCGTTCAAAGCATCTTGGTAAAGTGCTTCTTCACCAAAACGTTGGTTGAAGATTGGACGTGGAATATGACCTTTACGGAATCCAGGTACGTTCAAAGTTTTCTTAACTGACTCAAACACACGGTCCAAAGCAGGTTTGATTTGCTCTTGGCTGATTGTGAAAGTCAATACACCGTGGTTAGTTTCTTTGTTTTCAAATGATACAGACATTCTGTCTCTCCTTAAAATAATATAGTCATTCCTTATAATTTTACCACAAAACTTTGAAATTGCAAGTTTTAAAACGTTTTTGCCTCTCTTTTCATCCAAAAAAACTAGCCCTTTAAAGCTAGTTCTGATTATGATTTTCGGATGGGATCATCGAGGTAGAGAGCACGGGCACCGCCGATCAATTTTGGCCGACTGGCGAGGGCTGTGACATGGGCTCCACCTAGTTCACGCAAGATAGGGCGAATTGGAACTTGCACGTGTTTGACGTGCATCCCCACCGAGGTATCTCCGATGTCTAACCCCGCTTGAGCTGTGATAAATTCTACTTCAACAGGATCCTTGAAATACTTGAAAGCAGCGAGTTGTCCAGCTCCCCCTGCATGGAGACTTGGAAGGACATTGACGATTTCTAACTCCTTCTTGTCTGCCAATTCCCGCTCGACCACCAAGGCGCGATTGAGGTGCTCACATCCTTGTACCGCTAGATAAATCCCTCTTGGATTCAACTCATCTAGCAAGGCCTGGACAATAGCTTCAGCAATGTCGATGTTCGAAGCCTTTCCAATTTGCCCTCCTGCAACTTCACTTGAAGACATCCCGAGAACTAGAATCTGTCCCTGATGGAGACGGCTTTTTGCCAAAACATCTACCAGGATTTCTTTTGTATCCTTCTTCAGTTGCTCCAAATCCATGAATTAGTTTCCTTTCTTTTGGAAGGCATAATAGACCACATAGCCTAAAGCCATTCCGACAAAATTCTGAGCAAGGTTATTTGGAATGTCCGAGATAGCAGCTCCCCATCCATTGCCTAAAAGGAGGGCAGAAGCTAGTGCGTAACCGCCTACCATGACGACTGTCGCAAGAAGCAAGCCTAAGTAACGGGCTTTTCCCTTGAAGCCAGCGAAATAGCCTTGCCCCCCGTGAAAGAGGAGACTAAAGAACATCCACTGAGGATAGCCTGAAATGAGGTCGAGTAGAAAAGCTCCGACACCACCTACAATCGCACCTTCCTTGCGTCCAAAATAGAAGGCTGTAAAATACACTCCAAGATCTAACAGGGTGACAATCCCTGTGGGAGTTGGGAGTTTGGTATAGTAGCCAAGTACAACTGTCAAGGCTGTCAAAATGGAAAGGCGGGCAATGAGTTGAGTTCGATTAGATGTCATATTGTACTACTCCATACTGGTCTGAATGTTGAATCGCTTGGAAGACAAAGTCTTTAGAAGCTTTGACAGCTTCAAGCGGTGATTTTCCTTTCACCAACTGGCTGGAAATGCTAGACGCAAAGGTACAACCAGCTCCTGTATTGTTCTTTTCTAAGACTGGCTCTTCAATGACGGTGAAGTCTGTCCCATCATAAAAGACATCGATGGCCTTTTCTTTATTGAGACGATTGCCTCCTTTGACCACGACATTCGCTGCTCCTAATTCGTGGAGCTTGCGCGCTGCCTCCTTCATATCGTCGAGCGATTGAATCTTGCTTTGGGTCAAGATCTCAGCTTCTGGTAAGTTTGGCGTGATGATGGTCACATAAGGGAAGAACTTAATCAATTCGTCTCGAAGAGCTGAAACTTCTACATCATGACTTTCCTTGCAGACCAAGACAGGATCTAGTACCACAGGAATCTCCGCATGGGCTTTGACATAGTCCAAAGCCAAGTCTGCCACTTCAACATTTGGCAAAAGACCGAGTTTAATAGCAGAAAAAGGAACATCTTTGAGGGAGTTGAGCTGTTGAGCAAAGGTCGTCGAATCCACCGGAATCACTTCAAAACCGTGCTCCGTCATAGCGGTCAAACAAGTCACCGCTACAAAACCATGCTGTTTGTTAGTCGTATAAGTTGCAAGGTCTGCGTGAAGACCTCCCCCACTAAAAATATCATTTCCTGAAATAGCTAGAATCAATTCATTACTCATAACGGATCTCCTTTAAATATAAGCCATTTGGCGCTGCTGTAGGACCTGCAAGATTGCGGTCCTTCTTTTCCAAAATCAGATCGATCTGCTCGATCGGCATCCGATCATTTCCAATCTTCAACAAAGTTCCCACCATATTACGGATTTGCTTGTAGAGAAAGCCATTGCCCGAAAAGGTAAAGACAAGGCGATGATGTTCTGCATCCTCAACCAAGCGAGCCTCTGTAATCGTACGAACCTTATCTTCCACGCTGGTTCCTGAAGCTGTGAAACCGGTGAAATCATGGGTTCCCTCCAACTTTTGGATGGCTGCTTGCATCTTTTCCACATCCAAAGGATAAGGATAGTGGGTGGCATAGTGGCGCATCATGGGGTTCTTGGGACGACCATAATCCACGATAAATTCATAGGTCTTGCTGTGCTTCTTGTAGCGTGAGTGAAAGTCATCTTCTACTTGCTCCACTCGGATGAAATCAATATCCTCTGGGGTTTGGGTATCGAGGGCAAAGCGAAGCTTCTCCTCGTCCCGCGCTTGGGGGAGATCAAAATGAATCACCTGGCCAAGAGCATGGACACCGGAATCCGTTCGCCCCGCTCCATGAACGGTAACAGGGGTTCCTTGATTGAGGCGCGTCAAGGTCTTCTCGATTTCCTCTTGCACACTACGGGCATGCGGTTGGCGTTGAAACCCTGCAAACAAGGTCCCGTCATATGAAATGGTTGCTTTGTATCGTGTCATGGTTTTATTT
This sequence comes from Streptococcus sp. KHUD_012, assembly GCF_052588255.1. Taxonomy (NCBI): domain Bacteria; kingdom Bacillati; phylum Bacillota; class Bacilli; order Lactobacillales; family Streptococcaceae; genus Streptococcus; species Streptococcus sp. KHUD_012. The sequence continues at coordinate 1,922,374 of NZ_CP159355.1, forward strand.
TAGCAGGATATAGAAGGGGTTACAAGAGTGAAAAATTCAAACTGTCCGGGTACAGTTTTGCAAGTACAAAAAGAGGCTGGGACAAAAGTCCTAGCCTCTCAATTATTTTTGGATTGTCGAGCAAGACGCAGTGGTTGAGTGGGCTCTACTACGCTGATTTCATCAGCTTTTACAGCCCTACTCAACTGTGCGGAGGTGGGACGACGAAATCGAATTCTAACGAATTACCGATTTCTGTCCCACTCTCCCAACTTCGACCTGTTACAAATCTACTAGGTCTTATTCTCTTTTTTTATTTTTCAAGTCCATTCCTGTTGCTCCCAAGATCGCTCCTAGTAAAGCGAGTCCAAGTGCAGATTCCACTCCTGTTTCTGGAAGTTGCTTGTTAGAAGATACTGCTTCTGAACGAACCTCTTTTTCCACAGCTGCTGGAATTGGTGTTGGGGTATTTTCTGGTGCTACAGGTTGAGCCTTCGAGATCACTTGAGGTGTTGACTGATCTGGAACCCCTTTGTTCACAAGCACGTCTGACTTCACTGGTGCTTCTACGGAAGGGCTTGCTGGAGTCACAACCTCTTTGGTACCGACTTCAATAATTTCTGCAACCGGCTCTGTTGCAACTTCTGTAGCGATCACTTTTCGACTTTGATCAAGTGCCGAAACCTCTACATACTCAAGACCTTGCCCTTTAACCCCAGCCTGGATCACTCTGCGTTCTCCTTTAGCGAGATCTGGATTGGTCCGTTCCACAAGGTCAAAATCAAGTTCTTTCTCCACGATTTCAAGACTTGGTTTGTCTTCCACTAGGGCTTTGACGTCATTTTCAGCCAAGCTACCTACTTGCGTGATTGGCTTGAGCCCCGCAAGGGCTTGGGTCAGAGCAGCCACTTCTTGATCCACCTGATCTTGATGAGCACGGCTCACATTCCAATTCAAGCTATCTAAGACTTTCGCAAGTGCTGCGCGAGATTCTGGTGTGTAAATAGCTAGATCTGTTGGCACCGTAGCAACTGCTTTTCTAAGAGCAGTGAAGTCTGCCTTGAAATAGTCCTTGTTATGGTTGGCAAAAGCTTCCATAACCTGGAAGACTTCTTCTTCCTTGTATTCATTGGCCGGCTCATCAGCCCAAATTCCCAACATACTTCCGGTTGTCGGTAATTTGACATCAGGGTACTTGGTTGAAGCTAACTGTTCAAATGGAACAGTTTCTGTATTTTGGATAGCTTTTTCGAGCGGATAACTTTGATCACCTTTGTGGCCCAAAACATAATACCAGTCTCCGTTGGTGTTAAGGAATTTGTAGCCCTTGTCTGCTAGGTACTGCGGTGATGCGAGGTTATAGCCCCACCATCCTTTAGACCAGTATGAAATCAAGACGTCCTTGTCAAAAGCAACATCATCTTCATCTCCATAATAGAATCCATCGTTAAAGGCCATTGGCTGCAAGCCTTTTTCACGCGCCATCGCTGCAAGACTATTGGAATACTCCGCAAACTTACCATAGAGGTCATACCACTTGAGGTAGTACCAACCTTGCGCACTGGTAGCATCATTGGCATATTCATCTGTTCCGTAGTTAAAGATCTTAGACTTGTCTTTGAAGTAATCCATGTACTTGCCAATTAAGGCTTTGGTAAAGTTGACTGCTGCTTCATTGGTCAAATCCATGGTTGTTTTTGAAACCGTATCAAAGCTGGCTTGTGAATTTTCAATGCCCAATTTTTCCATGGCAACCAACAAAGCATCCATGTGGCCAGGACTATTGACTGCCGCAATCAAGCCGATTCCTTTAGCAGTCGCATAAGCATGGAGTTCATCCATTTCTGCTTGAGTCAAGGCTTGACCATTTGGATCATCGTAATAGGCCTTGGTGCCTTCTAAAATGGCTTTTTTTACATCATCACTGGCATAGGTTTTGCCATTGGCTTCCACCGTCATGTCATCGAGGACAAAGCGCATGCCATCGTTTCCAACAAGGAGGTGCAAGTCAGAATAGCCAAGCTCACTGGCCTTATCTACGATCCGTTTCAACTGATCCAGCGAGAAGTATTTGCGACCTGCATCGATCGAGATGACCTTCTTCATAGCAAGTTTTTCTGCCACTTCTTTTGCTGCAACTTCTTTCGCGTAGCTTTCCGTATACACCAAAGCATCTTGAGCTGCTTTGAGATGGTCGATCAAGGTTTTGGCCTCTGCTCGAGTGGTGTTTGCTCCTGCCCCTTCTAAAGCTTTTTTAGCTGCCGTAAAGGCTACTAGAGATTCCTTTGTATAGTGGTCCAAATCAGTTGGAGCTTCCGAAAGAGCTTTTTCAACGACTTCAGGATCTGCTACAAAGTAGTCCGCATTCTTGTCCGCGAAGGCATGCATGAGCTTAAAGAGAAGGTCTTTTTTGTAGGTTGCAGATGGCGTATCTGCCCAGGCAGCTACCATCCCACCGATGAAGGGCACCTTAGCCCCATCATTTTTTTGAACCACATCAATCGCTGACTTGGAAATTCCTTCGAGACCTTGATCAAGGTTGTACCAACCAGATCCAGCCTTGTCCCGTCCAAGCACATAATACCATGCATCATTGGTATTAAGAATCTGATGACCTAGTTCAGACAAGAGTTTTGAAGATGCGACATCATAGCCGTTCCAGCCACCTGTCCAGTAGGAGACAATGATATCCTTGTCAAAAGTACCATAGGAAGTATCGCCATTGTAGTAGATTCCATCATTGAAGGCCATTGGTTTCATCTTGTGTTTTTTCACAATAGCTGCTAGATCATTAGCATATTGGATGAATTTTTCATAGCCTTTTTCTGGATAGCCTTCACCTGGCCAATGCTTGCTAGCTTGGAGAACCTGCCAACCATGGGCATCTGTGGCATCGTTGGCATATTCATCCAAACCAATATTGAAAATATCAGCCTTGCCGCTGAAATAAGCTGCATACTTGTCTACCAAGGCTTTGGTAAAGTCTAAGGCTTTTTGGTTGTCCAAATCAACTGTCCGAGCTGATTTTTTAGTGCCAAAGTAATTAAAGTGAGGGTTTTCGATGCCCAATTGTTCCATGGCCTTCAGAATCGCATCCATGTGACCTGGACTATTAATGGTTGGGATGACGCCTACTTTCTTCGATTTGGCGTAGGCTAAAATATCATCCATTTGAGCCTGGGTCAAGGCTGTCCCGTTCGGATCATCGTAATAAGCTTTGGTCCCTTTTTCAACCGCATCCGTCACGGCTTGGCTAGAATAAGAAGTATCTCCCACTTTCAAAGACATATCATCCAGCACAAAGCGCAAGCCGTCATTTCCAACTAGAAGATGCAAGTCTGTATAGCCCGTTTTACTTGCTTCATCAATGATTTCCTTGATTTGGTCTGGTGAGAAGTACTTGCGACCGGCATCGATAGAAACAATCTTTTTCTTGGCTAATTTTTCTTCTTGGTCAGGATCTTTAGCAGGCGTTTCCGTCGCTGCTGTCGCTGGTTGAGCTACCACATCCGACGCTGCGACCGAGCTTGCTTCTTCGCGAATCAAACGGTCAAGATCTGATACCCGCAGTTCACGATCAGGCAGTGTCGGTTGACTTTGATCGACGATTGGGGCAGGAGCCGTTGGTTTTTCTACTGTTGGCTGAGAAGCTTCCTCATTAAGAGAAATCGTTGACTCACCTTCGCTTGGCTGAGTTGGAACTGTCGTTGAAGGACTGTCTGTAACGCTCGGCGTATCTGCCGCTACAACCTGAGCACCAGCAAAAAATCCTATGAGCACCGAAGCAGCTCCTACTGCATACTTGCGAATCGCATAACGTGGTTGATGTGATTTCATCAGGACCTCCTAAATTGTCTTTGTAATCGTTTTCTTAAATTTACCACGATATCTTAATAAATTCAATGAAGGTTCTCATTATTCTTTAATTAGGAGAGGAAGTTCTTGGATTCGATCCAAAATAAAACGAGCTCCTTACTCAAAAGGAAACTCGTTCATTCTTATAAATCATCTAAAGCATCTTTGACCTTGTCAAAGAACCCTTTTTTCTTTGGGTTGACCTTCAAATCACTTGCTTCCGCAAAGGCTTGAAGGGCTTCTTTTTGCTTGTCATTTAAACCAGTTGGGGTGACGACATTGACAGATACATATTGATCCCCCATAGCACCACCACGCAAGCTTGGAGCCCCTTTTCCACGGAGGCGGAATTTCTTACCGGTTTGGGTTCCTTCAGGAATGACCAAATCGACATCTCCGTGAACAGTTGGCACATGGACCGTATCTCCAAGAGCTGCTTGAACAAAGTTCAAGTCTAACTTGTAGTAGATGGTTGAGCCATCTCGTTCGAAACGATCGCTCGGCTCAACATTGACAACAACATACAAGTCCCCGTATGGTCCACCGTTAAAGCCAGCTTCTCCTTGACCAGCTAAGCGGATTTGTTGACCCGTTTCAACTCCGGCAGGAATCTTGACGTTCACGCTATGAGCTTGTTTTTCATGACCTGTTCCACGACAAGTCGTACATGGATCCTTGATTTCTTGACCACGACCATGACAGACATCACAGGTCACTTGACGTCGCATCATCCCAAGAGGGGTTTGCGTATCCACATTGATGACTCCAGAACCATGACAGCGTCCACAGGTCACCGGACTAGTCCCTGGCTTAGCCCCAGAACCATGACAGGTATGACAGCTAGCTTCCCGATGGTACTTGACTTCTTTTTCCGCACCAAAAATTGCTTCTTCAAACTTGAGATTGACGCGGTATTGGAGGTCATCCCCTTGACGAGGTGCATTTGGATTACGACTTGCACCGCCACCAAAGAAGCTAGAGAAGATATCTTCAAAGCCACCAAAACCAGCACCATCAAAGCCACCAAAACCACCTGCTCCGCCATCGAAGCCACCATTGGCACCCGCAGCACCATATTGGTCATAAGCAGCCCGTTTTTGCTCGTCACTCAAAGTCTCATAAGCTTCTTGAACTTCCTTATACTTTTCCTCAGCACCAGGCTCCTTGTTGATATCTGGGTGATATTTTTTAGATAATTTCCGATAGGCTTTCTTGATCTCATCTTGAGATGCATTCTTTGAAACGCCCAAACGGTCATAAAATTCAGTATTGTTCATACAAGATACTAAGAGCGAACAGAAAGCGACTGAAATTTAGGAAACCGACAAGAAATCCTGATTTCTTAGGCGGTTTATCTAATTTCCAAGCTTTCCGCTCGAGTTCAATTCCCCGAACGCTCTTTGTTCCTTTCTTTCATATTGAGTAAGAATTTCTGGAACCCGTGTTCAGTTACGAACACTCTTTGTTCCTTTCTATAATTTTCATGTACATCTTTAGAGGCTGTTTTCTATACTTTGCTTCACTTGATCAAACTCTTGGTCTGATAGAGTAAATATCAAATCCTCTTCTGAGTAGTCGTTTCGTTCTTTAAAATAGTTGTCCGTATTCTCTGCCAAGCCTAAACTTAGAATCACTTTCCTTGCAAACTCTTGATGGGCAAAACCGATAGCCGTAATGATCTGTTTATCTTGCACAACCACTTTCGGTTGGAAATTCTCACGTGGAAGAAATTCAAAATAATCAAAGAAGTTTTGCCAAATTCCACCTGTAAATTTCGTATCGTTCAGCAAACCTGCTTTCGCTAATAAAAGAGGCGCTGAAGAAATGGCTGCAATGAGGATATCTTGCTCACCAAGGTCCCTCAAAAACGAAATCAATTTCTCATCCTGTAGAGCAGGCCCTATATTGACCATTCCTGGCAAAATCACACAAGAATACTCTTCTATACAGATTTGATCTAGTGTTTTGGTCGGTTGACAGAGCAAGCCATCCTCAGAGACCACCATCGAATGATCTGAAGCGACATAATCAATCGTGACATCAAAAGACAGAGCTAAAGTACTTGTTAAAGCGGTTATCTCATAAAGAGAAAAATTAGGATAAATGATACAAAGTACTTTTTTCATAGGCAACATCCTCTATTTTACCGAAAAACAGAGGCTGGGTTGCAACCTCTGGATTTCTTCTTATACTTACTAGTTTAAGTTTTAAAAATCAAACTAGTAATGCTGAATTGAGCACGCCCTAACCTCTTGGTGAAAAAGATAAATCTTTCTAGAAACTAAAGTTTCTGCGTCAGATTTCCTATTTTCACTGTGAGGTTTTAACGGGCTTTGCATCTTATTTTTCTGTAAACTCTCCGTCTACGACATCATCGCCTGCATTTCCTGATGCTTGTGCGCCTTCTGCTCCTGCTTGGGCTTGTTGCGCTGCTGCAGCTTGTTCGTAGAGTTTAACAGCCAATGCTTGCGCTTTTTCGTTCAAGGCTTCAAGTTTTGCTTTCATTTCTTCAAGGTTACCTGATTCTTGAGCTTTCTTAAGATCATCAAGTCCTGCTTGAGCTGCGTCACGTTCTGCATCAAAGCCTTTGCCTTCAGTTTCTTTGATTGTCTTTTCAGTCGCAAAGATAGCTTGGTCTACTTCGTTACGAAGGTCAACTTCTTCTTTACGTTTCTTATCTGCTTCAGCGTTTGCTTCTGCATCTTTCATCATGCGATCGATTTCTTCGTCTGTCAAACCTGAGTTTGATTGGATAACAATTGTTTGTTCTTTTTGAGTTCCAAGATCTTTCGCCTTAACAGATACGATACCGTTCTTATCGATGTCAAATGTAACTTCGATTTGCGGGATACCACGAGGTGCAGCTGGGATATCAGTCAATTGGAAGCGTCCAAGAGTCTTGTTATCTGCTGCCATTGGGCGTTCCCCTTGAAGAACGTGGATATCAACGGCTGGTTGGTTATCTGCTGCAGTTGAGAAGACTTGTGATTTAGATGTTGGAATCGTAGTGTTGCGATCGATGAGTTTTGTAAATACTCCACCCATTGTTTCGATACCAAGTGACAATGGTGTTACGTCAAGAAGGACAACGTCTTTCACATCACCAGTGATCACACCACCTTGGATCGCAGCACCCATGGCAACTACTTCGTCAGGGTTCACTGATTTGTTTGGTTCTTTACCAGTTTCAGCTTTAACAGCTTCTACAACGGCAGGAATACGAGTTGAACCACCGACAAGGATGACTTCGTCGATATCTGACAAGCTCAAACCTGCATCTGAAAGGGCTTGGCGAACTGGAGTTTTCGTACGTTCTACAAGGTCACGAGTCAAATCGTCGAATTTCGCACGAGTCAAGGTCATTTCCAAGTGAAGAGGTCCAGCAGCGCCTGCAGTGATGAATGGCAAGCTGATTTGAGTTGAAGTCACACCAGAAAGGTCTTTCTTCGCTTTTTCAGCTGCGTCTTTCAAACGTTGAAGCGCCATCTTGTCTGTTGACAAGTCGATACCATTTTCTTTCTTAAATTCTTCAACCAAGTAGTCGATGATTTTTTGGTCAAAGTCGTCACCACCAAGTTTGTTATCCCCTGCAGTTGCCAATACGTCAAAGACACCATCACCCAATTCAAGGATAGATACGTCGAATGTACCACCACCAAGGTCGAATACCAAGATTTTTTCTTCTTTATCAGTCTTATCCAAACCATAAGCAAGGGCTGCTGCAGTTGGTTCGTTGACAATACGTTCTACTTCAAGGCCAGCGATTTTACCAGCGTCTTTAGTTGCTTGACGTTGAGCATCGTTGAAGTAAGCTGGAACTGTGATAACTGCTTTGGTTACTTTTTCACCAAGATAATCTTCAGCGTAACCTTTCAAGTATTGAAGAATCATAGCTGAGATTTCTTGTGGAGTGTATTCTTTGCCGTTAGCAGAAACTTTTTCAGAAGTTCCCATCTTAGATTTGATAGAGATCACTGTATCTGGGTTTGTGACTGCTTGACGTTTTGCAGCGTCACCAACGATGATTTCACCATTTTTGAATGACACAACAGATGGAGTCGTGCGGTTTCCTTCTGGGTTTGCGATGATTTTTGATTCAGTTCCTTCAAGAACTGCCACTGCTGAGTTTGTTGTACCTAAGTCAATACCGATAATTTTAGACATATGTTTTTCTCCTTAAGTTTTATCTTCTTTTTTTCTTTTTGATACTCTTCTTAAGTGGCGACGCCGTCAGAGCTTGACTTCGTCAATCTCTTTGACTAAACTTTGAGCCTAATGTCTCAAAGTTTGCGAAGATAGCGCCACGGCGAAGAGTATCGCCTTTGGTTCGCTTCGCTCACTATTGGTAAAGCTGAACCATTGTTTATCTTTCTTTCATAGTTTAGTGTCGTTTCGGACAAGGTTTCTATTATGTTACGACACGAGGAGTCGAAATCGATATTATTTCGACGACGAGTTAGTAAGGAGGCTAGGCAAACGCCATAGCGATTGCCGTTTTCTGACGAGTTGCTTTAGCTACCGTCAGAATTGCCTAGTTATAAACCACTACCATGGCTGGGCGTAGGATGCGGTCATGGAGTTTGTAGCCTTTTTGGAAGACTTGTGCGATGGTGTCTGCTGGATGTTCGTCATCTGCAGGCAAGGTTTGGATGGCCATGTGGTAGTTATGGTCAAAGGCTCCGTCCGCTGGAATTTCTTCAATTCCTTCTTCTTTCAGAGCATGTACCAAACTTTCTTGGACCATTTCTAAGCCCTTCTTCACATCATCTGTCAATCCTTCTACGGCAAGGGCACGTTCGAGGTTGTCCAGTGATGGTAAGATCGCTTTTGCCAAATCTTGGCTACGGTATTTTTGTAATTGTTGACGTTCTTCATTAGCACGGCGCTGAATATTTTGCATTTCTGCATGAGCACGAAGGTATTTGTTTTCAAATTCTTCGGCACGCGCTTGTGCTTCTTCTAACTCAGAAGGTTGGTTGCTTTCCTCTACAACTTCTTCAGTTGTTTGGGCAACTTCCTCTTCTTTCACGTCTTCTTTTTTGATATCTTCTGTCAAGGCATACACCCCTTTCATTTGGTCTTAATTTACTTCATAATGGTTGCTATTGAGGTAACGGTAGTAATCCGTCAACTTCATGACCAGTACTCGGCCGATAACATTGACCAGGCTTATCACACGCCTGTAGTCCATCTCTACGGGACCGATCACATGCATGAGGGCCATCCCACGATAAGGAACTAAGAACTTGTGACTAATCACTGTCACATTTTTCAAGGCCTTCTCTTGGGATTCCGCAACCAGGATCTGGGTCATTTGGTCTTCTGGCATTCCCCCTCGCAACTCCAAGGCCACATGTTGGGGATTGTCTAAGAACTGATAGGTCTGAAGATCGGCGTAGGTTAATGATGAAACCTTTCCTTCTACAAAGACCAGTTCTTGAAACAGTTGCGAGAAGACGTAATCAAAGAGATCCAGCACATTGTCTGTCGTCTTGAAATAGCGCTGTACAATCTGTGGAATCTCCGTCCGCAAGCGGTAGTGGATATCCAAAACTGTATTTCCAATGAAGCGTTCTTGAACCAGCTGATGGAAGATTTCCAAGTCACTGGTTAAGAAATTCTTTGGAATGGCAAACTGGACGGTGACAGGCTTTGATTCATCCAAGGTCAGAACTGCTAAGGCATCGTGATTGGATAATGGAACAATTTCAAAACCAGTCAAGCGCTGACGTGTCGGTTCAACATCCTGAATCACTGCGGTGTAACCCGTCATCTGGGCTAGTAACTTGGCCGTAGCATCCAAGATATCGTCTAACTTAAAGGCTTCGAAATCAAAGGCTTTCACCACCTGGTAGACATCTTGCTCATCAATCAGCTCTAGATCAAGCGAGTTCTGAACAAAATATTGGAAACCAGCTCGGCTAGGCAGCCGTCCACTCGAAGTGTGGGCTTTTTCTAGTAAGCCTTGCTTTTCGAGAGCAGCCATGTCATTTCGAATGGTCGCACTACTGGATTGAATGACATCTTGTAGCGCTTTTGAACCGACTGGTTCGTGGGTCTTGGTAAAGATATCGACAACAAGATTGAGAATCTCATTTTGACGTTCTGTAACCATGACCTCACCTCTCTTTCATTTTTTAGCACTCTAAACACTCAAGTGCTAAACCATGATTCTATTATACACCCATCCAAAAGAAAGTCAAGAGAAAAATCCAAAAAATTAGCACTCTTTTTTCAAGAGTGCTAAAAATCATTCTTAAGACCTAGAGAAGTAAATCTCCTCTTATTTGCCAGCTTTTTTCAATAGCTGAATATATTCTTCCAATACTAGCTGATGCTTGGCCATATACTGAGCATTTTCTACGCCAACATAACGGAAATGCCAATTCTCAAAATTCACACCCGTGATGTTGCTCTTCCCATCTGGGTAGCGAAGCACAAAGCCATATTGCGGTGCGATGGCAGCCAGCTGCATGCCCAACTCATCACTTTGGCCAGCTTCGACACTCATATCAATGGCAAGTCCTGTCTGGTGTTCACTCGCACCAGGGACCTGTACCTGGGTCTGCACCTGCTTTTCAGCTTCTTCGTGCGAAAGGCCGCTAGCCTCTAGTTGCGCAACACGCTCATTATAGAGCTCTGTTTGCTCGGCCACACTTCGATAGCCTGATATCAAGGTTTCTTCTGGGGCAATTTTTCGAGCCGCTTCTAAAAATTGACGAGTTGGTTCTACAATCCGACTATCCACTTTGATAGCATCCACATCTGTCAATTGTGGGTTCAACTCAGGCTTCACATTATCACGATTGACCAAGATCAACTGCCAGTCTTTTGTCGAAACGGCTGGTAAATCTGATTTTTCTTTCTTTTTCTTAGAAGAAGAGGGAGTCGTTACAGCTGTTTTTTTAGCCTTCCAAAACTGAAGCCCTGAAAACAAGCTTGGCTTCGCTAAGTAAGCACCAATTCCCGATCCAAGGACCACAAGAAGAAAGAAACTCAATAGGTAAGGCCACCATTTCTTACGTTTTTTTCGTGCGCGTCTATACTTATTCGTCATGACCATCCTCTAGGAGTTTTGCTCCAACCTTACGATAAGATAGATCCCCAATCTTTTCAATATGAAAGGCGCTATCTTCATAAGACAAAACCGTTACGCTTCCGTTGTCCAAGACTAATTCTTCGACCGCTTTTGGATCGATGAGATAAATCAAGGTCGTAATCGTCATGCCATGGCTAACCACAATAGCATTACCACCGCCAGCTGCTTCGACCTCTTTTGCGATAGCTTCAAATCCTTCTAGGATCCGGCCACTCAAGGTTCCCCAGGATTCAGCCCAACCAGTGGTATCCACTTCGACGATTCCTTCTGCTAACTCCATTAGGCTCAACTGATGGAAATCATCGACCTTAAAGACACGAGGTAAGACCCCCATAAAGAGATCACCATCATAAGCACCGTCAAAACTACCAAAACACCACTCGCGGATCCGTTTGTCATAACGATAAGGGATTTTTCCTGTCAGACCAAGTTCTTGAAGAATAATTCCCATAGTTTGAATGGTGCGTCCAGAATCACTCGAAACAGCCTCTTCAAAAGAAAGCCCAGCTTCCTTGAGACCAAGTCCTAATTCTCGAATTCCACGCTCTCCTGCTTCTGTCAGCGGAGTGTCTGACCAGCCCTGTGCCCGCCCAATGGTATTAAACATGGTTTTTCCATGACGAGCAATATATAATCTGGTTTTTGTCATTGTATTACCTCCGTATGTATCTCTTTCATTATATCATTTTTTGCAAAAAGAAAGTAGGAAAGCTCTTACAAGTTTTGTGAAAAAGAAAAGGCCATGACCAAAGGGTCAGCCTTTCATTATGGACTAGGATTCTTGCATGCTTTCACCGACCTCACGGTAACTGCTATCTCCAACTTCCTTAACCGTCAATTTTCCATCTTCATATTCTACAAGGGTAGCACTACCGTTTGAAAGAGGCAGATTGAGATTTGGTTTTCCTTCGATCAAGCAAACCAAGGTCTGAATGGTCCAACTATGGCTGACCACCAAGGCATTGCCTCCACCATTTTCTTCTACTTCTTTGGCAATAGCTTCAAAACCTTCTAGAATTCGGCTTTTCAAAACTTCCCAAGGTTCAGCCCAATTCGCTGTGTCCACTTGGCAAATGCCATTGGCCAAGTCTTCCAAGGTCAAAGTCTTATAGTCTTCTACATCCAGCACGCGCGGCACGACACCGTGAAAGAGTTCCCCACCGTAGGCCCCATCAAAGCTACCAAAACACCACTCGCGGATCCGTTTGTCAAAGCGATAAGGAATCTGGTCTTTCAAGCCCAATTCATCAAGAATGATCCCCATTGTCTGAATGGCACGGCCTGAATCACTGGAATAAGCTCGAGTAAACTCCAAACCGGACTCACGCAAGCCGATTCCTAGAGCTTGAATCCCTCGTTCTCCTTCTGCTGTCAAGGGTGTATCGGACCAGCCTTGAGCACGGCCAATGGTATTAAACATGGTTCTCCCATGACGAATCACAAATAATCTTGTTTTAGCCATCTTGTCTCCTTTTGCAAGAAAAAAGTCTGGAGTTTTATCATCACAGACTTTTCTATTTTCTACTATTATACTAGATTTCTCTTAGTTTTTAAAGCTATGAACCGGAGCTGGAATTTGACCACCACGGGCAATGAAATCAGCTGACGAAGCCTTGTTGACCTTCATTACCGGAGCAGACCCAAGAAGTCCTCCAAGCTCTAACATATCGCCTTCCTTGCCATAAGGAATGATGCGAACCGCTGTTGTCTTTTGGTTGATTACCCCGATAGCAGCTTCATCTGCGATCATGGCCGCAATGGTCGTAGCTGGAGTATCAGCTGGGATGGCAATCATATCCAGACCGACGGAACAGATAGCCGTCATGGCTTCCAATTTTTCCAGGTTGATATGACCCGATTGAACCGCTGCAATCATCCCTTCATCTTCTGAGACCGGAATGAAGGCACCTGACAACCCACCGACTTGGTTACAAGCCATGATACCACCTTTTTTCACTTGGTCATTGAGCAGAGCTAGCGCTGCTGTAGTTCCATGGGTTCCTACTACTTCAAGCCCCATGGCTTCAAGGACACGGGCAACCGAATCCCCAACAGCTGGTGTTGGCGCGAGAGACAAGTCTACAATTCCAAACTCAACACCGAGACGTTCACTAGCCATTTGACCCACTAATTGCCCAACACGGGTAATCTTGAAAGCTGTCTTCTTGACTGTTTCAGCCAATACATCAAAGCTTGCTCCCGGAACTTTTTCAATCGCCCGTTGGACGACACCAGGTCCTGAAACCCCAACGTTGATGACAACATCCGCTTCACCGACACCGTGGAAGGCACCCGCCATAAAAGGATTATCTTCTACTGCATTGGCAAAAACTACGAGCTTACCAGGCCCCATTGGATCTGCTTGGGATGCTTCTTTAATGATACGGCCCATGTCTCGGACAGCGGTCATATTGATCCCCGTCTTGGTCGATCCAATATTGACTGAAGAGCAGACAAAATCTGTCTCCGCAAGGGCACGAGGAATCGAATTAATGAGGATTTCATCCCCTTTTTGGTAGCCTTTTTGAACAAGGGCTGAGAAGCCACCGATAAAGTTAACCCCAACTTCCTTCGCTGCACGATCCAGCGCCTTAGCAAAGGGTACATAGTCTGTCGCATTGGTTGCTGCACCGATAATGGAAATCGGAGTGACCGAAACCCTTTTATTGACGATAGGGATCCCAAGTTCTGCCGCAATCTCGTCCCCCACAGCCACCAAATCTTTGGCCTTTGTCACAATCTTATTGTAGACTTTTTCCGCTGCCTTTTCGATATCCGGATCAATACAATCTAGAAGCGAGATCCCCATGGTGATGGTCCGAACATCGAAGTTCTGCTCCTCAATCATGGCAATGGTTTCTGTTACCTGTCTAATGTCCATAAATTCTCAACCCCTATCTTACAAATTGTGCATAGCATCAAAAATCGCTGCGCTTTGGATATTGATTTTCACATGCAGAGACTGACCGAATTCTTCCAACTCTGAACGAAGCTGTGTGAAATCTTTTTTCTCATCTGACGATACGACCGCCATCATGGTAAAGTATTCATCCAATACAGTTTGAGAGATATCATCGATATTGAGTCCTAATTCTGCTACTTTCGTTGCAACACCCGCTACGATTCCTTTTTGGTCTTTACCAACGACTGTAATAATTGCTTTCATTTCACTGCTCCATTCTATCTATTTGCTTCCATTGTAGCACAATCCCCTTAAAATCGCCCTTCTCAACTGGGAACGTTCGTATATTTTTATGTGTATAAAAAAATAAAGAGGCTGGGACAAAAGTCCTAGCCTCTCAATTGTTTTTGGATTGTCGAGCAAGACGCAGTGGTTGAGTGGGCTCTACTACGCTGATTTCATCAGCTTTTACAGCCCTACTCAACTGTGCGGAGGTGAGACGACGAAATCAAATTCTAACGAATTACCGATTTCTGTCCCACTCTCTCTATTTTGATGATTCAGTTTCATCCTTTAAGAGCTCTTTCTTCACGCGCACCGTACTCTCATACTCAGCCCCAGCTAGACGGTCAAAGGGAAAGCGACGATTGAGTAAGACGATGGCAAGAGTGAGAATCAGGTACAATAAAAGCATAAAGAAGAGCAATAAAATCATGGACAGGGTTAAGAGGGAATTGTCCGTCAAGTCGCTATTCAAGAGCGAAATCAAATAGAACAACCCTTGAGGAATCAGATAGAAATAACCTACTACCAGGATTCCCCGCCAGATGGTGCGAAGCCATTTTTGCTTGTCAAAATGCAAGCGGAATTTCAATAAAGCCATTCCCAAGGTTTTGCCCCGCCACAAAGGAATCAAACCAAAATAAACAGCCAAAATCGCTACATAAGGAATCGTCTCTAAACGCTCGATTACCGCGTAAAGCAAGGATAGCATTACAAAGTCGATCAAGAAGGCAAGACCCATCCGAAAACCAGATACTTTCGTTCCTACTCGGAAAGAATGCTCGTCAATTTCGTCTCGTGTCGGCAATAACCAAACCAGGAACCAACCGAGCAGATAACCCACTCCACCACCGGTAGTATTTTGAATAATATCATCAACATCTGCCAGGCGGTAAGGACCCGGATACATAAAGTAGAGACCTGATAACTGGGTCAGTTCCAAAAAGAGACTAAAGAGAGCTGCCAGAAGGATCGTTTTCTTAAAACCACACTTGAAATAATAGCGCAGATACATCCCAAAAGGAATCAACATCAGGACATTAAAGGCAGGCACATAAAAAGTTGGATGCTTAAGAGCTTGAATCCAAGTACCAGTCTGCGCTAAATCAAAGGGGCTCTCCTTGAAAAAATCCACCACAAAAGCAAAGGGATGGAGATTGACCATTTCCGAGTAGCTAGTATGAATCTTACTTGGATCCGGCAGAGGCAAGATCACCAAGAGATAGACCGTCATCAAGTAAAGCATAAAAGAATAGAAAATCAGCACCCGCAATTTATTGACCGAACCATATTTTCGATAATTCAAAATCATGTAGGGCAAGGTCAGCAAAAATGCCAGGAAAGGAAAGAGCTGAACAGCCGTTTTAATAGTAGAGATATACCCCATTGTGTCTCCTTTTTACCGTTATAAAATCACCCTTTGTACAATGACAAAAGGTGATTTCTTCATTGATATAGAATATTATACGGCCTGGTAAAGGAAGAGTCAAGGAAGTACGATGAAAACCTTACTGAGGAGCCGTCTTAATAGTTAGCTTCTCCCCTCCAAGACTTTACTTCCGATAAAAACCAATAGATAACTCACAACCCCTGAAAGATGCAATAGCGTTGAGATCCATCCGGTGATTGCTGGTAAGAGCATGAGGCCAGATAGAAAAATTAAGAATAGATAAAACCATTTTACGGTGAGTGAAAATTCTTTCCACATCTTTGGCAGGAGCAGGACTCCTCCGGTCACAAAGGCGTATCCTACAGCAGAGATCCCTGTTGCCTGAATGTCTTGCCCCTGGGTTAAGAGGTGAAAAACGATGGAAGAGAGGACTGTCGCCGTCACAAAAACGATCAAGACTTGTCTAGAGCCTATTTTTCTTTCTAGCAGTCCTCCGAAGGGAAGGAGCATGAGTCCATTTAACAACAAATGGACCCATAAAAACCAGATAGGGGCTCCTTTACTACCGTGCATCAGGGTCCCACTAACATATTGCCAACCATACACCGGCTTTGAATGAAAAGCCAATAGGTCATACATAGCATCCCCATAAAAGGAAGTCAATAGACCGAGCGATAAACAGATTAGAGCTAAAGTACTGATAACAGGGTAGGTTGTAAGGATTCTTTTCATATTTATCTTCTCTTTTTCAAAAAACAGCGTTACGATGTCTCCATTCACTACCATTATACCATGTAATTCAATGGAGACAGAAAAGTTTTTTGCTTCTTTCGTTTCAAATCTTTGCTGGAAAAACGAAATATCGTGACCTATTAGTCGATCATTATTCGTGACCGGAAAGCGATCTTGTTTTTTAGCCGTAGCAAAAATTTGACTTTCTATTTTAAAAAGAATATACTCATTCTAATCTGAGACAAATATTTTTTATTTTTTTAAATCAACAGTATTGTATTCAGAGAAAAAACTACTAACTTCATGGAGGTGACGCTATGTCATTAGAAGAAAAATTGAACCAAGCAAAAGGTTCTGTTAAAGAAGGCCTTGGTAAATTAACCGGCGATACAAAAACAGAAGCTGAAGGCACTGCTGAAAAAGTTGCTTCAAAAGCAAAAGAAGTTGCTGAAGATGCAAAGGAAGCTGTTGAAGGAGCTATCAAGGGCGTTAAAAATATCTTTCATAAAGACGACAAATAGTCTTTAACATCCTAGACCTACTCTATTTTCTACAGTCACATTTGACTGTGAAAGATAGGGTGGTTTTTTATTTTCCATTTATCTTAGGTATAGAAAAAACACCCCGAAGGGTGCTCTTTGTAAGTATAGTAATTCTTTCGAATTAACATTTTGAGTGCAGTGGTTGCCATCCAATCAAACATCGCTACGCTTGTTTTCTTGGGGCAACTATGCATAGCATATCTCTATGCGACTAAAGTCGCTAGAGCTATCCTAATTGCGCACCGCCAGTTCTCATACAAAAAACACCTTGCAAGATGCAAAGTGTTTTCGTTTGTATTCTACTTTCCAGCAACGAATTAACTTTTAGAGAACTGGCTAGCTTTACGAGCTTTCTTAAGACCTGGTTTGGAAAGTATGGATTTCAGTTGGACTAAAAACAGCGTAATATCAAGGATTTTCAGAACGATATCTACTTTTTAATTTCATAAAATATGAATCAATAAATTATAAATAGGGGAATAGTTTAGGTCTGTAAGCATTAAAATAATACACCTAACTTTGGTCACCGTTTTCTAGTTATTCACTCTTTTTTCAGATAGTGTTTTTAAAGTTATGATGTAAAATGCCGCAATTAAAACACTATACATCATAATCGGAGGATAGAGAATTAAGGATAGAATCAATCCCACTCCTTTAATTATTAGGTCAGGTATCAATAACTTTCTATATTGTGCGGTAGCTTCAAGTAATTCTTTCTGATCTATATTGGGTTTATCAATTACTTTATGTAAAAACCAGTTTGCTACCGTTGAAACAATAACGATCAGTCCATAAAAGAGCTGTGCCCTATGCTACTAACTATTCCAGTAGCATAGGGCATAAATGAAACAAAAAATAAAAGATACAAATCCTTTCAAATTCCTCCCTTTTCAACTTGGCTAACTTGATCTGCATTACCTAGGTCGCTTTGCTTTAAATTATACTTTTTTCTTAAACATTTGATAAGAGTAGGTATTTCTTGTGAGTAATTTTCATCAAAAAATTTCGTATATAATCTCCCTATAATCATGGAAAAGTAGTAAAAATAGTTGTTATCCTAGTTGATTAAAAAAATCTCTGATTTCATCATCTTTTATAAAATAATATATAATTTTCCCCTCTCTTCTAGTGTCCAAGATGTTTTGATTGGCTAGTTTACGAAGGTGGTGGGAGGCAGATGCCATACTGAGATTTAATAAACAGGCTATATCGCAGACACAGAGTTCTTCGACGGCAAGGAGATAAAAGATGATATTTATCTGTTTATTATCGGTAAATTTTGATAAAATGCGAAGTGATTTTTGGACTTTTTCCTTTTCAAGGTAGTTCGTTGCGGTTGTAACATTTTGTTGATTTATAACATCCACTTGACAGATACTATCTTTTTTCATAATTTTTTCTCCTAGCCTAACACAGCCCATAGCATGTCAAAGCTGTTGTTTTCAATCAAGATATACATCCCCAATCCTAAATAGACAACGGCAATAAACCATCTGCTATATTTTTCCAAAGTTTCTCCAACAGAAGGGACTTGTGCTAATTTTTGGGCAGAAAAAACCAAGAGATAAATCATGACTAGAAAAGTAAGTAAAGTCACTATCAAATTCGCTAAATTTAAGGTGGTAAAATATGGGACAAAGACACCAATATTGTCAGCGCCACAACTTGCAAAAGTAATCATAGCGACTAGAAAAATCAGGTTTTTATTGTCTTTTCGCAAACCATCTTTTGCAATAGCTTCTCCATCAGAATCTCCTAAAAGCAAAACTTTGAGGCCTAGGAAAATTGGAATCAAACCGAGTAAACCTAAAATCTCTTTACTAGGAATATAATTTAAGACAAATGCAAAAAGCAAACTTAGGAATATTAGACTAACAGAGCCTAGAAATTGTCCTAAATAGATGTTAATGATGTCCTTTCTGCTTTTTCTTTTGGCAAAAAATAACATTAGGATAATAAGTAAGTCTACGGCTGTCCCAGAATACAGGATTATTGAAGTAACAATATTTTGAATCATAAAACACCTCATTCAAATATATTTTTGAATGTATTCTAACATTAACCTTTGTAGATGTCAACTTAAAATCCACCAATTAATAATTGCATGTCAATATTTGTATTGTGAAACTAGTTTCAGAAATATATAGTCTTAAAGTATGTCCACTGCCAATGGTTTTTTCAATATTTAAAAGGAGAGAACCAATTTGGTCCTCTCCAGGGTATAATTTTCCACCAACCCACTACAGTTGACAAAGAACCGTTATTCTCAAATGAGACAACTCCTTTTAGTTTTTATAACCTCAGCTTCTCGGTCTCTTACCTACTTTTAATAGAAAGACTACGAAGGACGATTCTTAAAGTAGTCAGATTGTGCAATATCGAAAGATTAGATGGGCTTAACCAATTTAACAACCCAAATCCAATTAAACTTCCATTTATTACAACTGTTTCTTGAATATTTCTTTGAATTAATTTCTGCAACGATTCAGATAAAGAATTCAATTCCTCGAAGAAATCTAAACGATTATCTAATAATAAAATATCACTCATCTGCTTAGAAATATCAGCACTTTCATTCATCACAACCCCAATATCTGCAAGCGTCAAGGCAGCAGAGTCGTTTAACCCGTCTCCAACCATCAAAATAGTTCGGCCAGCTTTCTGTAATTCCTGAACCAACTGAAACTTACCATCTGGTTTTAAATCAGTATAAACGTTGTCAAATGGCAGATCTTTAACCAACTCTTCTGTTCTAGCCAACGTATCACCAGTTGCCAGAATCAGTTTTTTCCCTTGGCGCTTTAGCTTTTTCAATGCAACTTTCGCCTCGCTTCTCAAGGGAGTGTGGATACAAAACATCCCAATTAATTCTTTCTTATAAGCCAAAAACAATAAATTGTAATGAGTCTTATATTGCTCAATCAAGGCCAGCTGCTCAGAACTAATTCTTACCTGTTCGTCTTGCATTAGTACATAATTTCCAATGACAACCGATTGACCATCAATTTGCGATTTAATCCCTTTGCTTGCAACATACTGAAGCTTGCCATGCATTTCTTCGTGTTCAATGCCTTCAATTTCAGCTTGTTTAACAATTGCATTGGCAATAGGATGATAGATATGTTCCTCCAAACATGCACTTATTCTTAAAATATCTTTCTCAGTATAATCTCCGAAAGGAAGAACCTTTTCAACCAAAGGATAACTCGTCGTGATGGTACCCGTTTTATCAAACAAGAAAGTATCCACTTCCAGATATTTTTCTAATACATCACCATCTTTAATAACCATTTCTCGATTTAGACCTTCCTTTATGGCCGTAAGGTAGGCTACAGGTGTGGATATTTTTAGAGCACATGAAAAATCCACCAATAAAAAGGAAATGGCTTTTGAAAACGAACCTGTTAACAGATAAGTCAAACCAGCACCTAAGAAGTTATATTTTACAACCTTGTCTGCCATCCTAATAAAATGACGTTGTTTTGTCTTCTTACTCTCTTCAGATTTTTTCATCAGATTGATGAGTTGCAAAATACGACTGTTTATCTGATTATCAGTCACACGAATTCTTAACTCTCCTGTTTCCAAAACAGTATTCGCACATACAGAATCTCCCTCTTTCTTTTCAACAGGGAAGCTCTCTCCAGTCAAGGAACTCTCATTGACCATGCCTAATCCTGAAACCACTTGGCCGTCAAACAAGATTTCATTACCTTGGGAGACAACTAATACATCACCTACTTGAACATCAGAACTCTTGATGCTGATGACCATGTCTCCCCGCACTAAGAAAACATCACTTTCTTTAGCAAGAAGGCTTTGTTCCAAATCTGTTGCTGTTTTTTTTAAAGACCACTGATCCAGATGATTACCCAAATCAAGCATAAACATGATGTTGCTAGCTGTCTTGGATTGGTTCATAAACAAGGACAACAAAATGGCCGAACAGTCCAAGACCTCCATGGTTAGTTCCTTGCGCGCTAAAGTTTGATAGGCTTCTTTGACATAACCCAAAGCCTGATAACAAGTCCAAATATAACGAATAGGGTAGGGTACAAAACTTCGAAACAGCAAACGCTTAATCGCTGCACCCGATACAATTGAATAAGCACTCTCTTCTCTACGAATGGGAAGAGTCATCAAGTCCGAAACTTTCCCCTTGTCAATTTTTTTTAAAAAGGCCTCTGCATTTTCTAATACAGAGAAGCCTTCTTTCATACGTAGAGTAAAGTGCTGCTGATCCATATAAAACTGAATAGAGTCGATCCCTTTTTCATCTTTAGCCAAGGAACGAAGATAATCTTGAATATCCAAGGTCAGTGAAAACGAGGACGATAATCGGATATGTTGATATCCTCTGTGTAGCACTTTAAAAGACATATTATTCACCTGTCAGGCTATCTAATTGTTCTTCTTTCTTTTCCTGTTCGTATAAATATTTAGCGTCTTGTAAAACATCATCACCGTGTTGTTTTACAACAGAAACAGATGCATCCAGTCCATCTTTCAATTTGTAAGCTTTAGCCAAGGCCTTAGAATAGCCTTTCTTAGCTTCTTTACTTGCTAAGACTTTCAAGCCAAGCGTCCCAAATGCTACCCCTCCTAAGAAGAGAGATGATTTTTTCGCAACTTTTGCGACGTTTAATACTTCTTTTAACATGTTTATTTCCTCCTTGTAACTATTGTAGCGAAAAATGACAGCAAAAGCAATTGCTGATATCTGATATATAGATAAAATTCTCTATACTGATATTTAATTATATTATGATGAAAACAATATACTTTATTTTTTGATACTGTCAATAATTATGTGTAAACACTTAAGTAGAGTTACGGAGTGTTAATTAAATAAGCTTTCAAGTGTATCAGAACATTGACCAAACCCTTTATGGATTCGTTGACTTTGCTTGAAATTATAATCTTCAAACAACGTAACTAAGTAACGTTCCAGAGCCTCCTCATTAGGAAAAAGAACCTTCTTTTTCGTTTGATGTTTGATTTCTTTGTTAAGAGACTCAATGAGGTTTGTCGAATACATGCTGTGCCAAATCTGGTAGGGAAACTGATAAAAAGTTAAAAGATTATCCGTCTTCTCCAGACTTTCCATGACTTTCCTATACTTTGGTTTCCATTCGGCGAGAAAGTCCTCTAAAGCTTGTCCTGCCATTTCTAAATTTTCAGCACGATAAATCATTATAAATTGCCCCAGAATAACCGCTCTATCTGCTCGTTTCACTTTACTAGCTAGATTTCGACTAATATGAATTAAGCAACATTGTTGTTTAGCTAATGGGTGAGCCTGACTGATAATCTGCTCAAGCCCCTTAAAGCCATCTGTAACTACAAGAGAAATCTGTTGGATTCCTTGGTTTTGAAGCTTGTCTAACAGGGTGGACCAAGAAGCATTGTTTTCTTGAGGCAACTGTGCATAGCATATCTCTATGCGACTAAAGTCGCTAGAGCTATCCTAATTGCGCACCGCCAGTTCTCATAGAAAAAAACACCTTGCAAGATGCAAAGTGTTTTCGTTTGTATTCTGCTGTCCAGTAACGAATTAACGTTTACTAAATTGTGATGCTTTACGGGCCTTTTTCAAGCCTGGTTTGGAAAGTATGAATTTCAGTTGGACTAAAAACAGCGTAATATCAAGACTTTTCTCCGCTTTTATAAAAGCGTTTTTCCAATCAAATTCAACTAATTTTATCTAAATGGTGTGGATTTTACCCCCAAAATTACAGAGAATGGAGCTGATAAACACTAAACGTTCACACCATTAGTTAAATGATTTTTTTCATCATTTTTCTTAGATGATAGAACTTCTAATTTATTTCTTATTCAAGCAAAAACAACCTGCTATAAGTAAGAAAGAGGAAGATACAAGAAAAACACGGCGTAAAAACCGATTCAGTTCATTGTCCTCAATCCTTGTCTGCTTCATTTTCTTTTACGAGATCGTTTTGTGAATCTTTTTCAGAGAGTTTTTGATCAATATACTTGTCAATGTTTTCATAAAATTCCTTGGTCGCTTCACTATCTAATGTTGGCGAGTTCTGAACTTGATTCACTTTCAATTGAACAGATTGAATACCGTAAGAGGCTTGTTTTTGGTGGAGTGTTTCTAATTCTTCTTCTGAAATCGGATCTCCAACAACCGTCAAGACCAATTCATTGTTACTTGACTTGTAGACTTGATTAATAACCGTATAATTGGCGAACTCTTTTCCTACAAACTGTTTGATCCCTTCTTTGCGCGCTTGTTCTATTGTCAGAGTAACTGCCTAATAGCTAGCTGGAAGAATCAACAATACAATCAAAGAAATCAAGCCAATTCTCATTTTAATGCTCAGCTCTTTAAATGAAGTTAAAGGAGATTTTCTCATCAAAATTCTTGTTCCAACAATGTTGGCTAGCATGATAAAGACACAGTTGATCAAGAAAAGATAGAGAGCCCCCAATAAAAATCGTACATTCCCATTAGCTAAACCATAGCCAGCAGTACAGATAGGCGGCATCAAAGCTGTAGCAATGGCTACTCCTGGCACGATATTGTTTGCTTCTTTTTTCCTTGAACCGATCACACCAGCAATCCCACCAGCAATAGCAATGAGAACATCCCAAATGGTTGGAGAGGTTCGTGCGATCAACTCGCTACTTGCATAAGACAAGGGAGAAATCCAGAAATACAGAGTCGAGACAAGCAAACTGACCAACACTTGAGTCAATAAAACCTCTAGAGATTGCTTGATTAAACGCGTATCAAAAATAGCTAAACCGAATCCCAGTCCAACAATCGGTGTCATGAGAGGTGAAATTAACATGGCTCCAATAATAACAGCTGTTGAATTCATATTTAGACCGATAGAGGCAATAAAAATTGCACACATCAAAATCGCTGTATCTCTCAATCGAACATGAAGGTCATCGTATAATTTCTCACGGTATTCCCGTGTTGAATAATTGGCAGTCATTTGTCCTCTCCTCTTTCCTTATTTAAATCGGTATAATAATTAATAATAACAGCTGATAAACAGCCAAAAAATATGAGCCCATAAATCGTCAAGAAGACACTGGTAATCCTTCCAATCAAGGTCACAGCTAGGAGATCCCCGTAGCCGACAGTCGTCGAAGTCACAAAAGCATACCAAAGACCGTCTCCGTAATTTGTGATAGCAGGTTCAACTAGGAAAAGCACGCCTCCTGACCCAAAAACAAAGGTCACAAAACTCAGAGCAAACCGAGTAAAACCCGTAACCTGTATAATATGCCATAACATTTTTAAACGTCTCATTTGTTCTCCTTATTCATACTAGCTCCTGACCGAGCCGTTTTTTCCAATAATCAAAGTGAAGATAGGACATGATCTCCATCAGAGAAAGATAGACAAACTGATAGATCTGATTTAAGCTGATTATCAACTGATATTGTTTGAAAAATGACTGGAAGAAAGACCAGATATGACTGTCTTGAATCAGTCCCTTCTTAACATCAGACAGGATATTAGCTAAAGCTCCCAAGGACTGAAACGGTAAATCCTTGACATTTATATAGATCCGGTCCACCACATCATTCAGACTGGTATCTTGGATGGCATGAAATTCTCCAAAGAGAACTCCTGCCGCTCCAAGAGTAGAAACAAATTCCACCAAATAATTTCTGAGGAAATTTTCTCAACCTTTTCCCATAATGTGTTTAGTGCCATCCATAACGATCCCAACCAGAAAAAGGAAAGAAAACAAGCAAAGAAATTTTGCCGTAAATCCCAAAAAGCTTCAAGACTTGGTGTTGTTGGTTTTTCTAACTCTAAAATCAAGATGGTCATAATAATTGCTAGAACAGCATCTGTCAATACAATTAATCTGTCTTTCTTCATCGGATTGCATCCCCTTTCTTTTTTGTAACATTCTATCTTATCGCATAATATTGGATATTCTTTCATAATCCGACTACAAACAAAAATAAACCAAAAAGTCTGTCCCTATTATGCTATATTTAACTCTAGAAGTATTCATCCATCTAATTAATAAATATATCATATTTCACAATAAATGAATACTATCAAAGATTCATCCCCTTTCACTTCATCATTTAGTGTTGCTTAGATTTATCAAAAACAACCAAATTTGTATTAATTTCAAGTATCACCTAGTTACAAAAATTTGGGGTGAACAGAAAAAGCATCCCGTATTTTTGATACGAAATGCTTTCAATAAGTTTAAATAAGTTTTAACGTTTACTAAATTGTGATGCTTTACGAGCTTTTTTCAAGCCTGGTTTCTTACGTTCAACTTTACGTGAGTCACGTGTAAGAAGTCCTGCGCGTTTCAATGAATCGCGGAAGTCTGGGTCTACTTGAAGAAGGGCACGAGCGATACCGTGACGGATAGCTCCTGCTTGACCAGCGTATCCACCACCTACAACGTTAACGAAAACGTCGTATGAACCTGCAGTTGAAGTAACTGCGAATGGTTGGTTGATTACAAGACGAAGGTCAGCGTGTGGGATGTACTCTTCAACATCTTTTTTGTTAACAGTGATTTTACCAGTTCCTGGAACAAGGCGAACGCGTGCAACAGCGTTTTTACGACGTCCAGTACCTGCATATTGTGCTTGTGACATACTTTATTGTTCCTTTCCTTAGATAAGTCCTGAAATATCAAGAACTTCTGGTTGTTGTGCAGCGTGAGTGTGCTCAGCTCCAACGAATACTTTCAATTTCATACCTTGAGCGCGGCCAAGAGTATTGTGTGGAAGCATACCTTTAACTGATTTCTCGATCAAACGTACTGCATTTTTAGAACGAAGTTCACCAGCAGAGATTGATTTCAATCCACCTGGGTGGTTTGAGTGAGTGTAGTAGATCTTATCAGTTGCTTTTTTACCAGTCAATTTAACTTTTTCAGCATTGATAACGATTACGAAGTCACCTGTATCAGTGTGAGGTGTGAATGTTGGTTTGTTTTTTCCGCGAAGCACGCTAGCAACAACTGCTGAAAGGCGTCCAAGAGGTACATCAGTTGCGTCAACAACGTACCATTTGCGTTCTACTTGGCCTGGTTTAGCCATGAATGTAGTTTTGTTCATGATTTCTCCTATATGAATGTCGTTTTTGTTTACAGGGCGGATGTTCCGGTCCGCAGGGTATTTGAAAGGTTCCGGGGCCTTACAAATGGGGTAAACAATACCGCCTACTATTGTATCAAAATTCTAAGATAAAAGTCAACCGATTTGGAAAATTATTTGCGATTTTCTTTTCCTATGACAAATCCGATCAAGGAATTCGGGCCGACGTGGGCGGAGATGACTGGTCCAAGAGGCATCACAAGGACTTCGTCGATGCCATCAAGCGCAAGCATTTCTGCCTTCAACGCTTCGGCTCCTTCTAGATCGTTTGTATAAGAGACCAAGGCTGTACTTTCACCGATATCGGTTTTGATCAACTCCAGTAATTCTCGGACGGCTTTTTTGCGTCCACGGACTTTCGTAATGGGCACTAATTTACCTTCTGCATCAATCCAGAGAATAGGCTTGATGCTGGCTAGACTTCCCATGATCGCAGCGCTCTTAGAAAGACGACCGCCACGCATGAGGTGGTAGAGATCATCGACGAGGAAATAGGTCCGCAGTTTTGGAGCTAGAGCCATGATCTCTTCTTTGGCTTCTGCTAATGAACGGCCCGCATCACGCGCAGCTACTGCCCGCATGACCAGATAGCCCTCTCCAATCCCAGCAGCCTTTGGATCGACAATCTCGATCACGGCTTCCGGGTAGTCTTCTAAAACCAGGTCTCGTGCCATGACTGCACTCTGATAGGTCCCAGATAAGACCGATGAAAAGGCTACATAAAGTACAGCTTTTCCTTCTTTTGCAAAGTGCTTAAAGGTCTCCTGAAATTGGCCCACATTGACCTGACTGGTTGTCGGTTTGGCCCCATTTTTCATGGCTTCTAAAAGCTCAGGGCTGGTCAATTGAGCTTGGCCTACTGTCTGGTAAACCGTCCCATCTAACTCAATGGTCAAGCCAAGAATGGTCACCTGATGTTCCTTGGCCCAGTTTTGGTCTAAATCTGCGGTCGAATCGGTTAAAATAGCAAATGTCATTACTTGTCTCCCATCATTTCTTGTAATTGTCGCAATACTTCGTGATCGAGCGGTCGCATGGGTGGTTTTTGATCGTTAACCACTCGCTGCGCTTGATTGAGGTTTCCTTTGACGACTGCGACCCGTTTTTCTAACTCTCTGGCAGATACCCGAAGAGCTCCTTGAGCAAAGACGGTCCATTGCTCATTTAAGTCACTGGTCGCTACTGATACTTGGTGGAGGGGCGTGTTAAGCTCTGCCGCCAAGCGCTCGATATAGTCATCTGCCGTCTCATCCTCGCCGGTAAAGACCACCTGAACATTGAACTCCTCATAGGTCTGCCGCACTCCAGGCATATACTGGGCATCAAAGACACAGATGACTTCGATTCCTTCAAAGCTAGCATAGTGGCTCAGTTTTTGCAGGAGGATATTGCGGGCTGCATCCAGCTCACTTTTTTGAAAGAGCTGGCGGGTCTCCTGCCAAAAGGCAATCATATTATAGCCGTCAACCAATAAGATTTTTCGTTTCATATCATTGCCTTTCTAGAATTATAGTCGATTGCGAAAGACCTCATACATGAGGATGGCTGCTGCCACACTGGCATTGAGGCTTTGCACATGGCCATTCATGGGAATAGTGATCATCTCATCGACTTGCTTTTTGATATTAGCTGAGATCCCTTTTCCTTCATTGCCAATGATCAAGGCCAATTTACCAGCCGTATTCCACTGGTGAGATGGCGTGCCGTTCATGTCGGTCCCAAAGATCCAGAAGCCCTCTTCCTTTAGCTTGTCTAGAGTTTGACTGAGATTGGTCACACGCGCAATGGGAATGTGTTCCACTGCTCCGGTAGAAGTTTTAGAAACCACTGGGGTTACCCCGACTGCCCGGTGCTTAGGAATGATGACTCCTGAGACATTGGTCGCATCAGCTGTCCGTAAGATAGATCCAAGATTGTGCGGATCTGTTAAGCCATCGAGAATTAACAAAAGCGGGTTCTCTTCTTGGGCTGTCTGTTTCAGAATCGCTGCCAAGTCTGTGTAAGCAAAGGCTGCCACTCGAAGAACGAAACCTTGGTGAACAGCTCCTTCCGTCATTTCCTGCAGAGTTTTCTTTGGCGTCCAAGAAATCGACACTTTTTTCTCAGCTGCTAAGGCCTTGATCTTGTCGACATTTTTTCCTCGGAGGTCTTCTTGAATATATAATTTATTGCCTGTATTGGCTTGTAAAGCCTCGGTGACTGCGTGAACACCGTATACGATATCGTTATTTTCCATAGAACTAGTATACCACAAGAAAGGAGGAAGAGGCCAATTCATGATATAATGAAATCAAATCAATCTCAATGAACGAACCGAACTAGAAAGGAAGCCATGCCTCTTTTTCAACGAACCATCAAACTCACCTTGGCCACCTGTTTAGCGGCGGCCCTTGCTTATGCTCTGGGCTTGACCTATGCCATCTCAGCTGGCGTCATTGCCATCTTGAGTATCTCTGATACGCGGCGCAGCACCATCAAGCAGGCCTACCAGCGCTTTATGTCGACCTTGCTGGCCCTTGCTATCGGAAGTCTCGCCTTTTCCTTTTTTGGATTCAACCTTTGGGCACTGGGAGTCTTTATCGCTCTCTATGTTCCTTGCGCCTTTCTATTGGGTTGGCAGATCGGCATCACGCCAAGTACGGTGCTGGTCACCCATCTCTTGATTGAGCAGTCTACTTCCTGGGGGCTCTTGCTCAATGAACTTGCTCTCTTTTTAATTGGAACCAGCTTTGCCCTGCTGGCCAATCTCTATATGCCTTCTAATCAGGGAGCGATCGATCATTACCATGATGTGGTCGAAGACCAACTAAAGAAGATCCTTGATCGTTTTGCGGAATTTCTTGGTAAAGGGGATGGTCGCAATGATGCTCGCTTGATCAAGGAGTTGGATGGTATCCTAGAGGACGCTTTAAATCTAGTCTATCTGGACCATTCCAACCACCTCTTTCACCAAACCAACTACCATATTCACTACTTTGAAATGCGCAAGCGGCAAAACGATATTCTGCGAGATATGGCAGAAAACGTCAATCGCTGTCAGTTAGCTGCGAGTGAAAGCATAATCCTGGCACAACTATTTAAGAAGACGGCCCAACAGTTAAGCCAGGAGAATCCTGCCCAAGATCTTCTAGATGATATTAGTCAGTATTTGTCGATCTTCCGCGAACGCCCTCTTCCCAAGACCCGTGAAGAATTCGAAACACGCGCCACCTTGCTCCAACTCTTAAGAGACTTAGAAACTTTTATCCAGGTTAAGGTTGATTTTTACCAACAATTCCATGAGGAAACAGAATAGACAAAGAAGCCCTTGCAAGATGCAAAGGCTTTTTTATTCAGGCAGTTGTTGTAAACGCTTTCCTAAAATGGTATACTAGAACTGGAAAATAACTTTTTAAGGAGGGTCTTCTATATGAAGTCTTCGTATAAGAAACATTTGTACACTACAACACTCAGCCTCTCCGCTGCTGTCTTGCTTTCCGTTATCGGTCATGGCCAAGCTTCAGCCGATAGCGTAGAAGCGCCTCAAACGGAACCAAGCACGGTCCTTGAAGCGACACCTACTACTGAGCAACCTGTGACAGCCGAGATGACTAGTCCCGCTACAGCCACAGAAGTAACTCCTGCTAGTCCTGCAGAAACAGCAGCGACTTCTGATGGGGCTTCTACTACAGAAGTTGCTCCAACCGCTAGTCCAAGCACTAACCGTGCTACAACGACCGCTGACCAAGCGACACGATTGGCAGATAGCACCATTTATCTCTCTGAAAAGAGTACGATTGATGACAAAGTCCAAGAAAAAGCTCAAGCTGCTGGCAAGATCAGCTGGACCTTAGACAATAAACCTCTCTCTGAATGGAAAACCTGGGATATGGGGACAGGAACACTGAGCAAGGATCCATTCCTTACCATCACAGAGACCGCAAACGGAAATGATTTAGATCTCCACATTGTCGTGCAGGATCTCTTTGGTGAAGATCTCAGTCTTCGTAGCCCAAATAATATTCGCCGGACTTACCGCAACTACATCGGCAATCATGAGCTGGTCGGAACCAATGCAGACTTAGGAATCACCATCAATAAGACCCTTGTTTTTCGACCATACCAAGACTACCATACACATGAAGAAATGCTAGCTGCTATCGAAAAATCCAAGGAAGAAGCGAAACCCGATCGTTTAGTGCAGCTGGAAACCCTTGGCAAGAGTGCCCAAGGACGGGATATGAAGATGGGGATCGTGAGCAAGGACCAAGCCAGCATCGATCACTACCTGTCTAGTACCAACCCTACAGCTTTGACTAAGCCAAGCGAAATGCTGGCCGCACTAAAAGACAAAACCTTGGATTACAAATTACCTGTCTTAGTCCACAACACCCACGCGGATGAACAACCAGGCATTGATATCATCACAGGCCTCTTCAATACTTTTGCGACCAAGGAAAAGGTGACCTTTAACACCACAGATGAAGCTGGAAATGCTAAAACAGTCACGCTAGATATTCCAAGCTTGCTCAATAAATTCATTTTCTTATTTGACTTCACGGAAAACCCAGATGGGGATGCTCTCAACCTGCGGGCCCTAGCAAACGGGCTCGATCCAAACCGGGATGCCAGCTACCAAACCAACCCTGAAGTTCGCACGGTTATCCAAATGATCAACAAATGGAATCCAATCGCTCTCTACGACTTACACGGTTTTGTCAAAGAATTCTTGATCGAACCTGCAACGCCACCACATGATCCGAACTTCGAATACGATCTTCTGTCAGACCTGATGCTAGAAAATGCCCATCATATGGGACGGGCAGGAGTTGCCAATTCTAAATACGATAGTTACATCATTCCAAAACTGGATTGGGGCGATGGCTGGGATGACTCCTTCTCTGGCTATACAGGAGTTTATGCTGTCTACCATGGTATCTTAGGCCATACTATCGAAATTCCGGAAGGAAATGAAGAATCCTACAAAGCAGGTCGCAATGCTGTCCTAGGCGGAATTGACTTCCTCAACCAAGATCCGGACCGTCTCCTTGAGATGCGTCTCAACTTCTACCTGCGTGGTCTCAATAAAACCGAAGATCCAAAAGCCGAAAATGAACTGGTCGGCCCAAATGGAGAAATCGTTGGACGGGTGAAAAACGGTCGTCCGAAATTCTTCCCAGACTACTACGTCATCCCAATGAGCCTCGACAAAGACAACGATGCACAAGAAGCCTTCAATATGATCGACTACTTCAAACGCAATGGTGTCCTCGTCAAGGAACTCAAAGAAGATATTGGTAACTATAAAAAAGGAGACTTGGTCATTGACATGGCCCAAGCCAAACGTGGCTATGCCAACCACATTCTCTATAAGGGCTCCAACGAATCTGCCTGGGCTGCTATGTATGCAGAGCTGCTGGTCAACTTCCCAGATATGAGAGGGTTCAAGTCCGAACCTGTCTTTGCGGATGGTCTTTTCAACGGAAAATTAGGAGAAGTCACCACCACCCGCGCCACTCGTACCTCTGAGATCGATCCAAAAGCTCCTTACTATGTGATCGCAAACACCTCAGCCAGTGCCGTTAAAGCTGTTAACCAGGCGATTGCACAAGGAAAATCTGTCTACCTAACAGACGATGGCTACATCGTTGACCGCGATACCTTTGCTTCGCTCCTACCAAATTATGCCATCTATGGTGATGCCCTCTACAAGGTACCAAGCGGACCAACCTTGAAACCAATGAAGGTCTACTCTCCGAACTACCACTATAATTGGGCTGGAGTAGATGCGCCTGCTCATACTAGTCTAGTCCTTGAAAAATTAGGCTTCCAAATCGTCAATACGCCAGAAGAAGCCGATGTTGTTATTTTGGAAAGCAACCGCTTCGACGCTTCCATTTTTGGTAAAAAACCAACCCTTGTCATTGGTGGGGAAGCCATGCAAAAATTGGAAAAATTGGGAGTTCTTACAGGATTTGACGCTGAAAAACTAAAAGGCGGTAGTGACTACGAAGGATTAATGAAAGCGATCATTGATGATCAGGATCCATTGACCAGCGGATACAAGAAGAATACCCTCTTCTACTCCAACTCAGGAAACTGGATTGAAAAGGTTCCAGAGCATTTCAAGACCTTGATGAGCATCGCTCCAAGCGATTATTATATTGCAGGTTGGTGGCCACATAACGATGTTCTGGCTAACAAAGTCATGGCCATCTCTGGAGAACTGATGGGACAACCACTCTTTGTCTATGCAGGAAATCCAACCAACCGTCAACACCCTGTCCACTTCTTCCGCTGGGTAACCAATGCGATCTTTGGCAGCAAGTTGGCAAGCTTGATGGATTACATTCCAGCTAAAGAACCAGATCAAGTGGTGGTTCCAATTCATAACCAAACAAGCAATCCACAGCCAATCTTAGCCAAGAAGGATACTCCTAAAGTGCTCCTTCCACAAAAAGAAATGACAACTGAAAATGGAGAAAGTGTGCAAGCCTTGACTTACCAAGTAGGACAAAGCTTCCAAGAAAGTCCAGTCAAGGCACAATTGCCACAAACTGGAGAAGACACAACCGCACACTTCATTCTTTCAGGCTTCTTGTTAGCCGTTAGCGGCGGCTTCCTCCTCTTGAAAAAGAAAGAAGTTGAGTAAGTTCCAGGTTTAGACCTGGATGACATGAAAAGAACCTTTGCAGATGCGAAGGTTCTTTTTGGATCTAAACTATCTTTCAAAACTTTCCTTAGGTGAGTACGGATGTTAGGTGAAATTATCCAGTGGATGATTTCAGCAATCCAGGAAGTTCCATGACTTAGTTTTGAGCCTAAGGTCTCAAAACTCCCGAGTGTTTGAAACAATAATGTTTCAAACACTTTTCTCACAGCGGAAAGTTTCAGTTTATACTTGATTGATTCTAAAGTATAGAAAACTTTTATTAATTTCTCCAGAATATTTAATGAAAATACTATTCTACATTAAATCCTAATACTGATGCAAAGTTTCTCCTTATTCCACCAATTCCAACACAACCGTTTGGTAAGGAGCTAATTCTAGCACTTGGTCTCCTTCTTGGAATAATCCTGCTGTATTATTTAAAACGACTGTTTTAATCGGAGCTGGCAACTCCAAGCTAGCCTGGCGATTTTGGAAATTGCTGACAACCAAGAGACGTTTGTCCCCACGGCGTTCAAAGGCGATGATGTTTTCACGGTCCCGATACGCTGGGATCATATCTCCAAATCGGATAGTATTTCCATAGAGGGGATGGCGATACAAGGCTGTCAACTGGCGATAATAATTCAAGATGGAATTTGGATCCTTTTCTTGATCTTTCACATTGATGGCAACATTTGGTTTGGGACTGATCAACCAGGCTGTTCCATCGCTAAAGCCCAATCCTGGCTCCGCTGACCACTGCATGGGTGTCCGCGCATTGTCCCGGCTGTAGTTGGCAATCGCGGCCAAGGCTTCTTCCTCGCTTAAACCAGCTTCTTTCGCGACGTGGTAGCCATTGATGGTTGCGATATCATCAAAGTCCTCCACCGATTCAAAGACTTGGTTTTCCATCCCAATTTCTTGGCCTTGGTAGATAAAAGGAATTCCCTTACGCAAAACCTGAATAGTTCCCAGAGCTTTTTTACTGGTATCGTTTACTGGACCTTCCGCAATATAATGGGACACCCCACGAGGCTCGTCGTGATTCTCGATAATGGTCGAAAGAACCCCAATGCTATCCGCGCGCTCATGGGCTTGGAAAATACTTTCCTTGAGTTCATCTGCAGTTGGAAGAGCATGGTCGAACCAGCCTTTTCCTTCCTGACCCAGCATGGTTTGTTTGAAATCAAAGATGGAAGAGAAGACACCATCTTTTCCAATGAAGAAATGCAATTCTTCGTCGGTTTCATTGAAAACTTCCCCTACTGTGAAGGCATTGTACTTGGCGAAGGTCCGCTCCTTTAACTCTCGCAGGAAAGGTTCAATCGGTTGCGCATTGACCAGAGACTCCGGTACTGGGACCAAGCCATTATCACGATCGGACGGAAGCGAACGCCATTCTAAATCTTTTTTAATGTTGATAATAGCGTCGATCCGAAATCCCGCGATTCCCTTGTCCAACCACCAGTTGATCATCTTGTAAATCTCTTCGCGCAAGATAGGATTTTGCCAATTGAGATCTGGCTGATCCTTGTGGAAAGAATGGAGATAGTATTTATTAGTGCCAGGAACCGGTTCCCAAACACTGCCTCCAAAGTAACTTTCCCAGTTGTTGGGTTCCTTGTCACTTTCGATGAAATAAAAGTAATCCGCATAAGGACCATCTGGATCCGCTAGAGCTTTTTGGAACCACTCGTGATGACTGGAGCAGTGGTTGACCACCAAGTCCATAATGATGGAAATGCCTCGCTTCTTGCCTTCCGCGATCAACTCTTCAATATCTTCCATGGTTCCAAAAATAGGATCAATGGCATAATAGTCGGAAATATCATAACCCTGGTCAATAAAAGGACTCTTGTAAATAGGCGATAACCAGAGGATATCAATCCCCAAGTCTTGAAGGTAATCGAGTTTCTCCGTGATCCCTTTTAAGTCCCCAACACCATCTCCATTGCTGTCTTTGAAGCTTTTTGGGTAGATCTGATAAGCGACCTTCCCCTTCCACCAGTCTTTTTCCATGTTTTGTCTCCTTAAAATGAAAGAAACTGAGACATATCGTCTCAGTCTCTACAGTTTCAGTAGGTATTAGTATACTGTTTTTTCAGTTTCTTTGTCGAAGAAGTGAGCTTTGTTCAAGTCAAATCCAAGTTCGATGGTTTCACCAGTTCCAAGGTAGTCACGCGCATCTACTTTAGCGATGAATTCGTTGTCACCAACTTGGCAGTACAAGTGAGATTCAGAACCAAGCAATTCAGATACAGAGATCGTTGCTTTTACTACTGATTCTGGGAAAGTTTCAAGGAAAGCAGCTTCTGTATTCACGTCTTCTGGACGGATACCAAAGATCAATTCTTTACCATCATAGCCTTTTTCACGAAGAACTTTCAAAGCACCTTCTGGAACTTTCAAATTCAAGCCATTGGCAACGATGTATCCACCTTCCAATTTCACGTTAATGAAGTTCATTGCAGGGCTTCCGATGAATCCAGCTACGAATTTGTTGACTGGGTTTTTGTACACTTCTTGTGGAGTTCCGATTTGTTCTACACGTCCAATTGTACCAGTACCTGCAGGGTTTTTAGTAGCAGACATGATAACGATACGGTCAGCCAATGTCATCGCTTCTGTTTGGTCGTGAGTTACGTAGATGGTTGTAGCACCGATACGACGGTGGATTTTCGCAATTTCAGCACGCATGGATACACGAAGTTTAGCATCCAAGTTTGACAAAGGTTCGTCCATCAAGAACACTTTTGCATCACGGACAATGGCACGACCCATGGCCACACGTTGACGTTGACCACCAGAAAGGTCAGCTGGTTTACGATCCAAGAATTCTTTCAAGCCAAGGATTTCAGCTGCTTCTTGTACACGTTTGTCGATATCTTCCTTGCTATATTTACGCAATTTCAAACCAAATGCCATGTTATCGTACACAGTCATGTGTGGGTAAAGAGCGTAGTTTTGGAATACCATGGCGATATCACGGTCTTTAGGTGCCACGTTGTTTACAACGACACCATCGATCGAACATTCACCTTCTGTGATGTCTTCAAGACCAGCGATCATACGAAGAGTTGTTGATTTACCACATCCTGAAGGACCTACGAAAACGATAAACTCTTTGTCTTTGATGTCCAAGTTGAAGTCTTCAACTGAATAGTGTTCGCTGTTTGGATATTTTTTGTAAATATTTTTAAGATTTAATTCTACCATGATGGTACTCCTTTGATTTTTATAATTCTATTGTAAATGAAAACGTTTTACAAAGCTATGGCAAGTCTTACAAAAAAGAAAAAGAGTTTTGTGCAAGTTGCACAAAACCCTCTATTTATTCCGTTACATCACATCCTGTAGAACCAAATGGTAACAAAGAGCTAGATCTGTCAGGTTTTTCAGTTGGAGACCCGTTAGCTCTTCCCATTTGTCAATCTTGTATTGAAGGGAATTCCGATGGAGATAAAGTTGCTGAGCCGCCTTGGTCACAACTGCTCCGTTATCCCAAAGTGCAACAATGATATCCTGCAACTGGTCTTGACTCCCGATCAACTGATGCAAAGCTTCTTTGATAGGATGGAGATCTAAATCTGCCTGCTCGATTCCCCAGAGATAGAGTTGAGAAAAGCGGTAGACGCCTTGGTGTCCTTCTCGGATCCAGGCTCTAAAGGCTGCCCATTCTGCTCGGATGACAGGAGACAATTTTCCATCTTTCGACTCTGTCCATACCTGCCCGACCATAATGGATAAACGAATAGTAAAGTCATACTCCATGGCAGAGACAGTATCTTTTAAGATATCGGCCACAGGTAAAGACTGGTCTTGGTCCAGAATGAGCACATAGTCCTGCCCACTCAGTTGCAAGGTTGCTCGGAAATTGGGTAAGAGTGTCTGCATCATCTCTAGCCAAGAAACCGTCCCTTCCGCTGTTGAATGCGAGATGTGGCAATAGACGAGCTGCATTTTTTTGATGACTTGAGGGGCTTCTCCCTTTCCATCAATCAGGTACTGGTACCAAGGATTAGGGGCAACCTCTTCTTCACCGCCCAACCAGGAAATCAATTGTTTTTCTCGCTCGGTTAGCTCTTCTTCCTTCAGCAGCAGCCATTGATGAGCCTGAAGGGGAATGGCTACATAACCAGCTGGTGGATTGGCTTGATCCGTCACCTCTGCATGAGGAAACCACTCTCTGATATTTTTCACTGCTTTCTTCCTTCTTCTACTTGCTGGATACACCAGTCAATCAGCTCTTCCAAACGAGAGAGCTCCCCCGTCATATGGAGATAGCCCATGACAGCCTCAAAGCCCGTCGACATGCGATAGGTCACGACATCCGCATTTTTGGCCTTGGTATGGCTATTGGTATTGCGACCGCGCTTGTAGATCTCCAACTCTTTTTCCGTCAGAATTTCTTGCTCCAACATGCTTTCAATCAAGCTAGCCTGAGCTCTAGCAGAGACATAGCGGGTGGCAGCCTGGTGAAGCTTATTGGGCTTGGTCATCCCTTGAAAAATCAGGTGTCTGCGTATATACATGGAATAGACCGCATCTCCCTCAAAGGCAAGGGCAATCCCATTGATTAGATTGACATCAATCACGTGTCCACCTTACACCTTCTTTTGTATCCAAGAGCTTGATTCCTTGCGCAGCCAATTCATCACGAATGGCATCAGCTCGCGCAAAATCTTTCTTAGCCCGCGCTTCCTGACGTTCAGTGATCAAGGCTTCAATATCCGCATCCAATACTTCTTCGACAAAGACCACTCCAAAGACTTCTAACATCTTGGTCAAGGCATCTTTGACGTCTTGATTGTAGTGACCTGAATTGATCCATTTAGCCAATTCAAAGACGACAGTGATGCCGTTTGCCGCATTGATATCTTCATCCATAGCCGCGATAAACTTGTCCACAAAGCTTTGTAAGTCTGCTGGATCCACTTCTCCTGTGAACGGTTGCTCATAGGTATTTTTCAAATACTTGAGGTTGGTCTCCGCATCGCGCACCGCTTTTTCTGTGAAGTTAATGGGCTTGCGGTAGTGCTGGGTTGCAAAGAAGAAGCGAAGCACTTGGCCGTCGATAGTCTTCAATGCATCATGCACGGTGATAAAGTTGCCTAAGGACTTGGACATCTTGACATTATCAATATTGACAAAGCCATTGTGCATCCAGTAATTGGCAAAAGTCTTGCCTGTTTTAGCTTCTGACTGGGCAATTTCATTGGTATGGTGCGGAAATTCAAGGTCAGCACCACCACCGTGAATATCAATGGTATCCCCTAAAATCTCCGTTGACATGACCGAACACTCGATGTGCCAACCCGGACGGCCAGGGCCCCAAGGGCTGTCCCAGGAAATCTCTCCTGGTTTGGCAGCTTTCCAAAGGGCAAAGTCGACTGGATTTTCCTTGCGGGCTGTTTCCTCATCTGTCCGACCAGAAGCGCCTAGCTCCAAGTCTTCTAGAGTTTTGTTGGCTAATTTTGCATAGTTGTGGGATTTTTCCACACGGAAATAAACATCGCCTTGGCTCTCATAGGCATAGCCTTTTTCGATCAAGTCAGCGACAAAACGAATGATGTCATCCATAAACTCAACCACACGAGGGTGGCGGGTTGCAGGTTTGACCCCGAGAGCCGTTACATCCTCACGGAAGGCCGCAATATACTTGTCTGCCACTTCCTGTGGAGTAATGCCTTCTTCTTTGGCACGGTTAATGATCTTATCATCCACATCTGTAAAGTTGGAAATGTAAGCAACTTCGTAGCCACGATACTCAAAGTAGCGACGAATCGTGTCAAAGGCCACCGTTGAGCGGGCATTCCCTACGTGGATATAGTTGTAAACCGTTGGCCCACAAACATACATGCGGACCTTTCCTTCCTCGATGGGGATAAATTCTCTCAAATCACGAGACATGGTATCATAAATTTTTAACACGCTTCATTTCCTTTCTGTTTCTACTCTTTTGGCTTCAAATAAACCGCCTGAGTCTGTTTGATAAAGCCAATCTTTTCATACAAGCGTTTGGCACCTACATTGCTATCTTCCACTGCAATCTGAAATGCCTTATCATTTTGCTCCATGAGTTGGTTGATGAGGGATTTTGCCAGATAGCTTCCGTAACCTTGCCCACGATAGACTTCAGCAATCGCTAGTCCATAAAGGTAATTGCATTTTCCAGACATATCGACCGTACAAACGCCAATCACTTGACCTTCTTTGAGTAACATGTAAAGCAGACTATCAGGATCCTTCAAGGCCTCCAAAATGTATCTGTGGCTCACTTCCGGTGCTTCCACTTCATCTGCAAAGGTTTGGTGGTGGAGCTGGGCAATGGCTTCAAGATAAGAAGGCTCTGCCAAGAGCACATCGACATCCGAACGGGAATCTAATGCATAAGCGGTTCGATCACGTCCTAACCAAGTTTCTGTCTCTTCATCCTCAACCAGTCCCCAATTGCTGGCAAAATCAGGATGGCACTCTAGAAAAATACGCTCTGTCTGAAAAGTCACAGACTCAATTGGATAAGATGCCGTTTCTTTCTCAAAACTTCCATACAAAGCACGCGCAATTCCCTGA
Organism: Streptococcus sp. KHUD_012; assembly: GCF_052588255.1. Lineage (NCBI taxonomy): Bacteria > Bacillati > Bacillota > Bacilli > Lactobacillales > Streptococcaceae > Streptococcus > Streptococcus sp. KHUD_012. The sequence continues at coordinate 1,961,479 of NZ_CP159355.1, forward strand.
CGTCGATGATTGGGATGGACCAGGATCGCTACTTCCACATCTTGGTCATCCGCATAGACGGTTAATAGGCCAACAAGTTCACCTTTTTCATAATAAAGGAAAAAGGCGGGCATATCGGGATCAAAATTGAGCATATTGGAGAGATAAGGATCCCGAAACGTTCCGTCATACTTCTGACAGGTGGCAATAAGGGCCTTTGCTTCCAGTAGTTGGTGGTCATTCAATGTATTGGTTGATTGAATCACGTAGCGATCTCCTTACAAACTCGAAGACCGATGGCTAGCTTCCTTAGCATGCTCCAGCTTGTTCATATAGTATTCCCGTTTTTCTTCTTCTTGGTGAATAACCGGTTCATCTTTTCGACCGTGCACCCGCACAATCTTGGCTGGAACACCGACAACGGTCACATCACTTGGTACATCTGAGACGACGACAGCTCCCGCTCCGACTTTGGCCTTGGCTCCGATTTCCACCGGGCCGATGACTTGAGCATGGGCGGAAACCAAGGCTCCCTCACGTACCGTCGGATGGCGTTTGCCGACATCCTTTCCTGTTCCCCCAAGGGTCACCCCATGGTAGAGCATGACACCTTTTTCAACAATGGCTGTTTCCCCGATAACGAGACCCGCTCCATGGTCGATAAAGACACCCGAAGCAATGGTCGCACCTGGATGGATTTCGATCTGGGTCCAAAAACGCCAGAATTGGCTATGCATCCGCGCCAAGAGCTTAAAACCATGGTTCCACAAAAAGTGGGAAACACGGTGAGCTGCCAGTGCTTTGACGCCCGGATAGGTCAAAAGGACCTCCAGCGAGGTACGCGCTGCTGGGTCATTTTCTTTTACAATATTGATGGTTTCACGCCACCATCCCATACCGTGCTCCTCCTTTTCTAATGATTATTCTGAATCTTTTTGTGTAATGATAAAGTCTTTTTTAGGTTTGTGGTCTTTGTTGTGGTGACGAGGACGATCGCCATGACGAGGACCCTTTTCACCTTTTTCTTCTGAATGTTCAGGTTTTGGCGGACGTGGCAATAGTGCCTTCATAGAAGCATCGACACGACCTTTTTCGTCAATCTTGATAATCTTGACATCCACTTCATCGCCAATCGCTACCAAGTCTTCGACACGGTTGGTGCGCGTCCAAGCCATTTCAGAGATATGAACGAGGGCATCTGTCTTATCAAAGAGGTTGACAAAGGCACCGAATTTCTCAATCCGAACCACTTTGGCATGGTAGACTTCATCCACTTTGGCTTCACGCACCAAACCAGCAATGATCTCTTTGGCACGGTTAATCGCATCTTGGTCGCTCGAGTAGATCGATACGTTACCTTCTTCGTCGATATCAATCTTAACGCCTGTTTCTGCGATGATCTTATCGATGGTTTCTCCACCCTTACCGATGACAATCTTGATTTTGTCCACATCAATCTTGATGGTATCAATTTTCGGAGCAGTTGGTGCCAATTCTGGACGCACTTCTGGAATCGTTGCTTCAATCACATCAAGGATTTCAAAACGAGCTTTCTTGGCTTGAGCAAGCGCTTCTGTCAAGATTTCTGCAGTAATCCCTTGGATCTTGATATCCATTTGAAGGGCAGTAATTCCGTCACGCGTACCAGCTACCTTGAAGTCCATGTCTCCAAAGTGGTCTTCCAAACCTTGGATATCTGTCAATACGGTGTAGTTGTTTCCATCTGAAATGAGACCCATGGCAATACCAGCTACTGGGGCCTTGATTGGCACACCACCAGCCATAAGGGCAAGTGTTCCCGCACAGATAGAGGCTTGAGATGAAGAACCATTTGATTCCAATACTTCTGCTACCAAACGGATGGCATATGGGAATTCTTCCAAGCTTGGCAATACTTGAGCAAGGGCACGCTCACCAAGAGCACCGTGACCAATTTCACGACGACCAGGCGCACCGTAACGACCTGTTTCACCAACCGAGTATTGTGGGAAGTTATAGTGGTGCATAAAGCGTTTCTTGTACTCTGGATCCAAACCATCGATGATTTGCGTTTCACCCATTGGTGCCAATGTCAAGACAGAAAGGGCTTGCGTTTGTCCACGAGTAAAGAGACCTGAACCGTGCACACGAGGAAGGTAGTCGACTTGTGCATCCAAAGGACGGATTTCATCGACCTTACGACCATCCGGACGAACCTTGTCTTCTGTAATTAGACGGCGCACTTCTGCATGTTCCATTTGTTCCAAGATTTCAGCCACGTCCCGCATGATGCGATCAAACTCTTCGTGGTCGGCATATTTTTCTTCGTAAACTGCTGTGACTTGATCTTTGACTGCTTGAGTCGCAGCTTCACGCGCCAATTTTTCTTCTACTTGGACCGCTTTTTGAAGGTCGCTGTTGTAGGCTGTGATGATTTCAGCCTGCAAGTCAGCATCCACACGAAGCAATTCCACTTCTGCTTTTTCTTTCCCAACTGCCGCAACGATTTCTTCTTGGAAGGCAATCAATTCTTTAACGGCTTCGTGCCCTTTGAGAAGAGCTTCCAACATGATTTCTTCTGACAATTCTTTGGCACCAGACTCTACCATGTTGATAGCGTGTTTGGTACCAGCTACTGTCAATTCAAGAAGAGAGCGCTCAGCTTGTTCTTGCGTTGGGTTGATGATGATTTCCCCGTCAACATAGCCTACTTGGACCCCAGCGATAGGTCCGTCAAACGGAATATCTGAGATAGAAAGAGCCAAGGATGAACCAAACATAGCTGCCATTGGGGCAGATGCATTTTCATCGTAAGAAAGGACTGTGTTGATAACTTGCACTTCGTTACGGAAACCTTCCGCAAACATTGGACGGATTGGACGGTCAATCAAACGCGCTGTCAGAGTCGCATCTGTAGAAGGACGACCTTCCCGTTTCATAAAGCCACCAGGAAATTTCCCAGCCGCATACATTTTTTCTTCGTAGTTAACTTGAAGTGGGAAGAAATCCCCAGTTGCCATTTTCTTAGACATGACAGCTGCCGTCAAGACAGTTGACTCACCATAACGCACGACAACAGAGCCATTTGCTTGCTTAGCAACCTGACCGGTCTCTACGATTAACTCACGACCCGCAAAAGTCGTTTGAAACACTTGTTTTGTCATTTTAATCCCCTTTGGATTGATAAAATTATACGACTTGCCTACAAAAATCAGGATACAAAGGGCGTGAAGAATCCCGTATAAAAATAGGAGATTGACGCAGTGTGCCACTCACACCAGGAAATCTATCTTTTTCACTAGGGATTTAGCCCGTGTTCAACTATCAAGATATTTTGGACGGTTCGGCTTGCCGAACATTTCTGTAGAAAAATAGGAAGGTGACGCCGCACTCGATGAGTGCTAGGAAGCTTATCTTTTTTCCTAAGAAATGAGGCCAAAATTCAATTACTCAAGATACCAAGCCGTTAAGCAACTCAAAGGAAAATAGGAAATCGAACGACGGAGCGAACGCTCCTAGGTAGATTTATCTTTTTCCACAGAGTTGTAGGCGGGTTCAATTACGCATGATAGCATTGATTGACGCAGCCCCATCTATTTGTTATATCCTCATCTTTGTATCCAAGCACGTATACCTTTTATTTTAACATATTCAAGCCCAAAAGAAAAAGGCTTTGAGGGCCTTTTTCTGTGAATCTTCAGCAAGTTCTATATAAAAATTTTAGAGCTAGATATAGCTTTTGATTATTTTTACGATTTCACGAATTCTGTACTGTCGACATAAAAGCGTGTTTTGTGGGTTCCACCCTTGTATTTCTTGTTGTTGCGTTTCAAGACAAAACGTCTGTATGGATCGGAAGTGCCTTGGATAGTCGTTGTCACTTCAACTGAATCTTCATTGACCACCCATTCATCCGGTGAAGGAATTTCCATCGGTGGCATCGCTCCGCCACGACCACCAGCTACAATTTCGTAGAAGGCCTTGTCTTTTGTCGAATAGATCCAGCCGTCCTTCTTTTCGTTTGTCAGTTGGATCAGCTGGTCTTGTGACAGACTACGGATAGAGTCCGAGGTCTCTTCAGCATTCAATTTATCAATGACATCTTGCAAATTATAAGTTCCCGGCGTGTAGGTATTGTAGTAATCAATGAACATGTCTTGTGGGTAACCATCAACTGCACCGTGATCATTGTTCAACTCCAGCAAACGAGTCGGTTGCACCTGAAGTGAATAGGTCAAAGACGCACTGTTTTCAATGATCGAATAGATATCCGCTTGGTCCGCTTTTGACAAGGTCCCAATGACTTCTTTGTCATGTTCATCTGACTTTTCTTCTTGCGACTGCTCTTTTTCTTTGGTCTCACCAGAGGACTTCTTGACGGATGAAGATCCTACAGGACTGTGCTTACGCTCATAGCGTTTTGGGGTGCAGGCTGCTAAAGATAGAATAGACAAACCCGCCAGTAGTGAAATCATCAATTTTCTCATAGTACCACTCCTTTAGTCCACACGGTAGAAGAACGAGTCAGTATCCCAAATATATTGTTGCCCTACCCATATACGGTCTTTTGATGTATCTGATGGATCACTATTCTGATTACTATCTGGCTTCATAGGTGTTCCAGCTGGCAAGAATGAGATCGCAGCTCCACCAGCTGTATTTGGTTTTGAACTATGGATCCCCCCACTAATATAGCCGTGATCGGGATTAATTCTATCAACAACTCCACTACCATCTGTTACAAATCCTTTTCCTGTCAAACCATCTTTATCAAATTCCAGAACCCAACCTAGACCATTTCTCCAGGTTCCTGCAATACTTGAAAAATCACCGTTCTGAATTTCTTGAATATTCATTCCACTGCTTTTCTTACTTGTGCTTGCTGATTTAGAACCATCCACACGCGTTGTGAAGTCAAGGGCGATCCAGCCTTGTCCAGATTCCAATTTGCCCCAAGTATGACCATCCGCCTCTACGGTTTCCGTAATGGTATGAGTTCCTTTTGCGATCATTCCTGCAGATGGAGCTGAAGTAGATGGTTCTTTTCGAATACGAAGATCCGACACACTGACTTGCACTTGGAAGCTTTCTGATTTTTTCTCTTCTGCTTTTGCTGTTGATTTGGAATCCCCTGAACCATCAAATTTTTTCCAGTCTAGCTTACTGAGGTTCAACTTCTTGGCTGAAATCCCAAGAGCCTTCTCTGCTGTTTGGTCCCCACCAATTTGAATGGTTGCTTTCTTTTCTTCCTTGGCTTCCCCTTTTTCTAGCGAATAAAGGCTCAATTCCATTTCTGGATTAAGAGATTGCCACGTGGCATAGACGATTTGTCCATTATCGAAAAGATCTAAGCTAGAGCGATAGCCACCTGCAGAAGCCACATAGGCTACATGGAGCAAGGTTGGCAGCTTATCTTTCAAATAATACACAGCAGCAATCGTTTTGCCATCCCCAATCAGCAGTTCATCATTACCATCACGATTAAGATCCTCAAAAGCATAGTGCCACTCATTGGTGCTTCCAAGTGTTTGAAGGTTAAAGACATACGCATATTCTTCTGAAGTTGCTTCAATCTTCTTCAGTTCATTTTGTAAAGCCGTTTGGTCTTTGGCATTAATTGCGGTTGCATAAGCCTTGTAGCGATCTAATACTTCTTGATAGTTCTTTTGACCTGTATCCTTCTTCTCTTTTTTAACCGATGATGACGTTGCTGTCTTTGGTTTACTTTGGCGTTCATAACGTTTGGGTGCACAAGCCACCAGAGCTAGAACGGACGCACCCGCCAGTAGTGAAATCATAACCTTTTTCATAAAAACCTCCTCATATCTATCCTAGTATATCAAAAATGGTCGATTTTTCCAGCTCTTTTCAAGATTTTTACACAAGCATTTTCCCCTCTTCCTCTATGTTTCTGTCCTTTTTTCTGCTATACTTAGTATAGTTATTTGATCAAAAGGAGAACACTATGGAATTAAAAAAACGTTCTGAATTTCCTGAGAACGAACTCTGGGACCTCACAGCCCTCTATCAAGACCAGGAAGACTTCTTGCGTGCCATTGAAAAAACGCGCGAAGAAATCAATGAATTTGTCCGTAACTACAAGGGCAAGCTCCACACTTTTGAAGACTTTGAAGCTGCCTTTGCAGTCTTTGAACAAATTCAGATCCAACTCAGCCACATTGGCAACTACAGCTTTATGCCCCAAACGACGGACTTTGGCGATGAAGCTTTTGCAGAAATTGCCCAAGCAGGGATGGATTTCGAAACTTGGGCGAGCGTTGAACTTTCCTTCTTTGATGATGCTTTGGTAGAAGCGGATGAAGAAGTCCTTGAACGTCTCGGACAATTGCCTCACCTCACTTTTGCCATTCGTCAGGCTAAAATTAAAAAAGCTCACTACTTGGGAGCTGATGTGGAAAAAACTCTGACCAACCTGGGTGAAGTCTTCTACGGACCGCAAGATATCTATACCAAGATGCGGGCAGGTGACTTTGAAATGGCTGATTTTGAAGTGGATGGAAAAGTTTACAAGAATAGCTTTGTTACCTATGAAAACTTCTACCAAAACCATGAGAATGCGGAAGTTCGTGAAAAAGCCTTTCGTTCCTTCTCAGAAGGTCTCCGCAAGCACCAAAATACGGCTGCTGCTACCTATCTAGCTCAAGTTAAGTCTGAAAAACTGATCGCAGATATGCGGGGCTACGACTCCGTCTTTGACTATCTCCTAGCTGAGCAGGAAGTGGATCGTGCTATGTTTGATCGTCAGATTGACCTGATTATGAAGGACTTCGCTCCGGTCGCTCAAAAATTCCTCAAACACGTGGCCAAGGTCAACGGCCTTGAGAAAATGACCTTTGCTGATTGGAAGTTGGACTTGGACAGTGCGCTCAACCCAGATGTCACCATTGATGACGCTTATGACTTGGTCATGAAATCCGTGGCACCTCTTGGCGAAGAATATTCTCGCGAAATTGCCCGCTACCAAACCGAACGTTGGGTCGACTTTGCTGCTAATGAAGGCAAGGATTCCGGTGGTTATGCAGCCGATCCTTACCGTGTCCATCCTTATGTCCTGATGAGCTGGACAGGACGGATGAGCGATGTTTATACCCTGATCCATGAGATCGGACATTCTGGTCAATTCATCTTCTCAGACAACAACCAAAGCTACTTCAACGCCCACATGTCGACCTACTATGTGGAAGCTCCTTCTACCTTTAACGAGCTCCTCCTTAGCGACTACTTGGAACACCAGTTTGACGATCCTCGTCAAAAACGCTTTGCCCTAGCTCACCGTTTGACAGACACCTACTTCCACAACTTCATCACCCACTTGTTGGAAGCAGCCTTCCAACGCAAGGTCTACACCTTGATCGAAGAAGGTGGCACCTTCGGCGCTAGCAAGCTCAACAGCATCATGAAGGAAGTCTTAACCGAATTCTGGGGAGACGCTGTTGAAATCGATGACGATGCAGCATTGACCTGGATGCGTCAAAGCCACTACTACATGGGGCTTTACAGCTATACCTACTCAGCTGGCTTGGTTATCTCAACAGCGGGATACTTGCATTTGAAGAACTCCGAAAATGGAGCGAAAGATTGGCTAGACCTCCTTAAATCAGGTGGTAGCAAGACCCCACTTGAGTCAGCCATGATCATCGGAGCAGATATCTCAACTGACAAACCACTCCGCGATACCATCCAATTCCTTTCAGACACTGTCGATCAAATTATTGCTTACAGTGCAGAATTGGGAGAATAAAATTCAAAAAAAGCTAAAGAAGGTTCATTCCTCTTTAGCTTTTTTGCTTTTTAACTCAACTCTGCCACAATGGCCTTAATTTGTGCTGCGGTATGCACTCCTGCTACTTGTTTAACAACCTGCCCATCTTTTTTAAAGAGCAAGGTTGGAATGGACATAATTCCGAAAGCACGCGCTGTTTCTGGATTTTCGTCCACATCCATTTTTAGGATTTTTAACTCATCTTCCGAAAGCTCTTCCGATAATTTTTCTAAAATAGGCGCTTGCATACGACATGGACCACACCAGGTTGCCCAAAAGTCTACCAAGACCAAGCCTTCTTTTGTTTCTGCTTCAAATGTTGCGTCTGTAATTGCTTTTGCCATTTTCTTTCTCCTTTAATTTTGATAGGGTGTCAAATCTTGCTTCATCAAATAGAAGAAGACATCCCCGTATACACCTTGATAGTCCAATTCATGTCCATTATAGGTCAATTTTGTCACAGGAAAATAATCCGCAACCCCGATTAGGCAGACCTGTTGGGAACGTTCAAATTCTTCATAAGAATCAAAATGCATGACTCTTTCTTGTTTTGCACTGTCTAGATATGTAATATCAATCATATTGAGAACCTCTATTTCTTAAGATGCATCAATTGTAACTCTAGACATTACATCTGTCAAACAAAACGACTTCCTCAGAATAATGGATCTCGTTTGATAAGGAAAAGACAAGAAAACAGCCCTCTGAATTCAGAGAGCTGTTTTGAGCTCGGGCTAAAATCAGGTGAAAACAAAAAATCTCCCCGAAGGGAGATAGTTCTGGTCTATTTTACCTTACGATGCTAGGAACCGTAGCTGAAGATTATACTTGAGTATATCGAGGCAAGGTGACAACGCAGCGTAAGTGGAAAATAGAGCAGATTAACGACGAAGTCCAAGAGAGTTGATCAACTCACGGTAACGGTTAACGTCGTTTGTACGAAGGTAAGCCAACAAGTTACGACGGCGACCGATTTTCTTCATCAAACCACGGTAAGTAGCGTGGTCTTTTTTGTGTTGTTTGATGTGTTCGTTCAAGTGATTGATTTCCCAAGTAAGGACAGCAACTTGTACTTCTACTGAACCAGTGTCACCTTCGTGACGTGCGTATTGTGCAATGATTTCATTTTTTTTCTCTTTTGAGATTGCCATGATAAGCTCCTTTTCTTTATGCTCTATCCGAGTGGCAGGTTTGGCATATCCTGCTACCAAGAAAGAGTTAGTTGTCTATTCGACCTTCTTATTCTACCAAGATTTCATCTTTCTGTCAAACACTTATGTTTCCTTTGAGAGGAGCTTTTCTCTTTTCTAAAAAGAACCTTGGGAATTTGAACGGTTTGATGGATCATTCTTCAAGCAAATTATTCAAAAAGACAAATATCTCTAGGATATTTGTCTTTTATCGGTATGAAGCTTATTTCTCTTTCCGTTTACCACGCAAGAGCAAAGCCAAAGCAAAAATTGCTAAAAGTGCACCGAGTATGGTCAACCCGTAAGCAACAACTTCACCAGTTGATGGAAGAATTTTTTTCTTTCCTTCTTTTGGTGTAGTTGGAGTTTCTGGTTTTTCCGGTGTGCTTGGCGGCGTTGTTGGTGGTGTTGTCGGTGGAGTTGTAGGAGGTGTTGTTGGCGGTGTCGTTGGTGGGGTTGTAGGCGGAGTCGTTGGCGGTGTGCTTGGTGGTGTGGTAGGAGGTGTTGTTGGTGGCGTATGACGGTTGGTTACCGTGAAACCATCAATGTTGCTTGTATAACCTGCTACTGGATCCTCTGTAATCGTGTAGGCAATCTTCTTGCCTTCCTTGTATACAGGTAGATCCGTAAAGCTTGCCTGCCAATTATCAGTAGCTGTGATTTCTTTTACAGCCACTTCTTGACCATCTGCAAGGAGACGAACTGTGATTTTTTCAGGACGAAGACCCTCTTTATTGTCTGCATCATCCCAGATCTTCTTGACCGCTACTTCTGTTACTTCTGGTGTGCGGCTATTGGTAATCACTACATTTCCCTTGTTACTGTCATCGACCGTACTAGTATAGCCTTTGACTGTTCCAACTTCTTTCACTTGGTACTGAATCTCTTTGCCTTTCGCTTTTAGAGGCAAATTACTAAAGGTATGAGTCCAGTTATTTTTAGCAGAAAGTTCCACTTCTTTTCCTTGAGCTTTGCCGTCTGCATAGAGCTGTACCTTAATGGCGCTTGGACGTTTGCCATCTTGGTCATTGTTGTCTTCCCAACGTTTTGTAACAGTGACGCTGGTTTTACCAGGCTTGTAGCTATTGGTAATGCTTGTTCCATCAATCGCAGCAGAGTAATTGGCTACTGTGTCTTCTGTGACTGTGTAGACAATTTGTTTGCCGTGATTGTATTTTGGAAGATTGGTAAAGACTGTCTTCCAATCAGTTGCTTCACTGAGCTCTTGGCTAGCTACTTCTGTACCATCTGCAAGGAGACGAACAGTGACCTTGTCAGGACGAACGCCATCTTGGTTATCATTGTCTTTCCAAACTTTCGTTACTGGAATCTCAACAACTTCTGGTGTCCGACTGTTGGTAATATTGGTTCCTTCAATAGTCGCTTCATAGCCTTCAACAGGTTCTTCTGAAACAGTGTAGGCAATGACATTACCAGCATCATCGACCACATCAAGATTATCAAAATGATAGGCCCAAGTTCCTGCTGCATCTGGTTTCACTTCTTTAGAAGCAACTTTGACTCCATTTGCTAGGAGATTGACTGTGATTTTTGATGGACGCTTGCCATCTTGGTTGTCATTATCATTCCATGTCTTTTGACCAGCAACGCTTGTTTTTTCTTTTTGGTTCACAACATCACGAGTAATCGCAAGATCATTTCCAAAATCATCCTTGCTGATCTTGATAGGTTCTTCTGAGAGAACATAGCCTGTTGGAGCTTGAATTTCTTGAACCGTATAAGCTTGTTTGATCAAGCCCGTAATGGTACCAACACCATTCTCATCTGTCGTGATGGTTCCCACTTGCTCACCAGTATCATCTGCTGTCACAGCAAAGACAGCACCTGCAAGCGCTTGACCATTTTCACCTTTTTTGTGAATGGTGAAGGAATATTTCTCACCATTGAATTTTCCATCAAGGAACTGATACAGAACATCTGCAACCTTATTTTGCTCCTTGATTTCTGTAGCTGTCATGCTAGCATTGTTTTTAAAGGATGTATTGATGGCTGGGACCTTGTCCAGATAGACATCATAGCGAATCGTCATCCCTTGTTCAGGAGCTAGATCTCCAATATGAACCGTCAGAGATTGACCATCAGCGCTGACAACAGGGGAATAATTCTTGGTGACGTTTGTGGTATCTTTTAAATGATAAGCCCCATCTTCGTCACTGACCTGCCAAGTCCCTGTATGGATATTGACAGAATCTGCCTTGATCTTCCCATCTGTAAAGGCCAATTGGTCTTTAATGTCAATATTATGAAGGGCTGTATGGCCTTGATTGATATTCAAGGTATAGGTCAATTTTAATTTATCATCTGAGTTGGTCCACCCCCACTTGCTAAAGACTTCTGGAGTAGGAGGATTCTCACCTGGATTGACCCCTTTGTAATCGATATTCCCACCTGAAATCACTTTCTTATCGATCGTAAGAGTAAAATCAAGTGTCTTTTGTCCTTTGACGACTTGGTGGTCTACACGCGCAAAGAAACGCAGTTTCCCTGTCACATTGGCCATTCTTTCAGGATAGTCCGTATAGGTTACGGTGATGACTTTTCTTTGATCATCTACTGTTGCTGTCGCAACTTTTTGACCGCTTGGATCCAGCAGGTCAATGGTGTCCGTTTCAAAGACCTTAAAGTCATCTCCAAGTTGGATAACGGTCTGATCTCCCTTTTTTACACGACCATTTGGCAACACAAAGTTTGCTTCAACTTGAAAACTCTCCCAAACACCGAGTGGATCTGTAATCGCTCCACCAGTTGATTTCGAGATGTTTACAGATGTCACAACATCATTGATCGTATCTGCATGGACTTTAGCTGGACTATTGGGTTTGGCAAATCCTAAAGCCGCTAGTAAAAATAGGGCAACTGTTGTCACAACAGAATAGAGCCACTTTTTCATAAACGATTTTTCTCCTTTTTCTACGTTTACTAGATAAGGTATGTGAGTCGAAAAATTATCACTACATATTGTGATTTTATACACAACCCATCTTTTTTCATTATAATCGATTTACTTTGAGAAGACAAGCTATTATATATGCTTTTTTGTATTTTAAGTACATTTTTTTGATACAAAAAAATAGAGAGTGGGACAGAAATCGGTCATTCGTTAGAATTCGATTTCGTCGTCCCACCTCCGCACAGTTGAGTAGGGCTATAAAAGCTGATGAAATCAGCGTAGTAGAGGCCACTCAACCACTGCGTCTTGCTCGACAATCCAAAGACAATTGAGAGGCTAGGACTTTTGTCCCAGCCTCTTGGTTTTTTGCTTATAAGGGAACTCCGAATACCTCTAGGGACTTGAGTTCAGAAGGATGGAGTCTCCGCCATTCTCCCAATTGAAGAGTGGAATCTAGCGTTAGAGGACCCATCGAGATCCGCTCTAAATCCACCACTTCCTTGCCACAGGCAGCGACCATGCGCTTGACCTGATGGAATTTTCCTTCAGCAATTTCAATTTCGACATAGGAACTGGCGCTGGCCTCATCCACCTCTAAGATCTGCAATCTCGCAGGCAAAGTCGTGAAATCTTTGAGGGCAATGCCTGCTTCAAAACGGGCCACATCTGCCTCATCCATGATCCCAGCCACCTGGGCACGGTAGACCTTCGACACATGCTTCTTCGGCGACAGCATGGCATGGGCGAGCTTACCATTATTGGTCAAAAGGAGCAAGCCATGGGTATCGATATCTAGGCGCCCGACAGGAAAGACTTCCTTGTGACGGGCTGTCTCATCCAATAGATCCAAGACAGTTTGGTGATGATCATCCTCAGTCGCTGAGATGACTCCAGCTGGTTTATGAAGCAGATAGTACACAAAGGTTTCATGGACCAGATTTTCCCCCATAAAGGTCACCTGATCCTTGTCTGGATCAATCTGTAGCTTCCCTGCTGTCTCTTTTTTTCCATTCACTGCGATTTTATTTTGCTTGAGAAGCTGCTTGACCTCGGTCCTACTCCCCACGCCACAATCCACTAAAAATTTATCTAGCCGCATGATGTCTTCCCGCTCTTTCGCACAATCCAAAGGCTAAAAAAGGAAATCAGGATCATGAGGATACCAGAAAATCCAAAAATAAAGGCAGGAGTTGAGGAGACAGTTCCTAAGAGGCTGAGAACAAAGGTCGTTGCGATCGAACCTGCACTACACCCCAACACCGCAATGGATGTTGCCTGACTTAATACTCCAGCTGGCATCTGATCAGATAAGACATTATAAACAGTTGTAAGAGCTACACTGTAGGCGAAGCCTGCAAGGATGGTCACAATGGCGAGCATCCAGAGATTGGTAGAAACCCCGATCAACATTTGGGTCAAGCCATAGGCCACTCCCGAAACTACCAACAAGCGATCGCGGAAGAGCTGGGTTAATGGGGAGAAGGCTAATCCTGCAAGGATTCCGACAAATTGCATAGCTGCTAAAATAAGCCCTGCAGTTTGGGCAGTGCCATGACCAACTTGCTCCACTACACTTGGAATCCGGATGGTTATCATGACATTAGACAAGACGATTGACGCCGCGACGACTGCTAGGCCAAGCGCTGTCCGCCATTGACTAGCTGTCATTTGATCATTCCGATGTTTCTCCTCTGCATCCACTGTTTTCGAACCATAAGGGACAAATAAGAGATACAAGAGCAAGATAGGAATACTGATTCCATAGACGAGAAAGGCAGCCTGCCAGCCAAAGCGGATCAAAAGGCTAACCCCAAAGGTCAGAACTGCTGTCCCGACAACTTCTGCAGAGCCACGAATGCCAAGTGTTTGGACACGTTCTTTTCCTTTATAGCGCTCACTGATAATGGCAATGGCAGAAACATTGAGTAAGCCAACCGCCATCCCGAAAATAATCCGAGACAAAAAGACAACCGGATAAGCTGGACTGATTAAGGGAATAAAGCCACATAGAGCGTAAGCGACTAGGCCTATCACAATCATCTGACGCTCTGAAAATAGTCGCCCAATCCATTTATTGAAAATGAGTGAAACCATGATCCCTGCAGAAGGAAGCGAGACCAAGAGCTCAATCATGCTGTGAGGAATTTCCTTGTAATAGGCAAACATGGCCGACTGCGCACTCGAAATCGAAAACGAAGTCGTCAATATAAATGAAAGCGCAAGAATACTCACTTTCTCCATGATTCTTTTCATTATTTTTTCCTTTAAACTATTCTTTTTTTCACACTCCTCCTATAATAACACGAGCTAGTGACAGGATGCAATAGATTGAATTAAAAAAACGAAATGATTTTTCAATCATTTCGTTCGTGCTAGTAATTGTGAGGCGAAGACTCCTGTTAGGAGCATCAAAGCACCAATCCAGACAAAGAGCAGATGATTGGAAGGAGCTAGTGGCGTCACCAACTGGATGAAGAAAGAAGAGACGGCTGATCCAAGATTGCAGCCAATCAAGACAAGCGAGGTCGCAAGATTCAGAAGATTAGTCGGAATTTTTTCAGATAAGTGATAGAAGATACTGGTTACTCCTGTACTGTAGGTAAATCCTGCCAAGAGGGTTCCTAGAACCAGGCTCCACAGCTGTCCAGACAAGCCAATCAAGGCTAACGCTAGACCGAAACCAAAGCACATGATCATGAGCAAGTTCTTTTTGAAAACATGTGTCAAACTAGCAAAGCCCACTCCCGCTACAATCCCTGTCAATTGCATCAGACTTAGGACTGTTCCAGCTGTTGTCGCTGTTCCCATACGAGCGTCAACAATGATATCCGGCACGCGCAGGCTAATGATGGAATTGAAACAAATGATGATACCAGCAATCACGGCTAGCATCAGACTAAAACGCCATTGAGGGGAGCGAAGGCGTGCGGAACCTTTCTTTTTCTCCTTCAAGCTAGCCTGTTTTTTCCCCTTAGGATAGGGGACAAAAAGGATATAGAGGAGTAAAATCAAGTAACCACCTCCATATACAGCAAAGATCGCTGGCCAGCCTAGGGGTAAGAGTTGTCCCACCATAAAAGTCAAGATGGCAGAACCCACCACTTCAGCAGACCCCCGATAGCCCAGCATCCGAGTCTTGTCATTGCCTGAGTAGCGTTCACTGATAATCGAAATAGCCTTGGCATTGATCATTCCTGTCCCCAAACCAAAGAGAAAACGACTCAGAAAGATGAGAGGATAGTCCTGCACGACCAAAGGCACAAGGCCGCTAGTTGAAAAGAGCAAGAGCCCTGCGACAATCATCTGGCGCTCACTCATCCACCGCTCGATCAGGCTATTTAAAAAGAGCATGACCACAACCGCAAAGGCCGGCAGGGAAACCAAGAGTTCCACCTGTCCTGCTGAATATCCGAATTGGCTGAAATAGGACTTCATAGCTGGCAAACCGGCTGTAATTGAAAAAGATGAGATCAGCATGAGCGACAAGCTCAAGAGACTGATTCTTTCCATTGTTTTTTTCATTTTTTTATTTCCTACACTTTACTGGTAACATTTGACTTTACTAGTTTTTTTTAGAAAAGATTCAAACTAGTATTTTCAATAGAATCCTAGTATAATCAATTTAGAAAGAGAAAAATAGGACATTTGTCCTATTTTAGGAGATTAAGATGAAAAAAATTTCCCCATCTACGAAACTCATGGAGATCATCACTGACTACCAATTGGATCAGATCTTTCCAGGTGACTGTCTTAGTCAGCTGGATCTCGTTCTCTATCAGGCTGGAGAGTATATCTGCCGCCAGGGTTCTGACCAAGATGTCATTCCTTATTTTCTCAAAGGCCGGCTCAAGATCGTCCATAGTCTTGAAAACGGCAGCGACACCATCCTTGAAATCCAAGAAAAACCTGGACTGTTAGGAGAAATTGAGCTCCTGCTCGATCGGGTCTGTATCACATCGGTCATTGCAGACCAAGACTCACTAGTCGTCCAGCTCCCAGCCCAGCACTTTAAGAAGCGCCTCCTGCTTGATCCAACCTTTTTACGCTCTACGGCCAAGACCTTGGCTGAGAAATTGCACCAGATCAACTATTTGGCTCCTGCCAACTTTCATTATTCGGTCAAGGAACGCCTCGCTACGCATTTTCTGGAACATTGCGATGAAAATGGGACCCTCAAACCCAAGATGAATCAGCTGGCCCTGCATTTTGGGATCAGCTACCGCCACCTTAGCCGCGTCATCAAGCAGATGATCGAAGAGGGCTTAGTCCAAAGAGAAGGGCGAGTCTATACGATTTTAGATCCCAAAATGATGAGTGATTTGTCCATCAAACATGCGGAAACCATCGACAGATAACTTTAATTTTAGGCTCTTTTGTGTTATCATGGAGGGTAGAAAGAAAGTGAGAGTAAAACGATGAAAGCAATTGAAAAAGTTACAAGAGCGTCCCATTTGATTGATATGGATGACATTATCCGCGAAGGAAATCCAACACTTCGAGCTGTTGCAGAAGATGTGACCTTCCCTTTGTCTGATCAGGAAATTATCCTGGGTGAAAAAATGATGCAATTCTTGCACCATTCTCAAGACCCTGTTATGGCTGAAAAACTTGGCCTCCGTGGAGGAGTGGGACTCGCAGCACCACAGTTGGATATCTCTAAACGAATCATCGCTGTTTTGGTTCCCAATCCAGAAGATGCCGATGGCAACCCACCAAAAGAAGCCTATAGCCTTCAAGAAGTCATGTACAATCCAAAGGTTGTCGCCCATTCTGTTCAAGATGCAGCTCTTGGCGACGGGGAAGGCTGTCTCTCTGTAGACCGCAACGTCCCAGGCTATGTGGTTCGTCATGCCCGCGTGACGGTTGAGTATTTCACAAAAGATGGGGAAAAGAAACGCATCAAACTCAAAGGCTACAACTCCATTGTCGTTCAACATGAAATCGACCACACCAACGGCATCATGTTCTATGACCGCATCAACCCAAACAACCCATTTGAAATCAAAGAAGGCCTTTTGATATTAGAATAAGATACAAAGGGCGTAACCGACAAAAATACCTAACTGAGAAAGCTCTCGGTCAGGTATTTTTTTGTTATTTTTTGTCTTGCCTTTTATTCGAAAACTTGCGCATGATGGTACGCGCTATGCTAATGAAGAAGTCCAAGACGATTCCTAGGGTAATCATTCTGACAAACCACACCAACCAGATTGGTCGTCTTACCTTTGCATCAGCATATCCTAAATGATCAAGTGCTACAATTATCAATAGATAGCTCACTATTTCTAACGGAATACGAAGTTTAGCTTTTTTCAGACTGAAGCCTTTCAACCAATTCCATAGTAAATCCCACAGCGTCGGATTATCCTCAGGTTCATCCTCCCAGTATTCCTTGCTTTTTGTTTTCAAATACAAGAGGTAGCCCACTTCTGTCAGCAACTGAGTAAAGGCGTAACTGAACAGTATGCTTACGGATACTCCTAGCACCACTCCAAAATAGCCAGTAAGGGCCGCTCCTATCATGGAGCAGACGAAGATGATCATTAGGGCATTGCTACTGTAACTACTTGATTTTGCGAAATAATTTCCCAGGGTTCTAGTTGGTGAAAAGCCAATCTTTAACTGCTTCTTAAGCCAAAAATAATGATAAATAAAGCCCAATAAGGTACAAATCACAAGAAAAGGAATGACGATGAAGCCATATTTCGGGAAACCTACCTCAAATTCTTTATTTGCCAGAGCAGAAACAATGATGAGCAAGCCCATGACTTGGAGCGATAAAAACATCCCTATATAGGTCAATAATAGCAGAGTCGTTGACAATACTTGCCTTCTATATGCAAACTTACCAATTAATGGGATAAAAAATACGATTATAAGATAAAGGCAATACGAGACGAGGATATCAAAGAACCAATTGCTGAACGGATTAACTCCCACAATTTTATCGTAGTAACTATAAAAACTAAGTATTTCTATTAACAATACAAATACACCCGCAAAGGAAATAAGCATCATCGATGCTGAAGCACGTGTATTGGCTAAACTTTTAAAGTAGACTTTGTTCGCCTGCTCAATATCGACTTTCTTTTCGTTTTTCATGACATACTCCTTTCTAAAAAATTCTTTTAAGATCCAAAAGCAGATGGATGTTGCTCTTGCTTCTGAATTTCACTTGACTGGATCTACTTGACTTTAGCTTTGAAAGAGATAATTGGGGAATAAAAAATTAAATTCCCAGAGATAAAAAACAGAAATGATGAGATTAATAGACCAAAATGTATTATAAAATTGGGCTCAAAGTTTATTAAAATTGCATAACATACTGCAATGAACATGACTATAAGAAAAGTTACATATATTAAAGGTAATAGTATGTTTTTTATATATTCAGGAAAGCAATACACTTTTCGAGGTGTTTTATCTGCCACAATTTCCTGCATCCCTTCCCCTCTACCCATCCAAATCCGAAGTCCCACTACAAAAATTAAAATCAACATCATCAAGGATAGATTAAGCAAGTGAGAGGTAAAATTGAGGTATTTTTCTATTGGAAATGCCCTTGCTAATAGCATGGAGGTTACACCTATACCAAGCGAGGTCTTCCAAATTTTGTTATTCACTAAACTCTGATGATGCTTATCCCTCTCAAACACTTTTGGAGCTAGGACTTCTACTTCATCCTCTGTCAGCTGATAGGCTTTATGAGGAATCAAATAAACAAACCATGGCAGAAAATAGGTGATGATAATCGGCCGATCGACTTCCATCAAATACCACTCTCCGTCAACTTTTAATAAATGATAGCGAAAGTTCATTTTCGGCAACCGTTCGATTTTTGCTGGTTTAAACATAGATCATCCTTTCTTGACATTTACACTTTTTCCTATTTTTTAATTTTTGCCTTATAATCCTCGCCTGAAGCATATAATAATAAATTACCATGTGATAAAAAAACCAATGAAAAAGCAAATAAGGCCACATGAAGAATTAGATTGGGTTTACTGGTACTCAGAACAAAGCAAAATGATACAGCTGAAAGAAATAAAGCCAATGTTACTAATAGAAGATTTTTTAGTAGTAACCTAAATCTTACTGGGCGACAATACATTTTTTTAGCTTTCTTGAAAGGCTTTATGACAGACTCTTTTTTCCCAATACTGATCCAAATGCGAATTCCAAAAGCAATGATTAGAACAAGGATCATTAGCACTAGATTCAGTAGATGGGAAGTAAAATATAAATAATCCTCTATCGGGAAAGCTCTACCTAGTAAAACTGCTAAGGAACCAGCACCAAGTGTTGAAATCCCTGCTTTAGTCTGAATTGAAAGTATGTTCTTATCTCTTTTAAGAACTTTCGGAGCTATTGTTTCTACTTCATCCTCTGTTAGCTGATAACCTTTATGAGGGATAAAATAAACAAACCACGGAAGAAAATAGATGATGATAATTGGCCGATCGACGTCCATTAAATACCATTCATTCTCTACTTTTAACAAACGATATCGAAAATTCATTTTCGGCAAACGATCGATTTTTGCTGGTTTAAACATAGATTGATCTTACTTTCTATACTATTTTATTCTTAGACAGTCATAATTATCTTATTTATTCATAAAAGAACATACCTTCCATCATACCTGATTTTACTTTGATGATCAAGTTTTGACTAAAAAAGTATCCAACTCTTAACAGTTGGATACTTTTTACTCTATTATTTTTTGGCGCAGTGGTTGATAGCTCAAAACACTGTTTTGAGGTGGCAGATAGGGATTGCGAAGCAAGGACCTTCCTCATCAACTGGGAAGGGGTACTAAAAAGGTCCTGCGGACCTTTTTTGCCCGAGCCTTAAAATCGAAAAGCGAGGTAGAAATCGAGACTGCGTCTACCGATTTCTGTCTCTTGGCGCAGTGGTTGATTGGAACTACTCCTACCTGCGGTACTCGTACTTCCTAATCAACTGTGCGGGGGCAAAACTACGAAATCAAACTCTTCGAGTTACTGATTTCTGTTTTGCTCCCTATATTGCCCAATCTCCGTTGCGGAAGACTGGGACGCGGGTGCCGTCTTCTCGGATGCCGTCGATATCCATTTGGCTTGAACCGATCATGAAGTCGACGTGGACGTCTGAGCGGTTGAGGCCGGCTGCTTCGAGTTCTTCTTCTGTGAATTCTGCGCCCCCTTCTACGCTGGTGGCATAGGCTGCCCCGATGGCCAAGTGGTTAGAGGCATTTTCATCAAAGAGGGTGTTAAAGAAGGTAATGCCTGATTGGGAAATTGGGCTTGGGTCTGGTACGAGGGCGCATTCACCCAAGGCACGCGCTCCCTTGTTTTTGAAGACCAAATCTTTCATGACTTGATCACCCTTTTCTGCTGTAATATCCACAATTTCTCCATTTTCAAAGGTCACTTTGATGCCTTCGATGATGTTCCCATTGTAGCTAAGCGGTTTTGTGGAAGTGACATAACCTTCAGCACGACGGAAGTCAGGAGCTGTGAAGACCTCTTCTGTCGGCATGTTTGGCAAGAAGTTTTCGCCTTGGGCATTGATGGCTCCAGCAGATTCCCAGACGTGGTTTTTCGGCAAGCCAAGAGTCAAATCAGTGCCTGGTGCTGTGTAATGAAGGGCTGAGAATTGTTCTTTATTAAGTGTATCTGCCTTGCTCTTGAGAATAGCTGCATGCTTTTCCCAAGCCTTAACTGGATCTTCTTCGTACACCCGGCAGGTCTTGAAGATTTGATCCCACAGGAGATCCACTGCTTCTTCGTCGCTCGCCGCATTTGGGAACACTTTTTTCGCCCATTCTAGTCCTGCTGCTGCAGCCACTGTCCAGCTGACCTTGTTGGATTGAGTGGCGATGCGCATTGGTTTCATGGCCATGCCCAAAGCCTTGGCAGAGGCAGACAATTTCTCTGCATCGACACCATTTAAGGCACCTGGATCAGAAGAACGGACACCAAGACGACTCGCTTTGTGTTCCAAGAGGTAGTTCATCTCTGCAATCTTATAGTCAGGTACATTGTCCAAGCGATCCATCGGTGTATGGAGGAATTTTTCCCGGGTAGTGAAGTCATCTGCCCATTGGACAATGACTTCGTGCGCACCCAAGGCATAGGCTTCCTTCACAATCAAGTGAGCCAATTCTCTTTGTTCCACATCAATGTTCAAGACCAAGGTATGACCAGGTTGCACGTTGATGCCGTTCGCCACCAACAATTTTGCGTATTTTTCTAAGTTTTCTTTAAAATTTGGTAAAACCATTTTTTTCTCCTTCATAAGTGAATGATCTCCTCCTAGTATACCATAAGTCCATGCAAAAAGAGAGTGGGACAGAAATCGATAATTCGTTAGAATTCGATTTCGTCGTCCCACCTCCGCACAGTTGAGTAGGGCTGTAAAAGCTGATGAAATCAGCGTAGTAGAGCCCACTCAACCACTGCGTCTTGCTCGACAATCCAAAAATAATTGAGAGGCTAGGACTTTTATCCCAGCCTCCTTTTTCTTGCCCCTTCTAGCTTAAGGAAGAACATAGCCTTGATCATCCACGGTATGGGGTTGTTCAGAACTGTTATTCTCTCTCAAGGCTTCCAAATCTTGATCCAAAATGGAATTGTAGTCTGTACTACCTTCACGGGTTACCCGAGTTGATACTTGGCGCAAGAGTTTTTCATTGAGATTGCGAACCCAGCGACCATTACTATGGTCATTGGCACGCATATAATTCCCTTTCACAATCTCTCCATAAAGAGCTTCATTGACTTGGTAGCCTTGCTTACGCAGTCCCAACAGACCGATCTCAACGATCTCATCTGGGCTGTAGTCTTCAAAATCAAATGTAGTCGGGATCCGGCTTTGCAGACCTGAATTGACCTGCAAGAAGTCGTGCATCTCTTTCGTGTAACCAGCAAAGATAATAACGATATCGCGGCGGTGGTCCTCCATAAATTTGAGGACTTCGTCCAAGGCTTCCTTCCCAAAATCATCATTTAAACCGGTATAGAGCGTGTAGGCCTCATCGATAAAGAGGACTCCACCCAGTGCACTCTCCAAAACTTCACGCGTCTTCAAGGCTGTTTGACCTTGGTAGCCTCCAACCAGATTGCTCCGCGAAACTTCGATGAATTTCTTCTGCTTGATAACCCCTTTTTGGAAGAGGATATTGCCCAAAATGCGGGCCACGGTGGTCTTTCCTGTACCAGGATTTCCGAGAAAGAGAGAGTGCAAGGTCGTATCTTCAACGATGCCACCTTGTTCAGCCCGTTTTTGATTGAACTCAGCCATGGCTACGAATTGTTCGACTTGCTCTTTCACCTTAGCAATTCCAACCAAACGGTTGAGGGCAGCCATTCCATCTTCTTCCTTGTCGGCTCCTGCTTGATACTTGCCTTGGTTAAGAACAGCATCGATATCGCTATTGAGGATGGTCTCAATATCGTCAGAACCTTGAGCCACCACCCGATCTGCCATGGTCTTGGTCAATTGCTCATCCAGGTTACGGATCCAGCGACCATTGCTCTTATCTAGCGAGCCATCATAAGCCCGCTTAACATGCCGCGCATAGTAATCCCGGTCTTCGAGTTTGTAGTCTCCTTTGCTTAGGATCATTTCACCTAGTTGGACAATCTCATCTCCTGTGAAATCTTCAAAGATGAAATTATTTGGCACCCGAGAACGAAGGCCTGGATTGGTCTTTAAGAACTCCTCCATTTCCTTGGTATAGCCGGCAAAGATAATCATGATGTCGTCACGATTGTCCTCCATAAATTTGAGGATGGTATTGATCGCTTCGATCCCAAAGTCCGCACCGCTGTCCTTTTTATCCAAGCTATAGGCTTCATCAATAAAGAGGATACCCCCACGCGCTTTTTCAAGCAGGGCTTGGGTCTGTTCAGCCGTTCCTCCAATATTCGAAGAAATCAGATCGGACTCCGTTGCTTCCACGAAACGGAATTCTTCCCCTGAGAGGACACCCGCATCAAAGAGAACCTGTCCCAACAGACGGGCCACAGTGGTTTTCCCTGTACCAGGATTTCCCATAAAGGCCGCATGCAAGGTTTGCTTTTCAGGAGCCTTACCACTGGCGATTCGTTTCTTGTTAAATTCCACCATGTTGATCATTTTCTTGATCTCATGTTTGACTTTTTCAAGACCAATCAGGCTATTGAGTTCTTGAAGAGCATCTTGTTTCTTCTCTGGTCCAGAGTCTCTTGCGGTGGTTGTAGCCACCGTTGCATCCGTCGTCTGTCCCGTAGGAACGACTTGCGCATTGCCCTTGGCCACTTCTCTGCCAACAAGATAGTCACAGTCATCCTCGATTTCCTTGGTCAGATCACGCGCATCGCCCTGCCTATAGGTCACGGTGCCCACCTTCACAAAGGCTCCACCTTGAAGCCGTATATTAGGAGCCGCAATCTTATGACAAATCATATGCTCAGCCATCAGCACACCATCATCAAAAACTCCAAATGAAATGGTTTGAGTATTCTCATTCAAGAAGGTTGTTTCTCCAGTCAGGGAAGCAAAGGATTCTTCATAGACGCATAAAAATTCTGTAAATGTAGCCTGGTGAGCTCGGATCATACTATTAAATGAATTGATGGAGGTTATACGATCCGAATCCGAATTGAATTGAACATTATTGTCAAGACAGACTCCAGTTCCAGTAGGCAGCTCAATTTTACAGTTTTCAGACTCCCAGATGACATTTCTCAACCAAACTGGTGGAAAATCCTTTTCCAGATCCCCGCCTGTAATCGTTGAATTTTTTGCGATCACTTCTGAGTCCTTGGCATGGATCGTATTATTCCCAAATATTTCAATATGGACATTTTCTAAGGTCAATTTAGATCCTTCTGACAGATCAATCTTAGAAAAAATCGTTGAATTGCGAATAGACAATTCCGAAGCGGACATACCGATGGCACTTTGGTGTTTTTCCGGAACCTTCATCCCGACTCCTTCCAGTGTCAACTTCGAATGCGTATCCATATAGATAAAAAATTCATTATTTGTTGGAGTGGTTGCTTCAAAATAGACCTGTTTACAGATGATATCTGAGCTATTCCATAAGAGCAAGGTAGTGTAATTCCCACCAACTTTAAACCACAGATCTTCAAATGTCACCTGAGCTCCCTCTACAAATCGGAAGGAAGCCTCAATCGTGTTGTTAAACATGCGCCCATTGCCATTTGGATTTGGGACCACATGCCCCACAAAATGAAGGTTCTTGTCGATCTCGATCACTTTATTTGTCGGCCATTGAAAGACATACCCATTTTCAAACTCGATGGTATCACCATCCTGCGCTTTTTCAAGCGCATCCATAAAGTTCCAACTATTATTGTAAGGCCCTACTAAATATCTTGCCACGCGCTTTTCCTCTGTTTCATTTTTTCTGTTTCCTTGTTACAAACACTTGTCACTAAAAATTGTAACACAATCTAGTGCCAAAGAAAACACTTATCAGATCTGAAAGGACTGAAAAACCTCTATTTTCAAAAGGAAAATAGAGGCTATCAGTTAATCTTTCAAGGCTGAAAATAAGCCGGCTAGAGCAATCGCTCCTGAGATCATGGCGGTGGAAAGGAGCAGCACATGGTCTGCCACTTCTAGCTTGTACTCAAAGACTTTTTCAGCTGGTTTGTCTTCTGCAAAAATTTCTAACTTCATGTTCTCCTCCTTTGTTTCTAGAACAAATCATCAAAGAGGCTCAACTGGTTATCCTCTGGCATATTGCCAAGAATGCCCATCTCATCCATCTTTTCAACCAGGGTAGACGAAACACCGCCACGCTTCCGGAGCTCGGTCTTTGAGAGGAATTCTCCTTCTTCACGCGCCCGCACGATTTGCTTGGCAACGTTCTCTCCCAGACCATCCATAGCGACAAATGGCGGAATCAGGGTATCCCCATCGATCAAGAATTCTGTCGCCTGACTGCGATAGAGGTCTAGCTTGCCAAACTTGAAGCCCCGCTCCCACATCTCATTGACAATCTCAAGGGTAGTGTAGAGATCAATCTCCACATTGGAAGCTTCGTTGTTCTTACGTTTCTCAGCGATTTCCTTCATCCGAGCTTTCACGGCCTCAAGGCCTGCTCCCATGGTCTTGATGTCAAAGGCCTTAGCCCGAATCGAGAAGTAAGCACAGTAGTAATAAAGTGGATGATGCACCTTAAAGTAGGCCACACGAAGGGCCATCATAACATAGGCCGCCGCATGGGCTTTAGGGAACATGTACTTGATCTTCCCACAGGACTCGATGTACCATTCAGGGACATTGTTTTCCTTCATGGCTTGGATGTAGCCATTGCGCTCTTCTTCTGAGATCTTGAGCCACATGCCTTTCCGCACGCGCTCCATGATGGTAAAGGCCATCTTAGGCTTGAGCCCCGCGTGCATGAGATACACCATGATGTCGTCCCGACACCCGATAACGGTCGATAGATCGGCAATGCCCGCCTTGATCAAATCTTGGGCATTTCCCAACCACACGTCGGTACCGTGAGACAGACCAGAGAGCTGCAAGAGCTCCGCGAAGGTCGTCGGATGGGTTTCTTCGACCATGCCCCGAACAAAGTTGGTCCCAAACTCTGGAATCCCCAACATTCCTGTCGGCGTTCCGATCTGCTCAGCTGTCACCCCTAGCACTTCCGTCCCAGAAAAGAGAGCCATGACCCCTGGATCATCCATAGGGATATCATTTGGATCAATACCTGACAAGTCTTGGAGCTTGCGAATCATGGTCGGATCATCATGTCCCAGGACATCGAGCTTGAGGACGTTCTCATCGATATCGTGGAAGTTAAAGTGAGTGGTCTGCCATTCAGCTGTCACATCGTCTGCCGGATACTGGACCGGAGTAAAGTCATAGACATCCATATAGTTTGGAATAACAACGATTCCCCCCGGGTGCTGACCGGTCGTCCGTTTGACCCCAGCTGCACCAAGAGCCAAGCGCTCGACCTCGGCATCCCGGTAGTACTTGCCATAGTCCCGCTCATAACCCTTGACAAAACCGTAGGCAGTCTTAGCTGCGACCGTACCTACCGTTCCTGCCCGGAAGGCATATTCTTCCCCAAAGATATCGCGGACATCCAAGTGGGCACTCGGCTGGTCTTCCCCGGAGAAGTTCAAATCGATATCGGGTACCTTGTCCCCATCGAAACCGAGGAAGGTTTCAAAAGGAATATCCTGCCCATTTTTGCTGAGCTTGTGGCCACAGTTTGGACAATCCTTGTCCGGCATATCAAAACCAGATCCATAAGAACCATCTGTGATGAATTCACTGTACTGGCACTGACTGCAGACATAGTGAGGCGAAAGCGGATTGACCTCGGTAATCCCAATCATGGTCGCCACAAAGCTGGACCCAACGGATCCACGCGACCCAACCAGGTAGCCCCGCTCATTGGAACGATGCACCAGCATTTGCGATGCCAGATAAATCACGGCAAAGCCATTCCCCAAGATAGAGGTTAATTCCTTTTCAATCCGCAGATCGACAATATCAGGAAGTGGATTACCATAGATCTCAAAGGCCCGCTTATAGGTCAATTCCGCAACCGTTTCTTCGGCCTTGTCGATAAATGGCGTATAGAGGTCCCCCTTGACCACTTCGACCGGCTCAAAGGTCTCTGCGAGTGCATTGGTGTTTTCAATAACAATCTTGCGCGCCAAGTCTTCTCCCAAAAAGGCAAATTCGTCCAGCATTTCATTGGTGGTTCTAAAATGCGCTTTTGGCAGTGGCGCTGGCTGGGCATCTTCTCCGTGTCCGATGGTCCGGTTGATCATGGCTCCTTGACCAAGACTACGGACAATGATCTCCCGATAGATCTCATCTTCCGGCTCCAGATAGTGGACATTACCTGTCGCGAGAACAGGCTTGCCGAGGCGATCTCCTACTTCAATCAAGCTCTTGATAATGGTCTGGAGCTCCTCCATGTCCTTGACCTGCTCCTTGGCAATGAGAGGTGCGTAGATAGCCGGTGGCATAACCTCGATAAAGTCGTAGTACTTGGCCACTTCGACCGCCGCATCCACCCCTTGCGACATGACCGCATCAAAGACTTCCCCTTCTGAGCAGGCTGATCCGAGGATCAAGCCCTCGCGGTGGGCGTCCAGCACGGTCTTGGGAATCCGTGGGACTCCTTCGAAATACTTGGTCCCAGAAAGAGAGACCAGTTTAAACATATTCTTAAGGCCAGTCTGATTCTTGACATAGAGAGTCGCATGCTTGACCCGCGCCTTCTTATAAGAATTCTCATCGATCAAATCAATATTCAAGTCCTTAAGATTGGTCACTCCGTGCTTTTCAGCGACATCTTTGATGAAGATAAAGAGCAGGCGCCCCGTCGCTTCCGCATCGTAGTTGGCCATGTGATGGTGCTCCAAGCCTACCCCAAAGCGCTTGGTCAATGGCCCCAAGCCATGCCGTTTAAAATCTGGATAGAGGTTGCGGGCAAATTCCAGGGTATCGATGACTGGCTGGGTGATCTTCGGAAGGCCATGACGCTCATAGTTGGCATTCATGAAGCCCACGTCAAAGGTAGCATTGTGGGCAACGAGAACCGTTCCCTCACAGAAGGCCTGAAATTCCTTCAAGACCTGCACCAAGGGCTTAGCCCCCCGGACATGCTCATTAGTGATCCCTGTCAATTGGGTCGTAAAGGCGGACAGAGGATGGCCCGGATCGATAAACTCGTCAAACTCCTCAATGACATTGCCCTTGTACATCTTAGAAGCAGCGACCTGGATCAAGTCATTGTAAATGGCTGAAAGTCCCGTCGTTTCCACGTCAAAGACCACATAAGTCGCTTCATTGAGGTCCAGATCCACCTCGTTATAGGTGATGGGCACCTTGTCCTCTACAATATTGGCTTCCATCCCATAGATCAGCTGGATCCCAGCTTTCTTGGCTGCTTTAAAGCCATGCGGGAAGCTCTGCACATTCCCATGGTCGGTGATGGCCACCGCCTTATGCCCCCACTCAGCTGCCTTGGCAATCAGCTCTTCGACTTCCGGCAGGGCATCCATAGTCGACATATTGGTATGGGCGTGGAATTCCACCCGGCGCTCACCTTCTGGCATCAGGTCCTTGCGGGTATAATGCACGACTTCCTGGATGTCTTGGACATTCATAGTCAAGTCGCGCGTGAAATTGTTCATTTCGATATTTCCCCGCACCCGGAGCCAGCTGTTCTTCTTGATCATGTCAAACTTCTGGGCTTCTTCCTCATTTTTAACCCATTTCTGAAGGGAAAAACTCGAGGTATAGTCGGTCATCTTAAAGCTGATCAAGACCCGACCGGTCCGTGTCACCTTGTGCTCCACGTCAAAGACCACACCCTCAAAGACAATCCGGTTCTCTTCTGTTGTGATCTCGATCATCGGAGTGATCTCAGCCTTGTCTAGCTTAGGTTTAGCCGCCGCCTTCTTAGCCTTGAAGTCAAAGGCAGGCTTTTCTTCAACAGCTGGTGGCGGAGCCATTTGAGCCAAGGATTCCATAGCCCGCAAGGTCTCTTCATTGGCCGCTTGGAAGATCTTTTCATTTTCCTCCTCAAAGCGCGCCACTTCTTGCTCTGTCAACTCCTCATCAGACTCCACCCGACAGGTGAAATGCGGAAAACCAAAGGATTCCAACTGCTTGGCAAGGTTGGGCAAATGGTTCTTACGAAAATGCTCCGTATCAACCGAAGAAGGCCCAGAGATGATCAATTCCTGCCCTTCCGTACGCACCTGCAAGTCTTGGTAGAGCCCCTTAAAGCCTTGACTAGCACAAGGACCTTCCTCAAAAACTTCCCGGTAGTAGGCCTGCAATAAATCCGCAGAAAAATCCTGATTGGCCACTTGGATGGTAAAAGTCGCCTGGTTTCCTGTCTTTGAAAATTCATCCTTCAAGCGCTGGCGCAATTCCTTAAACAAAGCAATCGGCAAGACTTCCGCAAAAGCAAAGCGGAACTCCCAGACCCGACTAACCTTGTGCACCACGACTTCTTGAATCTCCGCATGCAAAAAGGCACTGGAAGATCGCATCTCCAGCGGCATATCCAGCTGATCCATTAAAATTTCAAAGGTGTTGGACATTGTTTCTCCCTTGATCTTGATTCTTTTGCTCGCTTTTGAGTGGCCTACTTCCTAAGTAAAAACAGACCATTTAAAAACATTCGTAACCCTTATTTTATCACAATTTAAGGATTAATTCGAGGGAGAAGTGAAGACAAAAAAATCACCGAACTAGCGGTGATTTCTCGATGATTGGTCAACAGCAGACAATCCTGATCACTCTCCACTTGTCGCCTCTGTTTCTGAGCTGGAGCTTGGTGTCCGAAGCAGATCCTTCATCTGCGACTGGACAGCTTCTCTTGAGCTTTGTTCTTGCTTTTGCTTTTGGATGTCCTCCATAGCAGGCTGCAACTTCTGCCGGATTTCCACTTTCTCCTCTTGCTCTTTTTGCGCTTGGAGGGTCGGACGATACATGGCAAAGAAAGCCCCGATGACCACGATCAACGCAATCAGGCTCACCCCATAGCGTTTTGGCTGTTCCTGAGAATCAACCTTGACGCCTTTGACCGACAAGTCCTTCCACTCCGGATGCTCTTTCTCACAGGCATCTTTCTTGGTCTTGGTTGGCATGACCAAGACTTGGTTCATCAAGGAAATCATCCCCATGACCACGAGCAAGTAGGGAATATAGCGCGATTGATTGAGAATCATAACGATCAATAGCACAAGACCGATCCCCGCAATCCCCACATTAAAAGCAAAACGCATCCAAAATTCTTTTTTCAGCTGTAAATAAGTCTCTTTAGACATCGGTCACTCCTCATTCATTATTTATACATCATTCCTTATTATCATACCGAAAATTAATTTGAAGAGCAAGTTCGTAACTAGATGGTCATACGGAAGTCCTATTTACACCGCTGGCACCTTTCGAAACGCCTGAAACTTTGGACAAGATCTGCCATGAATACAATCGCATACTAGGGAATTTTGAAGTGGAACCTCTGATTGCTATCCCTATTTTTATCCATGATTTCTTATTCATCCACCACTTTAACGATGGAAATGAGAGAATGAGTCGGTTATTAACGACCCTATTATTATATCGAAGTGGCTTCTATGTAGAGAAATATATCTCCTTAGAAGCATTAATCGCCCAAAACAAAGCAACATATTATGAATCTTTTAGAAAGGCAGGACACCATTGGCATGAAGAAAAAGAGGACGTACTACCTTTTATGAAATATCTGCTAGGAACCATCCTTGCAGCCTACAAAGCCTTCGAAGAGCGATTTACCAACATCGAAGAAAAACTTCCTGCCCTGGAACTCGTCCGAAAAGCAACCCAACAAAAACTAGGACGATTCACCAAGCAAGGCATCCTTGAACTCTGCTCATCCCTCAGCATCAGTTCTGTTTAAGGCTCACTAATAAAATTAGTAGCCAGAGGCGAAATCCAGCGAGAAGACATCGGAAGAGCCACAAAATATAAGAGATTAAAATGAAGTCTTAAAATTCATAGAAAAGCAACTGTCAGTGAGCAATTGTTTTTATTTGCAACATTAGGAGTGTTCATCAACTGAGCAAAAACATCAACATTTTCTACACTATAAGAAACTAAAAGACTAATCTACATATTGCATTGAAATTCAAAAAAGAGAGAACCAATTCGGTTCTCTCCAGGTTGTAACTTTTTATCAACCCACTACAGTTGACAAAGAGCCGAATAAATGTAGTTCACATATGACGTATCTTAAATGAAAATTAATTATAACTATTTGAAAATTAAAAGATATAATAATAAAGATGTGATTAACAAATATACCACTATTGTTACTTTTATAGCAATATTATAATATCCGTCCAATCCAGCGAATCTCTCAACAAAGCCAATTTCAGGATTTTTAGGATTATAATATACTATCATACTGGAACCGATTGGAAAAATGGTTTTTAAATCCAAATTTTGTCCCGTTCCATGAACGTATTTTATATCAAAAACATTTGATTGCTTAGATTCAGTTGATATGTCTATAAAATAAGAGTAATCATATTTTTTTTTATATTTAATTCCATTCACTGAATATTCAACAATCGGTAAAGATACAGGAACTTCATTTCTAGAATCATATGACACTACAATTCCCTCAACTTTCGAAGTTGATTGAATTTTTATATTTATATCACGACGATATAAGTAATAAAAAATCAAAAATAATATCAAAAATATCAGAGTTATTATTCCTATAATTATAAATAATATTTTTTTAGGCATAATTACCTCCTTATTCGCTCAATTTAATTGAACCATTTCTCAATTGTTCCAGCTAAATTATTAATCCATATTTCTATTTGTCCAAGCAAACCATCACATTCAAAAATCTTATTCTCATATTCATTCATTTTATCAATTAGACGATCCATATCTCTATCAATAGCTTTAATTGTGGTATTAAGTTCATTACTTATAACGCTACTTACAGGTTGATTAAATTGAGTCTTATATAGATTTCCCGTCCACTCATCACTATTTTCATTCTTTAATTTATTTAGAGATTTTTTTTCAGTTCTATAACGACCCTTAATTTTCTGTAAATGGTTATAAATTTCTTTTATTTCCCTAATCTTTGCTTGATAATCTGCTTTCTGATGGCATATCGCAGCTGCTTGAGATCTTAGCGACGCTAACTGGCTTTGTTTTGTCATAAATTACCCATCCTTTTAATAATCATATTCATTTTAGAGTTTTTCACTATTTATAAACTCTTAATTCAATGTCCATTTTCTGAGGATCTTCCATCCGATCAACTATTTTCTTTTGTTCGGAAGAAATCTCTAACATCATTAGCACTGCGTGATTACTTTCTAAATCACCTCTACTTTCATGATTATAAAAAATAGGTTGATTATCATACACGCTGAAGCCATCGTATTGCCAATTAAGATACAATCCGAAACTATTATTAATAGTTACAGAAGTTCGATTAATTAGTAAAAATACCGCATACTCTTTCCCATCAAAAGTATATGTTGCCCCTGTATAATTCAGACTAACTTTTCCTTCAACACCAATCAATGGATGCTTTGTAATAAGTCTATCAACATAATTTATTAACTCAGGAGAATAGCCATCTTCAATATTTGGTTTATTAAAATTAATAATATTTTTTTCCATTATCCTCTCCTTTTTAACCTTTTGAAACTAAAATTTCTAATTTCATTTTATTTGGATCTTTCATACTATCAATTATTTGTTTTTGTGCAGGTGTTATCTCTATCATCATTAATGCTGCACAATTCATATCTAAATCACCTCTTTTAGTGTGATTATATAATATTTCCTGGTTTTCAAAGAGTACCTGTCCATCATATGACCAGTTCAATTTGAAATTTATACTCTGGTCAATTACATGTTGACTTCGATTCAATAATACAAATACTGCATATTCTCGTTCATTAATTGTATAAGTAGCATCTGTGTAATTCATACTTAATTTTCCATCCTCACCAATTGATGGATTTTTTCTTATAATTTCACGAACATAATCAATTAACTCCTTTGAATATCCTTCATTTGTTGGAGGGACAATAAGTGATATGTCTTTTTTTTGACTACTAATATCTTGATTTTTTGTATTATTTTCATTCTTACTAGAAACACTACACGCAGTCAGAGTCAGTATCAAGCATACTATAATAATTAGTTTTTTCATTTTCTTTTCTTTCATTTTAAAATAGATTTATTACCACAATTTAATTTTAACACTTGGAACTGAAACATTCAAAGAGAAACCTAAACCAAGTGTAGCTCCTATTTCAAGCTTATTAGAATATATACTTATTCTATCATTAATATCCTTTACCTTTTCACTCGTGTACATTAATGTTGCATCAACACCACCTTTAGCACTGACTCCCCCACCAATACCAATTAAGTTTTCTGATTTTTCAGCACCATCTGCTTTATATTTGACCGCTAAGCCACCGATATTTGCACTATAATTAACTCCCCCAACAGATGCTTTACCAGAAAATCCAATTTGTGTTTTTTCCTCACTACTGTATCGTGCTATTGTACCACTTGCTTGAGGCCCATATGCAGTTGCATTAGCATTCAGTAAACCTACATTAGTATCTACCTTTGCTCTAGCAGTCGTTACATCAGCTGATAAAATTATTCCGTTCTTACCAAGTCTATTATCTGTAGAAGCTGCAAGAACATCTACTGTTCCTGAAACGTTAACGAGATCACCGGCTTTGGCATGAAGTTCTCCACCAGCAACTCTAGCTTTGCCTTGTGCATGCAATTCTCCGTCTTGCACACTCATTGTACCATTTGCAGAAAGGAAATCACCACCAGCATAAGCATAAAGATCATTAGCATAACCTATTGCATATTGTGTTTCAGCTACAGCCACATTACCTGCCTTATAGATAAAAGGATCTTCTATAAATTTTTTCTTAAAGACCGACTCTGTTCCCTGAATATACCATTCTTCTCCTGTTAAGCTACCAAATTTGGAGTCATCATACCTACCTGAAGGTAGAACATAATGGTCCATCACCTGAGACATTGAATTATTAAGCCCACCAAAGGTTTCTGTTAAAACACCTACTATCTGACACAACTCTTGATCTTTTTCGGCAAAATCTTTATTTACATTTTCTAGCATTTGTTTTATACTATCGAATGCTAAAGCAAGCTCGTCCGTCCTAGAATTTTCTACGGTAATAAATTCATCTGCCTTATTCTCCCATGTTTTTAAATCTGACACTAATTCTGCTGTATTGATTGCTATTTTATTGATTTCTGTTATTTCTTGATCTACTTTTTTGTCATAAATCTTACCAGTTTCCTCTGATTCGAAATCCAGAAAACCTGATTTTACTTGTTTAACGCTGTCATCCAATTTTTTAACAGCTTCAACTATTAGATAAGTCATATTTAAACTGTTTGATTTCATAAATGATTTTACAGCTTCCGCACCTTGTCCTTTGAAGCTATTTGTTTGCGTTAAAATCTGTAGAGCCTTATAAACTTGATATAATTGATTCTCCACTTCTGAATAAGTACTTGATATTTTTGATTCAATTAACGATACTTTAGAGTTACTTAGTTTCATACTTTAATTCCTTTATCCTATATCACTTCCAAAAATCCTGTTTAAACCGAGTCCAAGCATTTTGACCTGCATATTTTGCATCAACTTTCATCCATTCAGCAATGATAACCTCTAAATTTTGGATATCTTGTTCTAATAGTTTTTTATAGATATCAATAACTTTATTAAATTCAGTTTCAACTTCCTTTAGTTTATCAATCGTTTGCAATTCTAAACCAACAGTGTCTAATTCTAATTTAGTAGATATGGCATCTTTTGCTTTTTTCAAAGAGTTGATTTCTTTTTTTAATGTTTCTGGATTAATTAAAAATTGTACCATTATTTTATTCTCCTCTTTCTACACTACAGAATGTGCTGTTTCCTAATACGATTTCAATTACTTTCTGATATTCTTCAACTGATTTACTCTCCAGCATCTCGTAGTAATGGATATAATTAATACCAGATAACCACAATATTACAAACATCTCTGAAAATAATTTTGGCTTTTGTGTCAACAAATAAATAAATTGTTCTTTTACTTTGCCAATATAATTTGAAATATCTTCCTTGTTTAGATAATTCTTAATCATTATTAAGGAAATATTTGGTAGTATCATTCCCATATCCGCACTGTCAATAATGATTTGAGGCAAATTTTTGCTAAAAATTTCATTAAGTAATTGATATGTAAATAAGATATCCTCTAAATGATTGATATGATCTGGATTTGTATGAATCAACAGAAATCTAGATAGAGTTTTTGACTTATATAAGAGTTTCTGTGGAATTATATCACGAGATGATAAAGGAATAAAAACAGATTTTGTATAAGATTCATTATCAAAATCTACTATTTTTTTCCTCATTTTGCTTTCTACGCTCTCATTAATTTCCCCTAATGCATGAACACAAAATTCCATCCCTTTAAATAAATACTTTTGAGCCAATTCCACATCTTCTTTAGACAACTCTTCAATAAATCTATTAAACTCATCTTTATTAAATCTCTTATTCTGAGCTATAAACTCAAGTAATGTTAAATTTAATGAAGTTTGATTTTTGACATATGAACTCTTGTATTGTTGAATAAATTCAGTTTTAATCTGCTGAAAATCTCCTTTTGGAACAAAATCTATTACCTTAAGTAATATATCCAAACTACTGAGAAGTGTTGATGAAGTGGAAACAAAGGAAAATAAAGTATTGCCTGGATTAACAGTCACTTCTATATTTTTCTGTAGCTGAGTTCTTGCATATTCTTGTTTGTAGTAAGCTAGCAACACAATTGCAGCAGGATTAATATTTATAAGTTTTTTTTCTACTTCATAAAGAAATAGTGAAAAACCAAAATTATACCCTAAGGTAATATATATTCTATCTGTTTTACACTTTTGAGTTTGCACAACTAATTTATCCAGTTTACTCATTGTTAACTCCTTTAATTACTTTCATAGCCTGATAATGATTTCCATCAACCATATAAGCAACTGACTTTTTCAAAGCAGGTTCCGAATATTTCACATTCGAAACACTTATAATTTTCTGATCATTTAATCGTAACTCAACAACAGCATATTTTAATTGCTTAATGAATTTTGAAACAACATTTAGACTATTAGATAACATTGGGAGAGTTGTAATGAAGCTATATACTTTAACTTTAGGTCCATTCGTCATAATATATAGTATTTTATCAGATAATATTTCATTTTCCTGAATCAACTCTCCAATTTCATCCCAAATTATTACCATCGGTTTAGGAAGTACTTCATCTAAATCAACATTTTCACTGATTAGATCATATATCTCTTCTATAGTATTCTTCCTTATCAAAAGCGAACCAATTTCTTTTGAAATACGATATTGTTTTTGAGTTTTCGAAGTAGTCAAAAGAATAGAATCAAAATGAAGCTTTTCGAAATTTAACAACATAGTATTTATAATATTGATTTTTTGCCATTCTTGTTCAAAAATATACAGAAGATTTCCTTTAATTAAGTCCCAACTTAACGGTTGAACTTGTTCCAGATCCAATCCGAGTGGCACTTTTCCTTGATCCAGCAAGACTGCTACATCCTCACGTCCATAGAAGGCTGCTTCTGTCAACTCATCTGGCACCATTGGAATGCCTGCTGGGGTGCGGCCTGTCCACATCTCTTTGAGGCTTTGGACTTGATCGCGGAGGTTGTTGATGATTTGGATATCATTGTCCCCCGCGACTGGTAAGGCGAACTGGACGACATCGACTTCGTCACGTTTCATGAGGGCGCGTCCCTTGATGTCTTCCATCGTAGACGCCAGTGGGGTTGCTCCCACGATCCCGCGAACTTCAGAGATATCATTTTGTGGCAAGGTCAGCTGGTGCTTAAAGTTTGAATAGAGCTGAGCCCGTAGGTTGTTCTGACGGCTAGCTGTGATGATCAAGTGCACACCGATGCTGAGACCTTCACGAGAGATCCGCATGAAGAGCTTGAAGAGGTCTGTTTCATAGGGCTCGTCCTTCATAGACTCATAGCTATCCATGAGGATGACCATGGTTGGCTCTTGCTTACCGGTTACTTCACGGTAGAGGGCGATGGTTCCGACCCCATGCTCGGAGAGGAGCTTCTTACGGCGATCCAACTCGCGGTTGATGATCCGGATGAATTTCTGGATTTTCTCCGTCTGATCGAGCAAGAGGCTATCGGCCACATGTGGTAATTGAGTCAAGGGCGCTAGACCATTGGTTCCGAAATCCAGCAGGTACATGGTCAGATTTTCTGGGCTCTGCTTGCGAGCTAGATCCATTGCGGCTGTCTGAAGGAAAGTGGTCTTTCCTGTACCTGGACTTCCGTAAAGGAGGATATTCCCATCTTTTGACAGATCGATAGCGACTGCTTCTTGCTTTTGCGCTTGCGGGATATCGGCAACCCCGATCAGGACACTTGGAGCTGTCCGTTTTTGCCAAGCCTCGATCGGCACGACCTTGTCCAACTCATCCAGCGTGATCCGCTCTTTGAGCGGTGGCAACCATGGTTGGGCCACAGCTGCGATGCCTTCTTGTTGGTGCAAGTGGTTGATTTCCTGCACGATGACATCCAGTTCTGTCGGCACTTCCTTGATTTCTTCTGCCATATCAAGACCAGAAAGGTCTTGGTTGAGAACTTCGTATTGGCCCAGTTCATTGATCAAGTAGATGGTATGGTCTTCGATCCCTAGCTGATCCTTCTCAGGCTGGTAGTCTGCTCCTGACCAAGCAGTTTGGAAGAGTTCATAGACTTCGTTGTTCCCGACTTGGAGGTAGGCACGACCGGTCTGAGTGATCTCAGCCGCATCTGCCGTCCGCAGCATCTCCATGGAGTCGCCACGGTCTGCCACCTTGAGGGCTAGCTTGAAACGGGAGTTAGACCAGATCTGGTCATCCACGACCCCAGAAGGTTTTTGCGTCGCAAGGATCAAGTGTACCCCAAGGGAACGCCCGACACGCGCGATAGAGACCAACTCCTTGATGAAGTCTGGTTGGTTGACCTTGAGTTCGGCGAACTCATCACTAATCAAGAAGAGGTGAGGAAGCGGTTCTGTCGCTTCACCGAGTTTAAATTTCTTTTGGTATTGGTTGATATGGTTAACCCCATATTGACCAAAGAGGCGTTCCCGACGATGGATCTCCGCATTGATAGAGGCCAGGGCCCGCATGGACTGGGCACCATCCAAGTTGGTGATGGTCCCCAGCAAGTGAGGCAGATCCTTAAAGAGGTTGGCCATTCCCCCACCCTTGTAGTCGATAAGGAGGAAAGCCACATCATGTGGATGGAAGTTGACGGCAAGGCTCAAGATGTAAGACTGAATGGTTTCAGACTTACCAGAACCGGTTGTCCCTGCGATCAAACCGTGTGGTCCATGGGCTTTTTCATGGAGATTGAGGTAGACCAAATCGTCCTTCCCGCGCAGACCGATCGGCACGGCCAAACTTTGGTAAGGGGCATGGCTCTCCCACCGACTCAAGACCTTGAGGTCATTGAAAGTTTCTGCCTGGTACATTTCAAGGAAGGTCACCGAGTCCGGAATTGAGCTCTTGAGCTGTTGGATATGTTTCAGTGGGGCAAGGCCACGCGAGATGGCTTCCTTGTCATAACCTTCAGGGAAGTGATCCAATTGGAAGTCAAGCTCCCGAAGAACCCCTTCTTGCAAGAGCAATTGCCCTTGGTTGCGGTCCTTGATAGAGATAACCGTTTGGATATTTTCAGAAAGAGATGAGAGTACGTCTGCCACATAGATGATGGAGCAACCGAGCTCTGTCGGATCCTCACGGAAGAACTCCATGATGACATGGTCCAAAATCAAGGTTTCATCAGTGATGAGGACCACATAATGAGGGTGGAAGATCTTGGTATCATTGGCTTTTTCTTCTTCTTTTTGCGCCTTGCGGAGTTTGAGGATTTGGTTGAGACTGTTCAAGACCTGATCGCGTGTCCGCTGATTGTAGACAAAGCTACGGACATTCATATCTTGCAGAGTCGCATGAGGCAACCAGCGCATCCAATCCCAGCTTTCTTTTTCCTCTTCTGGAATGATCGGAATAATGGTCAGATCATGGTAAGAGTGAAAGACAGCTAATTGGGCAACCAGGAGTTGCAACTGCTCTAGCACGATAGGACGAGGACCGACGTACCCTACAGGTCCCCGATTAAGGCTGGCTACAATCGGAAGATTGTCGATTTTTTGATGAGCTTGGAACAGGGCATAGCCTTCTTCTTCCAAGGCATCTTTCTTCCCACTGCGCTCTTCCTGACCATATTTGAGCTCATAGCTGGTTGGAACCTTGCCCAAGCCCAAACGATAGGCCAAAAAGTCAAAATGGAGCGGTGTTTTTTCGTAGATCCGCGAGTCATAGCGTTTGACCATCTTGGTCAAGTCTTCGATCGCTGGAAAATGGTAAAACATGCCTTCTCGTTGCTTACGAGAGAGCTGTTCCAAGTCCTTGGCCTTGTCCTTGAGATAGAGATGGTAGAGCTCCACGCGCTCTTTCTTATCTTCTTTGTATTTCTTACGATTCTTGAAGAAGCCTTGGACCGAAAAGATCACACTGACCACAGACATGGATACCGTCGCGATGATATAGAGCCCCCGCGGTTGGAAAATGGTGATCAAGAGGGTCACCCCAACCATGATGAGGGGTGGCATGATCAACTTCAAGAGTTCATCTGATGGCTTTTGAGGCTCTGCACCTGGAGGATTGATCAAGATCTTGTCTTCCGAACTCCGGTAGATAATCCGCGGAGACCGGTGGTACTCTGGATAGTCCTTGTAGAAGTCATAGCGTGAATGCAAACGTGGCACTAGATAAGGACTCACTTCGACAGCCCCTTCCACGCCAAATTCTTCTGGATAGAGCTTAAAGGTCACATCTCCAATAGCAAGCTCATCCCCAAAGGCCAGTGGAAAAGTCGCTTCACTGACGAGTTTATGGTTATGGTAGAGTTTTCCAGATAAGAGCTGGCAAGTCCAGGTCTGCTCTTTTTTCACAAGGAGAAAGCGTACTGGATAGTGCAAGCGCACATCCGCACCCTTTTCATCTGCTACGAGGATTTCTTCCTTGTCTAACAGTTCATAAGTATGGACTTCTCCTGTCGCCAAGTAGCAGACTACATCCCCAAGAATCTTGCTATTTTCAAGCACGCCCTTGTCTTCACCATACTGGTAGAAGATTTCTCCTTGACTCCATTGGAAATGAAGGGGATTTTCTTGCGAAGCCAGGGTCAACTGAGCTGTTTCTTGATTCGATACGGTGGCTGTCTTTCCCTCTTCTAGCGCTAGCTCATAGCGAAAACCTTTTTTATAGAGTATGATACGTTTTTTCATAGACTACTCCTTGTGGTCGCTAGACTCAGTCGAGCTTGCAGTTGTAGAAGACGAACTTTCTGTTGAGGAGCCTTCTGTAGATGAAGCTGTTGTTGAGCTGCTAGTGGAAGATTTGGTTTCATCTGTCTCTGCTTCCAAGAGTTTAGAGCGGGCATCCCAGTATTTCTTGTATTCGCCCTCAAGCTCAGAGAGTTTCTTCTCGCGCTGTTCACCAGAGAGTTTTTCGCTATCACGTGTCGCCTTGATTTCTTTACGAAGGGCATAGATAATCAAGTCTGAATCGTCGATCCGCTTGGCTGTATCCAGCGCTTGGGTAAAGTCATGACGTCCGATATAGATCCAGTAGTGGAGATAGAGGCTATCTGACTTGAGCGTAACATTGTTAAGGATGACCTTCTTTTGGTCCTCCGAGAAATTCAAGCCTTGCAAGTAAGACGTCGCCAACTCATATTTCTGTGTCGTTGGAAGACTGCTTGGAGCTACTCCCTCCAACTCATCGATCACACCAGTGTAGTCTACCTTGAGATAGGCTGTATCCGCTTGAAGCAACTTTTCTTTAAAGGGTGCTTGGAAAAAGACCAAATAAATCAAGGGCAAGAGTAAGAGGGTCACTACAGCTGAAAGCCAAACCGTTGCCAACTTAAAGATTCGGTGTTGACGACTTGAAACCAAGGTCAAGGTCTTTTCTTCCTCTTCCTTGCGTTCTTGGTAGGCTTTCTCTAAGAGAGCTTTCATCTCTTCTAAGCTAGCAGCATCACGGATTTCTACCAAGAAATCAGGCAGATCTTCTAATTCAAGTGTGCCTTGATAGAGCTCCATGAAATCCCAGTCCCCAAAAAGAGTGACCGCATAGCACTTGGCCTGCCGCAAGAATTCAACCTGATCCCACTTGCGTGGCACCATCATTCCCGGCACCCCGCGATAAGCGATCTTGACTTGCGCATCCTTGGTCACAAACAAATTGATAGGATGCAACATAAAGGTCACCGGAAGCTCCAAGGCTGGCGCCAAATCCAAGACATTGATAGCTAGACGCAGACGGTCTGAAACCGGTAATGCCTGGATTTCTTCTGCACTCAAGCCTAGCGCGTCTGTCTGATAGGTCAGATGAATCTGGTCTTGATCCGCTGTCATGCTTTGCTCTAAAAACAAGGGATGATGGAGATCCAAAATCCATAAATTGCGTAAATCCTGGCTATCCACTTCTGAACGCTTAAGGTCCAGCCGCCAGCTCGTTTCTTCTTTTTCAAAACGGAAGACTTGTTCTTCCAGTGTAAATTGTTCTTCTTTCACCTTACCACTCCTCAATCTCGATCAGATCACCACTCGTGATCGGATACTCCTGTACCACCTTGCCTTCATCCAGCAAGATGCCTTTATTTACCACGCGCAACTGATACTTGCTTCTAGGCTCCATGGCAGACCCAAAGATCTGATCCAATTCCCGAATCAAGCGTCGCACCTCCATCCGCGTTGGGATTCGGAGGTCATGGCTTGCACCATTCATACGGAAGGTGACATTGATATGTTGGTCCATTTAGGCCTCTTTTCTATAGATTCGATAGGAAATATAGCCAGCAAT
The DNA here is from genome assembly GCF_052588255.1 of Streptococcus sp. KHUD_012. Classification (NCBI taxonomy): domain Bacteria; kingdom Bacillati; phylum Bacillota; class Bacilli; order Lactobacillales; family Streptococcaceae; genus Streptococcus; species Streptococcus sp. KHUD_012. The sequence goes on from NZ_CP159355.1 coordinate 2,002,852, forward strand.
CCCAAAGAGAAGAGCACTCCAAGCCAGCATTTGCAAGGCTGGAATAAAATCCGACAAGCTGGCCGAATTGTCCTCCACATTGGACTCGAATTTAGATAATTTTTGATTTTCAGGCTGGAACAGGTCCGCTTCAGGCCCCGTTTTTTTCTTTCCCCTTATAGCAGAAAACAACTGGCCGTCTGAATCGGTCAATTGTTTCTCTTGCTTGCGTTTTTCATCTGCTAATTTTTTCTGATCCTTCTCATTGAAAAGAGACTCAGTCGCATCCAATTGGCCCCCAAGTGTCTTTTCCTGCTCTGTCTCAAGACGTGAGTTGTTGACCTGCAGACGATTATCAATAAAATCATCTGCAGAAACAACAACCGCTGGCAAGAGACTTAAGACAAAGAGAAGATACATCATTTTTTTCATAAGCTTGATTCAATTTCCTTTGTTTGAGTAAACTTCTTAGGAATGAAGATATTGGCAACCGCCAAAAGTCCGAAGAAGACCAACAATCCGAAGAAGACGCCGATACCGGCTGTTTGTCCATCAAAGTAACCCGCAAACTGTCCTTCTAAAATAGAAAGGAGGTTAACATTTTTCACCAGTGCTGGAAGGCCTGACAAGGTCGCGGTCGTTCCGATCGCGCTTGATAGGTAGACATAGCTGATCAACATGAAGAAGGCCAGTCCCATTCCAATCACACGGAAGTGTTTCAAAAGAAGGTATTGTAGTTGTACCAAGACAAAGCTTGCTAGAACCGCTAAGAACACCCATGAAGGTACATATTCACGACCAACAGAGAGTTGAATACTTGAAATCATTCCGATCACCAGTCCAAGGATGAGAGAAAGTCCCACAAGGACACCGACAGACAAGAGATCTGATTCTTGCAAACGATCCAATTTGAAACGATCCTTAACCTTGCGAATGATTGGTTGAGTCGCAAAGAGATAAGCTGTAAAGAGACTCAAGACTTCCAACATAAAGATCCAGATAAATGGACGGTAGACGTTGATAGTCGCTTTCACAGAAGAAGATTTCTCTGCAACTGGATTTGACAAGAAGTCGAGCAAGACTTCATTCGGCACTCCGTTTTCATAGGCATTGTTGAAGACCTTACGGAAGGCTTCGACGAAGTTCCCATTTTCAGACAATTCCTTGTCGAATTCACCCATCAAGCTCTCTGCATTGCTAGACAATTTCTCTGTATTGCCTTGGGCTTTTTCCAATTCTTTGTTCAATTGGCTAAAGATTTCATTGGTAGAGTTAGCAGCTTCTACATTGCTACGAGATGAGCTCTTAACGCCTTCTGTCGAGCTCAATAATGACGTGTATTCAGAACCAAGAGCTGACAAATCTGCATCGGTCTTGGTTTGAGCCTGTGTCACTGTTTCCTGCGCTTTTGAGATCTCTTCTAGGCGTCTTTGAAGGTCTGCATACTGCTTCAATTGATCGTTGATATTTTGGGTTAGATCCTTGTTGGTGTTTTCGATTGCTTGAAGATTTGCCTGCAATTGTGGTCCCAAGTCTTGCAACTGTTTAAGGGTACCATCTAACTGGGCTTTCACACTCTTCGTTGCATCCCCAGATTCATCCGTTTCAATACTCTTACGGTAGTCCTTCATGTTACTTGAAACGGCAGCCTTCACGACATCGACCAAAGCATTTGTCAAATCCATATCTTCGATCGGATCATAGAGCGAATGACGATCTCCCTTGTCATCTTTTGGATAGTAAGCATCGATCAATGCTCCCGCGCGTTGATAATCCAGGGCGATTTCACTAGCTTTCGATGCATAGTTAGCGACAGCTGTTTTCAAGTCTTCTGCAGATACAGTCACACTGGTTGAAGAAACTCCATTCACAAGGACTTCAACATCAATCGCGCTTGGCATAGCTCCTCCATCTTCAACAAGGTGAATTTGAATTTGTTTGCCATCTTTCAGTTCGACTTCCTGCTCACCACTGCCTGCATAAGTCTGTCCATCATAGGTCCAGGTATCAACCTTAACTCCTGCAGGTACTTGAATGCTAACTTTTTGTTTTCCAGATTTAGCATTGAGAACATTCGCAACTGCCGTTAATTTAGCATCCACTTCAGCAGCCAATCGTTTCAAGTCATCTGCGTTCCCTTTTGCTTGCCCCTTCGTTCCAGCAAAAGCACTATCAAAATCAATCGCTGCGTTGAGATTCCCATACTTATTCAGATTAAGACTAGCAGGATCTAAAGACGGAAGTTTTTCAATTGCTTGACGAATGTCATCATCCGCTTTATCTCGAGCCTTGCTGATAGTTTCGATTTTTGGCTTTCCAAGCAAGGTACGAAGAGTGACTTTGTCTCCTTCATTTAGACCATAGTAGTCAAGGATCTTCGCTTTTACAGAAGACTCGATGTTCTTTTCGTGCTCATCTAATTTGTCGCGTTCTGCCTTGATCCCTTTTTCGAGGTCTGCCACACGATCATTCACATCTTTTGTCAAGCCTGCATAAGTCTTGGTACCTGAAGCATCTCCTTCTGTTTCAGTTGGTTGACTCAATTGTTTGGTAATTGCTTCTTGGTTTTGTTGTAGATTCTTATACAACTCTTGGGTCTTTTCACTGACAACAGACTGGTTCATAGACATCAGCTGGTTCATGAACTCTTCATGGCTGATCTTGTCCTCAGAGCGTTGTTTGATCAATGTGTCGAAGTTTTGACCGTACTGATCCTGAGATTGGGTCAATTGATCAAAAGCCTGTGTATAAGACTCAAGGACTGTCTTCAAAGCATTGTTCGACTCGACAGAAGACGTAGACAAGCTATAGAGACTTGGAAAGATATTCTTCGAATCTAAAGCCGAATCCAGCAAGTTGCTTCGGTATGAACCAATGTTGGTAGATTGAATTTTGTTACTTGTTTCCACGTTCTTCTGAGCTGTATAAAGGTTGCTCAAAATGCTGACCATATACATATCAACCAACTGGCTATTCAAGTCTGAAACGATATCTTTAGCGACTTTATTGGCCTCGTTTTCAACCTGAGAATTTCCAGCCGCATTGACCTTATACGTCACCGTGGTCTTCTCTGCATTAACCGCATTCACTTCCAAGACCTTCTCTGAGAAGTCACTTGGAATGACAATCATCAACTGGTACTTGCCATCTGCAAGCCCTGACTCAGCGGCTCCACGAGGGAGTACAGACCAGTTTTGCGAATTATCCCGTTCGATATTCTTTACATAGCTAGCCCCAAGGTTGTATTCTTTATCATTCAGTTTGACCGCTTTGTCTTCATTGACAACCGCAATATTAAGCTTGGTGTTTTCTGTCGTTTGTACGGTCTTGGCTTCGTTTTGCTTTTGGTCCTTTTGAACCGTCGTATAAAGACCCACTACAGATCCCATCAAAAGGAGCACAACTGCACTCTGACCGATGTATTTTAACCATTTTTTCTTTTTCACTTCTATACCTTTTCCTTTTTCTAATTCATAGATACAAAATAGGGGTTAGGAATTAAGAATCTAACCCCTATTTTCTATATATCAAAAGACAAAAGGGTGATCTACCTACAAGAAGTAAGATCACCTCCAAGACTATCTTAGTGGATTTGTGCAGCGATATCTTGGTCAGTTTGTTCAACGATATCAGCAACTTTGATCAATTGAGCGTTGATGTCTTCCAACAATTGAGCGAATTGTTTGATTTTTGGAGACAATTCGTTGAATTGTGCTTCAAAGCTATCAAATGCAGATCCATCCCAGTTTGCGTCGATGACTTGTTGTTCATGAGTCAAAGTGTTAAGGATTTGATCGATTTCTTGAGAACCTTGTGAATAGCGTTGTGCTGATTGACGTAGTTCTTCCGGAGTTAATTTAATTTGAGCCATATGTTTCTCCTTTTGGGCTGATACCCTAATATTTTTTTCATAAACAATACATTTAGTACGAATTAGTAAAAATCCAAAAAACTGTATATTTACCTTTTCACTCCCTATTTGTATTATTTACTTAAAGATATCTTAATGAAATATTGCGAGAAAGTCAAGTTTTGAGCCCCAACTGATAAAATATTGTAACTTTGTTACATTTTTGAAATAATTTGTTATACAAACGTAACATATATCTGAAATTCCTTGCCCCAGTAGTCTCCAACTAGTATTATTTCTGATAAGAAAAGAAGACACTCTGTCCTGTTATATTAACTCGACACATAGATAAAAAATGTTGATTTTAGGTTATTTTAGATACAATCTTTGATGATTTTTGTATATTTTTTCATTTTTAAAACTTTTATGGTATAATGAAACCTGTTCAAAACTTGTTTCATACAAGATCGAACACCATTAACCTATAAGGAGTATATATGAAAAAATTTCTACTTGTCTCTGTCTGTCTACTAGCTCTTACCGCTTGTAGCCAAGGCCAACAAGGCAAAGGGACTACTAACGCTTCTTCCAAGCAAGAGGCCACTCAAACCAAAAAGGAGCAAGTCCAAAACAAGACCTTTGTTAGTGACCTCGGCGATCACCACCAAAACAAAATTCAAATCGGCTACAAAAAAGATGAAATTGTCTCTTTTACTTTTCTTAGTTTTGAACCCATTTCCTCAGATTTGCAAGACATGGATCTTTCCGAGTTAAAGGAAATCTACCAAGAAGAATTAGAACATAGCGATATCTATAAAAGCTTAAATGGCAAGCCTGGTCTTAGCTTCCGCATTCAAATTTCGAAAGATAAACAATCCTATGCCAAGGTCTTACAAGCTGACTTCTCAAAAATCAAGAAAGATGAGTTTGCTTCCATCTACGGGGATCAAGGGGAGGAAGAAACAGCTGAGTTCAAGAAATACCTCAATGGCAAACCTCAAGATCTCTTTACCTATTTCAAAGATCAAGGCCTCAAAGAAGAAAAATAAATAGAGCTTCCTGAGTTTCATCACCACACTGGTGAGAGCTCAGAAAGCTTTTTCTTATTTGTTCAAGATTGAAAGGGTTTCAAGGAGATTGTCCGCATGAACTTCGATGGTATCTCCTGTTGCTTTTATTTTCACTTCTACGATACCTTCTGCTGCTTTTTTACCAACTGTTACACGGATTGGAAGCCCAATCAAATCACTATCACTGAATTTGACACCAGCGCGTTCATTTCGGTCATCCACCAAGACTTCGTAGCCTTTATTCACCAAGGCTTCTTCGATCCGATCGGTCAAAGCAAGGCTCGCTTCATCCTTGACATTGACTGGAATCAAATGCACATCAAATGGCGCCAATTCTTTAGGGAAGTTAATTCCCCAAGCGTAACGGTATTCCCCTTTTGGAGTCTTATTGACAAAGAGGCGAGCATGTTGCTCCATAACGGCTGAAAGAAGACGGCTGACACCGATTCCGTAGCAGCCCATGATGATTGGAACCGCACGACCGTTTTCGTCCAAGACATCTGCTCCCATGCTAGCGGAGTAGCGTGTGCCGAGTTTGAAAATGTGACCGATTTCGATCCCACGTGCAAAGTTCAAGACCCCTTTCCCATCTGGTGAGATTTCGCCTTCACGAACTTCACGGATATCGACGTATTCTGCAGTAAAGTCACGTCCTGGGTTGACACCAGTCAAGTGGTAGCCTGTTTCATTGGCACCGACTACTGCATTGCGGCTGTCTTGGACCTTGCGGTCTGCGACAATCTTAACATTTTCAGGAAGATCTACTGGACCGAGAGAGCCAAAATCTGCTCCTAATAATTCTTTCACTTCCACTTCGGTTGCAGGTTCAAAGAAATCTGCGCCGAGGTGGTTTTTCAACTTCACTTCATTGAGCTGATCATTACCTACGAGAAGGGCAACAACAGGCTCACCATCTGCAATGTAAACCAAAGTCTTGATAGTAGCTTCTTCTGGAACATTCAAGAATGCAGCTACTTCATCAATCGATTTGACACCTGGTGTTTCCACGCGCTTCACTTCTTCTTCCGCTACGACACGGTTACTTGGCTTGTATTCGTTAGTAGCCATTTCCAAGTTCGCAGCATAGGTTGATTCACTTGAATAGGCAATGGTATCTTCACCAGAGACCATCCATTTGAGCAATTCTGCTTTGATTTCTTCTTGGACTTCTGCTGGGATCTCATCAAAGGAAGCTACTGATTTGTCTAAAACAACCCAACGGTCCAAGTCCGTACGAGCAGGCGTAACAGCCATAAACTCTTGGCTATCTTTTCCGCCCATAGCACCACCATCACCGATGATAGCTTTGTAGTCGATGCCACTGCGGGTGAAGATTCGCTCATAAGCTGCCTTGTACTCATCATAAGTAACATCCAAGCTATCATAGTTAGCATGGAAGCTATAACCGTCTTTCATGATGAACTCACGGGTCCGAAGAAGACCGTTCCGCGGGCGTTTTTCATCACGGTATTTTGGTTGAATTTGGTAAAGATTCAACGGCAATTGTTTGTAAGATTTTACTGAGTCGCGCACAATAGCGGTAAAGGTTTCTTCGTGAGTTGGACCTAAGATAAAGTCAGAGCCTTCACGGTTTTTCAACTTATAAAGATCTTCCCCGTAAGTTTCGTAACGACCAGATTCACGCCAGAGATCCGCACTCAAAAGGGCTGGAGCAAGCATTTCTACTGCTCCAATTTTTTCGAATTCTTGGCGCATGATGCCTTTTGCTTTTTCAATTACTCGATTTGCTAAGGGCAGATAAGAATAGACCCCCGCTGATACTTGGCGAACATAACCTGCACGCAACATCAAAGCATGGCTAATGACTTGGGCATCGCTTGGCATTTCGCGAAGCGTTGGAATCAACATTTTACTTTGTTTCATGGACAATATCCTTTTCTATTTCAAAAATAATTTCATAATATCATTCCAGGTGACAGCAATCATCAAAATAACCATTACAGCTACACCTGCAAGCGTCATATAGGTTTCTACTTCTTGTTTCAGTGGCTTTCTCCGGACGACCTCGATCAAATTGATCAAGATTTTTCCTCCATCCAAAGCGGGAATCGGGATTAGATTGAAGATCCCAATATTAATAGAGAGCATAGCCATAAGAGATAAGACTGCCGGAATCCCTAATTGAGCAGCTTGTGAGCTGGCATTGTAGATGGCAACCGGTCCACCTAGTTTATTGAGACTAAAGTGGAAAATGATATCTTTCAAAGCTCCCAAAATCCGTGTCGCTGTATTCCAGGTATCTGTAAAACCAGACAAGAGTTTATCCACAAAACCTGTCTTGAGGCCGTTTGTCACACCCAAATAGTAACGATTCCCTGACTTGGTTGGCTTCACTTTGACTTCTTTTTCTTGGCCGTCTGTCTTGACTTTCAGGGTCAATTCAGGAGCCGTCTTGCTGTCCTTGGTTGCTTTCTCGACAGCATCTGTCAGCTCATCCCAGTTGCTAACGGTATCGTTATTGACTTGAAGGATCTGAACATTGCTTTTAACACCAACCTTAGCTAGCGCCCCATCGGGTGCCACCTGAACATTGTTGCTGTAGTAATCAATCGCACCACCGCGCATAAAGGCTAAGAGTGAATAGACGACAATACTGAGGATAAAGTTGTTCATAGGACCCGCAAAGTTGGTGATCAACCGTCCCCAAATGCTGGCATTCTGATACTGAACATCTCTCGGCGCAATCCGCACTTCTGTCCCATCTTCCTCAACAATAGTCGCATCATGATCGACATCATAAGTCTTGGTCTCATCGAGAACCAAGCCCGTTATTTCTAATTTATCTTCAAAGTCAAACTGGGTAACATTCATGGGAAGGGCTGTCTGATCCAGATTCTTTCCTGAAAGATTGATCCGGACGACCTTACCAGCCTCATTTAGCGTCAAGCTGACAGGCGTTCCGGTTTTAATCTCAGTTGTGTCCTCACCCCAGCCAGCCATACGCACATAGCCACCTAAAGGTAGAATGCGAATGGTATAAGCTGTTCCATCTTGACCAATATGGGCAAAGATCTTTGGACCCATCCCAATCGAGAATTCCCGCACCAGGATGCCCGATTTTTTTGCAAAATAGAAATGACCAAACTCGTGAACGAGAACGATCACTCCAAAAATAACAATAAAGGCAATAAATTGCATCGTTCTATACGTGGTTTCCTTTCTATCTCTTCTGTCTTAGAACAAGCCCAAGAAATGCATCAAGGGAAAGACAAAAATCAAACTATCAAAGCGGTCTAGAACACCACCATGTCCCGGAATAAATTTCCCAGAATCTTTCACACCGAAATGGCGTTTAATCGCGCTCTCTACCAGATCTCCAAACTGACCTGCAATACTAAAGAGGATGGTAAAGAAGATCATAGCAAGAAAACCATGTCCACCTGCCACAGAGCGATCCACGATCATATAGATCACAGTTACCGCAACTGCAGACAAGATTCCCCCAAGACTGCCTTCAATCGTTTTATTAGGAGAAACCGCAGGCATGAGCTTGCGTTTCCCAAACCGACTTCCTACCAGATAAGCACCTGAATCCGTAGCCCAGACAATAAAGAGGGCCAATAAGACCTTATCAATACCAGCAATTCGCGCATCTACTAAGGAATGGAAACCAAGTCCAACATAAAAGCTAGACGCAATGGGATAGACCACATCTTCATAATTGTAATTCTGAGCAAGAACAGTTGTTCCCATGAGAATCAAGACAACCAAACCATAAGCAATCATATTGCCATCTGCTGGAAGGTAAGGGAGGTAGTCCTCGATCGGCAACGTCAGGACGAAGGCCGCTAACATGGCCAGCGCTCCTTCAAAGGTCGCTGTCTCAAGCCCCTTCATCTTGAGCAATTCATGAACCCCTAGCATGGCGATCAAGCCAATCACAATCTGGAAGAACACCCCTCCAACCATTACTGTTGGAATGAAAAAGAGCAGGGCAATTCCTCCAAAAATCACACGTTTTTGTAAATCTTTCGTCATCATCTTCTCCTAAACACCACCAAATCTCCGATGGCGATGGCTATATTCTACTATGGCACTTCGTAGTGCTTCCTCTCCAAAATCTGGCCACATCACATCTGTGAAATACAACTCACTGTAAGCAGCCTGCCAAGGAAGGAAATTACTCAAACGGATCTCTCCGCTGGTACGAATAATCAAATCCGGATCCCTTAGGACACGTGGCAAACTCTCGGTATAGAGAGAATCAGCGATCATCTCTTCTGTGATATCTTCTGGGCTAAACTTCGCATCCAAGACTTCTTGGGCGATCTGCTTCACGGCCTGGGTGATCTCAGCACGTCCACCATAATTGAGCGCGAAATTCAGGATCAAGCCTGTATTGAGATGGGTCATCGCTTCTGCTCTTTCCAAAGCCTCCAGCGTTTCTTTTGGTAATTTCTTGGTATCACCGATCATTTGAATCTTGACATTATTGCGATGCAATTCGGGGACGAAACGACCATAAAACTCAACCGGCAAGTGCATGATGAACTTGACTTCATCTTCAGGGCGTGTCCAGTTTTCGGTCGAAAAGGCATAGACAGTCAGGACCTGAACCCCCATATTTTTTGCTGCAATCGTCACTTCTTGGAGAGCTTCCATCCCTGCCTTATGACCGAAGACGCGCGGTTGCATCCGCTTTTTCGCCCATCGACCATTGCCATCCATAATGATCCCAATGTGTTTCGGGACTTCTAAAGGTATCTCGATTTTTTCTTTTTTCTTAAAACGAAACATGTTTTTCTACCTATTTCAATATTTATCGCTTCATTATACCATAAATCCCCATAAAATAGGGACTCTGGCCTCTTTTTTGAACCAGCAGGACTTTCCTTCATCACGTCGTCCTATTTGCCCACCAAAAAAGAGGCCTTTGCCTCTTCTTTGATGATTATTCTTCGATGGCTGAATCGGCATCTGAGCTAGCGCCTTCTGTAGCAGTAGCTGAGATTCCTTCTGATACAGGAAGAACTGTTTTGATCGCTCCCAATTCAAAGGTCAGGTAGATACCATCAACATCCAAGACAACGGTCTTGCGATCTGTATCGACTTCATCGATGGTTCCGTACAAGCCACCAATCGTGATGACTTCATTTCCTTTTTGAAGTTTATTCAAACTTTCCATCCGTTTTTGATACTGTTTCTTTTGGCTACGGCTCATGAAGTACATCAAACCGACCATAAGAACGAGCATAATTAGCAAACTTCCGCCTTGCATATGTTTCTCCTTTAATTTTCATATATGCTATACTATATCAAATTTCGCCCGTCTTTTCAAGTTTTCCCATCCTCTTCAAGTAAAATCAGACTCCAGTCTCAGAGAAGAGGCAAGTTTTGATGAAAAAGAAAAAAACCACGAAAAGTGGGCTACTGACTAGTCAATCGTAATGCCATACTTTTCATGATTCTCATCATACCAATCAATCAAGGCCAATGCCGTTTGATAGGTAATATTTTTGATTTTACTCGTTCCCTTCGTCAAAGTCGCCAAGCTCATTTTGCTGATGTTTGTTTCAGTTGCGACACGATAGCTCGTCAAGCGACCGTCAACCATCAGTTGAACAACGGCTTCCACTTTTCTGTATTCGGGAGTTGAGTAGATATCAATTGTATTGCTCATCTTACTTCCATTCCTCAAATTTTATTCTTGTATAGATTATATACTTATTTTCTTTATTTATTAATAATTTTGCTCAAATTGGATTAATTTCACTAATTATTGATGTTTTTTTAGCTCAAATAGGAGGATTTTGGCCTTATACGGCGAATAATTTCCCCCAGGTGGGAAGAAAAAATAAAGACTGCTATATGATAGCAGTCTCTATTTTTCACAAACTAATTCGCCTTAATCTGCTTGTTTATCAGCGTTTTCTTCCTTCTTTGTGTCTTTTTCTCTGATCACAAGGACACCATCTTCCATGTCTGCTTCGAGATGTTTGGCATCCAAGTTATCCAAGTGGAAGTCTGTGACTTTGTCACGGATTTGTTGTTCAACTACCCGACGGAGTGGACGAACACCCATCACTTCATCATAACCTTCTTCAGTCATGTATTCTTTAGCTGCATCGCTCACTGCCAAGTCGATTTCTTTCTTAGAAAGGGTCTTATTGACATCTACCAACATCAAATCAACAATCTTAGAAAGATCTTCCTTGCTCAAGTGTGAGAATTCAATGACAGCGTTGAAACGGTTCAAGAATTCTGGACGGAAGTAAGGTTTCAAACGATCCATGAGTTCTGGTTTATCCGCATCTTCTGTCAAGTTGGCTTCGTAACCAAAGCCAGCGTTTGAAGTGGCGATAATCACAGTGTTCTTGAAGTTGACCGTGTTCCCTTGACCATCTGTCAAACGACCATCATCCAAGACTTGAAGGAGAAGGGTGATCACTTGAGGATCTGCCTTTTCAATTTCGTCAAGAAGGACGATTGAGTAAGGGTTACGGCGAACACGTTCTGTCAAGGTATTGCTGTTATCATCGTAACCAACATAACCAGCTGTTGTACCAATCAATTTAGAAACGGCTGTGCGGTCGCTGTATTCTGACATATCCAAACGGATGATAGCATCTTTGGTTCCGAACATATCAAGAGCCAATTGTTTAGCCAACTCAGTCTTACCGACACCAGTAGGACCTACAAAGAGGAAGCTACCGATTGGACGGTTCCCTTCGTCAAATCCTGCACGGTTCCGACGGATAGCACGTGCCACTGCTTCAACAGCTTTATCTTGACCGATAACCTTAGTTTGCAAACGGTGACCCATATCTTTCAAACGTTCAATATCAGTTGCACCCATTTGAGACACTGGAATACCCGTCATCCGTTCTACTGATTCAGCCACATCGTTGATTGTTGCTGTTACTTTATGATCTTCCGTATGGTTTTCAATTTTCTTTTCAAGTTCTTCGATACGAACTTTTGCTTTCAAAGCTGCTTCGTAATCTTCTTTAGCCGCAGCTTCTTCTTGTTTGGTTTTTTCTTCTTCAATTTCATGTTCCACAGCATGGACATCTGTTACTGGATGTTGGGCTGCCAAGTGAGCAGCTGTCACATCGACCAAGTCAATAGCCTTATCAGGCAAGCTACGTTGTGGAATGTATTGGATCGAATAATCAACCGCTGCTTTCAAAACTTCATCTGGCAAGATGACATTGTGGTGTTTTTCATAAAGATCACGGATCCCTTGAAGAATCTTGAAAGTATCTTCAGATGATGGAGCATTGACTTTCACTTCGTTGAAACGACGAGCAAGAGCTGCATTCTTCAAGATGGTGTTACGGTATTCATCTTGAGTAGTTGCCCCAATGACTGTCAATTCCCCACGTGAAAGAGCAGGTTTGATGATATCCGCAAGACCTTTAGAGCCTTGACCATCACCTGTGCTACCTGCACCAAGGATTTGATGGATTTCATCAAAGAAGAGAATGACATTTCCCATAGCTTTGACTTCTTGGATCAGATTTTGAATATTTTCTTCAAAGCTACCACGGTATTGCGTACCAGCTTCTAGACCAGAAATATCAATCGAGATGATTTCTTTGTTCTTGATAGCAGCTGGAACATCCCCGTTCACAATAGCTTGTGCCAAACCTTCTACAACTGCTGTTTTACCAACACCGGCATCCCCTACAAGGACCGGGTTGTTCTTGGTACGACGAGACAAGATTTCAGCCGTTTCTTGAATTTCTTTATTACGTCCGATGACCGGATCCAATTTTCCTTCACGGGCTTCTTCAGTCAAGTTGCGGCCGAGCTTCGCAAGGATCCCATCTTGTTTCATTCCTTTACCTTGATGGTGTTGCACTTGCTCGCTTCCTTCATTTGGAAGTTGACCAGTTTGGCGGTAAATAGCAAATTCTTCAGGTGTCACTTCACGACCGTTGATCATGTAGCGACGGCTTTCAGAACGAAAACCACCCATGTTTCCCATTAGTTGATTGAAAAGATCATCCATATTGTTAAAGTTGTTATTCATATTGTATACCTCTAATTTACATAATTTTAATTCATTCTTGAAAATTAGCAGACCAATTGGCTGCTGTTTAATTGTTTACATAATTTTAATTCATTTGTTTAATAATAGCCCTACAGGCTAACAGTTTCTATTTTTCCTTTTATCAATTAGTTGTCTTAATTCTGGAAATAGCATATCACCATCTCCTTTCCACTATTGATCTTGTAAACCAGTAGGTTTTCCCAACCTCTTTTTGTTTACATAAATTATTATAACGCAGACTGATTTCTTTGTCAACACTTTTTTACATAATTTTTAAAATTTATTAAAAAAATCTGGAGTCACTCCAGATTCCATTTTAAATAGAAGTTCTTGGCTAGATAGATTTAAATTTCCCAGCTTTTTCTTGAATAACTGTCTGTACATTTTTAGCAAATTGCCCCACCATGGACTGATCCAGTTGTTTTCCAACTACCTGGACGTCTTCTTCGGCTACTGTTGTAATCGCAGTCAAGCCATCATTGTAACGTTTCTCAACTCCTGCCTTGCAGGTCAATAAAACGGGCGCATAGACAACACGGATTAAATCTTTTTCAAGTTTCTTTCGGCTTTCGATGATCCTCATCTTATCTTTCATATCTAAATCAAAGAAATCTTTGACTGGACTATCACCCATACTTCCTCCTCTTCTATACTATGAAACTTTATCTTGTGCAAACTCCTCTTCCAGTTGGTATCTATCTTTCCGGTAGGATTGCCATAAATTCTCTTCCTCGATTTCGATCTGTTTTAAGACTACATGTGCAGCTTCTCTAGCTTCGAGATCATACTCTTCGATACAGCGATGGAGGGACTCCCATTCACAACTGACATCAACCTCCTGCTCTTGTAAGAAGGAAGCTGCCATCGCATACTCTTCTTCCAGCATCTGGGTGAAGAGCTGCTGTTTTCTTTCCACTAGGCAACGCTTTTCATCTAGCTTCAAGCGCGCTTTGTGAAACTCTCTTTCCAAGTGATCTAGTTTCTTTTCCTTTTTCGAAAGAGTAGATGAAATTAATAAGCTAGTTGTTCCCACTGGTTCATTTCTCCTGCTATTTTTTGGTCTTTTGCTTTTAAGAGCTCAATTCCTGCATTCACTTGCTCGTTTAAAGCATGAAATTCATTTGATAAGGACTGATATGCAGCCAAACGGTTGTCGAATCTTTCTCTTACTTCAGTGACAACTGTTTGCTTTGTTGCACCAGCCTGTGCATAGGCCTCTTCTACTTCCGCAAGATTGAGAATGAAGCCTTTCGGAACGGTATGTAATACTTTCTCCAAAGCTTCTAAATCTGTATCCAGTTGTGCCTTAGATTTCTGAGCTTGCTCCAGCCCTTCATCCACTACTCGAATCAGCTCATCAGAAGCCAAGCGCGCCTGCAAAGCATCAAGATAAATCCGTTCACTTGAGCTCAGTCCACCACCTGTTTTTTGTAATTTATCTTTTAGGCGATAGTAAACCTTCATCCGCTCTTCAATGATTTCCTTGCGAGTGATGGCTTCCGTTCCCTTTTCAAGAACCAAATTTCCATTCTTATCATAGATATAACCATGCATCATATGTTGCAGGCCAGTATTTTTTAAATCATTAGTTTTGAGGTGCTTGACAATCCCACTGGATTCCTTGCTTCCAGAATCCTGATAGCCCAAGCTAACCAAATCTTTATGGTCAATGTGGTTGTAGATTTTGTACTTCAGCGCATCTATACGCGCTTTTTGCTCGGGTGTTAGGATAGGATAGGCATTAGGGCCATTATATAGGTGTACGGTCCCAATATGAGAAGCTTCCTCTTCCGTCAAACAGGCAAGCGCATACTGAATATTCATAGAACCCAGAGAGTGACCGTATAGATCAATCTTGGCATTGGGATATTTTCGAATCACCTCTTTCAAATGAGCTGCAGCATCTTTAAACTGCGGAGGCGGGAAAGTCCCGTTTTCATCATTGTATTTTTTTAAAAAAGCAGCTCCCACTAAAGCAGGAAATTTAACCTGTTCTTCGGCTGTTCTTTCTGCAAAAAAGCCGACCACATCTGATGCTTTTTCCTGTACGAAATTGCTGACAGGATTGTCCAGCGCTTTTTTCATAAACCTACCTAAGGGCGTGGCCTCCGGCGGAAGTATAACAGAATTAGGAACAACCGCATCTTCAAAAGCTTCTACAAAATTATTAAAACTATCCTTAGCCTTATCACGCGCATAATTCTTCGCATATTCTGTTGCATACTCGCTCGCACCACCAGGGTTCAAAATATTGGAAGCTGCTGGCAAATCTGTCTTTACCCAATCCGTATATGTATCATGGAGTAATTTTTGTGTACTTATTTCAGTTTCAGATCCCTTCATCAAGACAGTCACGTCATGTATTTGGGCACGTTCTTCATCTGAAGCAGTATAAGGGACTGCTTTTTGTTTTTCGCCTTGACCATTGTTAGTAAGAACGAAGACCTGCTCCTCATTGTCATTTACATTATCATAGATGTGAGCGACATTGCCAATGTATTCTCCAGTTTTCAATCGTACATCTTGATTATAGCTTTCTATCTCATACTCTTTATACGCAATTTCTTTCTTTATTTCATCTGAAAATGATTTATCAAAAGCCATTATTTACCTCTTAATTCATCTGATAATTCTCCTGAGATGACATAACCATTTTGTTCAAATTTGCCATCTGATTCCTCTGTTAAAGTTGTTGTAATTGTTAGGTTATTATCATCATTGATTATAACTTTTATTATTAATCCTCCCATTGGATTATACTTCAATGAATTTTCATTTATCTTGTAACTTTTTATAACTCCTTTATCTGTAAATGCGTTTGGATCTTCTTGTCTTAATAAATTTTCAATCACATCTTTTGCTTTCTTACTCTCTGCAATTTGAATCATTTCTTGTTTCTTGGCAGATTGTCCATTAAAAAAGCTACAACCTCCTAAGCTCAGGCTAAATACTACCATTATTAACACAATTAATTTACTTTTTTTCATCTTCTTCCCATTCTTTCTTCAGGTTTCTTAGAATTTATTATACAAAATTCTATTCATACCTGAAATGTTACTTTTGTTAAAAAATATTGCCAAATCGTTACAAGCACTAGCTATTAATGTAACATACCAGCTTTGATTCAGAAATGTTTCTATTTTCCTATATTAGGGGTATTTACCTAAATGAGTTTATTTCCCAGTCTCTTCTGCTTTACTTAACAGATCACTTAATTTTGCTGAAATACCGTAACTACCTGTTTCGAACTGTCCTGAATCTTCCATTTGAACAGTCGTATCGATCGTTAACTTTTTATCGCCATTGATAACGAGAGTGACATTCATCCCTCCCATTGGATTGTATTCCAATTCACCTTTTATCAGGGTATAGGAGTGAATGACTCCTTCTGAAGTGAAAGCTTTCGGATCGATACTGATTAACAAGTGTTTTACCGCTCGCTCCATTTTCGTGCTTTCTGCGATCTGAATCATTTCCCTTCTCTCAGCAGCTTTATCTGTAAAAAGACTGCAGCCTCCTAGAAACAAAGTCAGTAAGAATAGTAGCATTAATCGTTGTTTTTTATCAGTCATATGTTCCCTCTCACTTTTATTATTCGTAATGATTTTTAAAAAATGACCCAATTTTTAAAAATTTTTTCCAGAACCAAAAAAACACACCCTACATAGGTGTGTCTCCTGTTAAATCATGTATTCGACGCTATAAGTGGCATCGGATAGAATCCGTGAAAGAAATTGTTTGGTTCGTTCTTCTTTTGGACTGTTGAAGAATTCATGCGGTTCGTTTTCTTCGATGATGTGTCCGCCATCCATAAAGATAACGTGGTTGGCCACATCACGCGCAAAGCCCATCTCATGGGTTACGACAACCATGGTCACTCCTTCTTGGGCTAATTGCTTCATGACATCTAAGACGTCACCGACCAACTCTGGGTCTAGCGCTGAAGTCGGCTCGTCCAGCAAGATCACGTCTGGTTTCACTGCGATGGCACGCGCGATTCCGATCCGTTGCTGCTGGCCCCCTGACAATTGAGAAGGATAGTAATCCTTGTAAGCGAGGAGACCAACTTTTTCAAGGGCTGATTCTGCCCGTTGGATGGCTTCTTCTTTTGGAATCTTACGGGCTACAACCAGGCCTTCTAAGATATTTTCAAGCGCTGTTTTGTTGGCAAAGAGATTGTAATGCTGGAAGACAAAGGCTGTCTTTTGGCGGATTTCTAGAATCTCTTTTTTGCTGAGTTTTGAGAGGTCATACTCTTTTCCACCCAAAGTCAAACGGCCTGTATCCGCCTTTTCCAAGTGATTGAGGCAGCGAAGGAAGGTTGTTTTTCCTGATCCAGATGGCCCCAAAATAACGACGACATCCCCTTGGTTGACCTTGAGATTAACATCTACCAGGACCTGGTGGTCCTTAAATTTTTTCGATACGTGTTCTACTTCTAACATCTTCTTATTTCTCCTTCTTCTATGCGAGTGTCAGGCGTTTTTCTAAGCGATTGAATCCCCACTGAATCACTCCACAAATGACAATATAAAGAATAAAAATCACTAGATAGGATTCAAAATATTGATAGCCATAAGAGGCTTCGACCTTGGCAATTGCAGTAATATCCTTGATGGTCATGACAAAGACAAGGGATGTTCCCTTGACCAAGTTGATGACCAGGTTACACAGATTGGGCAGGGCCGCACGAAGCGCTTGTGGAAAAACAATGCGGATGTAGGCTTGACGATTGGTCAAACCAATGGCTTGCGCTGCTTCTAGCTGGCCCTTATCAACGGTCAGAATGGCTGACCGTAGAATTTCAGCAAGACTCCCCGTTGTCATCAAGCTAAAGATGATAAAGGCATAGTAAATGGGATTGATCTCAAAGACATTAAAGTGACTACCAATACTCTTAAAAAAGCTATTTAAGAGGCTGGGGAAGAGACTATAAAAGAAGAGAATCAAGAGAATCGGAGGCGTCGCGCGGATAAAAGCTAAGTAAATCACTGAGAAACTGCGAACACCTTTGACCTTATAAATCTGACCGAGTGCCAAAAAGAGGGCTGGAAGAAAACTCAAGAGAATCGATACGACCATGATCAGAAGGGTCACTGGAACACCACCCAAGGTGGCTAGAAATGCTTTACTAATAAAATTGAAATCCATAAGCTACCTTTCTGTTACACTGAGTCGTTTCTCAAGGAGTTGAGCAGAGAAGGAGATCACAAGGGCAATTCCCCAGTAGATCACTGCTACAGCTGTATACGTTTCGAGGGAATAATTCCCAAGATTGCGGCTGATCAAGTTGTTGCCTGCTCCCATGATATCGATAAAGCCAATGGTATAAGCCAAAGCGGCATCGCGCATAAGGTTCAAGATGGCAGTCGTCATATTTGGAAGAGCTACGCGAAAGGCTTGGGGAAGGACAATCCGCCAAATGGTTTGAGCTGGCGTCAAGCCGATACTCAAGCCTGCTTCCATCTGTCCTTTTGGAATGGCCAAATAGGCTGCCTTGAAGACCTCAGAGATCATAGCGGCAAAGAGAAGAAACATGGCAACAAGGACAAAGACAAACTTGGACCAGTCGTCAATGTCAATACCCAACCACCAGTTCAAAAATTGGGGAAGTCCATAAAAGACCAAAAAGAGCAAGACAATCGGAGGGGTACAACGCAAAGTAAAGACATAACCTTTTGCCAGACCTGCTCCTACCTTATCTTCTGATACTTGTGCCCAGGTCAAAACCAAGCCAAATGCAGAACCGAGAACCGTCGTTAACACCATCAAAGCTAGGGTCGCTGGCAGAGCTTGGACCAAGGTTGGAAGAAATGACCAGACCTTGGAAATGTCGTATGAGACCATGTTTCTTTTCCTTTCTGTATCCGTATAGAAATAAGGAAGCTGGGGCTATGCGCACCCAGTTCCATCTTATTTCTCTTTATCTACATAACTGAAGACATCTTCACCGAAATATTTTTTCGACAATTTAGCAAGTGTGCCATCTTTTTCTAATTCTTTGATGGCCTTGCTGTATTCTTCCGCAAATTTTTCGTTTTTCTTATCCTTATGGATCAATGGGTAAGTTGGAATTCCTTTGTAAGCAAACCAGCTCAGTTTGTCCGCATATTGGTGGTAAGAACCATCTTTATCTGTGACAGCTTTTTCAAAGGAAAGTTTGATGTCAAAGAAGGCATCGTAACGTCCTTCAAGAACCCAAGCATAGGCATCTGCGACTTTGAAAGATTCCGCAGCTGTTAATTCGATTTGTTGGTCCTTATGCTTTTCATTGTATTCTTTAATAACATTCCACTGCGCATTTTGTGGTGAAATTGGAACCAATTTTCCTTTTTCTTTAGCGAAGTCATCGATGTTCTTGTATTTATTCGCATCTTCTTTCCGTACGGTAAATCCGATGATACTTGCTCCAATTGGTTCTTTTGGAATGATAAATTTCTTAGCACGTTCTTCGGTATACCAAGCTCCTTTGGTTCCGATATCGTATTTACCAGATTCTAGACCGATTAAGAGATCGTCATCACTTGTTCCAGTGTACTCAAACTTGTAGTCTGGTAGTTTTTCGTCAATGGCTTTGAGAACGGCTACTTCATAGCCATCTGATTCTCCTTTTTCATCAACGAAATCATACGGTACATAGTTTTGAGTGTGGGCTACTTTCAAGGTTGTTACCTTGTTCGTTCCTGTTGAGCCTTTGCTGTCGTTTGCATGGTTCAAGCTCCGTCCAAGAATGGTTGCACCTGCAATGGCAAGTACTGCTACCCCACCGATAATCCATGTTTTTTTACTCATACTCTGTTCTCCCTTTTCTATTTTCCTTATTCTGCTGCAGCTTCACGAACCCATTCGATTCGTTCTTCATCAATGTCACTTGGAATCGTACAATCGGCACCGATGACCAAACCTGTGGTTCCGGTTTCTGCGATGATGCGTTTGGTTTCTGCTTGGATCGCAGCCTTATCTCCTGTGTAAAGAAGACCATTTTTACCATTTTCAAAGCCACCAAGAACCGTGCGTCCACCGAAGATTTCGCGTCCTTCTGCTAGGCTGATTCCTTCTGGTCCGACTGCCCAGTTAATGACTTGGGCTGGGTAGTCTGTGAAGAGATAGATATCATTGCGAGCTCCTTCGTAGCCACAGATATGAAGAATATTTACGCCACCGGCTTCATTGGCCGCCTCTAAGACATGGAGTTCACTCGGTGCAATAATGTTTTTATAGACTTCTTGTGTAACCCGCGCATCTTGGATACTTTGAACACTGAGGTAGATCCCGTCTGCTCCTGCTTCTTTAATGATTCGTTGGCTCAAACTTGCAATATCTTGGCCAATTGTATCCAATACTTTTTTAAGAGTTGCTGCATCTTGATCGATAAAGTTAGCGATCAAGTCATCTCCTCCTGAAACTTCTCCGACCAACCATTTGAAGTAGGTCACCGGAGCAAAGATATTGTAGATAGCCACAATGTCTTCTTCAAAACCGGCACGGATTTTTTTAACCAGCTCTACTTGCTCTGTGATCCATGGATGATCTGCTCCGAGTGGTTCAATCCCTGCTAAGTCAGAGATATTTTCAAGGCCTTTGTGAATGGCTGGGTTTGGATAAGCAAAGTAACCATCACTCATGAGTTTGACAAAGTCTGGTTTGACCTTGTGAAGGAAGTTTTTATGGCCATTGAGGTTTTTTTCAATAATTTCCGGATTAGAAAATCCTTTCAACCATTCTTCTTCTGTTGTAAAATGATGCCAAAATCCAACTGGCACACGGTCAACTGCTTCTCCTTTAAAAGCTTTTAACACTAATTCTCTTTTTGATGACATGTTCTTACCTCGTTCTATCTTTTCTTGTTTGTTATCTTATCACTTCAATGATACCTTGACTAATATATATTTTTTATCAAGCTCTTCATCTTTTTTTATCACTGATCTTCGAGAAGAAGAATTCCTGCTAGATCAGACGGGCGAAGGAGGGAGAGACTATGGGCTGGAATTTTCTCCAGTCTTGCCATATCTGGATCTTTTTTTGCTTTCCCTTGACTGCTTGCTAGAGTAGCTTTACTAAGCCCGAGAAGCAAAAACAAAACGGTTACCAGGACACACCATACATTGATCTTTTTCATCTCCCTCTCCTTTCTTCTTACAATACTGCTGCTTGACGTACCCAATCTAAGCGTTCCAATTGGAAATCATCTGGTACGGTACAGTCTGCTCCAAGGATCAAACCACGACTTCCGGCTTCTGCCACCAAGCGACGCGTTTCTTGCTCAATAGCTTCTCGTTCCCCTTGGTAGAGCAAACCTTTCTTGCCATTGACAAAGCCACCCAAGACGGCACGATCACCGAAAAGTTTACGACCTGCGGCTAAGCTAAGGCCTTCATGATGGGTCGCCCAGTTAATGACTTGAGTTGGATAATCCTTGAAGAGCTCCACTTCATTGCTGGCCCCTTCAAAACCACAAATATGAAGGATATTGATGCCTCCAGCTTCATTGGCTGCTTCTAGGACAGCGATGCTGCTAGGCTCAATGAACTTGCGGTATTCTTCATCTGTCACACGCTCATCTTGGATCTGCTGGGTTGAAAAGTAAATCCCTTCAATACCTGCTTCTTGGATCAAGCGACGACTTAAAGTAGCGATGTCTCCTGCAATCACGTCAAGGACATGAGCTAAAGTTTCTGGATCTTCCTTGATAAAGTCTGCAATCACTTGGTCTCCACGAGATTGATCCGTACGGAACCAGCGTTTCAAATAAGAAATGGGCGAGAAGATATTGTAGAAAGAAGCAATCTCTTCATGGAAATGAGAACAAATTTCCTTGACCACCTCGATTTGTTTTTCAATCCATGGATGATGCTCTCCAATCGGTTGAATATCCTTCAATTCTCGGATCGATCTGATCTCTCTCGAATAAAGAGCACTCGGATAGCGGAAGAAGCCATCACTCATGATCTTGACAAAATCAGGTGAAATTTCTTCTACATAGTGTTGGTGGCCCTTAATACTTTTTTCTACTACAGCCGGATTGTCTAGACCCAATTCTTTTTCTTCTTGGGTCACATAATGGAGCCAAAATCCTACAGGGATTCGCTCTACTGTTTCGCCTCGAATGGCACGAAGAACCAATTCTTTTTTACTCATACTGTACATCCTCCTCATCTTTTCTCCAAAAGAAAGATTGACTGCTTCCCTTCTGGAATTTGTAACCATGATATCACCTCGAAAAGTAGCTGACTAATATATTTTCCCTATCAAGGCATTAAAATTTCTTTATTGAGAAAGGCATCAAAAAAACGCAAGTGCTTGAAAATAGGGACTTGCGAGTATCTTTCTTTATTGTTTCATTTTAGAAGAAAAGGGATGCTTTGATCTTTTCTTGATCCGGTTATAGCAGAAAACTATATCCCTTCTTTTAAAGGAAAAAATAGCATATGTTGAGGCGAAGAAACCTTTCATAGCAGCGTTTTTCCTTCTTTTTTCTTTTCACCGATTCCTAGACACCTTCTTCTCTTTCTTGTCAGGCAAGATTGAAAGGAGTATAATTTTTATAGAATAATTTTAAGGAGTGTACGGTTTATGAAAACAACAAAAACCACCTTTACCATCGTTTCTGCTCTTGCTTCTGTCATTTTACTGACGAGTTGTGGAAGCAACACCACTAAAACGCAAGAGACAAAAGCAAGTAGCACTAAAAATCAGGTGACGATGACCTATGATCAGCAGCGCTCACAAGAAAATACCATGTCTGTTCTCTGGTACCAAAAGGCAGCAGAAACCAAGGCTTTGTATTTACAAGGCTACAATGTCGCTACTGACCGTTTGAAAGAGATCCTCCAAACTCCTTCTGATAAGCCTTATTCCATCGTCTTGGATTTGGACGAAACTGTTTTAGACAACAGCCCTTACCAAGTTCAAAACGTCAAAGATGGTACGGCCTTCAATCCTAAAGATTGGGATGTTTGGGTGAAAAAAGCAGCCGCAAAAGCGGTGCCAGGTGCCAAAGATTTTCTTCAATATGCGGATCAAAACGGGGTTCAAATCTACTACATTTCTGACCGTACAACCTCTCAAGTAGATGATACCATCAAGAACCTTGAAAAAGAAGGCATTCCTGTTCAAGGACGTGACCACCTCATGTTCTTAGAAGATGGCGTCAAATCAAAAGAAGGCCGTCGCCAAGCTGTACAAGAAAAGACCAATCTTGTCTTGCTCTTCGGGGACAACCTGGTTGACTTTGCAGATTTTTCCAAGACCTCTGAAGCTGATCGCGACAAGAAATTGGACGAATTGCAAAAAGAATTTGGTGAAAAATTCATCATCTTCCCAAATCCAATGTATGGATCATGGGAATCTGCTGTTTACCAAGGTAAAAAACTAGATGCCAAGGGACAAACAGAAGAACGCCTCAAAGCCTTGCAAGGTTTTGATAAATAAAGCAAACATCCTCGCTAGGAAAAACCTAACGAGGATGTTTTTTTCTATATAGATAATTTTATTCAACGGTTACAGACTTAGCAAGGTTCCGTGGTTTATCAACATCGAGCCCACGATGAAGGGTTGCAAAGTAGGCAATCAATTGGGTTGGCACCACCATTGAGATTGGAGAGAGGTAAGGGTGAACCGCTGTCAAGACCAAATCATCTGTCTCTTTAGCGACATTTTCTTCTGCAATGGTTAAAACATGTGCCCCACGTGCTGCCACTTCTTGGATGTTCCCACGTGTGTGGCTGGCTAGGACTGGATCTGACAAGAGGGCGATGACCGGTGTACCCTCTTCGATCAGAGCGATGGTACCGTGTTTCAACTCACCCGCAGCGAAGCCTTCACATTGGATGTAAGAAATTTCTTTTAATTTCAGACTGGCTTCCATGGCAACATAGTAATCTTGACCACGTCCGATATAGAAAGCATTGCGGGTTGTTTCCAACAAGCCACGAACTTTTTCATCGATCACTTCTTTTTCTGAAAGGGTTGATTCGATCGATTGGGCAACGATAGACAATTCGTGCACCAAATCAAAAGCTATGGCCTTCTCATTGCCATTAGCTTCCCCAACAGCTTTCGCCAGAAAGGCAAGGGCTGCGATTTGAGCCGTATAAGCCTTAGTAGAAGCTACCGCAATTTCAGGACCAGCATGGAGCAACATGGTCATGTCTGCTTCACGTGAAAGAGTTGAACCTGGAACATTGGTCACTGTCAAGCTTGGAATGCCCATTTCATTGGCTTTGACCAATACTTGGCGGCTATCGGCTGTTTCACCAGATTGGCTGATAAAGATGAAGAGTGGTTTCTTGCTGAGAAGTGGCATACCATAGCCCCACTCAGATGAAATACCGAGTTCTACTGGGGTATCTGTCAACTCTTCCAACATTTTTTTAGACGCAAATCCAGCATGGTAAGAGGTACCAGCCGCAAGGATATAGATGCGGTCTGCTTCTTGAACAGCCTTGATAATAGCTGGGTCTACCACTACTTGACCAGATTCATCTGTATAGGCTTGGATCAACTTACGCATGACAGTTGGTTGCTCATCGATTTCCTTGAGCATGTAGTATGGGTAAGTCCCTTTTCCAATATCAGAAAGGTCGAGTTCAGCCGTGTAGCTAGCCCGTTCTTTGACGTTGCCATCATAGTCTTGCACTTCAACGCTGTCAGCCTTGACAATGACCAACTCTTGGTCATGGATTTCCATGTATTGGTTGGTTTCACGAATCATGGCCATGGCATCAGAACAGACCATATTGTAACCATCGCCAAGACCGATCAAGAGTGGTGATTTATTTTTTGCCACATAGATGGTGCTTGGATCTTCCGCATCCATCAAAGCAAAAGCATAGGCCCCACGGATGATGTGGAGGGCTTTTTTGAAGGCTTCGAGCGTAGACAAGCCATCTTCTTCAGCAAATTTTCCGATCAAGTGGGCTGCGATTTCTGTATCTGTTTGCCCCTTGAAATGGTGACCGGCTAGGTATTCTTCCTTGATTTCAAGGTAGTTTTCAATCACCCCATTGTGGACCAAAACAAAGCGACCTGTTTCAGAGCGGTGTGGGTGGGCATTGTCCTCAGTTGGTTTTCCATGAGTGGCCCAACGGGTATGTCCAATCCCAGCTGTCCCTTCGACACCTTCTGCCTTAGATGACAATTCTGCAATACGGCCAACTGCCTTTACCAATTGGCTCTTGCCTTCACTAGCCAGGAAAACACCCGCAGAGTCATAGCCTCGGTATTCGAGTTTTTCAAGTCCTTGAATCAAAATATCAGTAGCGTTTGTATTTCCTACAACACCAACGATTCCGCACATAGTTTTTACGATATAGCCTTGCTATACTTTCCCCTTTACTTAGTCAAACGACCCATGGTCGATTTCTCAGTTACTTTAAAATTGGTCTAGTCTAATTTGACCAAAAAGCAACCAGCGGAGTCAGTATACAATGCTTCTTCGAGTTTGTCAACTAGGAAATTCAAGAAAATTGGTCTAGTTAAGTTAGGGTTAAGATTAGAGACAAAGTCATCTAGAAAATTTCCACTGTAAGAAAAATACCTGAAACATAATCGTTTCAGACATTCGGAATAATTAAGAGGCAAACCGTTTGGGGAACTATTTGACTCCAAGCTTTAAAACGACAATGCGAGGGGGCTCAATACGAGTTGAAGATGGGCTACGGATCTCGATTTAGTCCTCAAATCCATTGGCTTGGCTTAATTCTTTAAACCAATGACCAGATTTTTTGAGGGTTCGTTTTTGACTTTCGAGCTCCAACTCAACTAAGCCATAGCGGTTCTTGTAGCCATTGAGCCATGACCAGCAGTCAATAAAGGTCCAGATCAAATAGCCTTTACAGTTGGCACCATCTTGAATAGCCCGGTGGAGCTCACGAAGATGGTCTTTGACAAAGTCAATCCGGTAGTCGTCTTGGATCACGCCATCCTTTCGGAATTTTTCCTCTCCTTCAACCCCCATCCCGTTTTCGGTCAGAATCCACTCGATATTGCCATAGTTTTCCTTGATATTCTGGGCAATGTCATACAAGCCTTGCTCATAGATTTCCCAACCTCGGTGGGGATTGATCTTGCGACCTGGCATGACATAGGGTTCATAAAATTGCTCAAAGAGCAAGGGAGAAGCTGGATTTGGAGCATAACGAGGAGCTGCCACACGAAGTGGTTGGTAATAGTTAACCCCTAGGTAATCCACCGTATTTTCCTCGATCAAGCGCAATTCAAAAGGATCATAATCCGACAAGAGATCACGCTCCCGTAGGATCTCCACTAATTCTTCAGGATAATGACCAAGAACAGATGGATCTAGGAAGGATTTGGCTTGAAAGAGCTCGGCAATACGCGCAGCTTTCACATCTGCTGGATGCTGGCTCCGAGGATAGGCTGGTGTCAAATTGAGAACAATCCCGATACGGTAATTAGGATCCACCTCGTGACAGGCCTTGACCGCTAGAGAGCTTGCTAACTGGGTGTGGTAGGCTACTTTTACAGCTGCTACTGCGTCTACCTTATGAGGAAAATGGGCATCATAAAAATAACCAAACTCCACAGGGACAATGGGTTCATTAAAGGTGATCCACTGATCAACCAGATCCCCATAGGTCTTGAAACAAAAACGCGCATATTCCTGGTAAGCATAGGCGGCTTCTTTATTTTCCCAACCATCCCCTTGCTCTTGAAGAGCCATCGGTAAATCAAAATGATAGAGGTTGACCAAAAGGTGAATCCCTTTTTCTTTAATCTTTTCAAAGACACGGCGGTAGAAATCAACACCTGCTTGATTGATTTCCCCTCGTCCTTCTGGGAAAATACGTGACCACTGGATAGAGGTTCGAAAGGCCGTGTGGCCGGTTTCTAACAAGAGGTCCAGATCTTCTTCCCAGTGTTCATAAAAAGTCGATGTTTTCTCTGGTCCTTGCCCTTGATAAAAGCGGTTGGGCTCGATCCTATACCAGTAATCCCAGAGATTGTCTCCCTTTCCATCCTGGGCTAGACGCCCTTCTGTTTGAGGGCCCGAGGTCGAACTCCCCCATAAAAAATCCTTTGGAAATTGATACATGTCCTAATCCTCCTCATTCTACTAGCTCTATTGTAGCGCATCCTCCCCCAAAACCTAGGCACAATTTACAGTCTTTCTTACGCAGATTAAAGAAAAAGCCCCTTAGGAAAAATTCCTAAGGAAGCTGGTCCTCTTTACAATTGAGTCACGACATATTCAAAGAGCTTGCGATCTGCTGGACTCTTGTCAAAACGCAGTTCCGGATGCCACTGAACGCCGAGGAAACGACTCTCATCTGTGGATTGAACGGCTTCTATGACGTCATCTTTAGGATCCCGCGCGATCACTTCTAAACCATCTGCCAAGTCTTTAATACTTTGATGATGAAAAGAATTGATGCGACTGGTCTTACCATAGATCTCTTGCAGGATCGTCTGATCCTTGGTCACCAACTCTTGGCTGGTGTACTGACCTGGATTGTCCTGCCAGTGGTGTTCAATGTCTTGATACAGAGTTCCCCCTAGAGCGACATTATAGAGCTGGGTCCCACGGCAGACGGTAAAGATCGCTTTTTTAGCCGCACGCGCTTCTTCAATCAAGGCCAACTCAAAGAGATCGCGTTTCAAGAGATAGTACTCACTGTCGATGGTGATTTCTTCTCCATAAAACTTGGGCAAGACATTTTGCCCACCGGTAATGATGAGCTTATCAATCATCGATATGTAGTCTTTGGCCAAGGCTGCATCTCCAATTGGCAAGATCAAGGGAATCCCTCCTGCCTCTTTGACCGCTTCGACAAAACCAGTCGCCGCATAACTCATATTCGCGTCTGGATCATCCGGGAAGGGTCTTTCATTTCCTGTAATTCCAATTACTGGTCGTTTTTTCATACTTTTTCCATATACTTTCATTCATTTTCAAGGCTTATTGTAACACAATTTTAAGCCAGACTCAATGGAGTTTTTTTGAAGAGAAGGTCTCCCCTTCTAACCCAAAAGCTTGCTGAAAAGATATGAAATTGCTTTCTATTAAAAAATTCTCAAGTGCAAAGACTTGAGAATGGTTTGTTAATTTTTCATCAACCCTTCTTTTACCAAAAAGTCACGCGCTACTTTAGCAGCAGGCTTGCCTTCTACTCCGACTTGGTAGTTCATCTGGCTCATCTGGCTTTCAGTGATTTTACCAGCTAGCTTATTAAGCACACCTTCCAATTCGGGATGTTTCTTAAGAAGAGCTTCTTTCATGAGGGGCGCCCCTTGATAAGGTGGGAAGAGTTGTTTGTCATCTTCGAGGACCACCAGGTCATAGCGAGCAAGTTCAGCATCTGTTGAGTAGGCATCCGTTATTTGAATATCCCCAGACTGGATCGCCTGGTAGCGAAGGGCTGGCTCCATGGTGGAGACTTGTAAGTGGAGACCATAGACCTTCTGCAAGCCCTTGTTTCCGTCTTCGCGGTCGTTAAACTCAAGCGTAAAGCCTGCCTTGAGTTGTCCTTCCACCTTTTTCAAATCTGAAATGGTCTTGAGTCCATATTCTTGGGCAATCTTCTTAGGCACTGCTACAGCATAGGTATTCTGATAAGCCATGGGTTTGAGCAAGGCTAGGTCGTCTTGTCGCTTGATCCCATCTCGAGCAGCTTTGTAGACTGCTTCTGGATCATGACTGACTTGTGGTGCTGGCTTGAGGAGACTTTCGGTCACGGTCCCTGTAAACTCTGGATAGATAGCGATATCCCCTTTTTTTAGAGCTTCATAGAGGAAGGTGGTCTTGCCAAAATTCGGTTTGACAGTCACTGTCATATCCGTATTTTTCTCGATCAAGATCTTATACATATTGGCGAGAATTTCAGGTTCAGGACCCAACTTCCCAGCAATGACCAGATTTTCTTTTTTCGGTTTGGGAAGAAGACTTGGCGTATAAGAAGCTCCTAATCCAATAACCATCACAGCAAAGGCTGCAAAGATGGTCCGCAATTTGGCCTTTTCCATCCATTTGAGAAGAAGGTTAAATGCGATGGCTAAGAAGGCAGAAGATAGGGCACCGATCAAAATCAGACTGGCATTATTGCGGTCAATCCCTAGGAGGATAAAGGAACCGAGTCCCCCAGCTCCAATCAAGGCAGCTAGGGTAGCTGTCCCAATAATCATCACAGCTGCCGTGCGAATCCCAGACATAATGACGGGCATGGCCAAGGGAATCTCGAACTTCTTGAGTCGCTCCCACTTGGTCATCCCAAAGGCGATTCCTGCTTCTTCAAGGCTTGGATCAATCCCCTGTAAACCGGTGATGGTATTTTGAAGGATCGGGAAAATGGCATAGATGACAAGAGCTGTTAAGGCCGGAAGCGTCCCGATTCCCATAATAGGAATGAAGAGGCCCAAAAGAGCCATGGAAGGAATGGTCTGGAAGATCCCAGCTATCTGTAAAACCCAGTTGCTTGTTCTTTTGTGGATACTCAAATAAATAGCTAGAGGAACAGCTAGAAAAATCGCAAGGAGCAAGGTCAGTAATGACAGTTGCAAATGTTGCCCCAGTGCAGCGAGCCAGTCCCCAAAGCGTTCTTGAAAGGTTGCAAGTAGTTTAGACATGGTGAGCACCTCCAAATAGATCTGCGACAAAGTCGTTGGCTGGCTGGGCAAGAATGGTCTCAGAATCCGCTACCTGTACAATCTCTCCTTCTTGCAGCACTGCAATCCGATCCCCTAATTTTAAGGCCTCGTCCGTATCATGGGTTACGAAGATGGTCGTCATGCCGAATTCTTTGTGCAATTCTTTGGTAAGAGCCTGCAACTGCTTACGGGAGATGGCATCCAAGGCTGAAAAAGGTTCGTCCATCAATAAAATCTTTGGTTCCCCAATGATAGCTCGCACAATGCCAATCCGTTGTTGCTCTCCACCAGATAGCTCGCTTGGTAAACGATGGGCATAATCTGCAGGGGGCAGGCCTACCTTGTTCAAGAGTTCTTCTGTTTTAGAAGCGATTTGCTCCTTGCTCCAGCCCTTCATCTCAGGAATAAGAGCTATATTTTCCGAAACCGTCAAGTTTGGAAATAGGGCAATGGCTTGAAGGACATAGCCGGTACTGAGACGTAACTCCCGTTCATCATAGCCCTTGATACGTTTTCCATCCATATAGATATTGCCATCAGTCGGCTCCAAGAGACGATTGACCATCTTGAGCATGGTGGTCTTTCCAGATCCTGAAGGACCCACTAGCACCATAAATTCTCCATTTTCAATGCGGAGATTGACATCTTTTAAAATATCCTTTTCTGTATAGCGCAAGGCTACATGTTTGTATTCAATCATATTTTTCCTCAATAAGTTTTCTGTCTCTTAGAATATCCAATAGGCTGCTTGCTGGATGCCCTAGGACTTTTTCGACATCTGTAGAAACCCCAGCTTGTTCTCCAGCTTTAATCGCTGTATAGGTGCTGACCCAGGCATCGTACTCCCATGTTTGTGCTGGCCATTTTTTCCGTGACTCATAAGCTTCTTCTACTGATTCATCCACATACGTGATGGTTTTACCGCTCTCTTTTGAGAGGAGCGCTACGATTTCTTCCATGGAAAGGTTCTCTGGTCCTGTTAGATTCAAGGTTTGGTTTTCCCATTTCTTAGCATGTGAGAGAATCTCCGCTGCAACACTAGATGTGTCCTTACGGGCAACTGCTGAAACCTTCCCACTTCCTGCTGGACCACGAATCTCTCCATTTTCAAGTGCAATATCAATCAAGAAATCCAAATAAAAATTGTCTCTCAAAAAAGTATAGGTGAATCCTAATTCCTTGATATAGGCTTCCGTCTGGGCATGATCTCGAGATAGGGTAAAAGTTGCCTTCTCATCTGCCCCATAAAAGGAGGTATAAACGATATGTTGCACTCCTGCTAGCTTTGCGGCATCTAAAAAGTCCTTGTGCTCTTTGACACGCTCTGGATTTTCCCGAGCAGAGACCATCAATAAGACATCGATACCCTTTAAGGCCTCAATCACCTCTGGAGTATTGGCATACACCATCTTACGAATTTCCGCTGACGCGTAGACTGTTGCCCGCTCTGGACTTCTTGCCAGATGGATAGAAGCAATTCCTTTCTGATCTATGAGATCAGCTACATAAGAACCTAATTTTCCTGTTACACCTGTCATACCAATCATAAGCATTTTCCCCTCTACTATAATTCACTCTCTTTAGCTTTTAGATTTGAGATTATCCGCTCTTGATAGGCTTCAAATTCTCGGATTTCTTGATCAGAAAATCCTTGATAAAAAATCTCTCCCAGCTCTTTGCTGACACGGTCTCCAATTTCTTTTTGCGCCCAACCGAGGTCTGTCAAAGAGATATATTTTTTCCTTTTATCTTGCGTGCAAGGTTGAATCGTAACCAAGCCTTGTTCTTCCAATTTCTTAACCATACTGGTCAATGTATTATTAGCTAGCCCCGTCGCAAGAGCGATATCTGTCGCAGTAGCGCACCCCAACTCTTGCTTCCACAAAATCGTTAAAATTTTTCCTTGTTCACTTCTGTATTGAGCATCTGGTTCCTTGCTCAAGAGTTTTTGAAAGATACGCCCGTTTAACAAACGAATCTGTAGAGCTTGATAGCCCCCTTGCATCTTGTCCATTTTGTCTCCTTTTTATTTCTATATCGAAATATCAAAGTCATTGTACCATTGCTTATTACATCTGTCAACTATTTCGATATAGAAATAGTATTTTTTTGACAAGTGGCTCTTCAAAGGATTCTTGCACAGCTCCAAATGACCAGACTTTTTTACCCCTTTTACACAAACTTCTTTGGAATACGGTCAAAAATTCGCTATAATAGTAACAAATGTTAAACTCCTTTTGTAACGACACTTGGTTTTACGATGTGGTAATCTGTTAACTGTATGATAGAAAGATCGGAGTATTTGTGATGCATATCCCAGATAATTATTTGAGTCCTGCAAGTTGTGCCCTCTTAGCTGTAGCGGCTGCCCCTGCGATTGGCGTATCCATTGCCAAAGTCAAAGTTCAATTAAAGGAAAATAAAGAGTTGGCCCCTATGCTTGGCGTCGCAGCCTCTTTATCCTTCTTGTTAATGATGTTTAATGTTCCAGTTCCAGGGGGGACAACGGCACACGCTGTCGGTGGTGCCCTGCTGGCCATCCTGATTGGTCCCTATGCAGCTTCCCTAGCCTTATCTGTCGCCTTGATCCTCCAGGCCTTCTTATTTGGAGATGGAGGAATTCTAGCCCTTGGAGCCAATATCTTTAATATGGCCGTTGCCATGCCTTTTATCGGCTATGGGATTTACAGTTGGTTCCGCAAACACCATCATGAATCTCTTGGAGTGATCGTGGGTTCCTATGTTGCCATCAACGCCGCAGCTCTCTTAACAGGGATTGAACTTGGCTTGCAACCCTTAATTGCATCTGAAGCTGGACAACCCCTCTACAACCCTTATGGATTAGAAGTCACGATTCCTGCCATGATGGCTGCCCATCTTGTGGTCGCCGGCTGGGTCGAAGCCTTCTTCACCTATGTGATTTACCGCTTTGTCAAACAAGTGGCCCCATCTGAATTGTATACACCAAGTAGCAAAAATACGACTTCATTTGTCAAAAAAATCCGCTGGGTCCTCTTGGGTCTGATCGTTTTGAGCCCTCTCGGTCTCCTAGCAGAAGGAACGGCTTTTGGAGAATGGTCTTCTGAAGAATTAGGATCCTTGCTCAAGGGAAAAGTCCCAGCTGGTATCAAAAATGGATTTTCTTTTGAAGCCTTGTTCAGTGATTACACCATTCCTGGAACTAAAATTGCGATTGGCTATATTCTATCAGCCATTACAGCTGTTCTCATTTTCTATATCATTAGCAAAATGATTCGATCAATAAACGGAGCAAAAACTTCTCATGCGTAAACTTCCTGACTGGCTCCTTCAAGAGCAAACGACTCTAGAAGCATCCAAAAGCCATCACTATTTACAAATGAACCTTCACACATTGCGCCATTTTCTTGGCAAAATGAAACAAACGACACCCGCATTCAAGGCCAAAACTTCCTCTTGGATGCGGCTTGTTTACTTTTTAACCCTAGCCATTCTCATTACAACAGCCCACCATACGATCCAGCTCTGGATCCTCGGTATCCTCTTACTACTTCACATTGCTATGCTTCCAGGAGAAGCCCTTCTTCACCTGTTTAAGGTCCTCGTCAAGGTCCTTCTTTTCTCTGCCATTGTGATTTTACCGAGTATCTTATTTCAAGGATTTCAAAATGGTGGACTCTTTTTGTTACGTGCAGGGATCATTGTTCTCAATATTTCTCTCTTCTTAGCCACTACCACAAGCGTCCAACTGGTGGATGCCCTAAGGCAGTTGCATGTCCCAAAGACCTTTGTCCAGACCATTGATATTACGCTAAAATATAGTTATATTTTAGGAAAACACCTTCACCAACAAATCGAGTGTGTCCAACTTCGAACCGTTGGTCAAAAAGTGAGCCTCCATCTTTTTGGCTCTCTGCTGGGTCTCTTGTATCTCTCAACAAAGAACCATACCAAAGAGGTCTACGAGGCCATGTTGCTGAGAGGATATGGCATGGACAGGAAACAAAAAGAGCCCTTCTGTTGGAAAAAAGAAGATGGCCTTTTACTACTGGAATTAGTCTTCCTTATTGCCGTCACCACTCTATTCCGTTAGAAAGGATAGCTTATGATTACCATTCAAGATGGAAATTACCATTACACAGATGAGATTGGAATCCACGATATCCAACTACAGATCAAGCAAGGAGAAACGATCGCTTTGATGGGACCAAACGGAGCGGGAAAATCCACACTTTTCAAAATTCTGGTTGGACTTTTACCCCTGTCTTCTGGTCAATACCACTTTAAGGATTGGACGATAGATGACACTTTCTTAAAAGATCCCCATCGTGCTGGTCAGTTATTTCAACAGGTGGGGCTTATTTTTCAAAATAGCGATACGCAACTCTTCAACACAAGCGTCTATGATGAACTCGCTTTTGGCCCACGTCAACTCGGCTTAGCTGCAGTTGAAATCGACCAACGCGTCAATGACACACTGGCTCTTTTAGAGATTGAACACCTGAGAGATCGCATTCCCTACCATCTCTCCGGAGGGGAGAAGAAGCTAGTCGCTATCGCCAGTGTCCTCACTATGAATCCTAGTCTCTTGCTTTTTGATGAGCCTTTTAACGGCCTCTCCCCCAAATACCAAAAGCTGATCATCGCCTTACTCCAAGATCTCAAAACAGCAGGAAAAACAATTGTGATTTCCTCCCACCATTTCGACCAAATCGCTCCGATTGTGGAACGGGTTCTGCTTTTTTCAGAGGAACACACCATTACAGGCAGCTACGATCGAGCTGATTGGGAACATCATCCAGATATTCAACAATCGTTTTCGACATGTTAAAAAGCCTCGGTAGGGTTCTTCCTACCGAAGCTTTTTTGATGAAAGAGATAAGGGTTAATGTCCTTTATGCTTGTCTCTTCGTTTTTGCTGTTTGCGTTCGAATTTCTCTTGTTTGAGCAATTGTTTTTGGACACTAGATTGATGTTTTGAAATCTTTTTCCTTTCCTCATACTGCGACTGCAATAGTTCTTTCGACTTGGAAGAAATTTTCTTCTTTACTTGTTTCTTCACAGTTCGCTGTAATCGTTTAGGATTCTTGATTTTTACATGTTGCTTAACTGTAGCTTCTGGACTAAAAGATAAATGAGTAAACTGAGTCTGTAACATCTCTAGAATTTCATCATCTTTTGGCTCCTGACCAAATGTCACACGACAAACTTGATAAGTTTCTCGATACACTTGTTCGAACAAACCATGCCAAAATCCATCTTCAAAATAAACTGTCAATCCAATTGAAATTGTTTCCACGACAGCACCTCCTTAAATCTATCCCTAAGAATGGACAACCAAGGAGGAAGGTTACTGATAGGCTTGCCTACGTCTGGACTACCAACCAGAACTGTGTTTTTATCTTAGTTGGGACTATTATAGCATATTTATAATCTTATGTTATTGCTTCTTCAAATGCCTATCAAAAAAATGAATCGTAGCCAACCAAGAATCCTTACTCTCTTTCATCAATAAACGCCAATCTTTTCGATAGCGATGATTGGGTTGATAAGCCACTGTCAACATGTGACCTATTTCATGATATTTTTTAAATGTAATGTGGTGGCCTTTATAATGTGAGACAATATTGGCTATTGCTGACGAGGCATCCCATATTTCATCAACAGTACTTCCGAGCAATAAGATTGGCGAAGAGAGTCTACTAATGTCTATCCTAGCAGAGCGATCTTTAGGGATAGGTTTTCTAAAAAGTTTGCTAAACAGATAATCTCTCAGTCGAAACTTTTGATAGGTAAGTTCCTTTTGCAAATACGTCCAAGAAGAAGTATGGGAGTTCCATTTCCCTTTTATCCCTTCATACACCACATCAGAGGGTGAATTTAGTACCAAACATTGAACGTCATTAAAAATGTTCTCCTCAGCTAAAACTAACTCTGCTCCCTTAGAACGTCCATAGATTCCAATTCTTTCACTATCTACTTGATGATGCTGACGTAGATAATCCTTTGCTTCCACAAGGCACTCTAAAGGAATACGTTCCAAATGTTTTGGCAACCCCTCTAAACCAAAGTAGGCAACTGCTAGGCAAATATAACCTCTAGAAGATAGAAGCTGAGCTATATTCTGTGCCTTTTCAATCCTTCCTTCACTACCGCTCACAATAATCAATGCTGGTGCTTTTATTGCCTTTTGATCATAAAAGAGTCTCCCTTGAAAATGTTTCCCGTAAATATCTTGATGACTAATTTGCAAACTCATGTAATGTCTTGTGAAAGTTCTCTCTGCGACGACAGTATTACCTTGTATAATTTTGATTTCCACAAAAAAGTGATCTAATAAGGGAATTTTAGAAAGAGAGTTTGGAAGTTTCTTTTTCCTATTGGTCAAGGGCTTAGCATTAAAGAATAACCCCATTGTTGCAATATCTTCATAAGAGCCAGAACAAGATGGAGTTTGTGAAATATCAATAATACCATTCTTATCTGATACAAAAGTCGCTGTTGATTTCCATAAAACATTATGAGCTAAAAGCATAGGAGCATTGATACAATAATAATCAGATAAATACATTTCGACTCGATAGGTTTCTCTTGGTTTTAAGCCATCGATGACAATATTAAAAGATTCGTCTGCTAAATCAGACTCTGAGATCAGTTCAATTTGTATATTCATATCTTCCTCTTTTTGTTAATATAATTAACAATATAGTTTTAAAATTACCGTGATTTTTACCACGGCAATTCTTGCCATACCTGTTCAACATCATCCATCAGTTTCATAACCATTTGAAGATCCTCCTCACTATAGTTTCTTAAAACTGAAAAAATGGCCTTTTCAATATGTTCTTGCTGCTCTTTATGGATATTAAAAACTTCAACACCTTTTTTGGATAATATCAGATATTTATTTTTTTCATTATCCGGTGCAAATTCAAAAGTAACGAGGTCTTTCTTGGTTAAACGTCTAACACTCTGAGTAATGGCACTCCTAGATACTTCAAGTAACTCAGATAATTTCACTAGATTCACAGGCTGATTGCGACCTATCAGGTCGATCAAATGGACTTCATTAATAGTGATTGATTTATCAATACTGTTCCTATGCTGAGCTTTTTTCAACTGTTCAAAAG
The DNA here is from genome assembly GCF_052588255.1 of Streptococcus sp. KHUD_012. Classification (NCBI taxonomy): domain Bacteria; kingdom Bacillati; phylum Bacillota; class Bacilli; order Lactobacillales; family Streptococcaceae; genus Streptococcus; species Streptococcus sp. KHUD_012. The sequence continues at coordinate 2,039,482 of NZ_CP159355.1, forward strand.
CTAAAGCAAAGCTGTTAAAACGATTATTAAACTTATACAGTTCTTTCTTATTCATAGCGCCTCTCTTTTGTTAATGATATTAACAAAAATACTATTTATTGTCAAGCTGAGCCTAAAAAATCCTCCAGAGCTGAACTCTGAAGGATTCATTTTTATTTTACAACAATATTAACCAATTTAGTTGGCTTCAATAGTCCAGTGGACTATTGAAGGTGGCAGATAGGGCTAATAAACTCGTTATTTAACAACGATATTAACAAGTTTATTAGGGACACTAATCACTTTCACGATGTCCTTGCCATCGATTTCTGCTTTGACTTTTTCGTCAGCTAGAGCGACTTCTTGCAATTCTTCGCGTGAAAGATCTTTCGCGACCATGAGTTTAGCACGGACTTTTCCTTTGATTTGAACGACGATTTCAATTTCGTCTTCAACCAATTTGCTTTCGTCCCATGTTGGCCAAGCCACATAAGAGATAGACTCGCCTGTTGCTGCGACTGTTTGCCAGAGTTCTTCTGCCAAGTGAGGCGCAAATGGAGCGATCAATTGGATAAAGCCTTTGGCATAATCCACATAGAGTTTGTCTTCCTTGTTCGCCGCATTGACAAAGACCATGAGCTGAGCAATGGCTGTGTTGAATTTCATCGACTCGATTTGCTCAGTGACAGCTTTAACGGTTTCGTTATAAACCTTGTCAAGAGCGCCATTGTTTTCCGCAACGATTTCTTTGGTAGTGATCAAACGGTAAACACGGTCGAGGAATTTACGGCTTCCTTCCAGACCTTCTTCAGACCAAGCGATGGAAGCATCAAGTGGTCCCATGAACATTTCATAGACACGAAGGGTATCCGCACCGTATTGTTCCACCACATCGTCTGGATTGACAACGTTCTTGAGAGATTTAGACATCTTAGCTGGTGCTTGCTCCAACTCTTCCCCTGTTTCTACATGGAAGAAGGAACCGTCACGTTTTTCAACCTTGTCAGTTGCCACAAGGGCACCACGGTGGTCACGGTAGCTAGTTCCCAAGATCATTCCTTGGTTAAAGAGTTTTTGGAATGGCTCTTTAGTCGGTACAACACCAAGGTCATAGAGGAATTTGTGCCAGAAACGAGCGTAAAGCAAGTGAAGCACGGCGTGTTCTGCACCACCCACATAGATATCGACTGGCAACCATTGTTTGAGAAGGTCCTCATCAGCCAATTTCTCAGTGTTGTGTGGATCGATATAGCGGAGGTAGTACCAGCTTGAACCGGCCCATTGTGGCATGGTATTGGTTTCACGACGACCTTTGACGCCATCTTCGCGGGTTACTTCCAGCCAGTCTGTCAAGTTGGCCAATGGGCTTTCACCAGTACCTGAAGGGCGGATGTCCTTGGTTACTGGCAAGACAAGTGGAAGTTCACTTTCTGGAACAGCTGTTGAAGTTCCATCTTCCCAATGAATGATTGGGATTGGTTCACCCCAGTAACGTTGACGGCTAAAGAGCCAGTCACGGAGACGGTAGGTAACCTTTTCTTGACCAAAGCCTTTTTCTTCTAGCCAAGCCACGATTTTAGCAATCGCTTCTTCTTTGTTGAGACCGTTCAAGAAGTCAGAGTTAACGTGAAGCCCATCTTCTGTGTAAGCAGCTTCTTCAACATTGCCACCTTCCAAGACTTCTACGATTGGAAGACCAAACTGTTTAGCAAATTCCCAGTCACGCTCATCGTGAGCAGGTACGGCCATAACAGCACCTGTACCGTAGCTAGCAAGAACATAGTCGGCAATCCAGATTGGAATTTCTTTGCCATTGACAGGGTTGATAACATAAGCACCAGTCCAAACCCCTGTTTTTTCCTTGGCAAGGTCTGTACGAGCCAAGTCTGATTTGAGGCTGGCTTGGTGTTTGTAGTCAGCCACAGCTTGAGCCTGCTCTGGGCTTGTAATAGCGTCAACCAAGTCATGCTCAGGAGCTAAGACAGTGAAGGTCGCACCGAAAAGAGTATCTGGACGTGTCGTAAAGACGGTGAATTCCTTGTCTGTTCCTTTTACTTTGAAGGTGACATTGGCACCAGTTGATTTCCCAATCCAGTTGCGTTGCATGTCCTTGATAGACTCTGGCCAGTCAAGGTCATCCAAGTCAGCCAGCAAGCGCTCCGCATAGGCAGTGATTTTGAGCATCCATTGGCGCATTGGTTTGCGGACAACTGGATAGCCCCCACGCTCAGAGGTTCCATCAGGAAGAACTTCTTCGTTGGCGATAGCTGTTCCTAGTTCCTCAACCCAGTTTACTGGCACTTCCGCTTCATAGGCTAAACCTTTTTCGTAAAGCTTGGTGAAGATCCATTGCGTCCACTTGTAGTAGTTCGGATCTGTCGTATTGACTTCACGGTCCCAGTCATAAGAGAAGCCAAGCGCATTGATTTGGCGTTTGAAGTTGGCGATGTTTTCCGCTGTGAATTCCGCTGGGTCATTCCCTGTATCCATAGCGTATTGCTCTGCAGGCAAACCAAAAGCATCCCATCCCATTGGGTGAAGGACATTGTAACCTTGGGCACGTTTGAAACGGCTAAGGATATCAGTCGCTGTGTAGCCTTCTGGGTGTCCTACGTGAAGACCCGCTCCAGATGGGTAAGGGAACATGTCCAAAGCATAAAACTTAGGTTTTGAAGCGTCTGTTCCTGTCTTAAAAGTGTGATGGTCAGCCCAGTATTTTTGCCACTTAGGCTCGATTTCTTTATGATTGTAAAAACTCATAGCGTCTCTCCAATTTTCGTGATGCTCCTATTATACCATTTTTAGGCGATTTTTAAAGGTTCAGACAAAGAAAAAGACAGGTCCCATACGGGACCTGTCTCTCCTGTTTTCTTCAAGAAAAGTCTATTTCACATGCTTTTCAAGTTCTTCTTGCGCTTTTTTATTGGATTTTTCTTTTTCTTTCTTCCATTGATCACGCGCTTTGTCGTAGTCTTTAGCCGATACGACCTTGTCTTGAACTTCCAAATATTTATAGTTGAAGGATTGACCCTTGTGGCCTGTCCAAGCAAAGGCTGCGGAGTATGGTACAGTCTTACGAACACCTGGAGAAGCTCCATCTGAATGGATCGGAATCAAGAGTGCACTATCGGTCAACCAAGCTTGAGCGGCAGCATATTTTTCGTAACGCTTGTTCACATCTTTGGTTTCATTGTGCGCATCTTCGATCAATTGATCGTATTCATCAAAACCAGCTGCTTTTGCGGCCGCATTATCCGTACCAGCATCGAATCCAAAGTAGGCATTGGCATTTTCGCCAGATTTACCACTAGTGATATCAATGTAAGAAGATGGGTCCGTATAGTCTGGTCCCCAACCCAAGTTATTGTTCAAATCCCAGTCTTGTTGCGATGCATTTTCAGCAAAGTAGGTAACCCGTTGCAGGTCATCATCTGAGATCATTTTCAGATCAATAACAATATTTTCTGCTCCTAAAGTTGACTCGATCGACTGTTTGAAGGATTGGGCTTGTTTGATTCCTTCTGTATAAGTTGAAGAAGTTGGAAGGTCCAAATGAATTGGGAATTCAACTCCTTGAGCCTGCAAATCTGCCTTAGCTTTGGCAAACTCTTCTTTGGCCTTGGTTGGATTGTAGAGGGTATCTTTTCCATCTGCGACAGAGACCCCTTTCCATTCATCCCCATAAGCTTCCAAGTCTTTTTCTACTGCATCCCCAAATTGTTGGCCATTGATTTGGACAAAGTTTGGTGGCGTAAAGGTATTACGTATGACCTTATTGGCAGCAGCTTCCCCGTTCGCCTGAGCTACATATGCCTTACGGTTGAAGGCAAACATAATGGCTTGACGGAAGTCTTTATTTAAAATTGCTTTCTTAGTTGAAGTCTTTTGAGCATCTGTGGTCTTGGCTGTAATTTCATAAGACTGACGGTCAATGTTGAAGGAAAGGTTGTAGGTTGAGGAACCTTGGTCACTAAAGACGATATCGTCTTTGTGCTTCTTCTCTACACTCTTATAGTTAGAGCCACTTGGGAAGACACGGGCAACCGTATAGTCGCCTTTATCAAATCCACGGATCAAGGATTCTGAATCTTGTCCATCATAATAGGTCAACTTGACTTTACTGATCTTGACATTATCCGCATCCCAATATGTTGGGTTCTTTTCCAAGGTCGCAGAAGATTTAGAAGTGATGGACTTGATCAAATAAGGACCGCAGTAGAGGATACTAGATGGAGAAGTTCCTTGACCATAGTCATCTCCTTTAGATTTCAGGAATTCTTCGTTAACCGGCATCAAGATCCCCATCGTAGTCTTAGAATTCCAGAAACTTTCCGGTTGGCTCAAGGTATATTGAACGGTATAATCATCAATAGCCTTTACTCCAACAGTTGAGAAATCAGATGTCTTCCCTGAAACATAATCATCCAAGCCTTTGACAGATTTTTGGACCAAGTAAATCGCTTGTGATTTCTTGTCTGCCGCGTGTTTGAGGCCTGTGACAAAGTCTTGGGCTTTGACTTCTCCATATTCTTCCCCTTCAGAAGTCATCCATTTGACCCCTTTACGGAGTTTATAAGTATAGGTCAAGCCATCCTTGGAAACAGTCCAGTCTTTAGCAAGCGATGGGATCAAGTTCCCGTACTTGTCCACTTCCAACAAGCCATCTATCGCATTTCCTGTAAACTCGGAAGTCGATTTTTTATTGGAAATCGAGTAGTCTAAGGTATCCGGATCCTGGGTATAGACATAGCTAAATGTCTGACCACCAGAGCTACTAGATTTCCCTCCTGAGCAGGCTGCCAGTACACCAGCTGATAAAAGCAGAGCGCTGGTAGCTAAGAGTACCTTCCCTTTGTTCATATAAATCACCTCATTGTAAAAAATGTTATACTCAATTTAAATTATAGCACTTTCTAGGGAAATGTAAACGCTTTTACTGCGAAATTATTCTATTTTTCCTTTATTTTTTCAATTTCTACTTTTTCTAAAATTTTTTCAAGTTGAATCCCTGGCCTGTATGATATAATGGAATCTATGAATTATGTGAGACATTTACACAAACGACTAAAACGCAGCCTCTTGTCCCTCCTTGTAGGAGTCTTGACATTAGGCCCTATTTCCACTGCTTTTGCGGATGACATCTACCAGCAAGAAGATGTCATGAAAATCGCAGCTGATGCTGGACTGGTATTGGACGATTTTTACAAGCCTAAGGCTGACATCGTCATCGACGCCAATACTGGAGCCATTTTGTACGGAGACAATATCGACACGGTCCGGGACTCCGGAAGCATGGCCAAACTCATGAGTGCCTATGTGGTCTTTCGGGCCCTTAAGGAAGGCAAGATCAAATATGATACCGTGGTCACAGCAACAGAGGCAGACCAAGCCATCTCAGAAAACAATCTGTTAAGTAACTCACCTATTGTAGCTGGTGTTGACTACAAGGTATCTGAATTGATCAAGATGCTCTTTGTTCCATCTTCTAGTGCGGCCGTGATTATGCTCGCCAACGCCGTCACTGACAATGATCCCGATAAGTTTTTGGACTTAATGAATCAGTACGCACAAGAAATGGGGATGAGCCATACCAAATGGCACAATCCAAATGGGGCGATGATTTCGGTCCTTCAGGGCTACTACAATCCTCAGCGCTACGATGTCAATGCCAATAACGAAATTACAGCGCGGGACATGTCTATTCTGGCTTATCACATCGTAAACGACCTGCCAGAAATGTTGGAATACACCAAGCAAGCTCATACTACCATCATGGAAGGTACCCCCTACGAGCAAAGCTATGATAACTACAATACTTCCCTCGAAGGTGGAAAGTTCGCCCTTAAAGGAACAGATGGACTCAAAACTGGATCCAGCCCGACTGCTGACTACAACTACACCGCGACAACCAAGCGGGGGAAACAGCGGATTATCGAAGTCATTTTGGGGGTTGGAAACTACGATGTCGAGATCGCCGAAAGTTACCGCAATCAAATCGGGAATACCTTGGCTGAGAAAATGTTCGCAGACTACCAGTATAAAAAAATCCTCTCTGCAGGCGATCATACCATCGACGGGAAGACAATTCACTTGAAGCAAGACTTCTATGCGACCGTTAAGAAGGGGACGAAGCCAGCGCTAAAACTAGAAAATAACCGCCTAGTCGTCCAGAACGGCTTGCAACAGGTATCTCCAAGCATTAAACCGGGAGTGGCCGTCAGTGAGTCTAAAGCAACGACCTCTAGCAGTAAAAGCAAGGGACTCGATGTTATGTGGCTCTTCTGCTTCTTGCCTGCCGGAATTTTATACCTGATCTTTAAACAAACCGATCCAAAAAGAAGAAAATAGGAAAAGAACTCCCATTACCATAAGGTATGGGAGTTCTTGGTTTGTCGACAAAGCCATCTTAGGCCAAACCTTGAACGTAGGCATCTACTGCTACGATGGCTTGGGCAATATCAGAAGCCTTCACTTCAAATGGCATTTGATGGATGGTTTCTCCTTCGATGGTGGCCTGTTGGCCAACCTTGAGAAGATCTTCATAACTTGCAGTTTCAAGATGCATTTCTTTCAGAGTGGTTGGCATACCGATTTGTTGATAGAAACGAATGTATTTATTCAATTCTTCCTTAGGACGGTTTTCTAAGAACAATTGAACTAACGTTCCGTAGGCTACTTTTTCACCGTGAGTCAAATGGTGGATGTCCCCAGTAAGGGCTGTAAAGCCATTATGGATGGCATGGGCAGCTGCTAACCCACCACTTTCAAACCCAATACCACTAAGAAGGGTATTGGCTTCAATGATGTTTTCAAGAGCAGGGGTTACGACTTTGGCTTCACAAGCAGCCATGGCTTGGAGTCCATCAGCAAATAAGGTTTCTTCACAACGTTGTGCAATGGCGACACCCGCTAAGGTTTGTCGTTGACCCAACATGGTTTTTCCATTGGCTTGCATTACCGCACGCGCTTCGACCCAAGTCGCTAATCCATCTGCGATTCCAGAAGCGAGCAAACGTTTTGGTGCTTGAGAGATGACTTTGCTATCCACCAAGACCAATTCTGGGTTTTTAGAATAGAAAATATAGCGAGCAAAGGCACCTTCATCCGTGTAGATAACTGACAAAGCGGAAACGGGAGCATCTGTAGAGGCAATGGTAGGGGCAATCACAACTGGTGATTTTAAAAGATCGGCAATAGCTTTCGCACTATCGATGGTCTTTCCTCCACCAAGTCCAATGACCAAATCACAGCCATTTTCTTCTGCCAAACTAACCACACGATTGATTTCGTTATCAGAAGCTTCTCCATTAAAGAAGACTGGCAAGACTGTAAATCCATACCGAAGGAGATATTTTTCAAATCGTTCTCCTACGATTTCATAGACTACTGAGTCGCATAGTAATACAGGATGACTCCCCAGTTCTAAAATAGGTTTTGCATTTTCAAATAAGGCATTTTCCCCTTGAATGTAACGTGACGGACTTGCAAAATTTCTCATATACTCCTCCTTTATCAAATTATATTCTGATGATGAATAGCTGACCAATCATTTGCAAAATCATTCACCGCTTTTTCAATTGACGGCATTCCAAAAGCCGCTTCAAAGACATCAGCCCCAGCAGTGATGGCTTGTGCCCCTTCTTTGAATGCTCGATTGACTTGACCGACATTCTTAAAGGATGCTGCTAGAATTTTGCTTGATGATTGATTTTTTTCGATTGAATCTGCCAATTGTGCTATTACCTGTGCTGAATCAATATTCAAGTTCTCCATTCGATTATAATAGGGAGCAAGGTAATCTGCGCCTGCTTCAATAGCCAAAAGACCTTGAAATACAGTATAAATTGCGGTTGCAGTAATTTTATAACCTTCTGATTTTAATGTTTTGATAGCTGCCAACCCCTCAGGAGTAACCGGAACTTTAATAAAAACATTTCCGCCACATTCTTGTCGAATTTTCGCAGCATCTTTTAAAATACCGTCATAATCTTTCGCAACAACTTGCACATGGATAGAAGGAGCTTCACCAATGATCTCCCGAACCTCATGAATCCGTTTAAAGAAATCGATTTCTCCTTCTTTTTTGGCAATTGTTGGGTTAGAGGTTACCCCAGCAAGAGGTAACACTCGAGCCCATTTTTTTATTTCATTTATATTTAAAGTATCAAGCATAAATTCCATATACATACCTCTTTACTATAGAGTATGCTCTGTCCGTCCAATAATATCATCTTGTGTAGCTCTTGATAGTACATTGAAGAAAGCTGAGTAGCCTGCAACACGTACAATTAAGTCACGGTGTTTTTCCGGATGTTTTTGAGCATCTAACAACGTTTCTCTAGAAACCACATTGTATTGAATATGGTATCCGTGTAGACGATTAAAGAACGTACGGAGTAAAGCAATAAGTTTTAATTTATCTTCTTCTTTGGCTAAAGTTTGTGGGTTTACTTTTTGGTTCAGTAAAACACCACCAACAATTTCATCTGTTGGCAATTTGGAAACAGATTTTAGAACAGATGTTGGGCCATGTTGGTCCATATTGTGGGATGGAGAGCATCCTTCTGCTAGTGGAGTTCCAGCATTACGACCGTCCGGAGTAGCTAATGTTCCACGACCTTGTCCTACATTGGCTGAAATAGAAGATGTACCTGAGTAACGGATACCACCGATTGGCCCACGTCCATAGCGAGTATTTGGATATTTAGCAATTTCATCCACATAAATATCGTATGCTTCTCGAACTAAGCTGTCTGCATAGTCATCATCGTTTCCATACTTCGGTGCATCATGGATAAGCATCTCTTGGATTTCTTTTCCACGTTCGCCCTCGTAATCGGTTTCCAGAGCATGCCATAGCTCTTGTGGCGTTAAGCGTCCTTCTTCGAATACCAGTTTCTTGATTGCTGCAAGTGAATCGGATAAGTTTGCAATACCCACTTGTAGACCCGAAATATAATCGTAGACAGCTCCACCTTCTTTTAGGTGTTTTCCACGTCCAATACAGTCATCTGTCAAAGCTGAACAGAGGATATCTGGCACTTCTCTTTCAAGAGATAGGTCGATCGAGTTTTCTACGATCACACTCATGCGGGTTAAGTGGCGCAAAGTCTTGTCCCAAGCAGTCTGCAATTCATCGAAGCTCTTCATGTCTTTAAAATGACCGAAGCTTGGTGCAAATCGCTTGCCAGAAGCAGGATCGATTCCATCATTCATCGTGATGAGCAAAACTTTAGGGAAGTTCATATAACTCATACCTGTACAGCGATATCCCCATTTACCTGGAACAGCTGTTTCTACACAACCAATTGCACTGTAATCATAAGCATCTTCTTCAAGAACACCTTTTGAAATAAAGGATGGAATAATGATCTCATCATTATTGAAAGCAGGCATACCGAATCCGAGCTTCATAACTTCAATACATTCGTTCATGAAGCGGGCATCCAAACCAGCATGGTAACGAACAGTTAAGTTTGGTTGAGGAAGGTGAGTTTGAGCAACAGACTTCAACACTAAATAAGACAATGGGTTAACGGCATCTTTCTTATCACGCGTTTGACCACCAATCGTAACGTTTTGATAAAGCGGACTACCTGCAGATGAGAAGGTATGTGCTTGACTACGTACTTTGTTAATTGTAATAGTCTTAATCCAAAGGTTGGTCAAGCGTTCAACAATACTCTCTTCAGTTTCCCGTCCACTTTCCAAATCAGCTTTAACGTATGGATACATATATTGGTCAAAACGGCCATATGAAAGTGAGTGTCCATTTGATTCAATCTGAAGAATACATTGGATAAACCAAACAGACTGAACAGCCTCTGCAAATGTACTTGCAGGCTCGTATGGAACTTTTGAGCAAATCTCTGCAATTTCAAGCAATTCCTTCTTACGTTCAGGAGTTGCTGTTTCAGCAAGTTGTTTAGCAAGTTCCACAAATCGTTGAGCATAGGTCTTAACAGCATCAACTACGATAAAGATAGAATCGTAAAAATGGTACTTATCAATGCTAGCTGGATCCGTTAGATCTAGGGCTGCTTTAGCTTGGCGAGCTCTTTCTTCAAAACCTTTCAAGCCATATTGCAATAATTTTTGATAATTGACTGCTAAGTGGGCATCTCCTGAATTCATCTTCCCTTCCATACCGAAGAATCCTGTTTCCATATAGACAGATACTTCTTCAGGTAGAAGAGCTCCAGCTCTTGCACGTAAGTTATTATTTTCCCAGAACGGTGCGATACTACGGAGCTGCTCTTTCGTTTCTTCCGTAATATAGAAGACGTCACCATCCCGCTTTTCAAAAAGATCCAATTCCTTCAGAACGAACTCTAAAGTATATTCTGGGAAGATCGGAGCATCTTTATTAGAGGATGCTTGGTTCCCAGCAATCATGGATTCATCCTCAATATAGATTGTCATATTTTCAAGAATCTCTTTCAACATATAGGCACGTTTAAGAACATTTGGTTGTTCCTTATAACGATCATATGCCTTAGTTGCAAGAACGGCACGTTCAGCGTCGATATAAGGCTTCTTGTTTAAGACATCTTCACGATACTTATTCATGCGTTCAGTGAGGCTTCCAAAATATTCTGTTTTAATGCTTGTACTTGCTACTTCTACTTGTTTCATTTTTTCAAAACCTTTCTTTTGAAATTATTTTGTTTTCTTTCGTAACTATAGTAGCATTAAATTTTACGAATTTCAATGAATTATGGATAATACCTATAAATTCTATTCTAGTCGCACATCTGTGCATTCCTAATAAACGCACTATTTTTCAGCTTGTAATTCGTTGTTATAGGCAAGATTATCTTGGAATTTGAAGAATGGGAAATATACGACAGTCGAGGTTGCGAGAACCAGCACTTGAACGAAAGCACCTTGCCAACCTCCAACCATAAATCCAGAAATAATGGCTGGTGTACTCCAAGGAAGGGTCACACCTGAGAATGGATGCATGAACCCAATAGCAATTGAAGTATAAACAATTATCGCTGCTAAAATTGGAACGATAATAAATGGAAGGAACATCACTGGGTTCATTACAATTGGGAAGCCAAATACGACGGGTTCATTAACATTGAAGATTGCAGGAAAAGCTGCAACTTTCCCAAGTGCCTTATATTGTTTTGACTTAGCAGCAAATAACATAGCAACAACCAAACCAAAGGTTATACCTGATCCAGACAAAATAAGGAAACTATCTAGGAATTGTTGAGTTACAATGTGAGCACCATTTTCAACGGATAGCTTCCCAGCTGCCAACATTGATTTATTGGCATCCAGGTTAGAAAGTAGTAAGGCTGTTACTACACCATTGACAACTGATTGTCCGTGCACACCAAACCACCACAAGAACGAAATAAAGAAGGCAATTCCAATCGCTCCGTAAAGTGATCCTGTTAGACCTTGTAGAGGAACCTGAATGACATCATAGATCATTTCAATGAAAGTACCGCCACTTGTCACTACTTTTGATACGATATAGACAATCATTGATAGTAAGAAAATCACGAAAGCAGGAATCATCGCTTCAAATTGTTTGGCAATGGCTTGAGGTACTTGTTCTGGCATTTTAATAACAATGTGTCTTTGGATAAACACAGTATAAATCGCACCAACTACCAGACCTATAATAATAGCCCCGATAATCCCTTGACCACCAAACCATACTTTTGCAATGGCATCACCAATTGGTTCTCCCTTAGCTGGTACATAAGAAGATTTTAACAAGATAAAGTATGAAGATAGGGACAAAACTCCTGCTGGCAAGGGTTCTACTCCACTGTTTTTAGCATATGAATAACCAATGGAGAAGCACGAAATTAAGCCCATGATGGCGAATGTTCCTGAATAAACCTGCATAAATGGCTCTGTCCACGTATCGCCAAATACACTAGCAATAGCCTGATTAAGGCCTTCAAATGGTAATTGCCCAATAATCAGGAACAAACTACCAACTACCGTTAATGGAAGGATCGCTAACATCCCATCTTTAAGAGCAATAATTCCTTTCAAGTTTACAAACCGCATGATTGGAGCGATAATTTTCTGAGAATTAAAATTAGACATGGGAAGCCTCCTTATTTTTCTCCTAGCAATTCTAGAGCTAGATTTAGTACTTTCTTACCATCCAACATCCCATAATCTGCCATAGGGATGACAGCAATAGGAATATGGTTTGCCTCACAAATCGCTTTTGATTTATCCAAAGTATAAGCTACTTGAGGGCCCAACAAAGCGACATCGATTTCAGGAGCAAAATCTGCTAATTTCGCTTGAGAATAGGCATCGATTTCAGCATCAATCCCTAATTCCTTAGCCGCCACCTTCATATTATTTACCAACATTCCTGTTGAAAATCCTGCTGCACAAAACAATCCAATTTTCATCTTCTTTTCCTCCTTATTGTTTCGCTGAAAGTTCTTTACGTAAGTCAATCATTTCTTTGATCAAGTTAATCTCTGTGATTGAAGTCATTAAGTGATCTTGTGAGTGCACAAACAAAGCTGTAATCTCTGTCTTTGTCCCACCTGCTTCCTGGGCTAAAAATTGTGTTTGCAAGTTATGCGCTTCTAGCAATGCTGCATCTGCTTTCGCAATTTCGTCTTCAGAAGATGTAAAATCGCCCTCCTTAGCATATGATAAAGCTTGGTAAATATGCTGTTTAGCATCACCCGCATTTAAAATCAATCCCATAATAATTTGGTCTGCAACAATTATTTCCATGTGCACTACACTCCTTTATCAATCTACTGAAAGCGCTTTTTCTATTGTCAATATACCATTTATATTTTTGCCGGTCAATAAAAATCACAACATTTGATTATTGTTTTTGTTTTTTGCACATTTGTGCTATTCAACTCAAAAAAATAAGGACTGCATTCCTGCTGTCCTATTTTTTAGTAAATTGCTGATCACCATCTAATTCTAAGACTTTTAAGATCGTTGCTTCATCTGTGACTAAATGATTGATATAGTTGGCTTTCAAAACCGATAAAAGTGCTTTTGCTTTCTGATCACCGTAGGCCAAAGAGATGGTGTTTGGTACCTCTCTCAATTCCTCCAATGTGATAGATATTGTTCTTTCCTGTAATTCAGGATAAACGGGGATACCTTCTTGATCAAAGAAACGACAGCATACTTCTCCTACAGCATGTTCTGACTCCAATTTCTTAAAATCATTTGATGTCAGCATATCAAACCACTGAGGATTCTTGCTATCTGCATAGCCACCAATCCCTACAGCCGCAACATCCAAACAACGCCAACTAGCTTTCAAATCCTCAAAATACTTAGAAGATAAGATGCCTTCCGTCACCTCAGAATTTTCTTGAATGACACTCGCGTTTATAAAATGACATTCCCCATGAAATTTACTCGCCATACTGTAGATCAGCGTATTGACATGGTAGCGAGCATGAATATGACTGGGACCTCCAGCTAGGGGATAAAACTGTACACCATCCAAGCGCTTCGTTCCAACTTGTTCTACCATTAATCTGAGAGACTTGCCCCATGAAAATCCGACTGTCATTCCATCTTCAATCAAATTACGAAGCATGACCGCACTTGCTTGCGCCAGTCGCTTTTCAAGGCTTTCTCGAGGTTCATCAACTAGATTCGGTATAATCTCGATAGCTTTTAAGCCATATTTTTGTTTGATATAATTTTCTAAATGGAAGAGGCGAGTATCAAAGTTTTCGATTTCAATTTTTACTACGCCCTCTTTCTTGGCCTCTGCTAGCATTCTGCTGACAGTTGTACGGTAGATTCCAGTTTCTGCTGCGATTTGCGATTGACTTTTGTCTTCAACATAGTATAGATAGGCTAATTTAGCAAGTAACTTTTTCCGTTCATCTTTCAATTGGCTTCTCCTTCTTATACTAAAGTTAAAATTGTTTGTGAATCCTCAAGTTTTTCTTTCGCTTCTTGAGATATATTCTTATCTGTTATGACTCTCGAAACTTGTGAAAGTGCAAATCGTCTGACAGTTCCACATTTCCCAAATTTACTTGAATCTGTTAAGACAATCACTTCTTTAGAAACATCGGACATAGCTTGAACAACTTCACTTCTCATCATATCTTTCCCAGTAAAGCCAAGTTCGTCATCATATCCGTCTACCCCTACAAAAGCAAAGGGAACTCTAAAAGAGCGGATTAATTCTTTCAAAAGCGGACCTACAGTCACTCTCGATTCTTTTTGAAATTCACCACCAAGTAGGATGATTTTACAAGAATCATATTCCTGAATATAATCTGCAATAAAGTAAGAATTTGTCACAATCTTGACATTCTTTTTTGTTTGGCAAATTTCTTCCGCTAGCAAGGCACATGTAGAGCCCGATTCAATCAAAACCGTGTCGTTATCCTTAATTAATTTAGCAGCTTCCCTGGCTATTCTTTTCTTGGTATCATATTGAAAGGACAGTCGAACATTGATATCATCTCCACTATTTAAAACAGCATAGCCGTGTTCTCTATGCAATAATCCTTTGGATTCTAGCTTGTCCAAATCCTTTCGAATGGTCACTTTAGAGACTTGTAATTTCTCAGACAAACTATTAACATCAATCTTTTCAAATTCCGATACTAATTTCAATATTTCATCTAAACGTTGCATTGTTTTTACCTCTTCTCTATTTTAGCAAATTTTCGAGTGAATTCAAAACAAAATAAACTTTCGTTCGTAATTGAATTAGTTTCTTAAATAATGTATAATGGACTTACTAGATTGATAGGAGAGCAAAAATATGGAACAAAATCGCGGCATAATCTTTAATATCCAACACTTTAGTATCCATGATGGCCCTGGAATCCGAACTACTGTATTTTTAAAAGGATGTCCCCTACGTTGTCCATGGTGCTCCAATCCTGAATCCCAGCGTGCAAATCCTGAAAAAATGTTGGATGCTGTTACTAAAAAGGAAACCATCACAGGAGAAGAAAAAACAGTTACCGAGATCATAGATGATGTCTTAAAAGACGTTGACTTCTACGAAGAATCTGGTGGTGGCCTTACCCTGTCTGGTGGAGAAATCTTCGCTCAATTTGAATTTGCCAAAGCTATCTTAAAAGCTGCGAAAGAAGTTGGACTTCATACTGCAATCGAAACGACAGCTTTTGTTGAACATGAGAAATTTGTCGATCTTATTCAGTATGTTGATTTTATTTATACAGACCTTAAACATTACAATACACTTAAACATAAGAAGGTTGTCGGAGTCAACAATCATCTGATTATTAAAAATATTCATTATGCCTTTGCTCAAAACAAAACAATCGTTTTACGTATTCCAGTCATTCCTAATTTCAATGACTCTTTAACTGATGCTGAAGAATTTGCTTCCCTTTTTAATTCTCTCAACATCGATGAAGTACAACTTCTCCCATTTCACCAGTTTGGAGAAAACAAATACAAGCTTTTAGGACGTCGCTATGAAATGGAAGGAATAAAAGCCCTGCATCCAGAAGATTTATATGACTACCAGCAAGTTTTTTTAGATCATGACATTCACTGTTATTTCTAATCCACTCAAAAATCCCCAAAACTAGTTTCAGTAGATTGAAACTTGGCTTTGGGGATTTTTATTTTTTTACGACCGTCGAGAAAAAGAGAGATTGCCTGGTGGGCATGGCCCACATGGTCAATCTCCTATTTTCTTCTCGCTTTTTTTACGGGCTTAGTATCTTGATTTACCAAATGATCACACGATCTTCTGGTGCGCGCCACATGCCGTCGCCTTCTTTGACATCAAAGGTTTCAAAGAATTCGTCAAAGTTTGGTAATTGGACATTGGTGCGGAGTTTTCCTGGTGCGTGGACATCGACACTTGCGAGGAGTTGCATGTACTCTGTCCGAGCTTTCATGCGCCAGATGCGAGCAAAGTTGGTGAAGAATTCTTCTGCTGAGAAATCTTCCTCTTTCTTAGCGGCTTCAAGGGCTGCAGCGATACCACCGAGGTCTGCTACGTTTTCAGAAACGGTCAATTTCCCGTTGATCTTGGCACCGTAAGAGTCTTGTCCTTCAAACTGATCGATGACTTTTTGAGTCCGAGCGGTAAAGGCTTCGTAATCTTCTGGTTTCCACCAGTCTTTCAAGCTACCATGCTCGTCAAAGGATGCTCCATTGGTGTCAAAGGCGTGGGAGATTTCATGGGCAATGACTGCACCGATTCCGCCGTAGTTGGCTGATGATGATTGGTGAAGGTCATAGAAAGGTGCTTGTAAAATCGCTGCTGGGAAGACGATTTGGTTCTGTTGCGGATCATAGTAGGCATTGACCAGATGGGCTGGCATGTGCCATTCGCTTCGATCAACCGGTTGGTTCCACTTGCTCCAAGTATGGGCAATGGAAATTTCGTAAAGGGCTTGAGCATTTTCCACCAAGGTCTTGCTCTCGTCGATGATCTTTTTGGCGTATGTTTCTGGTAATTTTTCAGGGTAGCCAATATGCGGTGTAATGACATTAAGTTTGACAATGGCTTTTTCGCGAGTTTCAGGAGCGAGCCAGTCTGCTTTTTCTAAGCGCTCCTTGTAGACGTCAATCATGGTCGCTACTTTATGCTCTACATCTGCTTTTGCTTCTGGTGAAAATTTTTCTCCCGCATACCAGAGTCCAAGCGCTTGGCTATATGGTACTTCTGCTAATGACAAGGCCGCCTTTTCTTTTGGACGAGGTTCTGGAACACCTGCAATCGTACGACTATATTCACCAGCCAAGACACGGATTTCTTCGGTCAAGAATAAAGTCCAATCTACGGCTGCACCGAGTTTCAATCTTGCATGAATAGTTTCCCAGTTGGCTGCTGAATAGAATGTTGGTGCGAATTCCTTCCAGAAACGCTCTTCTGGAACGATGATTTTATCCGGAGTTTGTCCGATCACTTCTGTAAAGAAAGTATCGAGTGGCAATTCTGGAACCAAGGCCTTGAAATCTGCCCACTCATAAGGATGGTAGA
The DNA here is from genome assembly GCF_052588255.1 of Streptococcus sp. KHUD_012. Classification (NCBI taxonomy): domain Bacteria; kingdom Bacillati; phylum Bacillota; class Bacilli; order Lactobacillales; family Streptococcaceae; genus Streptococcus; species Streptococcus sp. KHUD_012. Next base: position 2,056,430 of record NZ_CP159355.1, read on the forward strand.
GTTTGTTGTACTCGGATCTTTCTTCATTTGACAAGATATATTTGGCCAATTCTGCATCCGACGCAATGACCTTATCCAGGATATCTTTGATTTCTGCCTCTGAGAATTCAAATTTAGGTAAGAGTTTTTCCATCATTTGGCGCCAGATAGCCAGCAATTCTGGTCCTTTTTCGTTGCCTTCTTCATAGTAGGTCGTATCTGGCAAGATATGAGCCGGCGCTTCTCCCCACAAGACATTCATTTGAGCATTCATATAGTCTGGTGACACGCTAAATGGCATGAGATTTGGTTTGCCAGCTAGTTCATAGGTACCCAACTTGCTGGTATAGTCTTCAAAAGAAGACAGAGCCTTAATTTCATTGATCAAAGGCATAGCTGGAGCGACACCGGCTGCTTCTCGCGCATCAAAATCTGCCACCATTTTGTGGTATTTGACGAAGTTTTGCAGAATGCTGTCTTCAGGCAGCTCTTCTCCCCGTTGCCATTTTCCAGTGATATCCAACATCAAGTTTTCGATATCTTGGATCAAGTCCATAAAACCACCAGTTGACGGTTTGTCATCAGGAATCACAGCTGTCTCAGCCCATTCCCCATTGACGTAATCATAAAAATCATCTTGTAAACGTACCATGATCTTCTCGCTTTCATTCTTTTCTAATAACCTTATCAAAAATAGGAACTTTTTTCAATGATTACAAGTAAGTTAATCTAAATCATTTTAAAAATTAACTTGACTTAATTTTTTTATTTATGTATATTAATAGTAAAGGAGCAAAATCATGATTCAAATTGAACATCTAAGTGTTGCTTACCAGCAAACACTGGCCTTGGAGGATCTTTCCCTCACCATCCAGGGTCCAACCATCCTAGGCATTCTTGGACCCAACGGAGCTGGAAAATCAACCCTGATCAAGGCCATGCTAGGACTTCTCCCTCATTCGGGAAAGGTCCTGCTCGATCAAAAAGATCTCGGCCAAGCTCTTCAACGAGTGGCCTACGTCGAACAGAAATCCGCAATTGATTTCCACTTCCCCATCACGGTGCGGGAGTGTGTCTCACTGGGTCTCTATCCCCATCTTTCTATCTTCAAGAGAAAAAGCAAAGAAGATCTCCAAAAGGTGGAAAATGCCCTGAAACTTGTCAATCTTCTTGATCTAGCAGATCGCCAGATTGGTCAGCTTTCAGGAGGGCAATTCCAACGGGTCCTAATCGCCCGCTGCTTGGTCCAAGAAGCAGAGGTCATCTTTTTGGATGAGCCCTTTGCAGGGATTGACTCCGTCAGCGAAGACATTATCATGCAGACCCTTCAGACCTTGAAAAAAGAAGGCAAGACCATCCTGATCGTCCATCACGACCTTAGCAAGGTCCCAGCTTATTTCGACCAGGTCCTCTTCCTTCACCGCAAGCTGATCGCTTTTGGAAAAACAGAGGAAACCTTTACCAAGGAGAATCTGCATGCAGCCTATGGGCATGAACTCTTTATAGGAGGTGGCGTCGGATGATTACAGAATTTATCGATGGATTACAGCAATTCCACTTCTTACAAAATGCACTCATTACCGCTCTTGCCATCGGGATTGTCGCTGGAGCTGTTGGATGCTTTATCATTTTGCGAGGCATGTCTCTCATGGGAGATGCCATCTCACACGCGGTCCTTCCGGGGGTGGCCCTGTCTTTTATCCTGGGCATCAATTTCTTTATTGGCGCCATTGTCTTTGGACTTTTAGCTTCCATCCTTATCACTTATATCAAGAGCAACTCCATCATCAAGAGCGACACTGCTATTGGGATTACCTTCTCTTCTTTCCTCGCCTTAGGAGTCATTCTGATTGGAGTCGCAAAAAGTTCCACCGACCTCTTCCACATCCTCTTTGGGAATATCCTGGCCGTGCAAGACCAAGATATGTGGATGACCATCGGTGTTGGGGTGTCAGTCTTGCTGGTGATTGTCCTGCTTTTTCGCCCCTTGCTTCTCACTTCATTTGATCCGGTTTTGGCTCAATCCATGGGCGTCCGGGTCAAGGTCTACCACTACCTCCTTATGGTGCTTTTGACATTGGTTTCTGTTACTGCTATGCAAAGTGTCGGAACCATTCTCATCGTCGCCATGCTCATCACACCTGCTGCGACAGCCTATCTCTATGCCAATAGCCTCTGGTCCATGATGCTCCTGTCCTCTAGCCTAGGCGCTCTTGCATCCGTTCTGGGACTCTTTATTGGCTATAGTTTGAACATCGCCGTTGGGTCTTGTATTGTCCTCACTTCTGCCGTCTTCTTTCTCATCAGCTTTTTTATCGCTCCTAAGCAGAGAAAGAACAAGCACGCTCTTTCATCTCATTAAAGGAGAAACACATGAAAAAAATCGCTTCTGTCCTCGCCCTCTTTGTAGCGCTCTTATTTGGCCTTCTAGCCTGTAGCAAGGGTTCTTCTTCTGGAGCTTCTGGTAAATTGAAAGTGGTCACCACCAATTCGATCCTTGCAGATATGACCAAAAATATTGCTGGGGATAAGATCGAACTGCACAGTATCGTTCCCGTCGGCAAAGATCCCCACGAATACGAACCACTACCAGAAGATGTCAAAAAAACTTCGCAAGCAGACCTGATCTTCTACAACGGGATCAACCTTGAAACCGGTGGCAATGCTTGGTTCACTAAATTGGTCAAAAATGCCAATAAAGTAGAAAACAAGGACTATTTCGCAGTTAGCGAGGGAGTCGATGTCATCTACCTAGAAGGCCAAAACCAAGCTGGAAAAGAAGACCCTCACGCTTGGCTCAATCTCGAAAATGGAATCATCTACGCTAAAAACATTGCCAAACAATTAATCGCAAAAGATCCAAAAAATAAGGACTTCTACGAAAAAAATCTAGCAGCCTACACTGAAAAACTCAACAAGCTAGACCAAGAAGCCAAGCAAGCATTCAATAACATCCCAGCAGACAAGAAGATGATCGTAACCAGCGAAGGCTGCTTCAAGTACTTCTCCAAAGCCTATGGCGTCCCATCTGCCTATATCTGGGAAATCAATACGGAAGAAGAAGGCACACCTGACCAAATCAAAACGCTGGTAGAAAAGCTCCGTCAAACCAAGGTGCCGGCCCTCTTTGTTGAATCCAGTGTCGATGAACGTCCTATGAAAACTGTGTCTAAAGATACCGACATCCCAATCTATGCAAAGATCTTCACTGATTCCATTGCCAAAGAAGGAGAAAAGGGCGATAGCTACTACAGCATGATGAAATGGAACTTAGACAAGATCGCAGAAGGATTGAGTCAGTAGCCCCTTCAGATTTCTAAACAAATCAGTGGCCCTTCCCCCTTCATTGATGTACAATGAAAAGAAAAAAGGAGTCTTTGCTATGACAACATTTTTAGGAAACCCTGTTACCTTTACCGGATCTCAACTGCAAGTAGGGGAAATGGCTCATGATTTTTCATTGATCACTCCAGCTCTGGAGAAGAAATCTTTAGCTGATTTTGCTGGCAAGAAAAAAGTCCTCAGCATCATCCCATCCATCGACACAGGGATCTGTTCGATGCAAACACGTCACTTCAACAAGACCTTATCGGACTTGGAAGACACTGTCGTCTTGACGGTCTCTGTCGACCTTCCTTTTGCTCAAGGTAAATGGTGCGCTGCTGAAGGACTCGACAATGCTATCATGCTCTCAGACTACTACGACCATTCCTTCGGGAAGGCTTATGGCCTCTTGATCAATGAATGGCACTTGCTTGCGCGCGCTGTCTTGGTCTTAGATGCAGACAACAAGGTGACTTACGTTGAGTACCTAGACAACATCAACAGCGAACCCAATTATGACGCTGCAATCGAAGCTGTCAAAGCACTTGGATAAACATAAAAAGAGGTCGTAGACCTCTTTTTGTCTGCTATAAAATCCGATGGAGCCCATTTTGGAGGAGGACCCGCCAGCGTAAGCGAGGGATGCCTTGTAGGAAGCTTCGCACGCGCTTTGCCACTTGTTGCTTATAGCTCTTACCTCCCTGTGCAAAAACTCCTTTTCGACTCCAATAACCTTGCTCTCCTCGGTCATTCTTCGGAGCTAGATAGCGAACACCTTGCTGATAGAGGACCTGCTTGCGAAAGGCTGGGTCCCACGCTTTGACGGGGTCAATATCTAAGTCCTTATGGGTCCGGCCCCTAGCCAACCCGTAGTTAAAACTGGCACCATTGACAATGCCATTTTCAGAAACTTCTACTGGATCGACTTCATTGAGGAAATGCCCAGCTTGATCGAGGATATACTCCGTATGAAAATTTAACAAGACCTTGAAATTAACTTGTTGGGAGGCCCCTGATGGATAATGAAGGTGACCATCTGGCCTTAGGGAGACCTTGTTATGAAGACGAGCAGCCGCATAAGCATCCACCGTGACCGCTCTAGCCTCCTGTAGGTAAGCTTGTAAGGCCTCCTCGTCAGTCTGTCCAGTTCTGGCCTCATGCGTCCGAATCCATTGTGCCTGGTAACTTGAAAGTAGGTAGCGCAACTGGTGAACCTGGCGTTTCAAGAGCTGGTCTCCCGACTGATCCGCCAAGGGATCCCTTTCAAAGGCGACCTGCACGACGCGTGAAAAAGCCGTCCAAAAGTCGGAACCTGGTGGACAATCTGGAGCCATTCTACTCAGAAGAAAGGCTGTTTCTTCACAAGTTCCAGACAGGTCACTTGGCATTAGGAGAATTTTCATGACGCCCCTCAGCAAGTCTTGGGCAGCAGTTTCCGTTAGATCCTTGATCTCTTGAAACCACATGTTTTGAAACAGAGGACTGGCAAAGAAAAAGACAGACTGGTATTGTTCTTGGTAGGCTTGTGGATCTTTGTATACCTGCAAGTGCTTCTCTAGATAGGCTAAACTATTTTCTCTCCAGCCTAGTCTCGCTAATTCCCGTCTGTTCATGATGCTGTCCTTTCTATGCTACTATACTACCATCTTTTGGAGCTTGAGACAATTCTCATTACTCCACTAGCGTTTTTGAGGATTTTTTTGATATACTAGAAGTGAGCGAAGAAAAGAGGAAAGCATGACACCAAACAAAGAAGATTACCTCAAGTGCATTTACGAAATTGGCACAGAAGTAGAAAAAATCAGTAATAAAGAAATTGCCAGTCGCATGCAGGTCTCTCCACCCGCTGTGACCGAGATGATTAAGCGCATGATCTCTGAGGGTCTCTTGGTGAAAAATAAGACCCATGGCTATCTACTAACAGATCTGGGCTCGCAATTGGTCTCTGATCTCTACCGCAAGCACCGCTTGATCGAAGTATTTCTGCTGAAAAATCTTGGCTACACAACTGAAGAAGTCCATGAAGAGGCAGAAGTTCTCGAGCATACCGTTTCTGAACATTTCATCGACCGGCTGGATCACATGCTTGGAAATCCTAAGACCTGTCCTCATGGTGGGACAATTCCAAAGAAAGGTGAAAGGCTTGTCGAAGCCTACCAAGACCGTCTCAGTGAAACGACTGAGCCTGGTCTGTATATTCTGCAAAGAGTCTATGACACCTATGAATTGTTAAAATTCTTAGATCAGATCCATCTCCAAATTGGTGATACCATCGCGTTTCAACGGTATGATGACTACACAGGCCTCTATTACTTAGTTATCCATGAACAAGAAATTTCTATCAACCAAGTGATCGCCCAACAACTCTATATCGAAAAACATGCAGTCTAACCCGACTGCATGTTTTCTTACTTATGGATTTTTTGTATCTAGTAAAATCGTCACCGGACCATCATTGATCAATTCAATCGCCATATCGGCTCCAAAGATCCCTCGTTTGACAGGGACTTCTTTTTCTAATTGATCATTAAAGGCATCATATAATTGACTGGCCATATCTGGCTTGGCAGCCCCTATAAAAGCAGGACGGTTGCCTTTTTTTGTCTCCGCAAAGAGGGTAAATTGAGAGATCGACAAGATTTCTCCTTGAATATCTTTGACCGAAAGATTCATCTTATCTTCCTCATCTGAGAAAATACGCATCTGCGATACCTTGCGGACTGCATACTCCAAATCCTTCTGGTCATCCTCAGGCCCTACTCCCACTAAGAGCAGCAAGCCTTGCTGGATCGCATTGTAAACTTGGCCATCAATGGAAACCGAGGCACTCTTGACCCGTTGAATTACTAATTTCATTTTATTATCCTATTTTATAAATCTATTGAGCATTCACTGCTGACCTTAAAAGAAAATCGACATCAGACAAGGCAGTGAGACGCAGGTATATTATCTGAAAAGTAAAGGCTGTTCAGTTACTTTTAGTGCGGGGCAGCGAGACGAAGACAGTACTGAAGTACGGCAAGGCGAGCTAACCAAGCAATAAAAGAGTTCTGAGCACATCCTAGCTTCTTCAAAGAAAATCGACATCAGACAAGGCAGTGAGACGCAGGCATAACTGTAGTTAGGCCAGTCGAAACTAACGCAGTATGAAGTCGATTTTCGCAGAAGACTAGCCATTGGTACGCTTAACAGAGTACACCTCCGGCACACTCTTAATCTTATCCACAACCGTTGTCAACATAGACAAGTTTGGAATTCCAAAGGAAATGTGGATATTGGCAAATTTCATATCTTTGGTTGGTTGGGCATTGACGGTTGAGACCATCTTAGCTGTATTGGAGAGGACTTGTAGTACATCGTTCAGAAGTCCGGCACGGTTGAGTCCGTATATATCGATGTGGGCGATATAGTCTTTGGTCGTGTTGTTATCTTCCCATTCTACATCAATCAAGCGTTGCTCGTAGTTGTCTTGAGCTCGGAGATTCATACAGTCCTGACGGTGAATCGCAACACCGCGTCCTTTGGTGATATAGCCGACGATTTCATCACCTGGAACTGGGTTACAGCACTTAGCAATCCGAATCAAGAGCCCAGAAGCGCCTTGGATAACCACGCCACCTTCGTGACGGACCTTCAAGGTATCTTTTTTATTTTCAACCTTGACCTCGCCACCTTTGACTAGCTCTTCTGCTTCTGCACGTGCCTTAGCCCGTTCTTCTTCCCGGCGTTCATCCTCCGTCAAGCGGTTAAAGATGGTAATAGCCCCAATCTCTCCAAAACCAATCGCCGCAAACAAGGCTTCTTCTGTCTTGTAACTTGATTTTTGTAGCACTTTGTCCATGTGCTTTTTGTCCATGAACTTATTGGCTACCAAGTCATGCTCGTGGAATTGGGCCATCAAGAGGTCCCGACCACGGTTAATAGATAATTCCTTGTCTTGATTTTTAAAGAACTGACGAATCTTGTTGCGCGCCTTGCTAGTTTTAACAAGGGTCAGCCAGTCACGACTCGGACCAAAGGAGTTGGCATTGGTGATAATCTCCACCTGATCTCCCGTCCGAAGTTTGGTATTGAGGGGCACCATCCGGCCATTGACCTTAGCACCAATCGCTTTTTCCCCAACCTTGGTGTGGATTTCATAGGCAAAATCGATCGGTCCAGAATCTTTCGGAAGCGAGCGCACGGTTCCATCTGGTGTGAAGACGTAAATTTCTTCTGCCAAGATATCTTCTTTTACATTTTCAACAAATTCTTTGGCATCGCCTGACTGGTCTTGGAGTTCCATCATCTCCTTGATCCAGTTCATCCCAATAGCCGATTCCTTGCTGTTGACTTGACCCTTGATTCCTTTTTTATAGGCCCAGTGAGCCGCAACCCCATACTCAGCAACCTCGTGCATTTCCTTGGTTCGGATCTGGAACTCAATCGGTCCTTTAGGGCCGTATACAGTCGTATGGATGGACTGATAGCCATTGGCCTTCCGGTTGGCAATATAGTCCTTAAAACGCCCTGGCATTGGCTTCCAGAGCTCATGGATGTAGCCTAGCATAGCATAAACATCACTTGGAGTATCCAGGATACAGCGGATGGCAATCAAGTCATAGATTTCATCGAAGCGTTTCTTCTTATCCTGCATTTTGCGATAGATCGAATAGATATGCTTTGGTCGACCATAAATTTTCCCATGCAGATGGCGTTCCCCAGCATAGGTCTCGATCTTGTGGACAACCTCTTCGACCAACTCTTCTCGCTCGCGACGTTTTTCCTTCATCATATGGGAGATCTTGTAGAATTCAACTTCGTTCAGATAACGGAAGGACAAATCCTCAAGTTCCCACTTAACGCTGGAAATCCCGAGACGATGGGCCAGTGGTGCATAGATCTCCATGGTCTCACGCGAAATGCGTTCTTGCTTATCTTTGCGTAAATGCTTGAGGGTACGCATATTATGCAAACGGTCTGCTAATTTGACCAATATTACACGAATATCTTGAGACATGGCCATGAGCATCTTGCGATGATTTTCAGCCAACTGCTCTTCGTGGGACTTGTACTTGACCTTCCCGAGCTTGGTCACCCCATCGACGATCACACGCACGTCATGACCAAATTCGCGCTCTAAATCATCTAAGGTTGCATCCGTATCCTCCACGACATCATGCAAAAAGCCACAGGCGACCGTCACAGCGTCCAGTTTTAGCTTAGCAAGGATTCCTGCTACTTGAATAGGATGAATGATGTAAGGTTCACCTGACTGACGGAATTGTCCATTATGGCAATCAACCGCATAGACCAAAGCCTTTTGCACAAAAGCAACATCTTCAGGTGATAAATATTTTTTTGTAAGGGCAACGACTTGGTCCCCTGTTAAATTCTCTTCTTTCGGCATGTATTTTCTCCAGTTTCTTGGATACTATTTTAACACTTTTAGAAGCAGATGGGAACCAATGAAGCTACTTTAATATACGGATACTTCTCGAAAATCATTCTGGGATCCACCTTGCTTTCATCATTCGTAACAGTTTTTTGTAAAAAAATAACGAAGCGATTCCTTCACTTCGTTAGTTCATTAATTCTGTAACAACACTCACGGCGCTGAGAGCATAGAGTGGTGCTGTTTCTGCTCGTAGGATGCGAGGCCCAAGTCCTGCAAGGACTGCTCCTTTAGCTGTAAAACTTTCAATTTCTGCAGGAGAGAGGCCACCCTCTGGTCCAAAGATAAAGAGCAATTTAGCTCCCTTCTCGAGTCCAGTAACTGCTTGCAAGAGAGCAGCAGCTTCTCCCTCTTTAGCTGACTCTTCATAAGCCACCACGATGCGGTCAAACTGATCGAGTTGAGCTAGAAAGTCAGATTTTTTCTCAAAAAGGGTGATACTTGGGACCAGATTCCGCTTGCTTTGCTCGGCTGCTCCAAGAGCGATTTTTTCTAATTTTTCGACCTTTTTACCCAATTTTTTGCCATCCCATTTGGCAACCGACCAGTCTGCAGGGAAGGCCCATATTTGGCTAGCACCCAGTTCCGTCACTTTCTGAGTGATGAACTCCAGTTTGTCTCCTTTGGGAAAGCCCGATGCGATGGTCACTTGGATGGGTAGTTCCACATTGTCAGCCAATTCTTCAACCAGCTCCAATTGACGAGCTTCTACATTTACCACGCGCGCCAAGCGCTTGATCCCATCATCAAAGACCAAAGTCACCCCATCATCTTCTTTTAAGCGCATGACCTGAAACATGTGCTTGCTGGTTTCCTTGTCCTCGATGGTGACAGGTGAGCTAGCCAAACCTTTTACAAAATACTGCTGCATGCTAGCCTCCAATCACACCGGAGACGTCCTTGGTCTTCTTGAAGACACAGGCATTCCATTCCCCTTGGATCATGTGGGTTTCAAGGAAAAATCCAGCCGATTCAGCCGACTCACGCACCATGTCCCACTTGTCCTTGATAATGCCACTCATGATGAGGTAACCTTCGTCCTTGACCAATCGATAAGCATCATCTGTCAGATGGATAAGGATATCCGCCAAGATGTTAGCCACGATGACATCTGCCTCAATCTCCACACCCTTGAGCAAATCGCCTGGGGCCACATGGATGTTTTCCATACCAGGATTGAGCTCAATATTTTCCTGAGCGACGCGAACTGCTACATCATCCAAGTCATAGGCGAAGATTTCCTTGGCACCTAGAAGCGAGCTAGCAATAGAAAGGACGCCTGATCCTGTCCCCACATCTAGCACTGTCTCCCCGCCACGAAGGACTTGCTCTAAGGCAAAGAGGCTCATCTTAGTGGTCGGGTGAGTTCCTGTTCCAAAGGCCATACCAGGATCCAGCTTGATAATCTTTTCTCCAGCAGTCGCCTCATAGTCCGTCCATGACGGCACGATGGTCAAGTCATGAGTGATGCGAGCTGGTTCATAGTATTTCTTCCAGTTGTCGGCCCAGTCTTCCTCAGCCAAGGCAGTCGTGCCCATCTTGACCTCTCCTAGATCCATAAAATCCGTCAATTCTGCTAAGCGATCCTGCAAATCCGCTTCAACTGTTGCTACATCAACCGTTTCCGGGTAGTAGGCGGTCACCACGATTTCTTCTTGCTGCTCGACATCAGGAAAAATCTCACCGAAGCGGTCCACGTTGCCCACATAGTCCATGCTATCTTCGATCGCGACCCCTTGGGCACCTAACTCGATCAAGAGGTTGGAGACTAGTTCCTCACCCTCACGCTTCACTGTAACTTTTAACTCTTGCCATGTTTCCATCATTAAGATACCAAGCCCGTAAAACACAAAGCCAAAATAGGAAACTCTCTGAAGACACTTGTGTCTAGGAGAAGTTTATCTTTTTGGCACAGTGTTTAGGGCGGGTTCAGTTTAGAAATTTAACCGAACCATCCTTTCTATTTCTCTATCAATTTTTTCATGTAGACCATATCCATGCCTTCTTTTTCAGGCTCGATATGGGTTTGATGGTAGCCATTCTTCTCGTAGAACGCGACCATGCCTGCATCCTGTAACACCGTACACAAATCCCATTGTCTAACGGTTGAAAATTCCTCTTCTAGCAAGCGCAATCCTTCAGATCCATACCCTTTTCCCTGATACGGAGGCAGAATCGCTGCGGTCCCCAACCAAGCTTCCGTTAACTCTTCATTGGTCTGAACTCGTAAAAATCCGATGTTTTCTTCATCTTTTTTTACAAAGTAGTAATAGCTATTGGGACGCTCTGCCAGTTTCCATTTGATTCGTTCACGGTCCTCCAGATAAGGATCATATTCATCCTGGTATTTTTCATAAACTGCCTTAAAACTGGCTCTTTGAATGGCAATAATGGTTTCTAAATCCTCTGCTCCTGCTTTCTCAAGTCTTATCATACACTTTCCTCCACATAATCACGTACTCGTTCTTGCAATTGGGGAACAACTCGATCTGAAGTTAAAAACTCTTCAAAGCTCACTAACTTATAGCCCTGTCCCTCATCTCCAAAGTCGATGCGATCAAACTCTTCTTGGGCTAGATTGCCAACTAGAAAAACAAACTGTTTCTTCTCATCCAAGATGCCAGGATAGATCCCAGACCAGATGACGTCATCTTTCGACAGTTGGATGTTCAATTCCTCATAAACCTCACGCGCCACACACTCAAAAGGTGTCTCATTTCCTTCCCGACCACCACCTGGCAAGTCCCACATATTGGGGTAAGGAATCGTTTCTTTATCATCGCGCAAGATGGTCAAAATTTGCCCCTCACAAATCAAGGCAATTTTACAACCCGTAAATTCGAATCGTGCTTCTAAGCAATCCTCAAGCATGAGCTTTCCCTCCTAGTATCTCGGATAAGGATAAAAGGTGCTTTCATCTAGGCCAACTTTGCCTTCTTCAAAAACTTCTTGGTTCCAGACGATCTCAAAGCTCTCTGCTTCTTCGTCTGCTAAGAAATCCATGAGCTCATCCAAGGCCAGCTCGGCTGTATCTCGGAGGAAAGTCGCAAAATAGGCTAGAAACTCACGAGACAAGCCTTTTTTAGGCTCATAAGGAATCGCTGTTAAATAGGCATCTTCCTCCACATGAGACTTGGCTGGATTGTAGAAGAGCACGGCTTCTTCAAAGAAGATATCCTCGTCAGATTCTTCGCCAGCTTCATCAACCAGTGCAACCCCTCCCGTATTCTGCGCTTCCAAGAGAAAAGCCACTTCTACCGCATGGTTTTTCTTATCCCAATTGATCTCAAAATCAAAAGGAAAAACCTTGTCCATCTCCTCTTCTAAAACATCCAAAAATCCGTATTTAGACATAGCGTCCTCTTTCTAATTTCCCACTCTTAGAGCGGAATATGATACAATAGTTACTACAATCTTACCATAAAAACCGCCTCTTTGAAAGGAGACAAAGCTAGAAAGGAGAAGGAAATGCCCGACAATCTCGCACTCCGTATGCGACCACGGACGATCGATCAAGTCATCGGTCAACAGCACCTGGTTGGAGAAGGCAAAATCATTCGTCGCATGGTCGAGGCCAATCGTCTGTCCTCTATGATTCTCTATGGACCTCCGGGGATCGGAAAGACCAGTATTGCTTCTGCGATCGCAGGAACGACCAAGTATGCCTTTCGGACTTTTAATGCAACGGTTGACAGTAAAAAACGCCTACAAGAAATCTCAGAGGAAGCCAAATTTTCTGGCGGCTTGGTCCTGCTTTTGGACGAGATCCATCGCCTCGATAAAACTAAACAAGATTTTCTCCTGCCTTTGCTCGAAAGTGGTCTGGTCATCATGATCGGTGCAACGACTGAAAATCCCTTTTTCTCTGTCACACCCGCTATTCGTAGCCGGGTACAAATCTTTGAGCTGGAACCGTTGACGACAGAGGAGGTCAAGCAAGCTCTAAAAACGGCGCTGGATGATCCCGACCGTGGCTTTGACTTTCCAGTCGTGCTCGATGAGGACGCTTTGGATTTCATCGCTACCTCAACCAATGGAGATCTTCGCTCTGCCTTTAATTCTCTCGATCTGGCGGTGTTGTCAACTTCTGAAAATGCAGAAGGGATTCGCCATATTACGCTAGAGATCATGGAAAACAGCCTCCAGCGTAGCTACATCACCATGGACAAAGATGGAGACGGCCACTACGATGTGCTCTCTGCCCTACAAAAGTCTATCCGTGGTTCGGATGTCGATGCTAGTCTCCACTACGCCGCTCGTTTGATCGAAGCCGGAGATCTACCCAGCCTCGCTCGTCGCTTGACTGTCATCGCTTATGAGGATATCGGTCTGGCCAATCCAGATGCGCAGATTCATACCGTAACAGCCCTTCAAGCCGCTGAGCGCATCGGCTTCCCTGAGGCTCGCATTCTCATCGCCAACATCGTCATCGATCTAGCCCTTTCGCCTAAGTCCAACTCAGCCTATGTTGCCATAGACAAGGCCCTGTCTGATCTGAGGACATCTGGCAACCTTCCCATTCCTCGCCACCTCCGCGATGGTCATTATGCTGGAAGCAAGGAACTGGGAAATGCACAAAACTATAAATATCCCCACAACTACCCCGGCAACTGGGTCAAGCAGGACTACCTGCCAGACAAGCTCAAACACGCGTCCTACTTTATTCCCAATGAAAACGGCAAGTACGAGCGTGCTCTCGGAGCTACCAAGGAGAAGATTGATCAATTCAAGAAAAAGTGACATCGGTTTCAAAAAAATGAGATTTTTTCTTGAAATATTTCCAAAATGTGGTATCATATACATATAGAAACGCTGTGGTGTACGAACTCACACTTAAGTGTTGACCGACTATTTTTTGTATTATTAGGGAAACAAAAGACTTCTGGCAGTATGCAGGCCGTTTCACGCGGAAGCAGCTAAGTCAGAGCGAGTTGCCCACCTGCTTAATTGCGCGGGTTCAATACAAATCGTGAAGTTTCGGCACCAATACAGCTTTTTATATTTGCCTCCTTAGCTCAGTTGGTAGAGCAGTAGACTCTTAATCTATGGGTCACAGGTTCGAGCCCTGTAGGGGGCATTTTTTATGCACAAAAAGCCTTGAAAACCAAGGCTTTTTGCTTATTTCAAAAGCATTGGCTCATATTTTTATATACTATAATGTAGCTTACGAAGTTAAATCATTCTACACCATTGTTATTCCATTTAAAATAAAAACCAGCTTTGAACCCTACCAAACAATTGACAGTTCTTGCCTGAATCCGCTATGATAAGGGTACTTGAAATTCCGAGTTTTCATAGCATTTAAAATGTAAGGAGTCCAAAATGAAAATCTATTATTCAAAATATGTCGGTGGTGGCTATCTACTCTTTGCATCGGCTATATTCATTCAAATTTTCTTTCTTCTCTTACATGGATTGATCGACTTTTCTCAACTAAATCTTCTCACTGTGATTCCAACCGTCCTCTTTTTCGCTGCTATCTACGCAACAATTGCAGGCATCAAAAGACTGACTAGCCACAGAGTCTCCTTTGAATTCACCTTTGAAGGTATTGAGGTCTATCCCGGACTCTTCTTCTCAAAAGAAATCTTCATTCCCAAAGAAGAATTGTTGCGAGCATCGTATGTTGAAGTGGACGTCAGCGACCCTGATCATGTCAACAGCAAGGCTTGCTATTTAGATTTTAACCTCAGAGAAGTCACCCAGCTAGAAGATATTTCTAAGTCAAACATCATCATCAATACAAGCACCTTGAAATTGCGTCTCGCCCTTAGCCTCTGTCGATTTAGAGAGGAAGAAAAAGCCGAGTTAGCGACCTATCTAAAAGAAAACTACGGCATTGATTTTTTCTATTAGCATGTAATAAAAAAGCTCTCCATTAGAACTTTAGAATAGCAAGATCTTTCCAAGCACTTGACGAACGAATACCAAATAACCATTTTGTAGCAAAGAAAAAGAGGCCGGGACAAAAGTCCTGGCCTCTTTTTCTTTGGATTGTCTAGCAAGACGCAGTGGTTGAGTGGGCTCTACTACGCTGATTTCATCAGCTTTTACAGCCCTACTCAACTGTGCGGAGGTGGGACGACGAAATCGAATTCTAACGAATTACTGATTTCTGTCCCACTCTCTTTTTTATCTGCTCTTAGTTCCCCATTTTTCCTTTGGGTACGAGCAGATAGAAAAATAGCAAATTCAATCCAAATACGGCAACAAAGAGTCCTAATTGGGTGGCATCGATCGTTTGTTTCTCGGTCAAATCTTGGATCAGCTTTGTATAATAATAGCCTGGGAAAGCCCGTTGTAGCTTGCCAACCAAGTCCATAAATCCTCCACTTGCGCCAAGCGTATCAAAGGGAATAATGGTCATGGCGGCTAAAATAATAACAGGAAAGCCAATGGTATCAATCGTCTTGGCATCTACCCTCACCCCAAGTACAAAGCCAATCACACTAAAGTAGATCCCCATCAAGGATAAGAGGAAAAATTGTACCAACAGGCTAGTCGTCACTGGAAAGTGAAAACCTAGGACAGCAACAACTAGCACCGCTAAAAAGATCAAGCTGTTCAGAATCAGTTGTACAATCGATTGATCCCATAAATAGTTCTTGACACTATAGCTTGTAAAGTGGGATTCAAAAGAATAAAACCCGATATCTGAGGCGATTCGCTTACTAAAAGTTGCAAGGCTATTGCCAATGACCCCGATAAATACGGCAATACCTAATAAAATACTTGGCGAAACCCCTTTTTGAAGCTGATAAAAGAAGATATACCAGCCTATGGGTAAAATAATGGTGAATAATACAAAGCGCTTATTTCGTAAAACTTGTTTTAATTGAATCTTTTTCATGCTTGTTCCCCTCCTTTATTCATCTCTTCCCGGAAATACTGCTCAATGGTTTGACCAGCCTGGTGAATGTCCTCAACAGTCTTTGTGGCAGCAATTCGACCATCTTTTAAAATCAGGACTTTTGTAAAAAAGGCATCGATTTGGTTAAAATCATGGGTCACCACAACAGATGTAAACTCTTGCTGCTCCAGTAGTTTCCAAAAGTTATCCACTGCTTCCAAGTCCATGCCAGTCGTTGGCTCATCTAAAAAAATCAACTTTGGATGATTCAAAATAGTTAACAACAAGGACAAGCGTCTCTTTTGACCACCGGAAAGACTTCCCACCATCTGCTCTCTTGATTCTCTTAATTCGACCATTTCTAAGAGTCCATTGATATCAGCCTGCTTCAGCTGATTCATCCGGCTTTTTAATTCGACGAATTCAGCAACGGTTAGATCCTCGATGAGCAGATCCCCCTGAGGCATCATCCCAATTTCTCTTTGAAAATCAAGCGAAGTCTTTATCGTCCCCGAATCGGCCTGGAGCTGTCCAGCGATAATATTGAACAGGGTGCTTTTACCTGCCCCATTATTTCCCAGCAAGGCAATTTTGTCTCCTTCTTCTATCGAAAAGGACACTCCCTTTAATACAGCTTTCTCCTTAAATGATTTTGTAATAGATGCTACCTGAAACATACGATCCCTCTTTTCTTATTGATCTTGTATACAGTATACTTCAAAGGGACAGTCTTTGTAGCTCTCTGTCAGAATCGGTCAGAAAATCGTCGTGAATGGTCAAAAAAGAGGCTGGGACAAAAGTCCTAGCCTCTCAATTATTTTTGATTGTCGAGCAAGACGCAGTGGTTGAGTGGGCTCTACTACGCTGATTTCATCAGCTTTTACAGCCCTACTCAACTGTGCGGAGGTGGGACGACGAAATCGAATTCTAACGAATTACCGATTTCTGTCCCACTCTCTCTTCTATTATTCCTTCCAAAAGGTCAGACTCTGAGTAAATCGGTAGTTTGAACTCTTGGTAGACACTGTCGTTTTGGGATACTTTTCCAGTAATTGTTGGATCTTGTACAAGCCAAGACCGCGGCCATCTCCTTTACTCGAGTAGCCCTTTTCAAAAATTCTCGCCAGATCTATTTTTTCAGCTTTTGTACTATTTTCAACTATTAAGATGAGGGAGTTTTCCTCCTGGAGCATGGCAAGAGTCAGCTGGGGGTCCTCTGATTCAAGACTCGCTTCGATAGCATTGTCACAAAGGATGGATAAGAAGGTGATGAAATCTAAAACCTCGATGAATAAATCACGAACTGGTTCATCGATCTCGACAGAGATCCCAATCCCTTTATTTTGAGCTTCCAATAATTTTGCGGACAGAACACTTTTTACAGCTGGATTTTCGATGTGACTGAGTTTGGCAATATCAAACTTACTATTGTAAAATTGCTGGCCACTCTCTCGAAGAACATTCTCATAGACTTCCCTGATCGCATTGAGGTCTTCGTGCTCAATACTTAATTTGAGACTGGTTAAAATATTCAGGTAATCATGACGAAAGGCACGAATCTCCCCGTAGAGCATTTCGACGTGTTGGCTATAGGTGGCTAACTCCTGCAGTTGCCTATCTTTTTGTTCCAGAATCTCTTGTTTCAATCGTTCTTTGGACACTGCATTGAAATACAAGAGCATCACAAAAAACAAAATCAAATAAATACTATTTAACTGTTTCCGCAAAGCATCTGCATGCGGAATAATATCCTCAAAAACCACCAGACCTACAACACTGAGCAAATACACAAACATGGAAAGATCCATTGGGAGTAAGAAACGATTAAAATACTGCCGCTGAAATCCTACTTTTAGATCTGTAAAATCTAGTTTTAACAATTTAGTGATTCCTATATAAACAGGAAAGACCAGCAATTCAAGTAGAGCATCATACCAGCTGACAGATGCCTCATGAACAAGTACGATCCCTAGCATTGGAAAGACATAAAAGGCTAGGAGGCGCCCAATGAGACTCTCCATGACAACCGGGTAGAGCCCGTAAAAAATATTCAAAAGGTGTCGTATGTTACGATTTCGATAGAAACTATAGGCAATAAATACTAAGAAATAGCCAAAAAAGCCTACCGGTGGCACAAGGGTAAAGATAATTGCAAAGAAGAAGGGGCACAAAAAGAGCCAGCGCAAGGTGAACTCTTGTCTACTGATATGACGATAGATCAGCATGCTGACGAAGAACTTTAGGTAGGACATTAGAATATCTAACAGCAATTCTTTCTCCCTTCTATTTTTTCAAAGCTTCCAGTAAGCCTCTGTACTTGGTCCGTGAGATCAAGCAATTGTCCCCATTTTCAAAAAAAGCTTTCTTGGCTTCTTTATCAATCTTCGTAATATTTTGCGGATTCACCACAAAGGAGCGGTGGCACCGATACAAGCGGGGATCTGCTTTTTCGATATCGGCAATACTAGCGTAAAATTCCAAGCGCTCATCCTGGGTGTGTAAAATAACCTTGTGAATAGTTGGAGACGTTTCAACATACAAAATCTTATTAAAGGGAACTTGTACACGCGCCATCGCACTCTCAAATGTAAAAGCATCTTGTGCAATCGTGGTCCCAGCTTGCTCCAAGGTATAATCGATGGCTGAGCTGATTCTCTCTCTGAACTCTTCCTCACCCAGCGTTTTATCGACAAAATCCAAAGCGGCTACTTTGTACTGAAAGGTAATGGGCATGAATTCAGAGTGAGTGGTGACAAAGACAATGGTCGCATGGGGGTCTTTCTTACGAATCTCTTTTGCAATCTCCAGACCCTTTTTCTCCTCACCTTTAATCTCGATATCTAAAAAGAATAGGTGATGAGCGCCTCTCTCTGTGATAGCATCTAGCAACTGGCTTGATTTCCCAAACACTTCTGGCGCTTTGCATTGCAAGGATTTCTGAGTAATCAGTTCCTGCAAGACCGCTTCGATACGCGATTGTTGGATCCATTCATCTTCTAACACAAAAATCTTCAACAAAGTCCTCACTCCTTCCCCTCTACGAATATGTTCTATTTTACCATAAATGATGCCTGCTGAGCCACTCTTTCAAAAGAGACTTAATAGCCCTTCTACCTTTTCTCCTTAACAAAAAAACTCTCCCGGAGGAATCCGGAAGAGCTTGCGCAAGGGGAATTTGAAAAATATTTTTTAATATGAAAAAGGTCGATAAAATCTATGCTATGTTCAAACTCTCATTTTACTAACAGCGATATTACGATCAAGTTTTATTGTCAATAGACATGTATGTGGGAAGTTCTCCCCTTGCAACAATTGTAGACCTGTGATCTACTCTTACTAGTATACACTAGAATTATTACAAAATCAGTTAATTTGTATTGCAATTTGTTGGCAAATATTCCTCCGCCTGAAAACATCACAAACGCTTGATTCCCAAGCATCTACACAAGTCCTCTTTAATTAGTATTTATCATTTCTGTTACAAAATTTAAAATAAAAATATTATTCCATAACAAATAAAAATCCCAAAGCACGATAAAAAGAGGCTGGGACAAAAGTCCTAGCCTCTCAATTATTTTTGGATTGCCGAGCAAGACGCAGTGGTTGAGTGGGCTTTACTACGCTGATTTCATCAGCTTTTACAGCCCTACTCAACTGTGCGGAGGTGGGACAACGAAATCGAATTCTAACGAATTACCGATTTCTGTCCCACTCTCTTTGAGCTAGTAAGATGATTAGGTAGGCCGCAACATAGCGGCTGGCGTCAAATGATTAAAGGCAAAACCTCAATCGTGTAACAGTTACGACGTGAAAAGGGAGGAACGATACTTTCCTCCCTTTGAGCTAGTAAGACACTTCGGCAAGGCACCATGGTGCTTGCCATAACAATAAATGCACCTGATCAATTAATCAAGGGGTTACGACGTGAAAAGGGAGGAACGATATTTTCCTCCCTTTGAGCTAGTAAGATGATTAGGTAGGCCGCAACATAGCGGCTACCGTCCAATGATTCGGTGCTTTAGCACCAATCATTGGTATCAGGTTACATCATCCCACCCATCATGCTTGGATCCATTCCTGGTCCTGCTGGGGCTGCTGGTTCTGGTTTGTTGGCTACGACTGCTTCGGTCGTCAAGATCAGACTCGCTACGGAAGCGGCGTTTTGAAGGGCTGAACGGCTCACTTTAACTGGGTCGATGATTCCTGCATCAATCATATTCACCCATTCACCTGTTGCAGCATTGAAACCTGTTCCGACTTCGGCATTTTTCAAGCGATCAATCACAATAGATCCTTCGTAACCGGCATTGTGGGCAATTTGGCGCACTGGCTCTTCCAAAGCACGAAGAACGATATTGCGTCCTGTTGCTTCATCCCCTTCTAATTCAAGGGCTGCGACTGCAGAGATGACATTGACAAGAGCTGTACCACCTCCGGCAACGATCCCTTCTTCAACGGCTGCGCGAGTCGCATTAAGGGCATCTTCGATACGGAGTTTCATTTCTTTCAATTCTGTTTCTGTTGCAGCACCAACCTTGATTACGGCAACGCCACCAGACAATTTAGCCAAACGTTCTTGTAATTTTTCACGGTCAAATTCAGAGGTTGTGGTTTCGATTTGTGACTTGATGACCGCCACACGGTTAGCGATCGCTTCTGGGTTACCAGAACCTTCGACAATGACGGTACTGTCTTTATCAACTGAAACTTTAGCTGCTTGACCAAGTGCTTCAATGGTTGCATCTTTCAATTCCAAACCAAGATCATCTGTAATGACTGTACCACCTGTCAAGATGGCGATATCTTCTAGCATAGCTTTACGGCGATCTCCAAATCCTGGTGCCTTAACAGCTACAACATTAAATGTACCACGGATCTTGTTCAAGACAAGCGTTGGAAGAGCTTCGCCATCCACATCATCTGCGATGATCAAGAGCGGACGGTTGCTTTGAAGAATACTTTCCAACAAGGGCAAGATTTCTTGGATATTTGAGATCTTCTTGTCAGTAATCAAAATATATGGGTTTTCAAGATCGGCTACCATTTTTTCATTATCCGTCACCATGTATTGTGAGAGGTAACCACGATCAAACTGCATGCCTTCAACCACTTCAAGCTCGGTTTCCATTCCACGAGACTCTTCAATGGTGATGACCCCATCTTTGCCAACTTTTTCCATGGCTTCTGAGATATATTCACCAACTTTTTCAGAACGCGAAGACACAGCAGCTACTTGAGCAATGGCTTCCTTGCTGGACACTGGAATCGCAGTGTTTTTCAATGCTTCTACTGCTGTTGCAACAGCAGTCTCGATCCCACGGCGGATGCCGATTGGGTTAGCACCTGCAGTGACGTTTTTGATCCCTTCACGAACGATAGCTTGGGTCAAAACAGTCGCAGTCGTTGTACCGTCACCTGCGATATCATTGGTCTTAGAAGCCACTTCTGATACCAATTTGGCACCCATATTTTCAAAATGGTCTTCCAATTCGATTTCTTTGGCGATGGTCACCCCATCATTTGTGATCAAAGGCGAACCAAATGATTTTTCAAGAACCACATTGCGTCCTTTAGGGCCCAACGTAACTTTCACTGTATCTGCTAAGACATCGACACCACGAACCATTGCAGAACGTGCATCTGATGAAAATTTAATATCCTTTGCCATTTCTCTTACCTCTTTCTTCTCTTACTCTACAATTGCAAGAATGTTTGATGTTCCAACGATGGTGTAGGTTTCTTCCCCATCTTTAACTTCAATTCCTGCATGGCTTTCAACCAAAACTTGATCTCCTGCTTTCACAGCTGGGGCAATCAGTTCACCACTTAGGGTACGCACACCCTCACCAACGGCCACTACTTCAGCTGTTTTTGTATCAGCCTTGCTCGCACCTGCGAGGACAAAGCCACCAACTGTCTGTTCTTTTTCTTCTATTTTTAAGACCACGCGGTCTCCTAATGGTTTTAACATGTTTATTCCTCCATACGTGTTTTTAGCACTCTTCATACTCAAGTGCTAACTTATGTTTCTATTGTATCACTTGGTCAGAAATAGTCAAGAAAAAAACACCTCAAAAAGAGATGAGATGTTTCTAAAATTTCAATTTAAAATTGTCAATTTTTGATTGAAATCATCGATCACTTTTTGAAGATTGATCCGCCCGCGGTAGATGCCATATCCAAAAACAATCATGCCTAAAATTCCAACCAAGGCTAGTAAAATCCCGAGGATCAAGAGTGGGAGGAAACTTTTGTGAAAGAGATAGATCAATACCACACCAATACTGGCAATGATAAAGAGTAAGCTGAACCAACGACCAAGGTTTTCAAGCA
This sequence comes from Streptococcus sp. KHUD_012, assembly GCF_052588255.1. Classification (NCBI taxonomy): domain Bacteria; kingdom Bacillati; phylum Bacillota; class Bacilli; order Lactobacillales; family Streptococcaceae; genus Streptococcus; species Streptococcus sp. KHUD_012. The sequence continues at coordinate 2,078,350 of NZ_CP159355.1, forward strand.
TGTGGCGTTGGTAGTTGATTTCTGTTTCATATCCATTGACAAGTTCTTGTTTTGTAACCATGGGATTCCTCCTGATAAAAATTGAGAATGAAGTGCAAGTAAAGGAGGTCAATTCACTTCATTCTCAAAAACTCCTACTAGCAAATTTGTTTTTTCTTTTCCTTAGTATTTAAGATGTGGATCAAAGATACCAAGGGCAACACCGATCAAAGCCACTACAACGAGAAGTAACATGACTTTGTTTGGTGAAATTTTTTTCTTAGACATCAACCACCAGCAAAGAGTGATGAAGGCTGCTGTCAAGAGACCTGGATAAACACCATCGATCTTTTCTTGGATGTTCAAGAAGACTTTTCCTTCAGCATTCTTGAATTGAAGGGCTGTTGTAACAGATACCCAAGTAGCTGCTACGGCACCGATAACCATACCACCGACAACGCTGATCGCTTTACGAAGAGCTTGTCCTTTTGGTCCTACAAGGAATTCAACGGCTTTATCCCCTAATTGGTAACCTTTGAAGAAGGCAAAGCGCATACCAAAGTAGACTAAGAGGTTCCATACGACGATGTAGAAGAGAGCACCAGCGACGTTACCACCTTTAGAAAGTCCAAGGGCAATCCCCAAGAGAACTGGAATCAAGGTACCAACGACCAATGAGTCACCAATACCAGCGATTGGTCCCATCAAACCGGCACGCATACCGTTGATGGTTTCGCCATCTACTGCATCTCCGTTTGCACGCGCTTCTTCCAAACCAGCTGTGATCCCTACAACAAGAGATCCAAGTTGTGGTTCAGTGTTGAAGAAGGCCGTATAGGTTTGCATAGCATCCTTTTGTTCTTCTTTGGTGTCATACATTTCTTCTACGATTGGAAGCATAGAAGTCAAGTACCCGAAGGTTTGCATATGTTCTTGAGAGAAACAAGTCAAATGACCATAATACCAATGATGGAATGCTTTTGCTAATGTTTTCTTTGAAATTTTCTTTCTATCAGCCATTTTAAATATCCTCCTCATCATCGTCTAGGTCCACCACTCCGGCTGGAGCAGCTTTCATCGATTTGATCACTTCAAGTTCATAGTAGATTACTGCAAAGATTAATGAAACAACGGCACTGGATACCAAGTTCAATCCGAGAGATTTTGCCAAGGTAAATCCAACAAAGAATGGAATGAAGTCAGTTGCTTCTGTAACAATTTGTTTCAACAAGATGGCAATACCGACACATGGGAGAAGAGCACCGACTGTAAAGAGGGCTTTCATCCAGTAACCATCCATAGGAAGGTATTGTTTCATCAAATCAACCATGTTTTCACCGTATTTGGTGATAATCATTGTTGGAAGGAAAGAGAAGAGGAAGTGAGAGATCCAAGGGTAAACCCAGTCAACTGCGTAGAGTTTTTTGAAGTTTCCTTCTTCAACGGCTTTCCAACCAATGTGTTGCCAAACCAAGTTCATAGTAGCGGTACCGTAGAAAAGAACTGTACCGATTGTCCCAACGGCTGCACCGATTGGAGCTGCAGCTGCGGCGATTCCAGCTTCATCTGTGATGTTATTAGCATGCACAAACAAGATAGCAAGAGGAACACCGATGTAAGAGATGGCACGCACATCGGCAGATACGGTACCACCAGGTGTTACCAAGGCGATATAAACGACTTGAAGGGCAACCCCGACCATAATACCGGTTGTCACATCTCCAAGAATTAAACCTGAAATCAACCCACCGATCAAAGGACGACCGAGTGTATAGTTCCCGATACTGGAACCTCCCATACCAGGCATTGAAGACAAGCTGGCGAAAATACCAAGCAAGATTGCTTGAATCCATGAAATTGTCATAACAAACGCTCCTTTTGTTTGTAAATTTATTTACCTAACAGATAAGACTGTTAGTTTTAAAAACCAAATTTTGATTTGAAATCATCCCAATAACCGATGGAAACATCTGGCAACAATTGGAATTTCACCTTGTAGCCTGCTGCTTGAATGGCTTGGAAGGCTTCTGCTTCTTCCTGAGTGATGGATTGGTTATTCCCCAATTTCACAGCTCCAGGACGATCATTTGCAGGGCCAACAATGATTTCTTTGACATCACCTGGGACAAACCCTTGGTCGACCAAAATTTCCTTCATATCGATTGGATTTTTGGTGATCAAGAAGTAACGACTATCTGATTCTGTTACTTTTGCTGATTTTTCTTTAAAGGCTTCCTTTGTCCATACAAAGGTTTTCTTGTCGGATGCGCCTTTGTAAGCTTGAATCAAAACCTTGTTTGATGCTGCTGCATCGTTTACGGCAATCAAACCATCACATGGTTTTTCCTTTGCCCAGCGTGTGACTGTCTGACCGTGAATCATGCGGTCATCAATCCGTACAAATGTTACTACCATAAGGTACCTCCCTATTAAATATCGTCATCATCTTCTTCAGCACCAGTGGCTGAAACTTCAAAAGGCTGTAGTGCAGATCGTGCTTCTGATAAGATGGTGGCTGACAAATCGTCTCCATCCAACACATCCTTCATCACAACTGCCGTCAAGGCCATGGTAAGGTTCATCCCACCAAGGATCAAGGCTCCATCGAGCTTTCCAGCTTCTTCTAGAACCGTGGCTGCAGTGGTTAATGGACTACCACCTACGATATCTGCCAAGACCAAAACAGAATCATCAGCTGTCAATCCTGAAATGCTCTCTCTGAAATCAACTGCGAAGTCATCGACCGATTTTCCTTCTTTGAGTCCAACTGCGATGACCTGATCCAACTTGTCACCAGCAAACATGGCTAGTGATGTTTTTAGACCTTCTGCCAGTCCGCCATGACTGACCAAAACGAGGTATTTCATTTTTCTACGCCTCCTTTATTTGACTCTATTGTAGATTATTTGAAAGCGTTTTTACATTGTCAAATGTCACATTCCTAATATGACATTTAGCAATAAAAAAATGACATCTGTCACTTGACAAAATGCCATCTTATTTTACTCTAAACTCCTACCTGTAGACTACTCTCAATCTCCCTCTGAATTTGAGGCAAGCGGTTCTCGACATCCTGATCGCGCAAGGCATTACCAATCAAGTAGTCTAGCTTTTCTAACACCTCTTTTGAGACATTTTTCGGACTACTTTCAACAGCTTGTTCCATGATGCGGTTCAAGGTCTGATTGGTCAAGGAATCTGTTCCAAAATCATCCACCTGCAGAAGGTCTTTACTAGAGCGACTCTTGACGACCTGTGGCATGACAGAGATCCCTTGGGATTGAGCAAAGAGGGTTTGTTGAATTTCTGGATCCTCTGTTAAGAGTTGCATCAATTCCCAAGCCAACTTGGAATGAGAACTCCGAGCTGACATAGCAAAAGAAGTCGTCGTGACTAAGGTTGCCTTGGTCGTTTTTGACTTAGCAGGCATCGGGATACAGGTCCAGGTGAAGTTTGAATATTTTGAAACGTGGTAGGGATAAGGTTTATAGGTCCGATATTGGGCCAAGGTCATGGGATAGAAGGCGACTTTCCCCTGGTCAAAATCTTTAGAGCTCACCTTGTAATTTTTATTTAGATCTTCCAATTTTTGCAGAAAAGTCAAAGACTCTTTCACTTCTGGAGCTGTCAGCTTGAGCATGCCACCTTGGAAGAGATGACCTCCATTTGCCGCCAAGGCTTCTTTCCAGGTGTATTCTGTGCTTCCAAATTGGTCCAATTGCCCATCTCCATTGGTATCTTTGGTTAGTTTCTTGCAAATCGTATAGAACTCTTCAAGGGTCCAGCCTTCTTTGGGAACCGCGATGCCTTCTTTATCCAAGAGATCTTTATTGACACACATCAAAATCGGATTGCTTTCATAAGGTAAGGCATAGGTTTGCCCCAGATAGACACCGGATTCAAAGGCAACGGGATAAAAGGCAGCTTGATCTTTTCGATCCATATAGCCGTTTAACTTTTCTAATACGCCCCGCGCTGCTAATAAGGAAAGATCTTGCTCAGAGACCATAAAGACATCCGGTGTCTTTCCTGAGACAATCTTTTCAGAGAGCCAGTCTGAATAATCTGACTGCGGAATCCCGTTTTCATACTCTACACGGACGTGGGGATGGGACTTTTCAAATTTTTCAATCGCACGATCCAAGGCATGGGAACGTTGACTGGTCGGCACATCCCAGCTAGAACCTGCATAAACGCCGATATGGAGTACGGTCGGTTGCTGTTTCCACCAATAGAAACCCGCGCTCGTACAGAGCACAACAAGGAGACCGATCCCCCAACAAAGATGCTTTCGCTTCAATTTCATTCTGTATTTCCTTTAGAAAAATCACGTCTCGTCACTCCTGTTTGGACTGACCAGATCGCTAATTGCGTTCGATCTCGTAGGTTTAATTTCGCCAAAATCGTTGATAAGTAATTGCGCACGGTTCCTTCTGATAAGAAAAGTTTGGCCGCAATTTCTTTATTGGACTCCCCATAGCCGACTTCTTGGATAATGCGCCATTCCGTCGTGCTCAAATCCTTGACATTGTCCTCATCCACAGCAATAGAGAAGTTGGTTTTGGCCATTTGTGAGAAAATTTGAAAGACTTTACTAGCGATATTCGGGTTGATCATGGCTCCGCCTTGATACACCACCTTAATCGCTTCATAGAGTTCCTCTGTCGAAGCTCCCTTTAAAAGATAACCTGAAGCACCATACTTGAGTGCACTATAGATAAATTCATCATCGTCAAAGGTCGTTAAAATAATAATTTTGATATCCGGATAGTGCTCTTTGACTTCTTTTGTCGCCAAAACCCCATCCATGCCTGGCATCCGAATATCCATTAAGATCAGGTCAGGATGTGTCTGTGGAATGCTAGATAAGACGTGATTCCCATCTTCCACTGTGGCCACCACTTCGATATCGGGGTGGGCTGACAAAATAATTTTCAGAGATTCTCGAATCAAGGCCTGGTCATCTGCCACCATTACTTTTATCACCATCTCTATCTCCCTTCTTTATATTTCGGTAAACTGACGCGCGTGAAAAATCCATCGCGGCTTTCAAATTGAAGCTGTCCTCCTAGGATGGAAATGCGTTCCATCATCTGCTTGAGCCCATAACCATAGGTCAAGGTTTCAAACCCAACCCCATTGTCCTGCAACTCGATCAGGTAATCTTCTTCATCCTCAAAAAAATGAAGGCTCATCTGACTGGCATGACCGTGGCGAACCGCATTGGTCATAGACTCTTGGATCACACGAAAGATCGTATCTTCAATCATGACGTCCATATCGACATCGACCCATTCATAGTGTAAATCAACCTGCAAGTTGGAAAGCGTCTGGTACTCGCGGATCATCTTTTCTAATGCATCTTTGAGGGTTCGTCCCTCAAGGGCACCTGGACGGAGGCGGTTGAGAGAGCCTCTCACATCCTGGATCCCTTCACGAACCACTTCTGATACACTTTTTACCTGCTCTTTTGCCCGATTGGGATCGATATCAATCAAGACCCCAACAGCATCTAAGCCGGCCGAGATCCCTGTTAGCGCGTGTCCCAAGGTATCGTGAATCTCCCGAGCAATCCGCTTGCGCTCTCGATCCTCTGCAATCTTCTCAGACAAGGCCATATAGTTGTTCAACTCCGTATTGACCTTCGAAACCATAGCCAACTCTTCTTCTACTTCGTGGTTTTCCGCAAGAACATTCATAATATAGAACAAAAGCGAAATAATGAAGAGCACCATATTCAAGGCATAGAGGGAATTCTTTAAGAAAAAGGCCAGAATCCGAATAGAGGCGGGGTAAAAATGAATATAGACATCCAGAGAAGGTATCGGAAAGAAAAGCGAAAAGACGTCTGAATTGGTCACAAGAAGCATCAAGAAACTTACTAGGATAAACGCAAACCAATACCTGCGGTCTCGCTTGGTATTCAACTCTTTAGAACCATAGAAGATATCCGCAAAAACCAAGAGAATGAGCCCGTTATAAGCTACATTTTGGACCCACATCAAGAGCAACATCAGGAGGATCTCCAGAATGTTCCACTGATCAAAAATGGACCATCGACTCGTTTGAGACCGGTAACGACTCATGGAGATCAAGGCAATCCCAGCAAATAAGAGTGCAGACAACCAAAAAGTTGTAGAAGGCGCAAAAGGAATACGCTCTAAGCGTTCTACTAATAGGGAAGCTTGCCGTTGGGCAATGATATAGTTGGTTGCTTGAAGATAGATGATACTGTTGAGCATCACAGCGATAAAATTCACGACCATCAGAATGGCCAAACTGTATCTCACACCTCTAAATTTTCTCATTACTGCCACCCATTCACATCAAAGTGATCGATGTTTTCCTTTGTCATCATTTGAACCGGAATGGTTATCTCTTTTTGGTAGCTTTTCCCAGCCGTCATATCTTGGATGACCTCCATCACGCGGTCTCCCATCTTCAACGGAGACTGGGCAACGGTTCCTACAACATCATCGGTCGAGTGCAGCAAGGCTTTCATATCTGGTGAGCCATCAATCCCATAGATCGCAATGGGATGGGTGATTCCTTGTTCCTTGATGGCCGCTAAAGCTCCTATAGCCGAGCGGTCATTTAGGGCAACTAGTGTATCGACATTCCCCCCTGACTGCAAGAACTTACGGACAGCTGGCATAGCGATCTCCGTCTGCCCCTTGGTTTCTAGTTCCGAGATGATCTGATAAGAGCCATGTCCTTTGATGGTATCCTTAAATCCCTGTATCCGCGTATCTGCCGAAACAGTCCCCTTATGCTCCAAGAGCAAAATACGAGCATTTGAAGAGCGTTTCATCAACTCTTTCGCAATCAAGACTCCTGCTTGGTAGTTATCAGAGACAATGCTGGCATCCGGCTTAAAATGCTTGAGCTGGGTATCAACTGCAATAATCTTAATTCCTTGTTTTCTAGCTTTTTTAAGAGCTCTTAAAATGGGCTGACTATCCCCTTTGACCGGATTAATCACAATCACATTTACCTTTTGAGCGCAAAAATCATCGATCTGCTGGCTCTGCCTTTTTTCGTCCAATTCTGGATCTCGGACAGATACAAGAGCCCCTTTCTCATCGGCAATCCGACTAATTTCCGAATGAATACTTTTATAGAACTCATTGTTCATGGTCATATAGGTGACACCGATCTTGGTCTGATCCTTGATGCTACTGGTTTGACAAACGGCATAGATCCACAAGAGGATGCAGGCCACTGGAATCACCAGTAAAACCCGTTTTATCAGCCATTTCAACCGTTCTTTTCTTTCTTCTTTCCCCTTCAAACTCCGTTCCTTTTCTGAAAATTTTGAATATATATTACTTTATTTTACTACTTTTTCAAGAAAAGTGCTGGCTTTTATTGTACAGATGCATATTTTTGATTTATTTTTAAATGAGTCGTTCCCGAATGAAATCCCTACCAAATATCAAAAAAGCTGGTCTATAAACGAACCAGCTTTCTTTTTTGTTTCTAAAAAGGAAGATCTTCCTCTTCTAAGATGATATCGGCTAAATCTCCCGTTCCACCATTTTCACGCATCGCTCGCTGAGCGCGGCTCTCTAGCAACTGAAAACTTTGGCAGAGGACCTCTGTCACATACTGCATGACCCCATTTTTCTCGTAGCGGCGTGTCCGAATCTCTCCATCCAAAGAGATCAAGCTCCCTTTACTGGCATAACTAGCCATGGTTTCAGCCAATTTCCCCCAGACAACGACATTGACAAAATCAGTCTCTCGCTCCCCGTTTTGGTCCTTGTAGCGACGATTGACCGCAACGGTCACTCGGGCAACGGATTTGTCTGTGCTGGTCTTATGCAATTCTGGAGCCGCCACCAGGCGACCGATTAAAATAACTTTATTATACATCATTTACCTCCTATCTATTTATTCGAAAAAATTTTAAAAAATGGAGGTGACAAACCAAAATCAAAAAAATCTAGGATCCAAAACATCCTAGATTCTTCTCTTTATTCATGCCAGTGACGAGCAGGATCAAAAGGTGTCCCTGCTACTTCTGCATCATCCAATTCAATAATGCCTCGTTTTTGAGGAGCATTTGGCAAGTGCAATTCACGCGGACTGCACATCATGCCATAACTTTTTTCTCCACGAAGGGCCCCTGGGAAAATCAAGCTACCATCCGGCATCATGGCACCTGGAAGAGCGACAATGGTCTTGAGACCCACTCGCGCATTTGGAGCTCCTGCTACGATCTGAACCGTCTTATCTGGTCCAACTGCTACTTGGCAGATATTCAAGTGGTCACTATCTGGATGGGCTACCATTTCAAGGATTTCTCCCACCACAAATTTTGGTTCCCGATCATTGACCAAACGTTCTGCGAAGCCTTCTTTTTCCAATTCTTGGTTCAAACGATCCACTTGCTCATCTGTCAAAAAGACTTGTCCCTTGCCTTCGATGGCGAAGAAAGATGAGGCATCAAAGATATTCCAGGCAACGGTTTCTTGCTTGTCCTCACGGTAAACGCGTGCCACTTTCCCTTTTCTCTCCACCGCGAGCTTTGCATCTCCACTATTTTTCAAGGTCAGCATCAAGACATCGCCGACTTGTTCTTTGTTGTATGTTACAATCATGATTTTCTCCTATTTTAATCCTGCTAAGAATGCTGTAATCTGGGCTTTAGTTTTCCGATCTCGATTGACAAACCGACCGATTTCCTTATCCTTTTCCAGAACAACCAAACTAGGGATCCCATAAACATCCCAGACTTTCGCCAGATCCATATAGGCATCTCGGTCAATCAAGATAAAGGTAAATTCAGGATTTTCAGTCTCAATCTCCGGCAAAAAAGGCTTGAGGTAACGACAATCCCCACACCAATCTGCTGAAAAGACAAACACTTTCTTGCCATCTTGCTCTACATATGAAGCAATTTCTTCTATAGAACTCGGTATAATCATAGTTTTTCCTCTTCGTAATGCAAGAGACCGTCCTCGTAGACAAAGCGGTAATGGCGCTCATCTTCAAAAATGACACCACCTACTAAGCGCTCTTCACTAGACTCGTAGAGTTCCACATACAGAGTCGCAATCGTCCCCATGGCTTCCATTTGCTCCCGTACTTCTGCTACCAATTCTTCTTGGGTACGAAGACGCTTTTGATCTTTGGCAATTTTATAAACACCGGCCGCAAGAGCTCCTGCACTTGCTAGAGCCAGACTAGACAAAATAATTTTTTTAGCTTTCATAGTGCCTATTGTAACACAAAATAAGCAGAGGGACAACGGTCTAAGCTGGATCTCTCCCTCTGCTTTTTGGGACTGATTTCCATAATAACGCTACCATCCTTGTATAAAAAGTGATAAAATAGCATCAGAAAGAAGGTAACCTATGACTGATTTATTTTCTAAAATCAAAGAAGTAACTGAAATCCCTGCTATCTCAGGTCATGAAGCTCCTGTACGGGATTATTTGCGCCAACAATTGACCCCTCATGTGGACGAAATCGTGACAGATGGTCTCGGTGGGATCTTTGGGGTGAAACACTCAACAGCAGCCGATGCTCCTCGTATCTTAGTAGCTGCCCACATGGACGAAGTTGGTTTTATGATCAGCGAAATCAAAGCTGACGGAACTTTCCGTGTTGTCCCAATCGGAGGTTGGAATCCGATGGTCGTTAGCAGCCAACGCTTCAAACTCTTTACACGTGACGGACGTGAATACCCTGCGATTTCAGGATCTGTTCCTCCTCATTTGACACGTGGAACAGGTGGACCAACCGTACCTGCCATTAGCGACATCGTCTTTGATGCAGGCTTTAGCTCTAAAGCCGAAGCTGAAAGCTATGGGGTCCGTCCTGGAGATACCTTGGTCCCAGATAGCTCTGCGATTCTCACTGCTAATGGTAAAAACGTCATCTCCAAAGCATGGGATAACCGCTACGGCGTCTTGATGGTCAGCGAATTGGCCAAGAGTCTTTCTGGACAAGCCTTAAACAACGAACTCTATGTAGGAGCCAACGTTCAAGAAGAAGTGGGACTTCGTGGAGCCCACACTTCAACCACTAAATTTGATCCTGAAATCTTCCTTGCTGTAGACTGTTCGCCAGCAGCCGATGTCTTTGGAGACCAAGGCGCGATTGGGGAAGGAACACTGCTTCGCTTCTATGATCCAGGTCACATCATGCTACCAAATATGAAAGATTTCTTGCTCACTACTGCTGAAGAAGCGGGCATCAAATTCCAATACTATTGTGCCAAAGGTGGTACCGATGCAGGTGCAGCGCACTTGAAGAATGGTGGAGTCCCATCAACCACTATTGGTGTCTGTGCACGTTACATCCACTCTCACCAAACCCTCTATGCCATGGATGATTTCTTGCAAGCGCAAGCCTTCTTACAAGCATTGGTTAAGAAATTGGATCGCTCTACAGTTGATTTGATCAAACACTATTAAACAACATCGATCTGAAGCCCCGTAAGGGGCTTTTTTAGGGGGAAAACAAACTTCTCTTTGAAACTTTTCCAGCGTGAGTCACCATTGAGCCCCTCGGCATCCACACTCCCTTAGGAAAGTATCTTAGAATATTTTATCTTCCATCTGTTTTCTGATATAATATGAAAGAATGAAATGGTAGGAAACTGAACACTCATCCTTGGATTCGTGTGGCAGACCCTTCCCTTATATACAGGAGTTTTACATGAAAAAACAAGCTTTTAGTTCTGAAAAGTATTTGAACTTGCAACGTGACCACATTATTGAGAGGATCAACCAATTCGATGGCAAGCTCTACCTTGAATTTGGTGGTAAGATGTTAGAAGACTTCCACGCTGCTCGTGTCCTCCCTGGATACGAACCAGACAATAAGATCAAGTTGCTCCAAGAATTGCGCGACCAGGTGGAAATTGTCATTGCCATCAACGCCAACAACATTGAGCACTCAAAAGCCCGTGGAGATCTAGGAATTTCTTATGACCAAGAAGTACTGCGATTGATCGACAAATTCAATGAATTAGGGATCTTTGTAGGCTCTGTCGTCATCACCCAATATGCTGGACAAGCTGCAGCAGACGCCTTTCGCAAACAACTGGATAAGAGCGGGATCGCCTCTTATCTCCACTATCCGATCAAGGGCTATCCGACTGATATGGACCACATCATCTCTCCTGAAGGGATGGGGAAAAACGACTACATCAAAACTAGTCGCAATTTGGTAGTTGTGACAGCTCCTGGCCCTGGTTCTGGTAAGCTGGCAACTTGTATGTCCAATATGTACCATGACCAATTAAATGGGATCAAATCCGGTTATGCTAAGTTTGAAACCTTCCCAGTATGGAATCTTCCATTGCACCACCCAGTCAACTTGGCTTATGAAGCAGCGACTGCAGATCTAGACGATGTCAATATGATCGATCCCTTCCACCTCCAAACCTACGGGGAAACAACAGTCAATTACAACCGCGATATCGAAATCTTCCCTGTCTTGAAGCGCATGTTGGAACGCATTTTAGGAACCTCTCCTTACGCTTCTCCAACAGATATGGGCGTCAACATGGTTGGCTTTGCCATTGTGGACAATGACGCTGCGATTGAAGCTTCCCAACAAGAAATCATCCGTCGCTATTACCAAACCATCTTGGATGTCAAAGCTGAACGCGTCGGTGAAGGAGCTGTCAAGAAGATTGAGCTCTTGATGAATGATTTGGGCATTACTCCAAATGACCGGAAAGTGACTGTTCTTGCTCGTCAGAAAGAAGAAGAAACAGGGGAGCCAGCCTTGGCCCTTGAATTGCCAAACGGCGAGATGGTAACCGGAAAAACCTCCGATCTCTTTGGCCCAACCGCAGCCCTCTTGATCAATGCGATCAAGAAATTGGCGTATATTGATAAAGAAACCAAATTAATCGAGCCAGAATACGTCCAACCGATCCAAGGCTTGAAAATCAATCATTTGGGTAGCCGTAACCCTCGTCTTCACTCGAACGAGATCCTCATTGCCCTAGCCATTACAGCTATGAGCAACGAAGATGCTAAGCTTGCTATGCAAGAATTAGGCAAGTTGAAAGGCAGTGAAGCCCATTCAACTGTGATGCTGACAGACGAAGACAAGAACGTCCTTCGCAAGCTCGGTATCAACGTCACCATGGATCCTGTCTACCAATACGATCGCTTATATCGTAAATAAACTCAGACAAACAAAAACAATCCCTGCTCTAGGAATTGTTCAGATTGAAGACAAAGTCTTCTTAAAAAACTTTCCTTAGGTGAGTACGGACGTCAGCGAACTTCTATGAAGTTCCATGACTAATTATTGAGCCTAAGGTCTCAATAATTCCGAGTGCCTGAAACTGAGTCGTTTCAGGCACTTTTCTCACGGCGGAAAGTTTCAGAATATGATTGAATAACTATAACGAGTATAATTTTTAAAGAATTGATTAAATTTTATTAAAGATTCGTTTCTCTACGCTCTCAACAATCCCTCGAACAGGGATTGTTTTTTATTATGATGCAAAGAAGAGAGACTATTTGACAGCCTCCCATAATTGGCGAATGGGCTTTCTTTGAACAGGGTCCACAAAATGAGGAGCAATTTCATTCAAAGACTCTAGGACAAAGGCACGTTCTGCCACATAAGGATGCGGCAAGATCAAGTTTGGACTGTAACAAATGGTGTCCTCCATATAGAGCAGATCTAGATCGATCACACGTGGCCCCCACTTGATCTCACGGACACGCCCCATTTCCTGCTCAATGGCAAGTAAGGTCTCTAGTAAATCCTCTGGGGTCATCCAGGTTTCAACCTCTGCCACCTGATTCAAAAAGGTGTCCTGCTCCACCCCTCCCCAAGGTTCTGTTTCAATCCTTGTGGATGTCTGAAGAAGACGAATGCCTCGATCCTTGATTTTTTCTAGCGCCGTCTCTAGTTGCAGTTGTTTATCTCCCATATTGGTGCCAAGCCCAATAAAGGCCCGTTTTTTCTCCCGTTCGATTGTCACCGAACAAGTCTCTAATGGCAAGGGAACAGGAGCCCAGGGCTTTTTCAACTCCAGACGAACTTTTTCTACAAAGGCATAGCTTTCAAAAATCTTTTGCACCAACTGAAAGGCCACCGTTTCAATCAGATCGATTTTTTCTGCCTGCATCCACTCGGTCAACTGTTCCGCCAAGATCCCATAATGGATCGAAGCTTCCAAATCACCTGTGCGAGCAGCACGGGTCATCTCATAATCTACCCATAGGTCTAGGACAAAGCGTTGTCCTAATTCTTTTTCTGCTGGAAAAACACCGTGATAGGCGTATACCTCTAAGTCCTTGATCCGTAATTGATCCACTCTGTTCACCTCTTATAGCCAGCCATTAGTGGCCCATGAGTTTATAGGCTTCATTTTTTAAGTCTTTATCTGTCGCAAGCAGTCCACGCGCAGCAGTTGTCACTGTAGCGGTTCCAGGTTTACGGACACCACGCATGTTCATACACATATGCTCTGCTTCTACCCAGACAAGTGCTCCTTGTGCTCCAAGATATTCCATCAAGGCATCTGCGATTTCTACCGTCAAACGTTCCTGAATCTGTGGTTTTTTAGCGTATACTTCGACCGTACGAGCCAGTTTTGAAAGCCCAGCCACACGGCCATTTGGAATGTAGGCAATGTGCACTTTTCCATAAAATGGTAAAAAGTGATGCTCACACATGGAATGGAAGAAGATATCCTTCTCAACCACCATATTGTTATCAATGATTTCAAATGATTTAGACAGATGCTCTTCTGCTGTCTGCCCTAGTCCTGCAAAGATTTCTTGGTACATCTTGGCAATGCGGGTCGGTGTTTCCTGAAGTCCCTCACGTTTCTCATCTTCACCGACTGCCTCGATGATCATTTTCACTGCTTCTTCAATTTTCTTTGTATCCATATCATCTCCTAGTTGGATTTTTCTGTTTTTAATAAATAAGGTCGTACCTGGCTAAGGAAGTAGAGCGACCCCGTTACAATGAGGAGCTCATTGCCTTCAGCTTGCCAGTTTTGTAGAAACTCTTGCCAGTTGACTTCCTCAAGCTGATGGTTTTTCGCAGCAGCTCTTATCTCTTCTTGAGAATAGGCTCTTGGATCTTCAAAGGTCGTTAGGATCAAGCGACTATTTTCTAGTTCCTGCCACTGAATGAGCATCTCTTCTAAGGCTTTGGTCCGGATGCAGGTAAAAAGAATGGTCTTTTTTTGACTTGGGAACAGTTCCCGAAGACTTGCGATTAAAGGCGCAACGGCGTGGGGGTTATGGGCCCCATCTAGCAAGATCATGGGATTTTGCGAGACCACTTCCATCCGGCCAGGCCAGACGACTTGATGCAAGGCCTCATCCACTAACTCTCTTGACAAGAGTTCACGCCCTACTCTTTCAAAAAGTACATCACAGATACTGATCGCAAGAGCTGCATTTCTGGCCTGGTGATGACCTAAGAGCGCTACTTGATAAGAGGATTTTTCTCTTTTGGAACTGTGATAAGAAAAGGATTGGCCCAATAGACAAGAGGCTTCTAGCTCAACTTGGTAATCTCTGTCATAGGCTGTTATCGGTGCCTGCTTCTGAATCGCAATGCCTTCAATGACTTGGCTGGCTTCTGCTTCTAATTTCCCTAGAACCAGAGGAATTCCTGGCTTAATGATGCCTGCCTTTTCACGGGCAATGGAAGCCAGATCTGGCCCAAGAAGGGCAACATGATCCAAGCCAATCGAAGTGATCGCAGTCAGAACAGGCTGACAGACATTGGTACTATCTAGTCGTCCCCCCATACCGACTTCCATGATCACATAATCCAGCTCCTCGTGAGCAAAATAATCATAGGCGATGGCCGTCATCACTTCAAATTCCGTCAACCCTTGAAAAACAGCCCTTGATTGTTCAGCTTCCAGGAGTTGCTGGTAACTATCCAGGTAGGTTTGCAGGTCTTGATCCGAAATGGCTTCGCCATTAATGGTGATTTGGTCATTGTAATGGATCAGATAAGGAGAGGTAAAGACTCCAACTCGTAAACCTGCCTGCCTCAAGAGTTGGGACAAGGTGGCAATGGTAGAGCCTTTGCCATTGGTCCCCGCAACATGAATGACCCGACAGTCTAGGTGAGGATTTCCTCTCAAAGCCAAGAGAGCTTCCATGCGCTCCAAGCCGAAATGTGGATCTTGAGAACGATAGGCTTCTAGCCAACAAAGATCCAACTGATGTTCTTTTGTCTTCATTTACTTGTATTGTTTTAAATTGGTATCTGCTGCCTCTTGGGCTTGGAAAATGGCTTGGCCTAGACTTGCTGCCATCTTGTGAAGGGGAATATCATGCACCCGCACCATTTCGACTCCTTGACTGGCTGCAATACTCGTCAAATGGCTCGAAGCCAGGTCCCGATTCCAAAAACCAGTCTCCGTTGCAGGATCTGTCTCAAATCCAGCTTCCTCAATAATGTTGACCACAAAGCGTTTGCGGGAGACCCCTAGAAAGATCGGATACCCCTTTTGGTGAATCGTCCCAAGTTCTTGTAATAAGAGTAAGTTCTCTCGCTTGGTCAACCCAAATCCGATCCCAGGATCCAACATAATACGATCCATCTGGACACCGGCTGCTTTCGCTACCGCAAGCGAGCGGTCAAAGAAGGTCCACATCAAGTCTTGAATCGGTTCTTGAGCCATCTGTTGAAGCTCTTGCTCTGAAAAGACTGGTTCGAAACCAAAACTTGGAAAGATAGTGGAACTTGGATGATGCGGTCTTGCCATCACTGGATTAAACATGAGAACTGCGCTCGCTTCATGCTCCGCGACGACAGCAGCCATCTTAGGATCTCCAAGAAAACCAGTAATATCGTTGACAATATCAGCCCCAGCTTCGAGCGCCGCCGCCGCCACCTGGGACTTCCAGGTATCCACCGAGATCAAGACATCACTTTCTTTCCGAATGGCTTTAATTACTGGAACCACGCGGTCAATCTCTTCTTGGATCTCTACATAATGACTACCTGGTCTGGTTGATTCTCCCCCGATATCGAGGATCTGAGCTCCTTCTTGGATCAGTTTTCTCGCCTGCTGCAAGGCTGCATCCACACTCGTATACTTACCGCCATCAGAAAATGAATCCGGAGTGACATTTAAGATCCCACAAAGAAGGGTCCCTTGGCCACTCAGCCATTTATTATCAATCATTTTCGTTCTCCTTCGATTCCCTTCCTACAGCATGCTTGCGAACAAAAGAGGCTAGAACAAGTGTTCTAAACCCCTGAGTCTACTCTCCATACGGATTTCTGATTTTATCTGACCTTCTGTAGGATGGTTCTGCATCAAAACTCATTGGTACCTACCATTTTATCATAATTTATCATGGAAGAAAACTCTCGATACCGGCAATAAACAAAGGAGGAATACAGCAGGATAATAATAAGCTAGCGCATTCAAGGTCATATGGAGGCAAATACTGTACTCGATCCGCTGGTAGCGATAAGCCACCCAAGTTAAGATCAAAGACATACCTCCGTAGGCTACCCATTCCCCCAAGGCGCTCGGTCCATGCAAATAAGTAAAAAAGAGAGCACCGGCTAAGTAACCGATCGGTTCTGCTCCTCGAAAGATCAAACGAGGGATGATGGCCCGACAAAGCAGCTCTTCTAGAATCGGAGCGACAAGGATCACGACCATGCCCATAGCAAGAAAAGGAGCATGAGATTGCAGCTCATTCAGAGCCGCTTGGTTTGCTGTTGTACCACCTGCCTCTTGTTTCAACAAGGGATAGGCGAGCAGATTATTAGCCATCAACAAGAGAAGAAAAAGAAAATTTCTCCCCAGAGCCGGCCAGGTTATGACCCGAACATCTAAGTTTTCCAGAGGGCTCTTCTTTATGACTATATAAAAAATAAATAGCACCGTCACTGTTACCAAGAGAGTGAGGATAGTGATCCACCTTGCATCTACTCCTTCTTGAAGGGAATAAACCATGGTGATGAGGGGAAATTGTGAGAGAAAGAATAAGGGCACAAAAAGAAGGAGCCAGAGGGCATTCTTACATAATGGGTGCTTTCGAACAAAAGACTGTATATTTTTCAATGGACAACCTCTTTCTTGTATAAAATAAGAAGACTGGGGCTTTCGCCTCTAGCCTTCTCACATTATTTCAGTTTACTGATTTTTGAAACGTTCAACGTCACGCGCAATCACCAACTCTTCATCAGTTGGAATCACCAATACCTTCACACGAGAATCATCTGTGGAAATATCTCCGACAACTCCAAAGACGTTCTTTTCAGGGTCGACCTTGCAGCCAAACCAGCTGATTCCATTGATAATAGAAGAACGAACGTTTACTGCATTTTCACCGATTCCTGCTGTAAAGATGATGGCATCTGCACCATTCAAGACAGCCAAGTATTGACCGATGTATTTTTGCAAACGATCGATAAAGATATCGTAAGCCAATTTGGCTTTTTCGTCTCCATTGTGCATCGCTGTATGAATATCCCGCATGTCACTAGAAGATCCAGAAACACCCAGAAGACCTGATTCACGATTAAGGATACGGCTAATATCTTCAGGCTTATTGAAATCCTCTGTATGTTCCATCAAGTAAGGAATAATCGCTGGATCGAGATCCCCTGTACGGGTTCCCATCATGACACCACCTAGAGGTGTGAAGCCCATTGAGGTATCGACAGAGATTCCCTTGTCAACCGCTGTAACAGATACACCATTTCCAACGTGGCAGGTGATCAATTTCAATTCTTCTAATGGTTTTCCAAGAAGTTTAGCAGCTTCACCAGCTACATACTGATGACTGGTTCCATGAGCGCCGTACTTACGGACCTTATTTTCTGTGTAATATTTAGTTGGAAGAGGGTAACGATAAGCTTTTTCCGGCATGGTTGTATGGAAAGAAGTATCAAATACCACAACACTGGTAATATTTGGACAAATCTCTCTAAAGGCACGAATTCCAGCTGCATTTGCAGGATTATGAAGAGGTGCTAACAAAGACAATTCTTCTACTTTTCGAAGGACTTCGTCATCTACCAAGGCAGAATCCTTGAAGTATTCTCCACCAGCAACGACGCGGTGGCCCACACCTGTAATCTCATCGTAGGATTTGATAATATCAAAGCGAATCAAATCATCCAACAAAATTTTTACAGCTTGTGTATGGTCCTGGATATCTAATACTTGTTTTTCAGAGCGTCCATCAAATTTAACGGTTGAAATAGAATCCTTCAAACCGATCCGTTCAATCAACCCTTTTGCAAGAACAGTTTCCTCTGGCATTTGGTACAATTGCCATTTCAAACTAGAGCTTCCTGCATTAATAGAAATTGTTTTCGACATATATTCACCTCATTAAGCGTTTTCACTTCCTCTATTATATCAGATCTTTGATCAAATTTCACTATCCTTTAACCAGTTTTGGAAACTTTCCATAAAGTGAACCACCTGGTCTTGATCCTGGAGATCGGTAAACGGATAGACAAAGGGCTGAACAGACTCTTCTTCTTGTTTTCGTAGGACGAAAATCGTCTTAGCATAGGCTGGATTTGAAAAAAGAGATTCTGGCAAGGTCAGCATGGCAAGGAGTTGAGCCTTGTCTGTTAGCCAAGCTTTCAACAGATCACTCTGAGAGCTCGTCAAGAGGTTGTTTGGAGCTAAAAAGATGGCTACTCCTTGAGGTTTCAGGTATTTCAGAGCCTGTTCCATCATAAGGTGATGAGCATAGGTATGGCCTTCGGAGCTCGCCACCTGATAGCGCTGTGCAATCGCATCATCTGGATAATAACCAATCGGTAAGTCGCTAACGATCAAGTCACTTTCTTTTAACACTTGCGGACGCACCGCGTCGCCTTGTGCAAAGACAACGCTAGACTCCATCACATCTGCGATACTAGCAGATAGATCAATCAAGAGATCATCTACTTCCAATCCTAAGTAATCAATCGTGAGACGGCTATTGTTGACAATAGTCTCAGCGAGATTTCCGGTTCCACTTCCCACTTCTAAGACATCCAGTTGGTCGCTTTTAGCCAACTGATCGATCAAAAATGTAATGATAAAACCAATCGCATCTGGTGTGAACTGGTGATTCGCTTGTAAAGGCTCTGTCTGAGCAGCTTTCATAAAAAGGAATTGGTAGGCTCTGCGCCATTCTTCCTTACTCAAACCTAGTTCTTTTAATTTTTTGCTATTGTTTTTAACAATGTCTAGATCTGTCTTGCCACCCAAATACATGGCATTTTGTTCAATCAAGGCGTCATAAAAGTTGGTCGACAATTCATTTTGAATACTTTGAGTGTTTTCTAATAGATAGGTATAGGCTTGTTCAATTTTTTCGAAATTCATGATTTCCTCCGCACCCTATCATACCAAAAATTAGTCTTTTTCGCTATTTTCTGATGGTTCCTTGGTCTCGTTTGGCGTCTCTTCAGAAGGCGTTTCGGTCTCTGCCTTCTCCTTATCTTTCTGTGTCTTCTTCTTTTCTTTTTGACTCTTCTTGTTTTCCTTTTCTTCCCTTACAGGAAGGACAAACTCATAGCTTTCGCCATTCATCTTAGCCTGAGCATGAAGAAAACCAGTGTCCTGCTGTAGCTGAACAACTCCAGACTTTAAATGAATCTCTGATGTCTTCTCATCACTCTTTCTCTTTTCAAGAGCCAATTGCACCAAAGCATAGGCCCGTAGACGATCTTGACTCGTCTTTAAGATCCGTCTTTCCGCAACCTGACGATGCAGGTAAAACTGAAGCAAGAGACTAAAAATCGCTGCCATCAAGAGAGCGTAAAGCAAGACACCAGCCTTAACTTTTTTCATTTTGTATCGCTGGTACCACATGGTAGACATACTCCCTTTCTAGACCTTCTTCGAAATTCAACCGCAGATGAATCAACTCTCCCTCCTGCCAAATTTGGCTAGAGCGAACCCCTGAAATCATAGGCTGATAGCCCCTGCCCTTATCATCTGTTTTTCGGATATCATCTCCTTTAGATTGACCAATGGCAATTGGTTTTTGATCCTGAACCAAGTAGATATGATTGTCCGCTACTTTTTCAAAATGGCTCCGATCCAATTCCACCTGCAATTGTTGCTGAAAAAGTATCCATTCTTCCTGCTTTTGATGCGCCTGGTAGTCCAATTCAGCATGCAGGAGCTTGGTCAAGCCTTGAAAGACCAACACACCCCCACTGAGCACCAAGAGAGCGACCAAGGCTTCGAGCAGGGTAAAGGCCTTGACCTTTCCTTTATTCCACATGCAGCACCACCTTTCCTTGATGATAGACCGTGAGTTGATCGGCATCTTTTTCGACTTGAACCTGAATACCATTGGCCTCTAGATGATTTTGCCCTGTCTGAAGCGCCATTTGAGCGACAGATAAGACCTCTACCTCTTTGAAATCCGCTAGTCGCTCCTTGCGCGAACGCCGGATCTCCCCTAACAATAAGGTCGTAATCATGGCAAATAAACCCAAGGCTACCAAAGATTCTATGAGAATACTAGCGGGAACGGATGCTTTTTTTAATTTTCCCATTTCCAAGCGACAGTTGATAGGTCACCACTCCTCTCTGTGTCTGAAAGTGAACATTGGCCAGGGATGAATTGCCACCTGCTCGGTCTAAACGAATAGTTTTAGGATCTTGCAAAATGACAGAATCAGGAATCTCCACCGTCTGGTAAGGCGTTTGAATCTTCCTTGCAGTCACTTCAACATCCAATTCCGTTTGCCTTGCCAGCGCTATTTTCTGGCTTTCTTGATAGAGGTGTTCAAACTCTGCAAAAAATACTTTTTCTTCCACCTGCTGAAAGCTCGTCTTGATCGATCCCGATAAGCCCAGATAGATAAAACTGACGATCATCAAGGTCAGAAGAGTCTCCACCAAGGTGAAGGCCTTAATCTGCAACCGCACGAGTTTCTCCACTATTTTTCGCATAATAGGCACGGTAGGACTCTGCTTGTTTGTTGGTAATATTTCCATCAGCAATCAGCTTTGCTAGAGTAGCTTGGTCATTGGTATGATTGAGCTCGTACAATTCAGCCTGGCTTTCGACCACCTTCACAACCGCTGCATTTCCTGTCTCCTTCACGGAGTCTTTTTGCTTGGTCAAATTCGGCACAAAGAGCAATAAAAGCACACTGATGATCAATAAGACCACCAACATTTCAAATAAGGAAAGTAAATTTGTTATTTTTCGTTTAAATAGACAATCCTAAAAATTGCCGTTATAACAGAAAAAACCACTAATTGCCGTTAGTGGTTTTAAGTAAGTGAAGGTATTCGATTATCGTATATATTATAGCACGTTTTAAAATATACTGCTATCCTTTTGCATTTCTTCCACGACATCAGCGGTCAGCATTTTCTCGGCGAGATCGCCCTCTTCTATTTCGTCTGGACTATAATAATAATCAATAATCATGCGTTTTTCCATAATCTCATTATAGTCACCACGGACGACATAGAGATATTCCCCCGTCAAACCCTCCTCGATGTCCGAGGTCAGCTCGTCCAGTAATTCGCTATAGTCATAGCTGAATGTATAATTTCCAGCGTCTATCCATCTTTGAATCTTTTCAAGGGTCTCTACGGTCAAATCTTCGAACCGTTTTTTTCCGGACCGTAGTCGAGAAATCCCAGACTGTGGTACTCCGGTAGCTTGCCAAAGCGCATAGCCAGAAATAGCCTTATTCATCAAGACCATTTTGACCCTCTCTGTGTTAATAATCATTTTAAATCTCCTTAAATAACATCTTTTTTAGTTTTAAAACCTTTGTAGTAACATTTCATTTCATAGTCTAGACTTGTAGCGTTGATAAATCTGTATTTATCAAGATCAAGACTATCAACTTTTTCAATTATTTTGTCTAAATGATTGTTTATGATATCTACAAAATTAAGTTTACTCGCTTTCACGTTAACAATCAAGTGACCGTTGTCTAAATCGTGGTATTGATTATCTGCAGAATGGTTAGATAACCGGATTTCATACTTGCCAAAATCTTTATATGCGCTGTCTTTCATACTTGATAAATACCAGCCGTCTAGTTCGTCAAATGCTTGTTCTAGTTCGTCCATTGCTTGAGCGTACTCTCTGCGTTGTTTGTCGCTACGATTAAAACTGCGTTTTCTGTACGCGTTATATTTACTTTTTCCGTATGCCATCTTATTTGCCTCTTTCTTTATCTTGGTTACAGTATACTATATTGCTTGCTGTAAAGCAAGCAATATAGCTAAAAAAATAAAAGTTTTTATTCTGCCATGTCTAAGTATCCGCATTCTTCAAGGGTTTTTATTCTTTTTTCGACCTCCTCGAATTGATAAGCGTAGTTACCGCGAAAGACTTCGTAAACAATATCTCCCTCATTGGTTTCATATTTTACAAACCCGTCAAAGATTGTACTAAAAATAATAGGTTCTAATTCAAGACCATTGAATACGATCTCGTCAAGTGCTTGTTCTGCAGACAGGATCTCGAACGTTTCGCTTATGTGATCTACTTTCATTATAATGTTTTTCATTTTGTTTTCCTCTTTTCTTTATTTTAATCTTAGTTCCATTCAAGATATTCGCCGTTGTGGCGATCTGTAGCGTAACTTAATTCAGTTTCGATTAGGTATTCGGCAAAATCGTTAACGTCGGCGTCGCACCAGTTCGAGCTATTATCAATATCAAGTGGAAATTCAAATTCTGCATTTTCTAAGCCGTCGCGCCAATAGCTTTTTTCAAGTGAAATGACGTAAATGATTTCTTCTTCATCGTTGCCAAAGCTACCAATTTTTCTTGCTTCTACGCTACCGTCTTTATACACGATCGCTTCCATGCCGTCCCAGCCAACTTGACAAGCAATTTTGTTTGCTACTTTTTTAATGCTTGCGTTTACTTTTGTCATTTTCTTTTACCTGAGATCTTCTTGATCTCCCTTTCTTTATCTTGATTGAATTATATCACTATACTTGCTGTACGTCAAGTACTTCTACAAAAATAATTAAAGATTTTTTTAATTTGTAACTAGTTTCAGCTCACAAAAAAAGCCCTCCCGAAATGGGAGGGTGTGTGTCTTATTATAGAGTCTCTGGCCACGGATCTTCCGTGACATAGACTACGCTCGAAAAGCGAATATCTCCGATGTCACGATCTGTGGGTACAGGGTCGTCAAATTGCAAACGGAATTGATTGCCATCACCCGGCCCGCCTAAATACCAAGTGCCTAACCGCTGACCCTTGTCATTGGTAATCATACCGATTTTAGATCCTAACGGACGAAAACCTACTGGTATGCCTTGAACATTTAAGATAACCACGTTTCGCTCACGGTCAGACCCTTGCGGGACATATCCAGCCGATCCTCTGCGTTTGATACCAAACCAGCCCCAAGACAGCCCACCAAAATTAATTTCCACAGTAGAGTTAATACGTCGAAATTCCATGTAAGACGCTCCAAGCACGGAAGAAACATTCTTGGCCCGCACTTTGCCCGTGTCGCCGGCCAAGATAACCCAATTATCACGGCCAGCACCAGCACGTTTCTTGATCCATTTGAAAGCGCCATTCTTGGCTGTGGTGTCGATGTAGGTCGTACCGATTTCAGCGTTTAGCTCATACGGGAAGCCTTGGCCTTTAAGTTCTGTACTGCCACCGTTGCCAGAACCGACTGAACGTTTCAATTCTTCCAAATCGTTTTTCGAAGCAAGCTGACTTGTGTCAATTGTTGGTAACTTGGAGCGTGTGATAAACGGGTCGCCACCGTTTTTTAGCTTATCATCGATGAGAGCATCCAGACCCAATTCAAGGTGCTTCTCCTTGATGTTTGCGGTCATCTTATCTTGCAAGTTTGAATATGTTGGAAAAATAGTGTATGCACTAGTAATTGTCAACTTATTAGCCTGTAAATTCCCAATATCACGGCCGATCTGTTCGATCGCTTGTTTTAATTTATCCATGCGTCACCTCATTAGAGGGTGTTCTTGGCACTGTTGTAAATCTGTACAAAGTCAGTATTTTCGAGGTCAGTAAATTTTTGGCCAAACTCTGTCATTTTAGACACAATCGCACTGTCTAAGCTTCCGCCCGCTTGGATCTTTTCAGCGATTTCTTTTAACGTGTCTAAATCCTCTGGTACACCTTCGCCTAAAATAGCAGTTTTCACGCCTTGAATCGCTGTGTCTAGTTGTTGTTGTGTGATGCCACCTTGGCCGATCTCGCTCTTTTCTGCTTTATTCGCTAGCGTGGTTTTAATTTCCTTGATGTCGCTACCGACAGCTTGCGCGAATTTCGTCATTTTTTCAGTATTTAAACTCATTTTTTATTCCTCTTATTAAATTTTAGCTAGATTGTATAGTACGGTAAGGTCAGGGAGTTCTTCCGACTGTGGCCCGTTCGGGTGCGCTGAGATATACTTGTCGATTTCTTCCTTGACGTTGTTTTTTACAAGATCCAAGACTTGCTCGCTGGTATACTCTTCCGCTGACTGGACCACGTCAACTCTGACGCTCTGGTCACTTGGGAATACATACCCACCGCATACCACTTCGACCAGATAGCTCTCGACCGGAAGTACTTTGGGAATCTTAAACAATACCTTTGAGCCTTGGACGGTTGTCGAAAAGGACGCTTTGCCCTTTTTGCTGGTAAAGTGAACTGTAGCTTCCTGTCCTTCAAGATCGATCGGAGTCCATCTCTCATCGTATAATGCAAAACCAAAAAGGGAAGCCGAGTCGCCTTGTTTGACAACTCGACCGCCCTCAAACTGCTTTAAATTTGTACAGTTTGAGCGATTCATTCAATCACCCCTCTTTACTCATAATAGTTTACTAGATCGTCCTTGTCCCAGCATGACAGCCAGATAGGGCCAAATTGTCCAAACTCAAACAAGCGCCAGTAATAACCACCATAATAGCCACCTTTGCCAGTGTCAGCGATATTGACTTCATCGAGCTCGAATGAGAAGAACATTCCAGATTTAAAGTCTTGATCTGCTCCGTCTGGCAAGTTGTTTCCGTCTTTATCGACCCAGTTTACCATGGACACGGGGATCCCGTTTTCGAGCCAATCGAACCCAACAGGCGCGAGATAGTCGCATTTGATTTGCCAGATACCGTGAATATACTTAACCTCGTTCGCTTGGTAAAAGGCTTTATCTTTTGGCTGTACGGCTGTGTTTGCTCGGTTGTCGGTTTGAGGTGCTGTATCAGCATATCGCCAAACTTCAATATAAGTTGGTTTATTCCAGCCGTAGTAGTCGTTCCAAGGATAAGTATTGATAGCTTGTCCGACTGCCCCTTGCGTTGAGTAGTCGCAAGAGATGAAGTATGTATCGTCGATCATCGCTCCGACGTGGCCACCAGCACCGCCTGAGCTTGACATATCAGCACCCCAGCTCATCAAGATAATATCGGCCGGTTGAGCGTCCCAGTCTTGGTTAATGCTGACGCGATAGAAGCCATTATTTGCAAGTTGTTGCCCAAGTGTGACAGTTGACGGCAAGCCTTGAATTGGAATACCAGCTTCCTTTAAAACTTGTGACGTGATGCCGGAACAGTCACCCGTGCCGTCTGCGCCGTTACGACTTCCTAGCATGGAATAGGTAATCAGCCCACGACGACTAATGAAGCCATTTACAATAGATTGTTGTACACTCATGTTCGACCTCTCTATTTCTTCCACTCTTCGTTGGCGCGTTTAACTGCTGCCTCGATAAAGGTATTGAGTTCTTGATTCGTCAAGTGGATATTTTGAGATTCAAGACCCTCGATCAAGCTAATTTTAGCGTGCTCGAGTTTATCCTTGCCGTGAATATCCAATTTATCAGCGACCTGCTCTGTAGCGTTGACCGCGTTTTTAGCCAAGATCTCAACGATCTCGATCGCTTTCTTGCCTCCGCGCATGAGCAAGTATTTCTTGATCGCTTGAACCACGATACCAGTTAATACAACTAAAATGCTCATAGCTGACGACGTGATAATGCTTGTAATTTGATTCATGTTATTTCTCCTCTTTAATTTCTAAATTTAAAAAGCGCTCAAAGAGCACTTTTATAGCACCGTTACCGCCTAGCTCGACGTAACTTTCATATAGTTTAGATAGCTCCTCAATTTCGTGCTGGTTTGTGTGTCCGCGTTTTAACGCGTTTTTTAAGTTCTCCTGCAATCGAAAACGTTGAAGCCGTTGTAAGCCTTTCCCGATAATCGTTAAATTCCGATTGTTATCTTTTCCGATTTCTTCCACGTTTGAGACTGACTTCTCGAGGGAATCGATTTTACTCGATAGCCCCTCAAGACGTTTGTCAGCTTCTTTTGTGCTTTTCGTGCTTTTAAAGGAAAAGTAACTCGGAATGACGACGACCAAGACGGGAGTCAACTTGTCAACTAATGCCAATAGGTCCAATTTCATCACCCCCTATTATGCTACTAGCTTACTGGACAGGCTGGGTTTCAAGCTCTCCCGTTGGTTTTGGATCTTCTTGTTTTGGCTCTGTCCATTTCCAGATCCCGAGTTTGCCGTTTTGGTGCAATGATTCCAATTGCTCAAGTGTTTCACCTTGGTAAGTAAAAGGCTGGTTCACTTGGACCATCACGCGCTTACCTTCTTGGAATTTCTCGATATGGTTTGGATCTTCAATAGTGAAGATCGCTTGCGCCGGATAAGTTGTACCACTCTTGCCAAGGTTAACCAATTCAAGGCCACGTTTGAATACTGTGGGATCAAGTGGATTGTCTACGTCGGTCACACGAGCGAGTACGCTCCATTCTGCCACGTCTTTTACTTTTTGAATCTCTTCGTCTTTCTTCGCAAGTTTAGCTTCATAATCTTGGGCCTGTGTATGCAAGTCCTCTTGTAACTTCTTCACGCCCTCGGCTGGGTTTAGCTCGGTTGTTACTTGCCCGAGTACTGCTTGGATCAGCGCGTCATCTGATTCGTTGGTACGATCCCCAATTAGGACGCGTTCAAACGCTGTATAAGGGTTCGCACAACGGATTGAAACGAAAGTACGGCCTTCTTCTTGCAAGTATTTGTTAATGATTTTGAATTCCATAAATTTATTTACCTTCTTCTAATTTTTGAGAAGCCTCATCAAAGAGGCTTTTGAGTGCTTCGTCGCTGTCCAAAACGTCGTTAAACTTGCTCAATAGCTCGTTTACGCGCTTGTATTCCTCGTTTGCTTCCTCGTATAATACCTTGTAGTTTGAGGCCTCTACGATTGCGTTTGCGAGCTTCTGCGAGATGTCATTTACGATTTTATCTACTGTGTTCATTTTGTTCTTATCCCCTCCATTGACCATGGTATCCTCTTGAATAATTTCCGTCGTGATTTAGGTTGTTAAAGTTATCAAAAATATCGTCTAATATATGTGATAGACTGTAACCTCTGATAACAATATCTTCGATATTATAGAGCTTATTAGTTACTGTATCGATTCCTACAGACAGCTTATCATTCGCATTATACATAAATTCGACCAAATCCCCATAGATATTGACCGCTGTCGTGTTATCGTTCGCGTTCCAGATCTGGATACCAGCCGAACCATCGTCCATCGCGACTCGTCTCCAAGAGTTAGACATTAAAGCAGTATACGCTGCTCCCTTGCCATTGATCGCACCTTGACCAAACACAAGATATTGTAACGGTTTGTTTTTGAATTGATTTCTGATACCGACGTTTGAATTGTTGAAATCAATCCAACCAGTCTGCAAGTTGAAGTCAGTCACACCATTTAAAGATGATAGCTTACCACCTTTGATAATGTTAGCGGTCAAACCGTCTGATACGATATTCTTTGCTGATACGTTGATAAGCTGTGCTTTGCTCGCGTCAATCTCGCTGATATGAGCCGTGCCTATCTGGGCATTGCCAATCATGGACTTTTTAATAACACCGTCTTTGATAATGGTTTTCTCACCGACCGACAAAAGGCCCTCGTTAATTCGGATTGATCCGTCCGGGTTTAGGTTTAACTGCCCCAGCACGTCACCAGCGCTGTTTAGATTGCGTACTGACCAAGACCCGGCAAGTTGCGTGACTTGTGTTCTGATGGCTTCCGTACCTTGCGAGACTTGGATTGCTTTTGCTTTAGCGTCCTCTGCCATTTCTAGGGCGCTGGTTGATCTGGCTGAGGCTTGGTCTGCTCTTTGTTGCGCTCCAACCGCGAGTTGTTTAGCTTCTGCCGTCAATCCAGACACTTCGTTTACCTTGGAATTAAGACGCGCTCCAAGCTCTCCGAGCGCTTCGCTTGGATCGTCCGGACTTGGTTGCCACTTCCGATCGTTTGCGCCTTCGTAGAAGTCAAGCTCGGTCATAAATAGACCAGACCAACCGTTAGGATTGCCCGTATATTCAAACGACAGATATCCATTATCAAAGTCACCAGTATTAAACTTGAAGGAGCGTTTCACTGCTTCGTGCGAACTAAAGGCGGTCGAGCCAGTTTTATCAAAGATCGTCTGGACTTCGTCGTAGTCGTTTGTCGAGTCTTTTTTGCGTTTACAAAACGTGATCTTAAAACGGGCTGTGTTTGCGTCAAAAGCTAAAAGATTCAATGTATAATCAGCATTTTTTTTAAAAATAAAGCGCGGACTTTTAACGACTGCTCCATTGCTAAGTTGAAGCATTCGCTTCTGACCGTTTAGGTAAAAACGGTGAGCTGTGAAGTCCAACCGTCCATTAGCTTCTGTCCAATAATTTAGACCCTCGTCTGCCCGTGAGTTCCGGAGCATATTCGGGCCACCACTCGTCGAATACTTCCCGACCTCTGTCTGGAATATCTCGCTCGACATGACAAGCCGTGAGAGCTTGTCCGGGGCTTCGGTTTCCGATTTACCAAGAATACGCTCATAAATTTTGTTCGACTCTGTGAGTTTGTTGAATTCGAGCGTTTGAGTTGCAATCTGCTTAGATAGACCAATTAAATTTCGACCCATGTCATTTTGCACACGGTCAATGCTTTCAAATTCGCCTCTGGTTGCGAACTGCTGGGACACTTTGGACACAATCTTACTATAGATCGTGTCACCGTCAACGCTCTTGACACCCTCGGTTACCTTATTCTGCAAGTCCGGGCTGTTCAAGATCTGTTGTTTGATCTGATCAGATAGCTTGCTAGTGTCTGGTAAGGTGCCGGCTTTCTTGAGGGCCTCTTCTGCCTTCGCGTTCGCTTGTGCGATTGCTTGGTTCGTTGAGATTTTAGCGTCTGAGATTTGTTTATCGACTTCTTTCTTGACCTTGTCAATATCCTCTGTGTCGATCCGTTTCTCCCACTGCGAACCATTCCAAACGTACATTCGGTCATAGAGTCCGTTCTTCTCAAACCATATATCGCCAACCTTATGCTCGTTGTTATCAGGGCGATTGTACCAGACTTTATTCCCTTGAGCATTTAAGAGATAATCTGGTAAGGTATTTACCAGTCGTTGCTGGTTGCTGGCCAAGTCGTCAATCTTACCGGATAGGTTGCTGGTCATTGATGATTTAAAGCCATCACCGATAACACCAACCTCTACGCTGTCATTCTGTTCTAACAGTACATCATAGACAATGGTTGTCAGTTTGGCATCTTCACTAGTAAGCCCGATTTGAGGATAATAGACCGGTACGATGTCACAAAGTTCAGCTTCTTCCAAAATCTGGGTAAGTTTATAATCAAGTGTCTTTGATAAGTCTACATACTCGATTTTAGTATTGATTTTAGGGAGTCCTAAGCGGTTATTGATTGCGTACTCTTTGGCAAGTCTGCGCAACTTGTCAATCGTTGGTACTTCCTTGTCTTTGAAGTTAGACGAGAAGTCAACGATCAAAACCCGTCGCTCATTGTATAGGCCGATATAAGGACCGTCTACATACTTCTCGGGTAGTTCAACTGTTACTTGTTGACTAGTCGCTCCACCCTCACCAGATCCTTGATTTTCCGGGGTGTATGTCGCATAAGGGTAGACACTGGTATAAGCACCCTCGATATCTTGGTCATCTTCTGCTCGCAGGATATTGCGACCATATTCCAGGACGGTTGGACTCTTTCGTCCGAGTTGCTTATGCAGTCTGATAACAGTATTATCAAACTCATATTCACCGCCCCAAACGTCAAGGATTGAGCCTTTAACACCACCCAGCACATCACGCGCCGTCTTAAAGTCTGCGATATTCCAGCTTGTCTTTGAGGTTAAATCAATATCGGACCATGTATCAAAGCGAATACCGCCCAGGGCATTTAAAGCCCAGATAGCCAAAGCTGACTGAGCTGTCCCTGTTGCGTTGGTATTATTTCTAATAGCCATCTTTTCGGTCAAGTGGCTGATGTGTTTGGCATAGACCTTTAAAATGCCAGTGCTGTCTTTGAGGATACGGGAGATGAAGAAAGTCTGATTTTTGGTTCTCAAACCAGCATCAGATTTGATCCGCATATCGTTTTTAAACGTACCAGCAAGCGGTCCACTAGCCGGGTACTCAATGTAAAGAGTATAATTCCCGTTTCGTTCCCGTGTGACTTGAGCCTTTGTCGCGTCAATTTCTCCCAAACCGTAGGTTTCAAACGCTGTTTCATTCGCGTTGTATAGTATAGGCCTCATAGCTTAACCCCCCAGTTTGGTGTCATGGTAACAGTAAAATTCCCGTCCCAGCTTATCAGATTTCTGCCAGCGTCCAAGTAAGGCATCTGGAATTGAGGAGATCGAACAACCTTATCCCATGCTTGCAAGTTGCCAGAGAATACCTGGTTTGCTTGCATATCCAGCGTGATCTTATTTTGTACGGCCTTTAACTTAGTCTTGCGTCCGTTGATTGTAAGTGTACAGTCACCAGATCCCACTAGAGTGATGATTGGTTTTGCGTTGACGTTGCCGATGCCGTTGACTGTAGCACCGTTCGAAAGTGTTTGGCTTGTGCGCCCTTGCTTATAAAATTTGACTGGATAGGTCAAAAAGTTCAGCTTGACTTTGCCAAACTGTCGCATAAGGCTAGACACTTCGAAGGTCTCAATAAATGCTGACCGGTAGATAAAATCTGGGTCCCAGGATAGAGTTAAATCTTTGTAGCCGTCTACATTTAGCCAGTTACTGATTTCACTTTCTGCATCTGTGAGTTTGCGATTAGAAAGGACGGTACAAGGCAACTCGATAGTAACTGATTTAAGACGGTTCTTTGAGATCAAAAGATCACCATCGCGACCAGGGACCGCTACTGTTTCCACGTCACTACCAGTCGAACTAATAATATAGTCGCTGGTAACCCGTAGACCATGAGTAGTGCTTGATACACCGTTAAATGTAAAACTTCCCATTAAGCCATTCTACCTCCTTCCAAATTCGTATAGTATGCAAGCTCACGCAGGAGCCTGCGCATATTTTCAGGACTAAAGAAATTGTCATTAGCCGTGCCGCTTGCATTAAGTGTGTAATTGTTAGTGACGTTGGAGTTTGAGCTTCCACCGCCTGCATATCCAAAGCGCGTAGCTAGTGTATCAGTCAGACCACTTACAAGATCACCGCGACCTGGCAAGTTAAAGCCAAAGCCATCTGTGTATTTCCTTCCAGATTCTACTGTCTTATTCGCAAGGTCAGTCATTGAGTCGTCTACATAGTAACCGTACTTTTCGATACCGACTGCCATACCTTCCGGGATAGCACGACCAACTTGATCTCTGAATACCTTAGATGGCGAGTTGATAGCCAAAGTAGAGCGAGCTGCTGCAACCGCGCTACTTGCGATGCTGGCTGCTGCTGCTGCAACCGATCCGGCCATTGCGTAGATACCACTCATCATACCTTCGCCAATGGACATACCGGCATTATACCCACCGTTATATCCACCAGACATACCATTATGTGCTGATGCTTTGAGGTTGCTAGACGCGTTAAATACTGCTCCGTTGTGACTTGCTACACCACTAGTAACACCCGTACCAAATTGTGATCCAGCATTTCTACCGTCGTGCCCTAGCGAGTTAACTGACGCATTAATCATCATCTTCATCGCATTAGACGCACCAGTAGCAATACCTTGCGAGGAATTGATACCACCACCGATGCCAGTACCGAATTGTGAACCGTACTGTTGCCCGTTCATGGACATCGCGAGGAATTGAGCCGAAATAGCAAGGTTCATCACAGATGCTGCACCAACTGCTACCTGTTGACCGACAGCGATACCGGTTGCGATACCAGAACCAAACTCGGACCCTTTGTTTTGTCCGTCTGTGGCCATGCCGTCCATCGTAGCGGTTGCGTTTGATTTAAGGGTACTTGCTGCACCTTGCACGACATCGGACCGGCTCAATACACCATCTCCGACACCAGCACCGAGTTCAGCACCTTTTACTTGCCCCTCGCCGAATAAATTGGCCAAAACACCTAGAGAAGCATTTTTAAGGCCGTCAACTGCTCCCTGGACTGATCCTTGGTTCTCTGTGATACCTTGAGCATATCCACCGCTCACTTGTGATCCGCTGTACTTAGCTTCTGTTGGCAAGTTGTTAAAGGCTTGCTTAGATGCCTCTGTGACTTCTGATGCTGCCTGTTGGACATCGCCTTTTCCAGATCTAATACCCTCTGCGGTCTTTTGAGGAATTTCGCGACCTTTTACTTCAAAACCTGCATCAGCGAGGGCGCTTCTAAACTCATCACCGATAGCCGTTACCATGTTTTGAATTTCTGGCGGTAACTCTTGACCGGTTGCACGGATACCGCGCAAGAATCCTTCTTTGGCTTTGTCGCCAGCTTCCGTCCATTTAGTATTAAGAGCGCCTAGCTGTTCATCTGATGCATTGACAAGGGCCTGCGTTTGGTCTGCCATTTTAGGGCCGGCCTGGCGCATTTGTTCGATAAGACCTTGGTCTAGCCCACGTTTAGCGAGTGTTTCGAGGTTCTGCGACCACTTATCAACCGCGTCGATGTTCTTCTGCAAGTTGGCAGTCATTTGATCTGCAGATAAGGCTGTCTGCTGTTCTATAGCCTGGAATGCGTTCTGGACTTCGCCTTTTAGTTGGGCAAATTCCTGTTGCATCATCTCTACAGCCTTACGCTGGGCTTCGTTCATATTCTCCATCGTATAGATCATACGACCGGAGGCATCTTCCGTAGACTTGGCCTTGACTTCGTTGTTCTTAACGATTGTATTCGTTAATTCGTTGTCAGAATCCTCGGTTTTCTTGATATCGTCCTGTAACTTCTTAACTTCTTCGTTGTATTTTTTCTTGAATTCTGCCTTGGCCCCTTCACGGATTCGCGAGTTACTGAAAGAGCCTTCTTCCACGCTATCAGTTTTTTCGACAAGATCCTGGTACTGTTTCTCAACTTCCTTTATCTTATCCTTGATTTCAAGGCGCTTCTTGGCATTTTCTACCATTTTCTGGTTGGCGGCTTCAATCTCAGCCGATGCCTTAGCAATCTCAATCTGCTTACGGATCGCGTCCGTGGTCATGTTGATTGTGCCTGTGGCTTTATCGTACTGGATATTCAAGCCCTCAATACGTGAGTTAAGGGTTTCTGCTGCTGACGCAAGCTCTTTCTTCTGAGCGGCAGTCTTGTTTTCAACCGCGTTTAATTCGTCGATCTTTCTGACAAGGCGCTCGTTGTCCTCGGCCGTAGCTTGGATTTCGTTTCTGCGATCCTTATAGGCTTCGTTGCCTTTGTTCACACTTTCGTGTAAGTCGTCGAGGGAGCGTTTAAACTCTTCATTCTTGGCCTTGGCTTCTTTGGACGCTTCACTTTCCTGTGTTAACCATGACACTAGCCCAGCGATAGCCCCGACGACCAGAAAGACTCCGCCAGAAGATAGAGAGGCCAAAGCCCCAGCAAGTCCAGTAGTAGCACCCGTGGCTACCAGTGAAGTACTGGTTAGCGATACCAGGGAAGTGATAAGCGTACCAATTAGGCTACCGATACCCTTGATAATGGATAGCCCCAGCATAGCTCCTTTAAAGAGCAATACTGCTGATACGACACCAGCAAATACCGAGATAAGCGGGTCTAAAACAGGTTTGAGGAAACCTAATACACTTACTAGTGATTTAACAACTGGTGTAGCACCGCGAATGACACTAATGATAACGTTAAAGGTATTATTAATGACATCTTTGATGCTGTTCAAATGCTCGGCTATACTCTTACCGGTGACAGACTTACTTAATTTGTCAAACTCAGTAATGACATTCGCGATACCTTTCGCAATCGCACTAACAATGTTAGTAAAAGATGTTCTGATCCCCTCGGAGTTCTTCTTTGCCATTTCAGCAAATCCGTTCACTCCTTTGTTTAACTCAATCAGACGCTTACTAAAATCACTAAAAGTTATCTTGCCATCTTGCAAAGCCTTGTAGAGGTCGTTCTGTGCCGATGCCCCAGCATAACCAAAAGATTCTGCTGTCTTCTGCAAGGCGTAAGACATGGTTTCTTGTAGGGTCTTCCATGATTGCAAGTCAACCTTACCGGATGATAACATCTGGGTATACTGCGTTAAACCGCGCGACGCTTCTTCAGTAGAAGCACCAGAGGCAAGGAACGCATTATTTAAGGCAATTGTCAACTTCGTAGACTGTTTCAAATCACCAGTCATTGAGGTTAGTTTCTGAGTGGTTGCTACAACCGTATCAAGTGTTGTTGGCAAACCCTCGATACCCTCAGAAAGTAACTTAGTAGACGCTGCAATATCTTTCGAAGAGTGTCCAAAAGCCTTCATCACTTTAGGGAACCGTTGCAATGTATCAAAGCGGTCAATAGCCTTATCCATTGACTGGCTCACAAGGTTCATCGCAGAGCTGACAGCTTTAAAGGCTACCGCACCGACTGAGAAGTTTTTAATTGCGTCTTTGATCTTGTCAAATTTTGACGCGCTCCTTTCAGCCTGGTCGCCCGTGGTTTTGATGATGTCTTTCAGCTTGACAAAACCGCCCCCACTTTGGGAAGCTACTTGCCCGGCTCTATGGGCTAGATCAGCGCTTACTTTAAAGCCATTTCCACCGGTTTTACTGATTGTGCCAGCTTCCCTAACTTTTTCGGCTGCCTGTTTAAAAGCATCACCGCCGGATTTAGAAAGCGCACCGGCTTCTTTAATTTTAAAACTTGCTGACTTAAAGCCCTCTCCGCCTGTCTTGGCTTCGTTGCCAGAGACTTTTACTTTTTCTGCCGCTTGCTTAAAGCCATCGCCCGACCGTTGGGCAAGATCAGAGCTTTCTTTTACTTTCTGACCGGCTTGTTTGAAGCCGTCTCCGGATCGTCCAGCTAGATCAGAGCTTTCCTTGATCTTTTCGCCCGCCCGTTTAAAGCCATTTCCAGACTTAGACGCGACTTCTGAGCTTTCTTTGATTTTGTCGCCAGCACGACGAAAGCCGTTACTTGATGTCTCGGATAGCTTCGCACCCTCGGCCATACGGTCACCGGCACGCTTGAAACCTTGCCCAGCTCTTAGAGCCTTATCACCAGTAGCCTGGATACCGTCTCCAGCGCTTTTGACACCTTGGCCCGATCTACGGGCTTCGGATTCTAAACGCTTTAAGGCGCTTGATAACTCTGAGAGCTTCTTGCCGTTAACCTGGACGTCAATTACAATTTTTCCATCTGCCATTATTCATCTCCCTCCTTTCCGTCTAATCTATATTTGTTTTGTAGCCGTCTCATTTTGGCCTTGTACTCGCTACTATCATTCTTCGAGGGTTTCCAAGATCGTATCTCTACTAATTGAGATACAGCCGTTCCCTCTGGCATACCGTTCAATAGCGCGATAAATTCGGGCCATGTTAGCCGGCCTTGTGCTTCAATGAGGTTGATATTATACGCTTGCACAAAGCTAGCATATATTTCCTGCGCGTCTACTTCAAAATCAATCAAACGTGTATCATCTTCTTCGTCCTTGGCTACCGGCATAGGGTTCCCGTGGCGGTCATAAATCACGCGCTCTTTTTTAGTTTTTAAAAAATGCTCGTCGATGTATTCCCATACGGCTACTATGTCCTCTGGATTATCCAAGGCTTCGTCCGTCATCATTAAAACCGCTGTACGCATCTTCTCAAGATTATTCATGACTTCGTTGTCAAACATCTCAAATACGTCCAGCACCAGATCAAAGGAGCAGTCCACCTCATAGGTGCGCCCGTTTAATTCAAAGGAGTCCTGTATTGGCTCATTTAGTTTCATGAGCAATCCCCCTTTTTATTTTTTGCTGGTCTTCTTCGTTTTCTTGGCTTTTGCTTTTTTGACAAATGATTCAGCAACCGCACCCGATGCTTTAGCTCGTTCTTGGCCTAGACGGTCAAGCTCAGCCCCCAGCAAGGTATCTACCTCATCAAATGCATGATCTAAAGCGTCAAGGTCTGGATAACGTTCATAGAGTTTAGCAAAGGTACCGTTCCCGAATAACACATCATACTTGATCTCCGTCATTTTCTTCTGCATCTTAAAGGCTTCGTCAATAACTTCTTTGTTAATAACTCCTTCTTTGAGATCGTCAAACTCTCCGTTATTAGAACGCTCAATCAGCTCCAACTGGTACTTGTTGAAGCGTTCTGTGATCTCTTCCTGGAGCGTTGCAAGCCGTGAGAAATTCTCTAGTGATGTATCAAATTGGAGTTCGATTTCTCCGATGTTAATGGGGATATAATTGCGTTTTAGTTCAATTGAAATAGACATATTTTTCCTCCTTTAATGCACAAAAAAGAGCGTCCCAAAATGGAACGCTTTTACTTTTACTATTAGCCTACGACTGCAGTAGTTTTAGGAAGTGAGTTGTAAGAAATCTTACAAGAGAATTCCTCGTAGTTTGCAGCAGCCCCAGAGCCGGCCTTGATTGCTGACACGGTAGCAATTCCGACGTGTTGGTTCTTGCCGTCAGAATCTACCACTTTGTGCCAAACAAGGCGATCGTTACCGAGTTTATACTTCAAACCAGCGATAAGAGCCATTGCTTCATCTTCTTTGTCGTAGGTACCTTTGAATGTGTATGATCCTTTTACAGATGTTACAGTAGTTTCTTCTGTACCGTCGCCATCGTAGTAAGCGACTGATGTAGTAGCTTCATCTGTATCGTCGTCCACATCTTCGATCCATTTTGCAAGCTCTTTATAAGCTGCCTTGTCTGGTTCAGTCTTTGGATCAGTGACTGGTGCGATAAAATGCCCGCGTAGGGCGTTCTTTTGACGTGCCATGTATTACACTCCTTTGTTATTCAAAATTGTTAAGTTTGCAGTGATATCCTGCAGGTAAATATAAAAACCCTGCTCGTCCCGTTCGTTTAAGGACGGCTGGGTAGTAGTTAAATTGTTAAAAATATATGAGTTGTTTTGACTCGGTAAGACCAGATCAAATTCAGATAATGCCTTGTTGATTTCCCAAAGG